>NZ_LPWA01000122.1 GCF_001510895.1 Mesorhizobium loti | reverse complement strand
CAACGCGCTACGACAAAATCGCCGCAAACTTCCTCGGCTTCGTCAAGCTCGCAGCTATCATGCTCTGGCTCAAATGATTAAATTGTCACTACAGCCTAGGGGTTTTCCAAACGGAAATCGCTGCGCACTTTTCCCCGGATTTGCTTTAAAACGGCAGCCGGATCTCATTGTCCTGAGCGGTCTCCGGCCAGCCGATATCCTTGCGGATCTCCGGCGGCAGTTCGTTCAGCTCGCGCGTCGTCCTGCGGCGCCTGCTCGCCCGTGCAAAGGCGGCGCGGATGCGGTTAAGGCTTTTAAACATCGGGACCTCCACAAAGCAGCGGCAGAAAAGAGCGCCGCTCACCGGGCGCCGCTTTTGCGGTGTGTCTGTAACCAGCCGATTGCGCGCGAACGGTGAAATGCTTCACGAAGCCGATGCGACCTGAAACATATGCATGCAAATTAATTTATGGGATAGGGGCGGTCCCGCCGCCGCCCTTCAGCGTGCCGCCCAATTGCCCTTCTGCCCGGCCCCGTCCCTCACGATGATTTCGCGGTGCGGATAGGGGATGCCTATGCCGTTCTTTTTGAACGTATCCCACAGCGCCAGCAGCACCTTGCCGCGCACGTTGGTCAGCCCCTGTTGCGGATCGTGGATCCAGAAGCGCAGGACGAAGTTGAGCGAGGAGTCGCCGAACCCCGTCAGCCAGCAGACCGGCCGCCGCCGCGTTCACACGCTCGGGCGACTATGCGCCGGCGGCGCGTTTCCGTTTGTCGGACGGGTTCTTCCGTTGATCCTCTTCGTCGATCTCGCTCATCGCCTGTTCCCAAAAGCGCAAGTCGGCGCCCTCGGGCTTTCCTTCCTTTTCCCAAAGCTCATAGGCACGTTGGCGGATGCGATCTTCCCTGGTCTGGTCAGCCATGGAAACCTCCCGATCTCTTGTTCCATCGGAAGGAACGCCAACGTCAGCGAAACGATCCATGCGAAGGCCTGGCGGCGGCTGATTTTCTCGCGCCCCTCAGCCGATCATTGCACCATCCTTGGCAATCGCCCTACCGGCTCGATACACAGCACGCTCCCTCGGCACCGCCACCACGGCCTCCGGTACATGCTTGGCGTTCAGCGCGACGAAATCGGCCCCGGCGCCGACCGCGATGCCATAGCCTTCCAGGCCCAGCGCCTTGGCGCCGGCATGGCTCACCACGTCGTAGGCCGCTTCCAGGTCCCGATCCTCGTAGAAGCCGGAACGGTAGCCGATCATGTTGGCCCGGTTCAGCATGTCGCCATCGCCATAGGGCCACCAGGAATCGCGGATATTGTCGGAGCCGGCAAAGACCGTGACGCCCGCCTTGCGGAGCGCCGCCACTGGCGGGAAAGGATGGTTGCCGGGCGCATTGGTCATGATGGCGACGCCGGCGGCGGCGATGCCGTCGCCGGCCTTGGCCAGCGCGTCGGCGGAAATGTCGCCCAGCGCATAGGCGTGGCTGACCGCGACCTTGCCATACATGCCGAGTGCTTTGGTCCGCGCGGCGATCTCCTCGATCTCGAACAGGCCAAGCGTGCCGCCGTCATGCAGGTGGATGTCGACGCCGACGCCGCGCTTTTCGGCGAGGCCGAAGACCACGTCGAGATGACCCTTCACGTCGCGGTCGAAGCTCGCCGGGTCCAGCCCGCCGATGAGGTCGCAGCCGAGTCTCAGGGCCTCGTCCAGGAGTTCCGCTGTGCCCGGGGAGGACAGAATGCCGCTCTGCGGGAAGGCGACGAGCTGGATGTCGATCAACGCGCGATATTTCTCACGCACGCCAAGGATCGTCTCGACATGCTTCAGCCCGACGGCAGCGTCGACCATGACATGGCTGCGCATGGCGAGGCTGCCGTTGCCCACACAGAGCTCGAGCTGGCTCTTCGCACGCTCTTCCATCGGCGCGGCCTGCCCAAGGTTCTGCATCTGGAAGGCGACGCGCTCGCGCACGTCAAAACCGTCGGTGCAGGGAATGTGCGGGCGCCAGGCATCGCCATAGAAGGAGGTGTCGAGATGGATATGACCTTCGACGAAGGCCGGCAGCACGAGTTGGCCGGCGAGGTCGACGGCGCCGGCCGGCGAGGTGGCGGCGTTGGCGGCGGGCGTGATGGCGCTAAAGCGACCGTCGGTGACGGTGAGGTCGGCCAGCGCGCCGTCGGCGAGCTTGGCGTTGAGGAAACGGGTTTGGCGCAAGATGCAATCCATTGAAAGTGAAAGCACCACTCGTCGCCGCTTGGCGGACCAACGTCAATGCGGCGGGGGATTGAAAGTGTTTCGTTGAAGCTGCCAATCTCCTCCCCCAAGTGGGCCCAAGTTGGGGGGAGACTACGTGCTGCGCCGCTTTCGGAACTGCCGCCGTTAACCGTAATCTCACGCGCTCGTGGAGAAGTCCCTGCTCCCCGCCTATTCCGCTATCGCGGAAGTGCACGCGCCTTGAAGATATGCAATAGTATATCTGCGGTATGAGGCCGCCGTGGTCGACGCGGACGCCCAAGCACATCCCCAACAATGTCGCCCCCAACGGCCGCGTCGACCATGAACTGAACGGCGATCTGACCCGGGTCGCCGTTTTGTTTTGGGCGGTCAGGCCTGCGTCTTTGCGTATTCCGCGGACCAGCCCCTCATATTCCTCGAAAGCCGGCAGCGCCGCGTAACTGTGCACGGCGGGCGTCGTCGCCCAGGGCAATTTCTCGCTGGTCCAGGTTTCGATGAAGGGCGTGAACCAGGCTGGATCATCGAGCATTGTCGGACGCAGATTGACGAACCAGTCGAGCCCCTCCGGCCGGGTGAACATCCAGGTCATGCAGTAACCGCAAAAATAGTGTTTCGAGGCGCCATGCAGCCCGCCGATCACAGGCTCGCCCGTGGTGATCTCGAAACCTTCCGCGGGAATGGCGGCGCTCAGCGAATAGGCGCTTGCAGACATCCGCTGGCAGCCGGTGCAGTGGCAGGCCATGGTGAGCGAGGGCTTTGCCGAGATCCTCAAGCGCACGCGGCCGCAGCGGCAGCCTCCTTCGGCGGGCAGGGAAAGGTGGGGCAAGGGGTGTCTCCTTGGGTTGGGTTTGATGAGGTCGTCTCACGACTACGAACGCCGGCGGGACAGCGCCCCCCTCTGGCCTGCCGGCCATCTCCCCCAAGTGGGGGAGATTAGCAGCTTCGGCGCCTCGCTTGTCCTGCAACGTCTGCGGTTGGCGAAACCGGCGATGACAGCCATCTCCCCCTTGTGGGCAAGATGTCCGGCAGGACAGAGGGGGGCGCGAAGGAACGCGGCTTTTTCAGTACTTACCCACCAACCAGCGCCGCCGTCGTCGTCATCCGCGCGCCTTGCTCGGCGAAGATTTCATTGTGCCGCGCGATGATCGCGGGCGCCTTTTCCTCCTGCGAATCCAGCGTCGAATGCGCGTCGGAGACCACGGTGACGCCAAGCCCTTCGGCGAAGGCGCCCTTGACGGTGGCGGCGACGCAGAAGTCGGTCTGGGCGCCGATGAGCACGACGTCCTGCGCGCCCTGCCCCGCCACCCATTCGCCAAGCTCGGCGTTGGAGAAAGCGTTGCCGACGCTCTTGCCGAAGGTCGGCTCGTCGGCGGCCTGGCCGAGCTGCGGCCATACCGGCCAGCCGGAAGCGCCCGGCGCCAGCGGATCGCCGGCCGGCCCGTCATGGCGGACAAAGGCCACCTTGCGGCCGCTTTTCCGCGCCCAGTCGATCAGCGCGCGGGCGCGCTCGGCGATTGCGTCGGCGTCATGGATCGGCGGATCGAAACGGCCGTCGAACATGCCGGTCTGCAGGTCGATGACGATGAGCGGGGCGGCGGCGGAAGGGGCGGTGTTTGGCATGGCGCGAAGATAGCGTGAGAGGGAGATGGGTCAAGGAGGGGAAGAGCCTGCAAGCGCTATCCTTGACAATCTCAAGTTGAATTCTGAAAACGTCACAACTACAATCGGTCGAGGGATTGGGGAATGACAATGAATGAACAATACACCGTATTCCTGATCGGCGGGGACACGGGCGGCGACGAGCAAGCGGCGTTTGAGCTTCGCGATGTAGGCGCAAGATGCCGGCTCACTTGCAGATACCGGGACAAGGTGATCGTGGCTGAAGAGGACGACTACTTCGAAGCGCTCTTTCAGATTCGCCAAGAACTTGAAGTCGATGGGCTGTTGCCCTTCTGCTACGGCGCCAGCGGCAACGTCTTTCCTGAGGGAACAGTGGTCGAGATGAGCCGCGGACTGATCGCCTGCAAAGTGAAGATGGGGCAGCCACCGCAAAAGACCGACTTGGTCAACATTTTCGCCGACGGCCATGATGTGGCGCCCACGTTCGCTCGAATGCAACAGGAATGCTGGGACGCCTGGCTCGCTTCGTTGCCGCCATGAGGCCAGTATCGCCTATGTACTGTTTTTAGGGAATGACAATGGATCCCGATTGGCCGTTTGACGATCCGCCCAATGTCGCGGTCTTCACGACACGCCAAGTCATGAAGGGCGAACACATCATCGACTATGTCGTCCATGATGACGACGACGGCGCGTGGCAGTTTCTGAACCGGGCCGTCGATTTCGACATGGCTAATGCCATGCTTGTCGGCCTGTCCGAGATGGTAAAGCGCGACAGCTCGCTTCGCGAGCTCTGGGACCTGCCCTATGGCTGGTTTGCGTGGCGCGAGGATAAGGGCCAACCTTGGCACAGGGCGAAGCAGGGGCCTGAGGACTGAGCGCCCTATCTCCCCACCAAGGGGGAGATAGCGCCTCGCCCTCACGACATCAGCGGCATCCGCCCCTTCAGCGCCTCGGCCAGCGCATCGCGGAAGACCGCGAGCGGGCGCGCGAGCCGGCCGCCGGAGGGCGATGCAGCAGCCAGCAGCGCACCTGCGGCCGGAAGCCGGGGCAGTCGACCACCTCGACCGCGTCGCGCCACGGACTGCCGGACAGCGCGCCGGGCGTGACGACGCCTATGCCGTGGCCGCGCGCCACCAGCGACATCCTAAGATCCGCTCCCTGCGCCTCGACGCCGACATGGAAAGGCAGCCGCGCCACCTCGAAACGGTGGTGGATGAAGGCGCGAAAACCGCAGCCGGTCTCGTTGAGCACCCAAGGATAGCGAGACAACGCGTCGAGCTCGACCGGCTTCGGCACGCCGAGGCCTGGCGAGGCCACCAAGAGCACCGATTGCACGCCGAGGTCGTCGCCGACGAGCTCCGGCGGCGGCGCGACACCTTCGGCAAGGCAGACGGCGACCGCGTCGATCTCGCTGTGCAGCACCTGCTCCACAAGACGCGGCGACAGGCTGGAGGTGATCTTCAACGTCAGCTGCGGGAAGGTTGCGCGCAGCCGTTCGAGCGGCTCGGATAGCGCGCTGGTCGAGAGGTAAGGCATGATGCCAAGGCGGAACTCGCCCCCGACCTCGCCGGCCGGCGAGACGCCCGCCTTCAGATCCTCCAGCGAGCGCAGCACGCGACGGCCATGCTCATAGGCCTCCCTTCCGGAAGCGGTCGGCTTCAGCGGCTTCGACTGGCGGTCGAGCAGAGGCGTCGCCAGCCGCTCTTCCAGATTCTGGATCCGGCGGGTGACGCCGGGTTGGGTGAGGTTGAGCCTGGCCGAAGCGCCGACGATGGAGCCGGTCTCGACGACGGCGACGAAGGCTTCGAGATCGTGGATATTCATGCGCAGCTCGCATAATCATTATAAGTTCAATTCAATTGTAGCATTATGCCTATTCCGAATAAAGTCCTCGCTGGATATGCGGACAGCGAGGATTTCATGCACGGCAACGCACAACTGGCCGACCGTCCGGCCGAGACCATCACCCGATCGCAGACGCTGCTGTTTGCCGCCTCGGTCGGCATCATCGTGACCAACCTGTTCGCGCCGCAGACGCTGGTCGGGCTGATCGGCCCGTCGCTGGGCGCCGCCCCGTCCGAAAGCGGGCTCGTGTCGATGGTGACGCTGCTCGGCTATGCCGCCGGGCTGTTCTTCCTGGTGCCGCTGTCGGACCTCGTCGAGAACCGCGCGCTGGTGCTGCGCATGCTCGGCGCGGCGGCGCTCGCCGCGGCGATCGCTTCGTTCGCACCCTCTGCCACCTCGCTGCTCGCCGTGCTGTTCGTCCTTGGCGCCGCCTGCTCCTGCATCCAGGTGCTGGTGCCGGTCGCGGCCTCGATGGCGCCGCCCGGACAGGACGGACGCGTCATCGGCGACGTGATGAGCGGGCTGATGATCGGCATCCTCCTGTCGCGTCCGCTGGCGAGTCTGGTCGCCGATGCCTTCGGCTGGCGCGCCTTCTACGGCATCAGCGCGGCGGCGCTGGCGCTGCTCGCCATCCTGCTCGGCCTCACGTTGCCCCGGCGGCGGCCGCTGGCGCATGCGAGCTACGCAGCGCTGATCGTCTCGCTGCTTGCGCTGCTGCGTCAGGAGCCGGTGCTGCGCCGCCGCGCCTTCACGGCCAGCTTGGCGATGGCGGCCTTCAGCGTGTTCTGGACGGCGGTGGCGCTTCGCCTCTCCGCGCCGCCCTTCGATCTCGGCCAGCGCGGCATCGCGCTTTTTGCGCTGGCCGGCGCCGGCGGCGCCGCGGTGACGCCGCTGTTCGGCCGCGCCGGCGACCGCGGCTGGACACGGCGGGCGACGATTGCCTGTCATCTCGGCCTGATCGCGGCGCTCGGCCTCGCCGTATGGGCGGGCGCGGCGAGCGCCGGCGGCTCATGGCTGCCGCTTATCCTGATGGGCGCAAGCGCCGTGCTGCTCGACATCGGCGTCACCGGAGACCAGACGCTCGGCCGCCGCGCCGTCAACCTCTTGCAGCCGAAAGCGCGCGGGAGGCTCAACGGGTTGTTCGTCGGGATATTCTTCATCGGCGGCGCGATCGGGTCGCTGCTGGCGGGCGCTGCGTGGGCCTGGGGCGGATGGAACGCGGTGTGCGCGGCTGGGGCGATGTTCGGGGTGGCGGCGCTGGTGATGGATTGGGTGGAGTAGCGGCGGCGACGGAGCGCTCAATCTCCCCCTTTGTGGGGGAGATGCCCGGCAGGGCAGAGGGGGGCGCGAAGGATCGCGGCTTTCCCTATTTTCGAAGTCTCATCTAGGCTGCAAGGTTGACTGAGACGCTGGCGGGACAGCGCCCCCCTCTGGCCTGCCGGCCATCTCCCCCACAAGGGGGGAGATCGGCAGCTTCAGCGCCTCACTCTATCCCGCCCGTCACCATATAGGCCCCTCCCGTGCGCCCATCTGAGAGCCTCACGATGGCCGTGACGATCGAGCCATAGGAGCCGCGCCAGACGCTGTGGAAGCCCTGATGCGTCGCGGCCGGCACGATCACCTGGCCGGTGTAACGATTGCTGTTTGCCTGCATGACGACCGGCTCGCCGTTGACATGGACTTTGACGGCAGCCGACTCGCCCGCCCCAATCTCCAGCACAATCGCGATCTCGTCGTTGTCGCCGGCGTGGGTCGTCTCGGCTCTCAGCGCCAGCGTAAGCGGCGTATCGCCAGGCCCCGCCGCACCCCTGCCCTCGAACACATCATCCGCCAGCGCCGGCGTGCGCGGCGGGACGGTGCGGCGCTGCGTGGCGCGCTCGTAGTCGCCGGCGAGGCAAAGCAGCGCCACGTCGTCGTAGGCCTTGCCGGCGAAGGTCAGGCCCACCGGCATGCCGATATCGGCCATGGTGCCCATCGGAACCGTCACCGTCGGAATGCCGAGATGGCGCCAAACGAGATTGCCGTTGGCGACCCAGGTGCCGTTGCGCCAGGCAAGTTCGGCAGACCGCTCATTGACGTCGGCATCGGCCGGGCCGACGTCGGCGACGGCCGGCAGCACCACGGCGTCGAGGCCGTTCGCCTGCAACCAGTCCTCGAAATCGACGCGGCGCGTTTCCTCCAGTCCTTTCAGCCCTTCCTCGATGGAGGGAATGGCCTCGAGCGGCGACACACCTTTCCTCGCCCGCTCGACATAGTCGGCGAGGTCGAGGTCGACATAGCGGTCGGGCAGCGTGCCCGGCGGCTGCGGGAAGATTTTTGGGCCATCGACCGAGGCAAGATCGGGAAGCACAGGATCGGCATTGGCGCGCAGAAAATCGTCCCACGACCAGATGCAGAGGTCCCAGATCTCGCGATCGGCAAAATCCTTCGGCACAAGGCCGCGATCGACCATGGAGCGCGCGCCCGGGCGGTCGCGCTCGTAGTTCGAGACGACGGGGAAATCGACCTCGACCACCTCGGCGCCGAGCGCTTCCAGGTCGCGCGCCGCCTGCCGCCAAAGATCCAGCACCGAGGCGCGGGTCTCGATCGGACGGTCGGCGCCGCTATCCATGCCGATATACATCTTCGGCACGCCGAGCCGCTTGCCCTCGAGCGCGCCTTGTAACGCGAGCCCGGTGTAGCTCGCCGGCTTCAGCGCCGACGCTTTCGGGACCGGCACCCAGGGCTGCACGCGCCAGAAATCGCCGCGCGCCTCTTCGTCGTCGGCGACGATCACGTCGAGCAGTTCCAGCATGTCGGGCACGGTGCGCGTATGCGGCACCACCACATCCATGGTCGGCACCAACGGCCAGTTGCCGCGCACCGAGACCACGCCACGCGAGGGCGTGTAGGCGACCAGTGCGTTGTTGGAAGCCGGCGCGCGGCCCGACGACCAGGTTTCTTCGCCGAGCCCGAAAGCGGCGAAAGAGGCGGCGGTTGCCGTCCCCGAGCCGTTGGACGAGCCGGAGGCGAAGGCGGCGGTGAGATAATCGGCATTGTAGGGGCTTTCGGCGCGGCCATAGACGCCGCGCTGCATGCCGCCATTGGCCATCGGCGGCATGTTGGTGAGGCCGACCAGCACCGCGCCCGCGGCGCGCAGCCGGGCGATGGTGAAGGCGTCTTCGGTAGCGACAAGATGCTCGAAGACCGGCGAGCCGGCCGCGACCGTCAGGCCCTTCGCCTTGTAGCTGTCCTTGGCGGTGTAAGGGATGCCGTCGAGCGGTCCGAGGGTCTTGCCCTCACGCCGGCGCCGGTCGGAGGCTTCCGCTTCTTCGAACATTTTCGGGTTGAGGATGGGCACGGCGTTGAGGGCGATGCCGTGGCGGTCGTAATGCCCGATGCGCCTGAGATATGCGCCGACCAGCTCGACGCTGGTGACGGTGCCTTCCTCCAGCGCGCGGCGCAGGTCGGCGATCGAGGCTTCGACGAGGTGGAGTGCGGTCATGATGGTGGGCGAATTCCCTTGCAGAAGTTGCGTTCCGTCACACCCCCCTCTGCCCTGCCGGGCATCTCCCCCGCAAGGGGGAGATTGGCTGTCGCGTGCGCTTTCGCCAATTATCAGCGTTTGAAGGTGTGCGCCGTCGGCGAAGCTGCCGATCTCCCCCCAAGTGGGGGAGATGGCCGGCAGGCCAGAGGGGGGCGCTGTCCCGCCAGCGCCTCAGATGCTCCAGCAGAAACTACCCAGCCTTCGCGACGGTGCTCGCGGCTTCCAACCGCTGTCTTTTGCGCTCGATCCACCAATCGTTCTGCCAATCCTCATAACCAAGAAGCGAGCCCTCCATTCTTTCGAGGGTATCGTCCCAACCTGTCTGCGCGGACACTTTCGACACCAGCAGAAACGCATCTATCCGCCACTCCTCCCCGGGAAGGGAAAAGAAGACGCGCCTCCATTTCTTGAACCCGGGAAAGAGAGCGTGCTCTGCCTCGGTGAATGGGGTGTCGACGATGCGACGGACCAGCCGGCCGGATCGAACGAACGGCCCGAAGCGCTTCAGCGTTTCCTTCAGCCACTTTGCCGGATAAGCGTCGTCGAACACCGCCAGCGGCTTGCGGCCCTCCAGCATCAGCGGCAGCTCGAAATTCGTATGCACGAGATAAGGAACCTCGCGGATAGGATGCCAGGACTCGATGCGGTTGAACCTCGGGTCAAGCTCGCAAGGTGGATTGCATATCGCGCCCACCCTTTGCAGATCTCCCGGATCCAATTCCCATGCGCCTGAGAGCGGCAGGCTGTTGCCACATTTGAGAATTGCGCGAAGCCTGCTCGGATCAGGAATGTCAACTCGAGCCTCGGCAACCGGCGAATCGGTCTCAGGATCGATCTCCTGCAGAACGAAATATATGGGTTCGACCGTGTCGCTCACGCGACGACGATGGCCGCTCGGACAAGACTTGTACAGCTCTCGTTTCTCAGGCCGGCGGGACAGCGCCCCCCTCTGTCCTGCCGGACATCTCCCCCACTTGGGGGGAGATCAGCTGTCACGCGGCTTTCGCCAATCGCCAGCGTCCGGCTACCCCGGAGCACCCGCGAACAGCACTTTCCCATCGCCGCCGGCGGCCGGCCAGTCGCGGATGGTGCGGTCGATGCCGCCGGTGATGAGCGTGCCGTCGGCGGCGAAGGCGACCGAGTACATCGGGCCGGTGCCGGGGTCGAATTCGGCGATCTCGGCACCGGTGTCCATGTTCCATAGCCTGGCGGTGCCGTCGAGCGAGACGGAGCCGAGCCGCTTGCCGTCGGCGGACAAAGCGAGTGCGTATACGGTGCCGGAATGGCCGTCGAAGCGGCGCACTTCCTTGAAGGTATCGAGGTCCCAGAGCTTGATCGTGTAGTCGCCGCTGCCGGTCACCGCGTGGTGGCCGTCGGCCAGGAAGACAGCGCCATAGGCGCCGCGGTCGTGGCCGTGCCAACTGCGCAACTGCTTGCCGGCGACGATATCCCAGAGCTTCAGCTCGCCATCGATGCTGCCGGTGAGCGCTTTCGTGCCGTCGGGCGAGATGGCAACGGAACTTACCGACCAGTCGTGGCCCGGCAGCACATGCAGCACCGCGCCCTTCTCCAGGTCCCAGACGACGACGGAGCCGGAGTCATGGCCGCTGACGGCTCGCTTGCCGTCCGGGCTGATCTTCAGTTGTCTGACGCCGCCGTTCGCCCCCGAGGAGAAGACATGCAGCACCGCGCCGTCGGAAAGCTGGCGAAGCACGATCTCGCCGTCGTCACCGGCGGTCAGCGCGCTTCTGCCGTCGGGCATGAAGAGCGCGCTGCGCGCCATGTGCTTGTGGACGCCGAGATCGCGGATCAGCCGCTTGCCGTCGATGTCCCACAGCTTGATCATGCGGTCGGTGCTGGCGCTCATGATCTCGTGCCCGTCGGCCGAGACCGCTAGCCAGACCACGGCGTCGCGATGCCCTTCCGGCGCGGTCGGCTGCGCAGGAGGCGCAGGCGGAGGCGGCGCAACCGTTTCTGGCGGCGTTGCGGGCGCGAGTGCCGTCTGCTGGGCGGGCTGTGCCGAAGCGGCCGGCTGTGTCGACTGCTGGACCGGCGTCGGCGGAGCGGGCGCGGCTGGCGAAGCAGGTGTCGCGGTAACGGGCGCTGACACGGGCTCGGCGGGCGGTGTGGGCTTCGCGGCCGCCTCCTGCGCGGGCACGGGCGGCTCCGGCGCCGGAGCCGGCGCGGGCGGCGGCACCGCCGGTTGCGCAGGGGCGGTGGCGACTTCCTTGGGCGGCGCAACCGGCTCGCGGCCGGCTTCCCGCCACGGGCCGAACTGGTCGGCGACGATCGCGAGCAGCGCAATAAGCGGCACAGCAAGCGCGACGCGGCGCAGCGTGGGGCGCCCGGCCGGCGCGATCTCGGCGTCGCGGCCGAAGAGAGGCGCCGAAGGATCATGCTTTGCCGCCGGCAGCAGGCCGGCAAGAAATAGCAGCCCGGCGAGAATCGAAAGCACGCCGGCAGCGCCGAAGATTTCCGCTTCTGTCGTGGCCGGGGGTTGGCCGCCCAGCGCCAGATAGAGCTTGGCGAAGCAGGCGAAGCCGACGATCAGCATCGCCAGCGCCAGCAGCCTGTCGAAGAATCTTTTCATCGGCTCCCCCGACCGCCTTCCCTACCAGAAAGAGGAAAGCGCATCAGGCATCCTAGCCGAGCTTCTTTCCAAGGCTAAGTGCAAGACATCACACGAAGAAAGATAAATGTGCTTTGGCGAGGCCTGTCGTTTCCAACCAGCTGGCGGCCGGCATTTGGGATTGCTCGGACAGTGAACCAACATCCCAGCGGCCCGAGGCGCCTGATTATTGTCTGTCGGACGGTAACTGATCGTCACTGTGAGCGGAAAGCCACATTTCCCCAAGAATAGACTGGACTGCTAGCCGGCTTGGTTGACAGCAAGGGACCTCATGTCATTATCCAATAGGGATTTTCAGGAGAGCTTGGCATGAAGAAGATTTATGAGAGGCCTACCCTGGTGAAAAAGGGGCGGCTTGCCATGATAGTCGCCACGGTGCCCGTTTCAGGGCCGGTAACTTAACCAATTCAGCGCGCCAGGACTGCTTTCGCGAGCCCTCCAGCAGGGCTGAACGATGTGGTGGGCCGTCAAGCATGGCGGGCCGGTGATCTTGATTGAGCCGACAGCCTAAGACGTTGTTGCTGCACAGCCATGACTGGCGAGGCGCTTGGGCAGGTCTTGAAATGTCGGCGGGACAGCGCCCACCTGACCTTCTCCCCTTGTGGGGAAGGTCAGGTCGCCAATTCCACCCACACCGGCGCATGGTCGCTGGCGTTTTCCTCGCCCCGCACATCGCGATCGATCCCCGCCCCTTTCAGTTTCCGCGCCAGCTTCTTCGACAACAGGATGTGGTCGAGCCGCAACCCCGCATCGCGCGGCCAGCGGTTCCGGCGGTAGTCCCAGAAAGTGTAAAGCCTCTCCTCCCTTGGGAAGGCTTTTCGCAGCGCATCCGTCCAGCCCTGCTCGATCAGCGTGGCGAAGGCGGCGCGGCTTTCAGGCTGCACCAGCGCGTTGTCGTCATAGGAGCGGGTCTGGTAGATGTCGCGCGGCCCGGGCACGATATTGTAGTCGCCGGCCAGCACCACCGGCAGGCCGGTGTCGAGCAACTGCTCGGCATGCGCCGCGAAGCGCTCATGCCAGGCAAGCTTGTAGGTGAATTTCGGCCCCGGCTGCGGGTTGCCGTTGGGCGCGTAGAGGCAGGCGATGACAACGCCATCGACCGCCGCCTCGATGTAGCGCGCCTGGCGGTCGGCATCGTCGCCGGGCAGCGCGTCGCGCGTCATTACCGGCTCGGCGCCCCTTGCCAGGATGGCGACGCCGTTCCAGGTCGGCTCGCCCTTCCACACCGCGCCATAGCCGGCGTTGGCGAGCCGGGTCAGCGGAAACTGCGTGTCGCGCGCTTTCAATTCCTGCAGGCAGACCACGTCCGGCTTGGCGTGGGCGAGCCAGGCGAGCAGGTTTTCCAACCGGCTGTTGATGTTGTTAATGTTGAAGGTGGCGAGTTTCATTTTTGGATGCCGAAGGCGCCATCCGGGCGCTTATCAGCCCCGCCACCGTCCTCAAATGATCCGCCGTCGAAAACCCCGACACCGCCTTGCGCGGTTTGAGATCATGGTCGCCGTCCTCCAGCCAGATCACCTCTATTGCCGCGGAAAGGCCGTAGGTCGCGACCTCGTCCTTGGTGCCGAACTCGTCGCGCGTGCCTTGAAAAATCAGCGTCGGCGTCTTCAGGTCGGCGAGGTGCTTTGTCCTCAATTGCTCGGGCTTGCCGGGCGGATGGAAGGGATAGCCGAGGCAGACCAGGCCGGCGATCTCGCCCTTGGCAAGCATCTCGTCGGCGACCATCGATGCGACGCGCCCGCCCATCGACTTGCCGCCGATGATCAGCTTTCCGGTCACGCCCTTGGCGCGCAGATCGGCGATCGCCTTGATGTATTCCGGGTTCACCGTCTCGGCGCGCGGCGGCGGCTTGCGGTGGCCGTAGCGGCGCGCCGCCATATAGTGGAACTCGAAGCGCGCGACGCGGAAGCCGGCCGCGGCGAGAGCTTTTGCGGTCGCGGCCATCGAGGCGGAGTCCATCGGCGCGCCGGCGCCGTGCGCGAGCAGGATGGTGACGGGAGCGGAGTCGGGACCGTCGAAGAGGAAGTAGGTCATGGGGTGGCCTTTTTATAAAGGCCGAGTTCCTTCACACCCCCCTCTGCCCTGCCGGGCATCTCCCCCGCAAGGGGGGAGATCAGCCGACGCGTCGGCCTTCGCCAACCGCCAGCGTAGGAGATTAGGCGCGGCGCATGAACTGCCAATCTCCCCCCTTGCGGGGGAGATGGCCGGCAGGCCAGAGGGGGGTGCTCAGGCGCGAACATCTCGCTCACCAGCCATGTGCAAATCTACGAACTGTATTCCCCTCGCCGCAATCCGCGCCCATTCGGACTCCGCATCCAGTTCCAGATAGCGCACCCACAGCCGCCGCGCTTCCGCTAGATTGCCGGCGTCGAACTCCAGCCGGGCAAGGTTGAACACCGGATCGGCATACATCTTGTCGAGCACCATCGCCTTCTGAAGATGCCTCCGTGCCGAAGCAACCTTGCCCTCCTCGCTCATCAGGCCGGCGAGGTTGAACCAGGCCTCGACGAAGCCCGGATCGAGCTTTATCGCACGGGCATAATCATGCGCGGCTTCCGCAATGCGGCCGGCGCCGCGTAGGCAGTTGGCGCGGTTGAAGGCGGCAATCGCATCCTTGGAGTCGATCGCAAGGCAGCGCTGATAGAGCGCCGCGGCATCGTCGTGGCGCCCCTCGTCCTCCGCGGCTTCCGCCTCGGCGAAGAGCTCCTCCAGCGTGTCATCTTCGGGTGAGCCAAGGTCGAATAGCAACTGGCCGTCGAGCTCGCTCGTCCCATCGTCGAGATAGATCGCGTCCGGGCGGCCGTGCTGGGAACCAAGGTTGAGCGACTTGGCGGTGAGCGAGGCGACCGGGCCGGAGCGGTGCACCGAGCGCGCGATCGCACCCCATGTGGCACCGCTGGCAATCAACCCGGCATATTTGCGCGCCAGGATGAGATCGCGGAAGGAATAGGGTTCGCCGTCGTGCTCGAAAGCGTCGAACAGCGACAGCATGTCGAGATCCTCGCCGGCAAGCCGCGACTGGTCGATCAGCGACTGCCTGGACAGCGACGACGCTTCCGGCGCCTTCATCAGCCCGAGCAGGCGCAAAAAACCGTTCTCGCTGATAAGTTGGCGCCCAGCTTCGCGCTCGGCTTTCACGCGGCGCTCGATCTCGACGTCGCCGGCTTTCGTCAGCACCGCCTTGGCGAGAAGCGTTCGGCCGAACACGACATGCGTCGTGCGGCGGGTGACGCCGCGCCTCAACTCCGCATGGCGGCGCTCGACCTCGCGCGAGGCGAGCCGCAACGGAAAGGCGGCCAGCGCGCCGACGACGCCGAAGACGGCGCCGGGAACGATCGCTGGCCCGCCAATCACTTCTTGCTCTTCACTTCTTGCTCTTGCCGACGGCCTTCAACAGGTTCGCCTTAAGCGGGTTTTCAGGCGCGCCGCCGCCGGCAGCCGCCTTCTTGGCGGGCTTGGCCGGCGCCTCGTCGGCCTTGCTCTTCGACTTGGCGGGGGGCTTGGCCTGCTGCGAGAGGCTCGCCTTCAGCGCATCCATCAGGTTGATGACGTTGCCGCGCTCCGGTGCCGCCGCGATGATCGGCTTGTGGCCCTTCAGCTTCTCGCGGATCATCGCCATCAGCGCCACTTCGTAGCGATCCTCGTAGTTCTTCGGATCAAAATGGGTTTCCTTCTGCTTGATCAGCGCCTGGGCGAGGTCGAGCATTTCCGGATCCGGCTTGCCAGCCGGAATGTTGCCGAAATATTCAGCTGTGCCGCGCACTTCGTTGGGATTCCTCAAGGTGCAGACGAACATGCCGTTCTCGCGCGCGCCGATCGTCACCACGCGCTCGCGGCTGGAGAGCACAAGGCGCGCGATCGCCAGCTTGCCGGACTTGCGCATCGCCTCGCGCAGCACCACGAAGGTCTCCTCCGCCATGGCCCCATCGGGCGCGAGATAATAGGGCGAGTCCTGATAGATGACATCGACCTCGCTCTCGTCGACGAAAGCCTCGATGTTCATCGTGTGGTTGGATTCGATCCGGACCGCCTCGAGGTCGCTGTCATCGATGATGATGTATTGCTTGTCCTCGTATTCATAGCCCTTGACCAGGTCCGAGCGCTCGACAAGGCCGAGCTCGGGGTCGACCGGCTTCATGTTGATGCGGTTGTGGGTCTTCTTGTGCAGCTGGTTGAACGAGATGCGTTCGCTCGCGCTGGTGGCCGGATAAAGCCGGACCGGACAGCTGACGAGGCTGAGCTTGAGGTAACCTTTCCAACTTGCCCTGGGCGCCATGATGAACTCCTACGCGGCCATGCACTGACAGTTGATGCAGCGCTCCCGCCCAAGGACGGTTGGCGCTGCGGAAATCCTACACCGACCCCTAAGCTTACAGCCGAATTCCTAGCGAAGTGTTCTTGGGGTGGGTTGGCGCGGAGGATAATTCAAATTGTAGGAAGCGTCGATGGATTGAGATGTCGGCGGGACAGCACCCCCCTCTGTCCTGCAGGACAGAGGGGGGTGTGACGGATCGCCAACGCCTGCGGTTTACTTCCCCTCGGACACCGGCAAATCCCTCGCCGCCTCATCGATCTCCGCCCACGGATCCCCCGACGTCTCCAGCAAGCCCGGCAGCGAGGCGTAGTTCAGATCCTCCGGCGCGTCGATCGTCTCCAGATCCGTCCAGCTCACCGGGGTCGAGGCCGGCAAATTGGTGCGGGCACGCAGCGAATAGGGCGCGGCGGAGGTGTGGCCGCGGGCGTGCGGTGGAAGTCGATGAAGATGCGCTTCTTGCGGTTTTCCTTGCCCATCGTGGTGGTGAAGGTGTCGGGCGCCGTGGCCGCCAGCAAAGTCGAAATGGCGCTCGAGGCCTGGTGCAGTTTCTTCCAGTTCTGCTTGCGCGTCACCGGCACGGTGATGTGGATGCCCTTGCCGCCGGAGGTTTTGGCGAACGGCACCAGCCCCAGGCTTTCCAGCCCGCCCTTGATGTGAACGGCCGCCTCCACCACCTCGCGCCACGCAATCCCCTCGCCCGGGTCGAGTCGAAGACGATCTGGTCGGGCTTGTCGAGTTTTGTCCGGTGTGTGCCCCAGGTGTGGAATTCCACGACGCCGAATTGCGCCAGCGCCAAGTAGCCCTTGGCGTCCTCGACCGACAGATAGGTCTTGGTCTCGCCTTCCGAATTGGTCGATTCAAACACCGCCACCGAAGGCGGCATGCCGGTGAAGGCGTGGCGCTGGAAGAAGCAGTCCTGCGGCTTTCCGGTCGGGCAGCGCACCAGCGACACCGGGCGGCCGATGATGTGCGGCAGCATGAAATCGCCGACCAGCGCGTAATAGACGGCGATATCGAGCTTGGTCGGTCCGGTCTTTCCGAACAGGCGCCGTTCCGGATTGGTGACCCAGATGGTGGCGAGGTCAGACTCGGCGATCAGCCGCTTGCGCTTGACGGGCACCGGTGTGGTGAGGCCGCCGACATCGCGCAGGCCGCGGAAGACGCCGTGACGGATCGCGTTGTCGCCGGTGCGGTTCGAATAATGGATGCGGGCCGAGAGGAGCGGCTTCACCCAGTGCATCTCGCGCATGATCTCGCGCGGCACGCCTTCGGGCGGCGTGGCGCCTGCCGTCAGCCGCTCCAGTCGGCCAAGCAAGTCCGCCGCCATCCCGGCATCGAAGCCAGTGCCGACCTTGCCGCGATAGTGCAGTTCGCCGTTCTCGAACTCGGCCATGCCGAGCGCCGCCAGCCCTTCCGCCCTGTCGGAAACGGTGTAGCCGGCGATGACGAAATCGTCCGTCTTGAGCGCCTTTGCCTTGGTCCAGCTCTTGGTGCGACCGCTCTGGTAGATGGCGTCGGCGCGCTTGGAGACGACGCCCTCCAGCCCAAGCTCCGTCGCCTGCTCGTAGAGGCCCTGCCCGTCGCCCCGGACATGGTCGCTGAACTGGATGGCGGCATTGGCGGCCTGACCGGCAAGCAGCTCGGCAAGCAGCGCCTTACGTTTTTGCAACGGCGCCTTGCGCAGGTCCCAGCCGTCGAGGTGAAGAAGGTCGAAGGCGTAGAAATGCAATTTGGAGCCGGCGCCTTCAGCCAACGCATCCTGCAGCAGCGCGAAGCGGGAGATGCCCTTGTCGTCGAGCACCATGATCTCGCCGTCGATGATCGCCTGGCTGACCGGCAGCCGCGAAAAGGCTTGCGGAAGATCGCCGTAGCGCTTGGTCCAGTCGATGCCGCCCCGGGTGATCAATCGCACCTCGCCATCCGCGACATGCGCCATGGTGCGGTAGCCGTCGAACTTGATCTCGTGCAGCCAGGGCGTGCCCGTATCCTCCACCGGTCCGCCCGGCGGCGCCGTCACCTGCGTGGCAAGCTGCGGCTCGATGCGGGTTGGCGGATCGCCCTTGACGGCGCCGGGCAACCCGCCGGGCTTCAGGGAGCCAGGCTTTGGCGGCAGGCGATCAGGCTTCTTCGCCGGTGCCACCAGCTCCTCGATGCGGCGGCCTGACTTCACGCTTTCCGGCCGCGCTTCGAGGATGTCGAGCTTGGTGTCGGAAGCGAGGTCGCGCTCCTTGAACAGCAGCCAGTTCTTCTTGTTCTCGTCCTCGCCGGGCTTCGGCTTCAGCCTGGTCAGCATCCAGCCGCCATTGAGTTTTTGCCCGGCCAAACGGAATTTGAACGCACCGGTCTTGAGGCTCTTTTCGACATCCTCCATCGGCGCCCAGGTGCCGGTGTCCCAAACGATCATCGGCCCGCCGCCATATTCGCCCTCGGGGATGACGCCCTCGAAGTCGATATATTCGATGGGGTGGTCCTCGGTCTCGACGGCAAGGCGCTTGTCGGCCGGGTTGAGCGAAGGGCCGCGCGGCACTGCCCAGCTCTTCAGCACGCCGCCAACTTCGAGGCGGAGATCGTAGTGATCGGCGGTAGCGTGGTGCTTGTGGACGACGAAGCGGTTGCCGCCCTCGCCCGCCAATCCGCCCGCCGGCTCGGGCGTGCGGGAGAATTCGCGCTTGGCGCGGTAGGGTTTGAGTTTGGAGGGGGGTGGCATGGGTTAGGCTGGCGTGGCTGAAGCGTTTTGCCGGCGCCGCGTTCCGTCACACCCCCCTCTGTCCTGCCGGACATCTCCCCCGCAAGGGGGGAGATTAGCAGTTCGGGCGCCGGCGCTCCCCTTACAACGTCGGCGATTGGCGAAGGCGGCAGCGATATCTGATCTCCCCCTTGTGGGGGAGATGTCCGGCAGGACAGAGGGGGCGCTGTCCCGCCAACCTTGCCGTTGTCATCTCGAGTGCTCAATCGTCAGTCGCCGGCGTCAGTTCCAGCTCGGCCGGCGAAAGCCCCTGCCGGAGCTGGCTCAGCCGGAACTCGTCGACCCAATAGGCCTCGCCGTCGACCAGCACGCGCGCCTGATAGGTGCCGCTGGAAAAGCTCTGCCCGGTGACATAGATCTTGTGGCGGGCGAGCGCCTTCTTCACCGCGGCGCGGCGGGAGTTTTCTCTGGCGACGGGACTGGCCATGGCTTTACTCAATTACGCTGCCGCTCAAAGGGCGGCTGCGCGTAAGGATGGCGGAGAGCGGGAACCGAGTCAATTTTGACGAGATCGCCGCGACCGTCGAAGGTCAAGCTTCGCCTAATAGTCCATCCCAGCCCCCGGCGGCATTGCCGGCATGGCTTCCTTTTTCGGCTTTTCCGCCACCATCGCCTCGGTCGTGACCAGGAGGCCGGCGATCGAAGCGGCATCCTGCAGCGCGGTGCGAACAACCTTGGCCGGGTCGATCACACCTTGACTGTAGAGATCGCCGTAATCGCCGGTCTGGGCGTTCCAACCGAAAGAGAACTGCCCGTTCTCGCGCAGCCTGCCGACAATAATCGAGCCTTCCGCGCCGGCATTCTCGGCGATCTGGCGCACCGGCGTCTCCAACGCACGGCGCACGATCTCGATGCCGGTCCTCTGGTCAGGGTTGTCGGCGGCGGCAGCATCGAGCGCCTTTGCGGCCCTCAGCAGCGCCACGCCGCCGCCTGGCAGGATGCCTTCCTCGACCGCGGCGCGGGTAGCGTGGAGCGCATCGTCGACCCGATCCTTGCGTTCCCTGACCTCGACCTCGGTCGAGCCGCCGACACGGATGACCGCCACGCCGCCGGCGAGCTTGGCAAGGCGCTCCTGCAGCTTCTCGCGGTCGTAGTCAGAGGTGGTCTCGCCGATCTGCTGTTTGATCTGCGCGACGCGGCCCTGGATCTCCTCCTTGCCGCCGGCGCCGTCGACAATGGTGGTGGTTTCTTTCTCGACCATCACCCGCCTGGCGCGGCCAAGCATATCGAGCGTGACACCCTCCAGCTTGATGCCGAGATCCTCGGAGATGACCTGGCCGCCGGCGAGGATGGCGATGTCTTCCAGCATCGCCTTGCGGCGATCGCCGAAGCCCGGAGCCTTGACGGCGACGACCTTGAGGCCGCCGCGCAGCTTGTTGACGACCAGCGTGGCCAAAGCCTCGCCTTCGACATCCTCGGCGATGATCAGAAGCGGCTTCGCCGACTGCACCACTGCCTCCAGGATCGGCAGCAGCGCCTGCAGATTGGAGAGCTTCTTCTCGTGGATCAGCAGATAGGCGTCCTCCAGCTCGGCGCGCATCTTGTCCTGGTTGGTGATGAAGTAAGGGCTGAGATAGCCGCGGTCGAACTGCATGCCCTCGACGACTTCCAGCTCGGTCTCGGCGGTTTTGGCCTCCTCGACGGTGATGACCCCTTCATTGCCGACCTTCTGCATTGCCTCGGCCAGGAAGCGGCCGATCTCGGCATCGCCATTGGCCGAAATGGTGCCGACCTGGGCGATCTCGTCATTCTTGGTAACCTTGCGGGCATTTGCCTTGATCTCGGCGACGATCACCTCGACGGCGCGGTCGATGCCGCGCTTCAGGTCCATCGGGTTCATGCCGGCGGCCACGGCCTTCGCGCCTTCCCGTACGATGGTCTGGGCGAGCACGGTGGCGGTGGTGGTTCCGTCGCCGGCGATGTCGCTGGTCCTCGACGCCACTTCGCGCACCATCTGCGCGCCCATGTTCTCGAACTTGTCCACCAGTTCGATCTCCTTCGCCACCGTCACCCCATCCTTGGTGATGCGCGGGGCGCCGAACGATTTGTCGATGACGACGTTGCGACCCTTGGGACCGAGCGTCACCTTCACCGCATCGGCCAGGATATCGACGCCACGCAGCATCTTGTCGCGGGCCTCGGTGTGGAATTTCACTTCCTTGGCAGCCATGGAACCCTCTCTCTCCGAGGCTCTCTTGCCGGGCCTCGCGCGCTTATCGCAACTAGTCTGGCGCGAAGGGGTTTCAAGAGCGGCGCCGGGGAATATTTCGGCACTTGGTTCACTTTCAACGCGCTGTAATCATGAGGTTATTCGGAATAGCGGAGGCGCAGGCAGCGGCTCCCTCGCCGACTGGCGGAACTTGTGCGGCGCAGCATCGGAACACTTCGCCTCGTCAGCCCGTTCAAAGGAACCCCGGCTGCCGGCCTTGCCAGGAATTCGTGCAGGCTGCAGAAGGGGCCGTGCCGACGCCAAGCGTCGGCGCAAGGGAGGTGACGATGGTCCAGATCAGGGCGATGACGACGAACGATCTCGGAGCAGTCTCACAGCTGCTGGGAGGGTCCTGGCGGCGGACCTACGCGCCGATCATGGGCGCCGA
Source organism: Mesorhizobium loti (assembly GCF_001510895.1). GTDB lineage: Bacteria > Pseudomonadota > Alphaproteobacteria > Rhizobiales > Rhizobiaceae > Mesorhizobium > Mesorhizobium loti_A. The sequence goes on along the minus strand of NZ_LPWA01000122.1, from coordinate 40,161 downwards.
TACCGTGGCTCAGCTCTCCGACGAGAAGCACGCGCCGGAGAAGCTCGCCGAGGAACTTGCCGACGACGATAAGATGTCCTTCGTCGCCGAGCGGACGGACGGCTCGATCGCCGGCTATGCGATGGCGGCGATGGACGAGAAGGGCGACGTCATGCTCGATCGCCTCCACATCGAGCCGCAGGAATTCGGCTCCGGCCTTGCCGTCGACCTTTTGCACGCCGTGCTCGCCGCCCATGCCGGTATCCCCTCGATCGCGCTCGAGGTGATCGAGGGCAACGACCGGGCGGTCGCCTTCTACCGCAAGCACGGCTTCGAGGTGGCCGAGCGCAGGCCGGCCGCGCATGGCGTTGGTGGCCACGCCTCGCTGATCATGCGCCGGCTGCTGCCGATGGCGTGAGGCGCGGCGCTGGACGTGTTCCGTCCCGGCCCTATAATTTCGCGAGCGCTAATTTTTTATTGGAGACAGACAGATGAGCCTGGGCAAGCAGAAACTCGGGAGCCAGGGGCTCGTCGTTTCGGCCATCGGCCTCGGCTGCATGGGCATGAGCCAGTCCTACGGGCCGGCCGACGAGGCGGAATCGATCGCGACGCTGCACCGCGCGATCGAGCTCGGCTGCACCTTCCTCGACACGGCCGAGGTCTACGGACCCTTCATCAATGAAGAGCTGCTCGGCCGTGCGCTGAAGGGCCGGCGCGATCAGGTGACGATCGCGACAAAATTCGGCTTCCGCATCGTCGACGGCAAGCAGGACGGAACGGGGCGAGACAGCCGGCCAGAGCATATCCGCGAGGTGGTCGACGCCTCGCTCGCGCGGCTCGCCACCGACCGCATCGATCTGCTCTACCAGCACCGCGTCGACCCCGACGTGCCAATAGAAGATGTCGCCGGCACGGTCGGCGAGCTGGTGGCGGAAGGCAAGGTGCGCTTCTTCGGCCTGTCGGAGGCGGGCATCGCCAACATCCGGCGCGCCCATGCCGTGCATCCGGTCTCGGCGCTGCAGAGCGAATATTCGCTGTGGGAACGCAACCTCGAAGCCGAGATCATCCCTGCGCTCGAGGAACTCGGCATCGGCCTGGTGCCCTTCGCGCCGCTCGGCCGCGGCTTCCTCGCCGGCGACGTCAAGCGCGCGGAAGACTATCCGGAAGGCGATTTCAGGCGCGGCGACCCGCGCTACCAGGGCGAGAATTTCGACGCCAATGTCGCCGCGGCCGCCACGGTGCGCGATATCGCCGCCGCCAAGGGCGTGAAGCCCGGCCAGGTGGCGATCGCCTGGCTCATCGCCAAGGGGCCGGAATTCGGCATCGACATCGTGCCTATCCCAGGCACCAAGCGGCGGACTTATCTCGAAGAAAATGTCGCGGCGGCGGATATCAAGCTCGACGCCACCGAGACGCTGGGGCTCGACATGGCGCTGACGCCGGACAAGGTGTCGGGGCCGAGATACAACGAGCGGACCATGTCGATGGTGGATCGGTAGGCCCTACTTCTTCTTGCAGTCCGCCATTGCCTCCATCGCCTTCCTGGCCTCCCCCTCGCTGGCGTATTTCTTCTTGCCGAGATCGATGACAAGCGTCCCGTCGGGCTTCTTCGGCACGATCTCGCATTGCTTCGAGACGGCATCCCTGGCGACCCAGTATTCCTCGGCCGCTATGGCCGGCAGGCCGGCAATGCCGGTGGCGAGGATGGCGATAGCGATGGGGCGAACCATTCCTGATCTCCATTACTTCGTGTTGGAGAACGCCCTGCCGGCCCTTCCGTTCCGGCGGCTCAGGCGCCTGAATGCGGATCGATGTTGTATGGATGGACGGGATAGTCAGGGCCTATCGCTTCGCGGACCCGATCGATCCAGGCGCTGACCGCCGGATAATCGGCCAGCGTAAAGCCGCAATCCTCCGCACGGTGACTGTAGGCATAGACGGCGATGTCGGCGATGGTGAGCGAGCCGCCGACGAGGAAGGGCGTGTCTTGCAAGCTGCGCTCCAGAGCGCCAAGCGCGCGGGCGCCCGCCTCGCGCTTGCCCGCAACCATCGCCTTGTTGCGCTCCAGCCGCCCGGTCAGCGTCCAGAAGCGCAGTGAGCCGATGACCGGCTCGACATGGTACTGTTCGAAGAACAGCCACTGCATGACCTTGGCGCGGGAAAAGCGGTCCGCCGGCAGATAGGGAGTGCCCTCGGCGAGGTAGGCGAGGATCGCGTTGGATTCCGCGATCGCCTCGCCATTCTCCAGGCCGAGCACCGGAACGGCGCCGGCCGGATTGAGCTTCAGGAAAGCTTCGGTGTGGCTTTCGCCCTCGAAGATCGACACCTGCCGAGTTTCGTAAGCGATGCCGAGCAGGCCGAGCAGGACACGCACCTTCCAGGCATTTTGCGACGGCAGATAATCGTAGAGCGTGAGCATGGCGGGTCCCTCTCCTGCAGGCGGCTTGCTTCGCACGGGGCAAGCATGGGCGCCACCCGATTTATGCGGCGATCAGCTGGCGTGGAGCCTCCAAGATCTCGATCAGCCTCGCCAGCCGCCCCCGACAACGAGATCCGGCATGCGGCCGCATCCCAGTTCCGTGATCAAATCTGCCGGCAGACAGAATGTGGGTCTTGACTTTGGTCAGACAACCTCCAGATCGACACTTGCCGGTCGCCCGAGGGGACCGGCAACGCCGCCGGTTTACCGGCCGCGGCTTGTTGGCCACGATTTGCTGGCCATTTGGGTAACGGACCCAATGCGACGGCGCGGTTCGACTTGAGAGTCAGACGATCCCAGGCCGGAACATTCGACGACATCCTGACGCGACCAGATGAGGAGGAAATGCAATGGCAATCCGTGATCTCATTCCTTGGGGCCGGGAGGGCAGCCAGCTCTCCGACATGTATCGCGATCTCCATCGTGGGGGCGATCCCTTCATGATGCTGCATCGGGAGATGAACCGCCTGTTCGACGACGCCATGCGTGGCTTCGAAACACGCATGCCGTCATTTGGCGGGGCCTATGCCGGGCAAGCCTGGCCAAGTGTGGAAATCTCCGACAGCGAGACGAACATCCACGTGACCGCCGAGATTCCCGGCATGGAGGAAAAGGACATCGAGGTGCTGCTCGACGATGGCGTGCTGACGCTGCGCGGCGAGAAGCGCGCCGAAACCGAGGACAAGGGCAAGCAATTCTCCGAACGCTTCTATGGCCGTTTCGAGCGGCGCATCCCGCTTGGCTACGAAGTCGAGGAAGACAAGGTCCACGCCAGCTTCCGCAACGGCGTGCTCACCGTAACGCTACCCAAGACCAAGCGCGCCCAGACCAAGGCCAAGCGCATCGCCGTCAACGAAGGCAAGGCTAGCAGCGCGAAGCATTGAGGCCCTGGCACCCTTCCCCACTTAGGGGGAAAGGGTGCACTTTCACCTCCGTTTCTCGATATCAGCGGCCACCGCCCTCGCCTCGATGCCGATCTCGCGCAGCAGGCCGGTGACCGGGTTGTAAAAGCCGACGAGATAGACGCCGAGGTCGGCCGCGCGGGCATTGACGCCACTTTTCCCCGGCCGCAGCTCCGCCGGCAGGAAGCCGTCATAGCCCGGCCGGTAGCCGGTGGCGAAAATCACAGCGTCGAATTTTTTCTCGCGCCTATCGGCGAATTTTGCGCCGTCTTCGATGAAACTCGCGATGTCGGGCGCGATGCCGATCCTGCCCGCCTTGATCGCTGCAACCGTGCCGACATCGATGACCGGAATGCGGCCGGCGTCGATCTGCTTGAGGATGCCTTCCTTCGGCCGCACGATGCCGTATTTCTCCAGCCTGCCCAGCGCGAGGTCGAGGATTTTTGGAAACATCCAATCGTTCAGCGCCTGCGGCATCGGCCGGCTGGCGATGCCCACCATCTGGATCGGCACGCCGAAGAGCTGGCGCGGCACGATGTGGACGCCCTTGCGCACGGAAATCGTCGGAGACGCGCCGCTCTCGGCAAGGTCGAGCGCGATCTCGGCGCCGGTGTTGCCCATGCCGATGACCAGCACATTCTTGCCGACATAGGGCGCGGCCTCGGTGTAGGCCGCGCTGTGCAGCACTTTTCCCTTGAACGACTCGATGCCGGGGAAGCCCGGCACGATCGGCTCGGCATTGTTGCCGGTGGCTACGACGACCTTGCGGGCTTTGATCTCGCCGGCATCGGTTTCGACCAGGAATTTTCCGCCCTCGCGGCGGATCGATTTGACCGTCACGCCGAAACGGGGCTCGAGGCCGAAACGCTCGGCATAGGCATCGAGATAGGCGACGACCTTCTCGCGCGGCACATAGCGGGGGTGGCTTTTGGGGAACGGCACGAAGGGCAGCGAGGAAAACGACTTCACCGTGTGCAGATGCAGCCGGCGATAATGCCGCCGCCAGGCCGGCGCCACCTCGCTGGCTTTTTCGAGGATGGTGAAATCGACTCCCGCCTGCTTCAGGCAAGCGCCGACGGCAAGACCAGCCGGCCCCGCGCCGACAATGACGACATTGGTGTCCATGCTCCCCTCCTCCCGCAAGGCTATATCAGGCTATGCCGGGAGCTGTGCGGGCGGCAAGTGGGGAGAAGCACCTACACTTCTCCTCTGTGGAAGGTGCTGGACGGAGCGGCGCGGGCGGATGTTGGGCAGAGCGTCGGCCCTACTCCGTCGGCACCTCAGGCTCGTCCTCGGGCGGTTCCAGGATCTCTATCAGCCGCGCGACGCGCGCGCCGGGCATCGAGCGGCCCTCGTTCATCAGCGCCTCGTCGGCGCCCATCCAGGCAAAGGCCTCGCGCAATTCGTCGAGACTGGCGCCGGTGAGCGCGATGTCGGCGATGACGGCCTCGTCGACAGGACCAAGCACTGAAATGATCTCGTTGCGGGTCATCGTAGCCTTCCCCCATGGTCGAGACGATGACATAGAACGGAGGACGGGCGGGGTGGGTTCCGAGAGCAAAGGTGCAACGTCTCGGCGATGACCAGCGTGGCATTCCTTCGCGCCCCTCTGTTCTGCCCGTCCTCCGCAGCAGCTGCGCTGCAGCTGTGGAGGGTGGACCGGGCATCCCCCCGAAAGGGAGATCGGCAGCTTCGACGCCGCGCCCTCTTTGCCGCGGCCCCCGTTTGCCGCTATGCACGAAGCCTCGCCCGGAATCCCACCGAGTCCCCATGAAGCTCGCCCTCCTCCTCACCGTCCTGCTTCTCGCCACGCCCGCATTCGCCGATTGGAAGCCGGTCGAGAAGGTCGATGCGTATGCTGTCTCAGGGCAGACGGTGGAGGCGCTCTATGTGTCGATCGGCGAAAAGGGCCCGGTGATCGGCAGGGACTCGGCCGGCAATGAGCGGCGGGCCATCGCGCACACCAACTTCAAGCTGACCTGGCAGCGGGACTACCAACCGCAAGGCGGCGGCTGCGTGCTGAAGACAGCGCGGCCAAAACTCATCATCACCTACACTTTGCCAAAACCCGCCGCAAAACTTGCACCCGCCGTGCAGGCGCGCTGGGATTCCTTTGCCGCCGGGCTCGCCGCGCATGAGAAGGTGCATGGCGCCGGCATCGTCGACATGGTGGACAAGATCGTCGCCTTCAGCACCGGGCTGACCGTCGCCGACGACCCAGACTGCACCAAGGTCAGGGCCGAGCTGACGCAATATCTCGACCAGCTTTCCAGGGCGCAGCGCCGGGCCAGCCGCGACTTCGACAAGGTCGAGTTCGGCCCGGGCGGCAATCTGCAGAAGCTGATCGCGGCTTTTTTGATCGGGGGCTGAGAGGGACCGAGAACCCGGCCGATTGATCAGCGGCAAGCGCTACGGCCTGGCTTGGCTTCGCTTCACGGCACGCTTCGCTCGTCTGTCCTCAACGACGAAAGTATAAGGGCGCGCGCCGCCGCTTTACAGGCGGATTTGGTAGCGCTACCGTCTCACAGTCGCGTGACCCGGGGGGAGCTGGGGCAGACGTCGCCGACGCCAGTGGTGGATGCTTGCCGGCATCCGTTTCAACCACGCCTGAGTAGAAACGGCTCCCCGCGAGACTTCGCAGGGACCATCGGGAGGAATTCGATGGCGTCTGTCGCGATTGGCGAAGTCTACAAATCGTTCGGAGCCACCGAGATCCTGCATGGTGTCAGCGTCGACATAGAAGACGGCGAGTTCGTCACGCTGGTCGGGCCCTCGGGATGCGGGAAATCGACACTTCTCAGGATGATTGCCGGCCTGGAAAAAATCTCGCGCGGCCATATCTCGATCGGCAGCCGGATCGTCAATGACGTTGCGCCGAAGGAGCGCGACGTGGCCATGGTCTTCCAGAACTACGCGCTCTACCCGCATATGACGGTTGCCGAGAACATGGCGTTCTCGCTCATGCTCAAAGGTGTCGCGAAGGCCGAAAGCGATGCCGGCGTGAAGCGCGCGGCCGAAATCCTTGGGCTGGTGCCGCTTTTGTCGCGCTATCCGCGCCAGCTTTCCGGCGGCCAGCGCCAGCGCGTCGCCATGGGCCGGGCGATCGTGCGCAATCCGCAGGTGTTCCTGTTCGACGAGCCGCTCTCGAACCTCGACGCCAAGCTCAGGGTTCAGATGCGCGCCGAGATCAAGGAGTTGCACCAGCGGCTGAAGACGACAACGGTCTATGTCACGCACGACCAGATCGAAGCCATGACCATGGCCGACAAGATCGTCGTCATGCATGACGGCGTCGTCGAGCAGATCGGGCCGCCGCTCGAACTCTACGACCGGCCGAGCAACCTCTTCGTCGCGAGCTTCATCGGCTCGCCCGCCATGAACCTGCTCAAGGGCACATTCACCAACGATGGCGCGCCGTCCTTCCGGGGCGCGGGAGGCGTTTCGGTGCCTTTGCCGAAACCACCCTCGATCGGCAACGGCGAGGCCATCGTGCTCGGCGTGCGGCCCGAGCATCTGCGGCTGGCCGACGACGGCATTCCGGTGACGGTGGCGGTGATCGAGCCGACCGGCTCGGAAGTGCAGATCATCGGCCGGACGGCCGGCGGCGAGGATATCGTCGCCAATTTCCGCGAGCGCCATTCCTTCGCGCCGGGAGAAACCATTCGGCTGTCGGTCGAGCCTGGCCCCATCCATCTGTTCCACGGTGAAACAGGCCGGCGGATCGCAGCGGCACGCTAGACCACGCAACAAGGAAGCAACAGGAGGAGACGAGCATGAAGTTCACCAGACGCGACGTGATCCGCACGACCGCCGGCGCGGCCGCCGGAGCCTTGGGCAGCCGTTTCGTCGGCTCGAGCGCCTTCGCGCAAGAAGGCCTGACCTACAAGCCGGAGGAAGGCGCCAAGCTCCGGCTGCTGCGCTGGTCGCCTTTCGTGCAGGGCGACGAGGACCAGTGGCTCAAAAATACGAAGCGGTTCACCGAAGCGACGGGCGTGGAGGTCCGGGTCGACAAGGAGAGCTGGGAAGATATCCGTCCGAAGGCCGCGGTCGCCGCCAATGTCGGCTCCGGCCCCGACCTGATGTTCGTCTGGTTCGACGACCCGCACCAATATCCCGACAAGCTGCTCGACGTGACGGAACTGGGCGACTATCTCGGCAACAAATATGGCGACTGGCACGACGGCCCGAAACAGTATGCGACACGCGAGGGCAAATTCCTCGGCCTGCCTCTGGCCACCATCGGCAACGCCATCGTCTATCGCGAAAGCTGGGTGAAGGAGGCCGGCTTCGCGGAATTCCCGAAGGACACCGCCGGCTTCCTCGAACTCTGCAAGGCGCTCAAGGCAAAGGGCCATCCGGCCGGCTTTACCCATGGCCACGGCGTCGGCGACGGCAACAATTACGCGCATTGGCTGCTGTGGAGCCATGGCGGCCAGATGGTCGACGAGAGCGGCAAGGTGACGATCAACAGTCCGGAGACGCTCAAGGCGATCGAGTATGCTCAGGAGCTCTACAAGACCTTCATCCCCGGCACAGAGAGCTGGCTCGACGTCAACAACAACCGCGCCTTCCTGGCCGGTGAGGTGAGCGTGATCGCCAACGGCATCTCGGCCTACAACACCGCCAAGATCAACAAGGACAACGACCCGAAGCTGGCGGAGATCGCCAAGGACATCCGCACCACCAATTTGCCGATCGGTCCGGTCGGGAAATCGGTTGAGCTGTTCCAGGTGACCACGGCGGTCATCTTCAACTACACGCCCTACCCCAACGCGGCCAAAGCCTATCTGCAGTTCATGTTCGAGGACCCGCAGATGACGGACTGGGTCACGTCGTCGGTCGGCTACTGCTGCCAGACGCTGAAGGCCTTCGACAACAATCCGGTGTGGAAGGCGGACCCCAACAATGCGGCTTACGCGAAAGCCTCGGCGACGCTGCGCCCCAACGGCTATGCGGGGCCGCTCGGCTACGCATCGGCCGCAACCATGGCCGACTATGTGCTGGTGGACATGTTCGCCAAGGCGGTGACCGGCCAGGCGACGCCGCAGGAGGCGATGGAAGAGGCCGAAAAGCGGGCCAACCGCTACTATCGCGTCTGATCGCGTCGGACAGCTTAAGACGGGTGGCCGCTGTAGCGGTCACCCACCGTTCCACCGCATCTCGCAGGGGGCCTGCGCCATGGCCATGCCATCCATTGCCGTTCAGCCGCGTCGGTCGATGCTTTCGCGGCTTGCCGAGAGCCGAAACACTCTTGGTCTCGGCTTCATGCTGCCGGCGGCGGCGCTGCTCCTGGTTTTTCTCACCTATCCGCTGGGGCTCGGGGTCTGGCTCGGCTTTACCGATACCCGCATCGGCCGCCCCGGCATCTATATCGGCGTCGAGAACTACGAATATCTTTGGAGCGACAGCGTCTTCTGGCTGTCGGTCTTCAACACGCTGCTCTACACGGTCAGCGCCTCGATCCTGAAGTTCGTGCTCGGCCTGTGGCTGGCGCTCATCCTCAACGAGAAGCTGCCCTTCAAGTCGTTCTTCCGCGCCGTGGTGCTCTTGCCATGGGTGGTGCCGACGGTGCTGTCGGCGATCGCCTTCTGGTGGATCTACGATTCGCAGTTCTCGATCCTGTCCTGGGCGCTGCAGCAGATGGGACTGATCGACCATCGCATCAACTTCCTCGGCGACCCGACCAATGCGCGCGCTTCCGTCATCGCGGCCAATGTCTGGCGCGGCATTCCGTTCGTCGCCATCACGCTGCTTGCCGGCCTGCAGACCATCCCGCAGTCGCTCTATGAAGCCGCCACGCTCGACGGCGCCAGCCGGTGGCAGCTGTTCCGCCATGTGACGCTGCCGCTTTTGACGCCGATCATCGCCATCACCATGACCTTCTCGGTGCTGTTCACCTTCACCGACTTCCAGCTGATCTATGTGCTGACCCGCGGCGGACCGGTGAACGCCACCCATCTGATGGCGACGTTGTCGTTCCAGCGCGGCATTGCCGGCGGTCAGCTCGGCGAAGGCGCGGCGATCGCCGTCGCCATGATCCCCTTCCTGCTGGCGGCGATCCTGTTCAGCTATTTCGGCCTGCAACGGCGCAGATGGCAGCAAGGCGGCGGAGACTGACATGGCCGCGATCAAGGAAGTCGAGCGCCTGGACACCGACGAAGGCGGCATGGGCTATCTGCAAAGCCTGCCGCGCCGAGTGGTGACGGTCTATCTGCCGCTGCTGGTTTTTCTGATCGTGCTGTTGTTCCCGTTCTACTGGATGACGATCACGGCCGTTAAACCCAATGTCGAGATGACCGACTATGTGAACTACAATCCGTTCTGGGTCGTGCATCCGACGCTGGAGCACATACGCTACCTGCTCTTCGAGACGTCCTATCCTGGCTGGCTGCTCAACACGGTGATCATCTCCACCGCCGCCACTTTCCTGTCGCTGGCGGCCGCGGTGCTTGCCGCCTATGCGATCGAAAGGCTGCGGTTCTCGGGCGCGCGGCAGGTCGGCCTCGCCGTCTTCCTCGCCTATCTCGTGCCGCCCTCCATCCTGTTCATCCCGCTGTCGGTGATGGTGTTCAACCTCGGCCTCTACGACACGCCTTTCGCGCTGATCCTCACCTATCCCACCTTCCTGATCCCGTTCTGCACCTGGCTCTTGATGGGCTATTTCCGTTCGATCCCATTCGAGCTGGAGGAATGCGCGCTCATCGACGGCGCGAGCCGCTGGCAGATCCTCACCAAGATCGTGCTGCCGCTGTCGGTGCCGGGCCTGATCTCGGCCGGCATCTTCGCCTTCACGCTCTCCTGGAACGAGTTCATCTACGCGCTGACCTTCATCCAATCGTCCGAGAAGAAGACGGTGCCGGTCGGTGTGCTCACCGAGCTTGTGCGCTCCGACGTCTATGAATGGGGAGCGCTGATGGCAGGCGCCTTGATCGGCTCGCTGCCGGTGGTCGTGCTTTATTCCTTCTTCGTCGAGCACTATGTGTCGTCGATGACGGGGGCGGTGAAGGAATAGCTGCGACCTTGAGTGTAGGCTTTGCTGGGCGCCAGCGCCAGTCGATGGCTGCTAGCGGATCGGCACCAGCTTCGCCGCCTCGCGGATGGCACGAACCGCGTCCGGATTGGTAACGGGATAGCCGGTTATGAAACGCTCGACGGAGAAGTCCGGGAACTCGACCTCCAACCTGGCGGCGTATCTGGCCGCCTCGGCGTCCTCGCCCGCCGCCGCATGGGCAAGCGCCAGGAACATCAGGACGTTGGGCGAATCCGTCGTGCTTCGGCGCAAGGCGGCTACAGCTTCCCTGTATCGGCCGACCACGAACAGGATGCGGCCCTGCATGCCGAAGTACCAGTGCGGAGTGAGCGGGTTGAGGCGCATGGCGCGCTCGATGAGCGGCATCGCCTCGGCAGGATCGCCGGCGACCAACGCTTTGCTGCCCGCGAGCAGCGCCAGCGTGTCGGCATGGTTGGGACCACATTCGAAGGCGCGCTGCTGGGCACGCTGCGCCGCGTCGAAATCGCCGATGCAGCCCATAAGATCGGCCATACACATTTGCGCACCGCTGTCGGCCGGATCGAGACGCAGCGCGTTCTCGACTGCCATCCGCCACCTCTCGATTGCACCCAAATGGTCGGCGCCAAATCCGTTGCACGCTTCTATCGAGTAGGCATAAGCAAGCTCGGTCCACGCCCTGGCCAAGGTCGGTTCGAGCTCCAGCGCACGGGACAACAGCCGAATTGCTTCCTTGTTTCCAGCGCGGCTGAAGGTGTTGTGCTGTTCCACTCCCAGCAGGAAATAATCGTAGGCGCGCAGGTTGGATGGCAGCTTGCGGCGAATCGCGTTTCGACCAACGGTGGCGATGGCACCGAAACAACCTGCCAGAATATTGATGACACTTTCGGTCAGGCTATCCTGCAGCGCGAAGAGATCCTCGACGGGTCGGTCAAAACGCTCACTCCACAGACTGACGCCCGTCAGGGCATCGGCGAGTTCAATCGTCAATCGCAGCCGGCGGTCATCGGCGCGCAACTGACCCGAGACTATATAGCAGCGCCAAGCGCCTTGCCGTCGGAGGTGAAGTCGGGGCGCTTGCTGCCAAGCGACTTCATGGTGTGGAAGGCGATGACCGGAATGCCCGCGTAGCGGGCGAGATCTACGGTGATGTCCGAGGACAGGCCGTCGGCAAAGCGGTGCCAGCGGTCGTCGGCGCTGATGCATTCGATCGGGAACAGGGCGAGCACCGGCGGCGCGTCCTGCGGCAGTGGCTCAGGTCCAGCGGTGCCGGTGCCGTTGATATGCCTGGCCAGCGCGACCTTGTTGCGCACGCCGAGCTTCTCATAGATCGCGGCGAGATGAGTGCGCACCGTGGACGGGGCGATGAACAACGCCTCGCCGATTTCGCGATAGGTCATGCCGGCGGCAAACTTCTCCGCCACCGCGCGCTCGCGTTCCGACAACGCCTCCGAGGTCGTCGCGATATGGTTCATGCCATGCCCCTGCCAGCAGACTTTGGTTCGTTACCTTTAGCGGAACGTAAAATACTACAAATGCAGCACCCAAAACACCGCATGTGGCCGATGCCGCGCAGGCCTTGTCCGGCGCAAGCTTTCTCTCAGCAGGATCAATGCCAACCGAAGGAGGTTTCCATGCGCCGCATTTCGACAACGATCGCTTGCGCACTGCTGAGTTTGCCCGCCGCCGGGCCGTCATTCGCGGGCCAATGCCGCCCGGTCATCGAGTCCGACGTGAAGATCGCAAGCATCCGGCAATATGCCGACCTTCTTGCCGCTGCCGCCCGCAGCGGCTGGAACTATACGCCGACCGCGATCGACAGCGGCTTGAAGCGGCATTTCGAGGAAACGAGGCTCCAGTTGATCGCCGCCGGATATGAGGTGGTTCCGGTCGGCACCAGGCCGCAATGCTCCGGGGCCGACGAGCTCGCCAGCAAATGACAAGCCTGTCGCTGCGTGCGCCGCCTGCAGGCAAGCAGAATTCGGCAAAAATCAGCAGCCGTTCAGGACGAGAGGCAGCTTTGGCGGCCATGCCTGCGAACGACCGGGGACAGTCCGGCACCTGCTGCCGCCAACTATGGAGGTCGATCATGCCTATGAAGGCTGACGCGCCGCTTGCGCCCACCACGCTGACGCGAGGGGAAGCGCTTAGCATTCTTTCGGCCGGCATTGCGGGGCCCTGCTGCGGCGAGGCCCATGAGATGCTGGCCTGGCTCTACCTTCTGCCGCCGAGCGACGCGGTATCCAGCGAGACGGGCGCCGAACCGCCCGTCGAAAGCCCCCGGCCGCGGCTTCGCCTGCGCGGCCTCTTCCGCTGGCTGGGATACCGCCGCCCGAGCCAGTCTGGCCTTTCCTAGAAGCTGATCGTTACCGCCTCGGCGCTCCGCTTCGCCTCGCCATGGAACACCGCCTCGATGTTGCTGCCGTCGGGGTCGAGCAGGAAGCAGGCGTAGTAGCCGGGGTGGTAACGGCGCTCGCCCGGCGCGCCATTGTCCTTGCCGCCGGCGGCAAGTCCCGCCTTGTAAAAAGCATCGACCATGGCGCGGTCCTTGGCCTGGAAGGCGAGATGATGGCGGCCGGTGAGCACGCCAAGGGCGGCGCGGCTGTCGGCGCTGGAGACGAACAGCTCGTCCGCCCAGAAATAATCCTCGGCCTCGCCGCCGATCGGGATGCCCAGCACATCGAGCACAGCGCCGTAGAAACGCCGGCTCGCGTTGAGGTCGCGCACCACCAGATGGAGGTGGTCGATGAGCCGGCCGCGATAGAGTTCCATGGGATGCTCCTGGTTGATGAGGTTCAGTTTAGAAGGGACCGGGGTGCGGTCAATGAGGGCGCTAGAGGCTGCTGACATACTGAAAGGTGGCGGGACAGCGCCCCCCTCTGGCCTGCCGGCCATCTCCCCCACTTGGGGGGAGATCAGCAGCTTTGGCGCCGGCGATTCTCCTGCGAAATTGAAGATTGGCGAAGGTGAGCGCGACAGCCAATCTCCCCCTTGTGGGGAGATGTCCGGCAGGACAGCGGGGGGCGCCGTAAAGCGCTGACCTTTCAGGCAATCAGCAATCCCCCACCCCCAAAAATCCGGATAAAAAATGCAACCAGATTGTAGGATCGGTGTCGCCGGCGGCGTCCTTCGGACGCAAGCGGCACGAACGAGCCTGGAAAATCCGTGCCGTATCAAACAGGATGCCTTACGGCATGGGAGAAAACCATGAACCTTTCCTATCGTTGGGTCATCGTCGCGGCAGGCGCGCTGATGACCTGTGTGGCGCTCGGCGCGATGTTCTCGCTGGCGATCTTTCTCGAGCCGATGTCGATCGACACCGGCTGGTCGCGCGCCGGCATTTCCAGCGCCATGACCTTGAACTTCCTCGTGATGGGGCTCGGCGGCTTCGCCTGGGGCTCGATCTACGACCGGGTCGGGGCGCGGCCGGTCGTGCTTGCCGGCGCGGTGCTGCTTGGCCTTGCGCTGGTGGTGGCAAGCCGCGCCAACTCGCTTCTTGTCTTCCAGCTCAGCTACGGCGTGATCGTCGGGCTGGCGGCCAGCGCCTTCTTCGCGCCGATGATCGCGCTCACCACCGCCTGGTTCGACACCAACCGCAGCCTCGCCGTGTCGCTGGTCTCGGCTGGCATGGGCGTGGCGCCGATGACGATCTCGCCCTTCGCGCGCTGGCTGATCTCGGCCTATGACTGGCGCACGGCCATGTTCGACATCGGTGTCATGGCCTGGGTGCTTCTGCTCCCCGTGGTCTTGCTGGTTCGCCAGCCGCCGGCAGCTAGCGCGGCAACCGACGGCAGCGTGCCCTTGCCTGCCACCGACGATCCCGGCATGAGTGTCGGCCAGGCGCTGCGCTCGCCGCAATTTTTTGTGCTGGGCATGACCTTCTTCGCCTGCTGCGCGGCGCATTCAGGGCCGATCTTCCATATGGTCAGCTATGCGATGGCTTGCGGCGTGGCGCCGATGGCGGCCGTCTCGATCTACAGCGTCGAGGGTCTTGCCGGCCTCGGCGGGCGCCTGCTCTATGGCGTGCTCGGCGACCGTCTGGGCGTCAAGCCGGTGCTGATCACCGGCCTTGCGATCCAGGCCGCGGTGATCGCCGCCTATCTCGCGGTCCGCCAGCTCGACCAGTTCTACGTGCTTGCCGTCATCTTCGGCGCGACCTATGGTGGCGTCATGCCGCTCTATGCGGTGCTGGCGCGCGAGTATTTCGGGCCGCGCATCATCGGCACGGTCTTCGGCGCCGCCACAATGCTTTCCAGCCTCGGCATGTCGTTCGGCCCCTTAGCCGGCGGCATGATCTACGACGCCTATGCCAGCTATTCCTGGCTGTTCATCGGCTCGGCGCTGGTGGGCCTGGGGGCGGCCGGCATTGCGATTGCCTTCCCGCCGCAGCCCAGCAGGCAGCGGCTGCAGATGGCGTGAGCGTAACGCCGGTTCCTCGCCCTCACGATCGTGGGGGCGGGGAAGCCATAGGCCTGCAGCGCCTAAGCCGCCGGCGCCCCTTCAAGGGCTATGATGCGCGTGTTGGCGCAGCGGAAGCGTATCTCCTTCAGGCGCGCGTATTCCGGCGAGTCGTACCAGCCGGTGAGCGCGGCCATATCGGGAAACTCGACGATGACCAGGCGGTGCGGCTCCCAATCTCCTTCGAGCACCCGCGTCGCGCCGCCGCGCGCGAGATAGCGTCCGCCATAGAGGGCCTCGGTCGCCGGGACCTCGCGTCTGTATTCATCAAACATGGCCATGTCGGTGATATCGACATCGGCAATCAGATAGGCGGCCATTTTTTGTCCCTCCTTTCTCAAATCGCCTTCCAAGTCGTCTCGGGTCGGCATCGACGCCGCGGCCGAGGAAAGGCCCACCAGAGCCATCAGTTATGTTATATTAGTATTTACTCATATCAAAGGCCGATCCGAGCCAAGCGCCGGCGGGCACGGATGCGAAATACGTTTGCCGGACGGCGGCGAGTGTGAAACTCTGCGCCAAGACGCTGCATCTGAAATGCCGGCCAGGCCGGCGCGATCCATGGGTCCGGGGGATATTGCAGTGACCGCAGGCTCGGAAGCTGTAGAAGCCAGGAACTGGTCCGGCCTGTTGGTGGCGGCCGAGAAAGGCGATGTCGGGGCCGTCGGCTCGGAACTGGCGGCCGGCGCGGATATCAACCAGGCCGACGAAGACGGCTGGTCGGCGCTGCATCTCGCTGCCCACAACGGCCACACCGCCGCGCTCGAAGCCTTGATCAGCCATCCGGCGATCGACGTGAACTCGAGAAACAAATGGAAGAGCACGCCCTTGAGCCTTGCCGCGGCCAAGGGTCGTCTCGCCTGCATGCTGGCGCTGGTGAAGCACCCGCTCGTCGATATCGATGCCCGGGCGGACTATTACGGCAGGACGCCGCTCATCGAAGCCGCAAGGAACGGGCATCTGGATGTCGTGAAGCTGCTCGTCGAGCACGGCGCGGAGGTCAACCTGGCCGACAAGACCGGACGCAACAGCGCGCTTATCGAGGCCATCAAGGGACGGCACTACGAGGTCGCGCAATATCTGCTGGGCACCAGGAAGGTGAACTTCCTCAACAAGGACATGCGGCTCAACGCGCTGATCTGGGCCGGCAGCACGCGCAACGCCGAGCTCATCGAGAAGCTGGACGCCGCGATCCACGCCTTCTTCGAAGGCAAGTGAACGACAGCCCCCAGTTTCTCAACGCGATCGTCGCCGCCGCACCGCCCATGCACACTGCCGCGCCGCGGTTGAACAAGCGCGTGGCGCGCGGCGACTGCAGGGTGCGGCGCGTGCCGGCGCCGGCGATGGCGAACGGGAACTGCACCGCCGCCAGGATGACGGCAGTGATCGCCAGAAGGATCGGCACGTCGAAGGAAGACAGCGCGCCGATGTCGACCACCGTCGGCAGGATGGAGATGTAGAACAACACCGATTTCGGGTTGCCGAGCGTGACCAGAACGCCGGATAGGAAGGCGTTGCCGCCGCTCTTTACCGCGCCGGTCTGCGACGCCTCGAAACTCTCGCCCGCCCGCCAGAACTGGACGGCGAGGAAGCAAAGATAGGCGACGCCTGCCCATTTGATGGCGATCAAAAGAAAGCTGAAGGTCTCGGCGATGAAGGCAAGGCCGGCCAGCACCGCGGCAAGGTAGAGCACGTCGCCCAGCACCATGCCGGCCGTCATCCATGCCGCCTGCCGGTAGCCGCTCCGCAGCGCCTGCGCCACAATGGCGACGATCTGCGCCCCCGGGATGATGGCGGCAATCGCCAGCGCGCCGGAATATGCGGCAAAGCCCGACAATGTGATAGTGATGTGCCTTTCGATGTGAGGTGAGCGAGGACAATCGGAGCGGGGGCGATGGTGTCAACCTTGGCTGGGGAAGAGCCGGCGTCCGCACAGCCAATCTCCCCCACAAGGTGGCAGATCGCTAATCGCCTTCCGCCGTCACCATCTTCTCCACCACCCAACGATGCTTGCCGATCCGGCGGTTGCGGCTGAAACCCTGCGCTTCGAACATCGCCAGCGTGCCGTTGTGCAGGAAGGCGCCAGCGACGGAGCGCCCTTCCGCATCCTCAGGATAGCTTTCCACCGTGCCGCCACCGAGGCGGCCGATCTCGGTGAGCGCGCCGGCAAGCGCCGCCGCGGCCACGCCCTTGCGGCGAAAAGCCTTGTCGGAGAAGAAGCAGGTGATGCGCCAGTCCGGCAGCGCCGTCAGCCCCTCACGATAGGCGCGCTGGTGTTTTATGCGCGGCAATTCGCCGGTCGGCCCGAACTGGCACCAGCCGACGCAGGCCGGACCGTCGAAGACGAGCGCGGCATGGGCGCGGCCTTCGCGCACCAGGGTCTCCTTCGCGGCGCGGTTGCCGGCGGCGCCAAGGCCCTTGGCATGGAAAGCCATGCACCAGCAGCCGCCCCACACGCCATTGTGCCGCTCGACCAGCGCGGCGAAATGCGGCCAGGTGGTCATGTCGAGAGGTTTTGTGCTGAAACTCATCGCTACCTCCTCGGCGGCGAGGATAGCCGATCCGGGCAGACTTTAAAGCAAGGGGCCGGAACTGCCGATCTTCCCCCAAGTGGGGGAGATTGGCCAATCGCCTCACCCCGTGCCCGCCCCCGACCTCAGCGCCTCCCTGCCTTCGTCGTCGCGGCGCAAGCGTGCGTCGGAGATCAGCACCACCGGGCATGGGCAGCGCTGCAGCACGCCGCTCGTCGTCTCGCCGAAGATGAGCTCGTCGCCCGGGCGGCGCGCCACGCCCATGACGATCAGCGCCACGTTCCTGCCGGCCTGGCGGGCAATGGCATCGGCGGCCGCGGCCCGGCTGCGGATGGCGGTCTCGATCTCGACGCCGTAGCGGTCGGCAAGCGCGACAATGTCCTTCAGCACAGCCTCCCTGCGGCGATGCGAGACGGTGTCGCGCGGCTCATCGCGACCAACCCGCGCAACATAGAGCATCTTTACCGGCGCGCCGGTGACGGAGGCGATTGCCAGCGCCAGCTCGGCGCCGCGCCGGGCGACCGACGTGCCGTTGACCGGCACCAGGATCCGGCCCGACTGCGGGCCGAGCCTCGGCATATGCCGGCCGGCGCCAGCCGGCTTCAGCACCAGGCAGAGCGGTCCGTCGAAGGCGCCGGCAACCTCGTTCAGCCGGCGCGAGAAGCCGCCCTTCGACGTCAATGCGCGGCCGAGGCCGATGAGCAGCATGCCATAGCCCTTGCGCGCTTCCTTGGCGACCGCCTCGGCCGAGAGCGCGGCATCGTGCCGGCGGCGGGTGAGCGGCGCCTCATGCGCCGGTACCTCATCGGCTTCCTTCGCCGCCTCACGGCCCTCCTCGGCGCCCTTCTCGATCTCGTCCAGATGCGCCGCCTCGCCGGGCTCCGCTTCGCTCTCGCCGCTGGCATGCAGCGCCGTCATCGGCTTGCCGGCGCCGATCACGCCGGCTAGGTAGGCGGCGAAGCGGCCGACAACGCCCTCGTCGACCACCACCAGGAGCCGCTCCAGATTGGCGATGAAGCCGCGCTGGTCGACCTCCTCGCGCTCCAGCCTTTTCTTCTCCGCCTCGCCGATCGGCAGGCGCCCCAGCGCCCAGCGCAGCGTCGGCGGCATGGCCAAAGTGGTGATGACGGCCATGGTGAAGAGGTTGTGCGAACGCACGCCGATCGACAGGCCGATCGAGGCGACGATCACTTCGGTGGAACCACGCGCATTCATGCCGCAGCCGACAGCGATGCCTTCGGCGCGGCTCATGCCCGAAGCTTCCGCGCCGATGAAAGCGCCGCCGAACTTGCCGAGGCTGGCGATCGCCACCAGCGCCACGGTGAGCAGCGCAAGCTCGGGGTCGACAAGCACGGTGAGGTCGGCCGACAGACCGGCAACGCCGAAGAACACCGGCATGAAGAGCGCCGTGATGACGCCACGCAATTGCCCCTCGATGTGGCGCGACAGGATCGGCGACTCGCCGACCAATATGCCGGCGACGAACGCGCCGAGCACGGTGTGGACGCCGATCAGGTCGGTGATCAGCGCCATGGCGCCCATGATGGCGAGGATGACGGTGACGACGGCATATTCCGAGCGGAAGGTGTCGTTGGTCCAGCGGATGGCGTCGAAGACGATGCGGCGGCCGAGCGTGAAGGAAAACGCCATGAAGGCGGTGACGCCGGCCAGCGTGAAGGCGAGACTGCCGACCTCGATGCGGCCGCGCGTGGCGATGCCGATGGTGATGGCGATGATCACCCAGCCGATCGTATCTTCGATGATGGCCGAGGAGACAATGATCTGGCCGAGGTCGCGGCGCATGAAGTTCATCTCGCGCACCACCATGGCGACGATCTTGACCGAGGAGATCGACAGCGCGGTGCCGAGGAAGAGGCCGGCGACGACACGCTCGCTGCCGGTGGCGAGCAGCGTGGCCGGCATGAATTGCGCCGCCACGAAGCCGAGCACGAAAGGCACGGCGACGCCCGCGGCGGAGATGGAAAAGCAGGCGCGGCCGACGCGGCGCACCAGCCGCAGATCCGTCTCCATGCCGGTGAGCAGGAGAAGCATCAAGACGCCGAGTTGGGCGATCGCGTTGATCATCGATTTTTGCGAGGCATCGCCAGCAAAGACCACGCGCTCGGCAGCGGGCCACACCCAGCCGAGCAGCGAAGGGCCAAGCAGAATGCCGCCGATCAGTTGCCCCATCACCGCCGGCTGGCCGAGGCGCTCCAGCAATTCGCCGATGCCGCGGCCGACGACGAGCAGCAGAATGACTTCGAGAACGAAGATGCCTTCGCTGGACATGCCGCTCTTCTCGGCGGCCCAGGCGAGGCCCGGCATTGTGAGGAGCGCCGTAGAGCGCCTACTTCGATCCAATCCATCTGCGGCACATCATTCTCAACCTGATAGCGTGGGTGAAAGCGACTGGGACGCCGGCGGGACAGCGCCCCCCTCTGCCCTGCCAGGCATCTCCCCCACAAGGGGGGAGATTGGCAGTTCCAGCGACTCCGACAATTCGATTCAAATGCGGTTGTGGAAGTTTGCGTTTGGGTAAAGCGACTCGCGCATGGTCGAGATACGGCGGGCAATAAGGAGAAGCTAATGAAAAGCGACTTTGCCGCCGCCCACCTGCACCTCGACCGGGCCTGCCACTATCTGCGCGGCGACGATGAAACCAGCCGCACCGCACGTGCGGCGCTCGACCTCGTGATGGAGGCGGTTGCCACCGCCCAATATGCCCGGCCCGAGGCCGAAGTGTTGCCGTTTCCGTTGACCCCAAAACGGGTACTGCCTCCCATCGCATCCTGACTTATCCGCCTGAAAGGGTAGGAACATTTCGGCCGGCCGCACGTTGTGGTATAAGGGGTGTGGCCGGCTCGTTCGGCCGGCCACGGCGGGGGGTGCGTGGCAAGGGGATGTCGCAGGTCCAGACCATAAAACCAGCCGAGGCGGCCGCCGCGCCGCGAGGGTCCGACGCGTTCGCGCTGAAGCTGACGTCCTCTGAATTCGCAACCACGATGTCGCATTTCCATCGCGCCGAGATCGCGCGAATGGCCGGCTGGCGCGACCGGCTCGACCGCACCAGCAACTGGTCGATCACCGTCGTTGCCGCGATGCTGTCGGTGTCGCTGTCGACGCCGAGCGCCCATCACGGCGTGCTGCTCTTTGCCATGCTTTTGATCACGCTGCTTCTGTGGATCGAGGCGCGGCGCTACCGCTTCTTCGACGTCTATCGGGCGCGGGTGCGCCAGTTCGAGCGCTATTATTTCGCGCAGATCTTCTCGCCGCAGCCGGACTTCGCCTCCAACTGGCTGGCGATCCTCGGCGAAGGTCTGCGTTCGCCGCGCTTCCTCATCTCGCAGCGCGCGGCGCTGATCAGGCGCCTGCGCCGCAACTACATCTTCATGTACACGATCCTGCTGCTGGCCTGGGTGCTCAAGATTACCACGCCGAGCCTCTCGCGCGAAGGCTCGCCGATCGGCTTCGGCGCCTCGCTGCTCGACACCTTCCGGGTGGCGACACTCGGTCCTATTCCCGGCGTCGCGGTGGTGTGCGGCGTGGCGGTGTTCTACGTCGCGATGCTTGCTGCGGCCGTCCTGATGCGCGCGGACGACGGCGAGCTGTCGTTCGGCGACGTGCATGTGTGATTTGTGGAGGGGAGTAGGAAATAGGGATTAGGCAGTAGGCAGTAGGGAATAGGCCGCGACTTCTATTGCCTATTGCCTATTGCCTATTCCCTTCCCTTCAGTTCAACGAAAGCGCGGTGCGGAACTCCTTCGTGGTGTTTCGGTTCGGGTAAGGCTCGGCCGGCACGGGAACGCCGAGATGGGCGCAGAGCGGCTCCCAGCCGTCGCCGAGCTTGTGGATCAGCAGGCGCTCGGCCGGCACGGTGTTGAGCACCGCCTCGACATTGGCCTCGTAAATGGCAAGCACATGCGCGCGGTCGTGCGGGCGGCCGTCGAAGACCTGTTTCGAAACGAGCGAAATGCCCAGCGACTCCTGGTCCCGGCTGTCGGCAATGGCCGGCAGGATGGTTTTTGCGAAGCTCTCCCACCAGCTTTCGGGCGAGCGCCAAGTGAGGATGACCCGCGCTTGCGGGTAGGCTTCGATCAGCTGGCGCCAATAATGCGCCGACGGCCAGTCGACGCAGGACTTATAGCCGGCAAAGAGCCTGTTCCAGTCCGGCGCGGCGCCCTTGGCCAAGGCGCGCCAGAGCCGCTTCTGCTCCTCATGCGCCGAGACCTCGGACATGTGGTGGCAAGGCCCGAAGCCGAGCATCGTCAGCGCCTCGCGCATCGAATCCGTACCGGTTCGGCCAAAGCCGGTTCCTATCACCCTGATTGTCATCCTTCCCCTCCTCCCTGAAGCAAGTCAGCCCGCGAAAATCATTCTCCCTGGACCACGAGCAGGAAGCGATTGCCCTCCGGATCGGCGGTCTCGATGGCGCTGTCGATCTTTTTCGTCGACACGCCGGCGGCGTCGAGCCGCAGCGCGACAGCGGCTAGCTCGTCTGCCGAAGCAAGCTCGACCGTGAAATGCTCGAGGCCGGCAGCGCCCGGCGGCGGCTCGCGCAGCTCGTCGCGCGCCCAGATGTTGAAGGCCACCATATGCGCCCGGCGCCGGGTGCCGCAGTCGAACACGCCGAAGGTCCTGGACTTGATATGCGGCTTGAAGCCAAGCACGCCGACATAGAATTCCATCAGCTGCTCCGGCGCCCGAGCGCGCATATGGATGTGGCCGATGAAGGCGTCCGCGGCCATCCTCGGCTCGACATGACCGGAATTGCCGAGGTCGCGCAGCAGGCCCGGGACATCCAGCGGCTCGAGCCCGGAATGCGCGCTGCCATCGGTGGCGATCAGCGCCACGCGGCCATCGGCCGACACTTCGCGGCGCAGGAAGCGCTCCGGCGTGTCGAAGCAGATCTCGATGCCGTTGCCGGACGAGTCGGAGACGTAGAGCGATTCCGAAACCAGATGGTCCTGGGCGCTGTATCTCAAGCCGGACGCCTTGAGGCGGGCGGCCGCGTGAGCGAGGTCACGGCGCGTCGTCACATGGATCGCGACATGGAAGAGATCGCGCGATTTCTGTGGCAGGCTTGTCTGCGCTCCGGCATGGAGGACGATCAGCGTCCTGCCGCCGGCGCCGAGCTCCGCCGTGGCGCCGTCCTCGCCGATCGGTTCGAGCCCAAGCGTGTCGCGCCAAACGGTCAAGGCCGCCGGGATATCAGTCACCTTGAGATGGACCGGTCCGAGACGGGTGGCTTGAGACAGCAATCCTTCGTCCATCGTCGTCTATCCGATTGCGGTCGGCAACATATTAGCTGTGAACGATATTTCTGTCTTGCGCCAAGTTCGGGTTGACCCCTCCCCGGCGGGCGGCGACTATTGCGGTAGAAGGCAATTTGTTTTTACGCAATTCCCGGCGGAAAGCCGCTGCACACTTTTCCTGGAATTGCTTTGAGGAGGAATTCACATGGACGAGACCGACCACTGGCGCAACATGGCGAGCGCGCCGAGGGACGGCAGCCGCATCCTGGTCACGGTGCGCTCGTCCGAGCAGGGACCGGCCGAGGTCGACATGGCCTACTGGTCGCGCGCCGACCAGTTCGGCGAGGAAGGCTGGCGGGCATCGGACTCCTCGCCTGGCCGCGTGGTCGAATATGCCGAGCCGGAGCTCAGATGCTGGATGCCGCTGCCCACGGCCGGGCGCGCGTCGATGCCAGCGCCGTGGGAGGGCGATGACGTGCCGCTGGTGGATGGCGAGGGGATTTAGCGCCGTTCTGTTCTCCCTTTGGTGATTGGCGAAATCGCCGAAGCTGCCAATCTCCCCCCAAGTGGGGGAGATGTCCGGCAGGACAGAGGGGGGCGCCGTAGAGTAGAAACGTCGGCGATACAACCTCAGGCCAGCAGCTCAAGCATGCCGCATACACCTCCGCCACCAAGACACCGCGCCAACGCCAGATCGATGCGCCGGGTCATGACCGGTGCCGAACTGAAGCTCTGGAATGAGCTCAGAGCGCATCGGCTGATGGGTCTCGGTTTCCGCAGGCAGTTTCCATTGCGGGTTACATTGTCGATTTTGCGTGTACGGAGAAGAGGCTTCGTTGAGGTAGACGGTTTTCAGCACGGCGAGGCAGGTCTTGCGGAGGCTGACATGGTCAGGACGAAGCGCCTAGAACGGGATGGTTGGGCGATCTTGCGCTTTTGGAATGACGAGGTGATCCGCGACATCGAGAACGTCTGCCAACATATTGTTATCGCGGCGGGATTGGCAGGGTCGTCCTGATAGGTTGCGGAGCGCGAGTGTGTGCTATGTCGGCGGGACAGCGCCCCCCTCTGTCCTGCCGGACATCTCCCCCACTTGGGGGGAGATTGGCCGTCGCGGCCGCTTTCGCCAATCGCCGATGCAAGGGGAGAAGGAGGCGCCGCGCCCTACCGCAGCGCCACCATCATCTCCCCCGCCTCCACCTTCGCCGGATAGGTCTTCAGATTGATACACGGCGGCAGGCGCTTGGCCGCTCCAGTGCGATAATCGAAGGCGCCGGCATGTTTCGGGCACTCGACCTCGTAGTCCATGACCAGCCCGTCGGCGATGTGGACGGCCTCATGGGTGCAGAGCCCGTCGGTGCAGAACACCTCGTCGATGGCTGAGCGGAAGACGGCGTATGTCTTGCAGTCATTGTCGAAGCGGCGGGCACCCTCCTGTTCGATGTCGTCGAGGCCGCAGGCCCTGATCCAGCCGGTCATCTTGCAATTCCTTGATTCAAGTGCTGCCGGAGTGGCCTTTGCCGCCCCGGCAGAAACGCGGCCCTAATTCTTGCCCAGGTATTCGGCCGCGTTCGCCGGCGTCACCAGCTCGAAAGGCACGTAGACGACGCGGTCGACCTTCTCGCCCTTGGCGAGCGCGAGCGCGGCGTCGACGCCGCCGCCGCCTTGCCCCTTGGCGTTCTGGAAGACAGTGACGGAAAGCTCGCCGGCCTTCATCGACTGCAGGCCGTCCTGCGTGGCGTCGATGCCGCCGACCACGACGTTCTTCATGTCGACGCCGTTCGCCTTGAGCGCCAGGATCGCGCCGATGGCCGACTCGTCGTTGTTGGCGATGACGGCATCCGGCGCCGGGCCAGCGGTCAGCCAGTTGGTCATCAGGTTCTGCGCATTGTCGCGCGACCATTCCGAGGACTGCTTGTCGGTGACCTTGATGAAGTTGCACATGTCGGTGCCAAAAATCTGCTCGACATCCTTGGTGCGCTGGAGCGCTGCCTGGTGCACCAGGCTGCCCATGACGATATAGGCGGTCGCGCCGGCCGACTTGCCCTTGGCGCGCAGCATCTTGCAGACCTCGAAGGCTTCCAGCGTGCCGGATTCGACCTCGTTCGAGCCGACATAGACTTGCTTTTCCGGCAGCTTGGGCATGTCGACCGGCTCGAGATTGACGAAGACCAGCGGAATGCCGGCCTTGGCGGCTTCCTCGCTTATGGTCTTGGAGGCATTGGTGTCGACCAGCGTGACGATGATGGCGTCGACGCCTGAGGCGATGAAGTTCTTCACCTGGTCGAGCTGCTTGGCGACGTCGTTCTGGGCATCCTCGACCTGGATGTCGGCGCCCTTCTCCTTGGCGCGGTCCTGCATGCCGTGCATCAAAAGCGTCTGAAAATTATTGTCGAAGTTGACGATCGAGACGCCGAGCTTTGCGGCGAAAGCGTTGGTCGACATCAGAGCGGCCAAAGCCGTCGAGATGAGAAGTTTCTTCACGGGGTGGTTCCTCCCTCTGGTATGGAGTGCCGGCTCACTCCTGTCTTGTTCACCGGCCCTTGCGGGATAGGTGAGCGGCTCACGCCGCCACGTGGCTGTCTGTTCGGACGTCATTTCGCGGCAGCGGCGTTGGCGCGCGCCTTCTTCTTCTCGTAGCGGGCCTGCATGCGGGCCTCGCCTTCCTTGCTGCCGTCGTGGAAGGTGCCGAACCAGCGATCGAACGGGATCAGGCCGTCGCCGTAGTTCACCTCGAAATATTTGTGGTGCAGGTAGTGGATGTAGGCGTGGCTATCGACGGTTCGGTCCTCGGTCAGTTCGACCTTGTCGAAGCCGACATGGCCGGGAATGGCACCGAAGCCGGCATAATGAAGCTGGTAGAGCGCGAGCAGCGGGTTCGACGGGATGATGAGGTGCCAGAAGGCGACGCCGAGATAGCCGAACTGCTCGACCGGATGCATCGACAGCGACGACCAGGGCGACGGGTTGACCGAATTGTGGTGCACCGAATGCACCCATTTGTAGAGCGGCCCCCAGTGGATCGACCGATGTAGCAGGAAGAAATGCGTCTCGTGGATGATCGGCACCACAAACGCGAGGCAAAACAGGTAGACGGGATGCTCGGCGACGGTCAGCCACGGCACATAGCCATTGGCGTAAGCGTATAGGATGGCCACCTCGATCGCCGTCCAGATCGGCATGCCGGTGCCGAAGGTGCGCAGTATGTTGTCGAGGTTCTGGTTCTCGAAAAAGAACGCCTTGCTCTTCTGCTCCGAGGGCCATTTGCCGTTGTATTTGAAGCGGTTGCCCTGGGCTTTCAAAATGTAGAGTCGAAGCTCGAAAGCGCCGAAAAAGACCAGCAGCGCCGCGCAGTTGACGATGAAGAGGCGCAGGATCCAGCCAACGGAGAGCGTCTTCATCACCTCGCGTCCGGCAGCACGTAGCGCCACCAGAGAACCGCAGTCACGGCGAAGAGGAGATTGTAGGGCAGGAAATAATGCGGCAGCCATTTCAGCAGCGCCAGCGGGCGCGGCGGAAAGGAAAAGAGCGGCGCGGTGCCGGCCGGTTCGTTCGGGGCCCAGTCGCCCCTTTTGTTGCGTGTGCCGAATTTCAAATCGTCCATGGCGGCCTCACAGGGACTGAGCGAGGGTGAGAAAGCGGTCGTAGGCGGCATCGTCCATGTCGACCTGATGCCTGGCTTCGGGATAGGCGCCGCCGGCGACATCGCGGCCGAAGGCGCGGACGGCGGCGATGCGCTTTTCCTGCAGCTCGGCCTCCAGCGTGACGAAGTCGGCATAGCGCTTGGCGTGGCGCGGATAGTGGCCGGTGTGGGTGCCGAGCACGTCGCAGGAGAACAGGTATTGCGTGTCGCAGGCCGTGCCGCAGCCCATGCCCATGGTGATCAGCGGGGTCGAGCGGGTTATATGTAAGGCGAGCCTTACCGGCACCACCTCGACTTCGATGCAGGCGGCGCCCGCGTTCTCCAGGTCCTTCGCCGCGCGAAGCACCTTGAAAGCTTCTTCCGCCGTGCGGCCGACGGCGCGGAAATTCGTCCAGGTAGCGCGGTTCGGCACCAGGCCGACATGGCCGGTGACCGGGATGCCTTCGGCCGCCATGGCCTCGATGAAGCGCGGCGAATGCGACGAATAAACCGCATCGGCGCCGCGCTTCATCATGGCGAAGCCGAGCCGCACCGCCTCATCGGGCGACGCGACCGCGCCATGCGGCATGCCGACGGAGAGGAACGCGCGGGGTGCGGCCTGGCGGATGGCTTCGAGATTATGGTCGGGCTCGCAGGACAGGATGACGATGTCGCAGGCGACCGCGGCGGCAGCCTCGGCCGGCGTGTCGACATGCAGCTGCAGCCACTTGCGGCTGCCCTTGGCGCTCCGCAGGTCGTAAACCGTCAGCCGTCTCGCCATGGGTATCCTCCCGTTCGCGGGCGGACGATGGAGAAAATCCCCTCACCCGGATCGCCAACCGAATTGCGAAGGGCAATTGAGGCAATCCCGACCTCTCCCCAGGGGGAGAGGAGCCGCCGGCGTCGGTGCCGGCCCTCTTCTCCCACGGGGAGAAGGTGGCCGCGCAGCGGCCGGATGAGGGGGAGAGTCCGATCGTCTCCCGTTCACAGGCGAGTTAGCACCGCGCCGGCGGTGAAGGCTTGCGCTACCTTGATCAAATCAGATCAAAGGTTCTCGGCAGTGAAGGTGATGAAGCGGATCGGCGGGTTGTCGACCGGCAGGTCATGCAGGTTGAGCGCTGCCAGCATCAGGTCGATGGCGCGGCGCGCCTGTGCCTCCGGCGCCTGGTCGAGCACGACGTCCATCGTGCCCTCGCGAAGACCCCGCGTGCTGCGCTCCGTGAGCTCATGGCCGACGAAGAAGATGTCGCGGCCTCTGCCGTGCTTGCGCAGCACCTCGTTCAGCGCCGTATTAGCGCCGCCGGCATTGTAGAGCCCAGCAAGATCCGGCCAGCGCTTCAGCGCCTCGTGCAATTGCTCGGCGTTGCGGTCACCGTCATCATGGCCAAAGAGGGTCGCGACCGGCTCGAAATCGCCGCCCTGCTCGATCAAATAGTCGAAGAAGCCGCGCACCCGGTCGCGATGGACGCCGTAGATCTGGCTGTGGCAGATCGCGACCACCTTGCCCGGCCGCCTTTGCATGCGCGCCATCAGCAACCCGGCCATACGGCCGGCGGCGTAATTGTCGATGCCGATATAGGTGCTTTTGGTGCCGGAGATCTGGGTGACGATTTGCACCGTCGGAATGTTTTCCACTTCGAGCTTTCGGAGCGCCGCGCTCACCAGCGGATGGTCGGGCACCGCGAGGATCAGCGCAGCGCGCCTGAGGTCCGGTTCGAGGATGCGTTTGGCGATCGCCGCCGGGTTGGCCTCATCCAGAAAAGTGCGGTGGACGGCGATGCTGCGGTCGAGCGTCGCGGCGATGCGCTCGAAGGCGCGGGACAGCCTGGCGAAGAAGGTCGAGTCCGGCCTGACCAGGATCACCTCGATGCGGATGACGCCGCGATGCGCCTCCGGCAGCCGGCGCGGATAGTCGAGCGAACGCGCCGCCGCCACCACCTTCTCGACGGTCTGCGGCCGCACCCCGCCCCTGCCGTTCAGCACGCGCTCAACGGTTGCCGTGCCGACGCCGGCGCGGTGGGCAATTTCGAGGAAGGTTGGCTTTGGAATGGGCGGATCTCCCGGGTGTGTCGGCGATGCGGAAGCCTAGCCGTTCTCACCATGCCGGAGAAGGCGGACTCCGAGGTCGAATCGTCGAAACTGGACACATGCAACGGAACTAAAATTCCCGCCACAGCTTTACCGGATGCCGCACCGGACGGGGAGGTTCAACTTGCCAGGACCGCCGGCTCGGCGCGGCGCGGGTGGCGATGCCGTCCCGGACGGGTGGAGGCGGATTTGGCGCTTGAAAATGCGGCGCGTGCCAATAGCGGCATTCGCCTCATGGTCATCACGGTGGCGGCGGTGCCGCTGCTGTTCCTTTTGAGCGGCCTTGCCGTTCGCTATGCCGCGTTTGCCTCGGTGTCGGCGGACCCGAGTCTTGCGGCCTATTTCCGCGCGTTCTGCAAATGGGACTGTTCGTGGTACGTGGGTATTTCCGAGCAGGGCTATGAGCGCTTTCCCATTCCGGGCCACAGCAATGTCGGACGCTGGGGTTTCTTTCCGCTCTATCCGATGCTGGTGGCGGGGATCCGCTCCGTCTCCCCCTTCTCCACCCTCCTGATCGCGACCGTGGCGTCGCTGGCATGCGGCTACGCCTCGTGCCTGGTGGCATGGCCGTTGCTGGAGAAGAACATGCGGGCCTATGTACTCTATTGCGCGTTCCTGATGAGCGGTCCGTTCTCCTTCTACTTCGCCACTTTCCTCACCGAGCCCCTCTTCGTGCTCCTGACATCATGCCTTTTCCTGGCGCTCAAACGCTCGAACTATCTCGCCGCGGGCGTGTCCTGCGCGCTTCTCTCGGCAACGAGGCCCGTCGGCGTGCTTGCCGTTTTCGCGACCGTCATTCGCATGTTCGAGGATCATCGCGCCAAGGGCGGATCGGTGAGTGCCTTCCCGCGCTGGCTAATCGGCCGACCGGATCTCCTCGTCGCCATACTCATCTCGCCTGCCGGCCTGTTCGCCTACGTCCTCTACCTCCATGTCTTGGTTGGAGACGGCTTTGCATTCGTCCATGTCCAGCGCGCCTTCGGGCGCGTGGCCGGCAATCCGCTGCTGTTCCTGTGGGACGGGCTGTCCTACCACCCCACGAGCGGCTGGCTGCCGACGGCGCCGCAGTGGAGCGCGCTGACGGCAATCGCGGGACTGGGGCTGTCGGTTGTGCTGGCGGTTCGCAGGCAATATGGCGCGGCCCTGTTCTGCGCGATCGCCATCACTCTGCCATTGACCTCGAATCTGGCTTCGATGGTCCGCTATGTCGTCGGCCTCGCGCCGCTGACGATGTTGGCGGCCGTGCTGCTGTCGGCCTCGAGGCCGACATTCGCGGCCGCCCTGATCATCTTCCTCGCTACCTGCTACTTCATGACCGTGATGTGGCTGGGAGGCTATCTTGCGCTGGTCTGAGCTGACGAGATCGACCAGGCCTGCGCCCATGCTTTGCGGCTATGCGCTAGCGGGCGCACTCACGGCGGCCGAGTTCGCCATCCTCGCGCTTGCCCTCAACCCCAAAGTCAATGACGACTACCGCGCCTATTACATCGACAGGACGACGACCTGCCTCAACCGCGATGCCATCGGGCGCTACATGCCAGGCCGGACCGTGTCGTTCCGGTCAAACGGGGCCAGGGAGGCAATCCCCATGATGGTCTGTGGCTGGTCAGGCCCGGTTGCCGACGGCACCCATTCGCTGGGCGAGACCTCGCGCCTACGCCTCGCCATGCCCCCGTTACGCGACGGGCTTCTGGCGACGCTCGAAGTGAACGCCGTCATTCGCCCGCCGCAGGTCTCGCAACGGATCGTCATCTCGGCGAACGGCATCGAGGTGTATCGGGTGACACTGTCGGGCCGCGCGCCGACGACGGTGTCTTTCGAAATTCCGCAGGCAGTCCTGGTGGGCAAGGAGAGGCTGGAAATGACGTTCGACTATCCCGACGGCATCCCGCAAAGCCCGGCCGCGAGCAACATCTACAATCGCGCCATCAAACTGATATCGTTCCGGCTGGATCCGCTTTGACGCGCCTGGCCGCCAGGCTGTCAGACCGGCCCGTCATCCTGCCGGCGGCGTTCGGGAAAGACCCACCGGTCGAGCACGAGAAGATTGAGTGCCGGGATAACCACGCAGGTGACGAGAACAGGAACGACAAACGGCAGGCCGAGGTTCACCGTCAGCAGTGACGGAGCGGCGTAGGCCACGGCCAGACCGGTGAGCGTCAGCAAGAGGAAACGCGGCGCTTCGGAGCGATGTGGTCCGGCCGACATGAAGGTGAAGGACTTGTGCGCGAGATAGGAAAACAGGGCGGCGGCTGCGTAAGCCGCGAACGACGCTTCCACTGGCGCGAGGCCGATCCATTCCGATCGGGCAAAGAATGCGGCCAGGGCGGCATAGAGGATGGTGGCGACGATGCCGACCGAGCCGAAGCGCACCAGGAGCCTCATGCCGGCGGCGGGACGATGATCACGCATGGCCAGTACAGGCATATTGCGCTCCGAGCGGCAGGCCGGCGAATGCACGCTCGAGCAGTCTGGCAAACGGCCTTGCCGATGGCAGAAGCAGGAAATGCTCGCAGCCGATGTCGCTGAAGCCCGCTTGTTTGAGCAGCGAGGCGGTTTTGCCGGCGCTGAGCAGGACCGCGTCCTTGTCGAACGGGCACCTCAGCACGGCCACGCGCGTCAGCGGATTGAAGGGATTGTGCTCGATGATGCAGGCGAGCCCGCCTCTGCGCAGGACGCGGTGCATCTCGTGGAAGAAATCGCGCCAGGACGCAGGCGGCACATGGTGGACAACGCAGCTCGCGAAAGCCAGGTCGAAGGTGCCGTCCTCGTAAGGCAGGCGGGACGGGGTGCACGCCCTGTAGGCAACGTGCGGATTGCTGCCGCTGGCGCGCGAGAGCGATTCCTTGGAGACGTCGCAGCCGTCGAGACGATCGAAGGTATCCTCGAGATAGGGATGAAGCGAACCGACACCGCAGCCGACATCGAGCGCGCGCAGCTGTGTCCCGCCTTGGCGAAGCTGCTGCCCGACCGCCAGTCGCCGCAGAAGCTCGGCCTTGGCACGCAGGAAAAAATCATGCTGAAGGCCGGAAAAGCGGATCGAGCCCTCGACCACCTCGCCGTAGCTCGATTTATAACGGTCGAAGAGTTCGGACATCCGCCGTGACCCCATTGCCGGACTTGCGGAACGATGCGCGCTTCGCGCCGGAGGCGACACGCATCCGCCTGTCGAAGCCGCTCAGCCGATCGACCACGTAGAGCGGGCGCCGTTTGACCTCGGCATGGATGCTGCCGACATAAAGGCCGACCACACCGGTCATGAAGAGATTGATGCCGCTGAACAGCGACACGATCACCACCGTGGAGGTCCAGCCGGGGATAACGCCGGTTTCGAAGATCCAGGAGAAGATGGCGTAGGCGCCAAACAGCACGGCGAGAGCGGAAATGGCCAATCCGGTCCAGAGCGCCAGCCGCAACGGCTGCTCCGAGAAGCTGATGATGCCGTGGGT
The DNA here is from genome assembly GCF_001510895.1 of Mesorhizobium loti. GTDB lineage: Bacteria > Pseudomonadota > Alphaproteobacteria > Rhizobiales > Rhizobiaceae > Mesorhizobium > Mesorhizobium loti_A. The sequence goes on along the minus strand of NZ_LPWA01000122.1, from coordinate 8,392 downwards.
TGCAAGCCGCGTCATCTTCCAGAACGGGTATTTGGTCTCGCCCAGCGTCCGCGCCGGGCGCTCGAAGGGCACCGCCGCCTGCTTGAAACCCATCCAGCCGAACATGCCCCTGACGAAACGGTCATGTTCGGGCATGCGTTTGAACGTATCCAGCGCCTTGCGGCCGACGAGCCGGAAGTCACCGACATCGCGCGGGATGTCGACCGGCGTCATCCTCTCGAGGACGCGGTAGAAAAGGCTCGCGCTGAAGCGCTTGAACCAGGATTCGCCCTCGCGCCTGACACGCCTCGCATAGACGATTTCGAAACCTTCCTTCCATTTCGCCACCAGTTCGAGAACGACTTCGGGCGGATCCTGCAGGTCGGCATCCATGACGATGACGGCCTCGCCCGTCGCTGCCTCCATGCCGGCAGTGATGGCGATCTGATGTCCGAAGTTGCGGGAAAGCTCGATCAGGCGGAAGCTCGGCTCGGCGCCGACCATGCGGCGCAGGTATCGCACGCTTCCGTCGATGCTTCCGTCATCGACGAAGATGACCTCGGTCTCTCCGTCCAGCCGGCCTATCAACGCGCTGATCCGTTCGACCAGCAGCGGCAGCACCTCTTCCTCATTGTATATCGGAAGCACCAATGAATAGCGCGGGGACGGCACGTCGGCTCGCGTCCGGATGCCCTGGATCACAGAGTCTCGCATGCGCTTGCAATGGAACACCCGTCACAAGGTTCCATGAAGATGTGCTAATTTATGGAAGAAGTAGCGCGGGACGCCGATCTGCCCCTTCAGGGGAAGATCGGCAGTGCCTCAGAACAAGAACGCCGCTGTCGCCGGGTCAGGCCCGGTGCGGCCGTCGGCGGCATCCATGCCGCCGATGGTCTGCATGTCCTCGCCATCCAATTCGAAACCGAAGACGTCGAAATTGCCGGCGATGCGGTCCTGGTGGATCGACTTCGGGATGACGATCAGCCCTTGCTGCAGGTGCCAGCGGATGATGACCTGCGCCACCGACTTGGCGTGCTTTTTCGCGATTCCTTCAAGCGTCGGGTCGGCGAGCAGCCGGCCGCTGCCGAGCGGGCTCCAGCTCTCGATGTGGATGTTGTGCTTCTTGTGGAACTCGCGCTTGTCGCGCTGCTGGAAGCGCGGGTGGAGCTCGATCTGGTTGACCGCGGGCGTCACACCGGTCTCGCCGATGATGCGCTCCAGATGATCCTGGTTGAAGTTCGACACGCCGACCGACTTGATGCGGCCGGCCTGCTTGAGCTCGACCAGCGTCTTCCAGGCCTCGACATAGTTGTTCTGGCTGGGCACCGGCCAGTGGATCAGGAAGAGGTCGATCTCATCGATGCCGAGCTTTTGCATCGTGTCGTCGAAGGCGCGCAGCGCGGCATCGCGCTGGTGGCCGCCATTGCGCAGCTTCGAGGTGATGAACAGCTCGCCTCGCGGCACGCCGGCAGCGCGGATCGCCTCGCCCACACCTTCCTCGTTGCGGTAGCCCTCGGCGGTGTCGATGAGGCGGTAGCCGGCCTCGATCCCCCAGCGCACGACTTGTGACGTGATATCCGGATCGACCTGCCACACGCCAAGCCCGATCTGGGGGATTTTTGAGCCGTCGTTCAAGGTGAGCTGCTCAGGCATGAGGTGGTTCCTTCTGCGGGGTGGGTTGCTCCGCCTATGTAGGCTGCGCTTTCATGAAAGCGAGTCGATGACGCCGAAGCTGCCGATCTCCCCCCTTGTGGGGGAGATGTCCGGCAGGACAGAGGGGGGCGCCGTAGAGTAGAAGCGTTGGCGAGACAAACCTGAGTCCCAGCTCCGCCGATGCCGCATACACCCTTGCCACCCAGACACCGTGCCAATGCAAAATCGATGCGCAAGGTCATGACCGACGCGGAGTTGCGGCTGTGGAACGAGCTTCGCGCCCACCGCCTGATGGGCCTGGGTTTCCGGAGGCAATTTCCGATCGCCAGCTACATCGTCGATTTTGCCTGCCCCGAGAAGAAGTTGATCGTGGAGGTCGACGGCTCGCAGCATGGCGAAGCGGGTCGCTCGGATGCCGATGACGTTAGGACCAATCGACTGCAACAAGATGGCTGGATCGTTCTGCGTTTCTGGAATGACGATGTCATTCGCGACATCGACAATGTCTGTCAGCACATTGTTATCACGGCAGGATTGGCCGGGACGACCTGAACGCCGGCGGGACAGCGCCCCCCTCTGTCCTGCCGGACATCTCCCCCACAAGGGGGGAGATTGGCAGCTTCGGCGCCGATTCACCCTTTTGACCACGTCATGGAACCTTAGTCCCCTTGGCCGACTTTATGATTGGGGTCGGGGGCAGCCCACGGGTGCCATGGCCGACGTTCGAAACCGAATTGCACCTGCCCGCGAAAACGAGACAAGCTCGCCGCGAGCACAGGCACGCAACCGTTTCATCATTGTCATCGGCGCATCGGCGGGTGGCCTTGAGCCGCTGAAGCAGATCGTGGGCGACTTGCCCGCCGGTCTGCCGGCAGCCGTGTTTGTCGTGCTCCATGTCGGCCAGGTCAGCTACCTGCCGGAGATCCTCGACCGTGCCGCGGCGCTCAAAACCTCGGTGGCGGAGAACGGCGCGACCTTCAAGACCGGCCACATCTACGTTGCGCCGCCCGGATTCCACCTTCTCTTGCATGGCGACCACATGATGCTGCGGCGCGGACCGCGCGAGAACCTCGCCCGGCCGGCCATCGACCCTTTATTCCGCTCGGCGGCGCTGAGCTACGGCGCGAGCGTCATCGGCGTGCTGCTTTCGGGCTCGCTTTCCGACGGCACCGCCGGCCTGAGGGCGATCAAAGCTGTCGGCGGGCTCGCCGTCGTCCAGCACCCGAAGGACACTCTGGTGCCTTCCATGGTGGAAAGCGCGCTGCATTATGTCGAGATCGACCATTGCTTGCCGGCGTCCAAGCTCGGCGGCTTGCTGGCGAAACTGGCCGCCGAGCCGGCCGGTGAAACCTTGCCCGCGCCACCGGGTGTGAGGTTGGAAGCGGCGGTCGCCGCGCAGGAGCATTCGACCATGAAAAATGAAGATCGATTAGGCGAACTCTCGGTGTTTACATGCCCGGAATGCCACGGGCCGTTGTGGGAGATCGAAGACGGTGACATGTTGCGCTATCGGTGCCATACCGGCCACGCCTTCACGGCCGACGCGGTGATGGAAGCGCAGGCGATCGAGGCGGACGAGATATTGTGGAGCCTCTTGCGGTCGCATCAGCAGCGGGCGGGGTTTGCCCGGCGCATGGCCGAGCGGGAGAGAACGAGGGATCGCTCCGAACTCGCCGCCGATTTCGGCAGGCGAGCCAAGGAATACGAGGCGGATGCGGCTCTCATCGAGAGCATCCTCGAAAGCAGACGGGTTCAGGTAACAGGCAATGGCTCGGTCGACGAGGAAAGCAAGCACAAGGAAGGCAAGGGCTAGTTCGCGCGACGGCGCGAAACAGCCGGCGCTCTTTCCCGTCATCGGCATCGGCGCGTCGGCGGGCGGCATCGGGGCGCTGCAGAAATTCTTTCCGGGAGCCCCGGCCGACAGCGGCTTCGCCTATGTGGTGATCCAGCATCTCGATGCCGAGCACGAAAGCGTGCTTGCCAGCATCATCCAGCGCTGCACCGCAATCGAAACGCGAACGGCCGCCGAGGGCATGGCGGTCGAGCCCAACAACATCTATGTGGTCCCGCCCGGCGCCTCGGTAACGATCGAGAAGCAGCATTTTCGCGTGGCGAAGATCGCGGCCATGCGCGCCAGGCGAACCCCAATCGACGACTTTTTCACCTCGCTGGCGCATGAGCAGGCGGAGAATGCGGCTGGCATCATCCTTTCCGGAACGGGCAGCGACGGCACCATCGGACTGAGGGCAATCAAGGAGCTCGGCGGGCTGACACTCGCACAGGAAAGCGCGGAATATGACGGCATGATGCGCAGCGCCGTCCAGAGCGGCCTCGTCGACATGGTGCTTCCAGCAGAGGAGATGGCGGCCAAGTTGGTCAGCTATTTCCGCCATTCCAGCCGCACGGAAAGCGAGCGCGACCGTCACAAGCGCGATGTGGCCGAACAACTTTCGCGGATCGCGGCGCTACTTCGCACACGCACCGGCCACGACTTCAGCGGCTACAAGGACAACACCATCCTGCGGCGCATCCAGCGCCGCATGCAGGTGTTGCAGATCGACGATCCGGCCGCCTTCTACGAGCGACTGCGCGAGGAGCCGCAGCAGGTCGACCTCCTGTTCCAGGACCTGCTGATCGGCGTGACCAGCTTCTTCCGCGATCCGCAGGCCTTCGACGGCCTCGAACGTCTGGTCATTCCCAAGCTGTTCCAGGACCGCAAGCCGGATGAGACGGTCAGGGTGTGGGTTCCGGCTGCGCCACTGGCGAGGAAGCCTATTCGATCGCCATGCTCCTGAAGGAGAACGCGCCGCGTGGTGCGGCCTCGCCCAATCTGCAGATCTTCGCCACCGACATCGACGAGCGTGCCCTGGAAGTGGCGCGCGCCGGCCGCTATCCGGCAACGATCGCGACCGACATGACGCCGAAGCGCCTCAAGGAATTCTTCTCGCGCGAGGACGGAACCTATCGTGTTTCCGCCGAATTGCGAGAAATGTGCCTGTTCTCGGCGCACAACCTTCTGCGCGACCCGCCCTTTTCCAAGCTCGACCTGATCGCCTGCCGCAATCTCCTGATCTATATGGGTCCGGAACTGCAGGAGAAGATCGTTCCGATCTTCCACTACGCGCTGCGCAACAGCGGCTATCTCTTTCTCGGATCGTCCGAAAACGTCACCCGCCACGCGCGCCTGTTTTCGACCGTCGACAAGGCAAGCCGCATCTTCCAGAAGCGCAGCGGGGTCACCGCGCAGCGCCTGCCGGAATTCCCACTCGCCGCCGCGGGCAGGCAGGCGGCCCCGCCCCTGCGCCAGCGAACGTCGGCGGCAACATTGCAGGATGTTGCGGAACGGCTCCTCGTCGATCGCTATTCGCCCGCCTACGTGGTGATCAACGCGGCCGGCGAACTGGTGCACAGTTCGGGTGGCACGGGCAAATATCTGGAGCTTGCGGCCGGCGCTCCCGACCACAACGTCTTTTCCATGGCCAGGCGCGGTCTTCGCATGGATTTGCGGGCAGCGCTGCACAAGGCCGTCAGCACCGGACAGGTGGCGATCCAGAACAAGATCAGCATCGGCACCAATGGCGGGCGCCAGACGATCAGCCTCGCCGTGCAGCCGCTGCCGCCGGATGGTTCGGCCGACCCGCTCTACATGCTGGTGTTCCGTGACATCGGCGGCATCAAGCCGGAGAACGAGCCCGTCCACACCACCGACGATGTCGAAAGCGCCAATGTCAGCCAGCTCGAAAAGGAGCTGAGGGAAACCAGGGAGCGGCTGCAGATCACGACGGAGGAACTCGAATCCTCCAACGAGGAGCTGAAGTCCTCGAACGAGGAACTGTCCTCGATCAACGAGGAACTGCAATCGTCCAACGAGGAACTGGAAACCTCCAAGGAAGAGCTGCAGTCGATCAACGAGGAACTGCAGACCGTCAACGCCGAGCTCAACATCCGCGTCGACGAGCTCAGCCGCGCCAACAACGACATGGCGAACCTGCTCGAAAGCACGCAGATCGCCACCGTGTTCCTCGATCGCGAACTCTGCGTCAAGAGCTTCACGCCGACGGCGCGCGAGCTGTTCAGGCTGGTCGAAAGCGATGTCGGCCGGCCGCTTGCGCATGTCCGCCCGCGCTTTGCCGCCGACGGGCTGCACGCCGACCTGGAGCAGGTGCTGCGGCGGCTCGGCACCGTCGAGCGGCAGGTCGAAGGCGTCGACAACGGCCTGCACTATATCATGCGCGTGATGCCCTACCGCACCGTCGACAATGTCATCGCCGGCGTGGTCGTCACTTTCGGTGACGTGACGCAGATCGCGCGAGCGGAGGAAAAGATCAGCGCGCTATCACACGACCTGCGCTACCGCGTCGAGGCCCTCGAGACCTTGCTGGACATTGTGCCGGTCGGCATTTTCATCGCCGAGGATGGGGATGGCGAAGAAATCCGCGCCAACCGCCGTGCGGTGGAACTCGTCGGCCGACGCGCCACCGGCGACAAGCTTATCCCAGTGCCCGCGATCCTGCCGCTGACGGTGAACGGTACCGCGGTGTCTACGGACGACCAGCCCTTGCTGAAGACGATGCGGACCGCCAAGGCGGTTCCTGCCTACGAAGCGCGGATCGTGCGCGAAGACGGCAGCAGCGTCGACGTCATGATCTCGGCCAATCCACTGTTCGACGAACCGGGCAAAGTGCGCGGCGCGATCGCCACCCTGGTCGACATATCGGGCCACAAGGACGCGGAGCGCAGCCAGGCCAGGCTGCTGCACGAATTGCAGCATCGCGTGAAGAACATCCTCGCCACGATCACCGCTTTAGCCTCGCGCATGATCCGCTCGTCGAGCTCGATGGGCGAATTCTCGACCTCGTTCCACGAGCGATTGCACGCAATGGCCCGCACGCACGAAGTCCTGTCGTCCTATAATTGGGGCGAAGCCGACCTCGAGCAGCTGATCAGGGCGACGTTTTCTCCCTACGGCAACGCGGAACGCCAGAACCTCGTTGTCCACGGCCGGCCATTCCAACTCGATGCGGCCACGGCCGCGACGCTCGGCATGGTGTTCTTCGAACTTGCCAGCAACGCCGCCAAATATGGAGCGCTTTCCGTCGACACCGGGCGCGTCGAAGTCTCCTGGGACGTCGTGAAACCGGACACCCTGTCAATCATTTGGAAGGAAACCGGCGGTCCGACCGTTGAAGAGCCGTCGCGCAGGAATTTTGGAACAACCTTCATCCAGCAGAGTTTGGAATATGAGCTGGGAGGAACCGTCGAATTGAACTTCAGGCCCTCCGGCGTGGAATGCCTGCTCGAGGTTCCCTTGCCTCAGATGGAATCTTCCGATCTGTTGCCCAGCGATTGGGCCGTCAGCAAATGAACAAGAGCGCCCCGTTATCCGGTCTGCGAATCCTCGTCGTCGAGGACGCTTTTCTGGTTGCGCTCGATCTCTCCGACGAGCTGACCGATGCCGGCTGCGACGTCGTCGGACCCGCGCCCTCGGTCGAACAGGCGCTCGAGCAGATCGATGGGATCGAGCTGGACGGGGCGGTGCTCGACGTCAACCTGCAAGGCGAACGCAGCTTCCCGCTCGCCGAGCATCTCGCCACCCGCGACGTGCCTTTCGTTTTCCTTACCGGCTATGACAGCGCCACGATCTTTCCCGATCAGTTCCGGGATTCGCCGAGACTGTCGAAGCCCGTCGACACCAGAGTGCTGATCGAAGCGGTGGCGCGGTTTGGTGAGCATAAGGCGTGAGGCGCGCCCTATCTCCCCCCTTGAGGGGGAGATGTCGCCGAAGGCGACAGAAGGGGTCGCCGCGCATGGAACGCCGACGCTCTAACGCGTCAAAAAATGACGTTGGCGCTCTACGCGAGACAACCCCCTCTGGCCGCTTCGCGGCCATCTCCCCCTCAAGGGGGGAGACCAGCAGCGCCCCTCGCCCCGAACCTCAATCCATCCATCAGCAACTTCACCAACCGTCCCGAACGCTCGCGCCAGTCGGGCGTGTTGGGGGCCGAGTAGATGCCGCCGAGCGCATGCATCACATCCGAAGCGTCGACGTCGGCGCGAATCTTGCCCGACGTGGCGGCCGCTTCGATCAGGCGTCGCATGGCCTGTGAGACGCGGCCGGAGGTGTCGGAGAACAAGGTCGAGTTGGTGGTGAGCAGGATGCGCAGGCTTGTGGCGAGGCCGCGCTTGGTGGCGATGTAGTCGACGAAACGCTGCATCCAGAGCTCCAGCGCGACATCGGCCGGATGATCGCGCGCGAGTTCGTCGGCCGCCTGGCAGAGCCCTTCCACCTCGCGGCGGTAGACCACTTCGACCAGATGCTCGCGCGTCGGGAAATGCCGGTAGAGCGTGCCGATGCCGACCCCTGCCCGCTTCGCGATCTCCTCCAGCGAGGCGTCGACGCCGTCCTGAGCGAAGGCCTGCGCCGCCACCTCGACAAGCTTGTCGCGATTGCGCTGCGCATCGGCGCGCAATGGCTTTGGCATCGGCGTTTGCAGCTTTTCGGCAATCTCTGGCGGCTGTTCGGGCAGTTTTTTCTCCACTCTCGCAATATGGGGCTTGAACCATGGCTGGTCAGCCCCCAAGTAAACAAACGGAGGCGCCTCCGCTTTAGTGGAGCACCTTTATCATATAATCAGGGGAAGCGGTATGTCACGTGCTCAGCGCGTAGTCTCCCCCCTCGGGGGGAGATGTCGCCGAAGGCGACAGAGGGGGTCCTGGCGCGTGGAGCGCCAGCGCCCTTTACGACGGCCGACGAGGTTGG
>NZ_LPWA01000121.1 GCF_001510895.1 Mesorhizobium loti | reverse complement strand
TTCGATGACCAGGAGGCCGCCGCGGCCGGTGGCGCCGGCATATTGGCTGGCGTCGCCTTTGACCACGATCTGGCCCGACATCATGTTCTCGCCGACGCCCGGGCCGGCGGAGCCGTGCACGGTGATGGTGGCACCGTCATTCATGCCGGCGCAGTAATAGCCGACGCTGCCGCGCACATCGATGCTGATGGGCTGGTCGACGCCGACGGCGACCGAATGGCTGCCCTTCGGGTTGAGCACTTCCCAGGCGGTCTCGTTCGAGCCGGGGGCGAGAGTGTGCAGCGCCTGATTGAGCTCGCGCAACGACTGCTGGCCGAGGTCGAAGATCCTCGCATGGCCTTGCTCGCGCTGCGCCTTCGGCATGGGTGTCGCAGGCATGAGCTCAATGCTCCCAGAAATAGACGGTTGCGGGTTCCGGTTCCCAGACCCTCGCATTGTCTATGCCGGGCAGCTTGGTGAGCGCGCGATATTCCGAGCCGAAGGCGACATACTGGTCGGTCTCGGCCATCACGGCGGGCTTGCAGGCGATCGGATCGCGCACCACGCCGAAGCCGTTCTTGGTGCCGACGACGAAGGTGAAGAAGCCGTCGAGGTCGGAGAGCGTGCCCTCGAGCGCCTCGCCGAGATTCTTGCCATGCGCCATCCGGTTGGAGAGATAGGCGGCCGCCACCTCGGTGTCGTTCTCGGTCTCGAAGGTCATGCCGTCGCGCCTCAGCTCGCGCCGGACATTGTTGTGGTTGGAGAGCGAGCCGTTATGCACCAGGCACTGGTCGGCGCCGGTCGAGAACGGATGCGCGCCCATCGTGGTGACCGCCGATTCCGTCGCCATGCGGGTATGGCCGATGCCGTGCGTGCCGGTCATCGAGCGCACGTCGAAGCGGTCGACGACGGCTTCCGGCAAGCCGACCTCCTTATAGATTTCGACCGCTTCGCCGGCGCCCATGATGCGGATGTCGGGCCTGAGCGTCTGCAGCGCCTCGCGCGCGGCGTCGACCTTCTCGGGCGTAGTCTGATCACCGCATGCGTCGACTTGACCGCGACGCTCACCGGCGCGCCGATCGCCTTGGCAAGCTCGGCGTCGAGGCCGCGGAAATCGCGCTCAGGTTTCGGCGACTGTACAGTGATCTTGGCCTCGTTGCCGGTTGCCGCGCCATAGATGGCGATACCGGCGCTATCCGGACCGCGATCACTGAGCGAGACCAGCATCTCCGACAGCATCGCGCCGAGCTTCGGCTCCAGCGCCTTGTCCTTGAGGAAAAGTCCAACGATCCCGCACATGTCAGCCTCCGACGTTTATGGTTCTTCTCATCTCTTATGATGTACCGAATGAACTTCGGGAATTCAATTATATGAAAGAAATTTTCCTATGATTACATTTCTGCCTTTGCGCCACTTCCGGCACGATTTCCGTCCGGAGCGGTCCTGTGAATCCATATCGCGTGGCGGATGCGCGCTATCCTGTAGGCATCGAGGATCGACAGCGCATAGATCAGGAAGCCGCCGGCATGGCGGCCGATGAAATTGGTATCCGGCGGCGCCACCTTGGTCGTCACCCAGCCAAGGATCACCATGAAGAACAGAAACTGCAGGCCGCGCGCCGGCAGGCCGAGCACGACATGCCCGCTGCCCGGCAGGGCGATCGCGGAGGCCAGCACCAGATAGGGGTTCGAAGGCCGGGCGGCGGGGTCGGTAGCATCGGTCATGCGGCTTGCCTTTCGCGCTGATTGATCGCGTGGCGAATGGAGGATGCGGCGGCAAGCAGTTCTTCGAGCAATGCCGGATCGAGCCTTGCGTCGCCGAACGCGGCTTGCCGGAACACGCCGTAGCGCGCCCGGTCGGCTTGAGCCAGCAGCCAGACGATCCGCACGCCCTTCGGCGTGATCAGCAACTCCTTGGCGCGTCCCTCGGCAAAGACCCCTGCATGCGCGGCAATCACGTCCTGTGGGAAAGCAACGCCCCGGCGATCGGTCCTGAGCACCGCCTCGGCAGGAAGGTCAGTCGCCTTCGGCAGCGTGTGCTCGAGATGATCGAAGTTGGAGAAGGTCGTCGGCGATCCGGGCCGCATCATCATGTCGAAAATTCCCGGAACCGCGACCGGCTCGGTGATCGACACGCTCAGCCAGCGCGCCGGCAGCTTTCGGGTCGCGAGCGTATCGACGATGGTGCGCACCTGCGCGCGCTCGCCGTTCCACGAACCGGCCCAGGTGGCGACGCCGGCCGTCCCGTCGGAGACATCTATGGCGTCGGGAATGACCGCGTGGATACTGGCCTCCTCGGCCGCGAGCGCCGCCTTTGCCTTGTTGCGGCTGGCGCGCGCAAGCCAGGCAAGGTGGAAGACGACCGCAAGTGCGATCGCTCCGGTAAGCAAAGCTGACATCAACTCGGACATCTCGACACGCCAGAGCCCGCCGTCAGCCGGCGGGCTCGCTTTCCGCTCAATAGCCCTGCGGCTTCGGCCACGGCATGGTGAACTGATCGCCGCGGCGCACGAACTTGTAGCGGTAGAAGTGGAACCACAGCGAGATCAGGAAATAGAAGATGGTCATCGCGATCAGCTGCGAGCCGAAGCCGAGGAAGATGGCGAAGAAGGTCACCACGCACAGGCAGAACAAGACGATCGCCGGCAGCGGGTGGAAGGGATGCGTATAGCCGCGGCGGATCGAGCCCAGCGGCCACTTCTTGCGGAACATCATGATGTTGATGCTCATGAAGGTATATTGCAGCACGCCCGACAGGATCGAGAAGGTGATCGCCTGGTTGAGGTCGGCGATGAAGGCGAAGGCCAGCGCGATCGGCAGCAGGAACAGGATCGAGCGATAGGGCGTGCGGTATTTCGGATGCACCGCCGAGAACCAGCTCGGCAAATAGCGGTCGCGGCCGAGCGAGAACCAGGCGCGCGCCGCATCGTTGATGCAGCCATTGGCCGAGGCGAGCGCGGCAAGCAAGGTGGCGATGAACAGCAGGTTCTCGAGCAGCGGGCTGCCGGTCAGCTTGCCGGCGTCCCAGAGCGGATAATAGGTGATGCCGAGATACTCCCAGGGCATCAGCGAGGCGCAGACATACCAGGTCATGGCGGCGGCGATCAGAAGCGTGATCATGCCGGCCATCGTGCCGTAGGGCAGGGAGCGCGCCGGCGAACGCACTTCCTCGGCCGCCTGCGTGGTGCCTTCGATGCCGAGATAGTACCAGATGCCGAACTGGAAGGCGGCAATCACGCCGATCCAGCCATAGGGGAGCGCATTGCCTGGCGTGACCAGCTCATTGAGCTTCAGCACTGCGCCTTGCGTCCACGGGCTGACCGAGAAGAACAGGATGACGATCGAGATATAGGCGACCGCGGTGATGATGAAGTTGACGTTGAGCGTCATCAGCACGCCGCGGTAGTTGAGCCAGGCCAGCACCACGATGGTGGCGGCGATGAAGGAATTGTGGGTCAATCCTTCGACACCGGCCTTGGCGACGATCGTGTCGCCGAGCAGGATGGCGTCCGACACTTCGAGCATCGTGTAGGCGAAGACCAGGAACAGCGCGACGTTGAAGGCCATCAGCGGCCCGACAATGTGCTTGGCCTGCGCATATTGCCCGCCGGCGGCGGCGACGGTCGACGTCACTTCGGAATCGATCATGGCGACCGATGTGTAGAGCAGGCCGACGATCCAGCAGACGATCAGCGCGGCCAGCGCGCCGCCTTTGTCGGCGGCGAAGTTCCAGCCGGTGAATTCGCCCACGAGCACGATGCCGACGCCGAGCGCCCAGACATGGGCGGGGCCGAGCACTCTCAGCAGCGAGACCCTGTCGCCGTGGATTGTCGTCGTTTGTCCCGTTTCAACTGCAGCCGTCATCGTCAGCCCCCACTCAGATCCGGTGTTTTTCGGAAACGGCTTCAAGCTCGCCTTCGCGCGAGGAGGTCAGCGTCTCCTCGGAATAGGTCGTATCGACCTTGAACCAGTCGTAGAGCATCCAGAGCGCGAGCAGGATCGAGATGCCCCAGCAAACGTATGAGAGTCCCATCCACATGATCTTGTCCCCGGTTACTTGTCGTCGAACTTCTCGTTGATGACCTCGCGATATTCGCGATCGGAGGCGCGGAACAGGAAGACGAAATAGCCGATGAGCACGATCGCCATGATGATCAGCGTCGGCCAGTCGATGATGTAATGGAAGCGGTTCTGGATGATGTCGTGCGCGGTCTCAGGCGTATAGCCGAGCTTTTCCCAGATCGACGCCATGGTCGCGTTCTGGCCGAGCGCTTCCCAGGTCTTGGCATCGAGCGCATCGATCGACTTGGCCGCGCCGGCGAGGCCAAGTTTCAGCGGCAGCCACAGCGCCACGAAGATGGCGACCACGACGACGGCGATATCGAGGATCTGACCGGCCTTGCTCTGCTCCGGCGGGATGTAGCGGGACATGGTTTCTCCCTTCAGGACGGGCGGTTGCGGAACGCGTCGGCGTTCTTGATGTCGAGGCCGTAGATGAAGTCCTTGTCTTCCTTGTAGTGGTTGAGCATCGCCAGGATGGCGGCGGTGTTGAAGATCAGCACCGCGGCAGCCGCGATAACCACCACGACCTTGATCCCGCCATGCGGGATGTAGGCCCAGGTCATCAGCAGGACGAAGAGGATCGTCGCCCACAGGCAGGCGATCAGAAGCACAGATCCGCGCACGTCGGAACGGTACAGCGCTTCGATGCGCTGCTTGAGGTCGGACATCGGTTTTCCCCTTTTCTCGACGTCCGGACCCGAATCGACCGGGCGTCCCACCCTTTCAACAGAGTGAAATTTTTTTCATAAATTCCGCCTCAACTCCGAATTTGTCAAGAGTGCTTTACGCTTCGTAAACCTGTTCGGTGCGCGACCGAGGCCCGCCTGTGGATAAACTATTTGCCTGCGGGAAAATTTCGGCGCGTCGAGAGGGCTTTGGTGCGAGCGGGTGATCACCGATGGCGACGCATACCTATCGCCACGTCGAGGATGGGGACTCGTCACCTCGAAAGCGGATGACAGGCGACCCGAGCTTGCCGGAGCCGCAGTTGCCTAGCTGCCGCTTTTCTGTGGATAGCAGATGATGGACAGATAGCGCATCGGCAGCTGCGTCAGCTCTTCCGGGCCGTGCGGCGCGTCGGCGTCGAAGAACAGGCTGTCACCAGGCTTCATCGGATAGAGGTTGCTGCCGTGCCGGTAGACGACCGCGCCCTCGAGCATGTAAAGGAACTCCATCCCCGTATGCTGGAAGGTCGGGAACACGTCCGAGTCCGCGGTTAGCGTTATCAGATAGGGCTCGACGACGACGCCGCTGGTGTTTGCACCGATATGGCCGAGCAGATTGTACTGATGGCCGGCGCGCGTGCCGCGTCGCTCGACGTCGAGGCCTTCGCCGGCCCTGACGAAGACCGCGCTGTGTTCCTCCTCGAAGCGGCGGAAGAAGGCGGTAAGGGGAACGCCGAGCGCCCGCGACAGCGCTTGCAGCGTGGTCAGCGACGGCGAGGCGATGCCGTTCTCGATCTTCGACAGCATGCCAAGCGAAATGTCGGTGGCGGCCGCGAGATCGGCGACGGTGATGCCGAGCTTCTTGCGGAAGGCGCGCACCTCATGGCCGATGGCGACCTCCAACACTTTCTCGCGCGCGTCGCGGATCGCGTGCGGGTCTTGCGTCAGCCGCGTTCGGATCGTGCGCCCGTTGGCCGAGCCGCTCTTCGGCAAGGCGTTGCCTTTGGCGGCCACGCCGGCAGGCTTGATATTGGAAGTCTTCCTCGCCATGTCGCCTCCGAACTTTCCGCCGATTTATTTCACTCACGGTGAACATATTCGGTGGCGATACAGGAGCGCAACGATGGCGGCAAGTCATCTTATGTCGCAGGACCTACGACGAATTCGGTCGCCGCCGACGCAATCAACGGCGCTGGGCGGCGGCCGGAGCGGCCCAGCCTACGTCTTAAGGCATCGTCGGCGGCGCTCTCACGACATGATCAGGCCGCCATCGACATTGATCGTCTGTCCGGTGATGTAAGCCGCGTCTTCGCTGGCGAGGAAGCTGACCAAGCCTGAGACATCCTCGCCGCTGCCGGCGCGGCCCATGGGGATGTTCTTTACCCATTCCGCCATCAGCTCGCCCGGTTTGTAGTCGCCGAGCAGCTTACCCCAGGCGGTGTCGTTATAGGCCCACATGTCGGTGTCGATGATGCCGGGGCAGATGGCGTTGACGGTAATCTTTTCCTTGGCCACTTCCTTGGCGAGGCTTTGGGTGATGCCGACGACGCCGAACTTCGAGGCGGCATAGTGCGGCGTGTAGATGAAGCCCTGCCGCGCCTGGCCGGAGGCGGTGTTGATCAGCCGGCCGCCTTGACCATGCTTGCGCATGCGCAGGATGGCTTCCTGGCAGCAGAGGAACACGCCCTTGGTGTTCACCGCCATGACCTTGTCCCATTCGGCCTCCGTCATCGCCTCGATCCTGGCGATGGTGATGACGCCGGCGTTCTGCACGGAAATGTCGACGCGGCCGAATTCCTTCTCGGCGAGATCGTAGAGTGCTGCGACCTCGTCCTTCTTGGTCACGTCCATGCGCATCGAGGCGACCTTCGCGCCCGCAGCCTTCAGCCCGGCGGCGACCTCGTCGACGCGCGGATCGATGGCGCTGACGACGACCGCAGCACCTTCCGCCGCGAAGCGCTTCGCCATGGCGGCACCGATGCCGCCGCTGGCGCCCGTGACGACCGCCGTCTTTCCTTCAAAACGCTTTTGCATTTCTCTCCCTACCAACAGACGAAGCCGCCATCGACGATGAGGTCGATGCCGGTTACGAAACTTGCTGCCCGGCTTGCCAGGAACACGGTCGGCCCGACCATCTCCTCCGGCGTCGCCATGCGGCCCATCGGCGTGTCGCGCTCGAAGATTTTTATCTGCTCGGCGACTTCCGGCCGCTTGTTCATCGGCGTCAGCGTGTAGCCGGGGCTAACGACATTGACGCGCAGGCCGCGATCGGCCCATTCCATCGCGAGGCTCTTCGACATGTGGATCACCGCCGCCTTGGACGAATTGTAGTGCGCTTGCGTCAGGCCGCGATTGACGATCGAGCCTGACATCGAGGCGATGTTGACGATCGAGCCCTTGCGGCGAGGCAGCATGACCCGCGCCTCGGCCTGGCAAGAGAGGAACACGCCGCTGACATTGACGTCGTAGATCTTCTGCCACTTCTCCATCGGCAGCGTTTCGGCGGGCTCGGCCCCGGCAACGCCGGCATTGTTGACGGCAATCGTCAGCGCCCCGAGTTTCCTTTCGATATGTTCGATCGCCGCCGCGAGATCGGCTTCGGACGTTACCGTGCCGGTCAGCACCAGCGCCTCGCGGCCGAGCGCCTTGATCTTGTCGGCCGTCTCGTCCAGCCCGCCCTTCGAGCTGTGGCCGAAGCAGGCGACGTCGGCGCCGGCCTCCGCCAGCCCGATGGCGATCGCCTGGCCGATGCCGCTGCCGGCGCCCGTCACCAATGCCACGTCGCCATGAAGATCGAACAGTTTCATCTCTCTCCCTCTCCCTGAAAGAAGGGGCGCCAGTCCTGCTGGCGCCCCGCGCGGTCCGGTGCCTGGGAGGGTATCACCTGCTGCGCTTTGTTCCCATTCCGCCGTGCCTCAGCTCGTGGCGAGCTCCATCACGGCGATATTGCTTGCCTCGTCGCGATCGAGGATGCCACGCTGACGGCCGCGGCTCAGCACCAGCACGCGGTGCGAAAGCCCCAGCACTTCCTCGAGATCCGAGCTCACCACCACCACAGCCATGCCTGAGCGGGCGAGGTCGGCGATGACGTCGTAGATCGCGGCGCGGGCGCCGACATCGATGCCGCGCGTCGGCTCGTCGAGGATGAACACCTTGGGCGGTCGCGACACCCATTTGGCGATGATCACCTTCTGCTGGTTGCCACCGGAAAGCTTTGAGACGGCTTGGTTCGGCTTGCCCTTGACGCCAAGCCTCGAAATGCCGGCCTCGGCGAATCTCTGCACGGCCTTGGGAAATACCCAGCCTTTCGGCGCGACATGGTCGAAATTGCCGATGGCGAGGTTCTCGCCGATCGTCTGTTCGAGCACCACGCCTTGTTCCTTGCGGTCTTCCGGCACCAGCACGACGCCGGCCTTGATCGCCGCCGCCGGTCCGCTGAGATGCACCGGCTGGCCTGCGACGCGCACCGCACCGGAAGAGATCGGATCGGCGCCGGCGATCGCCCGCACCAGTTCGGTGCGGCCGGCGCCGATCAGCCCGGCGATGCCGAAGATTTCGCCTGCTTTCACCGCGAAGGAAACGTCGTTGAAGCTGCGCTCGGGCGACGACAGGCCCTCGACCTCGAGCACGGTCTTGTCGCCGGGCGGCGACAGTTTCGGGAACATGCGCTCGACGCTGCGGCCGACCATCTGCTCGACCACGGTGCGCACCGGGATGTCGGCGCGCTCGTGCCGGGCGACGATGCGGCCGTCGCGCATCACCACCACGCGGTCGGCGATCTGCGCGATCTCGTCGAGGCGGTGGCTGATATAGATGAAGGACATGCCTTCGGCCTTGAGCTTGCGGATCTGCTTGAAGAGCAGTTCCGTCTCCTCGCCGCCGAGTGCTGCGGTCGGCTCGTCGAGGATCAAAAGCTCGGCATTCAGCGTCAGCGCCTTGGCGATCTCGACCTGCTGCTGGGCCGCGACGCGCAGCGTGCGTACCTTGCGCTCGGGCGAAACGTCGAGACCGAGGCGCTTCAGCTGTGCCGAGGCCTTAGCGTTCATGGTTGCCCGGTCGATGCGGCCGCCGCGCATCGGCAGGCGTCCGACATAGACGTTCTCCGCCACCGAGAGGTCCGGCAGCAGCTTCAATTCCTGATGGATCATGCCGACGCCGGCCTCGATGGCCGCCGCGGGATTGGCGGGGGAATAGGGTTTCCCCCGCCAGATTATGGTGCCGGCATCGGGCTTGGTCGAGCCGGCGATGATGTTGGACACCGTCGACTTGCCGGCGCCGTTCTCGCCGAGCAGCGCCACGACTTCGCCCGGCCGCACCTCGAAGCTCGCATCGGCCAGGACCTGGACCGGTCCGTAGCTCTTGCAGAGTCCGTTGACGAAGAGACCGTTATGCGGGCTCTCGCCAGTGTGAGGATCAAGGGACATCGTGGCGCTCTTCAGGTCTCGGCTGGCCCTTACGGGTGCTTCTCGATGAACTGCGCGACATTGTCCTTGGTGGTCAGCGCCGCGTCCTGCAACTGGTCGGCGGGCAGCTTGTCGCCGGCCACCAGCTTGACCGCCGAATCGACGGCGAGCCGGCCCATGCCTTGCGTTTGCTGCGTGGCGGTCACGTCGAAGACGCCGTCCTTCAGCGCCTTCAGCGCCGCCACGTCGCCGTCGAAGCCGGCGATCCAGATCTTGTGATCGGGATTGGCGACCTTGACCGCCTGCGCGGCGCCCAGCGCCAGCGCGTCGGCCTGGCCGAAGATGATCGAGACATTGGGATGGGCCTGCAGCAGGTCCTGCGCCAGCTTGAAGCCTTCGTCCTGGTGCCATTGGTCGCTCCAGAGCTCGCCGACCACCTTGATGTCCGGATAAGCCTTCAGCGCCTCGCCGCAGCCCTTGGAGCGGTCGACTTCCGGCGTCGTGCCCTTCTGGCCATGGATGATGACCATCTCGCCCTTGCCGCCGGCCTGCTTGGCGATGTAGTCGCACACGCCCTTGGCGGAGTTGACGCTGTCGGTGGCGATGAAGGTGTCGCCGGGCGCGCCGTCGGCGTTGCGGTCGACATTGACCACCGGGATGCCCGCGGCCTTCGCGGTCTTGGTCGGAACGGTCGCGGCGGTGGCGCCGGCCGGGATGTAGATCAGCGCGTCGATGTTCTGCGTGACGAGGTCCTGCACCTGGCTGACCTGCGTTGCCGAGTCGCCCTTGGCGTCGACGGTGATGATCTCGATGCCCTTCTCCTTGGCATAGGCTTCGACCGACTGCTTGATCTGGTTGAAGAAGTCCGCCTGCAGGTTGGCGACGGCGAGCCCGAGCTTCTTGGCGTCCTTGGCCGAAGCGGCGTCGGACAGGCCGAGCAGCGGGGCGATGGCCGCGGCCGCAAGCAGCAGTGAACGTTTGGTCAGCATGTTTTTCCTCCGTTGGTGTTCAATCTGTCCCGCCTGCGCATCGCGGCGCCCCCGGCCGGACAGTCCAGTCTCGGATCGACCGATCCGTTCCGCCCGGACATCCGGGCGAATTCCTATTGCCTGCGCCGCCGCCAGGTGTCGGTGGCGACCGCCAGCGCGATCACCACGCCGATTACCACCTGCTGGATGAAGGGCGAGACGCCGAGCAGGTTGAGCCCGTTGCGCAGCACGCCGATGATGAGCACGCCGATCGCCGTGCCGCCGATCGAGCCGATACCGCCCGAAAGGCTGGCGCCGCCGATCACCACCGCGGCGATCGTGTCGAGCTCGTAGCCGACGCCCGAGCTCGGCTGCACGGAATCGAGCCGGGCGGCGAGCACGATGCCGGCGAGCCCCGCCAGCAGGCCGCAGATCGCATAGACCCAGTTGGTCAGCGACTTCACCGGGATGCCGGAGAGCCGGGCGACCTCGGCGCTGCCGCCGATCGCATAGAGGCTGCGGCCGGTGGCGCGATAGTTGAGGAAGATGGCGAAGACGATAGCCAGCACGATCATCAGCCGACTGTGACCGACAGGAAGCCGAAGTGGCGCACGATCGACAGGTTAGTGAACCAGTCGGGAAAGCCGACGATCTGCGAGCCGTCGGTGATCATGTTGGCGAGGCCGCGCGCCACCGACATCATGGCGAGCGTCGCGATGAAGGGCGGCAGTTTCGTCACCGTCACCAGCAGGCCCGAGACCAGGCCACAAAGGGCGGCGACGACGAGCGCCGCGGCGATGCCTGCCGGGACGCCGAGATTGAGGTAGTCGGGGTAAGCGACATAGCCCATCACCATCGAGGCCAGCGCCAGCACCGAGCCGACCGAAAGATCGATGCCGCCGATCAGGATGACCAGCGTCATGCCGATCGCCATGATGCCGAGCACCGTCACCTGGTCGAGCACGTTGAGGATGTTGCGAAAGGTCAGGAAGGTGTCAGTGGTCAGCGCCAGCGCCAGGCACAGAAGCACCAGCCCGATCAGCGGTCCCATCGTTCCGGCAAACAGTGCCGAAAGCTTCGCGCCGGAAGCGGCCTGCGCGGCGCCGGTGCCAGCCTTCAACTCGCTCGTCTCGTTGCTCACGGCCACGTCGTCTCCTCCGTCAGCGAACCGGCGATGGCCCGCCGGCTGCTCTTGTTCACCAGGCGCCTCCCTCGTGAACAATTTATCTTTGATATGCAATTTTGTTCAGCTAAAACGTTCATCAGAAAATTGTCAAGTGCCGCGGACACATTCGGCGGCGGTTTGCGCGAACCGACGGTTTGCCATAGGGAAAGTTCAGCGCATGCGGGAGGCATAAGGATGGCGGTGATCGAGAACGAGAAAGCTTCGCGCTTCCCGGATGCCGAGCTCAAGGCCCGCGCGGCGTGGCACTATTATGTCGAAGGCCTGACGCAGGAGCGGATCTCGGAAATCCTCGGCATCGGCCGCATCAAGGTGCATCGCATCCTGTCGGCCGCGCGCGAGGAGGGCGTTGTCCAGTTCCGCATCCGCGACAGCGTCGTCGAATGCGTGCAATTGGAGGAAAGCCTGAAGCAGCGTTTCGGCCTCAGCCAGGCCGTCGTTGTGCCGTCGGCCGCCGACCGCAGCAACACGCCGCTGCTGATCGGCCACGCCGCCGCCGCCTATCTCGCCGACAACGTCAATCCCGGCGACGTCATTGCGCTCGGCTGGGGCCGAACGCTGAAATTCGCCATCAACGAATTGCCCAGACGGCCGATCGCCAGGACCACCGTGGTCTCGATGCTTGGCGGCCTTACCCACGCGCAGCCGCTCAACCCGACCGAGAGCGCCTGGGAGTTCGCTGAAAAGATCGGCGCCGAGTGCTATCTTTTGCCGGTGCCGGTCTATGCCGACAGGCCCGAGCAGCGCGATGCCTTCATGAGCCAGCGCAGCGTCCAGGATGTCGTCTTCCGGGCGCGGCGCGCCAACATCGCCGTGCTCAGCGTCGGCTCCTTCTCCAGCGACAGCCCGATCGCCAACTACGGCTTCATCAAGCCGAGCGAGCTGGAGGAATTGCAGGCTGCCGGCGCAGTCGGCGACATCCTCTGCCATTTCATCGATGCCGAGGGCCGCACGGTCGACCACGAGGTCAACCGCCGCGTTTGCGCCTATCCGCTGCAGGATCTTTCCGATATCCCGACCACCATCCTGGTTTCGGGCGGGCAGGAGAAGATCGCCGTCATGCGCGCCGCGCTCGCCAACACGAAAGTCTCGGTGCTGATCACCGACGAGGATGCGGCCAAGGGGTTGCTTGGCCGCTGAAATCCACCGGATCAGAAGCTGCAGATTCTGGGGCGCTTCTCGTAGGACCAATCGTTGAGCGGCACCGGCTTGAATCTGCCCTTGACCGGCTTGCCGTCGTCCAGATCCCGGGAAGCCGTAGCCTTGCCGGTGAGGTAGTTGATGTCGCAATCGCCAATCGTCGTCTCGACGGTCCCGTCGGATTTCTGGATGTTCCAGTCCCAGTTGCGGCTGTAGCCGCCGACCAGGAAGCTGCGGTTGCGGTATACGACGATCAGCGTGTCCTCCGTTGATTTGCTGGCGCCGCAGCCGAAGCAGGAGGTGATCGCCAGCGATCCCTCGCCTTTGCTTTCGAGGTCGAGGATCCGGTCCTCGGTCAGCGCCTTTTTAACGAAGTCGGGCTTTCGCGAGGGATCGAGCTTTTCTTCGCCGGTCGCCAGATAGATGTAGAGGTCTGCCCGGCCATCATCGTTCTGCATCACCACGGCGCGGTCCATCGTGCCGTCCTGATCGATGTCGAGCGCAAGCTCGAACGCCGGCTTGTCGTAGGCAAGCCCCGGCGCGGGCATTGCCGCCAGCGCGATAAGCCAGACCGCATGGTGAAGGGCTGTCGTCATGAGCAATCGTCCGCCGCGTGCCGGAACCGTATCACCAGCAGGGCGAGGCGCAATATGCGTCGGTTCACACAGATTTCAGACCGCGCCCAGCCGCGTGTGGATGTCGCGTGTCGCGTGATAGAGGTCGCGGTAGATCGCCTTGCGGGCGCGGTAGGTCGGAACCAGCGCCTCGACCGGATCGACCTGTCTTGCCGGCTGCGCCGCCATGGCCTTTGCCGCGTCCTCCGGCGAAGCGAACCAGCCGATGGCCGAGGCCGCCAGCATGGCAGCACCCAGTGCCGCCGCCTCGTTGACTGGCGAGACGAAGAGCGGCCGCTCGAGCACGCTCGCCATGATTTGCATCAAAAGCGTCGAATTGGTGCCGCCGCCTGCCGCGATCATCGCGCCGGCTTTGCCGGTCTGCTCTTCCATCGCATCGGTGGCGATCGCCTGCTCCAATGCAATGCCTTCCAGCACCGCGCGAAAGAGATGTTTTGGCTCATGATCAAGCGACAGGCCGACGATTGCGCCGCGCGCGGCACCGTCCCAGTAAGGGCTCATGACGCCGGCCCAATAGGGCATGACGAGCAGGCCGTCGCTGCCCGCGGCAACCGTTATCGCCGCCTTTTCCAGCACGGCGGCCGAAGGCGAGCCGGTGGTGCGCACGATCCAGTCGACCAACTGCATGCCGGAGCGCAGCACGGTTTCCAGCATGAAGCCGGAGCCGGTCGGCGAAACCAGCGTGCGGAATGCATCCGATGTTGTGACGGTGCCGGAATAGTTTCCGCTGACCACGCCTGAGCCCAGCGACAGATAGCTTTTGCCGGGGCCGTAGACCCCCATTCCGAGGCCCATCGCCTGACCGTCCCCGGCACCCGCCACGACCGGCGTGCCGGCCTTCAGGCCCGTCGCCGCCGCGATGCTTTCGGAAAGCTCGCCGCAGACCGCGCCGGGCGCTGCGAGCTCCGGCAGTTGCTCCGCACGCAGGCCCGCCGCTTCGACCAGTCGCGGATGCCAACTGCCGTGAGCGATGTCGAGCAGGCCGAGCGGATCGGCGCTCGCCGTGCTGGTGACGAGCCGCCCGGTGAGCCGGTGGACGAAGAAGGCGTGCACGTCGACCAGTGCTGCCGCCTGCGCGAGCGCCTGCGGTCTGTGCTCCATCAGCCAGGCCAAGGCATAGAGCGCCGGCGTCGGGTCCGGCGGCTTGCCGCTCCAGTCGCGGATCGCCTCGCGGCCAAGTTCTTCTGAAAGTCTCGCCACCTGGCGGCGGGCCCGCTCGTCGAGCCACAATATGGCGGGGATGAGCGGCTTGCCGGCGCTGTCGATCAGCGTGAAGCTCTCGCGCTGATGAGCGATGGAAATCGCCTTCACGCGCGACGCACCGATCCTGTCGGCCACCTGTTTCAGCGCCGACAAAAGGGCAGTCCACCAGTGCTCGGCATCCTGCTCGAAATGGCCGGGCGCCGGATTGGACAGCGGGTAGGTCTCGCGTACCTGGAACAGCTCTGTGCCGTCGCGGGTGAAGGCGATTGCCTTCACGGCCGTCGTCGAGGCGTCGATCCCGATTACGACATCGTCCATCAGGCGAGGATCCGGAAGGTTAGAGCAATTCCAGGAAAAGTGTGTAACGGTTTTCCGTCCGGAATTGCGTCAAAACAAAGAGATGGAGCAGTTTCGCCGTTTCCGTGAAACGGTGAAACGCTCTAGTGCATGTCGCGCAAAAGTGTGCAGCGGTTTTGCAAAAACGACATGCATAAAAACAAAGACTAAAGCGCGTCGCCTGGATACGTTTCAGCGCGACGCGCTTTAGGCCGCGTTGGTTACGAACCGCCCGTCCGACTGGTCGAGACGGCGGCGGATCTGGGTTATCACCATCGAATCGTCGGGTACACAATTTTCATAGGTCAGGAAGTCGCCGGCCTTGACCGGCTTCACCACCTTGGCGCGTTCGGCAAGCCCGAGCGGCAGCGCGCGCTTGGCGCGCGCGTCCTCCCAGGTCATGGCGAAGCCGCGATAGTCGTTCTCGCCGATCATGCCGAGCGACTGTCCGGCGCCGAGATTGGTCTTGGCGACGGCTACCGCCTCGGCAACCGGATGATCGAGCGGTTCCATGTCGGCGCGCTTGTAGACCACGGCGCGCGCCGCCGAGAGCGGCACTTCGAGGCTGGTCAGATGATAGGGGCGGAAGATCGTGAAATAGGGGCCCTTGCCGACCTTGAGGTCGATCATGCGCTCAAGCACGCGCGGATGCCTGGTCTCGATGATGCAGAACACGCCGGGTGCGACACCCTTGCCGATCGAATAATCGACCACGCCCTTGCGGTGCAGCACGCCGCCGTCCTCGCGCGGGCAAAGCACGCTGGCCAGTTCCTCCAAGGTCGCCGTCGGTCCGTGCATGCCGGGCACGTCGGGCACCAGCCCGGTGGCGTTGGCGATCGCCACCATCTCGATCGCCGTCTTCGAGCCGTCGACGAACTCGACCAGCATGCGCGCATTCATGTTGCGCTCGGCCGCCTCCTTCTCGTAGTCGGCGGGCACGGCGTCAAACTTCAGCGGATTGTTCTTGCCCTTGCCGGCGGCGATGATGTTGAAGCCGAGGCTTTTGGCGAAGCCGATGATCTCCAGGGTGCAGGCGGGCTCGTCGCCGGCCGCGCCCGTGTAGACGACGCCGGCCTTGCGCGCCTCCTCTTTCAGGAAGCGGCCGATGGTGATGTCGGCCTCGACATTGAGCATGACGATATGCTTGCCGTTCTTCATCACTTCGAGCGCGAACAGCGTGCCGATATTGGGATTGCCTGTCGCGTCGATGATGACGTCGATGCGGCCGGCGGCCGCGAGCGCATGCAGATCCTCGGTGATGGCGATCTTGCCGGCCTCGATGGCGCGGTCGATGGCCGCGGCATTGGGCGCCTGCACGATGTCGGAGCGATCATGGCCGGCAAGCAGTGCTGCATCGATCGCTGCCTGCGGCCGCACCTCGGAAATGGCGCCGATGCGCATGCCCGGCATCAGTGCGACCTGGACGACGATATCCGTTCCCATCTGCCCGGCGCCGGCGAGACCGATGGTGATCGGCCCCTGCTTTTCAGCGCGCTGCAGGAGTTCCGCTGCGAATTGCGGATGGGACATATCGCTTCCTCCGGTCCTTGGCGTGCTGCGCCGCCATCATCGTTTGAACATTCCTATTTCTATTTGAAAAATATTTCAACCAGCATTTCGGCACTGCAGGAGGAATCAATTCGATGTCGGCGGGACAGCGCCCCCCTCTGTCCGGCGGACGCCGGCAGGACAGAGGGGGGCGCGAAGCAACGCAGCGGTTGCTATTTCACACCGCTTCCTTGCTTTGCTCAGGATGACACTGGCGAGAACCGCTCAGAAATACCCGTCCGACGCCGCCGTCGCCTCTTTCGGAATCTCCACCCCGTCGACCAGGATCTTGTCGACCAGCTCATGGTGGAAGCACACCAGGCCCTTGATGCGCTCGGCCTCGTGCACCGGCTCTGGATAATACCAGACGAGGTTCTCGTGCCGCTTCTTGGGCGTCGTCACATGGTAGTAGTTTGAGATGCCCTTGTAGGGGCAGCGCGAGATGTAGCGGCTGGGTGAGAGCATATCGAGCCGCGTATCCGAGATCGGCAGATAGTGGCGCACCGGATGTCCAGTCTCGAACAGGAACACGCCGCGCCGCGAATCCGCCACCTGCTCGCCGTCGAGGATCACCTGCACGCGCCGCGACGAGGACAGGCAATCGACGCGGCGGAACGGATCGCGGGCATGGACGAAAATCTCCTCGTCCTCTTCGTACCAGTGCGTCATCTTCGGCCAATAGAAGGAGATGTAGTCCGCGATCGGCGGGCAGCCCTTGACCGGATCGAGATAGCGCCAGGCGCCGTCCTCGACCAGCGTGATACCGGTGTTGAGCGAATAATGCGTCGCGATGCCCTTGAAGGGATCTTCCGTCGTCGTCCTGCTCGGCAGCAGGAACTCTTCGCGCACGTCGCTGATCGGGAAGTAATAGACCGGCAGATGGTCGCTCTCATAGAACACCAGCGCTTTGGTGGTGTCGGCGACGATCATCGGCCCGACCTGCACGCGCAGCCGCTTGAGCGAAGGCATGGTGAAGGCGACATAGCCCGGCTCGGACTCGTACTGCACGATGTTGTCGAGCAGCGGGAAATGCGGCCCGCGGCCGCGCAAATGAGGCTTGCGAATGGTAGTGGTCCTTTTCTCGTCGTTTGCCGCCAGGTTCCTGCGCGCGACCATGATCAACCTACCGATACCCGGTCGAGCAGCAGGCCGGCGGCGATCGGCGGCAGGCCGCTGACATTCTTGCGCACCGGCACCAACAGGTCGGGGAAGTAGCTGAAGATCACCGGCGTCTCGTCGAGCAGCAGCTTCTGGATGTCTGACGCCGCCTTGCGCTGGGCGTCGAGATCGAGCGCCTTGAGATAGCCGGTAACCAGGCCGTCATAGGTGGTGTTCTTGAAATGCGCCGCGTTCCACGGACCGTCGCTGACCAGCGGGCTCTTCAGGAAAACGTTCGGCACGCTGCGATGCGCGTAGTCGGTGATACCGAGCGGGCTGTCCAGCCAGTCCGACTGGCCGAACACGGCCTTGCCGTAATATTTGTCCTGGTCCTCGATGTTGAGCGAGATGCGCGCGCCGACCTCCTTGGCGAAGTTCTGGAACAGCTGCGCGTAGCCGGGAATGTCGGAATAGCGCAGCGTCGTCAGCGTCATGTCGAAGCCGTTCGCGAGGCCTGCAGCCTCCATCAACTGCTTGGCCCTGGCGACGTCCTGCGCGCGCTGCGGCACCGACTTGTCGGTGGCCGGGAAGGCCGGCGCTAACGGGCTGTCATTGCCGGTCGCCGCCATACCGCGGCAGAGCCCGTCGACCAGCTTGGAGCGGTCGATTGAGAGCGCCAGCGCCTGGCGCACGCGCTTGTCGGTGAAAGGCGCCATGTCGCAGCGCATATGAAGCTGGCGATGCGCGGTGGAGGCGACGCGCAGCACCGTGATGTCTGGATTGCTGAGCACCACCTGGCTGACGTCGAGCGGGATGGCGTCGAGAACGTCGACCTCGCCGGCCTGCAGGGCCAGGATGCGCGGCTGCACGTCGGCGTAGAACTTGAATTCGAGCCGGTCGGGCAGCGCCTTCTTGCCCCAGTAGTCGGGATTGCGCACGAAGCTCGCGCCGACTTTCGGCGTATAGCTTTCCAGCCGGAACGGCCCGGTGCCCTCGAAGGTCTTCTCGTAGTCGCCCTTGTAGCTCGCCGGCAGGATGACGGCGTTGTAATTGTCGATCGACACCGAATAGGGGAAGCTGCCGTTCGGCGCGTCTAGATGGAATTCGACGGTGTGGTCGTCGACCTTGCGCGTGCCGCCTTTGGACAACAGGCCCTTGAACACCGACAGCGCGTTGGACGTGCCTTTCGGGTCGGAGAGGCGGTCGAAGGTGGCCACGACGTCGTCGGCTTTAAAATCCTCGCCATTGTGGAATTTGACGCCCTTGCGCAGCTTGAAAGTCCAGACGCTGCCGTCGGCATTGGGCGACCAGCTTTCCGCCAGCACCGGCTTCAGCGTCAGGTCCGGCTGCGTCACGCACAGGAATTCGGCGGTCTGGAAGACGAGCTGGTAGCTGCCGCTGTCATAGAAGGTGACCGGGTCGATGGCGCCGCCGGGCACGGCGACGCCGGCGCGCACCGTGCCGCCCGGCTTGCCTTCGGCGCGCGCTTGCGGCGCGCCAAGGCCGACTGCCGAGGCGATGCCGCAGAGGAAGGGCAGCGACAGGCCGAGCACGCTGCCATGGCGCAGGAATTCGCGCCGGCCGATCCTGCCGGCGAGCAATTCGTCGATAGCGGAATTTTCGATTGCGGAAAGATTTCTGCGAGCGGCGTCGATCGTCCTGAAATGCTTCGGCATGGCGGCATTCCTTGGCTGGCGTGGGGGCTTTGCCATCTAGTTCACTGTTGACCACGGCCGAAAAGCGATATTTTTTGATGACAGCCATCGGAATCTTCGATCACTGCCGAGCCGAAAGCAAAAAGTCATGGACACCGAGAATCTGCGCAGTTTCCTGGAGGTCGCGGCGCATGGCAGCTTCACCATTGCCGCCCATCGGCTGAACCTAGCCCAGTCCACCGTCAGCGCGCGCATTCGCGGTCTTGAGGAACAGTTGGGGCGCAAGCTGTTCGTCCGCGACAGCGATGGCGTCACACTGACGCCGGCCGGCCGGCAGTTCCTGCCGCATGCCTCTACCATCACCCGGACCTGGGAGCAGTCGCGCCAGGACATCGCGGTTCCGGATGGCTACGAGACGCTGCTCAGGCTGACCGCGCCCGCCTATCTCTGGGACAGCATCACCTCGCCCTGGATCGACTGGATGCGGGCGAAAGGGCCGAACGTGGCGCTGCGGCTGGAGGGCAGCTTTCCGGATCTGGCGATCGACCAGATCGCCGAAGGCCTGCTCGACATCTGCATCCTCTATCTGCCCAAGCCGCATCCGGGCATCGTCTACGAGACGCTGGCTGTCGACCAGGTGGTGCTCGTCCAGCACACGAAGCAGGCAGGGCCGTGGACGCAGAACTACATCCTCATGGATTGGGGGCTGGAGTTCCGCGTCGAGCACGACCGCGCCTTTGCCGGCATGGTGAAGCCGGCGATCTCGGCCGGGCTGGTGTTCATCGGCTTGCAGCACGTGCTGTCGCAGCAGGCGTCCGCCTATCTGCCGCTGAGTGCTGTCAGCACTCACATCGAGCGCGGCGAGCTGCGGCGCGTCGTGGACACGCCGGTGTTTCAGCGCCCGATCTATCTTGCTTATCCGGAGAACCCGGCCTCTTCCGATGCCCTCGATATCGCGCTGGCCGGCCTGCGCACGCTCGCCCGGAACCTGTCCAGCGATCAGGCTTTCGCGGAGAGCGACCGCGCCTTCAGCATGCTGAGCATGTCTCCCGAAAGTGGGAACCGGTTTCGGAACAAAGACACGCGTAAAATCAAACCTGACGCGGCAGTGTCCTGACCGCGATCAGGCCGGTTCCACGGCCTTCGGCTTCTGCAGCCGTGCCAGCTCGTCAAAGGGAATATGGCAGCGGATCGTGTGCCCGGGCTCGGCCTCGGAAAGCTCCGGCTCCTGCGTCTCGCAGATCGCGCCGATCTTGCGCGGGCAGCGCGTGTGGAAGACGCAGCCCTTCGGCGGGTTGGCGGCGCTCGGGATTTCGCCGTCGAGGCGGATACGCGAGCTCTCCGTCCGGTCGAGTTTTGGCACCGCCGACAACAGCGCTTCGGTGTAGGGATGATGCGGTCCGGAGAAGACCGCCTCCGACGGCCCGAACTCCATGATGCGGCCGAGATAAAGCACCGCGATCTTGTCGGAGAGGTAACGCACCACGCCGAGATCGTGCGAGATGAAAATGTAGCTGACGTCCTGCTTCGACTGCAGGTCGGCCAAAAGGTTGAGGATCGCCGCCTGCACCGAGACATCGAGCGCCGAGGTCGGCTCGTCGCAGACGACGATGCGCGGATCGCCGGCGAAGGCGCGGGCGATCGCCACGCGCTGCTTCAGGCCGCCCGAAAGCTGGCGCGGCTTGACCGCAAGATGCCGGTCGGTGAGCCGCACCGAGCGGACGAGCTCTTCGAGGCGCGTGTCCAGTGTCTTGCCGGTGAGCCCGCCCAGCCGCTTCAATGCACGGCTAAGGATATGCCGGATCGAATGCGAGCGGTTGAGCGCCGAGTCCGGATTCTGGAAGACGATCTGCACCGCCTTGACCTGATCCTCCGAGCGGCTTGCAAGCCTCGGCGCCAACTGCTTGCCCTCGAGCTCGATGCTGCCGCCTTCGTCCGGCGGGACCAGGCCGAGCAAAAGCCTGGCGAAGGTGGTTTTGCCGCTGCCGGATTCGCCGACCAGCCCCAGCGTCTCCCCGGGCCTCAGGCTGACCGAAACATCTTTCACCGCTCTCAGCGGACGGCCGTGGCTGGCATAGGTCTTGTTCAGCCCTTCGACCTGCAGCACCGGCGGCGCCTGCTTCGGCGCGACGGCGGGGACGTCGGCGGGCGTCGCACGCGGCAGCGACTGCGCCTTGTCGTGATAATGGCAGCGCGACAGCCGGCCTTCACCCAGATCGTAAAGCGGCGGCGGCTCGCTGCGGCAGCGCTCGGTCGCCAGTGCGCAGCGGTCGGCGAAGGCGCATCCGACGATATTGGCGCCGATGCCGGGCAGGAAGCCAGGGATGGTGTCGAGGCGGCCCTGGTCCTTGCGCTGGCCGCCGCGCGGCAGGCAGCGCAGCAGCGCCACCGTATAGGGATGGCGCGGGTCGTTGAAGACGTCCTTCGTCGAGCCTTCCTCGACCAGCATGCCGGCATAGAGCACGCCGACCCGGTCGCACATCTTCGAGACGACGGCCAGGTTATGGCTGATGAACAGAATCGAGGCCGACAGTTCCTTTCTTAGCTGCACGATCAGGTCGAGCACTTCCGCTTCCACCGTCGCGTCGAGGCCGGTCGTCGGCTCGTCGAGGATCAGCATCGACGGGTCGTTGGCCAGCGCCATGGCGATCGCCACGCGCTGTTGCATGCCGCCGGACAATTGGTGCGGGTAGCGCTGCATGACGCTGGCCGGGTCGGAGATGCGGACCCGGTTCAGCATTGCGATCGCCTTGTCGCTCGCCGCCTGTCCCGAGATGCCGCCGAGCTCGAAGATTTCGGTCAGTTGCCGGCCGATGCGCAGCGATGGGTTCAGCGCCTTGCCGGGATCCTGATAGACCATCGACACGCTCTCGGCGCGGGCCCGCCGCAAGGCTTCGGAGTCGAGCTTCATCACGTCCTGGCCGTCGAGCGCGATCGAGCCGCCGGTGATCGAGCCGTTGCGCGGCAGGTAGCGTACCACCGACAGCGCCGCGGTGGATTTGCCGCAGCCGGACTCTCCGACCAGCCCGTAGGCCTCGCCGCGTCCGATGGTGAAGCTGACATTGCGCAGCACCGCCCGGTTGCGGCCAGCGACGCGATAAGCGACCGAAAGGTCGTTGAGTTCGAGCGCGTTCTTCTCAGTCATTGAACGCTCCGTGGACGCCGTCCGCCACCAGATTGACGCCGATCACCAGCGACGCGATGGCCAGAGCATCGAACAGCACCGTCCACCAGAAGCCGCCGCCGATCATGCCGTAATTGCTGGAGATCGAGAGCCCCCAGTCGGGTGAGGGCGGCTGGATGCCGAAGCCCATGAAGGAGAGCGTGGCGACGGCGAAGATCGCGTAACCCAGCCGCACCGTCGTCTCGACCAGGATCGGCGGGATGACGTTGGGCAGGATCTCCACGAACATCGTGTGCAGCGCGCCCTCGTGGCGCAGCTTTGCCGCGGCCACATAGTCGAGCTCGCGCTCGGCAAGCACCGCCGAGCGCACCGTACGCGCGATGATCGGCGCGAAGCTCAAGCCGATGACGACGATGACGGTGATCTTGGATGTGCCGAGCGCGACGATGGCAAGCAGCGCGATGATCACCACAGGGATCGCCATGAAGGCTTCAAGCACGCGGCTGACGATGTCGTCGACGATGCCGCGGAAATAGCCGATGATGAGGCCGAGCGCCGTGCCGGCAATGGTCGCCAGGATCGTGGCCAAAGGCGCCACCGTCAGGATGTCGCGCGAGCCGACGATGACGCGCGAGAAGACGTCGCGGCCGATCTGGTCGGTGCCGAACCAGTGTTCGGCCGACGGCGGCGCAAGTGCGTTGATGATGTCGTCGGCGAGCGGATCGTAAGGCACGAAATGCTCGCCGAACAGCGCGCAGACGATCCAGAATAGGACGATGCCGAACCCGGTCAGGAAGGTTCCTGACCGCAGGAGCGAATGCAGCACCTCGCCCCAGGGACCGCGCCGCGACGCGGCGTCCGGCGCTGGCAGGTTCGCGGGAGTATCCGTCGCGCTCATTGCTCTGCTCCCAGCCGGATGCGCGGATTGAGCACCGAATAGAGGAAGTCGGCGACCAATGTGGCCACCGCATAGACGATGCCGATGGTGAGGATGCCGGCCTCCAGCATCGGGAAATCCTTGCCGCGCGCGGCGGTGAAGATCAGCGAGCCGATGCCCTGGTAGCGAAACAGCGTCTCGATCACCACCAGGCCGCCGATCAGATAACCGGTCTGCGTGGCGATCACGGTGATTGTCGGCAACAGCGCGTTGCGCAGCACATGCCGCCAGATCACCGTGCGCCAGGGCAGCCCCTTGAGCACGGCGGTGCGCGTATAGTCGGAATCGAGCGCCTCGATCATGCCGGAACGCGCCATGCGGGCGATGTAGCCGAACAGCACCAGGAACAGCGGCAGCGACGGCAGGATGAGGTAATAGAGTTGGGTGAAGAAGCCGGCGCCTTTCGGCCAGGCGGCGGCGATCGGCAGCCAGCGCAGCCAGACGCCGAAGATCAGGATCAGGATGATGCCGGTGACGAACTCCGGCAGCACCGTCACCGACAGGCCGCCGAGGCTGATGATGCGGTCGAGCGGCCGGTTGAGGTTGAGCGCGGCGATGACGCCGCCGAGGATGCCGATCGGCACCACCAGCGCAAAGGCGACGAGCGCCAGCTTCATCGAATGGCCGAGCGCCTCGATGACGAAGGGCGCGACCGGCGCGCGGAAGATATAGGACGTGCCCATGTCGCCATGCAGGAAATTCCAGATCCAGGTTCCGTATTGGACGAGCAGCGGGCGGTCGACGCCGAGCGAATGGTTGAGCGCGTCGACGGCGCGCTGATCGGCGAACGGCCCCAATATGGCGCGGCCGACATTGCCGGGCAGCACCTGGCCGCCGAGGAACACCATGACGCTGAGCAGGAACAGCGTGACGAGCGACAAAGCGAGGCGCCGGACGAGGAAAGCGAGGATGGCGAATACTCCTATTGGAGCCGGCTCCCTATGGAGAGCCGGTTGTCAGGGATAGGCTAGTTCGCTCGCGTCAGGCCTTCGAAGCCTTTTCGAGGAACAGCTGCGACATGGCGGTGGGCTGCACGCCCGTCACACCTTTCGCCGTCGCCGTCAGGTAGTCGTAGAAATAGCCGAAGATGACCGGCGTCTCCTCGAGCAGCAGCTTCTGGATCTTGCCGGCGTCGGCCTTCTGCGCCTCCAGGTCGAGGGCTGCGATATAGCTGGTCGCCAGCTGGTCGTAGTCCTTGTTCTTGAAGTGGGCGGCATTCCAGGTGCCGTCGCTCTTCAGAGGCGCCGCAAGATAGACATTCGGCACGCCGCGGTGGCCGTAGTCGGTGATGCCCATCGCCGAATCCAGCCAGTTCGACTTGCCGAACACGGCATCGCCGTAATAGGCGCCCTGGTCGAGGATGTTGAGCTCGAGATCGATGCCGATTTCCTTGACCCAGTTCTGGATGAGCTGGGCATATTCCGGGATCTCCAGATAGCGCTCCGTGGTGAGCGTCATCTTGAAGCCTTGACCGACGCCGGCCGCTTCCATCAGCTGCTTGGCCTGGGCGATATCCTGCTTGCGCTGTGGCACGCTTGTGTCGGTCGAAGGGTAGACGGCGGCGAACGGGCTGTCATTGCCGAGCGCCGAACGTCCCTTCATCAGGCCGGCGGCGAGTTTCTCGCGGTCGAGGCAGAGCGCGATGGCGCGGCGCACGCGAGCGTCCTTCGTCGGTCCCTCGTCGCAGTGCATATGCAACTGCTGGTGCGCGGACGATTTCAGGCTGATCACGTCGAAATTCGGATCGTTGAGGATGGCGACGCCGGCCAGCACGGGCATCTGGTTGATGATGTCGATCTGGCCGCCCTGCAAGGCAAGGATCTGGGCCTGCATGTCTGAGAAGAAGGTGAACTCGGTACGGTCCGGCAGCGCCTTTTCACCCCAGTAGTCGTCGTTGCGCACGAAGGAGGCGCCGACCTTGGGCGTGTACTTCTCCAGCTTGAACGGCCCGGTGCCGTCGAAGCTCTTCTCGTAGTCGCCCTTGTAGCTCGCCGGGATAATGACGGCGTTGTAGTTGTCGGACGACACCATATAGGGGAAGTTGCCGTTCGCCGCGTCGAGATGGAATTCGACCGTATAGTCGTCGACCTTCTTGGTATTGCCCTTCTGCAGGATGCCGGTGAACACCGACAGCGCGTTGGACGAATTGGCGGGATCGGCAAGCCGGTCGATGCTGGCCACCACGTCGTCGGCCTTCATCTCGCCGCCGGAGTGGAATTTCACGCCCTTGCGCAGCGTGAAGGTCCACACCGTGCCGTCGGCATTCGGCTTCCAGCTTTCCGCCAGCGACGGCTTCAGCACCAGATCCGGTCCGTCGATGCACAGGAATTCGGCGACCTGCTGCATCACCAGAAGGCCGCCGGCATCGGCGATGGTGACCGGGTCGATCGCGGCGGACGGCACGTTGCTGCCGACGCGGATGGTGGCGCCGGCAGCACCCGCGGCACGAGCGAGGGACGGCGCGGCGCCGAAGCCCGCGGCCATGCCGATGCGGCCGAGCAGCGGCAGCGACAGCCCGAGCAGGCTGCCGTGACGCACGAAGTCGCGGCGGCTAACGCGCCCGTCGATGAGGCCGTCGATGAGATGGTTTTCGAGCGGCGTGCGGTTGCGCCGGATGAGATCGAGAATGCGATAGTTCTTGCTCATGGGTCTAAACCCTTTCCCCAGTTCTTGTGGTTGGCGAGTGCATTCCGGTTGACGATTTCCGCGGAGTTCTCCTGTCCCGGCCATCGTCAAGAATTTCAGTCGATCGAACTTTAGCATGCGGTTTGGTCCGGTCCATCCGCTGCTTAAGGCGGGAAGGTCAGATTTTCTTGATGCAGGCCTTGTCCGGTCTTGCGGCCCGCTCGAAATCGCGGCCGTGTCTTCTACTCGGTCTGTCGCCTCCTTTCCTTCAGTTCAGTGGCAGCCGGCGATAGGTGCCGGGCTTTTCCGGGTCGTGGTACTTGTTGCAGGGCCCATTCTCGACGAAGTCGCGATGGCAGGCGGCGAGCCTCTCACGCGACAGGGTCACGCCCAGCCCATGGCCTTCCGGCACCGGCACGACATTGTTCTTCGGTGAAAATGGCCCTTCCTCGATCACGTCCATGGGCCACATGCGAAACAGCGACTGGTTGGGCTCCCGGATCCAGCCGAGCGCCGCGCACAGATGCAGGTAGCAGGCGCTGCCGATGCCTGTGTCGCCGCTGTAGCACCAGTAGTCGATGCCGGCATGCTCGCAGGCGCCGACGAAGCGCAGCATACGGCCGATGCCGCCATGCGTCGTCGGGTTGCCGACGAACGCATCCGGCACCTTCAGCTCCATGGCGCGCGCGATGTCGATGTTGTGGGTCGAGAACGGGATCGAGGTGTGGC
The DNA here is from genome assembly GCF_001510895.1 of Mesorhizobium loti. Classification (GTDB taxonomy): domain Bacteria; phylum Pseudomonadota; class Alphaproteobacteria; order Rhizobiales; family Rhizobiaceae; genus Mesorhizobium; species Mesorhizobium loti_A. The sequence goes on along the minus strand of NZ_LPWA01000121.1, from coordinate 42,185 downwards.
GCCGCAGCTCGCGCATTTCCTCGATGGTCGCGACCGGATCCTCCCAGTTGCGAACGCCAAACTCTTCCAATGGCCGTGCGAGCTGCCGGGCAGTGGCGAGCGAATAGGCCTGGTTGGAATCGATGCGGATCATCGCATGGTCGCCAAGCTTGTTGCGGATCAGCTCGACCATCTTCAGCGAGACCTTCGGGTCCTGCGTCGAGAACTTGCCTTCGAAGTAGGTCGTGCCGTGGCGCTCGTTGAGCTCGACGCAGTAGTCGGCGACCGCTTCCGGCGTCTTTTCGCCCTTCACTTTCGCTCCGTCGCCTCGCAGCGAAAAATAGTCGGTGAAGGGGATCTGCTTGCGCACCGCGCCACCGAGCAATTGATAAAGCGGCTGCTTCCACGCCTTGCCGCGCAGATCCCACAGCGCCATCTCGATGGCGCCGAAGGCCATGATGCGGATGCGGTCGTTGATCGATTGGACGCCGGTCCAGAAGGGCAGGCAGACATGCTCGGCACCGGCGATGTCGAAGGCGTCGCGGCCGGCCAGACGCGGCGCCAGCACGTCGTTGATGATCGCCGCTGCAGCCGGTGTCGGCGCTTCGCCGAGCCCGACGAGCCCGTCCTCGGTCTCGACCTCGACGATGGTAGGCGAGAAGCCGTCGAGCTCGCCGAACACCCAGACGTAAGGCGCTTCCAGCCTGTAATTGATCGGCGTCGCCTGGATGCGCCTGATCTTCATCTCAGCCGATCTCGAAGAACGGCTTGCCGAGCAGGTCCGGCACGACGTCGATGCCAAGGCCGGGCCCATCGGGAATGCCCATGCGGCTGCCGGTTACCGGCGGCTTGTTGGAAGCGGTGCGCACCGTCACCCATTCGTGGAAGGCGATCGCATGCAGCCGGCGCTCCTCCGGCGTCGACAGCGACAGATGCGCCATGGCGGCCGTGTCGATCTCGGCGCCGCCGGTATCCTCGACCGTGATCATGAAGCCGAGATCGACGGCGACGTCGCGGATCAGGCGGGTTTGCGTCACGCCGCCCAGCCGCGAGATCTTCAGCGTCAGCCCGTCGGCCGCGCCGCGGCGGTGGATTTCCAGCATCTCCTGCAACGAGGTGACGGATTCATCGAGCACCATCGGCTTGTCGAGCATGCGGCGCACCGACATGTTCTCCTCGATCGTGGTGCAAGGCTGCTCGGACGTATAGTCGATGCCGCGCGTGGCATCGGCGAACTGGCGCGCCTGGTAGGGCGTCCAGCCGGCATTGGCGTCGCAGAAGATCACCGTGCCCTTCGGCATGGCCGAGGCGACCGCGGTGACGCGCTCGATGTCGTCGCCCACGTTGCCGCCGACCTTGACCTGCACCCGGCGGCAGCCTTCGGCAACGATGCGCTTGGCAAGTGCGGCCATCTGATCGACCGTGCCGTGGGTGACGACCCTGTAGAGTTCCGCCGTCTCGCTCTCGCGCCCACCCAGCATCGTCACCAGCGGCACGTCGGCCGCGCGGGCGGCGAGATCCCAGCACGCCATATCGAGTGCCGCTTTGATGTAAGGGTGGCCTTTGAACACCGTGTCCATCAGCCTGCCGATGCCGGCAAGGCCGCGCGGGTCGTGGCCGATGAGATGCGGCGCGATCTCCGGCACGCCCGCGCGTGTTCCCGCCGGAAACGCGGCCGAGTAGAAATTGCCGAGCGGCGCCATCTCGCCCCAGCCGGTCACGCCGCTGTCCGAGGTGATGGCGACGATCACCGCATCGAAGCAGTCGGCGACCCGCCCCTTCGACATGCGGTAGGGGCCGTCCACGAAAGGCTGCACGACATGATAGGCTTTTATGCTTTTGATCTTCACGTTGGTGTCCGTTGTCAGCGAGGCCGGTCGGCGCCCGGCTCAGCGTGATAGAATTGCCGAGCCGCTCTAAGTGTTTGGTTTTACGCAATTCCGGACGGAAAACCGCTGCGCACTTTTCCTGGAATTGCTCTAGAGGCACGCCTTTCGAGGCCGCGCGCATAGGCAAGAAGCTCTTCGAAATCGAGGTCGATATGCTCGCGCGCATGGCGCTGGGCGGCGCGCATATCGGAGCCCTTGAGCAGCGCCACATAGGTTTCGTGCACATCCTCGGCCGGCACCGGCTCGTTGCGCGCCCGCTGATGCAGCGCGAAATACATCTGCAGCCGGCTGGTCAGCCGCTGCCAGGTTTCCAGCAGCACCGAATTGTCGGCCCATTCGTAGATCAGCCCGTGCAACTGCAGCGCCGTCTCGATCTGGCGCGTGGTGTCGAGCGCCCGTGTCGCCTGCTTCACTGCCTCGTGGCGGCGGTCGAGCTCGTCGAAGAAGCGCTGGTCGCGCTGCGGCCAGGCGAGCTCGATCGCGAACTCGTCGAGCACCTGGTTCAACGAATAGGCATCGATGATGTCCTTGGCGGTGACGTCGATGACGAAAGTGCCGGCATAGGGGATGCTGGTCAGGATGCCTTCCTGCACCAGCTCGCGCATCGCCTCGCGCAGCGGCGCGCGGCTCACCTGCATCTGCTCGGAAATCCTGAGCTCGTTGAGCTTTTGCCCGGGCTCCAACTGCCCGGTCAGGATGGCGCGGCGGAGCAGGGCGACGATCTCCGCCCTGCGCGTCGTGTCCGCGATCGGACTGAAATTGAGCTTCGCCATGCATTCCACTCCGGATGAACCGGCTGCAAGACAAACAGATTGTCGACAATCTAACAAGGGAAAAATTTCGGGATTCTGGATTGCGATAGGCTCGGGCTCATGCCGCTCGACCATAGAAGCCGATCCGCTCTTCCTCGCTGAACATGACGCCCGGCCGCTCATAATAGGAAAACACCGCGATCATGCGCTCGCGCTCGCCTTCGACCGTGGTGACGCGATGCGCGGTGTTCTTGCCGCGGAAGACATTCAGCGTGCCGGCCTTCATGCGCAGGATCTTCGCTTCGGGATCGCGTCCCTCCAGCAGCCTTGCAACGCCGTCATAGTTGCGGTCGTCGTCCGAGCGAAGATCGGTGCGGTATTCGAAGTCGCCGCCGCGTTCCGGCGCCTGCAGAAGCAGCGTAGTCGTAAATTCCGAGCGGTCGAAATGCCAGTTGAGAGCCTCGCCCGCGCGATAGCCCATGACGTTGGCGCGGGCGAGCGGATCCTGCATGACGTGCAACTGCGGCTTGCCCATCGTCGCCGCCAGGAAACGCACCAGCGGCTCGTATTCGTAGATCGCGAGAACAATGCTGCCGGGAATCTGGTCGGCGCAGACCGTGTGGCTCACCGTCTCGACCTTGCGCAACGCCGGGTGGTCGGGCGAAAGCTCCGGGATCGACGGCTTGAAGTAGATGTTGTGCATGCGCTTGTGGACATGCGAGCGCGTGTCCATTACCGGCCGGATCTCTGCGACCGCCTTTTCGGCAATGCCGGGGCGCAGAAAACCTTCCAGGTTGAACATGCCGTTTGCCGCGAGCGCGGCCTTGCACTCGTCCACCAAGCGCTGCCATTCGGAACTGCCCTCGCGGTTCAGCGGGTAGCGGTCCAGGTCGAGAATTTCTTCGATCATAGCGTCCTCCAAAAATCTGAGGCCACTACACGCCAAGGAAAACTTTGCCGCAACGCGGAAAATTGTTAGGCTTCCCCAAGAAAAACTTTCGAGGACAAAGCGTGGATAAGCTTCCGCCGTTGAATGCGATGCGAACCTTCGAGGTCGCGGCCCGCGCCGGCAGCTTCACGCTTGCCGCCACCGAGCTCGGCGTCTCGTCGGCCGCGGTCAGCCAGCAGATCCGCAACCTGGAAGACTGGTTCGGCAAGCAGCTCTTCGTGCGCAACGGCAACCGCATTGCGTTGACCGATGCCGGCCATGCCATCTATCCGCAGACGGCGCGAGCGCTGGGCGAGATCGCGGCGGTCGGCCGGCGCATGTTGGAAGGCGGCTTGCGAACACGCCTCGTCGTCAGCGTGCCGTTCTCGCTGGCCGAACTCTGGCTGGCGCCGCGCCTGGCTTTGCTGCTCGACGGCTTTCCGCAGATGGCGATCGATGTCCGCGTCGAGGACGATCCCGTCGACGTGGTGCGCCAGAACATCGACCTGCGCGTCAGCTACGGCGATTACCATTATCCGGCGCTGAAAATGGTCCGGCTCGTCCACGACGACGTTCTGCCCATCGCTTCACCCGAGTTCTGGCGGCGCCACGGCAACGAAGACTTCGACCTGTCGAATGTGCATGAGAGCCAGTTCATCCATACCAATTGGGGTCCGAACTACGCCTCGCATCCGAGCTGGGCGGACTGGTTCGCGGCGGCGGGCGGCAATCGTGCGCCGGATCCCTCGCATGGCCGCCGCGTCGGCCTCTCCAGCCTGGCGATCGGCGGCGCAAGGCTGGGGCTGGGAGTGGCGCTCGGTCAGCGGATCATGGCCGGCGCCGATCTCGAGGCAGGTCGGCTGATCGCGCTGTCGTCCGTCTCGGTTCGCCTCGGCCAGCCCTATTGCGCCTTCATGCTTCCGGCCAAGGCCGAACGAGCCGACGTTGCCGGGCTGGTCGCACTTCTCGGAACAAGTCCGGGAAAGGCGCATAATGGTTTGCCCGAAAATAAAACGGCGCCCTCGGAGTAGGAACCGAGCGCGTCGGACCGGGACTGATGGGGGTTATCAGCTGGCCGGTTTCGGTTGCGGCAAGGGAGAAACCGGCATTCCGGGTCCGATCTTCTGCAGATTGCCCGTGATCACCTGGTCGGTCTCGGAGATGCCGGAGGTCACGGAGATCAGGTCGCCCTCGGTCGGCCCGAGCGAGACCAGCTTCTGGTCGACCGTGTTGCCCTTGCCCAGCACATAGAGGTATTTGCCGAGCTGGCTGGAACCGAGCGCCACCTGCGGCACCATCAGCGTGTTGGGCTGTTCCTTCACATGCAGCCGCACGCGGACATACTGGCCGGGCAGCAGCGTGAACTTGGCATTGCCGATCGTTGCGCGCGCGGTGATCGTGCCGGTCGAATGGTCGATCGTGTTGTCGATGAAGGTGAGCTGGCCCTTCTGGCTTGGTTCGGTTTCCCCCGGCAGCAGCACGTCGACGGCGATTGGACCGGCGGCCTTCGCCTGCTCGATCTCGACGAGATCGGTCTCGCTCGGGTTGAAAGTGACGTAGATCGGATCGAGCTGCACCAGCGTGTTGAGCACCGTGCCGGCGACGCTCACCAGCGTGCCGACCGAGGCCTGATTGCGGCCGATGCGCCCGGGGAAGGGCGCCTTGATTTCGGCATAGCCGAGATTGAGCTCGGCCGTCCGCACCGCCGCCTTGTCGAGCAGCAGCGCCGCCTCGGCCCCGCGCAAGGTGCTGGTGCGCTGGTCGAAGCTGTCCTTGGCCAAATAGCCGCTCTTGGCGAGCTCGCTGCCGCGGCCCAGATTCGAGCGCGCATAGTCGAGCGTCGCGGTATCGCGCTCCACCTGCGCCTTGGCCTGGTCGAGCGCTGCCTGATAGTCTTCGGTCGCGATCCTGTAGAGCAGGTCGCCCTGCTTGACGTCGCTGCCGTCCTGCGCTGTCTGTTCCTGCAGATAGCCCGGCACGCGCGCCTGGAGCGTGATGCTGCGGATCGGCTCGACGCGCGCGGCATAGTCGAGATAGATCGGCAGCGTCTTCTTGACGACGTTCACCACCGGCACCGGCATGACGAAGGCTGCAGGCGCGGGTGCCGCGCCCGCGGTGCTGGCGTTGAGGCTCAGATTGCCCATGTCGAGCAGGTGGACACTTGCCACCGAAATCGCGCCCAGCGCGACGGCCGTTCCCAAAGCGATTTTCCATTTACGCATGACGTCTCTCCAATCCTATTCGGCCGCATCGGCGAGCCGCACGGGCTCGGCGGTCGGTTCAATGTCTTGTTGGTGCGGGGCATACTGATGCCCCGCGACAGGTTCGGCCTCGCCGCCACGCTCGCGCAGCGTTTCGATGACCGCGTAGAAGACCGGCACGAAGACCAGCGACAGGATGGTCGCCGCCACCATGCCGCCGAAGACGGTGGTGCCGATCGACTGCCGGCTGGCGGCGCCGGCACCTGTCGCGAACATCAGCGGCAGCACGCCGAGGATGAAGGCGAAGGCCGTCATCAGGATCGGCCGCAGCCTGAGCCGTGCGGCTTCCATCGCCGCCTCGACGATGGTGAGACCCTCTTCGCGCCGCCGTCGGGCGAACTCGACGATCAGGATCGCATTCTTCGCCGCCAGGCCGATCAGCATGACGAAGCCGATCTGCGAGTAGACGTCGATCTGCATGCCGCGAAGCAGCAAGACAATGAAGGCGCCGAACAAGGCCAGCGGCACGGCAAGCAGCACCATGAAGGGCATCGCCCAGCTTTCATACTGCGCCGCCAGGATCAGGAAGACGAAGACGATCGCCAGCCCGAACACGATCGAGGCGATCGAGCCGGCCTTGAGCTCCTGATAGGTGATGCCGGTCCACTCATAGCCGAAGTCCCGCGGCAGCACGTTTGCCGCCGCCCGCTCCATCGCCGCCACCGCCTGTCCGGACGAGAAGCCCGGAGCGGCGCCGCCATTGATGAGGGCAGACGCATTGTTGTTGTAATGCGGCACGGTCTCGGGACCGACGATCGGCACCAGCTTGCCCAGCGTGCTCAGCGGCACCATGCCGCCCGACGCGTTGCGCACATAGAGCCGCGAGATGTCGGTCGCGTCGGCGCGCGCGTCCTTGTCGGCCTGGATGGTCACACGGAAGGTGCGGCCGAACAGGTTGAAGTCGTTGACGTAGAGCGAGCCGAGATAGATCTGCAGCGTGTTGAAGACGTCCGGCAGGTTGAGGCCGAGAAGCTTCGCCTTGCTGCGGTCGAGGTCGTAGTTGAACTGCGGCGTCGAGGTCGAGAAGGACGAGAACAGCTGCTGCGGATTGAGCTCCGGCTGCTTGCGCGCCTCGGCGATCAGCGCCTGGGTCACCTCGTTGAGCGCGGCGCTGCCGCGGCCCGAGAGGTCTTCCACCTGGAACTCGAAGCCGCCGGTGGTGCCGAGGCCCGGGATCGAAGGCGGATCGAAGGACAGCGCGAAGGCTTCCGGTATCTGCAGAAGCTTGCCGCGCACCTGCTCGACCAGCTTCGAGGCATTCTGGTCGGGCCCGCGTTCGTCCCATGGCTTCAGGATGGCGAACTCGACAGCCGAGTTCGACTGCGCGGCGCTGGTCAGGAAGTTCAGGCCGCTGATCGAGCCGACGATGTCGACGCCGGGCGTGTTCTGCAGGATGTCGCGCGCCTTCTGCGCCACCGCGTCGGTGCGCTCCAGCGAAGCGCCGTCGGGCAGCTGGATGACGACGAAGAAATAGCCCTGGTCCTCCACGGGGAGGAAGGTCGAAGGCAGCTTCTGCCAGACGAAATAGGTGGCGACCAGGCCGGCCGCGAACAGGCCGAGCATGGCCCAGCGCAGCTTGATCAGGATGCGCACGCCATGGGCATAGGCATGAGACAGCCAGTCGAAACCGGCATTGAACCAGCGGAACAGCACGAACTGCGTCTCGCCGCGATGGCGCAGGAACGCGGCGCTCAGCGCTGGGCTCAGCGTCAGCGAGTTGAAGGCGGAGATGCCGACCGAGATCGCGACGGTGAGCGCGAACTGGTTGTAGAGCCGCCCCGAGACGCCCGGGATGAAGGCGACAGGGATGAACACCGCCGCGAGCACCGCAGTGGTGGCGATGATCGGCCCGGTCACCTCGGCCATCGCCGCGCGTGTCGCGGCCAGCGGCTTGAGGCCCGCTTCAAGCTGTCGCTCGACGTTCTCGACCACGACAATGGCGTCGTCGACGACGAGACCGATCGCCAGCACCATGCCGAGCAGCGACAGCATGTTGAGCGAGAAGCCCAGCATGTACATCACCGCCAGCGTCGCGACCAGCGACACGGGGATGGCGATGGTCGGGATGATGGTGGTGCGCCAGCTCTGCAGGAAGATGAAGACCACCGCCACGACCAGCACCAGCGCTTCGCCGAGGGTGATCAGCACGTCATGCATCGAAGCCGAGACAAAGCGCGTCGTGTCGTAATGCATGGCGTAGTGGACGCCCTTCGGGAAGCGCGCCGACAACTCCTGCATCTTGTCCTTGACCCGCTGCTGCAGGTCGAGCGCGTTGGAGCCAGGCATCTGGTAGACGGCGAGCACCACGGTCGGGTCCTTGCCGAAGAAGGCGGATGAGGAATATTGCAGCGCGCCGAGCTCGATGCGGGCGACGTCGCGCAGCCGCACGAGCGAGCCGTTCTGCGAGTTGGCGCGCACGACGATGTCGCCGAATTCCTTCGGGTCGCTCAGGCGGCCGACGGCATTGACCTGCATCTCGAAGGCGGTGCCGGCGGGCGCCGGCGACTGGCCGATCTTGCCGGCCGCCACCTGCACGTTCTGTTCGGAGATGGCGTTCTGCACGTCGACGGCGGTGATGCCGAGATTGGCAAGCTTGTCCGGGTCGAGCCAGACGCGCATCGAATAGCGGCGCTCGCCGAAGATCTGCACGTCGCCTACGCCGGGCAGCCGCTTCAGCGGGTCGACCACTTGAAGATAGGCAAGGTTGCTCAGCGCGACCGGATCGACCGAGCCGTCGGGCGAGGTGAGATCGACGATCAAAACGAAATTGGGGTTCTGTTTCTTGATCGTCACGCCGCCCTGGTTGACGATGGCCGGGAGGGAGGATGCGGCCTGCGAGACGCGGTTCTGCACGTCGACGGCCGCGGTGCTCAGCGGATAGCCGACATCGAAGGTGATGGTGATGGTCGAGGAGCCGTCATTCGAGCTCGTCGACGACATGTAGGTCATGCCTTGCACGCCGTTGATCTGCTGCTCGAGCGGCGTGGTGACCGTATCGGCCACGACCTGCGCGCTGGCGCCCGGATAATGAGCGCTGACCACCACTTGCGGGGGCGTGATGTCGGGAAATTGTGAGACCGGCAGCAGGAAATAGGCGATCGCGCCGGCGAGCACCATGATGATGGCGATCGCCGACGCGAAGATCGGACGGTGGATGAAGAAGTTCACCATGACGCGGATGCCTCGCCGAACGGTTTTGCGAAATGGCGCATGCGCCGGGCCCGGCCGAAACCGGAGTCCTCCAGGAAGGGTGGCGGGATCTCGTCGTCCGGCGCCCGTCCTGCCGCGCGCGAGCGCAGCATCCGTTCGAAGGCTTTCGGATCGATCCCGTCCGCCTTCATCACCAGCCGGATCATCGGATCCCGGATGGCTTCGTCGATCGTCAGGTCTTTACGCTTTTGCATAGGAGTAGCTCCTTGCTTGCGGCCCGCATCGGATGATCACGGACCGTTTTTTCGATTTCACCGGCCGAAGCCGCATGACAGGCAGAGTTATGTCCCCATCTCGCTCTGGCAGGGTCTATCGGTGGAACCCTTGTCGTTGACGCGGAGCGATATAGGTGTTACCAGTAAGTAACATTCTGGAAGTTACAGACCGGTAACACCCTAGTCAAGAGGTGTGCCGAGGTTTTTTGGAAACGAAAGGAGAGCATGATGGCAGACGGCGTCGTGGAGCGCTCTCGCCCACGGGATCGGATCCTGGAAACGGCGCAGGACATGTTCCACAAGCACGGCATCAAGGGTGTTGGCGTCGACGCCATCACCGAGGCTGCCGGCACCAACAAGATGACGCTCTATCGTCACTTCGAATCCAAGGACGATCTCATCATCGAATGCCTGCGCGCCACGGCGACGAAGGCTTCAAGGATATGGGACGAGTTCGAGGCTCAGCATCCCGGCGACAAGCTCGCGCAACTGCATGCCTGGGTCCACAAGGCCTCGGAACTGCTCAGCGCCGACAGCCGCGGCTGCGACATGGCCAATGCCGCCGTCGAGCTCAGCGAGAGCGATCACCCGGCAAGGCGCGTCATCAAGGAACTGAAGGAAGCCCAGCGCGAAAAGCTCGTTGCGCTTTGCCGCGATGCCGGCATCGGCCAGGCCGAGCTGCTCGCCGACACGCTGTCGCTGCTGCTCGAAGGCGCGCGCGTCTCGATGCAAAGCGTCGGCGCCGAGGGCCCGAGCGCGCAATTCGTGCGCATGGCCGAGAGCCTCATCGCGTCGTTCCGGGCGCGCTGACTTTGGGGTCCGAATTCGTGCGGGCAAAAGAAAAGCCCGCTGCCGGGAGGAGGAGGCAGCGGGCTCGATTTCGAATACGGCGCGGGAGGAGGTGCACCGCATTCCTCGTCGGTGTCTGGGAGGAGGAAGACATCCGACACCGCAACATTTACGATTTGCCCAACGATTCGGCAACTACGAAACGTGCATAGCTGGTGTGCAGAATTGCCGCACCACCTGCCAATCCTCCGACAAATCGGGAAAAAGCCGCCCCCTTTAGGGGCGCTAACTCATTGAACCGGCACGTTTTCCTTAAAGATCAGCCGCGGCTCGATGAACTTTTTTGTGAGGTACGGCGCAGATGAAGCGATCGAGCCGAGCAGCCGGATCACTGCTTGCTCGGCGATCAGCCGTGCGTTCTGGTCGATGACGACGTCGGCGAGGTCGTCGACAAGATAGCGGCGCGTTTCCTTCGTCAGGTCGTGACAGATGAACACCGGCTTCTTGCGCGGCCTGGCTTCGAGCAGTGCTCTTGCCACGCCCGAGCGTCCGGCGCCGACGCAATAGATGCCGAGCAATTCCGGCTCGTTGTGCAGCGCCTTCATGGTCGCGCCGTAGCTGGCATCGGGCTCGTCGTTGATCTCGACCGCGCTCGAAATGGTGAGGTTGGGGAACTCTTCGCTCAGCACCGACCGAAAACCCATCTCGCGCTCCTCATGACCGCGATAGGAACGCGAGCCGACCACCATCGCCAGATGCCCGGTCTTGCCGCCGAGAAAGCGCCCCATCAACAGCGCCGCCGTGCGCCCGGCGACCCGGTTGTCGATGCCGACATAGGCCGAGCGCGGGGCGGCCGGCACGTCGGAGACCAGTGTGACCAGCCGGATGCCGGCCTCGACCAGCTCGCGCAAAATGTTGCGCGTGCGCGGATGGTCGACGGCGATGACGCCGACGCCGTTGGCTTTCAGCGACAGGTTCTCGACCGCGCCCTGCAGCGCGCCGGCCGAGATGCCGGCAAGGTTGTGGATGCGGCAGGAGGCGACCAGCGGCAGCCGCGCGGCATAGTCCTCGATGTGATGGGCAAGGTCGGCCATGAAGGCGTTGCTGCCGATCGGCAGGAAGAATTCGAGATGCGCCGGCTTCGACGGCAGCACGACCTGGTCGAGCGTCGGCAGGTAGCCGAGCTGCTTGGCAGCCTCCATCACCCGCTGCCGGTTGGCGGCACTTGCGCCGGGACGATTGTTGAGCACCCTGTCGACCGTCGCGGTCGACAGGCCGCAACTCCTGGCGATGTCGGCTACGGTGGCTTTCATGGCTCCAGTCATAGGATGGGATGCAAGCCCGTGTCAGGCCGCCAGATCAGCCATGCGGCTGCGGGCCGTCGGCGATGGCGTCGCGGATCTCCTTGTCCGACATGCCGGTGATGATGCGCTCGACCTCGGCGACGGTTGTCTGCTTCGGATCGATGTCGTCGGCCACCACCTTGCCGCGGCGCATCACCACGATGCGGTCGACCACCTGGAAGACGTGGTGGATGTTGTGGGCGATGAAGATGCAGGAATGACCTGAGTCGCGTGCACTGCGCACGAAGCTCAACACGCCTTGCGTCTCGGCGACGCCGAGATTGTTGGTCGGCTCGTCGAGGATGATCAGGTCGCTGTCGAAATGCATCGCGCGCGCGATCGCCACCGCCTGCCGTTCGCCGCCCGACAGCGAGCCGATCGGCGTCGTCGGCGGGATGTTTTTCGAGATGCCGACCTGCTTGAGCAGGTCGCGCGCCACCGTGTTCATCGCTTCCTGGTCCATGCGGTTCAGGAAACGCGGCGGCTTGATCGGCTCGCGACCGAGGAACAGGTTGCGCGCGATCGACAGCTGCGTGACCAGCGCCGAGTCCTGGTAGATGGTCTCGATGCCATGCGCGATGGCGTCGCTGGTGCTGCGGAAATCCACCTTCTTGCCGCGCACGAAAATGTCGCCGCTGGTCAGCGGCACCGCGCCCGACAGCACCTTGATCAGCGTCGACTTGCCGGCGCCGTTGTCGCCGAGCAGCCCGACGATCTCCCTTTCATTGACATGGAAGTTGGCGTCCACCAGCGCCTGCACGCGCCCGTAGGACTTGCGGATGTTTGTCATGCGGATGAGCGGTTCGGCCATGGGTCACGTCCCTGCCTGGTGCCGGCGTTCGAGCATGAATGCAGCGCCATCATGCCGAGGATGATTGCGCCGATGAAGATGTTGTAGGCGAGCCCCGGCACGCCGATCAGCACGATGCCGTTGCGCATGACGCGCAGGATCAGGATGCCGAGCACCGTGCCGATGATGGTGCCGCGCCCGCCGGTCAGCGCCGTGCCGCCGATCACCACCATGGCGATGACTTCCAGCTCGTAGCCGGTGCCGCTATTGGGATTGGCAGCCGAGGTGCGCAGCGAGGAGATCACACCGGCGAGCGAAGCCATCAGCGCCGACAGGATGAACAGGCCGACCTTGACGCGGTTGACGTTGACGCCGCGCGCCCGCGCCGCATTGGGGTTGCCGCCGGCGGCCTGGATCCAGTTGCCGGTGCGGCTTTGCGTCAGCACATAGCCGAGCACGATCGCAGCACCTATGAACCAGAACAGCGAGGCATAGATGCGGAACGGCCCGATGTAGAAATCGCCGACCAGTATGTCCGCCAGCCAGCTGCCTTCGGCGCTCCAGGTGCGCTGCGGAAAACCGTCGGTGACGAAGAGCGCGGTGCCGCGCACGACGAGCAGCATGCCGAGCGTGACCAGGAAGGACGGGATCTTGAGCCGGGTGACGAACCAGCCATTCACCAGGCCGATGAAGGCCGCGACCACCAACGCGATGACGAAGCCCATCTCCAGCGAGGTGGCGCCGCCGTTGAACAGCGTCCACATCAGCACCGGCGAGAAGCCGAACAGCGAGCCGACCGAGAGGTCGAATTCGCCCGATGTCATCAAGAGCGTCATCGCCAGCGCGATCAGGCCGAGCTCGACGGTGAAGGCCAGGATGTTGGAGATGTTCTGCGGCGACAGGAAGTCCGGATTGATGCCCCAGAAGACGGCGAGCTCGACGACGAGCAGCACCAGCGGGCCGAATTCCGGCCGCGCGATGAAACTTTGGACGAAGGAACGGTTTTCCATTGAGCCCGCGACGTGAATGAACTTGATGCATGTCGCCCAAAAGTGTGCAGCGGTTTTGGGAAAAACGACATGCATAAAACAAAGACTTAAAGCGCGTCGCTCGAATCCGTTTCGACGCGACGCGCTTTAGCTGAAGCCCGCGCGGCGGCAGGCTCGGCGAAAGGAATGGCCGTGGCCGCCGGAGCGGTCACGGCCATTGGTCGCGGATTATTTACCGGACAGGATCTTGTCGTAGACCCCGGCGGTGTCCTTTTCATAGAGCGCGCCGGTGATGACGTTGAAGCCCGGAGGAATGCCGGCGGCAGCCATGTTGGCGAGCGACAGCGCCACATAGCTGGTCGCCTGCGGGTCCTGCCATTGCGCGGCGTTGACATAGCCGTTCAGCACTTCCTGGGTGGTGTCGAGCGAGTTGCCCCAGCCGACGACCGGGATTTCGCCTGGCTTGACGCCGACCTGGTCGAACACGCGCTTGACCGAGCCGGTGACGAGGTCGCCGAGGCCGATCATGGCCTTCACCTTGCCCTTGTGGGCGGTGAGGTAGTCGACCATGCGGTTGATCACTTCGGCCTGGTCGAGCGTCGCCTCGGTCACCTCATAGGTGATGCCGAGCGGCTCGAACACGCTCTTGATGCCTTCCTCTTCCTGGACGCCATAGGTGGCGCCGGGTACCTCGACCGGCATCCACACGAAGTCGCCCTTCTTCACCAGGCCCTTGTCGACCAGATACTGCGCCCAATGCTTGCCGAAGGTGACGTTGTCGCCGCCCACATAGGCGTTGAAGTTGGCCTTCGGGTCCGGCGTGTTGAAGTTGATGATCGGGATGTTGGCGGCGCGGGCCTCCTTGACGATTTCAACGAGGCTGCCCGGATCGGGGCTGGTGGTGACGATGCCATCGGCCTTGGCCGAGATGGCGGCGCGGACGGCCTCCTGCTGCGAGGCGACGTCGCCATTGTGGAAGGACGTGTTCACCTTGTTGCCTGTGTCGGTCGCCCATTGCTTGGCGCCGGCCAGGAAGTAGGTCCAGACCGGATCGGCCGGCCCGCCATGCGAAATCCAGTAGAACGTCTTGGCCTCGGCCATCGCCGGAATGGCGAGCGCCGCGATCAAGCCAAGCACGAGCAGTCTCAGCCTCGAAAGCATTCGATTTCCTCCCATGTTGAAAACTCTCCTCCTCATCAGGCGCGATACAGCCCGAGGACCGCATTTCCTGCCAGCGCCGACCGGAACGTCTAGAGCATTCCCTTTTTCGGTCGCTGACAAGCCTCCATCGCTAATGGATGTTGGGGCAGCCGCGCACGCCATCAGCAATCCCATCAGATTGCATCAGTTGCGGTGATATTTTCCCAGGCAAGCGGCACCGTCGCCCATCGCGTCGCGTAGACGGGCTTTCGACAACACCACTCGTGGTGCGGCGCTAGATGAGATCGGTCCTGGCGAGGTCGCGCATCAGATGGCTGGCGCCATAAGTCCAGTGCGGGCAATCGGGCGACAGCCGCACGCGGTTGACCAGCGCGCCGAGTTTTTCCGACGAGATGGTGACCAAATCGCCGACCTTGTGGGTAAAACCCTTGCCCTTCTCGCCGCGATCCTTCGACGGCACGAACATGGTGCCGAGATAGAGCGCCAGCCCGTCCGGATACTGGTGATGCGGCCCCATCGCGGCCTTGACCAGCTCTTCCGGCGAGCGGCTGATTTCGGCCATCGAGCTTGAGCCTTCCAGCGAGAACCCGTCCTCGCCCTCGACGCTGAGCCGCACCGTCGCGCGCTTCACGTCGGCGATGGCAAAGGTCTCGTCGAACAACCGGATGAACGGCCCGAGCGAGGCGGAAGCATTGTTGTCCTTGGCCTTGCCGAGCAGCAGCGCCGAGCGCCCCTCGACATCGCGCAGATTGACGTCGTTGCCGAGCGTGGCGCCGACGATGCGGCCCGAACTGTCGGCGATCATGGCGATCTCCGGCTCCGGATTGTTCCAGGTGGAGACCGGGTGCAGGCCGACATCGGCGCCGAAGCCGACCGAGGCCATCGGCTGGCACTTGGTGAAGATCTCGGCGTCCGGGCCGATGCCCACTTCCAGATATTGCGACCAGGCCCCGCGCGAAATCAGCTTGGCCTTGATCTCCATTGCTTCCGGCGAGCCGGGCTTCAGCTTCGAAAGATCGTGGCCGATCAGCCCGGCGATGTCGGCCCGGATGGCGTCGGCCTTTTCCGCCGAGCCGCGCGCCTGTTCCTCGATGACGCGCTCGAGCAGGCTGACGACGAAGGTGACGCCCGAAGCCTTCACGGCCTGCAGGTCTACGGGCGAAAGCAGGATGGGCTTCTTCGCATCGCGTCTGGCTTCGAAGCTGTTCGCGGCGATGTCGGCGAGCCCGCCGATCGCCTTGCCCTTGGCCGAGCGCACGTAGCCCGCCGGATCCTTCAGCTCGCAGACGTCGCGCACCGTGGGCGCCGCGCTCGAGGTGATGTCGATGACCTCGCCGTCGCGCACCGTGACCACTAGCGGGTGGGCGGCTTCGCTGGTCCTGGCGCGGCCGACGAAAAGGCCGTCGGCGGGGAGGCGGGTCGGGTCGGTCATGGTCTTCTATCCTCTCGATTGTCGCGCGGCACTTTCCTAGGATTTTGCCCAAAGGTCTATGCCGTTGACAGCATCATTTATGGCCCAATGGGCGTGCTGTCTCACAGCATAGGCAGACTGGCCTAGTGAAACGTGCTTTCAAGTCCATGAAATCGACAATAGAATTTTCACAAGCTCCAGCGCTCAGGTGACCCTTGCCCGCAGCCTTTTCCGATCCGATCTGGCGGAAGCCCCAAACAGCTCCGGCCTTCCAGTCCGAGCTGTCGGCCGGCAGCACGCTCGATGCCGTCGTCGTCGGCGGCGGCATCATGGGCCTGTCGACCGCCTTGCATGCGGCCCGCGCGGGCCTTTCGGTCCAGGTGCTGGAGGCAGGCGCGATCGGGCAGGGCGCTTCCGGCCTCAACGGCGGCCAGGTCATCCCCGGCCTCAAATACGATCCGGAATGGCTGATCGAGCATTTCGGCAAGGCGCGCGGCGAAGCCCTGGTCGACTTCGCCGCCTCGACGGCCGACGCCGTGTTCGATGTGATCCGAGATGAGCAACTTGCCGTGCCGTTCACGCGCAACGGCTGGATCCAGGCCGCGCACACCGAGACCGCCCTGAGGGCGGCCGCCGATCGCGATCGGCAATGGCGCTCGCGCGGCGCCGACGTGAAACTGCTCGGCCGGGCCGAGATCGCGGCAATGACCGGCGCCAAGGGCTATCTTGGCGGCTGGCTCGACCGCCGCGCCGGCGTCATCGATCCGCTGTCTTACACGATGGAATTGGCGCGTGTCGCGGCAGGCGCCGGCGTGAAGATCGCCGAGCAGCAGAGGGTGGTGAAGCTCAGCAAGGAAGCCGGCCTCTGGCGAGTTTCGACGCAAAGCGGGGCCGAGTTGCGCGCGAAGTCCGTCGTGCTCGCCACCAACGCTTACACGGATGGTCTGCTGCCTGGCCTCGCGCAGACGATCGTGCCGCTGCATTCCTTCCAGATCGCCACCGCGCCGCTGCCGGCCGACCTCGCCGTCAGCATCCTGCCGGGCGGCCAGGCCGTCTCGGATTCGCGTCGCATCCTCGTCTACTACCGCAAGAGCCCCGACGGCCGGATGGTGCTGGGCGGACGCGGCCGCATGGCGCTGCCATCGAGTGCCGCGGACTGGGCGCATTGCGAACGCGCGCTGCTGCGCCTCTATCCGGCGCTTGCCGGCATCGCCATCGAAAAGCGCTGGTTCGGCCGCGTGGCGCTTACGCCGGATCACCTGCCGCATCTGCATGAACCGGAGAAGGGCCTGCTTGCCGTGGTCGGCTGCCAGGGCAGGGGCGTCGGGCTGATGAGCGCGCTTGGCAAACGCATAGCAAGCTATCTGGCGAGCGGCGATGCCAGGCAATTGCCATTCCCGCTGTCGCCGATCCAGCCGATCCCGTTCCATGCCTTCCGCCGGGTCGGCGTCGCCGCCATGATCACCTGGTACCGGATGCTCGACGCATTCGAGCGCTGACGCCGAACGTGTGCAGCGCACAAGCAATTCAGCTTGACAGTTTCATGAATATGAAAAATCATCGGTCGATTTCAAAAAATCCGATGGACAGCCCCAATAGGCAATAAGATGTCGACCATCGTTGCAGCGCGGCCATCGCCGGAAACCCGCATCTCGCCGGTCTTCCGGTTCGCCATGCTTCTGCCAGGCGGGCTGGTCACCTTCTTCCTCATCCTGTTCGCGCTCGGCCTGGTGATTTTCCTCGCCTTCAGGAGCAATGACGGCTCCCTGCTCGGCGCCGGGCTGACGGCGGAGAATTTCGTCACCGTGGCCACCGATCCGCTCTACTGGACGGTGACGCTGCGCTCGCTGGTCATCGCCGGCCTGGTGACGCTGGCGACCGTGGCCACCGCCTATCCGGTCGCCTATTACCTTGCCTTCCACGCCGGGCGGCGGCGCAACCTGCTGCTCTTCCTGGTGACGTTGCCGTTCTGGACCAGCTACCTTTTGCGCGTCTTCGCCTGGAAGATCGTGCTCGCCTACAACGGCGTGCTGAACTCGGCTTTCATCGAAAGCGGCCTCTGGTCGGAACCGACTCTGGCTTTCCTCAACACGCCCGCCGCGGTCGTGGTGACGCTGGCGCATGCCTACGCACCCTTCGCCATCCTGCCCATCTATGTGGCGCTGGACACGATCCCGAAATCGCTGCTCGAAGCCGCCTCCGATCTCGGCGCGCGACCTTTCACCAGCTTCCGCCGCGTCGTGCTGCCTAATTCGATGCCGGGCGTTTTAGCGGCTGCCCTCGTCGTCTTCGTGCCGACCGTCGGCGACTATGTCACGCCGGCCATGGTCGGCGGCCCGGCCAGCACCATGATCGGCACGCTGATCCAGTCGCAGTTCGGCAAGGCCAATGACTGGCCCTTCGGCGCTGCGCTCTCGGTCTGCGTCATGCTGGTCATCCTCTGCGTGGTTCTTCTCGCGCGCGGCGCCGACCGCAGATTTGGCAGCCGCACATGAACGCGGCGCGCAAAGACGCAAATGCAAGCGGCCGCTGGCTCGGCCTCTACGTGCTTGCCTATCTCGTCTTCCTCTATCTGCCGATCCTTTTGATCCCGCTGTTTTCCTTCAACGATTCCATCCAGGCAGCGTTTCCGCTGCAGAGCTTCACGCTTAGCTGGTATGAGACGCTCTACGGCAACCCAGCGCTCTCCGGCGCTTTGGCCAACAGCCTCGTCATCGGCGTCATCGCCGCCTCCGGCGCGACGCTCTGCGGCATCACCGTTTCGTATATGGACCTTTACGGCCGCTCGCCGCTTGCGACCACCATCAGCGCCGTCGCCCGGCTGCCGATCCTGATCCCCGGCGTCATCGTCGGCATTTCGCTGTTGATCCTGGTCAATCTCATCGGCCTCGGCCCATCGCGCGTCGCCATCGTGCTCGGCCATATCCTGGTGGCGCTGCCGACCACGGTGGTGGTGATGCGCAGCCGTTTCGCCGCCATCCCGAAAACCATCTGCGAGGCGGCGCTCGACCTCGGCGCCTCCGATTGGACGACATTCCGGCGCGTCATGCTGCCGCTCAGCCTGCCGGCCGTGCTATCGGCCTTCATGCTCGCCTTTTTGACCTCTTTCGACGAGTTCATCGTCGTCTTCTTCCTCGCCGGCACCGAGCCGACGCTGCCGCTCTACATCTGGAGCCAGCTGCGCTTTCCGCGCTCGCTGCCGACCGTGATGGCGCTCGGCACGGTGATCCTCACCGTGTCCGTCATCATCGCCGCCCTCGCCGAGATACTGCGCCATCGCGGTCTGGGCGCCGCGCGCCGCAATCCAGCCTGAACCACAACAAAGAAGAGGAGAACGAAAATGACATTCCACCTGAAATCGATCGCCGGGCACAAGGCCCGGGCCGGCCTTGCCGCATTGGCTCTGGCGCTGTCGTCGACGGTCGCTTTGGCCGCCGACAAGCTCCAATACTTCACCTGGTCGGGCTACGAGCTGCCGGACTTCAACAAGAGCTTCCTCGCCGCGCATCCGGATGGCGTCGAGGCGACGATCTTCGGCGACGACGACGATGCCTTCACCAAGGTCAAGGCCGGCTTCCGGCCCGACATCGCGCATCCCTGCTACGACAAGGTGGCGCGCTGGAACAAGGAAGGCCTGCTGCAGCCGATCGACACCAAGCGCATCAAGAACTGGGATTCGATCTTCCCGGTGTTCAAGAACCTGCCCGACCTGCAGGCCGGCGACGGCAAGGTGTGGATGGTGCCGTGGGACTGGGGCAACACCTCGATCCTCTACCGCACCGATCTGGTGAAGAATCCCGAGGCGAGTTGGAACCTTCTGTGGGACAAGCGATATGCCGGCCGCATGGCGACCATCGACGCCGTGCATGACACGCCGATCGTGGCGGCGCTGCTGGCAGGCGTGAATCCCTTCGATATGACGCCCGAGCAGATGGACAAGGTGGCGGCGAAATTGCGCGAGCAGCGGCCGCTGCTTTCGAGCTACACCACCGACATGACCTCTGTCGAGCAGGCGCTTGCCAGCGGCCAGCTGGTCGCCGCCATGACCTGGAATGCCTCGGCCACTTCGCTGAAGAAACAGGGCGTGCCGGTCGAGTTCATGAAGCCGAAGGAAGGCATGCTCACCTGGGCCTGCGGTTTCGTCATGCTGAAGGACGCCAAGAACGTCGATCTCGCCTATGACTTCATCAACAGCCGGCTCGACGCCGACTCTGGCAAGTATCTGATCCAGTCCTACGGCTATGGCAGCTCGCTCTCCACCGCCTTCGCCGGCGTGTCGAAGGAGGAGTTGGACAAGCTCCAATTGCCGGCCGATCCGGACGTGATGCTGAAGAGCACCATCTTCACCGGTCCGATGAAGCAGAATGACGACGTCGCCAAGATGTTCGAGAAGGTGAAGGCCGGCGGGTGAGCTAAGACGCCCCCTTCTCCCCTTGTGGGAGAAGATGTCGCCGAAGGCGACGGATGAGGGGTGCTCCAGCTTGGCGCCGACGGCGCTCCGGCCAACACCCCTCATCCGTCTCGGCGCTGACGCGCCGATCCACCTTCTCCCACAAGGGGAGAAGGGAAAGGAAACGAGGACCAACGCATGGACATAGTCGACGAAGCCACCGATAAACCGAAAGACGACGCCGACGTCCGCGTCGGCCGGCGCGTGCGGGCGCTCAGGCTCGAGCGCAAGCTGTCGCTGGCCGAGCTCGCGGCAAAAGCCGGCATTTCCATCGGCGCGCTCAGCCAGATCGAGCGCGGCATGTCCTCGCTGCGGGTCAAGGTGATATGGCCGCTCGCCGCCGCCCTCGACATCGAGCCCTCGGCGCTGATTGCCGACGGCGACGAGGCGGTCAACGACCTCTATTGCGTGCGCGCCGACAAGCGCCGCTCCATCCCGGTGAAGTCGGAGGGCATTGCCAAGGCGTTGCTTTCGCCGCCCGCCGCGACGCTCACCGGCATGCTGGTGACGGTCGAGGCCGGCGGCGGCACGGCGGAAGCCTACGCCCATGCCGGCCACGAATTCGGCTTCGTGATGACAGGCGAGGTCGAGCTGGTGGTCGACGCCACGACCTATGTGCTCAAAGCCGGCGACAGCTTTGCCTTCAAGAGCACGCTGCTGCACGCCTTCCGCAATCCCGGCGCCGAGCGCTGCCAGATCCTCTGGGTCAACACCACCAAGCCGTCCGAGGTGCGCGATGGCGCCTGATGCCACAGAGCAATTCCAGGAAAAGTGTGAAACGGTTTTCCGTCCGGAATTGCGAGAACCGCTAGTTCGGCTGGAGAAAGTCTCGAAAGTTTTTCCCGGCGGCGTGGTCGGCCTGGACGCCGTCGACCTCGGTATTGCCGCTGGCGAGTTCCTGACACTGCTCGGCCCGTCCGGCTGCGGCAAGACGACGAGCCTACGCGTTATCGCCGGCTTCGAGAGCCCTACAAGCGGCAATGTCCTGCTCGAAGGCCGCGACATCACTGGCCTGAGGCCCTTCGACCGGCCAGTCAACACCGTCTTCCAGGACTATGCGCTGTTCCCGCATATGGACGTCGCCGCCAATGTCGGTTTCGGCCTGTCGCTGCGCAAACTGTCCGGCACAGAGCAGGCCAAGCGTGTTGGCGAGGCGCTCGAGATGGTCGGCCTTGCCGACAAGCTGCGCGCCCGCATCTCCGAGCTTTCCGGCGGCCAGCGCCAGCGCGTCGCGCTCGCTCGCGCCATCGTCTGCGAGCCGCGCGTTCTCCTGCTCGACGAGCCGCTGTCGGCACTCGACGCGCATCTGCGCGAGCAGATGCAGGTCGAGCTGAAGCGGCTGCAGTCGCGGCTCGGCACCACCTTCGTTATGGTCACGCACGATCAGACCGAGGCGCTGTCGATCTCCGACCGCATCGTCGTCATGAACAAGGGCCGCATCGAACAGATCGCGCCGCCGGCGACGCTTTACGACCGGCCCGCGACAAGGTTCGTCGCCTCCTTCATCGGCACGATGAACCTTCTGCAGTCGCGCTTTGTCGGCCGGGACGGCGAGCGCCTGCGCTTCACCGCCGGCGAACTTCCGCTGGAGGCAGTCTCGGAAACTGGTGAGATGCCGGTCGCAGGCGACACGCGCACCATCGGCGTGCGGCCGGAGGATCTGCTGGTTGCGAGCGAAGCCGCCGAAGGCACCGCGCCGGCGCGGGTCAGTGGCGTCGTCTTTCACGGCCGCACGCTGCGCCTTCATGCCGAACTCGGGCAGGGGACTTCGATCGTCGTCGATGCTCCACGCCGCGCCGATGGCTTTCAGTTCAGCGTCGGCGACGTTGCGCATGTCAGACTGCGGCGCGGCGCCAACTGCCCTGTGCTCTCCAACTGAAGGCCCCCTCAGGACGCCTTGGCGAAAAACCCCTGGTAGTCGGACTTTGCCTGCAGCAGGCGCAGGATGTTTTCGCGCGAGCCGCGCACATGCGCGCGGGCGCGCTCGCCGGCAAGTGCTGTATCGCCGGCGCAGATCGCGTCGACGATGCCGGTATGCTCCTCGCGGGTGAGCTTCCATTCGTCGAGCCACAGGAGCTCCGTCCAGACATATTGCTGGCACTTGTCGAGAATGCCGCAGAGCATGCCGTAGAGCATCTCGTTGCCGCTCATTTCGGCGATCACCCGGTGTAGGTCGATGCCGACTTGCAATTCCTCGAACTTCTCCCTGGTGCTGCGGTCGGGGATCGCCGCCAGCCGCTCGCATTCGGCGAGCATCTCGCGCAGCTTCGCCTTGTCGGCGCCCGTCGCGTTGGCTGCCGCCAGCTCCGTCGCGCGCCCGTCGAGCAGCTCGCGAATGTCGAACGCCTCGCGGAACATGGTCAGGTTGAATTCGGCAACGACGTAACCCTGGCGCGGACGCCCGATCACCAGCCCGTCGCGCTCCAGCCGATTGAAGGCCTCGCGCACAGGCGTGCGGCTCACCTTCAAGCGCTCGGCGATTTCGTTTTCCGTGACGCGGCCGCCGGGCGGGATCTGCCCGGTGATGATCATCGCCTTCAGCTTCTCGAACACCGAGTCGCGCAGCGTGTTCTTTCTCTCCTTGCTCAAGCGTCCCGCCTCCAACGGTCAGTCATGGATTCGCAGTCTAGTGCCTTTTAGCTCCTGCTTGAAACAGGACCGTTTCGACAGGAGCACACGCTCCGAGCCGAGCCTCAGTTGATCGCTGCCAAAAAACGCACGGCCCGTGTTGACATCGGCTTCCGGCGAATTACACTCAAAATTGTATACAAATTCGCATACCAAATCAACGATAACGGGAACACCGGTTGGAGAAGCGAAAATGACGAAGACAATTTGCATCCGCGGCTTGGCCGCAGCAGGCCTGCTGGCTTCGGTCGCCGTTCCGGCATCGGCTGCCGACACCATCACCGTAGCCTCATGGGGCGGCACCTATCAGGAGGCGCAGACCAAGGCCTTCTTCGATCCGACGGCCAAGGAACTCGGCATCACCATCAAGCAGGACACCACCAACGGCCTCGACGACGTCCGCCTGCAGGTCACCGGCAATGCGGTGAAATGGGACATCACCGAGCTTGGCGCCGACGAATGCGCGCGCGGTTCCAAGGAGGGCCTGTTCGAGAAGCTCGACTACAACGTCATCGACAAGAGCGGCATCAACCCGAAGCTCGTCCATGACGACTGGGTGGGCATCTCCTACACCTCGGTCGTGCTGATCTACCGCACGGACGTTTTCGGCGACAAGGGACCGAAGACCTGGGCCGATTTCTGGGACGTCGAGAAATTCCCCGGACGCCGTGCGCTGTCCGGCAGCCAGGCGACGGAAACGTTGAGCGTCGCCGCTCTCGCCAAGGGCACTCCGATCGACAAGGTCTATCCGGTCGACATCGACGGCGCGCTGCAATCCGTCGACAAGGTTCGCGGCCATATCGATGCCTGGTGGACCTCGGGCGCACAGGCCATGCAACTCGTCAAGGACGGCGAGGTCGATATGGCGAGCATCTGGAACGGCCGCGCCGGTACTTTGAGGAAGGAAGGCGCGCCGGTGAGCTTCTCCTTCGACCAGGGCGTGCTGACCGCCGACTGCATGGTCATCCCGAAGGGCTCGAAGAACAAGGACATCGCCATGAAGGCGCTGGCCAAGTTCGTCAGCCCCGATCTCCAGGCCAACCTGCCGCTCTATGTCGACAACGGCCCGGCCAACGAGAAGGCCTTCGAGACCGGCAAGATCCCGCAGGAGCGGATCAAGGACATCAACTCCGCGCCCGAGAACGTCAAGAAGCAGGTGCTGCAGGATCCCGAATTCTGGCGCGACAACCTCGTCGAGGCGACGGAAAAATTCAACAACCTGATCCAGCAATAGCGACAGCGTCGGAGCGGCGCGCCGAAGCGTCGCTCCGCTCCCGACAATGATCCGGAGTTGAAGGAGATGCTCTTGTCTCTTGCGCCGTCCGCGCTTCCCATCGGCATCCACGGCATCGAGAAGCGTTTTGGCGCTCTCTCCATCCTCAGCGATCTCAGCCTCGATGTCGCCGCCGGGGAATTCCTGACGCTGCTCGGTCCGTCGGGGTCGGGAAAGACGACGCTCTTGATGATCCTGGCGGGGTTCGTGCGGGCCAATGCCGGCTCAATCAAGGTCGGCGGCGAGGAGATCATCACCATGCCGCCACACAAGCGCAACATCGGCATGGTGTTCCAGAATTACGCGCTGTTCCCGCATATGAACGTCTTCCACAACATCGCCTTTCCGCTGAAACAGCGACGCGTGTCGTCGGTGGAAACGGCCGAGCGTGTGGAGAGGGCGCTGGATCTCGTGCAACTGAAAGGTCTTGGCGAGCGCCGCGTCGACCAACTCTCCGGCGGCCAGCGCCAGCGCGTGGCTCTGGCCCGCGCCATCGTCTTCGAGCCGCGCATCGTGCTGATGGACGAGCCGCTGTCGGCGCTCGACAAAGGCTTGCGCGAGCATATGCAGATCGAATTGCGCAACCTGCACCGGCGGCTCGGCATGACGACGGTCTACGTCACCCACGACCAGCGCGAAGCGATCACCATGTCGGACCGTGTAGCGGTCATGAATGCCGGACGCATCGAGCAGATCGACCAGCCCGAAGCTCTCTACGCCAGGCCGAAGACAAAGTTCGTCGCCGGCTTCATCGGCGAATCCAACTTCATCCCGGTCGAATGCCGCAATGGCGGCGTCTGGTATGAGGGGAGCAAGCTGCGCATGAACGGTGCGACGCCGTCCGCCGGCCGGCATTTGATGGTGGTGCGCCCGGAAAAGCTGAGGCTGGTCGCCGACGCTGATCAGGCGGGGCTCAACACGCTGCCGGCGACCGTCGGCGACGTCATCTATCAGGGCGACAGCTTCATCTGCTGTGCGACGCTCAAGGATGGCCGGCAGGTGACGCTGCGCGACTATTGCCGCTCCGATGTGCTGGCGAAGCTGCCGGCGCCGGGCGAGCCGATCACGCTCGGCATCGATGCGCAGGATGTCGTGCTGGTGGCCGATCAATGAGCATCGGGTCCGCGAGCCTCGACTTTGCCGGCAAGCCGGACGGCGTGCTGAACGCCGATGCGCTGCGCGCCGACGCCAGGCGGCAGGCGCTGGGGCTTTTGGCCTTGCTGTCGCCGGGACTATTCCTGGTCTTCGCGGTCATCATCGTGCCGATCGGCTGGCTGTTCTGGCTCTCGCTGTTCGACGAGACTGGTCAGCTCAGCCTCGCCAACTACGCGCGTTTCTTCGAGCAGGCGTCCTACATCAAGACCTTTGCCACGACCTTCAAGGTGGCTTTCGTCGTCACCGGCGCCTGCGTTTTGTTCGGCTATCCGCTGGCCTACATGCTGTCGCAGCTGCCGCGCCGCGCGGCCTCGATCTGCCTGATTTTCGTCATCCTGCCGTTCTGGACCTCGGTGCTGGTGCGCACCTATGCTTGGCTGGTCATCCTGCAGCGCAAGGGACTCATCAACAACTGGCTGATCGACCTCGGCGTCATCGGCCAGCCGCTGCCGCTCGCCAACAATTTCGCCGGCGTCGTCATCGGCATGACCCACATCATGCTGCCGTTCCTGGTGCTGCCGCTCTACGCCTCGATGAAGACGATCGACGTCGACTGCCTGCGCGCCGGCATGAATCTCGGCGCCAGCCCCGCCGCGACGTTCCGGCAGATCTTCTTCCCGCTGTCGCTGCCCGGCCTTGCCTCGGGCGTGGTCATCGTTTTCGTGCTCTGCCTCGGCTTCTTCGTCACGCCGGCGCTGATGGGCGGCGGCAAGGTCATCATGTGGGCGATGCGCATGGAGCAGGCCACCAGCCTCTACTCCAACTGGGGCGCCGGTGCTGCGCTCGGCGTCGTGCTGCTTGCCGTCACGCTAGCGCTGCTCGGCCTGTTCCAGTGGTTGCTCGGCGCCCGCGCCACCGGCGTATGGAGCCGGCGATGAACGCGGAAAACGCCCTGCCCATCTCGCATTGGCAACGCCTTTGGCTTTATCTGCTGGGCGGCCTTGTCATGCTGTTCCTGATCGCCCCGTCGGTGATCATCGTCATTATGTCCTTCTCCGGCTCGACGCTGCTGCAGTTCCCGCCCGGGCAATGGTCGCTGCGCTGGTATGAAAGCTATTTCGGATCGGTCGAGTGGCGCGACGCCACCATCGTCTCGGTCAAGGTGGCGGTGATGACGGCGATCATGGCGACGCCGCTCGGCACCGCCGCGGCCTACGCCATCAATGCCGGCACGCTGCGGCTGACCGGCTTAATCAACGCGCTGCTCACGGCATCGCTGATCATCCCGGTCATCCTGATCGGCATCGGCACCTTCTTCCTCTACGCCCGTATCGGCCTCAACAACACGCTGACCGGCCTTGTCATCGCGCATACCGTCCAGGCGCTGCCGCTGGTCGTGCTGACCGTTCTGTCGGGACTGCGCTCCTACGACATGAACCAGGAGATGGTGGCGCGCAGCCTCGGCGCCGGGCGTTTCGCCGCCTTCTTCCAGGTGACCATGCCGCAGCTGCGCTTCTCGATCGTGTCGGGCGCGCTGTTCGCCTTCATCACCTCCTTCGACGAGGTGGTGGTCTCGCTCTTCATCTCCGGCGGCGAGACCACGACGCTGACACGCCGCATGTTCAATGCGCTTCGCGATCAGATCGATCCGACCATTGCCGCCATTTCGACTTGCCTGATCGTGCTATCGATCGTCTTGTTGTCCGCCGCCCAGCTTTTCGGCCGCGGACGTGAAGTGAGGGATACCAATACCAGCATGCGTGATTTCCAGTTTCCAGGCCGCTCGCCGGTCCGCGCCACCGAAGCCATGGCCGCGACCTCGCATCCATTGTCGACGCTTGCGGCCATCGAGATGCTGCGCTCCGGCGGCAACGCCATGGATGCCGCCGTCTGCGCCGCAGCAGTGCAGGCAGTGGTCGAGCCGCAATCGACCGGCATCGGAGGCGACTGTTTTGTCCTCTTTTGCCCGAAAGGGCAGGGCGAGGTGCTGGCATTCAACGGCTCCGGCCGTGCGCCCAAGGCGGCAACGGTCGATTGGTATCTGGACAAGGGTTTCAGCGAGCTGCCGAAACAGGGCCCGCATGCGGTCACTATTCCCGGTGCCGTCGACGCCTGGTGCCGGCTGCTGGAGGACCATGGCCGCAAAGGCATCGCCGACGCCTGGCGCCCGCCATCCGCTATGCGGAAAACGGCTATGTCGTGCATGACCGCGTCGCCTTCGACTGGCATGACCCGGAAACCGATCTGTCGGCCGACGAGGTGGCGGCGCGCATCTTCCTGCCGGGCGGCAAGCCGCCGAAGGCCGGCGATGTGCATCGCCAACCGGAGCTGGCGGAAACGTTGCGCATCATTGCCAAAAAGGGCCGCGCCGGTTTCTACGAAGACATGGTCGCGGAGGATATCGTCGGGCGGCTTCGCGCGCTCGGCGGTCTGCATACGCTCGACGACTTCGTCGCCACGAAAGGTGACTACAAGACCGCGATCAGCACCTCCTATCGCGGCCATGACATCCACCAGATGCCGCCGAACAACCAGGGCCTGACCGCGCTACTGATGCTCAACGTGCTTTCAGGCTTCGACCTCGGCGCGCTCGACCCGAATGGCGCCGAGCGCCTGCATCTGGAGGTTGAGGCAGGCCGGCTGGCCTATCGCGACCGCGACGACCTGCTCGCCGACCAGGACCATGTCGCGGTGCCGGTGAAGGAGCTGCTT
Source organism: Mesorhizobium loti (assembly GCF_001510895.1). Lineage (GTDB taxonomy): Bacteria > Pseudomonadota > Alphaproteobacteria > Rhizobiales > Rhizobiaceae > Mesorhizobium > Mesorhizobium loti_A. Next base: position 14,310 of record NZ_LPWA01000121.1, on the reverse strand, counting down.
TCCAGCGCCTATGCCGATCGTCTCCGCGCCGCGATCGATCCTGAGCGTGCCATGACCAATCTTCCACGCCTCGACCTGCCGGGCAGCGACACGGTTTACATCTCTGTCGTCGATAGCGACCGCAATGCGGTGAGCTTCATCAACTCGACCTATTATTCCTTCGGCAGCGGAGTCGTCGGTCCCAAGACCGGCGTCGTGCTGCAGAACCGCGGCTCGAGCTTCCGCCTCGATGCGAAGCATCCGAACGCAATAGCGCCGGGCAAGCGGCCGATGCACACGATCATGCCGGGGATGATGACGAAAAACGGCCGCGCCGTCATGCCCTTCGGCGTCATGGGCGGCGGCTACCAGCCCTTCGGCCATGTGCATCTTTTGACCAACATGATCGACTTCGGCATGGACCCGCAGCAGGCGCTCGACGCTGCGCGCGTTTTCTACAACCACGATGTCGTGGAGGCCGAGCGCGGCGTGCGTTCCGACGCTATCGAAGGCTTGCGCCGCCGTGGCCATCAGGTCGTGGAGCCCGACCATCCGCTTGGCGGCGGGCAGGCGGTGCTCATCGATTGGGAAAAAGGCACGCTGACCGGCGCTTCCGACCCGCGCAAGGATGGGCTGGCGCTCGGATATTGAGCAGCCCTTTGCTGGACATCGGCCGATCGTTCGAAACATAGTCTGGAACCATGACAACAAGCGCAAAATCCATCGATCTCGCCCATCGCCTTGCTCCCGGCGCCGAAGACGCTCCGGCCATCGCGGCGCCCGAACGGACGGCTTTGTCGCATGGCGGGTTGCGCCGGCTGATCCACGAGACCGTTGCCCGGCTAAACGGGCTCGGCATCGGCCGCGGCGATCGCGTCGCCATCGTGCTGCCGAACGGCCCGGAGATGGCAACGGCTTTCATCGCGGTCGCAGCAGGTGCGTCCACGGCACCGCTCAATCCAGCCTATCGCGCCGACGAACTCGATTTCTATCTCAGCGACATCGGCGTCAAGGCGATCCTCGTCGGCAAGGACGAGGCAGGTCCCTCCGTCGAGGTTGCCGAGCGCCTCGGTGTCCCTGTGCTGCGCCTGGCCGCGCCCGATGGCGTGCCGGCTGGCGTCTTTACGATCGAGGGTGACCCGGTCGGCCCGCCTGTTTCGTCGGGGCTGGCCGAGGACGGCGAGACCGCACTTCTTCTTCACACCTCCGGCACCACGTCGCGGCCCAAGCTGGTGCCGCTCAGCCACGCCAACCTTGCGGCTTCGGCCGCGCATATCGGCGCCACGCTCGGCCTGATCCCGGCTGACCGCTGCCTCAACATCATGCCGCTGTTCCACATCCATGGGCTGATCGCGGCGGTGCTCTCCTCGCTCGCCGCCGGCGGCAGCGTGTTCTGCACGCCGGGCTTCAACGCGCTGCGCTTCTTCCAGTGGCTCTCCGAAGCCAAGCCGAGCTGGTACACGGCGGTGCCCACCATGCATCAGGCGATCCTGCCGCGCGCCGCGCGCAATCCAGAGCAGCTCGCCGAAGCAAAGTTGCGCTTCATCCGCTCTTCGTCCGCCTCGTTGCCGACGCAGGTAATGGCCGAGCTGGAGGCGACCTTCGGCTGCCCGGTGATCGAATCCTACGGTATGACCGAAGCCGCGCATCAGATGGCGTCCAACCGCCTGCCGCCAGGCCAGCGCAAGCCGGGCAGCGTCGGTGCATCGGCCGGACCGGAAGTGGCCGTCATGGCGCCGGACGGACGGCTGCTCGAACCCGGCGAGATCGGCGAGATCGTCATTCGTGGCCCCAATGTCACCGCCGGCTACGAGAAGAACCCGGGCGCCAATGCCAGCGCCTTTGCCCATGGCTGGTTCCACACCGGCGACCAGGGCGTTCTCGATGAGGACAGCTACCTGCGCGTCACCGGCCGGCTGAAGGAGATCATCAACCGCGGCGGTGAGAAAATCTCGCCACTCGAGGTGGACGGCGTGCTGATGGACCATCCGGCAGTGGCGCAGGTCGTCACCTTCGCCATGCCGCATGACAAGCTGGGCGAGGAGGTCGCGGCGGCGATAGTGTTGCGCGAGGGCCAGAGCGCCAGCGAGGCCGATATTCGCGGGTTCGCCGCCACCCGGCTCGCCGACTTCAAAGTGCCGCGCAAGGTGGTGATCCTCGACGAGATCCCGAAGGGCGCGACCGGCAAGCTGCAGCGCATCGGCCTCGCGGCAAAGCTTGGTCTCGGCTGATGCGCATCACGGTCTTCGGTGCCGGTGCGATTGGCGGCTACCTCGCCGCCAAGCTTGCGATCGCCGGCCGGGTCGATTTGTCGATCGTGGCGCGCGGTGCCCATCTCGAAGCGATCAAGGCCGATGGCCTTCGTCTGATCGAGGACGGCAAGGAGACGGTGGCTTCGGTGCGGGCGGTGGCGCTGGCCGAGGAGCTCGGCGAGCAGGACTATGTCGTGCTGGCGCTCAAGGCGCATTCGCTGGCGCCGGCGCTGGGTGAGATCGCGCCGCTGCTCGGCGAGGGGACCGCCGTCGTCACCATGCAGAACGGCGTGCCCTGGTGGTATTTCCACAAGGCAGGCGGCGCGCTCGAGGGCACGCGGCTCGATGCCGTCGATCCCGGCGGGACGATCTGGGAGCGTATCACGCCAGAGCGCGTCATCGGTTCCGTCGTCTACCCGGCCGTCGAGGTCGATGCGCCAGGCTTGATCCGCCATGTCGAGGGGACGCGCTTTTCGCTGGGCGAGCCTTCGGGCGAAAAGAGCGAGCGTGTCACAGCTCTTGCCCGCGAAATGGTCAAGGCCGGGCTGCAGGCGCCGGTCCGCGAGGACATACGCTCGGAGATCTGGGTGAAGCTCTGGGGCAATCTCTCCTTCAACCCGATCTCGGCGCTGACCGGCAGCACCCTTGCGGCGATCGTCACGGACGAAGGCACGCGCGCTGTCGCGCGTGCCATGATGCTGGAAGCGCAGGCGATCGGCGAAAGCCTCGGCGTGCGCTTCCTCATCCCCGTCGACCGGCGCATCAAGGGTGCCGGCGATGTCGGCGAACACAAGACCTCGATGCTGCAGGATCTGGAACGCGGTCGCCCGATGGAGATTGACGCGCTGGTGAGCGCCGTGCAGGAGCTCGGCCGCCTGACTGGACAGCCGACGCCGACCATCGACACGGTGCTGGCGCTGGTGCGGCGGCTGGCAATCGGGCGCGGGTGTTATTCGCCCTTGTAGTTTGTTCCTGTTTTGTTCTAGGCTGATCCTTTGGACGAAATCCGAAAGGATCAGCCATGCGTAGAGAACCGCGGTATGGGATCGACAACAAGGGCCAAGCCTTTTTCAGCTTTGGCGATCCGATCCCAGAACAGAGGTGGGCTAACGGACCGCATCTGTTTTATGGAGCTATGGTCGAAAAGCCCACGAACGACCTGCTAGCACATAAAGGCGAAATTTACCGTCGGGAATATGGGCTGCTTCGGGCGTGGCTGACGCCAGCCGAACAGATGCACATAACTTTGATCGGCCTTGGCGATGGTAAATCCGACGATGCGATCGATACCGCCTGCCGGATGGGCGGCCTGATGCAGGCAAAACCGTTCGACGTTTGCTTCGACCGCTTGTCTGCCTTTGGTGGTGGTGCGCTAGTGCTTCGAAGCAGCGATCATTCCCCAGCGCTGCAACACTTCTGGCGCAAACTTTCGGCGATCGTGCACGACAGCCCGCTGCAGGATTTCGCGACCAATAGGTTGGAGCCGCATGTGACCTTGCTTCGCGACAGAGGTCGCGTGCCAGGTATCCAAGAACGGCCCGTCGAGCCCGTCAGATGGACCGTGCGGAGTTTCGCGCTGATCCACAGCCATGGGGGGAAATACGAATTTCCCGGTACCTGGCAATTGAACGGTCAGGACGATGCTCATGCTGTCATGTGAACATCTCAAATCGTCCGTATCGTCTGTGCGCCATCCTGACACGAATTGTCACCTGCGGAGCGACGCCCCAGTGGCAGGCGGACAATCGGTCCCTACTTGATGTCTGGTCCAAACAGGGAGGAAGTCATGACCACTGCCGAAATTGCCAAGGATTTCACCGAACTCCTCAAGCGGGGCGACAGCCACAGCGCCGCCGCGAAGTACAATGCCGACGACATCGTCAGCTACGAAGCGATGGAAGGCCCGATGGCCGTTTGCAACGGCAAGGAAGCCGTCAAGCAGAAGGGCGAGTGGTGGGAAGCGAACCATGAGGTTCATGGCGGCTCGGTCGAGGGCCCCTATGTCAATGGCGACCAGTTCGCCTTGCGCTTCAGCTTCGACGTCACGCCCAAATCGACCGGCGAACGCGTCAAAATGGATGAGGTCGGCCTCTATACCGTCAAGAACGGCAAGATCAGCGAAGAGCGCTTCTATTATTGAGGCCGGGATCTCCGACGGCCGGCGCATGTCGCTGCGCGGCAGAAAGCCGAGCATGGCGGCCGAGATGAAGCCTCGGCCGCCAAGTCAAAATCGTCTTTGTACAGTCCCGCTGGCAAAGCGGGCAGGGCAGGCCTAGGCTTCGGCCAGATTCGCGCCGCATCTGACCGAGGCCCGCCTTGACCATCACCATGTATGGCATCACCACCTGCGACACGATCAAGAAGGCGCGCGTCTGGCTTGAGAGCCGTGACGTTCCCTATCGTTTTCACGACTATCGGGCCGAAGGGATCGAGGCGGAGAGGCTGAACGGCTGGGTGGGCAAGGTCGGCTGGGAAAAGCTGCTCAACAAGGGGAGCACGACGTTTCGCGAGCTGCCGGATAAGGACAAGGAAGCGCTCGACGAGAAGAAGGCCAAGAAGCTGATGCTCGCCAAGCCGACGATGATCAAGCGGCCGGTGCTGGAGGTCGGCGACGGTATTCTGGTTGGGTTCAAGCCGGATGTTTATGAGGCGACGGTGAAGTAGCGTTGCTAGGCGGCGAAGCTGCCGATCTCCCCCCTTGCGGGGGAGATGGCCGGCAGGCCAGAGGGGGGTGTGAAGGATCGCGGCGTTGGTCAACGTTTCGACGCGAACTTGCCCTATGTATGCGGTTTTGATTTACTGAGGAGCCGGAGGGACAGCACCCCCTCTGCCCTGCCGGGCATCTCCCCCGCAAGGGGGGAGATCAGATTTCGCTTCGGCCTTCGCCAATCGCCAACGTAGCGCGAGGTTCCTCACACCCCCGCAAATACCCCGCCAGCGCCACAGCATTGTTGTGCGCCTCGTCATGCGCGCCGTAGAGCAGCGTCACCTTTCCCTCGCGAAGCACATCGCGCAATTGCGCCACCGCCTCCTCGTTCCGGTCGAGTTCGGCGCGATACCGCTTCTGGAACTCCGCCCAGCGTTCGGGATCGTGCCCGAACCATTTGCGCAGTTCGTCGCTCGGAGCGATCTCCTTCAGCCACAGCGTCAGTTCGGCGTCGTTCTTGCTGACGCCACGTGGCCAGATGCGATCGACCAGCACGCGCTGGCCGTCGCTCTTCTCCGGCGCTTCGTAGACGCGCTTTACAGCTACGTCCAAGGTCATCGCACCTCTCAGGCCCACTCGCCCTTGCGCATGACCGGCACGCGGCTGCCATCCTTGCCGAGGCCGTCGATGTCGATCTTGTCCGAGCCGATCATCCAGTCGATGTGGATGAAACTTTTGTTGCCGCCGCGCTGCGCGATCTCATCCTGGCTGAGCGAGGCGCCGTTGACGAAGCACTTCGAATAGCATTGTCCGAGCGCGACGTGGCAGGCCGCGTTCTCGTCGAACAGCGTGTTGAAGAATAGCAGCCCACTCTTCGAGATCGGCGAGGAATGCGGCACCAGCGCCACTTCGCCGAGGCGGCGCGCGCCCTCGTCGGTATCGAGCACCTTCTTCAACACGTCCTCGCCTTTCGAGGCCTTGGCCTCGACGATCCGCCCGCCCTCGAAACGCACCGAGATCTCGTCGATCAGCGTGCCCTGGTAGGAGAGCGGCTTGGTCGAGGAGACGTGGCCTTCGACCCGCCAGGCATGCGGCGTGGTGAAGACTTCCTCGGTCGGGATGTTCGGATTGCAGGTGATGCCGTTCTTGGCTGTCGAAGCGCCGCCCATCCACTCATGGCCTTCCGCCAGTCCGACGGTCAGGTCGGTGCCCGGCCCGGTGAAATGCAGGGAATGGAAATTATGCTCGTTCAGCCATTTGGTGCGCTCGGCCAACGCTGCGTTATGCGCCTTCCAATTGCCGATCGGATCCTCGACGTCCACCCGCGAGGCCGAGAAGATGGCGTCCGCGAGCTTCGCCACCGCGACGTCGTCGGGCTCGCCTGGAAACACTTGCCTAGCCCAGGCAAGATCGGGATAGGCGACGATGTTCCAGTTGATGTCGAAGCCGGTAATCTTCTCCAGCGCCGGCTGGTAGGCCATCGAATTCGCCTTGTTGGCCCGTGCCACCTTGGCCGGGTCCTGCGCCGAGAGCAGCGACGGATCCTCGCCGCGCACAGCAAGCCGCGCGGCATTGTTGGAGAAGGCTTTCGCCATGCCTTCATAGAGCCAGCCGGCAGCGCGGTCGAAGCCGGCGTCGGCGCCATAACGGAAGCGCGCCAGCGTGATCTCGTCATCGTTGAAGATCGGCGTCACCAACCCGGCGCCGGCCTTGTAGGCATGCTCGACGATGCGCCGGGTCAGCGGCAACGCCGCGATCGAAGAGGTCAGCACCAGGTCCTGTCCTGGCTGCAGCTGCAGCCCGACCTTGACGGCGACCTCGGCCAGCCTGTCGAGCTTCACCGGATCGATTGTTGCCGAGACGCCGCGCGAATGTGTGGTCATGATCCTGCCTGCCGTTATGTTGGGGTCTGGTTCTTACATAGACCGGTGAGCCTGACCTTTCCACCGCGATCGACTGGGCCTGACCTCAGGCGGCGCTGTCGAGCGATCGGAACTGCGCCATGGTCGCCTCGATCTCCTCGCGGATCCAGGCTTTGAAGTCGCGCACCTTGCGGCTTTCGCTCTTCGTCTGCGAAGTCACCAGCCAGTAGCCAAGCCCGCTCTCAGCCCGCACCCCGAAGGGCGCGACCAGCCGTCCATCGGCCAGCGCATCGGCCGTCAGCAATTGCCAGGCGAGCATCACGCCATGGCCGGCGATTGCAGACTCGAGGCAAAGCATTGGGTCGGTGAAACGCGCGCCTTTGAGGAAGGTGACAGGCTCGACGCCTGCCGCCTCGAACCAGCCGTCCCAGCTAAACATCGCCCGCTCGTCGGTGATCGCGCAGGTCTGCGCAAGGTCCTCGATCGACTTCAGCTTGGCCGCGATCGACGGCGCGCAGACGGGAAACACCTCCTGCGCGAGCAGCAGTTCCGCCCGGCCGCCAAGCCATTTGCCGTCGCCGAGCCGGATCGCGATGTCGATGTCGGAATGGTCGAGATCGGCGATCCTGACCGAAGCGTCGATGCGCAGCAGCACGTTCGGGTGGCGGGCGAAATGCCGCGACAGCCTGGGCAGCAGCCACTTCGAGGCGAAGGCGGGCGCCACCGACACCACCAGCGTGCACTCGATTGCCTCGTCCGCCAACGCCACCGCTTGCGCGAGCTCACGAAAGCCTGCGCCCAGCCTGGCTGTGAAGGCGGTGCCGAATTCCGTTGGAACCAGCCCGCCGGGCGTCCGTTCGAACAGCGACTGGCCAAGCTGCTTTTCCGTGCGCTTGACCTGCTGGCTGACGGCGCTGACCGAAACATTGAGCTCGGCAGCTGCGGCGGCGAGCGAGCCCAGCCGTGCAACGGTTTCGACGGCGCGCAGGCCGTTGAGATGGACGCGGTTCAGCATAGCCATTCAGTTTTTCTAAACCGGTGGGACCGAAATCTCAATTGAAACTTGGCAAGAAAAGGCGGATTTTAGCGAGGCGGGTTAGAGCTTGGAGGCAGATCCAATGAAGATTTTATCTTTGCTGAGGGCGCTTTCCAACACCGGGCCCAAACAGGGCCGGTATGGCGAGGACGAGATCGCCCGCTGGGTCGTCGACCCGCTGTCGCACCCGGTGCTCGAAACCATGTCGGAGCGCGAGCTCGGCGACATGCCGTTCCGGCTGACGGCCGGTCGCACGGCTTACGAGACGGCCTGCCGCTGAGCACGGCCTAAACCGATCTGGCCCAACGCAACCGCATTGTTTCGCTGGCGCACACACTTATGTTGCGCTGCAATGAACGTCGCCTCGCCGTCCCCCTTGCGCCTCGCTTTTGCAGGCATGGCAGCTCTTGCCGTCGCCATGGGCATCGGCCGCTTCGTCTACACGCCGATCCTGCCCGGCATGATGGAGGAGTTGCATCTGACGCCGGCCGATGCCGGCTGGATCGCTTCCGCCAATTATCTCGGTTACCTGATCGGCGCGCTTGCCGCGGCCGGCGGCTGGGCGCATGGCCGCGAGCGCCTGCTTATGTTTGTCAGCCTTGCCGCCAGCGCCGTGCTCGCGGGCCTCATGGGGCTGAACGAGACGATGGCGGCATTCATCGTCATCCGCTTCCTCGCCGGGCTGGCCAGCGCTTTCGTCATGGTGTTCATGTCGTCGATCGTCTTCAGCCACCTCGCTGTGGCCGGTCGCGGTGACCTGCAGGCGTTGCATTTCGGCGGTGTCGGCCTGGGCATCGCGGCATCCTCGGCGCTGTTGGCCATTCTCGTTACCGAACATGCTGGCTGGCCAGCGGGCTGGCTATGGTCGGGGGCGATTTCGGTGGCTGGCCTGGTCGTCGTTGCCCTGCTCGCGGGCTCTGCTACGCCCGCCAACGGCGTCGATGGACCTGAACCGGCGCTGCCGAAGGACAAGTCGCTGGCGAAGATGATCCTGGCCTATGGGCTGTTCGGCTTCGGCTATGTGGTGACCGCGACTTTCCTGGTCGCCATCGTTCGCCAGGGCGGCGGCGGGCGCGTCTTCGAGGCCGCCGTCTGGATGGTCACCGGCCTTGCCGGTTTTCCCTCGACTTGGTTCTGGCAAAAGCTTGCCGGCAGAACCGGGCTCTATGCCGCTTATGCGGTGAGCTGCCTGGTCGAGGTTGTCGGCGTCACCGCCAGCGTCGTCGTCAAGGGTTTCACCGGGCCGCTGCTCGCCGGCGTCCTGCTCGGCGGCACCTTCATCGCCATCACCGCGCTTGGCCTGCAGGCGGCGAGGCAGCTTGCGCCGCAGGCGCCGCGCCGCATCTTCGCAGTGATGACCGCCGCCTTCGGCATCGGCCAGATCGTCGGTCCGATTGCCGCCGGCCTGCTCGCGCAAGCCGCGGGCAATTACGTGTTTGCCTCGATCATGGCAGCGGCCGCTTTGCTGGTTTCCGGGATCATTGCCTGGTCGGCTGCACCAAAATCGCCATGATTTGTGGTCTTGCTCTGTGCCGGGCACCGGGCAGGGCATTTTCTTTCCCACTAATGTGTGACCTTATGCCCGCCAAACAGCAACGCCGCTGATTTGCGGTCAGACCGAGGAACCCGTCACAGTGTTCGTATCCTTCTTCCCGCAGCCGAAGCTTTTCTTCACCTCGGCCGCCGTCTGGAGCCTTGCGGGGATCCTGTTCTGGTTCTTTGGCGGCGAGCAGCTGGGCGCAGTCATCGGTCTGCCGCCGGCTGCGGCCGGCACTCCGCCGATCATCGGCATCGCGGTGCTGTGGTCGAAGCCGTTCCTGTGGTTCTACATCTACTTTGCGGCCTGCGTGGCGATCTTCTACGCGTTCTGGAGCTGGTATGCGCCGCATCCGTGGCAGAACTGGTCGATCCTGATGACGGCCGTCATCCTGTTTTTCATCTATTTCAACGTGCAGGTCAGCGTCGCCGTCAACGCCTGGTACGGCCCGTTCTTCGACTATGTTCAGGGTTTGATGTCGGGCACGGGACAGTCGACCGATAGCGAGTTTTATATCGGATTGGCCGACTTCTCATGGCTGGCGCTGGTCGGCATGAATGTGCAGGTGGTCAATGCCTTCATCGTCAGCCACTGGATCTTCCGCTGGCGCACGGCGATGAACAACTATTTCATCGAGAATTGGAGCCGCCTGCGCCATATCGAGGGCGCTTCGCAGCGTATCCAGGAAGACACGATGCGCTTCTCGCAGATCATGGAGGATCTGGGATCGAGCTTCGTCCAGTCGATCATGACCCTGATCGCATTCCTGCCGGTGATGATTCAGCTGCAGGCGCATATCAGCGAACTGCCCATCGTCGGCGCCATACCGCAGCCACTTGTCGTCGCAGCGCTCGCCTGGTGCCTGTTTGGAACGGTTTCGGTGATGGTTGCCGGTCTGAAACTGCCGGGCCTGCAGTTCCGCAACCAGCGTGTCGAGGCTGCCTATCGCAAGGAACTCGTCTATGGCGAAGACCATGCCGAGCGCGCCCAGCCGGCGACCACCGCCGAGCTATTCGCCAATGTCCGTCACAACTACTTCAGGCTCTATTTCCACTACATCTATTTCAACGTCGTCCGTTACACCTACCTGCAGGCCGACAACATCTTCTCGCTCTTGATCCTTGGGCCTTCGCTGGTGGCGCACAAGATCACCTTCGGCGCGCTGAACCAGATCTCGAACGCCTTCGGCAAGGTGACGGGGTCGCTGCAGTTTCTGCTGACCTCGTGGTCGACCATCGTCGAGCTGCAGTCCGTGCATAAACGACTGCGCGCCTTCGAGGCGACGCTGCAAGGCGAGCCGTTGCCCGATATCGACCAGCGTTATCTGGCAAGACAGGCGCCGAGGATCCGGCCTGACCCGGGTGGGCCCTGGGCGGCTCAGCCGCCCACGCTGCCTGCTTTTGATCGGAACGCTGCCGCGCCACATAGTCGCGAAAACTGATGCACTCGACCTCTCGCATGACGCAGACCTCGCCGGCAAAGCGCTCGAGTGCGTTCCAGTAGGTGCCGCCGTTCATCTGGGTGAAGTGGAAGCCGAGCTCGAGCGGGATGCGCTTGCCATCGTACTGCGCATCGAAGGCGGCGCGGAATGCGCGGTAAGTGCGGTCGGCGAACTCGTCCGCCTTGGCCGGCATTTCGAAGCCACCTGAATGGCGGACATAGAGATTGTAATCCATGGCAACCACCGGCTTCGATTTCGGCCCCTCCGGAATCAGCGGCAGCGCAAAATGCATGACGCCGTCCTTCGTCGGCGGCATGGCGGGGCCGTTCGAGACCCCGCTCGCGTCGTACTCAAAGCCGGCCTCGGGCAGCGCTTCGTAAAGGGCCTTGCCGGTCGACAGATACGGCGCGCGAAAGCCGGTCACGGCATGGCGCGCGAAATCGCGCCAGCCGGGCGGCTCGGGCGAAATCCCGTTGATCGCATAGGCATTTTCGAGGATGTGACGGAACGCGCCGAACTCGGCCAGCCAGTCGGCCTTGCTCCAGTCCTTGCCGTCGAAATGGCCGCAGGCATGGCTGCCGATGTCGTGGCCTTCGCTTGCCGCGAGCCGGATCTGCTCGAGCCTGTCCGCCACCTCCTGCTTCGAGGCGGCGAAGCCGATATTCGATTTGCCGGCGCCCTTGCCGGGCGCGACGTATTGTCCGCGCGTCTCCGGCGAGAGCAGGAAGACGCAGGAGAGAAAATAAGTGAAATGCGCGCCGGTGCGCTTCGCCAGCGCGCGGCTGCGCTCCCATTGCGAGATCTCGCGCGCGCTGTCGAAGGAGATGAGGACGATCTGCTTTGGCTTCGCCGGCATGGGCGCGGGCGCCTTGGGTGGATCGGCGAAGGCCGCACCAATGGTGGCAAACGCGGAGAGACTGAAGGCAAGGACGCGGAACGGATGTGGCACTGGCAACCTTCTGCGGCGATCTTTCGGACTGTTGGAAAGCCGGCTATCGGCCAAATGTGGCATCGGTGCGTTCCGGCTTGCCTGGAAGCCGCCTCGCTTGTCCCGCCGATTTTCCAGGCATCCCCCTTCCATGCCGACAAAATTTCGCTAAAACGCGGGGCTCAAGAAGCGCCTCATCCAGGGCCGCAATGGTTTTTTGATTGATGTCGGACGACAGTTTTATCCGCGAAGTGAACGAAGAGATTCGTCGCGAGCAGGCGCAGGCGCTGTGGGACCGTTTTGGTCCGGCCCTGCTCGGCCTGGCCATTCTGGTGGTGGTCGGCACCGCCGCCGTCGTCGGCTACCGCTATTGGGACGAGACCCGCGCCAACCGCTCGGGCGATGCCTTCTCGGCTGCGCTCAAGCTCGCCAATGACGGCAAGAACGACGAGGCGATCGCCGCCCTCGATCAGCTGGAAAAGGATGGCTACGGCGCCTATCCGCTGCTCGCCCGCATGCGCGGCGCGACCGTCAAGGCCGACAAGGGCGATGTCGACGCGGCCGTCAAGGATTTCGATGCGGTCGCCGCCGATAGCGCCATTCCTGCCGGCATCCGCGACATTGCCCGGCTCAGGGCGGCGCTGCTGCTGGTCGATCACGGCTCCTTCGCCGATGTCTCCAGCCGCGTCGAGGCGCTGACCGCCGACACCAATCCGCTGCGCAGTTCGGCACGCGAGGCGCTCGGCCTTGCCGCCTGGAAGGAAGGCAAATCGGCGGACGCGCTCAAACTGTTCGACCAGATCTCTTCGGATGACGGCGCCCCGCGCAATGTGCGCCAGCGGGCGCAGTTGATGGCCGAACTGATCCGCGGGTCGGGCGACGCTTCGTGACCCCGGATGTCGTTCAAAGTCGCCATCATCGGCCGGCCTAACGTCGGCAAATCGACTCTTTTCAATCGGCTGGTGGGAAAGAAGCTGGCGCTTGTCGACGACACGCCGGGCGTAACGCGCGACCGTCGCGTGCACGCCGCCAAGCTCTACGACCTTCACTTCGACGTCATCGACACGGCCGGCTTCGAGGATGCGGCGGCTTCGACGCTGCCCGGCCGCATGCGCCAGCAGACCGAGATCGCGATCCGCGAGGCCGACCTGATCTTCTTCACCATCGACGCCAAGTCGGGCCTGATGCCCGACGACCGCACCTTCGCCGAGGTGGTGCGCAGGTCCGGCAAGCCGGTCGTGGTGGTCGCCAACAAGGCGGAAGCCCGAGGCGCTCAGGGCGGCATGCTGGAAGCCTGGGAGCTCGGTCTCGGCGAGCCGATCCCTGTTTCGGCCGAGCATGGCCAGGGCATGCCCGACCTGCGCGATGCGGTGATCGCCGCGCTCGGTGAGGAGCGCGCCTTCGGCGAGGACGAGGACCAGCCGGGCGACGAGATCGCGGTGAGTGAGGTGCTGATCGGCGAGGACATCGCCGACCCCGAAGCCGAGCCCGCCTATGACGATACCAAGCCGTTGCGCATCGCCGTCGTCGGCCGCCCCAACGCCGGCAAGTCGACGCTGATCAACGCGCTGATCGGCGAGGAGCGCCTGCTGACCGGCCCGGAGGCCGGCATCACCCGCGATTCCATCTCGGTCGACTGGGACTGGCGCGGTCGCCGGATGAAACTCTTCGACACGGCCGGCATGCGGCGCAAATCGAAGGTCCAGGAGAAGCTGGAAAAACTTTCGGTGCAGGACGGGTTGCGCGCCATCCGCTTCGCCGAGATCGTCATCATCGTGCTCGACGCCACCATCCCCTTCGAGAAGCAGGATCTGCAGATCGCCGACCTGATCATCCGCGAAGGCCGCGCGCCGGTGATCGCCTTCAACAAATGGGACCTGATCGACAACCCGCAGGAGCTTCTGTCCGAGCTGCGCGAGAAGACCGAGCGGCTTCTGCCGCAGGTGCGCGGCATCCAGGCGGTGACGGTCTCGGCCGAGACCGGACGCGGCCTCGACCGCCTGATGGACGCGGTCCTCAAGACGCACAAGGTCTGGAACAGCCGCGTCTCGACCGGCAAGCTCAACCGCTGGCTGGAAGGGATTCTCGCACACCATCCGCCGCCCGCCGTCGCCGGCCGCCGGCTGAAGATCAAATATGTCACGCAGGCCAAAACCCGCCCGCCGGGATTCGTGGTGTCGTGCTCGCGCCCGGACGTGATGCCGCAATCCTATGTCCGCTACCTGTCGAACAGCCTGCGCGAGGCCTTCGACATGCCGGGCGTGCCGATCCGCATGGCGCTGCGCACCTCGGACAATCCCTTCGCGGGCAGGGCGAAGAAGCGCTGATAGCTGGTGGTTGTCGCAAACGCCGGTCTCTCGTCATCCACGGGCGAAGCAAGGAGCGAAGCGACGCGCGCAGACCCGAGGATCCATGCCGTGACTTAGAAGCGCCGCGGCGACCCAGAATTCTGCACCGTTGCACTCTTCGATCGATGTAACGGAATGGATCCTTGGGTCTCCGCGCGTCGCTTCGCTCCTGCTCCGCCCAAGGATTGTTTGAGAAGGATCGGGTAGTTTGGCGGCCGGGACTGCAGGCCCATCACAGCCGGCAGTCCCGGCGGCAGGCGACCGTCCTAAGGTTCGGGTA
>NZ_LPWA01000120.1:50000-279113 GCF_001510895.1 Mesorhizobium loti | reverse complement strand
AGATGCGGGATCGTCGGTTGAAGGGCATAGAGGCAATCATCGAGCGGCAGCAATGTATGCCTCCGAAAGGCGACGATGACGGCCTCCTCCTCGGGAGAGAGCACTGTTGAGCGCGGTTCTCTTGGGCCTGTCGGAAGATCGGCGGTCGACGTCCGGTTCCTCCACTTCCTAACCGTCTTCTGATCGACGCCGTATCGCTTCGCCAGCGCTCTTAGGCTCTCTTGACTATGCTGTATCGCTCGACGGACCGCCTCTGTCGTCGTGGCGCTCCCGTGAAGAACCTGGCCCATAGCGCATCCTTTGATTCGGACGACAATGATGCGCCATCAAAGCCTGGGATCAAACAATTTAGGGACTCGTTAACCAAAGCCCTGTCTAGTATCGAGGTCCTCGCCACGACCACGGATGTACTGGCGCGATGGCAAGGCTAGGGAAAGGTCGGCTCAATGCCGGCCTTTTGCTTTTGCGGCGACGGTCGTGCCGGCATCACGGCAACATGATTTTGCCGGGGTCAACCGGGTTGGAATCCTATTGTCATCCTCGTCCTTGATCGTACCATGCCGTCAGGCGAACGGGCGAAAGCGAGGAGGACTGGCGATGAGAGGCATGGCAAGATATTCGGCGCTTGTCGGCGCGCTGCTGGCGCTGCCCCTTCCGGCGAATGCCGCGTCGCTCAACACCATGAATGAGGTCGCGTCGCCCTGCAGGCCTGCTGGACCCCGCCTGCCAATTCCGGAAATTCCTCGGTCACCTTGAGCTTCAGCTTCAAGCGCGACGGCACGCTGATCGGCCCGCCGAAGCCAACGGCCATCAAGGTCAGCGGCGATGACAAGGCGCGTCAGGCCTTTGTGGATGCGGCGACGGCCGCCTTGCGCAATTGCCTGCCGCTCAGCTTCTCGCCTGCACTCGCGCAGGGAATTCCGGGAAAGGTCTTTACGTTGCAGTTCAATTCGCCAAAAGATAACGCCAAAGCGGTTCAGCAATAGAATTGCCCGAACTGCCTAGGCAGTTCCCAACGAAAACTATTATGCTTCTATGGGGTCGCTCTACGCGCAAACTACATTACGCCGCGTTCGCCCGGCGCCTTGCATTTGCGTGCTTTTCCAGCTCCGGCATCTCGAAGACATAGTCGTTCCAGGCCGATTCCGGAATTTGCCCGGCCAGATAGCATTCCAGCAGCAGATTTTGCTCAGGTGTCAGATGCCTCGGCGCCCGCTCGTGATCCAGTCCAAGCTTATGGATCAGGTTCCTGGTCAGGCCAGAGACGGTGAAGTGAACAGACATCTTCAGTCTCCATAGCGTCGCGCTGATAACGTCAGGTTCCGGTCAAAGGTTTCATCAGCAGTCCGTGATTGCCGGCGGCAAGGCAGCTGACGCCGGGCATCGGCCGTGCGAAAAGTTTTTCGGCTACTGTCTCAATCTTGAAATGAAAGCATAATATTCATTTTACAAGATCGAGAATAACTCTCAGAATACAAAGGCCGATCGAGGCGTTATATCTTGAGATGGTACTAAACAACTCATTTAGCCTAAGCTTATGTTCGTTTAGAGCCTAGATCGGGTTGAGACGGGACGGCGGCTAATGGCAAGTCTGCGATTTCTCACGATCCCTTTCTTGGCTGTTACTGCGTTGCTGGCAATCGCAACGGTTTCTTACGCTGATCCTTGCGGCGCGCTCAGAAGCCAGATGCTTGCCGGCGGCCGCGGCGCGGCCAGCCCTGAGCTTGCCCAGTTGCGGCGTCAGCTCGCCGCGGTCCAGGGCATTGAGAGGCAGCGCCGCTGCACTGCCAGCAGCGCGACGGGCGGCTTCTTCAATGCCTGCGCCGACCTTGCCAGGAGCAGGGCCGAGGTGCAGCGCCGGATCGCCAGCATCGGCAATCCGGGCCGCGGCGACCTGCAGGCGAGATATGTCGCGCTAGGCTGCCAATCTGCGCGTGAACGGCAGCCGGCGCCCAAGCCGCAATCCTCCGGCACGACGTTCGGCAGCAATGCGATGCTGTTCTGCGTGCGCCTATCGGACGGTTATTTCTTCCCGGCGCCGAATTCGCAATTCGCGCTAGAAGACGACCTCAAGGACACGGTCGATCAGTGCCGCTATATCTGCGACGATCAAGGCGTCGACCTCTATACGCTAAGCGATCCGAACCTGGAGACCGACCAGATGGTCGCGGTCGAGACGCGCAAGCCATATACCGAGCTTCCGACCGCTTTCCGGTATCGCGACGACGCCGGCTTCAAGGCCTGCGACCTCAAGCGCTACTATCAGCGCGTGGCTGAGCTCAGGGCGCGCACCGTGACGCCGGGCAATATGCAAAACGCCATCATCCCGTTGCCGACGGCAAAGCCCGATCTCGGCACGGTTTCGGATATTCCATCGCCCGCGGGCGCTGATGCCGAGGTCCATGCGGCCGCAGCCGACGCAGGCGCGGCGGAGGGCCGGAGGCCGACCAAACCGGTCAGATCGGGGCCGGTGCGGGTGGTCGGCCCCGCCTTTTTCCCGGCGGATTGATCGTCGCCGGCAGCTTCGGGCGCCAGCGCTAAGGAACTAATCGCATACAACGCGAAAGCGCTTGCCGGGCTCGCTGACATTGCGGCAGGCCAGCGCTTTATCCGGGCCGGCAGACGCATCCTGCGGCGGCGCATGCACCGGCGGCTTTGCGGGCGGCGGCTTCCGGTATCTGCGCGGCGCCAATCTTGCCGCCTCGGGCGGCGCTGGAAAGACGCCGACGGCGACAGGCGGCGGGCTTAACTGCGCCTGCTGCGGAGGCCTGTCCCAGACACGCCTGACGTCGAGTTGCCGCGGAATGATCACCGTGCCGTCGTCGCTGCGCGCGCAGCCGCTTGCCGCAAGCAGCGCCGGGCACAGAACAAAAGTCAGCATTCGACCGAGCATCAGCAATCTACCCCCACGGACTTTATAGCCCGGTAGCTTGGGTCCGCCAACGGACGGATTACCGCAGCAGGCATGGGACCAGCGTCTGACTTAAAAGCGCGTTGCTCCTTCGCCCAAAACCGCGGCGCGTGTTGGGCGACATGCATTTTTTGTTTCGATGCATGTCGTTCTCTCAAAACCGCTGCGCACTTTTGAGCGACATGCATTAACGGCATCAGCTGTGTTCGGTTGCGAATCGTTAAGGTTAGCGGATCGTTAATGCTTGTCGGGCACATTCCGCCGACGAACCGGCGAGGGTTCGGCCTGGGGGTAGGGATGGCGGATACGGATGGGACTTTCGGGACGGGCTACGCGCGCGATACCCAAAGTACGGTTGTAGGCGGCGACAATACGCTCGCCGGAGCACAGCAGGCGGCGGGGACTTCGGAAGCGCTCGCCAACCTTCGCTTGATGGTCGATTCGATGCCGATCGGCGTCATCGTCCTCGATGCCGATCTCAGGGCGGAGATCATCAACCGCGCCTTCTACGACTTCTGGAAGGTCGATCCACGTCGCGCCACGGTCGGCTGCGGTTTTCGCGAACTGATGGAGGCAAGCCGTGACGCCGACCCCTATGGCGACAACGAAGCGGAGTGGCGGCGCCACATTGCCGGGCGCGAGGCGGAAATCCGGGCAGGCGTCGCCGGCTCCAGGCAGTTGCCGCGCAATGACGGCCGCACGCTGATCGCCTCGCTGGCACCGCTTGCCGGGGGCAAGCGGCTGATCTCCTATGTCGACATCACCGACATGAAGCATCGCGAGACCGAGGCCGAGGACGCCCGCAAGAATCTCACCACGGTGCTGGAGTCATTGCCGGCCGGCGTCATCATCTATGACCGCGACGACCGCTTCGTCTTTGCCAACCGCAAGCTGCAGGACTCGCTGCCGGCCTTGAAGCCGGCTTGGCAGCCGGGCCGCAGCTTCCGCGAGGCGCTCGCTCTCGGGCATTCCGTCGGCTATTTCCAGTCGAGCGGCGATCTTGAGATCGACCGTCTCTACAGTGTCGATACCGAGCGCTGGCTCGACGCCATGCTCAAGCGCTACTGCCTGCCCAACTCGTCCTACGAGCGGCTCAATGCCGACGGACGCTGGTACCAGGTCTACGACATGCGCACTGATGACGGCACGTTCATCGGCGTTCGTGTCGACATTACCGACCTCAAGACACGGGAAAAGGCGCTGCGCGACTCGATGCGCCAGATCGATCTTTACCGCCATGTCATGGACGAATTGCCGGTGGCGGCCTTCATCAAGGCCGATGATCTCAGCATCGAGTTCGTCAACAAGGCCTGGTGCGCGCTGACCGGCATCGCCAAGGAAGACGTCATCGGCAAGACGGACCGCCAGCTTTTCGGCGCCGAGGACGCCGAGAGCTACAGCGATGACGACACCGAGGTCGTCGCCACCGGCAAGGGGCGCGAAGTCGAGGAGCCCGTCGCCCATCGCGACGGCACGGTGCGGCAGCTGATGACACGCAAGAGCCGCCTCGTCGCCGTCGACGGATCGGTGCATCTGGTCGGCTCCAGCACCGACATCACCGAGGTCAAGGCGCGCGAGCGGGCGCTCAAGGAAAGCATGAGCGAGAACGAGGTGTTCCGCAGCCTGATCGACAACGTGCCGGTATCGATCTACGCCAAGCGCTCGGATCTGAGGCAATTTTACGTCAACAAGGGCTGGTGCGACCTCACCGGCTTCAGCAAGGAAGAGGCGATCGGCAAGACCGATGTCGAGATCTTCGGTGCGGATGGCGAAGCTTCATCGCGGGCGACCTCGCGGTGCTGCGCACCGGCGAGACGCAGGAGATCGAGGAAAAGGTGACGATGCCCGACGGCAGCGTGCGTCACCAGTTCGCGCGCAAGGGCGCGATGATCGCGTCCGACGGCTCGCTCTATCTGATCGGATCGACCACGGACATAACGGAACTGAAACAGCGCGAGGCCGAACTCAGCGAGGCGCGCCAGCGCGCCGTGCTCGCCGACCGTGCCAAATCGGAGTTCCTCGCCAATATGAGCCATGAAATCCGCACGCCGATGAACGGCGTGCTCGGCATGGCTGAGCTGCTCGCCAAGTCGGACCTCGACCCGAAGCAGAAGACGTTCACCGACATCATCGTCAAATCGGGCAACGCGCTGCTCACCATCATCAACGACATCCTCGACTTCTCCAAGATCGACGCTGGCCAGCTGGTGCTCGACCCGGCGCCCTTCAACCTCGCCGAGGCGATCGAGGACGTGGCGACGCTGGTTTCGACGCGCGCCAAGGAGAAGGACCTCGAGCTCATCGTCCGCGTCCAGCCGGGGCTCGACGGGCAGTTCGTCAGCGATGTCGGTCGCCTCAGGCAGATCGTCACCAATCTGCTCGGCAACGCGGTGAAATTCACCGACGAGGGCCACGTGCTGGTCGACGTCACCGGCGAGCGGGTTCCGGCGGGCACAAGGCTCACCATCTCGATCACCGATACGGGCATCGGCATTCCTCAGGAAAAGCTGAAGCTGGTGTTCGAGAAGTTCAGCCAGGTCGACACCTCCTCGACAAGGCGGCACGAGGGCACGGGGCTCGGCCTTGCCATCACCTCGCGGCTGGTCGAGATGATGGGTGGCGAGATCGGCGTCGACAGCGCCGAGGGCAAGGGCTCGACCTTCTGGTTCACCGTCACGCTGCCGCGGGCCGAACAGGGAGGGCAGCGGATCATGCCGGTCGACGTGACCGGCGCGCGCGTGCTGATCGTCGACGACAATGCCGTCAACCGCTCGATCCTCAGCGAGCAGATGGCCTCGTGGACCTTCGATTCCTGCGCGGCGGAAAGCGGCGCCGAGGGACTGAAGGTGCTGATCGCCGCCGCCGCCTACGGCGTGCCTGTCGACTGCGTCGTGCTCGACTACCAGATGCCTGGCATGACCGGCGCCGAAATGGCACGCATCGTGCGCAACACCGCCGGCCTCGCGCACACGCCGATCATCATGCTGACCTCGGTCGACCAGTCGCTCGCCAGCGCCGCCTATCGCGATCTCGGCATCGATGCGCAGCTGATCAAGCCGGCGCGCTCCTCCATCCTTTGGAGATGCTGGTCGCCACCATCCAGCGCCATCGCCACAGCACGGCGGCCACCTTTGCGCCCTTGGCAGGCGGCGTCGCGGCAGGGCCCGGCGCGCCGCGAGCGCCGACGGCGCAGGCGGCGGCATCGGATCGCGTCCTGCTGCAGCCACCGCCGGCGCGTGCCCGTCCGCGCCCGGCCGGCGTGGAGCGCGGGCTCGACATCCTCGTCGCCGAGGACAATGAGGTGAACCAGCTGGTGTTCACGCAGATCCTCGGCGAGACCGGTTATCATTTCGAGATCGTCGGCAACGGCCGCAAGGCGCTCGACGCCTTCGGCAAGCTCAATCCGCGCATGATCCTGATGGACGTATCGATGCCGGAGATGAGCGGGCTGGAGGCGACCGCGGCCATCCGCCAGCTCGAAGCCGAGATGGGGACGCGTGTGCCGATCGTCGGCGTCACGGCGCACGCGCTGAAAGGGGACCGCGAACGCTGCCTGGAAGCCGGCATGGACGACTACCTGCCGAAGCCGATCAGCCCGAAGGCGCTGCTCGAAAAGCTCGAAAGATGGCTCGGGTCGGACGCGGAAGTCCGGCGCAACGCCGGCTAAGAACTTTTTCCGCGCGGCCGTATGCGGCGGTCTTGTCTACGGGCGTCATCCGCGGCCTGACGCAGACGTATGGTGTGATCGCGCCATATCAAAGCAAGGACCAAGCCGGAACAATAGTGGCTGTCGATTCCGCCCTTCGGTTACGGGCGGGAGCAGCGACCGCCGGCAAGAAACAGCGTCGACTCTACCCCAACGGACCTGTTTTCGGCGATGGCTATGCCATGATCCGCTCTGGCATTCGGGCAACGCGCTCTCGTCCGGATTTTATTTCCCGGCGGCCGAGATCCGGCCGCCGGGATAATTTTTGATTCAAAAAGTCAGACAAGTCGCTGATTCCCGCGGCAAACTCCGGCTGGCCCGCAAAGGGCGACCGCAGGCCTCTCCAGGTATCCCTGTTCGGACGTTACCGGGCTGACACGAAACTGTCATCCAACTGTAATAATCGAAGGCTATTGCGCTCACGGGCGCCGGTAGAAACGGGTGCCGAAAGACCATATTCCGAACAGGAGCAGGCCACATGAGACATTTCATCCGCTCGGCGGCCGTTGCGATTGCAATGGCTGCGGCATCAACGCTTTCCATCTCCGCCGCGATGGCGGCCGATATCTCGGGCGCCGGCGCCACCTTCCCCTATCCGATCTACGCGAAGTGGGCTGACGCCTACAAAAAGGAGACCGGCACCGGCCTCAACTATCAGTCGATCGGTTCCGGCGGCGGCATCAAGCAGATCAAGGCCAAGACCGTGACCTTCGGCGCTTCCGACGCGCCGCTCAAGGGCGAAGAACTCGAGGGCGCCGGCCTCGCCCAGTTCCCGATGGTGATGGGCGGCATTGTTCCGGTCGTCAATCTCGAAGGCGTCAAGCCCGGTGAACTGGTTCTCGACGGCTCGACCCTTGCCGATATTTTCCTCGGCAAGATCACGAGCTGGGATGACGCGGCGATCAAGAAGCTCAATCCGAAGGTCAAGCTGCCTTCGCAGGCGATCGCGGTGGTTCACCGTTCCGATGGTTCGGGCACCACGTTCAACTTCACGTACTATCTCGGCGACGTCAGCGCTGACTGGAAGTCGAAGGTCGGCGTCGACAAGGCTGTGGAATGGCCCGTCGGTATCGGCGCCAAGGGCAATGAAGGCGTTGCCAACAACGTCTCGCAGACCGGCGGCGCGATCGGCTATGTCGAATACGCCTATGCCAAGCAGAACAAGTTGACCTACGCCGACATGGTGAACAAGGACGGCAAGAAGGTCGACCCGACCGCCAAGGCCTTCTCGGCCGCCGCGGCCAATGCCGACTGGAGTTCGCAGCCGGGCTACGGCGTCATCCTGGCCAACCAGGCCGGCGCCGAATCCTGGCCGATGACCTCCGCCACCTGGATTCTCGTCTACAAGAAGCCCGACGACGCGGCGGCCACCGCCGAGGCCCTCAAGTTCTTCGCCTGGTCCTACGCCAAGGGCGACAAGATGGCCGCCGAGCTGGACTACGTTCCGATGCCCGACGCGGTCGTGAAGAGCGTCGAGGAAATGTGGGGCAAGGACATCGTCGACGCGAACGGCAAGCCGCTCTACTCCGGCATGTAATTTTTACAGAATAAGGAGGGCGCCTCCGGCGCCCTCCTTATTCTTTCGAAATGCGAGGGGCGATATGACAGCCGTTTCCGAAGCCGTGACATCATCGTCAGCCATGCGGACCAGGGAAGCGACGGTGCGCCGCTTCGCCCTCACCGACACGATCTTCCGGACGGCCACGCGCCTTTCCGCCATCCTCGTGCTGGTCCTTCTTGGCGGCGTCGCGATCTCGCTGATCGCCGGCTCGTGGCAAGCGCTGTCGAAGTTCGGCTTCTCTTTCCTGACCACCGAATCCTGGAACCCGGTCACCGAGAATTTCGGCGCCCTGGCGCCGATCTACGGCACCATCGTCACCTCGGCCATCGCCATCCTTATCGCCGTGCCGATCGGTATCGGCATCGCCGTCTTCCTGACCGAGCTCTGCCCGCGCCCGCTCCGCCGCCCGATCGGCATCGCGGTCGAGCTGCTCGCCGGCATTCCCTCGATCATCTACGGCATCTGGGGCCTGTTCGTCTTCGCGCCCTTCCTGCAGACGACGGTGCAGCCCTTCATCATCAATCTTTTCCACGGCATACCGGGCCTCTCCAGCCTGTTTGCCGGTCCGCCCTACGGCATCGGCCTGCTGACCTCGTCGCTCATCCTCGCCATCATGGTGCTGCCCTTCATCACCTCGATCACCAAGGACGTGTTCGACACGGTGCCGGCGGTGCTGAAGGAATCGGCCTACGGCATCGGCTGCACGACCTGGGAAGTGACCCGGCGCGTGACCATCCCCTATACCCGCGTCGGCATCATGGGCGGCGTCATGCTCGGCCTCGGCCGCGCGCTCGGCGAGACGATGGCCGTCACCTTCGTCATCGGCAACGCGCATCGCATCAGCGCCTCGCTGTTCGCGCCGGGCACGACGATCTCGGCGACCATCGCCAACGAATTCACCGAAGCCGACGGCGATCTCTATACCTCCTCGCTGGTGTCGCTCGGCCTGATCCTGTTCATCATCACCTTCATCATCCTCGCGCTCGCACGCTACATGCTGTTGCGCATCGATAGCCGCACCGGAGCCTGACCGATGTCGACAGCCGCATCGCTCCACCAGCGCCGCAAGCGCAAGAACGCCGTGATGATGGCGCTGTGCGTCATCGCGGCGGGCATTGGCCTCGCCTGGCTGGCGCTGATCCTCGGCGCCCTGGTCTACAAGGGACTCTCTGGCGTCTCGCTGGCGGTGTTCACGGAAATGACGCCGCCGCCCGGCGACGCCGGCGGCTTGCTCAACGCCATCTACGGCAGCATCGTGATGACCGTCATCGGCATCATCGTCGGCACGCCGATCGGCGTGCTCGCCGGGACTTATATGGCCGAGTACGGGCGCTTCTCGCGCCTCACCACGGTGGTGCGTTTCATCAACGACATCCTGTTGTCGGCGCCCTCGATCATCGTCGGCCTGTTCGTCTATGAGCTGATGGTGCGGCCGATGGGCCACTTCTCGGCGATCGCCGGCTCGGTCGCGCTGTCGATCCTGGTGATCCCTGTCGTGGTCCGCACCACCGAGGACATGCTCAACCTTGTGCCCAACGCTTTGCGCGAAGCCGGCACCGCCATCGGCGCGCCGCGCTGGGTGGTGATCCGCTCGGTCGCCTATCGCGCAGCCCTGTCCGGCATCGTCACCGGCATATTGCTGGCGATCGCCCGCATTTCCGGCGAGACGGCGCCGTTGCTCTTCACCGCGCTCAACAACCAGTTCTGGTCGAGCAATCTCAACGCGCCGATGGCCAGCCTGCCGGTGACCATCTTCCAGTTCGCGCTCAGCCCCTATGAGGAATGGCAGCAACTGGCCTGGACGGGCGCACTCATAATCACCCTGACGGTTCTCGGGCTGAGCATCTTCGCCCGCAGCCTTACCGGACGCAGAGAGGACAGATGAAACCGATGTTGTCCACCGACCTGAACGTAGCCGACACAGCCGTCGAGAAGTCCAAGATCGAGGTCAAGAACCTCAACTTCTACTATGGCCAGTCGAAGGCGCTGAAGGACATCAACCTGTCGCTGCCCGAACGCAGCGTCACCGCCTTCATCGGGCCGTCGGGTTGCGGGAAGTCGACGCTGCTGCGCGTGCTGAACCGCATCTACGAGCTCTATCCGAAGCAGAGCGCCGAGGGCCAGGTGCTGCTCGACGGCAAGAATATCCTCGACCGCTCGCAGGACCTCAATCTGCTGAGGACCAAGATCGGCATGGTGTTCCAGAAGCCAACGCCGTTTCCGATGTCGATCTACGAGAATATCGCCTTCGGCGTCAGGCTGTATGAAAAGATCAGCAAGGCCGAGATGGACAACCGCGTCGAGCAGGCGCTGAAGCGCGCGGCGCTGTGGAACGAGGTCAAGGACAAGCTCAATGCCAGCGGCCAGAGCCTTTCCGGCGGTCAGCAGCAGCGGCTTTGCATCGCCCGCACCGTGGCGGTGAAGCCGGAGGTCATCCTGCTCGACGAGCCGGCCTCGGCGCTCGACCCATTGTCGACCGCCAAGATCGAGGAACTGATCGACGAATTGCAGGCCGACTACACGATCGTGATCGTCACCCACAACATGCAGCAGGCGGCGCGCGTGTCGCGGCAGACGGCGTTCATGTATCTCGGCGAGCTGGTCGAGTTCGACCGGACCGAGAAGATCTTCACCTCGCCTCGCGAGAAGCGCACGCAGGACTACATCACCGGCCGCTTCGGCTGAGTTCATACGAGGACGTAATCATGGCCCATACCGTCGCTTCCTTCGACGAGGATCTGAGGCAGATCAGCCAGCTCATCCGTGACATGGGCGATCTCGCCGGCTCGATGGTCGGCGCGTCGACCAAGGCCCTGCTCAATTCCGACAACGCGCTGGCGCAGCGCGTCGTCTCCGACGACGCCATCATGGATGCGCGCCAGCGCGAGCTCGACGACCGCGCCATCACCCTGATCGCCAAGCGCCAGCCGATGGCCGACGACCTGCGCAGCGTGGTCGGCGCCATCCGCATGGCCGGCGACCTCGAGCGCATCGGCGATCTCGCCAAGAACATCGCCAAGCGCGTCGGTTCCGTCGGCGTCAGCGCCGCGCCGCGCGACCTGTCGCATTCGATCGACTCGATGGCGCAGCTGGTGCTGATCCAGGTCCAGGGCGTGATCGAGGAGTATACGGCCGGCGACGCCACGGCGCTTGCCAAGCTCAGGAACGACGACGAGCGCATCGACGTCAAATACACCTCCGTCTTCCGCGAGCTTCTGACCTACATGATGGAGGATCCGCGCAACATCACGGCCTGCACGCATCTGTTGTTCTGCGCCAAGAATCTGGAGCGCATCGGCGACCATGTGACCAACATCGCCGAGAACGCCTACTATGTGCTGACCGGCACCCAATTGCCCGCGAACCGTCCGAAGCAGGACGAGACGGCGATGTCGGCGCCGGCGGCGTGACAGCGAAGGTACCTGCCAAATGATCGCCCCACGCATCATGGTGGTGGAGGACGAGGAGCCGCTGGGGGTGCTGCTCCGCTACAACCTCGAATCCGAGGGCTACCAGGTCGAGGTGGTGACCCGCGGCGACGAGGCCGAGATCCGCCTGCAGGAGAACGTGCCCGACCTGTTGGTGCTCGACTGGATGGTGCCGGCGGTTTCCGGCATCGAGCTTTGCCGGCGCCTCAGGATGCGGCCCGAGACCGAGCGGCTGCCGATCATCATGCTGACCGCGCGCGGCGAGGAAAGCGACCGGGTGCGCGGCCTCTCGACAGGCGCCGACGACTATCTGGTCAAGCCGTTCTCGACGCCGGAGTTCATGGCCAGGGTCAAGGCGCTTCTGCGCCGCGCCAAGCCGGAAGTGCTGTCCAGCGTGCTCAAGGTCGGCGACATCGTGCTCGACCGCGAGTCGCACCGCGTCTACCGCAAGAAGAGCGAGATCAGGCTCGGCCCGACCGAATTCAGGCTGCTCGAATTCATGATGCGGCATCCCGGCCGGGTATTCTCGCGCAGCCAGCTGCTCGACAATGTCTGGGGCGAGACGATCTATATAGACGAGCGCACGGTGGACGTGCATGTCGGGCGCCTGCGCAAGGCGGTCAACAACGGCCGCATGCCGGACGTGATCCGCACCATCCGCGGGGCGGGCTACGCGATCCGGGAAGACTGATCAGGCGACGTCCTTTCCAGCGCCGGTCCTCGCCTGGACGCCCGGCGCGAAAATCTCCTGGTCGACGAAGCTCAGCGCGCGCATGGCGCAGCCTTCGCGGATCAGCGGCAATTCGTTCGGCTCGGTGTCGAAGGAGATCGATTTGGAGTGCTGGCCGCCGGCGGTCTGGGCGATGGCTTCCCGCAGCGCTGGCTCGATCAGGTCGAAGGCCGCGGCGCTGACGCCCACCATGGCGACCGGCGCCGGGTCGATCAGCGCGAACAGGCTGCCCAGCCCAAAGCCCAGCGCCTCGCCAGCCCGGCGATAGGCCTCGCGCTCCGGCCCGTCTTTTTCACGCGCCTTCGCGGCAAGAGCCCGCATGTCGGCGTCGCCGACGTCGACCGGCTCGGCGTCATCGCCCATCTGCATGGCGCTGCGCCAGATGGCGTAGTTGCCGGCATAGGCCTCTACGCAGCCGCGACGTCCGCAGCGGCAGAGCGCGCCGCCGGGGCGGTGGATCATGTGGCCGAACTCGCCGCCGGAGGAATGCGTGCCGGTGAACAGCTGGCCTTTCAGCACCAGGCCCATGCCGATGCCGTGCGAGAGCAGGATGGCGATGAAGTTGTCGCGATAGCGGTCGGGGTCGCGCCACTGCAGCGCCACCGCCATCATGTTGCAGTCGTTCTCCATGGTGGCGGGAATGCTGAATTCATGCTCCAGGATGTCGGCGAACGGAATGTCGGTCAAAGGCGTGATCGGCGACCACAGCATGGCGCGGGCATGGGAATCGGTGATGCCCTGGATACCCATGGCGATGCGGGCAACGCTGGCGACATCGAGATCGGGGTCCTCTAGCCGGCGCCGGACGATCGCCATGCATTCGCCGATCAGCTCGTCGCGCGGCATGGTCAGCGTGTCGAGGCGCCGCTGCTCCTCCGCGATGACCTGGCCGGCATAGTCGATGACCGCGACGGAGAGGAAATTCAGCGACAGCACCACCGTCACCACCGCGGCCGCCTCGGGGTTGAGGGCGAGGCCGACCTGCGGCCGGCCGCGCTTCAGCGACGCGGTCTCGCTCGGCTTGCTCTCGGCCAGGATGCCTTCCTGGATCAGGTCGGCTGAGATTGCCGAAATCGTCGAGTGGCTGAGCCCGGTGGTCGCGGCGATTTCCGTGCGCGACGGCTGGCCGGCCCGGCGCACGGCCGAGAGCACCATGGCGCGGTTGCGCCGGCGCAGGTCGTCGTGGCGGATTCCGACCGACATCGTTTCCTTCCTCCCGGGCGTCGCGGCCTTCTCATCATGCCATGGGCCGTCGCCGACGTGCTAGGGATACTGGCAGAAGCCGCCGAGACTGTCATTATTTATTGCGGGACTCGAAAAAAAGTTTGCGACACCTCAAAAACCGTCAGAATCGCAGTTGACAGCGCTTCGGCGTTGGATCAGTGTTTTTCGAGGCTCGAAAAAAGCCTCTGTGTGCGGCCTTCGGGCCAGTCTGGGTCGCGCCGCAACGGCGCAGGGAGGAAATCATGAAGAGATTCGCAGCCGCCATGCTGGCGGGTGTCGCCATGTCGCTGACGCTGGCGTCGGTCGCAGAGGCGAAGGACAAGGTGATCGGCGTCTCGTGGTCGAATTTCCAGGAAGAACGCTGGAAGACCGACGAGGCGGCGATGAAGAAAGCCATCGAGGCCGCCGGCGACAAATATATCTCCGCCGACGCGCAGTCCAACCCGGGCAAGCAGCTGACCGACGTCGAGAGCCTGATCTCGCAGGGCGCCAACGCGCTGATCATCCTGGCGCAGGACGCCTCGGCGATCGGCCCGGCGGTGCAGAAGGCGCTCGACGAGGGCATTCCGGTCGTCGGCTACGATCGCCTGATCGAGAACAAGGACGTGTTCTACCTGACCTTCGACAACAAGGAAGTCGGTCGCATGCAGGCCCGCGAGGTGTTCAAGGCCAAGCCCGAAGGCAACTACGTCTTCATCAAGGGCTCGGGCGCCGATCCGAATGCCGATTTCCTGTTCTCGGGCTCGATGGAAGTGCTGAAGGAGGCCATCGACAGCGGCAAGGTCAAGAATGTCGGCGAGGCCTATACCGACGGCTGGCTGCCCGCCAACGCGCAGAAGAACATGGAGCAGTTCCTGACCGCCAACGACAACAAGGTCGATGCGGTCGTGGCGGCCAATGACGGCACCGCCGGCGGCGTCGTCGCCGCGCTGACGGCTCAAGGCCTGGCGGGCACCGTTCCGGTCTCGGGCCAGGACGGCGACCACGCGGCGCTCAACCGCATCGCGCTCGGAACCCAGACCGTGTCGGTGTGGAAGGACGCGCGCGAGCTCGGCAAGAACGCCGCCGAGATCGCCTCGCAGCTCGCCGACGGCAAGAAGATGACCGACATCGCCGGCGTCAAGGACTTCACGACGCCTGGCGGCAACACCGTCAAGTCGCTGTTCCTGACGCCGGTCGCGATCACCAAGGACAATCTCAACGTCGTCATCGACGCCGGCTGGATCAAGAAGGATGAAGTCTGCGCCGGCGTTGCCGCGGGCAGCGTCGCGGTCTGCAACTAGGCCGACCGAGGTCCGTCCAAATCCTGACGCCGCGGCCTCAAAAGCCGCGGCGTTTCTCAAAAAGGCCTCCCGCTTCAAGTGATCCGGGAAAGCCGTTGAGCAGTCATCGTCCGGCAGGAGCGTCGAACCGCTGCACCGATTGTTTCTACGCAATTCCGGCTACACACTTTTCCTGGAATTGCTCTAGCATCGTGGTCCGGCATCCGCGCCAGACGGCAAGCCGGTGGGAGGAGATCATGACCGATACGACCTCTGATACGCCGGCCAACCCGGCCGCCGATCGCGCGCGGGCATCCGAACTCAGCGCCGTCGGGCGCTTCCTCAAGGCGACCGAGCTTGACACGCGCATGCTCGGCATGGTCGGCGCGCTTTTGATCATCTGGATCGGCCTGCACGTCATTTCGAGCCTGCGGCTTGGCGTCAATCCGCTCGATTTCGACAGCCGCACGTTCCTTACGCCGCGCAATCTCTGGAACCTCTCCGTGCAGACCTCGGCCGTGGCGATCATGGCCTCCGGCATGGTGCTGGTCATCGTCATGCGCAACATCGACCTGTCCGTCGGCTCGGCCGAAGGGTTGATCGGCATGGTCATGGGCTTCGCCCAGGTGCATTTTCTGGTGCGGATGGTCGGGCTCGAGCTCGGCAATCCGTGGATCTGGGTGCTGGCGCTGGCCATCGGCCTGGCGCTCGGCCTGCTGATCGGCGCCTTCCAGGGCTTCGTCATCGCCTATCTCGAAGTGCCGGCCTTCATCGTGACGCTGGGCGGGCTGCTGGTCTGGCGCGGCGCCGCCTGGTGGGTCACCAGCGGTCAGACGGTGGCGCCGCTCGACGCGACCTTCCAGCTCATGGGCGGCGGCCCGGCCGGCTCGATCGGCGCCAGGTGGAGCTGGGTCGTCGGCGTCGTCGCCTGCCTGGCGGTGGTGTTTGCGCTGTTCAACGGCCGCGTGCAGCGCAAGCGCTTCCGGTTCCCGCTTCGCCCGATCTGGGCCGAGACGCTGCTCGGCGCGGTCACCTGCGCGATCATCATGGGCGCGGTGTGGCTGGCCAACTCCTATCCCTGGCCGGTCGGCATCGTGAACCGCTACGCCGCCGCCAACAACATCACCGTTCCCGAAGGCGGCCTGTTCATCGCCCATGGCATCGCTATCCCCGTGCTGATGGCGGTCGCGGTCGGCCTGATCATGACCTTCATCACCAAGCGTACCCGCTTCGGCCGCTATGTCTTTGCCATCGGCGGCAATCCGGAAGCGGCGAACCTTGCCGGCATCAACACGCGCTGGATCACCATGAAGGTGTTCATGATCATGGGTGTGCTGGCGACGATCGCCGCGGCCATCTCGTCGGCGCGGCAGAATTCATCGACCAATGCGCTCGGCACGCTGGACGAGCTCCTGGTCATCGCCGCGGCGGTTATCGGCGGCACCTCGCTTGCCGGCGGTTCGGGAACCGTGCTCGGCGCCATGCTTGGCGCGCTTTTGATGCAGTCGCTGCAGTCCGGCATGGTGCTGCTCGGCGTCGACTCGCCGCTGCAAAGCATCGTCGTCGGCGCCGTGCTGGTCATCGCGGTCTGGCTCGACACCATCTACCGCAAGCGCGTCTGATATCAGGCAGGGAGGAGAAGGATCATGGCTGAGAAAACCGCTCCCGCGGGCGTCCCGCTGGTCGACATGCGCAACATCTCGATCGCCTTCGGCGGCATCCGCGCCGTTGACGACGCGTCCATCGATCTCTTCCCCGGTGAGGTGGTGGCGCTGCTTGGCCATAACGGCGCCGGCAAGTCGACGCTGATCAAGATCCTGTCCGGCGCCTACAAGCGCGATGCCGGGCAGATCTTCGTCAACGGCGAGGAAGCATCGATCTCCAACCCGCGCGACGCCAAGAAATACGGCATCGAGACGATCTACCAGACGCTGGCGCTTGCCGACAATGTCGACGCCGCCGCCAATCTTTTCCTCGGCCGCGAGCTGATGACCGCCTGGGGCACGCTTGACGACGTCGCCATGGAGGCCGAGGCGCGCAAGGTGATGGGCCGGCTCAATCCGCGCTTCCAGCGCTTCAAGGAGCCGGTGATCAAGCTGTCCGGCGGACAAAGGCAGTCGGTGGCGATCGCCCGCGCGATCCTGTTCAACGCCCGCATCCTGATCATGGACGAACCGACCGCGGCGCTCGGCCCCCAGGAGACGGCGCAGGTCGGCGAACTGGTGCGGCAGCTCAAGGCCGACGGCATCGGCATCTTCCTGATCAGCCATGACATCCACGACGTGTTCGAGCTCGCCGACCGGGTCTGCGTGATGAAGAACGGCCAAGTGGTGGGTACTGCCCGCACCAGCGACGTGACGCAGGACGAGGTGCTCGGCATGATCATTTTGGGCAAGTGCCCACCGGGCGCCATTCCGGGTCCAGGAGCGCTGAAAATCGCGGCGTAAGGCAATAAGTTAGTTGGCTAATTTACGATTAGGTGATGTGCCAGTGGCCATGATGAATTGGCCTCGCCATTGTGTTGGCACGGAGACTTGCCCATAAAGGCGGTCAACCATCGATGGGCCGCTTCCTGCGTTGAAAAAGCTCTTTCCGATCGTCGCCTTCATCGCCGTCTCGCTGATCAGCCTGACGATGGCGGGGTTCGCCTATTTCGCGACCCAGGAAGCGGCGCGCATCAAGTTCGAGGGCACGGCCGACGATGCGCTCAACCGCATCGAGAGTCGCGTCGACCTGCATCTGTCGCTGTTGCGCTCGACGCAGGCGCTGTTCGATGCACGCAACGGTGATATCACGCGCGGCGAGTTCAACGCCTTCTTCACCGCGCTCGATATCAACGATAATTTCGCCGGCCTGCGCGGCATCGGCTTCCTGAGGCTAGCCAAGACCGGCGACGAGGCCGCGGTCGAGCGCGACATCCTGCACGATCACGGTTCGGCGCATCCGATCTACCCGGCCACGACACAGCAGCCGTGGCGCACCCCCATCGTGCTTTTCGAGCCGCTCGATACCTCCAACCAGTCGATCATCGGCTTCGACATGTTCAGCGAGCCGGTGCGGCGGGCGGCGATCGAAAAAGCCATGGCCGACGACCAGCAGCATGCCAGCGGCCTGATCCAACTCGGCGAGGGTACCGGCGTGACGCAGACTTTCCCCGGATTCCTGGTCTTCGTGCGGCTGAACGTGGAAACGGCTCCGGATGTCATCAATGCCAGCCGCTCCTCGACCGCAGGCTTTCTCTATGCCGCCTTCCGCGCGCGCGATTTGTTCCAGGTGGCGCTCAGCAAGGCACCGCTGCTGCCGGTCAATGTCGAGATCTATGACGGCAAGCCGGATGCCGACAATCTCCTGTTCCGCTCCGAAGCGCCGCCGGCGGAATCCCTGGGTGCGAAGCTTGTGGCGCGCCGGAATATCGTTGTGGCCGGCGGCCCTGGACTGTTCTGTTTCGGCCGACGAGCGCTTTTTCGCTGCCTTCCTCGCGCGCCATTCCGGTGATGCTAGGGCTGTTCGGCCTGCTGCTTGCCGGGGCGATCGCCCTGGTGGCCCGCTATCAGGAGCGCGCCTATGAGGCGAAGTCGCTGCTGCATGAAGCGACGGAGAAGAGCCTGCTGGAAAAGGACCTGATCCTGCAGGAGATGAAGCACCGCATCAAGAATTCCATCACCAGGGTGCTGGCGATCGCGCGGCAGACCGCCTCCCACGCCACCGACATGAAGGAGTTCTCGGTATCCTTCTCGGCCCGTCTGCAGGCGATGGCGGCGTCGCAGGACATGCTGACACGCTCGCGCTGGCAGAAGGCGGACCTCGGCGATCTTCTGCGCATCGAACTCGGGCAGGTGTTCGGCAAGGAACTCCCCGAAGGCATATTGGCGGGGCCGGAGGTGCTGCTCGACGAGACGACGACGCAGGCGCTCGGCCTGACCTTCCACGAGCTTGCCACCAATGCATTGAAATACGGCGAGGCCGGCAATTCTGTTGGTGCACTAAAAGTCAGTTGGGCGACTGAAGGGCGAGGCCGCGAGCGGACGCTGGTGCTCAGCTGGCGCGAGACAGGGCAGGAAAGACTGGAGGCGCCGGAAAAAACCGGCTTCGGCACCAAGCTGATCGATCTCAATGTCACGCGCGAATTGCGCGGCACGATCAGGCGCGATTTCCAGGCCGACGGCCTGAAGGTGGAAATAAGGATTCCGCTGACGGGGTGAACTGATCGACGCCGTTCAGCGAGCAGCCACTCGTTCAGACACAAGAAATGGAGGCCGGCATGCCGGCCTCCAGATCGATATTCTCACCAGTTCATGCAATTCCGGACGGAAAACCGCTACGCGGTCTACTGGAATTGCCCGTCGCGGGATCAGTTGCAGCGGGCGGTGTAGATCCGGCCGCGATGATCGCGATACTGGCAATAACCGTTGCGCAGGTTGCGCACCAGCAGGCCGGATCCGGCGCCGACAGCCGCGCCGATCAGCGCGCCCTTGCCGCCGCCGACCAAGCCGCCAACACCGGCGCCGATCAGGCCGCCGCCAACCACGTCCTGCTCGGTCGTGGTGCAGCCGCTGACAGCGACCACGGCAACCATGGCAATGATCATCTTCCGCATAGAATTGCTCCTCACTTTTGTCCTCACTTTCGGCAGTGCCAGCCGCCATTTAGCACGAAAAAACGGGCTTTGCCTGCACGATCTTACTGTTGATTAAGATAGTCTTTTTCGCGGCGCGCGCCGTTCGAGGCGACAAGCATGCCGGAGACTTCCAGCGACGCGTCGAGCGAGCCGTCGGGACGCACGTTCCAGACGATCTGGTCGTAGTCATCCTCCAGCGCCGGATCGACGGCAAGGCACTCGCCAACGACGTGCGGGGCCTGGCCTTGCAGGTCGCCCAGCGCAAAGGGCCGTTCGGCGGTGCAAGCCTCAAAGGTCTCGAAGACGCTGACCGGCACCGACAGTTCGCGGCATTCGGTCATGGTGTCCGAGCAGCCGATGACGAGGAGCAATGCGGCGATGTGTTCCACGGGTGAACCCTCTCGCCGCAAAGAACGATTCTCGCCGCTCAAAAGTTCCTGCCGCTCACGTCGCATGAATGCCGCGAACCCTTGGCCTATATGCGGTTGGTTGATCGGGATATCTGCCGAATCAGGTCAACTGCCACGCCGCCGTCAGCACCAGGGCAGCCAGGAGCGCGACGGCGCCGAGGCGAAGCGACAGATGGGCGGAGCGGGGCGCGGGCGGCGCCTCGGCGTCCTGGAAGCCGCTCATCGAGACGCGCGCGGCCTGCTCCAACCTGTTGATGTCGGCAACCATCATGTTGGTCCTCCCAAATCGCGTGGCGGAGCCAGCTGGGCCTTCCGGCCGCACTCGAGCGGTTCGGCGTCCGATGGAATCGCCGATCCGCTCCAAGTGCTTGTTTTCACGAAACTCCGAACGGAAAGCCGCTACCCGCTTTCCCTGGAGTTGCTTTAGCCGGGAACAGAATCGGACTTTATGGTGAACAGCCGGTTAAGGCCCTGCCGGCGAACGCTCATGACCCCAATGCTCATCGCCCCGAGGCGTGGCGGTCATTCTATTTCGAAATTGCCGCGCGGGATCGTGAGGCGATATTCGAGACGACCCTTGTCGATCTCGAGGCTGGCGGAGCCGTTCAGCGACGTCGGCACGACGCGTTCGAGGGCGACACTGCCAAAGCGCTTTTCGTTGCGCCGGCCGCCGCCGATCTTTTCCGTCCATACCAGCAAAAGGCCAGGCGAAGTCTCGCTGCCGGTTGCGATCCTGGCGCTTACCTTGACCTGGCCGTCAGGCTGCGACAGGGCGCCATAACTTACCGAATTGACGGCGAGCTCATGCATCGCCAACCCGATATGCAGGGCGGCGTTTGGATTGAGGTAAGGATCTTCGCCATCGAAGCGAACGCTGCGACCTGTGTCGGCGCTGTAGCGGCCGACCTGGCCGAATACCAGCTCTCGAAGCGCTGCTCCCCGCCAATTGGAGGATGTCACCAGATCCTGAGACGAGGCGAGCGACTGAATGCGGCCGCGAAAGCGGGTCAGGAAGTCGCCAAGCGTCTCCGAGTAGCGCCCGGTCTGTGTGGCGATGCTCTGGATGATGGCCAGAAGGTTCTTCGAGCGATGGCTGACCTCGCGCAGCAGCGTCTTCAGCGTCTGCTCGCGGCGTTTCTGCTCCGTGGTCTCGACCATGGTGGTGACGACGCCTTGGACCTCACCGGAATCGCTGCGATCGGCATCGACCCAAATCTGGAACCAGCGCACGCCGTCACTGCCGGGAATGCCGAGCTCGAGGCGGTCCGCGTTGCCGGTTTCAACCGCCCTGCGTTTGGCTGCGCCTATGCGCTCGGCTTGTGCGGGGGAGAGCAAATCCTTGCCGTCGGCCGTTTCGGCCGCCCACGGCGCGCGCATGTTGCGGGCCCAGACGGTCTTCATGTCGCGGTCCTGATAGAGGACCGAAATTCCGGCATTGTGAAGCGCGTGGAGCAACGCGCGTCCCAGCTGCATCCCGCTCTCCGCCGGATGCATCGCGATCACCTCATCGCTGCGCTTGTCCCTATCGTCCTTCTCTGAGGCCTTGGAACGCATTCAATATTTCCCGCATCCAGGCTGACCGGCTCTACGACAGACTGCTGCTTTGGCCTTGACGTGCCGAGGCTGCGCGCAGCCTCAAAAACGGTCCGCCGGACGACGTCCTTTGGGGACACCGCCCGGCGGGGGCTGGAAACCGTTTGAGGGGTGCGGCTTCCAGTGTTCGACGCTCCACGCCTCAGGCTCGTCTAAAGAGGCCGGCGATGAGCGAAATCACCAGGAAGGCGAGGAAGATGAAGAACAATATCTGCGCGATGCCAGCCGATGTGCCGGCAATGCCGCCGAACCCAAGCGCGCCGGCGATGATCGCAACCACAAGAAAAACGAGCGCCCAGTACAGCATGATAAGTCTCCTTCTAACGTCTTGAAAAACGTGGCTGGATGCCGTTTGTTCCACCCTTTACGGAAAAAGACGACCCCCCTGAAACGCTTTCACGGATCAGGGTTCGCACAGCTTCGTGCCAGGCGGGGCCTCGCATGAAACCTCGGCCGTCGGACATTGGTGCGCTCAGGCCGCGGCCTTTGCCTGGCGGTCGAAGAAGAGCGCCTGGCTGATCAGAGCCTTGACCATATCGGGATTGAACGGCTTGGTCACCAGAAACGCCGGTTCCGGGCGCTCGCCGGTCAGCAGGCGTTCGGGGAAGGCGGTGATGAAAATCACCGGCACCGGCGTCGAGGACAGGATCTCGTTCACGGCCTCGATGCCCGAGCTGCCGTCGGCGAGCTGGATGTCGGCCAGGACCATTTTCGGACGTGTCTTGCCGAACATGGCCACCGCTTCGGCGTGGGTGCGCGCGGTACCGACAACGCGGTGGCCAAGGCTTTCGACCATCTCCTCGATGTCCATGGCGATCAGCGGCTCGTCCTCGATGATCAGCACATCGGTCGCGACCTGGCGGGAAATCTCGCTGCTTGCCTGGGCCAGCAATTCGGAGAATTCCTGTTCGTCGGCATCGAGGATTTCCGCCGCCTCGTCCTCGCTGAAGCCTTCCACGGCAACCAGCAGGAACGCCTGCCGCGGCCGCGGCGCGATCGCATTCAGATTGGCGGCCGCCCGCTGTTCCCAAGCGGTCTGCGCATTCTCTTGCGGCACGCGGATGGCAATCGAGGTGAAGAGTCTGGCAAAAACCTTGTACAATGCGATCCGGTCGCTCGATGCCTTGGGGAAGACTTCGGTGTCGGCGATGATGGCCTCCAGCATGGCGGCGACCAATGCGTCACCGCTTTCCTGCGATCCCGAGACGGCGCGCGAGAAACGGCGAAGGAACGGCAGGTGAGGAGCGATGGTTGCGGACAGGCTCATATTTGACGTCTCCCTCAGATGACGTTGTTGCATTTCATCAGGCCAAACGGGTCGCAAACCCCGACAAACCAACGTCGCCTTTCCGAAAAAGTTCCGCCATGCATGGAACTAAATTAGGAAATGGGCGTTTCGCGACTTCGGGATGGGCAACCAGACGAGGGGCCGCTTGGGTTGTGGTCTGTGGTTTAGAGCGGTTTGAGTGCTGGAACTAGGGCAAGTATGAAAGAAATGTCAAAGAATTCAACGGCTGGCGCCGCGGGTAGGCACCGGAATGGGGGTGGCAATCCGCTCGGACCGAACTCCGAAATCGCCCGCAAACTCAAGCAATATTACGACGAGCTGGTCTCCGATCAGGTGCCGGATCGCTTCGCTCAGTTGCTCAGCCAACTGGAAAAGGCCGAACCCGCCGAGAAAAAGGATTGAAGCATGGCGGCGGTCTCCCAGAGCTTCAAGACCGAGCTGCTCGGTGCGATACCGAGCTTGCGCGCCTTTGCGGTGTCGCTGACGCAGAATGCCGACAAGGCCGACGACCTCGTCCAGGAAACCCTGGTCAAGGCGTGGGACAAGCATGAGAGCTTCCAGCCGGGCACCAACCTCAAGGCCTGGCTGTTCACCATCCTGCGCAACGAATTCTATTCGCAGATGCGCAAGCGCGGCCGCGAGGTGCAGGACAGCGACGGCATCATGACCGCCAGGCTTGCCGTTCACCCGGCCCAGCATGGCCAGCTCGACCTCAAGGATTTTCGCGGCGCGCTGGAGCAACTGCCCGAGGATCAGCGCGAAGCCATCATCCTGATCGGTGCGTCCGGCTTCTCTTACGAAGAGGCGGCCGAGATTTGCGGCTGCGCGGTCGGCACGATCAAGAGCCGGGTCAGCCGGGCGCGCGCCAGGCTGCAGGACATCCTCAAGATTTCCGGTGAGGACGAATACGGGCCTGATGCGATTTCGGCGCAGGTGACAGGCTCAAACGCGGCCTGACGCCGCGACCTCGTCAAGCCGCTTTCGCGCGTCCGCAGGCGCGCGCCAGGGCTTCGATCAGATCGTCTCCCGAATAGGGTTTGGCGACCAACCGGATTTCCGGAAAAGAGCGCTCGATCTCTTCCACGTCGGAGTAACCGGAGGCAAAGACGAAGGGCACGCCTGCGTTGCGCAGCCGCGCGGCGAAATCGAGCGTCGAAACACCGCCGAGCATCAGATCGACGATGGCGGCATCGAACCATGAAAGTCCATCCCGGCGGTCGATTTCGGCCACGTCGTGGACAATCACGACGTCGGCGGCGCCATGGTCACGGCACAGCTGTTCGACATCCATTGCGATCAGGTGTTCGTCTTCCAGGACCAGGATACGCAATCTGTCTAGCAATGGTGGCACGTGTCGGCGACTCCTACAATCGCCAGACTCATGCGCGGTATTCGGCTCTATGTCATTTAAAAAAGACATAACCGGTGACGCATTGCCGTGATCGGCGGAACCTCGATCCGACTGAAGCGTTTCTAAGCGCCCCCCATCGGGGCAGGGATTTCGAAGAGGGGTCGAAATGTCCGGCCAGAGTGTGCGTTCTGCTACCCTATCTCGTCGCCTTCCGATCGACCGCAAGCGGATTGCGTGGCGCGGCCGAAGGCCCTCGCTCGCCAGGAAGGCCCGGGTAGGAGCGCAAGCCACCGGTCTGAAGGGATCTCGACCACGAGGAACGGAACCCTGGTCTCGACCAGGCGTTGAAATCGAAGCAAACTTAAGGAGTTAAGCGATGGCGACCGCCGCAGGCAGAAGCGCAACGGATGCTCCCTCCAATTCCGACCTCGAAGCCGACATCCGGCAGCTCAGAGCCGATATCGAAGAACTTACCAGGCAATTGGCCAAGACCGGCGAGCATGGTTACGGAGCGGCACGTCGCGCGGCCACCGAAGGCGTCGAGCAGTTGCGCGCCCAGGGCGAGGCTGCGTTCGAAAGCGTGCGCGGTGGTGCCCAGGATATCGAAGCACAGCTCATAGCCAGCGTTCGCGAAAGGCCGGTGACGTCGCTGGCGATCGCGGCGGGCGTCGGCTTCCTGTTCGCGCTTCTTTCGCGCCGCTAACCCGCAGATGGGGACGCTAGTTTCGCTGATTTCGGCCCTTGCTTCCGGCGAGGCGATGGCCGCGGTGCAAAGAACGCGGACGACGCAATCCTCTATGGGCTTGCCGGTATTTTCGCCCTGTGCGGCATCGGCTTCCTCATCGGTGCGGCCTATATCTGGCTGGCGGCGCGCTACGGGCCGTTGGCGACCAGCCTTGGCTTCGGCATCGGCTTCCTGGCGATCGCCGGGCTCATCCTGGTGATCCACAAGCTGACCACCGGCATGCGCGCGCGGCGCCGGGCGCGCCGGCGCAAGGCCGACATGACGGCGGTCGGTGTCACCGCCGCGCTTGCGCTGCTTCCGGCGCTTGCAAAAAGCAAGGGCGGCCTGGGTGCCGTTCTTGCGCCCGCGCTTGCGCTCGTCGCCTACGCCATCTACCGCGAGAATGTGAAGCCCGGTTCTGATGATCCGGATTCCGGCAAGGCGCCTTAGAATGGTTCAGCGTCAAATGCTGAACCACTCCAACTATCTGTTTTACGACTATTCACTTTACGCAATTCAGGACGAAAACCGTTGCACACTTTTCCTGGAATTGCTCCGGGACACGTCACTTCAACAGCGGCTCGATCGGTATCGATATCTGGGCAATGACGCCATCGGGGCGGTATTCGTGGGTCACCTCGCTGTCGATGACCTTGGCAAGCTGCGCCGGATCAGGATGGAACCGAAACCATGGCGATCGGTAGGCTCGACTTGAGGTCCGCCGCTCTCGCGCCAGGTCAGCACCAGCCGTCTCGCGCCCTTTCGACCCTGCGCCTTCCACTCCAGATCGACTTTTCCGGACGGAACCGAGAGCGATCCGTATCTCAGCGCGTTGCTGGCCAGCTCATGCAGGATCAACCCGAGCCCAACGGCCTGATCTGGCGAAAGCAGGAGGTCGGGGCCGGAAATCGTTATCCGGGACTGGGCGCCGGCGTCGAAGACTCTCGCCTCGATCCTCGTCAGCTCGGCGATCCCAATGCCGCGCCATTCGCGGTCCGACAGCAGGCTGTGGGCGGCGCCAAGCGCCTGCAGCCTGGCGCTGAAGGCCTCGAGAAACTCGCTCGGCTGACGGGCATGGCGGACGGTCTGCGTCGCCAGGGCCTGCACGGTCGCCAGCGTGTTCTTGACACGATGGTTCAGCTCGCGAAGCAGGAGGCGTTGGCGCTCCTCGCCGAGCTTGCGTTCTGTGATGTCGTAGTTGACGCCGAAGATAAGCGTCGGCCTGCCGTCGCCGTCGCGCTCGATAACGCGCCCGCGTGTTGCGATCCAGCGGACGGGATGAAGGCCTTTGACCCGATATTCGCCAAAATAGTCGTCGCTGCCGCTCAGCGCGTCGCGGAAGCGCGTCTCGGTCTGATAGACATCGCGGGGATCGATGGCGCGCAAGATATCCCTTGCCTTCAACCGGTTTGACGGCGGCAGGTTGAAAAGCTCGGCCAAAAGCGCGTCGCAGTCGATCATGTCGGTGCGGATGTCCCAGGCCCAGCTCGCCAGCGAGGCGGCGTCGAGCGCGATCGCGCGGCGCTTCTCCTCACGTGCCAGTTCGGCCTGGGCGATGGCGCCGTTGCGCGTGGCATCCTTGAGCACGAAAAGACTGGCGGCGAGCTTGGCCAGGGTTTTCAACTGCGCGACCTTTTCGGCCGCCGGAAACGCCCTCGGCTCCCGGTCGAGCACGCAAATCGTGCCAACCCTGGCGCCGGCCACGGTCATCGGCGCGCCGGCGTAAAAGCGGACATGTTCTGTGCCGACGACCAGCGGATTGCCGGCAAAGCGCGGATCGAGCGTGGCGTCGGTCACCACCATGGGATCGTCGCCGGCGGCAATGGCATGGGCGCAGAACGAGATGTCGGTCGGCGTTTCCTTCTCGTCGAAACCCAGTCGCGACTTGAACCACTGGCGATCGATATCGACCAGCGTGACCATCGCGATCGGCGCTTCGAGGATCGCGGCCGCAAGGCCGCCGATGCGGTCGAAGTCGGGATCGGTGGCCGTGTCCATGACGTCGAGGCCGTGCAGCACGGCGAGCCGGTCCGCATCCTCGACAAAGCGGCTGACATCGGCCGTCAACTTGGCTGTCTTGCTACCCACCTATCCCCCATGCGCAACGCCCTGCGGCAGGCCCGATCGTTGCCGAACCTCGCCGTCGGTCACGGAACCTTCGCGCAAAGGGCCCGTTACCCGACCATGCCGTGACCGAAGCGCCCGCCGCCACGCAACACGGAGGCCAATATGACCAAGATCGTTCCTGAAGACAAAGCCCGCCAGGGGCATTGGGGCTGGCACGCGCTCAGGATCCTCATCGCCGGGCTGTTGCTGGCCTTCGTTGCCTGGGCCGCGGTCGAGATCTATGGCGAGATGATCAAGAGCCCGGCAACCAGTGAACAGACCGTGCCTCAGGCGCCGGCGGCTGGGCCGGCAACCGGGCAGAAACCCACGCAAGGCGGCTGACCGCTCCATCACGCCGCCTTTGCCTGGGCGTTGCTCGCCGGAACCAATACATTCAATGCGCCGGGATGAATCTCGATCACCGTCTCGCGCTCCAGCCCGAACAACTCGCCATCCATGACCGCGCTGAACTTCTTCGTCGGCGAATGGATTTTGAGGATAGCCTTGTCGGCCTGGTGGATTTCAACATGTTGGCTGTCGCGCCACCGGCCGCGCAGCATGGCGAGGAACAGTTTCACCAGGTCGCGACGCCTGCGCGCGACGCTGACATAGATGCCGAGCACACCGCCGGTCGGATCGTCCGCATAAGGCAGATGGCCCTCGCCGAACAGATTGTTGCTGATGCTGATGCCGGTCGCGCGGGTGACGATCTCCGCCTGGCCGATGGTCAAGGTCACCTTGAGGGTGTGCGGGTTCTTGATCGTCGCCCATGCGGCGCGAACGGAAGCCTGCATCTTTCCCAGCCGGGAGCCGAACTCCATATTCTCCCGAAGCTGCACCATCCTGGCGTGCATGCCGATTGAAAACTGATGCACGAAGGGCTGGCCGTTGGCGCTTGCCATGTCGACGGCCATCACCTCGCCCTCGGCGAAGGATTTCAGCGCCGCATCCAGCGTCTGCGGGATGCCAAGGCGCGCGCGAAGAGATTCATCGTGCCGGCCGGCAGTATGGCCAAGGCCTTTTTCTTGTGCATGAGGAGAGTTGCCGCCGTGGAAATCGTGCCGTCGCCGCCTCCGGCGATCACGACGTCGACGTTCCGCTTCGCTACGGCCCTTTCCAGAGCAGCGGCGATTTCGCGGCCGGCGACGATGTCGACCTGAACCGAATGGCCTGCCGCTTCCAGCGTCTGGCGCAAGCGGTCGGCAAAGGCTGAAACATCGGTCGTGCGCAGCGTGCCGCCGTCCTGGTTCAGCACCGCAGCAAACCGCATGTCCCGCTCCATCTCTTCCATTCTTGGGCCGGAAACGAGCCCCAGCCGCAGGCTGAAACGGAAGGGCAGCCGAAAGGTTCCGCGCGCGGCGGCAATCGCTGGTTGAGCGCCGTCCATGTGGTTGGAACATCCCCCTACTCACGACGTTGTGAAGCTGTGGAATAGCGCCGCGTCCGACCTGCTTTCGAAGAGACCGGCCACGGATGCGGCGTGCACGAAATCAGGCAGGAGGAGAAACGATCATGATCCGCACTCTTTTTGCGACGACCGCGCTTGCAACGCTGGTTGCAACGGGGGCCTTCGCCCAGACGGCAACGCCGGCACAGCCGCCTGCCGCCGAAAACCCCGCGCCGGTGATCCGCTCGGAGGGCGCCCTGATGACCAACATCATCGGCGAATCCGTCTTTAACGGCGCCGGCGACGACGCCCAGAATATCGGCAAGATCGACGACGTCGTCTTCGACGCAAGCGGCAAAGCCAAGTCCGCAATCATCGGCGTCGGCGGCTTCCTTGGCGTCGGAACCAAGGACGTGGCCTTCGACTACGGCAAGATGGAATGGGCCGAGAAGAACGGCGACCGCTGGCTGGTGGCCAAGACGACCAAGGACGAGCTGAATGCCCAGCCTGCGTTCGACCGCAAGCCATACGATCCAGCTCCGGCGCAGTCGGCCGACGCCACGCAGCCTCCGACCACCGATACGGGCGGAGCCCAGAAACCGGTCGATCTCAACGCGCAGCCGGCCGAACCGGTGAAGAAGGCGGAAGGCAATCTCGCCACCAACATCATGGGTGAGACTGTCTACAACGGCACGGCCGACGATGCCCAGAAGATCGGCGACGTGAAGGACATCGTGCTCGCCAAGGACGGCAAGGCAGAGTCGCTTGTCATCGGTGTCGGCGGCTTCCTCGGCATCGGCACGAAGAACGTCACCTTCGATTTCGCCAAGGCAAAGTGGGCGGAAAAGAACGGGGACCGCTGGCTGGTTGCCGAGACGACGAAGGAGGAACTTCAGGCGCAGCCGGACTTCAACCGCAAGGCTTATGATCCGGCCCCTGCACCAGCCACCGCGGCGTCGAACAATGCTCCGGCGACCACCACGCCTGCCGTAGCATCGTCTGACACCACGGCCGACAAGGGGGCCAAGCCAGCCCAAACTGCGCAGGCAACCGCCGAGACCAAGCCTGCGGATTCCGGCACGTCGGCAACCGACACGACCAAGACGGCCTCGATCGACAAATCGACGCTGACCGAAATGCCGATGGGCAATATCCGGGGCGACGATTTGAAAGGTGCGACCGTCTACGGTGCCAACGACGCCAAGATCGGCTCGATCGGCGATGTCGTGCTGACGCCGGACAACAAGCCGGATGCGGTGATCGTCGACGTCGGTGGCTTCCTCGGCATCGGCGCCAAGGAAGTGGCGGTCGGCATGGACAAGCTCAAATTCATGACCGACAAGAACGGCAAGAAATATCTCTACACCAACTTCACCAAGGAGCAGCTGCAGGCGCAGGCGGCCTATGACAAGAGCACCTATGCCG
Organism: Mesorhizobium loti; assembly: GCF_001510895.1. Taxonomy (GTDB): domain Bacteria; phylum Pseudomonadota; class Alphaproteobacteria; order Rhizobiales; family Rhizobiaceae; genus Mesorhizobium; species Mesorhizobium loti_A. The sequence goes on along the minus strand of NZ_LPWA01000120.1, from coordinate 249,389 downwards.
CGAAGCGCGACCAGCAGCGGATGATGCTGAAGTAAGGGGAATGGGCAGTAGGCAGTAGGGCAATATGTTCGGGAACCAGCTTCCCAACCTATTGCCTATTCCCTACTGCCCTGCTCACGTGACCGACCACGCCATCCTCCGTCAGCTCCGCCAGCGCCAGTGACTGGTCGAGATGCCTGGCGCGCCAGGCGAGCAGCTTTTCGGCGAATTCCAGCCGCACCGGCAAATAGGCAGGGTCGTGCACGACGTTGCTCAGTTCGCCGGGATCCCTCGCGAGATCGAACAGCAGCGGCGGCAGGCCGCCGCCGAAATGGACATATTTGAAGTCCTCCGTGCGGAGGACGGCCAGGTTGCAATCGCGCGAGCCGATGCCGAAATGCCGCTCGGCTTCGCCTTCGGCGACCGAGCGGAAATCGAACTCCCAATGCGCGGCGTCGCGCCAGTCGCCTGGCCGGTCACCGTCGAGCCAGGGCGCCAGCGACATGCCGTCGAGATGCGGCTCCGGCGCGGCGCCGATCAGGTCGAGCAAGGTCGGAAAGATGTCGACGGCTTCGGTGAAGCGGTCGACGGACGAACCGGTCACCTTGGTTCGCCGCGGGTCGCGGATGATCAGCGGAATGTGGTAGCTGGCGTCGAAGAAGCCGCCTTTGCCCAGCATGAAATGGTCGCCCATCATCTCGGCGTGGTCCGAGGTCAGCACGATCACGGTGTCGTCCCAAGCGTCCGCCGCCTTGAGCGCCTGCCAGATGCGGCCGAGCTTGGCGTCGAGCTCGGAGATCATCCCGTAATAGATCGCGCGGATGCGACGGAAGTTTTCCTCGCTCCAGTCAGGCACCTTGCCCTCGATGCCCGGAACGAACTTTGTCCGCTTCTGCCGGCCGAGATCATAAGCGAGATAGGGATGGCTTTCGGCCTCGGCCTGCCAGTTCGCCGCGCGCCGGAAGGCGGGACCGTCGGCTGGGCCATACATGGTGTTGTAGGGCTCCGGCACGATGAAAGGCGGATGCGGGCTGATGAAGGAGATATGCACGAACCAGGGCGTGGCCTGCTCCTGCTCGCCAAGCCAGCGAATGAATTCACCGGCGAGAAACGCGCTCGGCGTCTGATCTTTCGAATAGGCAGGCGGTGCGTTGGTCACGTCGCCACCGACCTTGCCTGGCCCGCCCGCCGGACGATGGATGTCGGGGCTGCCCGCGCTGGCGTCGATGTCTTGCGCTTGCAGCCAGGACAGCCACTGTTTCTGATGCTCGGGCAGGGCCTGCCGCACGGTAAAGCCGGGCAGCACGCCTTCATAGCTCCGCAGTCGCGGATCGCCGGCCGAGAGCCGGCGCGGATCAGGCGCCACATCGGTGTAGCCGAACAGTGTCGGGTCGTAGCCCGCTGCGCGCGCCGAAAGCGCTATGTTGCCGTGGCGGGCATCGAGCGGTGAGCCGTTGCGGCAGACGCGGTTGTTCATCTGGTAGAGGCCGGTATAGAGGCAGGCACGCGCCGGCGAGCAGGGTGCGGCCCCGCCAAAGTGGCGCCGGAACAGCACACCCTCGGCAGCCAGCGCGTCGGCGTTCGGCGTTTTCACCACCGGATGTCCGACCGCTGACAGGCAATCGCCACGCCACTGGTCGCAAGTGATGAGCAGAACATTCGGGCGGCTCAATCGGTTGTCCAAAATCTTCTCCTCAAGAGGGTGCGTCGCTCATGGAGCTGAAATTCGCCGGCGCTGCAAGACGAGTCGGTTTCGTCAATTGGTGAACATAAACCATATGGTCGTTCACTTTTGTGATACAGTCCATTCTGTGTTTGCCCGCTTTGCCATCTTGGGGGCTATCCTCATATTGGGTGTCGACAGCGGCAAGGGCCGCAGCAAAGGATAGGAAGGAGCAACACCATGCTCAATCAGATCAAGGGTCTGCATCACGTCACCTCGATGGCGAGCGATGCGCGCCGCAACAATGAATTCTTCACCAAGAAGCTCGGCCTGCGCCGGGTCAAGAAGACCGTCAATTTCGACGCACCTGACGTCTACCACCTCTACTATGCCGACGAGTTCGGTACGCCCGGCTCCGTTATGACCTATTTCCCGTTCCCGGACATCGGCAAGGGCCGGCACGGGGTGGGCGAGGTCGGCACCACGGTCTTTTCCGTGCCCGAGGGTACGCTTGGCTATTGGGAAAAACGCTTTGCCGACGAGGGCGTGGGCAACGTTGCCCGCACCGAAAGTTTTGGCGAGAAGCGCCTGACCTTCACTGGTCCCGATGGCGACGGTTTTGCGCTGGTCGAGGACAAGACCGACAGCAGAGCGCCCTGGGTCAAGGGCGGCGTGCCCGGCGACGAAGCGATCCGCGGCTTTCACTCGGTCGCGCTCAGGCTGAAAGACGGCGGCGCCACCGAGGAGCTGTTGAAGTTCATGGGCTATGAGGAAGTCGACAAGTCCGGCAACACCCGCCGGTTGGCGATCAAGAACGGCAATGGCGCCGATGTCGTCGACATCGAGTCGCTGCCTGGCGCCGGCTTTGCCAATCTCGGCGCCGGCTCGGTGCATCACGTTGCCTTCGCGGTCGAGGATCGCGCCAGGCAGCTCGAGGTGCGCAAGGCGCTGGTCGATACGGGCTACGGCGTGACGCCGGTCATCGATCGCGACTATTTCTGGGCGATCTATTTCCGCACGCCCGGCGGCGTGCTGTTCGAGGTCTCCACCAACGAGCCGGGCTTCGACCGCGATGAGGACACCGCGCATCTCGGCGAAGCGCTGAAGCTGCCGACACAGCATCAGCATCTGAGGCCCTATCTCGAACAGCACCTGCAGAAGCTGGAAGACTAACGCCATGAGCAAGGACGCCTACATCCACAAAGTGCTGCCCGGTGCGCCGGGCAGTCCGCTGCTGTTCGTCTTCCATGGCACCGGAGCCAACGAGACCCAGCTTTTGTCCTTCGGCCAGGAGCTTCTGCCTTCAGCGACGATAATCTCGCCGCGCGGCGACGTGTCGGAGCATGGCGCGGCCCGCTTCTTCCGCCGTACCGGCGAGGGCGTCTACGACATGGACGACCTCGCGCGGGCGACCGCCAAGATGGCCGGCTTCGTCGAGGCGCATGTCGAGGCGACCAAGCCCTCGGCGGTGTTGGGGCTCGGCTATTCCAACGGCGCCAACATCCTGGCCTCGGTGGTGTTCGCGGAGCCGACCCTGTTCGATGCCACGGCGCTGATGCATCCGCTGATCCCGTTCGAGCCGGAAGTGCAGGGCAGCCTTGCCGGCCGCCATATCCTGATCACGGCCGGCCGGCGCGACCCGATCTGTCCGCCGAACCTGACGTCGCGGCTGGAAGCCTATTTGCGCGCCGATGGGGCCGATGTCACAGTGGAATGGCACGACGCGGGCACGAGGTGCGGCCGAATGAAATCGAAGCGGCGCGGCGGCTCTTCGTGCTCGCGCCCGCCGAAGGAGGCAAGAACAATGGCTGACCAACTACCGGAGATCGAACTGGAAGACCACGGCTCGAAGGGGCGCTACGTGCTGCGCGGTCCAGGCGGCGCCGAGGCCGAGATGACCTTCACCAAGATCGGCGAGCACCAGCTCATCATCGATCACACCGAGGTTCCGGACGTCTTCCGCGGCCAGGGCGCCGGGCTTCGGCTCGTCACTCGCGCCGTCGAAGATGCGCGCGCGGCCGGCAAGAAGATCATCCCGCTCTGCCCCTTCGCCAACGCCCAGTTCCGCCGCCATCCGGAATGGGCCGACGTGCTGAAGCGGTGAGCATCTCCCTTCTCCCCTGGGGAGAAGGGAAGTCCGGCGTCAAGCCACAAACGCGAACACGCCACTGGCATTTGCGCAGTTCGGTCATCTTGCCTAAGTAGACAGATCAGCTGCGGATTCTCCCGCCCCCCGATCTGCCACCTCAAAAGCGAATGGCCTGATGACCAACCCGACCTCATTCCCGTTTTCGACGGCCACAACGACACGCTGCTGCGGCTCTATCAGTCGAAGGAAGCGGACGTCGAAAAGCTGTTTATCGAGGGCACGCCGGGCGGCCATATCGACCTGCCGCGCGCCAAAAAGGGCGGCTTTGCCGGCGGCATGTTCGCGATCTTCCCGCCGCCGGTCGAAAAGACCAAGCGCAGCGCCGTGCCGCCGGCGCCGAGCGACAATGAGCCCCTGCCGCCGGAACTGCCGCGTGCGGAAGCGATCACGTCGACCATCGGCATGGCCTCGATCCTGTTCAGGCTGGAGCGCGCCGGCGCGCTGACCGTCTGCCGCAGCGCCGGCGACGTGCGCGAGGCGATGGCGAAAGGCTCGATCGCCGCTGTCTTCCACATCGAGGGCGTCGAGGCGATCGATCCGGAGCTTGCGATGCTCGACGTGCTCCATGCCGCCGGCCTGCGTTCGCTGGGCATCGTCTGGAGCCGACCGAACGCCTTCGGCAATGGCGTGCCGTTCCGCTTTCCCTCGTCGCCGGATACCGGGCCGGGGCTGACCGATGCCGGCAAGGCGCTGGTCAAGGCCTGCAACCAGCTCAAGATCATGATCGACCTCTCGCATCTCAACGAGAAGGGTTTTCGCGACGTGGCCGCGCTCAGCGATGCGCCGCTGGTCGCGACCCATTCCAACGTGCACGCGATCTGCGGCCATTCGCGCAACCTGACCGACTGGCAGCTCGGCGCGATCCGCGAGTCGGGCGGCATGGTGGGTCTGAACTTCGCCACCGGCTTCCTGCGCGAGGACGGCCGCATGAACGCCGACACCGGCCTCGACATCATGGTGCGCCATATCGATTCGCTTTTACAGGCGCTGGGCGAGGATGGCGTCGGTCTCGGCTCGGATTTCGACGGCGCGATGATCCCGGCCGTCATCGGCGACGTCGCCGGACTGCCGAAGCTCATCGACGCGCTCGCCGCACGGGGTTTCGGGCGTGCGCTGATCGAGAAGATTGCCTATCGCAACTGGCTGAATGTCCTCGAACGCACCATAGGCTAGGTGCGACTACTGCGCGTCGCCGATGCGCTTCAGCCATTCCCTGCCGACGCCGCGGTCGCGGATGATCGGCAAGGGATCTTCACGGTCGAGACGCGCGCAGATGCGGTAGACCTCGAGCGTCTCGGCGTTCATCTCGCCGCGCTTGAAGAAGAACATCGCCGCCGCATAGCGGGTGCGGCCCGACCACATCTCGCCAAGCGGTGTGTTGACCAGCTGCCACTGCTCGGCGGCCTCCGTCTCCGTATCGATGCCGTCTGCGTCGCTCGTCATCTCAGAAATCCGCCGGCGGGTTGGCGGTGCGGCGGTCGAGCTTGATGAAGGGCCGCGGCACCACCTTGGCCCGCTTCATCAGCTTCTGGTACTGCAGCTCGCGCATAGAGTAGATCTCGACCCAGAGATCCTCGACAATCGTGTCGCCATAGGGTCGCTGCAACGAGGCGATGGCGATGTTGCGCTTGGCCATGGGTGACCACATCGCCGCGCTCACCAGCCCGACCTCCTGGCTTTTGCGATAATAGACGATGGCGTGCTCGGCCGGAATGTTGCCTTCGATCTCCAGCCCGACCAGCACGTGGCGCAGTTTGCGCTTGGCCCTCGCCTCTAGGATGGCGCGGCGGCCGTTGAAATGACCCTTGTCCGGATCGATCATGAAGCCGAGGCCGATCTCGTCCGGCATGCGCAGGCGGTCGGCGCGGATGGCATGCTCGGACGTGGCGAAGTCGGCATTGGCGACGATCAGTCCGGCTTCCAGCCGGGCGCGGTTCAGCGCCGTGTAGCCGATGGCGCGGATGCCGCGCAGTTCGCCCGCCGCCATCAGCCGGTCCCATAGGCTCAGCGCCTTCTCCGCCGGCACAAACAGTTCGTAGCCGAGATCGCCGGTGAAGCCGGTGCGCGAGATCGTCACGGTTCCGCCGTCATGCGCGAATTCGGCAAGGTCGAAGACCTTCAGCCGCTCGATCCCGGCAAAGCCGGCGTCGCGCAGGACGGCGAAGGAGGTCGGGCCCTGCAGCGCCAGCCCGGCGACGGCCTCGGTCTCCTCCTCGACGCTGACGTCGTAGCCAATGGCGCTGTCGAGCAGCCAGGGCAGATGTCGCTCCTGCGAGCACAGCCGAAAGCGCGTCGGCGAGAGCCGGAACAGCGTGCCGTCGTCGAGGACAGAACCTTCGTCGTCGCACCAGGCGGTGTAGTGGACGCGGCCGGGTTTCAGCTTGGTCACGTCGCGCAGCGTGACGCGGTCGAGATAGGTTTCGGCGTCCGGCCCTTCGATCCGGTATTTCGTCATCGGCGAGATGTCGAAGAGTGCTGCCTGGCTGCGGATGGCGAAATATTCGAGCTCCTCGTCCCACAGCGAATGCGGCGCGCGATAGCCGGCCCAGCTGTACCAATCATTCTTCAGCGCCAGCGCGTCGATGCGCGGTTGGAACGGTGTGCCGAGCCGCAGCGTGCGGAAATGTGATTGCGCCGCGAGGCGGGCAGAGTTGGTTTTCACATGGCGGTTCATGATGGCGTTCCTTCGCGCCCCCCTCTGTCCTCCCGGACATCTCCCCCACAAGGGGGGAGATTGGCTGTCGCCGGCGATTTCGCAAATCTTCGACGTTGCGAGGAAAGCGCCGACCGAGCGAGCTGCTGATCTCCCCCCTTGTGGGGGAGATGCCCGGCAGGGCAGAGGGGGGCGCCGTAAAGTGCGGCCTTTGCGATTTGCAAAAACATGCTCACCCCCTCATCGCGATGATGCGGCGCGCGGCGTTGAGTCCGGGCGCGCCGGAAATGCCGCCGCCCGGATGCGAACCGGCGCCGGCAAGGAACAGGCCTTCGAGCGGCGTGTCGTAGCCCGACCAGCCGGAGACCGGCCGCGACATCAGCATCTGGTCGGCCTGCAGCTCGCCATGGTGCCAGTGGCCGCCGGGCATGCGGTAGCGCGCCTCGATATCGGACGGCGTCAGCAGCTCGGCATGGCGGACCGTCGAACCGATGCCCGGCGCATAGGTTTCGAGCTGGGTCATGATCGCCTTCAGGAATTGCGGCTTGCCGGCGGTCCAGCCCTCTCTCAGCGCATAGGGCGCGTATTGCACCACCGCCGAGAGCACGCAGGCGCCGGACGGCGCCAGCGAGGCATCGACCAGACTGGGCAGCGTGATCTCCATCACCGGCTCGGGCGAGAACTCGCCATATTTCGACGGGTTGAAGGCGCGCTCGACGTGGTCGGGCGAAGGGGCGATGACCAAGCGGCCCTTGTGGCCGGCGGCATCGATGCCGGCGAATTGCGGCGGCTGGTCGAGCGCCAGATGCAGCTTTGCCGCATCGCCCTTCATGCGGATGTTCTTCACCTTGCGCACGAAGCCGGTGTCGACCTCGCGTGGCCCGACGAGATCGAGGATCGTCGTCGCCGGGTTGATGGCGGAGACGACGGTCTTGGCCCGCTGCGTCTCGCCGCCTTGGCTGATGATGCCGACGGCGCGGCCTTTCTCGACGATGACCTTGGCGACCGGCGTTGCCGGGCGGATCGTCACGCCTGCCCTCTCGGTCGCGGCGCGGATGGCGGCGACAACAGCGCCCATGCCGCCCTTGGGCTGGATCTGCGCACCCGCGAGGCCGACGATCTCGCCGGCCAACCGGTAATAGAGGCCGAGCAGCGACGTCGGCGAGCGCGGACCGAGATGGCTGCCCAGCGTCGCGTCGAAGGCGAGCAGGCCCTTCAGCCTGTCGTCCGAAAGCTGCTCGTCGAGCAGGTCGTAGACGTTCATCAGGGGCACGCGAAGGAAGTCGCGCATGTCCTCCTTGCCGAGCCTCTTCAGCGCCAGCGCGGTCTGGCCGAGCCCGGTCATCTCGGCGAGCGACATGCCGGCAAGGTCTGGCGACCGACGCGACAGGAAGGGTTTCAGCACCCCGGCATAGCGAAGCAGCTGCGCGCGCAGGCCCTTCCACGCCGACTGTTCCGACGGGCTGGCGCCCGTCAGCACCTCGCCATAGGCGCCGTGCAGCACCAGCGGCCCGTCCTTCGACAGCGCGACCGACGGCACGAAATCGCTGCGCTCGACCTTCAGCCCATGGCGCTCCAGCTCCAGCGTCTTCACCACATCGGGATGCAGGCGATTGAGCAGATGGGCGACCGCGGAGACGCGAAAACCCGGCGCGAATTCCTCGGTGCGCGCCGCGCCGCCGACGTCGTTGCCGGCCTCGAGCAGCAGCACCTTGCGGCCCGATTTCGCGAGCGTGGCGGCGGCGACAAGGCCGTTGTGGCCGCCACCGATGACGATGGCATCCCAATTCGCTTCATATGACGTCATGGGCCGGGCTCATATGCAGGGTTGGCTTGGCGAGATCGCGCAGGATCTCGGCGGCGGCATTGCGTCCGGGCGCGCCCATGACGCCACCGCCGGGATGGGTGGAGGAGCCGCACATATAGAGCCCGCCGACCGGCGAGCGGTATTGCGCGTAGCCCGGCACCGGGCGGTTGAAGAGCAACTGGTCGAAGGTGAGCTCGCCTTGAAAGATGTTGCCTTCGGTGAGGCCGACCTCGGCCTCGATCTCGCGCGGCGTGCGCACCTCCATGTGGACGATGCGATCGCGGAAGCCCGGCGAATAGTCGGCGATCTGCGCAATCACGCTCTCGGCGAAGCCGTCGCGGTCGGCATCGGTCCAGTCGCGGCCGTTCACCTTGGGCGGCGCGTATTGCACGAAGCAGCTCATGAAATGTTTTCCCGGCGGCGCCATGGTCGGGTCGAGCGTGGTCGGAATCACCATGTCGAGGAAGGGGTCGGCCGACCAGCGTCCGGCCTTCCAGTCGTCATAGGCGCGCTCCATGCGCTCGATGGAATCGGTGAAATGCATGTCAGCCCGGTAGACCGGCGAGTCCTTGGGCAAGGCCGGAAATTCGGGAAGAGAATCGAGCGCGATGTTGACCTTGCCGGACGAGCCGCGAATCTTGAAGTTCCTGACACGACGCAGGAAGATGTCCGGCAGTTCCTTTTCCTCGACCAGCTTCAGGAAGGTGCGCTTGACGTCGGCGTTGGAGACGACGAGCTTGCCGTAGACCTCCTCGCCGCCGGCCAGCACGACGCCTCTCGCCTTGCCGTTCCTGATCAGCACATGGTCGACCTCGGCGCCGGTGCGGATGGTGCCTCCGCAAGCCTTGAAGGAAGCGGCCAGCGCCTTGGTGACGGCGCCCATGCCGCCGCGCGCATAGCCCCAGGCGCCGACCGAACCGTCGACCTCGCCCATATAGTGGTGGAGAAGCACATAAGCCGTGCCGGGCGACATCGGCCCGAGCGCGGTGCCGATGATGCCGGAAAGCGCGAAGTTCGCCTTGATGACGTCGGTCTCGAAATACTCGTCGAGGAAGTCCGAGATCGACATCGTCCAGAAGCGCAGGGTGAGCGCCATCTCCTCGGCCGTGAGACCGGCGAATTTCCTGCCGAGATAGAGCAGTTCGCCGAGATCGCGCGGCCTGAAGCTGGTCGGGTCGGGCGCGGTGCGCATCAACAGCGGCTGGATGAAGCGGCACTGCCTGGTGACGTCGCGCGAATAGCGGTCATAGGCCTCGGCGTCGCGCTTGGAAAAGCGGGCGAACTCGCGGCGGTGCGCATCGTGGTCGCGGTAGTTGGCGAGATAGTCGCCGTCGCGGGTGAAGACAGCGCCGCCCTCGTAGGAGATCACCTGCAGGCCGAAGCGCGGCAGCTCCAAATCGCGCATGATCTCGGGCCGGAACAGCGAGCAGACATAGGAGCAGTTGGAATAGAGGAAACCCGGCGTCAGTTCGCGGCTGGTGGCCGCACCCCCCACCCAGTCGTTCTTCTCGACCACCAGCACGTCGAGCCCTGCGCGTTGCAGGTAGCAAGCGTTGACCAGCCCGTTGTGGCCACCGCCGATGACGATCGCGTCCCATGTCTTCATGCGCGCTCACCCTCTATTCAGCCGCCCCTTCTTTTTTGCGTGATCTTGGCCCTGGTTGCCCGAATTTGGCACGGCTAACGGTTTATTGTCCAGCTATTTTGAATGAATGTTCAACAAATGGTGTTGCTTTTTCCCGTTGATGCGCTAGGCTTTGCCTGCATTCTGGCCCTGCATCACTGAAAGGGCCACTTCGGCTTTTGGGACTAAAGATCCGATGATCGAAACGGCTGACGCCGAGCCGGAATATGACGACACCGCCATCCGCTTCCTCGCGGCGCTCTGGGGCGATGGCTACCTGTCACCAGGCGGTCCGGAAGAAGTCGACCGTGTGGTCGAGGGCCTGTCGCTCAAGGGCAAGACGGTCCTCGATATCGGCTGCGGCGTCGGCGGCGTCACGCTCTATCTGGTCGCGCGGCATGGCGCGGCTCGAGCCACCGGCTTCGACGTCGAAGGGCCGGTGATCGAGGCGGCAAGGCGAAGAGCGGCGGCGCAAGGCGTCGAAGACCGCGTCCGCTTCGTCCAGGCGCCGCCGGGACCGCTGCCGTTCGCGGACGCGTCGTTCGACGTCGTCTTCTCCAAGGACGCGCTGCTGCATGTGCGGGACAAGGACGCGCTGTTCGCCGAGATTTTCCGGGTGCTCAAGCCCGGCGGCGTCTTCGCCGCGTCGAACTGGATGATCTCGCATGACGGCGAACCGTCGCCGGACATGAAGGCCTATGTGGCGGCGGAAGGCTTGTCCTTCGCCATGGCCTCGCCAGCGCGCTATGCCAAGGCGATGCGGCGCGCCGGCTTTACCGACCTTGCCGTCCGCGACCGCAATCCGTGGTACCGCGAGGTGGCGCGCGCTGAGCTCGCGCGGCTCAAGGGACCGCTCTATGCGCAGGCCGCCGCCGCGGTCGGCGCGGCCTATGTCGACAAGAACATCCAGACCTGGGAGGCGATGCAGAAGGTGCTTGACAGTGGGGAGCACCGCCCCACTCATCTGCGCGGTTGGAAGCCGGTTGGATAGCCGGCAATGCTGGAGACCGTCACATCCATGAAGACTGTAGAGGCCAGGGACAACGCCCCTGAACCGGCGCGAAAAACAGACGGCGAGAAGCGGGGCCGCAAGGCGTCGAAAGAGGTCAGGCAGCTCCAGCTGATCGAAGCGACGATCGATTCGCTCGCCAAGCGCGGCTATGCGGAGACGACGATGGCCGATGTCGCCGACGGCGCCGGGCTGTCGCGCGGCATCGTCAACTTCCATTTCGAGAGCAAGGAGAAGCTGCTCGTCGCGACCTTGCAATATATGTACGACGAGTATTCGGCGCATTGGCGCACCGCGCTGCAGAAGGCCGGCGACGATCCGGCGAGACAACTGCAGGCGCTGGTATGGGCCGACTTCGACCGCTCGATCTGCAACAAGCGCAAGCTCGCAGCCTGGTGCGCGTCTGGGGCGAAGCCAAGTCGCGGCCGACCTACCAGGCGCTGAGCAGCTCGCGTGACGCCTACTACCAGCAGGTCTTCATCGACCTCTGTGCGACGCTCAAGCAAAGCGGCGGCTACGCCTATGAGCCTCAGGTCATGGCCCTGGCGCTTAGCGCCATGCTCGAGGGTCTGTGGCTGCGGCTGATGATGGGCACGGAGGACACGACACGCGAAACAGCCTTGCAGGCGGCCAACGCGTTTTTGGCGGCGGCCTTCCCGAAACATTACGGTTAGCAACAGCCGGCCGCCAAGACCGGCAAGACCAAAAGAGGATGGAACAGCATGAAGACACTCAGCCGACGTCTGACATTGACATTGGCGCTCACCGGCGCGCTGGCGGCTTCGGCGGCGGCATTCGCCGTTGCCGCCGACAAGGGCCTGATCGTGTTCGACTGGTCCGGCTATGAGGATCCGAGCTTCCATCCGAAATATGTCGAGAAGGATGGCGACTCGCCGACCTTCGCCTTCTTCGGCGACGAGGACGAGGCGTTCGAAAAGATCCGCTCGGGCTTCAAGGCCGACCTCGGCCATCCCTGCTCGCAGAGCGTGGTGAAGTGGCGCGAGGCAGGCCTGCTGCAGCCGCTCGACACCTCCAAGATCGCCGGCTGGAAGGACCTCAATCCGGGCATCATGGCGATGAAGAATCTCGCCACGACTCCCGACGGCAAGGCCTGGTTCATGCCGTGGGACTGGGGCGACACCCAGCTCACCTATAATTCCGACAAGGTCGACGAGAAGGACGTGCAGTCGCTGAAGGCCTTCGCCGATCCGAAGTTCAAGGGCAAGGTCTCGATCGGCGACAATGTCGACGACGCCTATGCGCTGGCCAGCCTTGCCATCGGGCTCAAGGACTGGACGAAGATGACGGACGAGCAGTTCAAACAAGCGTCGGACTTCCTGCGCCAGGTGCACAAGAACGTACGGTCCTACTGGACCGACACCACCGACATCGTGCAGCTGCTCTCCGGCGGTGAGGTCGACCTTGCCTGGGCCTGGAACGACGCCACGGTGCAGTCGGTCGCGGCCGGCGTGCCGATCAAGTCGAAGAAGGACACCGACGAGGGCATGTCGACCTGGGTGTGCGGCTATGTGCTTTTCAAGGATGCGCCCGGCAACGCCGACAAGGCCTATGATTATCTCAACGCCGTCAACGATCCGGACGTCGCCAAGGTGCTGGTCAAGGACTGGGGCTACGGCCAGGCCAACGCCAAGGGCATGGCCGGCGTCGACCAGGCGGTGCTGAAGGAAAAGGGCTACGACAATGTGGAAAAGTGGGTCGACAAGACGCTGTTCCAGCAGCCGCTGCCTTCCGAGCTCAAGCTCAAGATGATCGCCGAGTTCGAGAAGATCAAGGCCGGCTATTGAGCAGCAGAACCGAAAGGACCGACGTTGCAATCGTCGGCGCCGGCTTCACCGGCCTGTCGGCCGCGCTCGAATTGAAGCGCGCCGGCGTCGATTTCCTTGTCCTGGAAGCGCGCGACCGTGTCGGCGGCCGCGTGGAGGCCATGCGAAACGGGCTTGGCGAGCTGATCGACAGCGGCGGCCAGTTCCTGTGCGAGGACATGCCCGAGGTGATGGCGCTGTCGGAGGCGCGCGGCAGGGCATTGGTCGAGACCTATGTCGATGGCGAGTTCATCACCCATCCGTCGATGTCGGCCGAGGATGCCGAGCGGACCTATCAGATCGCGATGGCGATCCGCGAGCGCATGAACAGGATTGAGCCGGACGATCCTTCGATCGCCGGGCTGACCGTTGCGACGTGGCTCGAGCGCCAGAAGGACACGGCCGACGCCAAGGCCGCCTTCCGTTCGATGATCGAAGGCCTGTGGTGCCTGGCGTTGGACAAGGTGCCGTTATGGTACCTGATCGACAACGATCGCCGCATCACCAACGAGGTGTTCGAGCTGCAGTATTTCTTGCGCGATACAATGCAGTCGTTGGCCGATGATCTGGCGGGTGATCTCGGCGATCGGCTGCGGCTTGGCGAACCAGCGACACGGATCGAGCACGGGCAGCAAGGCGTTCGTGTCGTCTCGGCCCGCGGTGTGATCGAAGCACGCAAGGTGCTGATTGCTCTGCCGCCGGCGACGGCAGCGAAGCTCGAATTTGCGCCCGCCTTGCCGGCGGAGCTTGCAAAGGCTCTAGGCGTCTGGGAAAGCGGCGCGGTGATCAAGATCTTGGTGCGCTATGCCAGACCATTCTGGCGCGAGCGGAATCTGCGCGGCATGGTCATGTGGCGCGATCAGCCGGGGCTGTTTGCCTGCGATGCCAGCAAGGATCTCGACCATGCCGCGCTTATCGTCTTTATCGGCGGGCCTCTTGCGCGACGCTGGCACACGCTCGGCGATGCGGCGTTACGCGCGGAATTGACGGCAAGGCTCGAGCAAGCACTCGGCCCGGAAGCTGCCGACATTGTCGATTTCAGCTCACGCGACTGGACGCACGATCGCTGGAGCGGCGGTGCCTACAGCGATCTCATCGTCGACGTGACCGCGAGGAACGCCGAGCGTACCATGCTTGCCGGCGCGCCGCCGGTCTACTTCTCGGCTTCGGAACTCTCGCCGTCATTTCCGGGCTATGTCGAAGGCGCGATCGTGGCCGGCCGCATCGCGGCCACCAAGATTCAGTCCGCCATCGCGACCAGGGCCTCGGGATCGTAGGCAAGGCGGACCGGCGCGCCGACCGGAATGTCGTCGGCGCCGAAATCGTTGGTCTCGGTCACCGAAAGCGGCTTGTCCAGTCCGGGTATCTCGACGATCAGATGCGTGATCTCGCCGAAATAGTGGCGCTCGACAACCTTGCCGGCGACCTCGAACTTGGCCGTCGCATTGTCCCACAAAACGCGCAGCCGCTCCGGCCTGATCCCGAGCGTGGCCGCGCCGCCATTGCGCACGAAGGTCTTGGGTTTATCGGTCTTGACGCGGCCGAAGCCGAGCGTGTCGAGCACAAGTGACGCGCCATTCTCCTCGACGACCTCGGCCTTGACGAAGTTCATGCCGCCGAGGAAATCGGCGACCTGGCGGTTGACCGGGCGCTGATAGATCTCCTTCGGCGAAGCGACCTGCGCGATCTTGCCGCCGAACATCACGGCGATGCGGTCCGACATCGCCAAGGCCTCATACTGGTCGTGCGTGACCAGCACGAAGGTGATGCCGACGGCCTGCTGCAGCCGGCGCAGCTCGACCTGCATCTGCTCGCGCAGCTTCTTGTCGAGCGCCGAGAGCGGCTCGTCGAGCAGCAGCACCTTGGGCCGCATGACCAGCGCGCGGGCGAGCGCCACGCGCTGGCGCTGGCCGCCGGAGAGCTCGGTGGCGCGGCGGTTGCCGAGGCCGGTCAGCGACACCTGCGCCAGCGCTTCCTCGACACGGCGCTTTTCCTCGCCGCCCTGCAGCTTCAGACGCTTCAGGCCGTAAGCGACATTCTGCTCCACATTCAGGTGTGGGAAGATCGCATAGCTCTGGAACACCATGTTGGTCGGCCGCCGGTTGGCCGGGATGCCGTCCATCGGCTGGCCGTCGACGGCGATCGAGCCGCTGGTCGGCGTGTCGAAGCCGGCGATCATGCGCAGCAGCGTGGTCTTGCCGCAGCCGGAGGGGCCAAGCAGCGAGAAGAACTCGCCCTCCCTGATCGCCAGCGATGCATCGTCCAGCGCCTTGAAGGCGCCGTAGCTGCGGGTGACCTCGCGGATCTCGATCATGGCACGATCCGATTGGGTGCGCTCGGAGTGGACCCGCTCAAGCATAGAGGCCTCCGTCGTTCTGGGTGCGTCTCGCCGCGCGGCGGCGCAGGATTTCGGCAATGGTCATCAGCACGAACGAGGCCACCAGCAGCAAGGTGCCGAGCGCCAGCACGCCGGGCAGCTTGGCCGCGAAACGCAGTTGGCCCCAGATGTAGATCGGCAGCGTCGCCTCGGTGCCGGTCAGGAAGAAGGCAATGATGAATTCGTCGAGCGAGATGGTGAAGCAGACGAGCAGGCTGGAGATGATCGCCGGCGCCACCATCGGCAGCGTCACCCGCCGGAAGGTGCCGAAGGCGCTCTCGCCGAGATCGGCGGAGGCCTCCTCGAGGCTGCGATCGAAACCCTCGAAGCCGGAGGTCAGCACCGTCATCGAATAGGGGATGCAGACCAGCACATGGCCGAGGACGACGGTGAACAGCGAGAGGCTCACGCCGAGCTGCAGCATCACCAGCAGCATCGAGATGGCGACGATCACCTCGGGCAGCACCAGCGGCGCCATGATCAGCCCGTTGATGGTTCGGCGTCCGGGATAGCTGTAGCGCGTGATCGAGCGGGCGGCAAGGATGCCGAGCAACGTCGACAGGATCGAAGCCGAGATGCCGACCAAAAGGCTGTTCCATGTGGCGTCGATCAGCGCCGGCGTGCGCGGCAGGTCCTCGTACCAATGAAGCGTGACGCCGGAGAGCGGGAATTTCGGCGTCGCCGCGGTGTTGATCGAGAAGATCGGCAGGAAGATCACCGGCAAATAGAGGAAGGCGATGTAGAGGGCAGCGTAGCTCGACAGCCAGCCAGGCAGGAAACGTCTCACCGCAGTCATCGAGCCAGCCTCTGCAGAGCGCGGATGACCAGCACAGTGGCGCCGGCCATCATCGAGACGATGACCATGGTTGTGACGGAAAGTGCTGCACCCAGCGGCCAGTTCGACGCCTTGCCGAACTGCGCCTGGATGGCGTTGGCGATCATGACGCCGTCCTTGCCGCCGACCAGCTTCGGCGTGACGTAGTCGCCGACGGTCGGGATCATGACGATCAGCGCCGCGGAGATGACGCCGGGCGCGACAGCGGCAAGGTCACGCGCAGGAAGGAGCGCAGCGGCCCGTCGCCGAGGTCGGTCGCCGCTTCGACCAGCGTGCGGTCGACCTTCTCCAGCGAAACGAAGATCGGCAGGATGGCGAAGGTCGCCCAGGCATGCGTGAGCGTGATAATGACGGCGCTGGAATTGTAGAGCAGCGCCGTCGACGGCTCGTCGATGATGCCCAGCCCCATCAGGCCGGAATTGAGCACGCCATTATAGCCGAGGATCACCTTCCACGACATCACGCGCAAAAGGTAGCTGGTCCAGAACGGGATGGTGATGAGGAACAGCCAGAGGCTCTTGTGGCGGCCGCCATGGAAGGAAATGAAATAGGCGATCGGGTAGGCGAGAGCCACCGTGAGCAGGCTGACCGTCAGCGAGATGTAGAGCGAGCGCCAGAGCAGGTCACGGTAGATCGGTTCGGTCAGCGCGATCCGGTAATTCTCCAGCGTGAATGTGTGGTCGATGGTGAGATAGTCCTGCGTCCAGAAGGAATGCGCGATGACGACCAGGATCGGCAGGACGAGAAGGATAAGGGCGTAGACGAATGTGGGGCTGATAAGGGCAAAACCTTGGACAGCTTCCGATTGCAGAAGGGGACTTCGTCTGGCTCCCGCGATGGTGAGCGGGGGCGACCCTTCCGCGGCCGCCGTCATTGCAGCGCTCCGGGCGTGATTGCAGTTGCTGGCTCGGACTGTCCCGCCATGCGGCCTTCCCATTAACTGGCGCCGTGTTCCCAATTTTTTTGCCCGGAGCGATCGCTCCCCGGCTTGCCGGCTTTCTTTCATCATGAACGTATCCGCCGATTGAAATCAAGCGCTATTTCTGTAATATTGATTGAACGGACATTCAAAATGAAGTGAGGAAAGGCTGACTTTCCATGGTTTTCCGCTTCTTTTCGTGTCCAGGGAAATTCCGCAACGATGCGAGGCTAAGATGGCGGCTGCAAGAGAGATCAAGGCGAGGGAAATGGTTGACGCCGGCGGCGACGACGCGGTCGAGCTCGCCAAGCGCCATCTCGTCCAGCCCTGGCCCTATGCCGGCTCCGTCGGCGCCGAGGCGCGCGCGCTGATCGGCGAGGGCGACGGCATCTACATCACCGACGCTTCCGGCAAGCGGCTGATCGACGGCCCCGCCGGTATGTGGTGCATCAATGTCGGCCATCGTCGCGAGGAACTGGCGCGGGTCATGTACGACCAGGCGATGGCGCTCTCCTACAACACGCCCTGGTATACGATGAACGCGCCTTCGGCCGAGCTTGCCCGGCGCATTGCGGACGCCGCGCCGGGCGACCTCAGCCATACCTTCTTCACCACCGGCGGCTCGTCGGCGGTGGAGACGGCGCTGCGCTTCATGCAGTTCTACAACAATGTGCGCGGCCGGCCGGAAAAGAAGCTGATCCTCAGCCGTGGCGGTGCCTATCACGGTTCGACCTACCTGTCGGCCTCGCTCAACGGCCGTCCGCGCGACCGCGACTGGATGGACGGCGCCGACGAACTGGTGGTGAAGCTGTCATCGCCCAACCCGTTCCGGCGGCCGCAAGGCATGAGCGTTCCCGCCTTCACCGATTTCCTCGTCGATCAGTTCCGCGACACCGTTGCGCGCGTCGGCGCCGACCGGATCGGCGCCTTTGTCGGCGAGCCGGTGCAGGCTTCGGGCGGCGTCGTCGTGCCGCCGGACGGCTATCTCAAGCGTATCCGCGAGATCTGCCGCGAGAACGACATCCTCTACGTCTCGGACGAGGTGGTGACCGGCTTCGGGCGGCTCGGCCACGTCTTTGCCTCGGGTGACATGTTCGGCATCGATCCGGACATGATCACCTTCGCCAAGGGCGTCACCTCGGGCTATTTCCCGCTCGGCGGCGTCATCATCTCCGAGCGGCTGCTGGAGGAACTGCGCCGCTCCAACCATCCCGACGCGTTGTTCGGTCATGGCCTCACCTACACAAGCCATCCGATCGGCTGCGCCGTTGCGCTGAAGAACTTCGACCTCCTGGAAGAGGGCGTGCTTCAGCATGCGCGAGAGATTGCGCCCTATTTCCAAGCGCAGCTGAAGACGCTCGAGGAACTGCCGCTGGTCGGCGAGGTGCGAGGCGTCGGCCTGATGGCTTGCGTCGAATGCGTCGCCGATCGCGAGAGCAAGGACCCGCTGCAACTCGACAAGGATGTCGGCAAACGCATCGACGCGCATTGCCACGAGCTCGGCCTGTTGGTGCGGCCGCTGATCAACATGTGCGTGATGTCGCCGCCGCTGATCATCAGCCGCGAGCAGGTCGACGATATGGTGGCGATCCTGCGCGAGGGGATTTCGCGGACGATGGATGATTTGAGGAACGAGGGTGTCTGGCGGGGGTGACGGTCAATCTCCCCCCTTGAGGGGGAGATGTCGCCAAAGGCGACAGAGGGGGTCGTCTCACATAGAGCGCCTGCGCCTTCCGCGACGACAGAGGGCGTCGGCGCTCCACGCGCAGCGACCCCCTCTGGCCGCTTCGCGGCCATCTCCCCCTCAAGGGGGGAGATCAGCAGCTTCTACCCCCTCGACCTCAGCGCATCGTTCAGCGCCCACATTTCCTTTTCCTCGGGCGCCGTCTCACGGTTCAGCACCGGGACCTGCCTGCGCAGATGGTCGTGGTGAGTGCGCACGCCGTATTCGAGGTCGGAGAGGTAAAAGCCCCCAAAGGCTTCCGACAGCATGGATTCGTTCGACCAGACTGAAAGCTGCACGTCCTCGTTCATCGTGTCGCGGTCGATGCGGTAGGCGAGATAGCGTGCGGCCGCCTGCTCTCTTGTCTCGTCCTTGTAGCGATAGATCGCGCCGCGCAGCAGCGTCTCGCCGGTGGACAGCGGGAACTCCTGATAGAACTGCACCGATTCCGGCATGATCGAAAGCGCGTTGTTGGGGAAGATACCGTAATAGATCCAGGCCCTGCGCAAATGCTCCGGCAGGTGCGACGCCTCGGGGGCGAGCTTGATGTATTCGCGAACGCTCCAGCGCCGTCCGGCATGCGGGTTGTAGGTGGCGAAGGACCGCGACACGCCATTGATGAAAGGCTCGTCGAAATAGGTCGCGCCATAGAGGTCCTGCAGCGCCGGATGCGCCATGGCGACGTGATAGCCCTCATTGTCGACGTCGCGCACCGACTTCCAGTTGACCGGCGATTTCTGCGTCCAGATGCCCCAGGACGGCACCATGTCGGCAACCCGGTAGTGGGCGATCTCGGCCTCGATCGGCTTCAAGAGCTCGGCCACCGAAGGCTGCGGGCCGCCCTTGCGGAAGCGGATGAAGATGAAGCCCATCCAGATTTCAAGGTCGAGCGGCATCAGGCCGAACTCGGTCTTGTCCAGTTCGGGGAAGGAGCGCGGGCGCGCCGCGCCGCGCAACGTGCCGTCGAGATTGTAGACCCAACCGTGGAACGGGCAGACCAGCGCATTCTTGCAGGTGCCCTGGCTGTCGGCGACGACGCGGCTGCCGCGGTGGCGGCACATATTGTTGAAAGCGCGCACGACGCCGTCCTTGCCGCGCACGATCAGCGCGCGCTCGCCGATGACGTCCATGGTCAGATAATCGCCCGCATTCGGCACGTCGGAAACGTGGCCGGCGATCTGCCAGTGATTGCGGAAGACGTATTCCTTCTCGATCTCGAGCAGCGCGTTGGAATGATAACTCCACCCCGGCAAACCCCGCCGGTCCCAATCATTGGGGATCGCCACGTCACGGAGGTGCGGGTTCATAAGAGTGCTCTTTTTGTTGAATACTCATTCAATAAAAGCATATTTTGCATTGAAATGCAATGGGTTGTGAGAATATGAAAATTCCGTGGCGGCAACCTTGAGGCCGCCTAAGCCAGAAAAATCCCGGAAAATCCGGGCCTTAACCGGGGATGTAAAACAGCGGTTCCGGCCACGGATTCGGGTGTCGCTGGACGCCCGTCCGGCACGTCTCGCGCATCGGATGATCGCGACAGCCATGCCCAATTCGACGCCTGTGTGAGGTCGCTTACAGTCCCTCGCATCCGGCAGGCGCATGTGTCTCCCAAACCGGTGGCGATGAATGTCCGCTGGCAGCAAGCAGGGTGGAAGGGTGGCGATCCAAATCCCTGTTTCAATCCTGTTACACGGGCAATCGCGCCCTACCATTCGGCGGTTACGTGGCGCGATTACGTTCGTTTTACAGGAAAAAGAAAGATAACGAAGGGAACAACCGATGTTTGCGAAAGTCCACACCGCTGGCGCCAGTCGCCTCGCCTATGGCCCGGAGCGCAATGATCGCCGGCCGAAGCTGGCGCTGCGCCAGCGCGCCAGCGACCATCCGATGGCGATGTTCATGCTGATCGGCGTTTGCGCCTTCCTCAGCATGGTGGCCGCCCCGGCAGCCGGTCCGGCTTTCGCCTCGCTCAATCCGCCGGCCAATGTCGTGGAGGGCGCGCCGACCACGCTCAAGACCGCCCGCCTGCCGGAGCCGGCTGTCGATTTTGCCTGCAAGGGTCAGAACTGGGGCGCCGAAAACGCCGAATGCCTGCGCGCCATCGCCGAGCAATCCGGTCAGCACAGGGCCCGCGCGGTGCGCATGATCGCCAACGCGGCGCCGCTCACCAACACGCCGAACGTCTTTTAGAGCTCCCCTGAGCGCACCCTCCGCGCTCCAGTCAGGCTCCCGCCGCTACGTCGGTCGGGAGCCTCTTTTCCGGCTCTGTCGATATTCAGGTGAGGCCGGCCTGCGAAGAGCGGTTTCCTGCGCTTCCGGTGCTCACGTACTGAAGTACGCTCCGCTCCGGTTCTCGGAATCCACTCTTCTCGGCTCGGCCTGACCTGAATCTCGACCGAGCCTACGGCGGTGCGAGCTCAAAGCTCGGCCACGCCTCGGTTGCGATCTCGGCTCAGATGTGAGCGCCGTTGTCGGCAGCGACATCGTCGGCAACGGTCGAAAGGATGCCGCGGACGTCGAGTGTCGAGAACGGTTTCTCCAGGATGTGCGGCCGCTGCGGCGGTGGCAGCGCCTCGATTTCCGCCTTGGCGCCGATCAGGTCGCCGGTGACCAGAACGAAGCGCTGCGCCAGCCCCGGCCGTTCGGCCAGCAGCTCGCGGTAGATCGATATGCCGCTGGTGCCCGGCATGCGCAGGTCGGAAAAGACGATGTCTGGCGGCATCTGCCCGCTCAGCACGTCGCCGGCCGACGTCCAGCTTGCGACGACGCGCGATTTCACTCCCATCAGCTCCAGTATGTCGGAGAGCGAGGCGGCGACGTCGGGCTCGTCGTCGATGATCAGCGCATGGCGCAGCCCGCTCGAGCGCGCCGGGCCTTCGCCGGTCTTGGCGGCGTCTCCGGTAATTGCCGGCAGCTGGACGACGAAGCGCGCGCCATGCGGCTCAACCTCCTCGAACCAGATGTTGCCGTTGTGACGCTCGACGATCGATTTCGAGATCGACAGGCCGATGCCGGTGCCGACGCCGACCGGCTTGGTGGTGAAATAGGATTCGAAAATGCGCGAGCGGATCGCCTCGGGAATGCCTGGGCCGTTGTCCTCGACGGAGAAGCCGGGATTGCCGCGCTCGCTGCGGAAGGTCCGTACCTTGATGCGCCGTTCGCCGCTAACGCCGGCCAGCGCATGCTGGCTGTTGATGAGGAAATTGGCCGCCACCTGCGTGACATGGTCGGCGTCGGCCATGGCAAGCAGCGGGCCGTTGGCGAAATCGGTGTCGATGATGATGCCGCTGGAGCGTGCGCCATAGGCGGTCACCTCAAGCGCGGCGCGCATCACCTGGTTGAGGTCGGTTTCGGCCTGTTCCGTCGGATGCAGGCGCACCATCGACAGGAAGCTCTTGACGATGCGGCCGCAGCGCTCGGCGGCGGCGCGCACCTTCTCGGCGCGCACCTTGGTCTGCGGGTCGCTCGCGAATTCATGCAGCAGTGTCGACTGCGCCACCACCACCGCCAGCGGATTGTTGAGCTCGTGCGAGACGCCGGCGAGCAGCGAGCCCATCGCCGCCATCTTCTCGTTCTGGTGCAGCTTCTCGCGCTGGCGGTTGATCTCTTCCTCCGCGCGCAGCTTTTCACGCAGGTCTCGGATCGAGCCGAAGATCAGCCGGCGGTCGGCAACCCGCATCTCGGTCGCGGTCAATTCGATCGGAAAGATCTCGCCGGCCGCGTTCTGGGTCACCGTCTCCAGCCGCTGGTTGACCATCGGCGCGCCACGGCCGGCCATGTAGTCCGCGCCCGAGGCATAGCCCTTGCGGTAGTAGTGCGGCACGATCGTGTCGATCAGGTCCTTGCCGAGGATGTCGCTGCGCTTGAAGCCGAACATCTTCTCGCGGCCGGATTGAATTCGATGATGGAGCCCGACTCGTCGATGACGATGATGGCGTCGAGCGAGGCCTGCAGCATTGTGCGGCGGATCACCTCGCTGGCATGCGCCTCGGAGGGCGAGCGTTCGATGGCGTCGCCGATGGCGAGCGCGATGATGTGAAGCGTCGCCTCTTCCTCGTCGGTCCATTCGCGTTCGGCGACGCAGTCGTTGACGGCGAGCGTGCCCCAAAGATGGCCGTGGGCGAAGACAGATACGGAAATGAAGGATTTTATGCTCTGCTTCTCGAAATCGGCCCGCAGGAAACCGTCGAGGTTGCGCGTGTGGCCGGCAAAGACCTTGCCCTGGCGCTCGTCCTCCTGCAGCCGTTCCAGCAGCGGATCGGAGTTGATGATCGACTGCATGATCACCGTGGGCGATGCGAGCTCGCCGCCGAAGGCCCGATCGATCCAATAGGCGGCGACCGATTGGGCGAAGCCCTCGCCCGGCAATTCGCGCAGGCGGAAGAGGATGCCGCGCTGGCAATCCATCGAGCGGCAGAGCGTCTCCAATATGCCGTCCATCTCACGTTGCCAGTCGCCCGCCTCGCGCAGGCGGCGAACGACATGGACGGCCGCCATCGCGGCGCCCTGCCGGGAACCCTGCATATCGGTGCGTGCTGCCTCAGCAGTCATGGTCGGCCGTCTTCCGGAGCCGCTTAAAGCGCGTTACGTCGAAACGGATTCGAGCGACGCGCTTTAAGTCTTTGTTTTGATGCATGTCGTTTTCCCAAAACCGCTGCGCACCTTTGGGCGACATGCATTAGGCTGGTTCAATTGCCGTCGCCGGTCGGCAGCGAGAAGATATAGCCCTCGCCGCGCACCGTGCGCAGGAATTTCGGATTGGCCGGATCGGCTTCGATCTTCTTTCTCAGGCGCATGATGCGGATGTCGACCGCGCGCGACGATTCGGGATCTTCCACGAAGCCGATCGCTTCCGAGATCGCAGCCCGCGTCAAAAGCCGGTTGGCGCGGGTCAGGAAAACCTCCAGCACATCGAACTCGCTCTTGGCCATCTCGATGACCGCGCCGTTGGCGCCAGTGACCAGCCTGCCGTCGAAATCGGCCTGGAAGCCGCCGAAATTCATGAAACGGCGAGCGCCGGCCTCGGCCTTCGCGGCCTGCGGCGCTGCCGGCTGCGGCACACGGCGCAGCACGCTGCGGACCCTCGCCAGCACTTCGCGCAATTCATAGGGCTTGACGATGTAATCGTCGGCGCCGAGCTCCAGCCCGACGATGCGGTCGAGCGCGGTGCCGGCGGCGGTAGCATAGATGATGCCCATCTGGGTCTTGGAGCGCAGCCAGCGGCCGAGCGACAGACCGTCCTCGCCGGGCATGGCGATGTCGAGGATGGCGAGGTGGAAGGATTGCGCGTCGAGCAGGCTGCGCGCCGCCGCGGCGTTCTCGGCCGTGGCGACGTCATAGCCGTTGGCGCCGAGATATTCGGCGACCGCCTCCCTCAGATCCGGCTCGTCCTCGACGACGATGATGCGCGCCTTCACAATGGTCTCGCTCCCGCTTTCAGCGGAAAGTAGATTGGGTATAAACATGATGTCCAGCGCTGATCTCGAGTTGTCTGTGGCGGGGTGAAGAAAATGGCAGCACGATCCGTCGTCGCGCTTGTGTCCGTTGCCGAAGTGGTGGCCAGCGACCTTGCCGACCATCTTGAGCGCCGCGGGCACGACGTGCGCCAGGCGCGACAGCCCTGGGAGGCGGAGTCGCTGCTTTCGGCAGGGGGCATCGATGTCGTGGTCGTCGGTGACGATGTGACCCAGGCGGAAGGGCGCGAGCTGCTCAAGCGCTATGGCGGCGGTTCCGACTTCATCCTGATCTGCCGGCCACGCGACCTCGTCGACAAGGTGCTGGCGCTGGAACTCGGCGCCGCCGACGTGATCGAAAGCCCGCTCAACGTCCGAGAGCTCGCGGCGCGTATCGGCGGTCTGCTGATGCGGCGTGGTCGGAATCCGCAGGAACTGATCGTGCTGGAGAACGCCACCGTCGACCTGAGGTCGGCCATGGTCATGCATCGTTCGGGCGCCGAGGACCAGCTGTCGCCGGGCCAGGTGGCGCTGCTCAGGCTGTTCCTGGCGAGCCCGCGAAAGGTGCTGACGCGCGACGACATCATTGCCGCCGCTCCTGCCGAGAATGCCGACGCTTTCGACCGCTCGATCGATTCGCGCATTGTAAGGCTGCGCCGCAAGCTCGATACCGAGACCATCACCACGATCAGAGGCGCCGGCTATCGCTTCGATCCGCCGACGCCGCGCACCGACTGAGGCGAGGGCGGCTAAGGTATCGCTCTGATCTGGCATCGGATTCCCCAAAACCGGCTTTCACTTTTGGATCCGATGTGGTTTTCGGTTTGGCATCGGAATTTCCCAAAACCGCTTTGCACTTTTGGGTCCGATGCCAGTGCTCAACGCACCACAAGGACCGAAGGGCCGGATGGCATGTCGGTTTTGGCGGAGATCTCGGCGTGGGCGCGCTCCTTGAGGAGCACCGTTGCCAGCGCGGCAAAGCCAAGCAGGCCTTGAGCGTAGAGCAGTGCGGACAGCACCGAGGCTGCGAGCTTGGTCTTCATGTCTTAATCCCCAAATTCGATAGTCGTCAGTGCTTCAGGAAACTCCCGAAGCGCCCGCGCCGCTGACGGAGCCCCCCGCTGCGGCGCGGGCCTTCGGTCCTCTCGGCAGCAAGTAGCCGGAGGGGCCGCGCGTCCTCATCAGCCGAAAGCCGACCCGCCAGAGGGCCCTCAGCCGGTTGACGCGCAGGCTGGAAACAATCCAGACCGTGGCGATGAACAGTGCAGCGTGCAGTGTCGAAACCTCGCCGGAATTCATCGCGCCAAGCGTCGTCACAGGGTTGCCGGCGACGGAGCCGGCGCCACCGAGGATGACTGCCGCGACGCTTATCCTGAAAAGCCAGGAGCGTAGGTTCGATTTCCTGCCCATTTTCGTTTGCTGATGTCTGTTCCCGTTGCGTCGACATTGCCGCCGGCCTGTATCCGCATCATGCCGCGCAAGCCGCGTTTTGTTGCAATTTGGTTTCGAGATCGGCGAAATAGCTTTCGTATCAGAGGCATATGTGCTTTCGTTTTCCGTATTTGCTTGGTTTCTCGTTAATCATACGCCCTCCACAAGCCGATTCCGTTGGGTAGTTCCATTAACTTCGAGAAACGGATTCGAAACAGAAACGAGCATCAAGCGAAATAAGCTTGAAACAGGTGCTCACGATAAGACGGCCCATCGAAATTGAAGCCGGCCGGGACCGGACAAAGAGAGGGATCGTCATGCATACCGCCATTTCAGCCAAGCTCATCAACATTGCCGCCGCCGCGCTGACCGGCGCTGCACTGCTTTTCGCCAGCAATGCCGCCCACGCCAATCAGATCGTCGCCCGGGTTTCGCTGTCGCAGCAGATCATGGAGGTCACGGTCGACGGCCGGCCGACCTTCACCTGGAAGGTGTCGACGGGCGACAGGGCGCACATCACGCCGACGGGATCGTTCAAGCCGACGCGCATGCACGAGATGTGGTATTCGAAGAAATACGACAACGCGCCGATGCCGCATTCGGTGTTCTTCAGCGGCGGCTATGCCGTGCACGCGACCTATGCCATCAAACGCCTCGGCAGTCCGGCCTCGCATGGCTGCGTGCGGCTGCATCCCGATGCCGCGGCCGACTTCTATCAGCTCGTCGAGGCCTTTGGCCGCGCCAATACCAGCATCGTCATCGTCAAGTAACGGGTTGGGTCAAGTAGCAGGCAGGTTGCCGCCTTCGGGCTCATTCCTGACGCAATTCCGGACGGACATTTTTCCCGGAATTGCTTGGGTGCCGAAGCCGTGGGGCGACCGCCAAAAAAGAGGCCGGATTTCTCCGGCCTCTTTTCGTTTCTCAGGTCGTATCTGTCAGGTCGGCAGCGCCGGCATCAGCTTCGGATCCGGCTTCTCGGCAAGGTGCGGCAGATCCTTGCTGGCGATGAAAGTGTAGAACATCGGCACGACGAACAGCGTGAACATCGTGCCGACCAGGATGCCGGTGAAGATGACGAGGCCCATCGAGTAACGGGCCGCGGCGCCGGCGCCGCTGGAGATGATCAGCGGCACCACGCCGAGCGCCATCGCCGCCGTCGTCATCAGGATCGGCCGCAGGCGCACCTTGGCCGAGGCGATGATCGCATCGCGCCGCCGCATGCCATGGATCTCTCGCTGCTGATTGGCGAATTCCACCAAAAGGATGCCATGCTTGGTGATGAGGCCGATCAGCGTGATCAGGCCGACCTGCGTGTAGATGTTGAGTGTGCCGAGGCCGATGTTAAGCGGCACGATGGCGCCGAAGATCGATAGCGGCACCGCCATCATGATGATCAGCGGATCGCGGAAGCTCTCGAACTGCGCGGCCAGCACCAGGTAGATGACGATCACGGCGGCGGTGAAGGCGATCAGGATGGTGTTGCCCTGCTCCTTTTCCTGTCGCGACTGGCCGGAATAATCGATGAAGAAGGTGTCGGGCAGCGTTTCCCTGGCAAGATCCTCCAGCACCTTCAACCCGTCGCCGGTGGTGACGCCCGGCAGCGGCAGGGCCGAGATCGTCGAGGAATTCAGCTGGTTGAACTGCTCGATCGCGGCCGGCGAGGCGTTGGTCGAAATCTTCACCACAGCCGACAGCGGCACCATCTTGCCGTCCACGCTGCGCACGAAATATTCGCCGAGCTTCTCCGGATTGTCGCGGAACTCCTGCGGCACCTGCGGGATGATGTCGTAGCTGTTGGAGTCGCGGTCGAACTGCGCCACTTCGGCGCCGCCGACCAGCAGCGTCAGCGTGCGGCCGATGTCGGCGATTGGCAGGTTCAGTGCGGCCGCGCGCTCGCGGTCGATGGTGACGGTCACCTGAGGCGCGTCATAGGCCATCGAGTTCTGCACCACGATGAAGCGGCCGGAAGCTTGCGCCTTGTTCTTGATCTTCTCCGCCTCGTCGAAGACCTCGGACGGGTCACCGGTCGAACGCACCACCATGGAGATCGGCAGGCCGCCGCCGGAACCGGGCAGCGTAGGCGGCGCGAAGACGAAGGCCTCGACGCCCGCCACCTTGGCCAGGCGGCCGGTGATATCGGCCTGGATCTCCTTCGAGCTGCGCTGCCGTTCGGCCCAGTCCTTGAAAGCAAAGCCGACAAAGGCGCTGTTGGTCGAGCCGCCGAAGGCTACGGCGGAGAACTGCGCCCTGGTCTCCGGGATATCGTTCACCAGGCCGAGGATCTGGTTGACGTAGGTTTCGGTGTAGTCCGACGTCGCATAGCGCGGCGCGGTCACGATCGAGAGCAGGAAGCCCTGATCCTCCTCCGGCGCAGCTCGCTGGAGGTCTTGGTGAACATGAAGCCGGTAAGGGCGACCAAGGCGACGACGATGATCAGCGTCACCGGGCGGTTCCTGAGCGAGGCGGTGACCGCACGCTCGTAAACGCGCTCGACGCGGCTGAAAGTGCCGTCGACGATGCGCTGGAAGCGGCCGTGCGCGCCAGGTTTCAGGAGGCGCGCCGACATCATCGGCGTGATGGTGACGGCGATCAGGCCTGACAGCACCACGGAGCCGGCCAGCGTGACCGCGAACTCACGGAACAACGCGCCGGTCAGGCCGCCGGTGAAGGCAAGCGGCGCGAACACGGCGGCGAGCGTGATGGTCATGGCGACGATGGCCGAGAAGATCTCGCGCATGCCGTTGAAGGCCGCCTGCATCGGCGACATGTGGTCTTCCTCCATGTGGCGGTGGATGTTCTCCACCACCACGATGGCGTCGTCGACGACGAGGCCGATCGCCAGCACCATGGCGAGCAGCGACAAGAGGTTGATCGAGTAGCCGATCGAAAACAGGATGAAGCAGACACCGATCAGCGACAGCGGAATGGTCACGATCGGCATCATCACCGAGCGGAACGAGCCGAGGAACAAGAGAATGACCACGATGACGATGGCAACAGCCTCGACGATGGTCTTGAACACCTCCTCGATCGAGGCACTGATCTGCTCAGTCGAATCGTAGACGACCTCGATCGTCATGCCTTTCGGCAGCGTCTCCTGAATCACCGGCACGAGCTTGGTGACCGCTGCTGCCGTCGTCAGCGGGTTGGCGGCCGGCGTCGGGAAGATAGCGAGGAAGGTGCCGGGCTTGCCGTTGAAGCTCACCCTGGTGTCGGTGCTTGCAGCGCCAAGCTCGACGCGCGCCACGTCACGCAGGCGCACCACCTGGCCGTCCGTCGAACGGATCGGCAGTTGGGAGAAAGCCTCCGGCGTCTGCAAGGTCGAGTGAACCGTGATCGAGGAGACCACATACTCGTTCTGGGTGTTGCCCGGCGCGGACAGGAAGTTGGAGTTGTTGATCGCGGTCAGCACGTCGGCGGCGGTGGCGCCGCGCGCGGCAAGCCTGACCGGGTCGATCCAGACGCGCATCGAATATTCCTCGGCGCCGAAGATCTGCACATCGGCGACGCCTTCCACCGTCGAAATGCGGGGCCGCACGACACGCTCGATGTACTCGGTCAGCTGCTCCTTTGTCATGTTCGGATTCTGCATCGAGATGTACATCATCGCGAACTGCTGGCCGGTGCCCTTGACGATCACCGGATCCTTGGAAGCATCAGGCAAAGTGCCGCGCACGCCCTGAACCTTGGACAGCACCTCGGCCAGCGCAACGTCGGGATTGGAGCCTAGCTTCATCTGCACGGTCACCGTGCTCGAAGACGGGCGGCTCGACGAGGTCACGTAGTCGATGTTCTCGGTCGAAGCGACGGCGCGCGCGATCGGCGCGGAGATGAAGCCCTGGATCAGGTCTGCGCTGGCGCCGGGATAGGCGGTGGTGATGGTGATCGCCGTCTCGTCAACTTTAGGATACTGGCGGATCGACAGGTTGAAGATGGCCTGGAAGCCCAGGAGCAGGATCATGCAGGCCAGCACCGTCGACAGGACGGGCCGGCGAATGAAGATATCGGAAAAGCTCATTGCTGAACCTGCTTGTTCGCCGATTTGCTGGGATCGATGGTGTTGTCGACGGCAACGGACATGCCGTTGAAGAGCCGGTTCTGGCCAGCGGTGACGACCTGGTCGCCAGCCTTCAAGCCATCGGTGATCTCGACCATGCCGTTGTTGCGGCGGCCGAGCTTGACGAACACCTGCGACAGAACGAGCGCCGGCTGCTGCCCGGCCTCGGCCGGCTTCTGAGCATTGTCGGCGGGCTTTGCTGCGTCCTCCGCGGGCTTTGCCGTGCCGGCGGCCGGCTTCGAGGCATCGGCTTGCGGCTTGGCGGCGTCGCCGGCAGGCTTCTCCGCGCCAGCTTTCTGATCTTCCGGTTTCGCCGGAGCAGCGCCGGCATCAGCGGGCTTGGCCGGCACCACCACGAAGACATAGTCGCCGTAAAGGCTTGACGTCACCGCCGTCTGCGGCACCGAGATGACGTTGTTTTCCTCAGGCAGCTCGACGCGGATCTGCACGAACTGGCCCGGGGTGAGCTTGCCTTCCGGATTGGCGACCTCGCCGCGGATCGACACCAGCCGGCTCGCCGGGTCGATCTTGGGATCGATGCCACGAATGGAGCCGGCAAAGGGCATCTCGGTCACGTTGCCGCCGATCCGTACCGCCTGGCCGATCTTCAGCAACGGCAGTTGCTGCTCCGGCACCGTGAAGTCGACCCGCATCGTGTCCAGGTCCTGCAGCGTCACGACCGAGTTGCCCGGCGCCAGATACTGGCCGATGTCGATCCTCGGAATGCCCACCGTGCCGGTGAAGGGCGCGGACAATTGCTTCTGGTCGAGCACGGCCTGCAGCTTGTTCACCTGCGCGGCCGAAGCGTCCGCCGCCGCGCGCGCGGCATCGAGCGTGGCGTCGGTGCCGACGCCGCGCCGCTGCAATTCGAGCGCGCGGGTCAGCGCCGCCTGGTCGGACGCGGCCTGCGCCTTCTGCGCCACCAGATCGGCCTTCTCGACGGCATCGTCGAGCTGCAAAAGCACGGCGTCGGCCGCCACCTTCTGGTTGGC
The DNA here is from genome assembly GCF_001510895.1 of Mesorhizobium loti. Taxonomy (GTDB): domain Bacteria; phylum Pseudomonadota; class Alphaproteobacteria; order Rhizobiales; family Rhizobiaceae; genus Mesorhizobium; species Mesorhizobium loti_A. The sequence continues at coordinate 218,895 of NZ_LPWA01000120.1, read as the reverse complement.
GTGGAAGAGGATGTCCTTGACGATGCCGGCTGTCTCGACGGTCAGGTCGACGCCGCGCACCGCGTTGACGGTGCCGATCGCCTCGACGCCGGGCGTCCAGTTCGAAGGCTTCGCGACGACGGTCGAGACGGTCGCGGCCGGGGGCTTCATGGTAGCAAAGAATTGCTTGATGCCGGCATCTCGCATGAAATTGAAGCCTACGATGCCGACGCAAACAAGGACGAGCAAAAGCAAGAATCCGGCGATAGTAAAAAAGCGCTTCACAGACAGTCCCCTCGAGCCGGCAGCCGGCAAAACGAGCAATGCCGGGACACATATCGGCGATAGGTCCCGATTTCATATTTCGGGCGCCTTACTGTACCGTCTGGACGGTCTTGTCAATTCTGCATAAGCTAATGTAAGGGGAGGCGTGATGAAAGCTCGTAGGGCAAACTCGCGCGACAGAATATTGGCCGCCGCCGCCGACGTGGCGCGCGAGGCCGGTCCGGGGAGCCTGTCGCTCGATGCCGTTGCCAACCGCGCCGGCGTCTCCAAGGGCGGCCTGCTCTACAATTTCCCGACCAAGGCCAAGCTGATGCAGGGGCTGGTCGAGAACTATCTCAATGCCTTCGAACAGGCGCTCGAAGACCGCGTGGCCGAGGCCAGCGACGAAAGCGTGCTCGCGGCCTACATACGGCTGTCGGCCGATGATTGCGAGAAGCCAAAACCTTCGGCAACCTGGATGTTTTCCGCGATCGCCGAGGATCCGGATTTCCTGACGCCGATAAAGGCGTTCAAGCGGCAGCTGTTCGAACGGCTGAAAGGCGAGACGGACGACCTTGGCTCGCTGCTGGTCTGCTTCCTTGCCATCGAAGGACTGCGCAGCATGAATCTCTTCGATTCCGACGTGCTCTCGCCGGAGGAGCGCAAGCTGCTCGTTGCTTCGCTTCTCGCGATAGCCGCATAGGTTGTAGGCGTCACACCAGCTTCATCCTGGGGACATAGCGTTCTTCCCGGTTCTTTGCTGCAATGCAAATGGAGTGGGACAATGGTGGACGTGGTTTCCAGTGAGGCGGGGATTCCGAGACCGGATCATCCGCTTGAACAATCGAGCGGGGCGAAGTGGTTCCTGCCGGCCTTCGGCGTGCTGGTTCTGGCCGGCCTGATCTATGTCGGCTACGCGCTGAGCCAGGACCTGGCGATCGCCAAGACGGTGCCTTGGATCCTGCTCGGCATCGCCCTTTTGATCGCGCTCGGCTTCGAATTCGTCAACGGCTTCCACGATACCGCCAACGCGGTGGCCACCGTCATCTACACCCGATCGCTCCCGGCCGAATTCGCCGTCATGTGGTCTGGCGTCTTCAACTTCCTCGGCGTCTTGACCTCGAGCGGCGCGGTGGCGTTCGGCATCCTGTCGCTGCTGCCGGTCGAGCTCATCCTGCAGGTCGGTTCATCTTCCGGCTTCGCATGGTGTTCGCCCTGCTGGTGGCGGCAATCCTGTGGAACCTGGGGACCTGGTTCCTCGGCCTGCCGGCGTCGAGCTCGCATACGATGGTCGGCTCGATCATCGGCGTCGGCCTCGCCAACCAGTTCATGGCGCCGGCCGGGAGCGCCACCAGCGGCGTCGAGTGGGGGCAGGCGAGCAATGTCGGCATGTCGCTGCTGGTCTCGCCCCTCGTCGGCTTCTTCGCTGCCGCCCTCCTGCTCTATGTGATGAAGCTCCTGGTGCGCAATCCGGCGCTCTATGAGGCGCCGAAGGGCAACACGCCGCCGCCATGGTGGATCCGCGCCCTGCTGATCTTCACCTGCACCGGCGTCAGCTTCGCGCATGGCTCCAACGACGGCCAGAAGGGCATGGGCCTGATCATGCTGATCCTGATCGGCGTGGTGCCGACCGCCTATGCGCTCAACCGCACGCCGGACGTCAACTATCTCGACGCCTACAAGTCGGCCTCGGTTTCCGTCGAGCAGGCGCTCGGCAAATACGTCAAGCCGGGTGTCACCGTCGCCGACGCCAAGGCCGCGGTTCAAGAGGCTGTGCGCAGCAAGTCATGGAACGACCAGACGACCGTCGCGCTGCAGACCTACATCCACAACACGACCGCCGAACTGCAGCCCTACGCTACCGTCGACAAGGTGCCGACCGACCTGGTCAGCAACGCCCGCAACGACATCTATCTGATCGGTGAAGCGCTGAAGCTGATCGACAAGAAGAAGTTGCTGCCGATGCAGGACGCCGACCTGAAAGCGGTGACGGACTACCATAAGGCGGTCGACAACGCGACGAAGTTCATTCCGCTGTGGGTGAAGATCGCCGTGGCGCTGGCGCTCGGCCTCGGCACCATGGTCGGCTGGAAGCGCATCGTCGTCACCGTCGGCGAGAAGATCGGCAAGAGCCACCTGACCTACGGCCAGGGCGCCGCCGCCGAGCTGGTGGCGATGATCACGATCGGCATGGCTGATCGTCTCGGCCTGCCGGTGTCGACCACCCACGTCCTGTCGTCCGGCGTCGCCGGCACGATGGCGGCGAACGGCTCCGGGCTGCAGTGGGCGACCGTGCGCAACCTTCTGCTTGCGTGGGCGCTGACGCTGCCCTGCTCGGTCGCGCTGGCTTTCGTGCTGTTCGTGATCTTCCGCCAGGTGTTCTGAGCGGCAGGTCATGCGTCGACGATAATACCGGCGGCGCCGTTACGGCGCCGCCACGGTTTCGGGCATGTCCATGAGCGGCGGCCATGAATGACGCATCGCATCTGACACTGCTTGCCTGGGACGATAGCCGGCATCATGCGCCCGGGCTGGTCTGGGCCTATTTCGGCAGCGCCGGTGCGGCGCCGCAGCCTCTCGCTCCCAAGGACATTGAGGCCGCGCTTGCCGGTCCGGACGGTTGGGTGTGGCTGCATGTCGACCTCATCGACCAGCGGGCGCATTCCTGGATCAACCATGCCTGCGCGCTGCCGCAATCGGCGCATGCAATCCTCGAAGGCCATGAGGACAGCATGGCGCTGGCGCATGAGAAGGGCGTCGTGCATGGCATCGCCGCCGATCTGCATGGCGAGATCGGACGCCGGTCGACCACCATCGGCCGGCTGCATTTCGCCGTGACGGACCGGCTGCTGGTGACCGGCCGCCGCCACTCGCTGGCCGCCGTAGAGGAAGTGCGCAAGACGCTGTCGGAAGGTGTTAGGCCGGCAACGGCATTCGAGCTGTTCAGCGCGATCGTGCTCGCCTTTTGCCGGAGCGCAAGCGAGCGGCTGGCCGCGGCGACCAAGCAGCTCGACGATGTCGAGGATCGTCTCGTCACCGAGCGGCTTGCCGACGAGCGGCGCAGGATCAAGGACGTGCGCCGGCTCACGGTCTCGCTGCACCGGCCGATCTCGGCGCAGGCGGCGCTGTTCCAGGAGGAGAACCGCTCCGGCTGGGAGCTGTCGGCAGGCGCGCATGATATACTGAGCCGCCTGTCCGCGCGCCTCAAAAGGCTCGACCGCGAGGTCGTCATGGTCAACGACCGCGCAAGGCTGCTGCAGGAAGAGGTCGCGGCCGAGCTCGCGGACGAATCGAACCGCAGCCTGAAAGCGCTGGCGGTAATGAGCGCGCTGCTTCTGCCGGGAACGCTGATCGTCGGCATTTTCGGCATGAACACCGCCGAGCTGCCGCTGACGCACACGCATGGCGGCTTCCTGCTGGCGCTGCTGCTCGCGGCTGGGGCGACCGGTCTGTTCTACTGGCTGCTGTTGCGGGCCGGCGCCGATCTCAAATTCTAGGGTCTCCGACCTCGAAGGCTCCGGGCCGCGACCCGGCCTGGATCGCCGGCGCCGTCAGGTCGGGTCTTCGCGCAACCTTCCTGTTACGACGGCGCAACTGGCGTAGCGACAACACATGCAGCAGGATTGAGCTCGGCACCACGAAAGCAGGGGTCAGCACACCCGGATAGTTGCCAGTGCCGATGCTCTGCACGTCAGGAACAATCAACTGCCACGGGCCGGGCGAGGTGATCATGCCCATGGTGACCGCGACTGCGAAGTCGGCAAGGCCGAGGATGTTCCAGAGCCATGCTATCCGCCGGCCCTCGGCTGTGCCGGCCGCCACCGCGATCGCCACCGGCAACGCGAAAAGTCCGGTCAGCATGTCGCCGATGCCTGCCGGTACCGCGAATACGCCGGGCAATGCACCGTGGAGCCAGGCTGCCAGTGCCCAACCGCCGAATACGCGGTAGAGCTGAAGCGCGACGAGCCAGCTCGCCGGCATCGCGTCGAGCACCTGCCCGATCCGCTTGGAAAACAGCAACGGCGGAGCGCCGATGACCACCGGCAGTAAGATCGCCAACGGCAACACCGGCAGAGACGTGGTGTCCGGATGGAAGACGCCATTGATCGCGGCGCTCCAGGCGACGGCGAGCCATAGCGTGTCCGGGATCATGATCGCCGACCAGGTCGCACGGCGTTGGCCCGGTGTCAGGCTCGTGCTTTCGAGGCCGAGCCACAATCCCAGCGCGATCAGCCCGTGGGCCGCGAGCTGGTGGAACGTGGTTGGAATGCCGCTGGCGGGAATCGACGGCCAATTGTAGATCAACAGTGTCCACAGCGCCATGAGCGGCGCAAACCAGAGCAGACCGTGCCACGCCTCGCGCGACGGAACGACAGCAGAGCGAACAGATTCGGTGGTCATCGGCGGTACTCCGTTGAGCCCAGCTCATTTTGCTGACGCTCAGAAGTAGACCCGCTCCCCGCAAGCGGCTATTGGCGATAATGTTGATGTGCTGTGAAGAAGAACTTCATAGTCCGGCGAGTGCGCTGACGGCGTGGAGCATTCCCAAGCGTTGCTCTGCCCCGCAGTTTTCACCGAGCTGCCGCGGAACCGGGGGTGGCTCTATCGGCTCAGCCAAGCGGTGCGCGTCGTTGAGGCGCATGTCGGGACAGCTCAAATGCGCAGTATCGGTCCGACCGAAACCGGCGAAGGATTGTTTTCGCGCGCAAAGCCCGCCTACGAGGAGTGAGGTCGCACGAGAGCTTGGGTAGCGCCGGCCGCTGGCCATTGTTTCCTGAGGTTACTCTACTTATGCCGCACGCAAGTATCAGGTCGGGTCTTCGCGGTGCAGGTCGTGGATGGCGACGCCCTCGGTATTGGTCGCAGCATCAGCCACTTTTTGTGGCGCAGCGTGCGCTCGGTGTCCTCGAGGCCCATCTCCCAGTGCTCGCGCATCGAGGTGCCCGAGAACTCATAGTCCTTGGCGTGGCCCTCGTAGCCTTTGTGCTGGTAGATCAGGTGGACGATGTTGACCACGCCGGCGTCGGAATAATCGGCAATCAGTTCCTGCTCGCCCTCTTTCAGCAGTTCCGGCGGAACGCGCTTCAAGGCATCGAGCAGCTTCATCTTGAGCGCATGGATGCGCTGGAAATTGTCGGTGTTCTGACGCGTGCGGCTGGAATACATGATGTCCTTGTGGCGCGACAGCACGTCGGCCATGCCGCGCGGCAGCACGCCGCGGGCGCTGAACAGATCGACCTGGAAGACGAGCGAGGAGCGGTCCTCTTCCTGGTCGAGCAGGTATTGCAGCGGCGTGTTGGAAACGATGCCGCCGTCCCAGTAGTACTCGCCCTCGATGCGGATCGAGGGAAAGGCCGGCGGCAGCGCGCCGCTCGCCATGATATGCTCCGGCCCGATGCGCACCTTGTCGGTGTCGAAATAGACGAAGTTGCCAGTCCTGACATTGACCGCGCCGACGCTCAGCCGCTTCTTGCCGTCGTTCAACACATCGAAGTCGATCAGGTTTTCCAGCGTCTCCTTCAGTTCGGCGGTGTCGTAGAAGCTGGTTGCGCCGTCCGCGCCAGGCGGCTGGAACCATGGGTTCGGATTGCGCGGCTTGAAGAAGCCGGGCTGGCCCATGGTCATCGTCATCCATGACGAGGTGCGGTTGCGGATGTCGCGATAGACGTCGCCCTCGGGCGTATAGGCCCAGATCTTGCGACCCGAGATCGTCTGCCAGAATTGCTCCAGCCGCTGCAGGCGCCGGCTCGGCTCGTTGCCGGCGATGATCGAGGCGTTGATGGCGCCGATCGAAACGCCGGAGAGCCAGGTCGGCTCGCAGCCGGCGTCGGCAAGCGCCTGATAGACGCCGGCCTGATAGGCGCCGAGCGCGCCGCCGCCCTGGAACACCAGGGCGATGCGGTCATATTGCGAGGTGATCTCTTCGATGGTGGCGGCGATAGCCTTGTTCCGGGTGCGTTCAAGCACGAGCCTTCTCCGGCTGGATTGCTCTGGTCGCCGACTGGTCAGCGAGATAGTCATGGACGACTTCGCCGAGTCCCAGCGTCAGATCGGCGGTGAAATGGACGGCCGAGACGACTTCCAGCACCGGCAGCTTGGCCACGTCGGCCATGACATGGGGCCGAAGGTCGAGCGCGGCCGGCGCCGTCCAGGCTTCCTTCAGCGTCACATCGGTCAGGTAGTAGCGCACCAGCTCGCAGATGCGCGGGCTGCCGTCGACATGCGGGATGATCTTGATCAGGAAGTTGGGTGCTGCGAGCGAGGCGAGCACGGAATCATGGTCGGCCTCGCGGTGCTTGTAGCCCATCGTGCCGGTGGCGCAGAGCACGCTGCCATAGTGAAGCGTGCCCACCACCACTTCACCCTCATGCACGATCTTGGGGTTGGCGAGCTTCTTCGGGAAACCCCAGAGCTCGCGCCCGCCGGCGATCGGCGCGTCGTCGTCGAGATACATGGAATGGACATAGCCGCCATGCTGTCCGCCGAAGCGCACGGGGATGACCTGGCCGGTCTCGGTATAGTCGCCGAAGCCGGTCGAATCCGGCATGCGGATGAACTCGTATTTGACCAGCGGCTCATCGATCTCGAGCGGCGCCGGCACTATCGCCTCCAGCGCCTCGCGCGTCGTGCGGTAGGTGATGATGATGTATTCGCGGTCGAAGAAACGGTAGGGGCCGGGCGGGAAGGACGGGTTGGTGAGCGGCATGGCATAGGCGCGCTTCCAGACATCGGCGATTTCCATGTTGGTCCCCGTGTTTGAAAATGACCCCGCGCGAATGCGCTGGCAAATATGTTGCATGGCAGCGTGACAGTGCCGTGTCAGCCGCAAGACGGCGCGTCATCGAGCCGGCAAAGTCGTGGCAACCCTGTAATAGCGCCGACATGTGGCCGTGGCATTGTCATGTTGCGTCGCACAAACTATCTGCCTCAACAGTCCCTCCCTCCTCTTGCGAGATCTCCCATGGGTTCCTTGTCTTCAAAGAATGCGCTCGTCACCGGCTCGACCAGCGGCATCGGCCTTGCAATCGCCCGCGCCTTTGCCGCCGAGGGCGCCAACGTCACCATCAACGGCCTGGGCGATGCCGCGGCGATCGAGCAGGAGCGCGCCGGCATCGAGAAGGATTTCGGCGTCAAGTGCCGCTATTCGGGCGCCAACATGATGGACGGCGCCGCGGTCACCGCCATGATCCACGAGGCTGAAGAAGCGTTCGGCAGCCTGGACATCTTGGTCAACAATGCCGGCATCCAGCATGTCGCGCCGATCGAGGAGTTTCCCGACGATAAGTGGGAAGCGATCATCCGCATCAACCTGCTTGCCGCCTTCTATGCGATCAAGGCGGTGATGCCCGGCATGAAGAGCCGCAAATGGGGGCGCATCATCAACACGGCGTCGGCGCACGCGCTGGTCGCCTCGCCGTTCAAGTCGGCCTATGTCTCGGCCAAGCACGGCATTGCCGGCCTGACCAAGACCGTGGCGCTAGAGGTCGCGCAGGACGGCATCACCGTCAACGCGATCGCCCCCGGCTATGTCTGGACGCCGCTGGTCGAGAAGCAGATCCCCGACACGATGAAGGCACGGGGCATGACCGAGGAGCAGGTGAAGCACGACGTGCTGCTCGCCGCGCAACCGACCAAGGAGTTCGTCACCGTCGAGGAACTCGCAGCGCTGACACTGTTCCTGTGCTCGGATGCCGCCAAGCAGATGACGGGCACGACCCTGCCGATGGATGGCGGCTGGACGGCGCAATAAGGTAACGGCGTTCGCGCCGGAAAGCGCCTTCCTTGACAATTGGCGGGGACCGTTCCAGCATTCCGATAAGGGGTTCCCCGCGACGACCCCGTGAGGCGTCAGCCCAACGATCGCGTCCAAACTCTCTTTGTTCAGGAGGTGGACGCCATGCCATCAACTACAGCAATCACTGTCCCGCAGCTTTCCCGTCTCGTCGGCCTGCCGGACGCGCCGGTTCTCATCGACGTACGCATCGATGACGACTTTCCGGCCGATCCGCGCCTCTTGCCGGCTTCCCGCCGGCGCGATTTCAGAACCGTCTCGGCCTGGGCGGCCGAGTTCGCCGGATCAAAAGTCGTCGTCATCTGCCAGAGGGGCCAGAAGCTCTCGCAAGGCGTGGCCGCATGGCTGCGCCATGAAGGCATTCCGGCGGAATCGCTGGAGGGCGGCTTCGAGGCCTGGGCCGCCGCCGGCGCGCCGTTGGTGACAGCCAGCGCGATCCCGCCCCGAGACGAAAAAGGGCGCACCGTATGGGTCACCCGTTCGCGGCCTAAGGTCGACCGCATCGCCTGCCCTTGGTTGATCCGCCGCTTCGTTGATCCCGACGCGGTGTTCCTGTTCGTCGATCCGGCCGAGGTGCCTCTGGTGGCCGAGCGCTTCGGCGCGGTCCCCTTCGACATCGAGGGCGTGTTCTGGAGCCATCGCGGCGAGCGCTGCACCTTCGACACGATGATCGAGGAATTCGGCCTGCGCATCGAAGCACTCGACCGCCTAGCGCTGATCGTGCGCGGGGCGGACACGGCGCGCCTCGACCTCGTCCCGCAGGCGGCCGGATTCCTCGCCGCCTCGCTCGGCCTGTCGCGCATGTTCCGCGACGATCTCGAGCAGCTCGAAGCCGGCATGCTCCTCTACGATGCCTTCTTCCGCTGGTGCCGCGATGCCACCGAGGAGACGCATAACTGGCCGGTCGGGGGCAGAGCACAATGACCGTGGCTGCCAAAGACGGCGCGCGGCCGGTTGAGGTCCCGGCCGCGCCAACCTTTCGCGAAGCGACGCGGCTGTGGGCAAAGATCGGCCTGCTTTCCTTCGGCGGGCCGGCGGGCCAGATCGCGCTGATGCACAAGGAGCTCGTCGAGGAGCGCCGGTGGATCGGCGAGGAGCGGTTCCTGCATGCGCTCAACTACTGCATGCTCTTGCCGGGGCCAGAGGCGCAGCAGCTTGCCGTCTATGTCGGCTGGCTGCTGCACCGGACGGCAGGCGGCCTCGTCGCCGGAACATTGTTCGTGCTGCCGGGCGCGCTGGTCATGCTCGCCCTGAGCAGTTTCTACATGCTCTACAACGACGCGCCGGTCATCGCGGCGCTGTTCTTCGGGGTCAAGGCGGCGGTACTGGCGGTCGTGGTCGAGGCGGTGATCCGCATCGGTAAGCGAGCGCTGAAGAACCGGGCCATGGTTGCAATGGCGGTGGCGGCCTTCCTCGCCATCTATGTCCTCAAGCTGCCGTTCCCCTTGATCGTGCTTGCTGCAGGCCTCATCGGCTGGATCGGCAATCGCTTTGCGCCAGGGCTGTTTTCGGGCTCAGCGCACGGCAAGGGCAATGCCGCTGCCGACAGAAGCGGCGTGGTCGACCTGATGTTCGAGCGCGGCGAGCTCGGCCACACCGTGCCGACCAGATGGCATGCAGCCCGCACCATCGCCATCTGGCTGCCGCTCTGGCTCGGACCGGTGGCGCTGATCGCCGCGCTGACAGGGCCGGGGAGCGTGTGGGCGCAGATCGGCGGCTTCTTCAGCCTGATGGCGGTCGTCACCTTCGGCGGCGCCTATGCAGTGCTCGCCTATGTCGCGCAGGCGGCGGTGACCTCGTTCGGCTGGCTTTCGCCCGGCGAAATGGTCGACGGGCTCGGGCTTGCCGAAACGACGCCCGGGCCGCTGATCCTGGTGCTGCAATTTGTCGGCTTCGCCGCCGCCTATCGCCATGCCGGCGCGATCAGCCCTTTGCTTGCCGGATCGCTGGGTGCGGTATTGACGCTCTGGGTTACCTTCGTGCCCTGCTTCTTCTGGATATTCCTGGGCGCGCCCTACATCGAGCAGTTGCGGCAGAACAAGGCGCTGTCGGCGGCGCTCGGCGCGATCACGGCGGCGGTCGTCGGCGTGGTGATGAACCTTGCGCTGTGGTTCGCGCTGCATGTCGTCTTCGGCAAGGTCGAAAGTGTCGGCTGGGGCGTGGAGGTTCCGGTCTTCTCCTCGCTCGACTGGCGCGCGGCGCTGCTGTCGGCGGCGGCGATGGTCGCCATGCTCAGGCTGAAAGCCGGCATGTTGCCAACGCTGGCCGGATCGGCCTTGGCGGGACTGGCCCTGCAGGCGTTTTGAAGTTTCCGGGTGGATTGTTTCCGGTCGCAGCCAAGCGTGATCCATGAGCTTGTTTACAACTAACATGTCAGCATGATACGACTGCGCGCATATTGATGAATTGGAGACTTTGCAGGTGGCTTCGCGCTTTGGTCTGTCGGTTGCCCTCACAACGCCTTTCGACGCATCCGGGCGGATTGCAATTCCGCTGATGACCGCGCATGCCCAGGCTTGTCTCGATGCCGGCTGCAGCAGCGTGACGCTGTTCGGCACCACCGGCGAAGGTGCTTCCGTCGGCACGGCGGAGCGGCAGCCGGTCATCGACGCCATGCTTGCGGCGGGTATTCCGGCCGACCAGCTGGTCGCCGGCGTGCTGGTCGATGCGGCGGAGGACGCCGCGGAGCAATCTCGCCAGGCCCTGCAGCGTGGCGCCCGCAACATTCTGCTGGCGCCGCCGAGCTACTTCAAGAATGTCGGCGACGATGGGCTGTTCGGCTGGTTTGCGGCGGTGTTCGCGGCGCTCGGTCCGCTCGCCCGCGGCATGCTGCTCTACAACATCCCCTCGGTCACGACGGTGCAGCTGTCGCTCGGCCTGATCGGCCGGCTGCGCAAGGCGTATCCAGGCGTGGTCGCCGGGGTCAAGGATTCCGGCGGCGACTGGGCTTATAGCGAAGCGCTGCTCAAGGCGCATGGCGACTTAATCATTCTGATCGGCGACGAACGGCATCTGGCGCCGGCGGTGCGGATCGGCGGCCAGGGCGCGATTTCCGGCATGGCCAATTTCGCCGCTCGCGAGCTTCGCGCCATGATCGAGAGCGGGCGCGACGATTCCCGTGTGGAGGGCTTCGTCCTCGAACTGCTCAGGCGTCCGGTCATTCCGGCGGTGAAGGCCATGGTGGCGCGCCAGGCCGGCGACGAACGCTGGCTCACGGTTCGGCCGCCGCTCGAACCAGTGGCGTTGCAAGAGCGGCAGCAACTTGGCGCCGCTTACGACAGGCTGTTTGCGACGCAAGCGGCCTAACGGCAAGGACGCAGGATCGGCATGGACGAAACGAGCGAACCGGCAACTCTGAGGGAAAAGGCCTATGCCAGCTTCACGCGGCATCTCCTGGCCCGCGACCTGAGACCCGGCCAGTTCGTGTCGCAGCGCGAGCTGGTTGCCTTCACCGGCCTGCCGCTTGGCGCCATTCGCGAGATCGTGCCGCGGCTCGAGGCCGAGGGGCTGCTGACCACCATTCCGCAGCGCGGCATGCAGATCGCGCATATCGACATCAGCCTGATCCGAGAAGCCTTCCAGTTCCGCCTGTTCATGGAGCGCGAGGCGGTCGCGCTGTTTGCCGTCAATGCTTCCGACGCCGAGATTGCGCGTCTAAGGCGCGAGCATGAGGAGATGCTTGCCCAGGCGCTGGCGCAGACGGCGACGCCGGAAATGGAAGCCAAGGCGCAGAATATCGACTGGGCGATGCATGACACCTTCATCAGTGCGCTGGACAACGAGATCATCGCCAAGGCCTACCTGGTCAATTCGGTGAAGATCCGACTCATCCACCAGGAGCGGTTCCGCATCGACGGCCGCGTCGTGCCGGTCATGCGCGAGCATCTGGCGGTGATCGATGCGCTGGAGAAGCGCGATCCGCAGAAGGCGGTCGAGGCGATCAGCCAGCACATCAACAATGCGCGCCGGCTGGCGCTGCAGATTTGAGGAACAGGACCGCGCCGCGATCGTCGCGGCGCAATCGACAACGACACCAACCGGGAGGAAGAAAATGTCGTCCAATCCGTTCAATCCAACCAGGAGGCAGCTGCTCCGGGGAACCGCCGCGCTCGCCGCCGCCGGTCTTGCCGGTCTTCGTCCGAGCTTTGCCGCGGGCGTCGACTGGAAGCGGTTTGCCGGCACGACGCTCGACGTCAATCTGGTCAAGAGCCCGCGCAGCGACACCATCCTGAAGAACCTCGCCGAGTTCGAGGAGCTGACCGGCATCAAGGTCAACGCGGAGGCGACGCCTGAACAGCAGCAGCGCCAGAAGACAGTGATCGAGCTCAGCTCCGGCAAGCCGAGCTTCGACGTCGTGCATCTGAGCTACCACGTGCAGAAGCGGCAGTTCGAGAAGGGCGGCTGGCTGGCCGACATTTCCGGCTACCTTGCCGACCCAGGCCTGACCGATCCGGGGCTGATCGAAAGCGACTTCGCCGAGGCCGGCATGCAGTTCGCCAAGGACGGTCAGGGCGTGCTGCGCTCGCTGCCGTTCTCGGTCGACTATTGGATCCTTTACTGGAACAAGAAGCTGTTCGAAGCCAAGGGGCTGAAATATCCCGAAAGCTTCGAGCAGCTGGTGGCCGCCGCCGAAGCGCTGACGGACCCGTCGAGCAACACGTTCGGCTTCGTCGCCCGCGGCCTCAAGAACGCCAACACGCCGGTGTGGACGTCGCTGATGCTCGGCTACGACACGACGCCGCTCGACAGCGACGGCAAGCTGCGCACCACGTCGCCGGAAGCGATCGAAGCCGCCGGCCTCTATCAGCGGCTGATGACCAAGGCGGCGCCTCCCGGCGTTACCGGCTTCAACTGGGCCGAGGCGCAGTCCGCCTTCCTGCAGGGCAAGATCGGCATGTGGTTCGACGGCGTGGGCTTCGCGCCGCCAATGGAAAATCCGGAAAAGTCGCGGGTGGTCGGCAAGGTCGGCTACGGCGTCATGCCGAAAGGCCCCAAGGCGCATGCCGCCGGCACTTTCGGCGACGGCATCGGCGTGACGTCCGCCAGCACGAAGAAGGAAGCGGCTTATCTGTTCTGCCAGTGGGCGGTGTCGCCGGTCATGGGCGCGCGCCTGCTGCAGGCCGGCGCCGGCGTGCCGTTCCGCAAGTCGGTGCTGGAAGACCCCAAGGTGCGCGAGGGCGTCACCATGCCGCCGAGCTGGCTGGACGCCGTGGTCGGCTCCGGCAACATCAGCCGGCTGGCGCTGCCGGTCATCATCCCTGTCACCGAGTTCCGCGACATCTATGGCGTGGCGCTGACCAACATGATTGCCGGGGCCGATCCGGCCGACGAGCTGAAGAAGGCGACCGAGCAGTTCCAGCCGGTTCTCGACAGGAGCGAGCAAGGCTGATGTCCGCCATCGCCCCGGAACGCGCGGGGGCGACGACGCAAGCCATCGAAGGGAGCCAGCCGATGCGGCTGGCTCCCAACTACTGGCCTTTCGTCGTCCCGGCGCTCGTCGTCGTCGGCGCCGTGATCGTCTTTCCCTGGGCCTTCACGCTGTGGATGAGCGTCAACAGCTGGACGCTCGGCCAGTCGCGCAGCTTTGCCGGCATGGAAAATTACCTGCGCCTGGCGACCGATCCACGCTTCTGGGAATCGCTCTGGCATACCTTGACCTACACCTTCCTGTCGGTCGTCGCGCCGATGTTCCTGGGCACCGTCGCCGCCTTGATCTTCGACGCGAAATTTCCGCTGCGCGGCCTGCTGCGCGGCGTCTTCGTGATGCCGATGATGGCCACACCCGTCGCCGTGGCGCTGGTCTGGACGATGATGTTCCATCCGCAGCTCGGCGTGCTCAACTACCTTCTGTCGCTGGTTGGTATTCCGGCGCAGGAATGGATCTTCAACGCCAATACCGTCATCCCCTCGCTGGTCGCGGTCGAGACCTGGCAGTGGACTCCGCTGGTGATGCTGATCGTGCTGGGCGGGCTGGCATCCGTGCCGCGCGAGCCGTTCGAGAGCGCCGAGATCGACGGCGCCAACGCCTGGCAGCAATTCCGCTATCTCACCTTGCCGATGATCGCGCCGTTCCTGATGATCGCCGTCATCATCCGCACCATCGATGCGCTGAAGAGCTTCGACATCATCTATGCGATGACCCAGGGCGGGCCCGGCACCGCCTCCGAGACCATCAACATCTACCTCTACAACACCGCCTTTTCCTATTACGACATGGGCTATGGCTCGGCCATGGCCGTGGTCTTCTTCATCGTCATCGTGGCGCTGTCCTTCATCCTCTTGATGCTGCGCCAGCGCTCGCAATGGGTCGACGCGGAGGGCAAATAGATGAGCTCGCGGCTGCTCAACAAGCTGGGCCTGTTCTTCGCGGCGCTGGTGCTGGTTTCGCCGGCGATCCTGTTCTTTCTCTGGATGGTCTCGCTGTCGCTGAAGTTCGAGATCGACAACGGCGCCTACCCGCCGATCCTGATCCCCGAGCGCTTCGCCTGGTTGAACTACGCCAAGGTGTTCGAGGAGAACAATTTCCTGCTTTACCTCTGGAATTCGGTGCTGGTGACCGGCACGGCGACGCTCTTGGCGCTGCTGATCGGCGTGCCGGCCGGCTATGGCATCGCCAGGCTCAAGGCGGAACGTTCTGCGATCGTCATCATGATCGCCCGCATGACGCCTGGGCTGTCCTATCTCATTCCGCTGTTCCTTTTGTTCCAGTGGCTGGGCATCCTCGGCACGCTCTGGCCGCAGATCATTATCCATTTGGTGGTGACGGTGCCGATCGTGGTCTGGGTGATGATCGGCTATTTCGAGACGACGCCGATGGAACTGGAAGAGGCGGCCAATATCGACGGCGCTTCCTCCTGGCAGGTGTTCCGGCTGGTAACTCTGCCGATCGCCAAGCCGGGTATCGTCGTCGCCTTCATCCTGTCCGTCATCTTCTCGTGGAACAATTTTGTCTTCGGCGTGGTGCTCGCCAGCCGCGAGACGCGGACATTGCCCGTCGCGGTCTACAACATGCTGTCCTACGAACAGGTGAGCTGGGGGCCGCTCGCCGCCGCCGCGCTCGTGGTGACGCTGCCGGTGCTGGTGCTGACCATGTTCGCGCAACGGCAGATCGTCGCCGGATTGACCGCCGGCGCGGTCAAGGGCGGCTAAGCGCCTGATCCGCCGTCACTTTTTGGAGACACGCAATGGCATCGGTAACCATCAACAACGTGCAGAAGGCCTTCGGCAACGCCAAGATCATCCACGACGTCAGTGTCGATATCGCCGATGGCGAGTTCGTCATCCTGGTCGGCCCGTCTGGCTGCGGGAAGTCGACGCTGCTGCGCATGATCGCCGGGCTGGAAACGATCTCGGCCGGCAAGATCGCGATCGGCGAGCGTACCGTGAACAATCTCAGGGCGCGCGATCGCAACATCGCCATGGTGTTCCAGAACTATGCGCTCTATCCGCATATGACGGTGGCCGACAATATGGGCTTCGCGCTCAGGATCAAGAAAGCCGACCCGGCCGACACCGCGAGCCGGGTCAAGCGGGCGGCGAGCATCCTTGGTCTGGAAAAGCTGCTCGACCGCTATCCGCGCCAGCTCTCCGGCGGCCAGCGTCAGCGCGTCGCCATGGGCCGCGCCATCGTGCGCGATCCGCAGGTCTTCCTGTTCGACGAGCCACTCTCCAATCTCGACGCCAAATTGCGCGTCCAGATGCGCGGCGAGATCAAGTCGCTGCATCAGCGGCTCGGCACCACAACCATCTATGTCACCCACGACCAGATCGAGGCCATGACCATGGCCGACAAGATCGTGGTGCTGCATGACGGCCTTGTCGAGCAGATCGGCGCGCCGCTCGATCTCTACGACCGCCCGGCCAATCTGTTCGTTGCCGGCTTCATCGGCTCGCCAGCAATGAACTTCATGCACGGCCGCATCGAGGAAGGCATCTTCCGCAGCGTCGGCGGGCTGACTTTGCCGCTGCCGGAAGGCATCCAGCCGACCGAGGCCGCCGGAAGGGAATTGGTCTACGGCATTCGCCCCGAACATATCCGGGCGACCGGCCAGGGCCTCTCGGGCACCGTTACGCTCATGGAGGCGACCGGCTCGGAAATCTTCGCCACCGTCGACTGCGGCGGGGAAACGGTCTCCTGCCTCTTCCGCGAGCGGCTTGCGTTGAAGCAAGGCGAGGCCGTGCGGATCGAGGTCGACCGCACCTCGGCGCATCTGTTCGACGCCAAGACCGGCCGGCGCATCTGAGCGCCGCAGTCCACTGAAGACGGGCCTGCTACGACGCTGACAGGATCGGCGCCGGCATTCTATGCCGCGCAGCTGAGCGATCACATTGGCGTGATCGAAAATATTGATCGTTTCGGGAATAAATTGCTGGCCCCGCCGGTCTTCCGGGCATGCACCACAGCGTGCCGCAGGAGATCGACATGGACAAGCATCGCAATGAGGCCGCGGCGGATCAAGGCGTCAGCCACCGCCGGTTGGAGCGAATGAGCCGGGCAAGCGTGCTCCGGGCACCACCGCGCCGCCGCCGGCCCTGATCCATGCGAACCGCAGCAAAAGAGATCCACGACAATGACGGCGACATCCCGCATCTCGTCGCGGCCGGCGATGCGCCGTTCTCTTCCGAGACGCTTGACTCCGGTGACACCTATGCCTTCACCTCCACCCAAGCAGACGCCTTCGCCTGCAATCGCGATCTTCACCCGCACGAGCAGGGACAGATCGCCGCCGCCCGCTGAAGGTGGCCGCAAAGCCATGGCGGGAGCGCCTGACGGTGGAACGGTGTTGAGCGAAAAGATGCTGGCCGCGCGTTTTGCCGAAGTGGTGCTGCCGCATCTCGGCGATGCGCTGTCACTCGCCCGCTGGCTGACCGGCAACGCCGCCGACGCCGAGGATGTCGTGCAAGAAGCCTGCCTCAAGGCGCATGCCGGCATTGCCGGCTTTGCCGGCGGCAATTCGCGCGCCTGGCTGCTCACCATCGTGCGCAACGCCTCCTACACCTGGATGGCGCGCAACCGTCCCCGCGCAGTGGTCGCCGTCGGCGATCTCGCCGATCTCGACGACGTGTCGCCGCCGCCTGACAAGGACGCCGACAGCCCGGAGGCAGCGCTGATCGCCAAGGCGAATTCGGCGGCGGTGGAAGCAGCGATTGCGAGGCTGCCGGACGTGTTTCGCGAAACGCTGGTGCTGCGCGACATAAACGGCCTCAGCTATCGCGAGATCGCGGCCATGCTCGGCGTACCGCAAGGCACGGTGATGTCGCGGCTGGCAAGGGCCCGCGGCCTGCTGATGACGGACATTGGAGGGCGCCATGAGCCCGCATGAAAATCGCCCGCGTGAGGATGGATTGCCGGAAGACCCGCAGGATATGAAGTTGATGATCCACGCCCTTGTCGACGGCGAGCTCGACGCCGCGGCGGCCCTTGCCGTCGAGCGGCGCATCGCCGCCGATCCAGACCTTGCCGCAGAGCATGCGCGCATCCTCGCGCTGCGCGGCGCTGTCGCCAGCGTGCCGCGCGCCGTGGTCAGCGACGATTTCCTGGCGCGTATCGCGGCCATCGCCGAGGTGAAGGCTTCCGATGAAACCGAGGCCGCGCAGGCCGAAGCTGTGAAGGCACAGTCGCAGCCATCCGCCCAGCCGCAACAGCAGCAGGGCAAGGTCATCGCGATGCGGCCGCGCGCTTCGGCACGCTGGTTCAACTCCTTCGATTGGCGCCAGATGGCGGCCTCGATCGTGCTGACGGCGTTTCTCGCCAGCGGCGCGACGCAATGGCTGATGGTGGAAAATGCGTCCGACAGTTTCGCGGTCGCCGTCGCCAACGGCCATCGCCGCAGCCTGCTTGCGGCAACGCCCGTCGACATCGTGTCGTCCGACCGGCATACAGTGAAGCCGTGGCTCGACGGCCGGATCGGCGTGTCGCCGCCGGCGCCCGACATGGCCAAGGACGGCTACGCGCTGCTTGGCGGACGCGTCGAGGTGATCGGCGACAGGCCGATGCCGGCGCTCGTCTACCGCCACCACGAGCATCTGATCACCCTGGTGGCGGCGCCGCGGCAGAACGAAGCCAAATCGGTGCCGGTGGCGGACGATCTTTCGGCGGGCGGCTTCCTCTTGGTCCACTGGACCGACGGCGCCTTCTCCTACTGGGCGATCTCGGACGCCGAGCGGCCGGCGCTCGACGATTTCGTCGCCCGCTTCCGGGCCGCCATCATCGCCAATCCGGCGGCGGGCAGTCCGGGCTAACAATAGTTAAATTAGAACAGTTCGGCGATTGAGGCTGAACTGCTCTGAGCGTCTATTCCACCATGAAGCGCGAGCTGAACGGAAGGCTTGCCGCTCCCACTGCCTTGGGCGAGCGTTCGATATTGCCGGCGATGGCGGTTATGCCCGGCATGGCCTGCTGCAGCTCCCGGCAGATCGCCTTGCAGACCGCTTGCGGCGCGTAAGAGGACAGGACGACCGAGGTTACCGGAACGAACTGTTTCAGCGCCCCTATCGACGACTTCATCTGCTCCACCAGCTCGCGCTGCCACGCGGTCTCGGCCTCGCCAAACGAAGGCCAGCCGGCGCCTCGTTCCCAGAGCTCGGAGGGCGAGCTGCCGCTCCTCTTGATCTCCTCCTCCAGGCGCAGGATGCCGACGTCGAAGCTTACCGCGGCTGCTGTGTTGTAGATTTGATGGTTGAGGACCAGGCGGCTGTGCAGGCGGGCGCCAAGATAGAAGAACAGATAGTCCGAAAGATGCTTGGCGACGCCGAACATACTCTCGCCGCCCGCAGCGGCGGTGATGTCGTTCTGGACGTAGACGGGGTACCCAATCTCCCTTTCGACTTCCTCCTGCAGGGCGTCGAATCGCTCGCGGGCCGCCATGGGGGTCAGCTCGAGTTCCGCCTGATCGCCGGGCAAGGCGAGGCCGATGCCGGCGATGCGCGAGTGGAGGTGCTGCGGCAGATCGGCGATGGCTGTGGCGATGGCGCTCATGAATTGCGGATGGTTGGTGTCCTGCGCTGCCGCCGAGAACGGCAGCACGGTGTGCGAGCGGATCGAGCCGACGAAGTCGACAAGCACGACCTCCACCTGGCGGTGGCCGACACTGATGCCGACGGAATAGGCACCCTCCGGATTGAGCGAGATCGGCACCGTCGGCGGCCCGACACGGCCGCGCTGGGCCTCGCCCTTGGCGATCAGCCCCTCCTGCTCGAGCGAACGGACGATGACGGACACCGTCTGCGCCGACAGGCCGGTCCGCTCGCCGATCTCCAGCCGGGTGATGTCCTTGCTCTGGAGCAGCAGCGACAGCACGAGGCGCTCGTTGTAGCTGCGCACGCTGACGGCGTTGAGGCCGCTGGCGCGGTCCGCGATGCGGAGCGGATTGGGCGGCGCAAAGCGCATGTCAGGCATCGTGCGCCCTTTCGCAATCGGTCGTGTCCAATATGCCGCCGTCACTTCTCATCCGGCCACCCGATTGCTTCGACTTCGCGGGCCAGCGCGCTGCCCAGCAGCGCATGCGCCTGCCTGTTGATATGGAACCCGTCGAGAGGGTCGCAGGTGGCGACCGAGCCCGCATCGAAGAAATGCACTTCGAGCGAATCGGCGATGATCTCGAATTCGAGCGCCAGCTGCCGCGATTTCTCCGGCGCGCCGGCGAAGATCGACCGCCATTCCTTGATGTCGTCCAGCATCGGCGGCGGCGACACGATCATGATCTCGGGCACGCTGCCGCCAGGACCCGGCTTCAGCTCCTTGATGTCGTAGACAGGCAGCCCATGGCCATCGCCACTTCCGAAGCCGGCTGGTTGAAGCGTGCCTTGAGGTCGTTGGTGCCGAGCATGATGATGACCAGGTCGAGAACGGCATGGCTCTGCAGACACGGCCTCAGATAGGTGCGCCCGTTCTTGTGGGCCCCTTCGATCGGATCGTCGCGCACCGTCGTGCGGCCGCTCAGGCCTTCCTCGATGACATGCCAGCCCGCGCCCAGCTCCCTTGCCATGATGCCCGGCCAGCGTTCAGCCGGACCGTAGCGGTCCAGCGGCGTGCCGCCGGGTACCTGCCCATGCGTGTTGGAGTCGCCATAGCACAAGACCGATCGCATGCTCCTCTCCGATCTAGCCAAAGTTCTGATTTGCAGAGGTTATCGGACGAGAGTCGGTCGTCCGCCACGCCGCAACCCTGCCATTTGACGGAAAGGTAGCGCAAGCGGCGAAAATAATCCATCACTCTGAATAATTATTGACAGGCCGGCGGATCGATGGTTGAAGTGAGCCTGGGAGGAATGCCCCGAACCCTTTGCGCCGACCGGCTGCCTTGACCCATGGCGGCAACGCTGGACCATGTCTCCAGCGCTTGGCGTGCGGGTTGAGCAATGAGCTTGAAGCAGTGCCGGGATCGCCCGGCGGTGCGGCGCTTGGCCATGGCCGGACGCCGATGGGGAAGTCGTGACCCTGGCATCCAGGGTCGGAGGAGCTTGAGAAGGAGGATGGCTCAGTGAAACGGATTATCCAATCAATCGCAGCGGCGGTGATCGCGACCACGATGTTGTGCGGTCCCTCGTTCGCCGACGACGTGCCCCTGCTGGATGGGGTGACGGCCCGCGCGGGCGACAACCCGACGGTCGAGGCCGGGAAGTTCAAGAAGGACGCCCCCTGGGTCATCGGCATGAGCCATTTCGGCGTCAACGCCAACACCTGGACGGTCCAGGTCGCGCATGAAGCCGAGGCGGCGGCCGCCAAGGACAAGCGCATTGCCAAGTTCATCCTGCTCGATGCCGGCTTCGACCAGAAAAACAGGTCGCCGACATCGAGGACCTGATTGCCCAGAAGGTCGACGCCATCATCGTCCAGCCGGTCACGTCGACTTCGGCGGACGCCAGCATCGCCAAGGCGGTCGCGGCCGGAATCCCCGTCATCGTGCACACCGGCCGCATCGAGAGCGACGCCTTCACCACCGAGATCCAGGGCGGCGCCGAGCATTTCGGCAAGGTGATGGGCGACTTCCTGGTCAAGGACCTCGGCGGCAAGGGCAACATCTGGGTGCTGCGCGGGCTTGCCGGCCATCCGGAGGACACCAACCGCTACAACGGCCTGCTGCAGGCGCTGAAGGGGACCGACGTCAAGATCATCGCCGAGGAGCATGGCGACTGGCAGTACGACAAGGCCAAGAAGCTCTGCGAGACGCTCTATTTGAACAACCCCGAGGTCGACGGCATCTGGTCCTCGGGCGCCGACATGACCCGTGCCTGCGTCGACGTCTTCAAGCAGTTCGGCGCCAAGATCCCGCCGATCACCGGCGAGGGCAACAACGGCTTCTTCGGCCAGTGGATCGCCGACGGCTTCAAGTCGATCTCGGCGGAATACAGCCCGGCCCAAGGCGCTGCCGGCATCCGCGCCGCCGTGGCGCTCCTCGAAGGCAAGGAGCTGAAGAAGCACTACGACTACAACCCGCCGGGCTGGGACCTCGACAAGGTCAAGAAATACTATCGCGACGATCTCTCGGCCAATGTCTGGTGGCCGTCGGAGCTGCCCGAGGACAAGCTCAAGGAGTTCTACGCCAAGAAATAAGGGTGGCGCCATCGTGGCGCGGGCGGCGACGACGTCGCCCGCGCCACGGAGATCTTCCTGGATGCAGCGGTGCTGGTCGTGAAAACCTCTGTCGAGAAAACCCTAGTCGAAATGTCCGATATCCGGAAGGCGTTCGCCGGCACGGCGGCGCTGAAGGGCGTCTCGATCACGCTCCAGTCCGGCTCCGTCCACGCGCTGATGGGCGAGAACGGCGCCGGCAAGTCGACGCTGATGAAGATCCTCGCGGGCGTTCACCAGCCGGACGGCGGCGCCATCCTGCGCGACGGGCGCCAGGTCGTCTTCCACAAGCCGAAGGATGCGCTGGAAGCCGGCATCTCGACCGTGTTCCAGGAACTGTCGCTGCTGCCAAACCTGACGATCGCCGAGAACATGTTTCTCGGCCGTGAGCCGATCACGGCCTTTGGCGGCGTCGACCACCGGCGCATGCGGCGCGAGGCGGGCAAGGCGCTTGCCGAGCTTGGCCTCACGCTCGATCCGGGCACGCTCGTCTCAAGGCTTAGCATTGCGGAGCGGCAATTCGTCGAGATCGCGCACGGCATCATGACCGAGGCCAGCGTGTTCATTCTCGACGAGCCGACGGCGGCGCTGAACGCCGCCGATGTCGAAGTGTTGAACCGCCACATCCGCAGGCTCAAGGATGAGGGCAAGGCGGTGGTCTACATTTCGCACCGCATGGACGAGATCTTTGCCATCTGTGACACGGTGACCGTTCTCAAGGATGGCGAACTCGTCGGCACCAGGCCGGTCGCCGAGATGACGCCTGCCTCGCTGATCGCGATGATGGTCGGCCGCGAGCTTGCCGACCTCTTTCCGCAACGCGGCGACGCTACAGGACCCGTCGTGCTGGCGGTCGAAGATTTCCGTATCACCGAGCGTTCCAGACCGTTCTCGCTATCGCTCAGCCGCGGCGAGATCGTCGCGCTGGCCGGCCTGGAAGGGCAGGGCCAGCAGCGCTTCCTGCGCTCGCTGATCGGCCAATACCATCCTTTCGCAGGCCGCGTGACGGTCAAGGGCAAGCCGTTGCCGCTGCCGGTGCCGC
The DNA here is from genome assembly GCF_001510895.1 of Mesorhizobium loti. Lineage (GTDB taxonomy): Bacteria > Pseudomonadota > Alphaproteobacteria > Rhizobiales > Rhizobiaceae > Mesorhizobium > Mesorhizobium loti_A. The sequence continues at coordinate 196,246 of NZ_LPWA01000120.1, read as the reverse complement.
CTGGCGGCGGGGTGCGCCGGCTGCAGGCGATGGGCGTCGGCTTCGTGCCGGAGGATCGCAAGGAGGACGGGCTGTTCCTCGGCCTCTCCGTCGCGCACAACATTGCCGCCGCGCTCCATTCGAAACGGTCGGAACTGGCTTTTGCCGCAGGCTATCAGCGACTGATTGCCGACACGATGTCGAGCCTCGCGGTGAAGGCCGGCGGTCCGGCCGCCGCCGTCGGCACGCTGTCCGGCGGCAACCAGCAGAAGGTGCTGCTTGGCCGCTACCTCAGCGCCGACATCGACATCCTGCTCGTCGAGGAGCCGACGCGCGGCGTCGACATCGGCGCAAAATCCGAGATCTACCGGTTGCTGCGCGACTTTGCGCGGAAGGGCGGCGCGGTGCTGGTGCTGTCGCGCGAGACGGTCGAGCTGATCGGGCTCTGCGACCGCATCTGCGTCGTCCACAACGATACGATCGTGAAGGAAATGCCGGCGGCCGACGCCACGGAGCACAACATCCTCGACGCCGCGCTCAGCGCCAATGGGGAGGCCAATGGGAAGGGAGGTGAGCGCCGATGACGGCCATTAGCAGGCGCCTGACGGGCGCGAGGGGATCGCGGCAGGGCATGTGGATGCTGCCCTTGCTGATCGCGCTGGCGATCGCGCTCTGGCTCAGCCTCGAGACCGCGCAGTTCCTCAATGGGGAGAACCTGCTCAATCTGGTGCCACAGGCGATGCCGCTCGTCATCACGGCGGTCGGCCAGATGTTCGTCATCCTGCTCGGCGGACTCGATCTTTCGGTCGGGTCGATGATCAGCTTCACGACGGCGGTGCTCGCCCTCGGCGGGCCCGCCTGGGTGCTGATCCCGGCCGTGTTCGTGCTGGCCGCGCTGGTCGGCTTCACCAACGGCTTCATCATCACGCGCTTCAACGTGCATCCGATCATCGCGACACTGTCGATGCAGTACATTTTGCTCGGCATCACGCGGGTGCTGCGGCCGGTTTCGGGCGGCACAGTGCCGGATATCGTCATTAGCGCCGTGGCCGGGTCCATCCTCGGCGTGCCCATGCCGGTATTCTGGGGGGTCTTCACCCTCGCGATCGCGTGGAAGCTCGCCTACGGCTCCCGCTTCGGACTGCATCTTTTCGCGATCGGCGGCGGTGTGTCGTCCGGCGTCGAGGATGCGGCGCATAATTTCGGCATCGCCGACAGGCGCAACATCATCCTCGCCTATGTGATCTGTGCCTGCTTCGCGGCCCTTGCCGGCGTCTTCCTCGCCGGGCGCATCGTCTCGGGCGACCCGAATGTCGGGTTGCTTTTCGAACTCGACGCGATCACGGCCGTCGCAATCGGCGGCACCCAGCTTTCCGGCGGCATCGGCAGCCTGCACGGCACTGTCATCGGCGCGCTCGTCATGGCGCTGCTCGCCAACGGCATGAACCTGACGAATGTGTCGCCCTTTATCCAGACCACCATCAAAGGCGCGATCCTGCTTCTGGTGGTTGCGCTGCAATCGCGCAAGAAGATGGGGCTGTAAGTGGCTGCCGCGCTCGCCAATCCCGTCATGCGCCGCCTGCTGCGCATCCCCCCGGCCTACTACGTCTTTGCCGTGCTGCTCCTGGTCCTGTGGATCGCGCGGCCGAACATGCTCAATCTCAACGTCATGGGCATATTCGTGCGCCAGATCGTGCCGCTCGGCATATTGGTGCTCGGCCAGCTTCTGGTGATGCGGGTGCGAAGCATCGACCTGTCGGGCGGCGGGGTCATCCTGCTCATCAACTATACGATCTCCTCAGGCGTCTTTCCCGGCGCCTCGATGATCTTCTTCATTGTCCTGGCGCTGACCATCGGCCTCGCCGTCGGCCTCTTCAACGGTGTGATGGTCGGGGTCAGGCGCGTCTCGGCCGTCATCGTCACGCTTGCGGTCGGCATCGTCCTCGTCGGGATCGTGCAGTATCTGTCGAGCGGCAAGCCGCCCGGCGATGTGCCGGGCATGTTCGGCGACATCTATAACACCAAGCTCGGTCCGGTGCCGACGCCGGTGATCTTCTGGCTGGCGGTTTCGGCGCTTCTGTCGCTGTTCCTGTCGCGCACGGTCTTCGGCCGCTACGTCACCTCGGTCGGCGAGAGCGTGCAGGCGGCGCATTTCTCCGGTGTCCCGGTCGCCCGCACCGTAGTGCTTGCGCACACGCTCGCCGGCCTGTTCGCGGGCATAGCTGCTCTGGTCCAGACGGCCTCGATCGCCGTCGGCAGCGTCAGGGTCGGCCTCGACCTGCCGATCCTGGCGGTGGCCGCGACCATCCTTGGCGGCGTCGTCTTCGGCCGCGGGGAAGGCGGCGTCTGGGGGCCCTTCTTCGGTGTGCTGTCGTTCGCGCTGCTGTTCGTCGTGATGACCACCTTCGGCGTCGACGAGCCCGGCAAGCTGATCGCGCAGGGTCTCATCATCCTGCTCGCGGCGATCCTCTACGGGATCAGGACCAGGTCAACGTGACCGTTTTTGGGGGACGAGGCCGGAACGGCCAATAGTCAATCGCATACAGGAAATGGATTGGAGACATGACCAAGAGATCGATTTTGTGTTTTGGGGACTCGCTGACCTGGGGCTGGATTCCGGTCATGGAGGGTTCGCCAACGCATCGCTACTCCTATGAGGACCGCTGGACGGGTGCGATGGCCTCGCATCTGGGCGACGGCTATCACGTGATCGAGGAGGGCTTAAGCGCCCGCACCACCAGCCTCGACGATCCCAACGATCCGCGCCTCAACGGCAGTGCCTATTTGCCGTCGGCCATCGCCAGCCACTTGCCGCTCGACCTCGTCATCGTCATGCTCGGCACCAACGACGCCAAGTCGTTCTTCCGCCGCACACCCTATGAGATCGCCAATGGCATGGCCAAGCTCGTCGGCCAGATCCTTACCAGCGCCGGCGGCGTCGGCACGCCCTATCCCGCCCCGCAAGCGCTGGTGGTCGCGCCGCCGCCGCTGACCCCGATGCCGCATCCCTTCTTCCAGGGCATGTTCGCGGGCGGCCATGAAAAGACGGCCGCGCTCGCAGCCGAGTATCGCGCCATGGCCGACTTCGCAAAGGTCGATTTCCTCAATGCCGGAGATTTCATCACCACCGGCGGCTGCGACGGCATCCATTTCACCGCCGAGAACAACCGCGACCTCGGCAAGGCGATAGCCGTCAAGGTTCAGGAGATTTTCGCGCGCCAGCCTGACCACAAGGTTGCCTGAGGATCGCAGTCTCAGCCGCGTATCGGCCCCTCCAGACCGATGCGCCGATTGCGGGACCGGCGCGGCACTGTCGGCCCCGCATTTTTCGACAGCCTGCCGGAGAAGTAGGGATCCCCGCAGGAATCGAACCTGTGACCTACAGATCAGAAATTGGCCAGTCGGTCTTTCCGGTTGGTCCTCAATGCCGGCTCAAAGCAGCATGGCCTTAAAACTGTATCCGAAGCAGCGAAAAATCGTCCGGCAACGGCCCGGTCCCGTTCATCGACCGCACCCATTCAAGAATTTGGCTCGGCTCATCGCCGTGCGCAGCCGCATACTGCGCGAGGTCGCTCACACTCAGCATGCCGCCGTCGGCGCCGTTCACCTCAAAGGTTCCGTCGCTGAGGATCAGCAGGCGGTCTCCTGGCTCGACAACGAAGCTCTTCAACTCGTAATCCACGCCGGGAAAGGCGCCGATCGCCATCCCGCCGTAGGTGATGAGTTGGCTGGTCCGCACCACGCCATCGGCGGCGGTGCGCAGGTGGATGGCCGGCGGATGCCCGCCGGTCGAATAGGAAAGCGTGGCGGTGGACCTGCAATGGACGCCGTACCAGATGGTGAAGAACATGTCGTTCTGCGTTTCCATCGGAAATGCTTCGTTGAGCGCGGCAAGCACGCCGTCCGGCTTGCGGAAGTCCACATTGGGCAGCGACGAGGAGCGAAGCACGTTAATCACAGCGGCCGACAACAGGGCGGCGCCAACACCGTGGCCACAGACGTCCAGCAAATAGAACGCCATATGGTCGTCATCGATCGCGTGATAGCCGAAGGAATCGCCGCCGAGTTCGGTCGACGGCACCAGCAGCCAATCGGTGACGGGCGAGGCGGTGCGTGGCGCCGGCAAAAGCGACAGCACATAGCGCCCCGCGTCGGCAAGTTCGGCGTCCAGCCGGGCCTGTGTCTTCTGTAGCGCGAGGTTGCTTTCCGCCAGTTGATCCTCGACCGCCTCGCCGTGTTCCATCAGCGCGGCGTAGAGCAACTTCAGATCGTCGTACTCGGCGGAGAGCCTGGCGATTTCGGCACGCGCCTCGGCAAGCTCGTGATCGCGATCAAGGTCGAAATCGCTTCGCGCTTCCGCAGAAGCCGCGCGAATCGTTTGCCTGTTTGATACTTCATTCATCATCTCAGTGATAATCACTTGTCTGTGCGTCAAGCAAGCTGTTGCTTCAACCTTAGGTATTGATCGGGTAGATAGGCTTTCCGTATCGTTATAATCGGAGACTCAATCTGCTTGTCCGGTCATTTCGCGAGGGTCGGGCATCCCGTCCCTTGACCTCGCGAACAAGCAGACCCGCAGGCGAAGACGGCGGTTGCGGCAGAAGGGCGAGGCATGGTTCAGTCGGCATCGGATGCCTGCGGCGCGCATTTCGAACGGCTTCTCCAGATCGACATGGACGTCGATGTCTTCTCCTCGAATTGGTCTTATTGCGACCGCGTGTCATCCTATGTCGCACGCATGATCGGCCATAACCGGACCGACTCGCTGCTCTATTCCAACTTGCTTTCGTCCGCCCTCAACGAGCTGCTCGAGACCGTCTTCAGAGTGCACAGGCCGGGAGGCAGCTTTGCCTGCAGCGTCTCGCGTCTTGGCAAAAGAGACCGGATCGAGCTCATCATCCCTTGCGACGCGGCGGGTGCCCGATTCTACCGGGACGCCATGAACCGGCTCCAGCAGGATGACGTCGAGACGCAATACAGGAGCGCGCTCTTCGCCGAAGGTCCGCTCGACCCCGACATAGGCCTTTTCGAACTGGCGGTAGACTATGCCGCGACAATGTCGGTCGAGCAGGTCGGGAAGGATGCCATCCGGCTGGTCGCCGATCTGTCGCTTGAAGAAACGAGACGCTGATGTCCGACACCGCCAGGTCGACATTCGACATACGCTTCGATGAGAACAACCAGGAGTTCGCGATCATCGGCTCCATGCGGCCGCAGCGGGTCGAGGAACTGAGCGGCTGTGCCCGCATGCTCGAAACCTCGCTGGCAATGGTCAGAGGGACCTTCTACGTCAACGTCAAGCGGCTGGTTCGGCTCAACAACATCGCCTTCCACATGCTGGCGAACCTCTTGGTGAAGGCGTGCGAGGAGCGGCCGGATCTCAGGGTTTTGGTGATCACATCGAGCGTCGTCGGCTGGTCGACGCGCAAGTTCCGCGCCTTGCAGCGCGCGCATGCAAGCATCGCCGTCGAGGAGTATGACAACGAATTCTATCCCGGGCAGGCTTTTCTGGAGGAGGGCGGGTTCATCCCGATCCTGCGCACCCAGACAAAGATGACCTGGCGGCATGAGAAGGACATCCTGCCGAGGCACGGCCTGCGTGAAGGATTGACCGTCGCCGACATCTGCTGCGGCATCGGCGATTTCGCCGCGCTGGTCCATAAGGAGTTCAAGCCTGCCCGTCTGGTTGCGCTCGATCACTCACGCTCGAGCCTCGACTATGCCCGCAAGGTCGCCGCCGACTTTGGCCTGCAGGGCATCGAATACATCTATGGCGACGCCTCCGAGATGCTGATCGAGGATGATCAGTTCGATTTTGTCACCTGCCGCCATTCCTTGCAGATATTCGATCGGCCGGAGCTCATCCTCGCGGAGCTGTTTCGCATCTGCAAGCCAGGCGGCCGGGTCTACGTCACCAACGAGAAGATATCGCATTGCCTGGGCGAGCCGCGCGGCGACAGTATCCAGTGGACCTACAACGAATTGTCGAAGCTGTTCGCTCACTTTTCGATGGACCTTGAATTCGGCCCCAAGAGCCGACGGGCCATGATCGATGCCGGCTTCGGCGACATCAGGGCTGAGACCTTCATGGTGACCAACACGGACGGCGATCCGCAGGACTTTACCGATACCGTCAATGCCTGGAAGGTTCTGTTTGCCCAAGACATGTCCGCGCGGCGCGGCGACAGCAAGGCGTTCATGGAGCGGTTCGCGCGCGGTTTCGACGATCACATTTTTGCGGCGCTGCATCCAAAGGGCTATGCCGGCTGGCCGATCTGGGTCGTCTCCGGACGCAAGCCGCAATGAGCCTCGTCGCCGGCAGCGGCCGGCTGCCGCTTGGGCGGCTGGCGCCATGCAGTTTCCGGGCCAAGTTCATCATGGTAGTGGGCGCGGCGGTCGTCTTCGACCTCATCCTCGGCAGCGGCATTGCGATCTGGAACGTGCAACGCCTGTCGCACGATGCCGCCGACGAGGTCGGAGCCGGGCTGGAGAAGGCCACGTCCGAATATCTGCAGAATTACATCACGACGACGGTCGAGCGGACGAACCTTCTGTTCGATCAATACCATTCCGAGGTCAACGCGCTGGCGGGCGCGATGCAGAACACCGTCGACCACCCCGATCTGCAAGCGACGCTCGGCGATATCCTGGCGCGCGACAGCAAAGTCACGACGCCGCTGACCTACAATCCGGGCGGAAACTGGTGGCAGAACGGACAAGGCGAGCAGTCGGCGGTCACCGTCTGGGGCTATCTGCTCGGCGCGGACAAATCCCCGTTGCCCGAAGCGCTCAAGGAAGTCCGCCAGAGCGCCGCCTTCGACATATTCGGACCGGGCATCATGCAATCCGGTCCGCCGAAGCTGCAGATGTACTATATGGGGCCGAAGCAGGCTCCTATCTTGCGCTCGACCCCCTACAACAACCAGGGAGAGGTCTTCGACAGGGTCTATCCTGGACACAATGGCCAGAATTGGTGGGACTTCTTCTTTCCAGGACTTTATGAGAACTGGCAGTCCTGGATGGCGATGCCATCGAAGCGTCCGGTGGCCTCGCCGATCACGACGCTGGCGCCCTATCTCGACGGCATCACCGGCAAGACCATCGTCAGTTTCTTTCAGCCGCTGGAGACGCCCGACAAGAAGGACATAGCAGGTGTGGTCGGGGTCGACCTGACGCTCGACCAGATGGCCGAGATCGTCCAGAGCGTCAAAATCGCCGAGACCGGATTTGCCTTTCTGTCGATGTCGGACGGCAATGTGCTTGCCGTGACCGAGGCGGGCGAGAGGACGCTCGGCGTCAAGTTCGATACCGGCCAGAGCTTCGACAGAAACCTGTCGAAGAGCAGTCAGGCCGCGATCGCGAAGCTTGCGCTGCCCACGGACGACAGCGTTGTCTTCGACAAGCTGTCGCTGTCACAGGACGGCACGGAAATTCCCTACATCGTGCTGATGAAACAGCTCGAGCCGACCAACATGTACAGCACGGGCAAGCCGGTGCGGCGCGAGGCGATGACGCTCGGCTTCATGGTGCCGGAACGCGAAATCTATGCATCGCTGATCGACGCTCAGCAGAAGATTTCGCGCGCCACGTCGAGCATCCTGTTCTGGCAGATTGCCGCGGTATTGCTGTCGCTGCTGATCGTGCTCGCGGCAGTGTTTGCGATTTCCGGGCGCATAACGGCGGGGCTGAGCGCGCTCGCCGAGGCTGCGCGACGCCTGCAGAACAAGGACTACTCGGTGCGCGTCGACATTCCGACCCGCGACGAGGTCGGTGCGGTCGGGGTGGCCTTCAACCGCATGGCTGAGGAGATCAGCTACCATACCGAAAATCTCGAAAGACTGGTCGAAGCGCGAACCACGGAACTGGAGGGCGCCAATCGGGAAATCGTCGCGCTCAACGACCGACTGAAGAGCGAGAATCTCAGGCTCGGTGCGGAGCTCGATGTTGCCCGCCAAATACAGATGATGGTGCTGCCGAAAGCGCATGAATTGAGTGGCATTCCGAAGATCGAAATCGCCGGTTACATGAAGCCGGCCGACGAGGTCGGCGGCGACTACTACGACGTTCTGCACGACGGGACGCGCATCAAGGTCGGCATCGGCGACGTCACCGGCCACGGGCTGGAGAGCGGCGTGCTGATGCTGATGGTGCAATCGGTCGCGCGCGCCTTGCAGGAAAAGGGCAGCGACGATCCCAAGCATTTCCTCGAAGTGCTCAACAGCGCCATATACAAGAACATCGCGCGCACCAATTCGGACAAGCACCTGACCCTCGCCTTCCTTGACTACGAGGATCGCAAGGTGACAATCTCGGGGCAGCACGAGGAGGTTCTGATCCTGCGTGGCGAAGGCCAGACCGAGCGCATCGACACCATCGATCTCGGCTTTCCCATCGGCCTGGAGGCCGACATCTCGCCTTTCCTGGCGACGCGCGAAACGCGCTTCGACAGCGGCGACATCATCATCCTGCACACCGACGGCGTCACCGAGGCCGAAAGTCCGCGTGGCGAGCTGTTCGGCGCCGACCGGCTTTGCGAGAGCGCGCTTCGCTACAGAGAGGGCAATGCCGAGCAGATCATAAAGGGCATCATGGACGACGTGATGGCGCATATCGGCACGCAGACGATCCATGACGACATCACGCTTGTCGTGATGAGGCACAGGTAGAAGCATGCACAAGAGCTTCGGCAGCACCGAGTTTCTGAACGGCAAGGCCGCCTTTCGCAACACGCTCCAGATTGCCGCCGGGCCGATCGATCTTGCCTGGCATCACTGCGCGACGACATCGGATTTCCTCGGCGATTTTTTCGCGCTTCGCCGTATCGCCTTGCAACACGACTATAACGAGGCGCGCCACGGCATCGGCTACCTCGTCAACGAGTTGCTGGAGAACGCGGTGAAGTTTCGTTCGTCCGGGGACATCCTCGTGGAGAGCTCGCTTGACGATGACCGCTTCGAGGTCAAGATCACCAATATGGTCGATTCCAAGACTGCGGCGCGCTTTCAGAAAATGCTGGTCGAGTTGACGAGCCGCGATCCGGGGGACCTGCTCATTGAGCGCATCGAGGCCAATGCCGCCGCTTCGAATTCGAGCGGGTCCGGACTTGGTCTTCTGACCCTGATGAGTGACTATGGCGCGCGCCTCGGCTGGGCGTTCGACGATACGGCGGTCGTCGATCGGATCAGGCTGGAAACCTTCGCTGCGCTCGATCTTCCCTGAGCCGAAATTTGGAGCTGGTTGCACATCATGGAAATCAAGACCAACGAGTACCGCGTGTGGAGCGAGGGGCCGGAAATCCACTACGAGGGTACGATGCGCCTGTCTGGAACCGAAGCCTATGCGCCGATCCTCGAACTGATGGACAAGGTTCTGGCGTCGAAGCCGAAAGCCATTGTGCTCGATCTTACCGAGCTCGAATTCCTCAACAGCTCGGGCATCAACCTCTTGGCGAAGTTCACCATCGAAGTTCGCAAGCAGGCCGAGATCGGGCTTAGCGTGAAGGGATCGACGCGCATTCCGTGGCAATCGAAATCCCTGCCCAATCTCAAGAAGCTGTACCCGGCGGTCGATCTGGTGATTTCCTGACCCTTCTCAAGCGCGAGGCAGCCAGGAGCGAGACATGGTGGGCCGGGATGGCGGTTTCGGGACAACGGCGGACAGGCTGGACCTTGGCGTGGATGTCGATGAATTGCCGCGGGCGAGCGGCTGGCTCGAGGCGCTTGCCGAACGCGACCGCTGGCCGGAACGCGCCCGTTTCGCCCTGCAGCTCAGCATGGAAGAGGCACTCACGAACGTGATCACGCACGCATTCGCCGACGAGCCATCCAAGGACAACGCCATTTCGCTTTCCTACAGCCGGTCACCCGACATGGTGCGGCTCAGAATCACGGATAACGGCAAATCGTTCGACCCGACATTGGTGGAGGTGCCGCCGCTGCCGGACTCTATCGAAAGCGCCGTCATAGGCGGGCATGGAATCAGGCTGATGCGCAGCATGCTTGACGAATTCTCTTACTGCCGGACGGGGAGCGGCAACCAACTGACACTAGGCAGCCGTGTTGCCGGCGAGGGTTGATTGCAAATCGTGATGACCACAGGACAGAATGCCATGAACATCAGCCATGAAGACCATCCCGACCGCACTGTCGTGCAAGTGAGCGGCAGGCTCGACACCCTGCACGCCAAGACCTTCGAAACCTATGTCGTCGACATCATTCGAGATACGTCGGCACAGATCGTCATCAACATGGCGGGCGTCAGCTACGTTGCGAGTTCCGGCCTGCGCTCGCTGCTGATCGCGGCCAAGCAGATGCGGGCCGCGGGCAGGGACCTCCTGCTGTCCGACCTTCAGCCAGCGGTAAAGGAGGTCTTCGACATCTCCGGCTTCTCGTCGATTTTCAGAATCGTGTGATGATCATTTGCCCAGCCGCGAACCTTGCCGGGCTGCTCGGTCAGCTGGCCGATCGGGGGCAGTCCGCCGACGCGTAGCAACGGCTGAGCACCTCAAAGGGCGCCGGCGAGCCGTAATTTGATGACGACGGCACCGTCCTCAATCTCATAGCCGCCGCCCATTTGCTGCATGGTGCGGTGGTAGAGTTCCGTCCTGACGGCCGGCAGCGGTGGGCCAGGCGGGTCGGTTGCAATGCCGATCGCAACGCTGCCGGCCGCCTTCGCGACGATAATGTCGATCCTTTTGTTTGCTTCCGCCGCGGCCATCGCCTCCAGCGTGGAAAGCAGGATGTTCTGCAGCCACGGTACATTTGCCGCCGCTGTTCCATCCCAGGCTTCGCTTCGGTCGTGCCGAACGACAATGTCGCGCCCGCGGAGGATGGATGCGGACGACAGATTGCCGACCAGCAGGCGGCGGAAGGCTTCGTCATCGTCGCTGGCGGCCATGAAGTCGTCGACGCCGAACGGTGGGGACTGTTCCGCCGCCACAAGCTTGTCGACCATCTCCGCCAGGTTGACCGGTGTGATGGCGTCCTGGAAGCTGAGGCCGCGTATGGCCTGCAGGAAGGCGTCGACAAGGTGTTCGGCACGAGCCGCCGGAGAAAGCGAGCCGGTCTCGGTTTGCCTGTACTCGGCCACGGTGCGGCGCAGGCGCGTCATGGTGGCTGCCGCCTTCATCGCGACCGATAGCTCCGGCTGCTCGCCGCGCTCGAAAGCGCTACAGAATTGCCGGAATTCGCCGAGCTGCGCTTCCACAGCGTCAATGTTGAGAGCGCTTTCAAGGCGCGCTGCCTCGACGGTTTCCTCCAGCAGCTCGAGGTGATGCGCCACGATCATCAGCCGGGCGCCGATCAGCGTGAAAAGCCGCTCGATCTCATGCAGCAACTCCGTCGCGAAGCGGCGCAGCAGGGTGATACGCTCCTCGTCGATGACCGCAATCTCGCCAAAGGAGGCCACCTGGCTTGCCACCGTCGCAAGCATCTTGGTCGCCAAGGCCCCCGACATGGCGTCGCCATGCCCCGTCCAACAGATGCTGACTGCATGCTCGTCGATGATCTGGCGGAGCAGCCGGGTGGAATAGGTCAATCCTTCGCTGCTCCAGCCGATCAGCCCGGCGAGGCCGGGGTTTGCGCCGAAGGTGACATCGCCGATGATGAGATGCCGGCCAATGCGGAACGAGCAACTGCACGACGAATGACCTGGTGTCGCATAGATCTCCAGATCCACGCCCGGGCCCAGCGGCAGGATCTCGACCGGGATCGGCTGCCCGTCCGGCCCAGGCCGTTGTTCGCGGCGCAGGCCGGGGAGCGTCTCGGGCCCGAATAGAGTGGCGTCGACGGCGAGGTCGGGCACCTCGAACTTTCGATAGAGGATGGCCAAGGTGTGACGGCGATCCTTTGCGCGGATGGCCCTGGCGCCTTCGTGATGCACAAGGGTCCACGGCTTGCCGGCCCCTGTTCGCAACCTTTCAACGCCGGCAAAATGATCGATATGCGCGTGGGTCAGGATGAGAAAGACCTCGCGCTGCGCTTCCTCGAGCACACCGGCAACAAGCGTGTTCAGCCGATCAATCTGGGCCGGGTCAGCGCCCGGATCAAAGATCACCAGCCGCTGTGGCGTACGCAGCAGATAGGCGTTTGAATTGGTGATCGAGGGTTTGTTTATCAGCGCAAGAATTTCCGCGTTCGCAACACCTTCGATTGGATGCCATTCATCCATCAGCCTCGTCCTTCACTGCGGCTCTGTCGGTTCGCGGGGCTCGATCCGCTTCAAATCTGGCACCCTATTTCAGATTCGGTTTGCTTTGTGTGAATGGCGACCTACCGAAACACAACCAGAAACATGCCGGCAAGCACCTCAACACTTGCGCGGCATCATTCTTCCAGCAGTGGACGTGCGGCTTAAGGCCCGGACGCCGGCGCCGACATCGAGCACCGGCACCATGCTACGGCGAAGGCGCCGAGCCTAACCGTTTCACACTTTTCCCGGAATTGCTCTTAGGAACGACCGGCCGCTACACCGCAACACGCTGGAGAAACGGGCAAAGTTGCAGAGCTTCGGGTCGCCCGGCAGGGGTCGGCAAGAACGACTAACGAACTCTTGATGGGAGCGCGACGGGAACAGCACCCGTATCGTCACACACCAACTCTTTGAATTCATTGGTGATCCCGACAGGAATCGAACCTGTGACCTACAGATTAGGAATCTGCCGCTCTATCCTACTGAGCTACGGGACCACGCGGCCAGACACATAAACGCTTCGGGCCGGTTCGCCAAGAGGCGTTGCTGACGGTCGCCCGGCATCATGCCCGATCACGCCAGCCGGCGGGCGGCGAGGTGAACTCTCGCCGCCGCCGCAAAAAGGCGCTCAGGCGGCCAGCGCCGTCTCCGCCAGCCGCACCCAATAGCTCATGCCGTGCGGGATGACCTCATCGTTGAAGTCGTAGGCAGGATGGTGCAGGCCGGCCGAGTCACCGTTGCCGATGAAGATAAAGGCGCCGGGGCGCACTTCCAGCATGTAGGAGAAATCCTCGCCGCCCATCACCGGCTGGATGGCGCGGTGGACATGCGCGTCGCCGGCGACGTCGGCGGCGATATCGCTGGCGAAGACCGTCTCTTCGGCATGGTTGAAGGTGACGGGATAGTTGGCGTCGTAGTCGACCTCGATCGTCGCGCCGAAGGCCGACGCAAGGCCGGCGCAGATGGCGCGGATGCGCTCTTCCGCCTTCCTGGCCACTTCCTTCTTCAGCGTGCGCACCGTGCCGGCGATCTCGGCTTTCTCCGGAATGACGTTATAGGCGTCGCCGGCGTGGAACTTGGTCACCGACACCACCACGGCCTCGACCGGATCGGTGCTGCGCGAGGCAATGGTCTGCAAAGCGCTCACCAGTTGGCTGGTGATGACGATCGGGTCGATGGTGCCGTGCGGCATGGCCGCATGGCCGCCATGCCCCTTGACGGTGATGGTGAATTCGGCGGTCGCCGCCATGATCGGGCCGGGCTTGATGGCGAACTCGCCGACGGGAAGGCCGGGCATATTGTGCATGCCGAACACCTTCGAGATGCCGAAGCGCTCCATCATGCCGTCCTTGACCATTTCGTTGCCGCCGCCGCCGCCTTCCTCGGCAGGCTGGAAGATCACCGCCACAGCGCCGGCGAAATTGCGCGTCTCGGCGAGATATTTGGCGGCGCCGAGCAGCATGGCGGTATGGCCGTCATGGCCGCAGGCATGCATCTTGCCAGGGACGGTCGACGCATAGGACTTGCCGGAGATCTCGTTGATCGGCAACGCGTCCATGTCAGCGCGCAACCCAATGGTCGGACCCTCGCCCTTGCGCCCGCGAATGATGCCGACGACGCCGGTCTTGCCGAGCCCGGTCACAACCTCGTCGCAGCCGAAGGCCTCCAGCTTGTCGATGACGAAGGCGGAGGTCTGAAACACGTCGAAGTTCAGCTCCGGCGTTTGGTGCAGATGGCGTCGCCAGCCGGCGACTTCTTCCTGCATTTCCGCGGCACGGTTGAGAATTGGCATAATCGGTCCATTTCTTTGTTGGGGCAGGCGGTTCAGGTCGGTTGCCCAGCAATTGTGATTGTGTGGCGCTTTGCCATTTTGGCGTCACATAGGGTAAATAGCACCGCATAAATGCGGTCCGCATCGAGGGACGGTCCGCACCATGCTGGCCGTCGCGTAACGAAATCTTACGGAGCCAGCGGCAATTACGGCAAGAGGCGATTTCGGAATTGATCATGCGGCAAAGGCATTTCCTCAACCTATTGCTTGCGGGGGCGCTGGCGCTACCGGTACTTTCAGGTGCTGCGCGCGCCAATCCGGTGGTGCTGTTCGACCTGAAGAGCGGCAAGGTGCTGGAGCACCAGGATGCCTTCAAGCGCTGGTATCCGGCTTCGCTCAGCAAGCTGATGACGGCCTATGTCACGTTCCGGGCGATCGCCGCCGGCGAGGTGGCGCTCGATTCGCCGATCAAGGTGACGAAGCATTCCGCCGGCGAGCCGCCGAGCAAGATGGGTTTCAAGCCGGGCTCGGTGATGCGGCTCGACAATGCGCTGAAGATGATGCTGGTCAAGTCGGCCAACGACATCGCCATGGCCGTCGGCGAGAACATCGGCGGATCGCAGGCGCCTTCGCCGACCGCATGAACGCGGAGGCCGCCAGGCTCGGCATGGTCGGAACGCATTTCGTCAATCCGAACGGGCTCTATTCGCCGGACCAGTACACGACCGCGCGCGATCTCGCTGTCCTGGTGACGGCGCTCCGCAACGACTTCCCGCAATACGCGCCGTGGTTCTCCATCGAGGGGCTTGCCGTCGGCAAGAAGGCGCTCCCGAACTACAATCTCCTGATCGGCCGCTACCCGGGCGCGACGGCATGAAGACCGGCTTCGTCTGCTCATCGGGCTTCAACATGATCGGCTCGGCGACGCGCAATGGCCGCACGCTGGTTGCCGTGGTGCTTGGCGAAAAATCCGCCATCAGCCGCGCGGAGACTGCAGCCAAGCTGCTCGACCAGGGTTTCGATACGCCGGCGGCCGGCTCGACGACGCTCGCGGCGCTCAAGCCCTATGGCGACACCCTGTCGCCCAACGACCTGCATGACGAGATCTGCAAGAAGAAGACGAAAGAAGAGCAGTCCGAAGCAGCACCCACCGTTGCCGCCAAGGACAAGCCGAAATCGCCTTATCAGGTGAAGCTCGACCATCCGACGCTGATCGCGGTCGGCCTCGGCGGTGCCACTGGGCCGACGCCGAAGGCCTTCGTCGACCAGACCGATCAGAACTATGCCGACGTGCCGCTGCCGACCTGGCGGCCCGACAAGCCGCTGCCAGCCGGCGCCATACCCGCCTCCACCGCTTCCGCCGCGGCGCAAGGGGATCAGCCGGCCAAGGCCGCGAACTAGCCGGTGATCCAGCAGATGAGCGGCATCTTTCCCATTCCGGTCTCGGTGCTTACCGGCTTTCTCGGCGCCGGCAAGACGACGCTGCTCAACCGGCTGCTCAAGGATCCGGCGCTCGCCGACACGGCCGTCATCATCAACGAATTCGGCGAGGTGGCGATCGACCATCTGCTGGTCGAACAGGCTTCGGACGGCATCATCCAGCTTTCAGACGGCTGCCTCTGCTGCACGGTGCGCGGCGATCTCGTCGATACGCTGGCCGATCTCGTCGACCGGCTGCAGACCGGCCGCATCGCCAGGCTTGCGCGCGTCGTGGTCGAAACCACCGGTCTTGCGGATCCCGCACCGGTGCTGCAGTCGATCATGGCGCATCCGGCGCTGGTGCAGGCATTCCGGCTGGACGGCGTCGTCACGCTGGTCGATGCCGTCAACGGCGAGGCCACCCTCGACGGCTATGTCGAGGCTTTGAAGCAGGCGGCGGTCGCCGACCGCATCGTGCTGAGCAAGACCGACCTTGCCG
The DNA here is from genome assembly GCF_001510895.1 of Mesorhizobium loti. Lineage (GTDB taxonomy): Bacteria > Pseudomonadota > Alphaproteobacteria > Rhizobiales > Rhizobiaceae > Mesorhizobium > Mesorhizobium loti_A. The sequence continues at coordinate 180,389 of NZ_LPWA01000120.1, read as the reverse complement.
CGGCGAGGGATGTCGAGATCCTGCGGGCACGACTTCATCAGATAAATCCGGGCGCGCTGCTGCTCGACGTCAACGATCCCGCCACGGGCGCTGCGGCACTGTTCAATTGCGGCCTCTACAACCCCGAGACCAAGAGCGCCGACGTGCGGCGCTGGCTCGGCGAAGAGGCAGCGCACGATCACGACCACCACCACCATGATGGCCATGATCATGACCACCATCATCATGACCATCGCCACGACAGCCGCGTACGCTCCCACTCGCTCGTGCATGACGGCCCGGTGCCGTTCTCGGCGATCGAGATGTTTCTCGATTTGCTGCGCTCCACGCATGGCGAGAAGCTGCTGCGCATGAAGGGTGTGATCGAATTGCAGGAAGATCCATCACGGCCGCTGGTCATCCATGGCGTGCAGAAGATCCTGCATCCGCCGGCGAGGCTGCCGGCCTGGCCGGATGGCGAGCGCGGCACCCGGCTGGTGCTGATCACGCTCGACATGCCGCAAGATTATATCCAGCGGCTGTTCGCCGCCTTCACCAACAAGCCGTCGATCGACACGCCGGACCGGGCGGCGCTCGAAGCCAATCCGCTGGCGATCGCCGGGCTGTAAGCCAGTATTTGTTTTGCGCAATTCCGGACGGAAGGCTACGGCGAAGTCGCCGAGCCCGACCGCTGCGCACTTTTCCTGGAATTGCTCAGGCCACGCCGCGCTCGACCAGGAAACGATGGCCGCCGGCAACCGCGGCGGTCTCGATCAGCTGATGGCCGGCATCGGCGCAGAAGGCTGGAATGTCGATCACGGCCAGCGGATCGGTCGTCTCCAGCCACAGTCGGCTTCCCGGCCGCATCGCCGCCAGTCGTTTTCGCGCCTTGAGGACCGGCAGCGGGCAGTTCAGGCCTTTGAGATCGTAGGTGGCTGGCCTGGGCAAGGCAAAAAATCTCAGCCGCCGAACATGCCGAGCAGCTTCTTCTTCAGCTTCGACACCGTGCCCTCGTCGGCGCTTGCCGCCTGGGTCTCAACCGTCGGCTGGGCCGGCGCCGCCTCGCGCCTGCGGTGACCACCGGCTGCTGCGCCGCCTGCTTGGCGGCTTCCTTCTCGGCCAGAGCCTGCGCCTTGGCCTGTTCCTTGGCGGCCTTGGCCGCCTCGATCGCCGCCAGCCGCTGCTCCTCGGCCTTGCGCTTGGCCTCTTTTTCCGCGTCGAGCGCCGCCATCTTGCGGCCGAGCGGGGAATCGATGCGGCCCATGCGCGTCGTCTCTGTCACCGAGCCGTCGGTATTCATCGAAGGCGGGTCGATCGGCACGCGCTCGCCGCGGGCGCGGCGCTTCGACCAGTCGGAAACGATGCTGGCTTCCTTGATGCCGGCGATGGTCGGCTTCGGTGCCGGGGTGCTCGACTTGACGGCCGAGCTGAAGGCCGCGTCGTAACGCTTTTCGTAATCGGCATAGGCCGTCTTCAGCGAGTCGGGCTGGGTGCTTGCCGGGCAAGGGCCGGTCGGGTCGAAGGTCGTGCCCTCGGGCGCCACCTGGTTGAAGACGTAGCGTTTCTCGCAGACGTCGACCTTGGGCGGCACCTTGGTGATCTCGAAATTGTCGTAGCCGACCTTCAGCATCTTCCAGAACTCGTAGTTCGGGTCGTTGCGGTAGCGCGCCATGTTGGCGGCGGTCATGCGGAACGGGAAGGCCTGGATCTGGAACTCGGTCTGGCCGCCCTGAAAGGCATCGCGGCCGAAGGCATAGATCTGCTCGATCTGCGCGTCGGTCATCGAATAGCAGCCCGACGAGGAGCAGGCGCCGTGCACCATCAGATTGGCGCCGGTGCGGCCGTTGGCGCGGTCATAGGCGTTGGGAAAGCCGATGTTGAAGGACAGATGGTAGTTCGAGCGCGGATTCATCTGCGACGGACGCACCGTGTAGAAGCCTTCCGGCGCCTGACGGTCGCCCTCGGTGTATTTGGGGCCGAGCTTGCCCGACCATTTGCAGATGTCGTAGCTGGCGACGAGATCGTAGCGGCCGTTGGTCTTGGCCTTCCAGATCTCCAGCTTGCCTTCTTCCTTGAAGATGCGCGCCATCACCGAGGAGGTGCGCACCATGCCCTTGGCCTTCATGTCGGCAAGGATCTTGTCGGGCAGCGGCTTGTTGGCTTCCGGCGCGAAGTCCTTCATCGACGAATCATTGCAGCCGGCGACGCCTATCGCGGCAATCAGGACTCCGGTGCGGGCAAGCTTGGCAAACATCGGTGCGGCTACGTCTTTCTCTCGGGCCAACGGCTTCGGCATGGCCGGGCCAGCAGGCTGAACACTGCAGGACCGTAAGCCCGTTAACCTTGAAAATTCCTTACCGCAAGCCTCGGCCAACCCCTCACGGCGATTTCCATTGAACCGAATCCGGCGGCATTTTTGTGGCGAAATTGGTCATCCTGGCCACAATTGAAGGCACGGGCCGGGTCAGAGGCTGCGGCCCATCGCCAGATATTTCTCGCGGCGCTGCTCGCGGAAGTCGGTGTTGGCGCCGGCAAAGTCCTTCATCGTTTTGGCGATGAGGTCGCCGGTGGCGGCAATCACGGTTTCCGGCGCGCGCTGGGCGCCGCCCATCGGCTCGGGAACGATGGCGTCGATGATCTTCATCTCGAGCAGGTCCTGGGCGGTGATCTTCATGTTGGTCGCCGCATCCTTGGATCGGGTGGTGTCGCGCCACAGGATCGAGGCCGCGCCCTCCGGCGAGATCACCGAATAGATGGCATGCTCCAGCATGTAGACGCGGTTGGCGGTGGCGATGGCGATGGCGCCGCCGGAGCCGCCTTCGCCGATGACAACGGAGATCGACGGCACCTTGAGCGCCAGGCAGGCCGAGGTCGAGCGTGCGATGGCCTCGGCCTGGCCGCGTTCCTCGGCGCCGACGCCGGGATAAGCGCCGGCAGTGTCCACCAGCGTCAACAGCGGGATCTTGAAGCGGTCGGCCAGTTCCATCAGGCGCACCGCCTTGCGGTAGCCTTCAGGCCGCACCGAGCCGAAATTGTGCTTGATGCGGCTTGCCGTGTCCGAACCCTTCTCCTGGCCGATCACCGCCACCGGCTCGCCGCGGAAGCGCGCGAAGCCGCCGACGATCGCCTGGTCGTCGCCGAAATTGCGGTCGCCGGCCAAAGGCGTGAAATCGCTGAACAGGCCCTTGATGTAGTCGACGCAATGCGGCCTGTCCGGATGGCGCGCGACCTGCACCTTCTGCCAGGGGGTGAGTGCCTTGTAGAGGTCGCGCAGCGCATCGCGTGAACGCTTCTCCAGCCGGTTGATCTCGTCGGCGACATCGACCGCCTCGCCGTTTTCGGCAAGCTTCTTCAGCTCAAGGATCTTCAGCTCCAGATCCTGCACCGGCTTTTCGAAATCGAGGTAATTGTACATGCTTGGCGGACCGATCCGTCGGAAGGCAATGGCAGGCGGAACCTTAGAAATGCTGGCTCCGGGCGGTGGAACGTCGCCCTCACATAGCGATATGAGCCTAGTCGGCAAGCGGATGATGGTCGTTGACCAGCCGCACCAGCCGCTCCTCCAGCACGTGGGTGTAGATCTGCGTGGTGGAGATATCGGCATGGCCAAGCAATTGCTGCACGGCCCTCAGATCGGCGCCGTTCTGCAAGAGATGGCTGGCAAAGGCGTGGCGAAGCACGTGCGGCGAGATCTTGGCCGAGGCGATGCCCGCCCGGGCCGCCAATCCCTTGAGGTCGCGTGCGAACACCTGCCGGGAGAGGTGGCCGCTGTCGGAGGCCGCGGGAAACAGATATGGACTGTTGGCGAAGGCCGGCCTGGCCGCCCGTTCCGAAAGCCATGCGCGCATCGCGGCGTGCGCCTTGGCCGAGAGCGGCACCATGCGCTCCTTGTCACCCTTGCCGCGCACCATGAAGAAACGGTCGTCGCGCTGCGCCACCGTCACCGGCAGGCCGACCAGCTCGGAAACGCGTAGGCCTGTGGCATAAAGCACTCGACCAGCGCGTGCAGGCGCAACGCCGCCAGCCGATCGCCGTCCGGCGTGCCGCCGTGTGCTTCCTCGGCCGCGCGATCGAGCAGGCGGCCGGTCTCGGCTTCGGTCATGGTCTTCGGCAGCGGCCGGCCCTTCCTCGGGCTGTCCAGCGTGCCGGTCGGGTCGTCGCCGCGCAGACCCTCGGCGTAAAGGAATTTGAAGAACTGGCGGATCGCCGACAATTTGCGCGCCTGCGAGGTCGGGGCGAAGCCTCTGGCCGCGATTTCGTCCAGATAGGCGCGGATGTCGGCCGCTCCCGCTCCCGCCAGTCCGCCGCCGATGGCTTCGGAAGCGTCTTCCAGGTCGCGGCGGTAGGAGGAAAGCGTGTTCTCGGCCGCCCCCCGCTCGGCGCTCATCATCTCCAGGAAGGCTTCGATGCGGGCCGCGCTGTTCATCTGGCCGGGATCAGTTCTTCTCTATTAGTTTTTCTTGGGATTGAGCTTTTCGGCGGGAATGCGCACGCTCATTTCCGCCTTTTTCGGCTCCACGAACATCGCCAGCGCGAACATCGCGCCATAGGCAATGCCTGCAAGAACCGCCAGCGTCACGACAAAGCGAAACAATGTCGGCATTCAGTCTTCGCCCGTCTTCTTGTTCTGCGATTCCAAACCCTGTGCCCTTATGGGACGCCAATCCGGCCAATTCAAGGTCGAAGGATTTGTCGACGAAGGTTCTCAAGGGAAAGCTGCGCGATCCGGCCGGTTTGCGGCGTCGTGCTTGACGCAAACAGGCTTTTGATGTCGATACGGCGCAAAGAGGGTTCCGCATGAACGCGCTGCCAGCAAATCCGCCGGACGAAGGCCGTGTCGCGCTGCTCGAGCAGCTCGGCAGCCGCTCGATCGTTTTTGTCGGCCTGATGGGTGCCGGCAAGACGGCGATCGGCCGCAAGGTGGCGACGATGCTTTCGCTGCCCTTCATCGACAGCGACCAGGAGATCGAGAGCGTTTCGCGCATGACCGTGCCGGAGCTGTTCGAGCGCTATGGCGAGCCCGAGTTCCGGGCGCTGGAGCAGCGGGTGATCCTGCGCCTGCTCGAAAACGGCCCGCAGGTGCTGTCGACCGGCGGCGGCGCCTTCATGAACGCGCAGACGCGCGAGGCGATCGCCGGTCACGGCATCTCGGTCTGGCTGAAGGCCGATCTCGATCTCCTGATGGAGCGGGTCTCGAAGAAGCAGAACCGGCCGCTTCTGAAGAATCCCGATCCGCGCGGTGTGCTGGAGCGGCTGATGAGCGAGCGCTATCCGGTCTATGCCACGGCCGACATCACGGTTCCGACCCGCGACGACCGCAAGGAAATCATTGCCGGCGAGGTGGTGTGCGCGCTTTGTTCCCATCTCGGGATCGCCGCGATCACCACCAGCGACGAGGTGGAGCCGTGAGCAATACCGAAGCGGTGAAGGTCGAGGTCGGGCTCGGCGACCGCGCCTATGACATTTTGATCGGCCCCGGCCTGCTCTCCGGCGCTGGAACGGAAATCGCAGGCCGCCTTCCCGGCACGCGCGCGGCCATCGTCACCGACGATAATGTCGCCGCCGCGCATCTTGCAACGCTGAAGGCCGGCCTGGAAAAGGCGGCATCCCGGCGGCCGTCATCACGCTGCCGGCCGGCGAAAAGACCAAGAGCTTTGCTCATCTCGAAGAGGTCGTCGACGGCGTGCTTGCCGCCAAGCTCGAACGCCGCGATGTTGTCGTGGCCCTTGGCGGCGGCGTCATCGGCGACCTTGCCGGCTTCGCCGCCGGCATCGTGCGCCGCGGGATGAATTTCGTGCAGGTGCCGACCTCGCTGCTGGCACAGGTCGATTCTTCCGTCGGCGGCAAGACCGGCATCAACAGCGCCCGCGGCAAGAACCTAGTCGGTGTCTTCAACCAGCCAAAGCTGGTGCTGGCCGACACCGGCGTGCTCGACACGCTGCCGATCCGCGAGTTCCGCGCCGGCTATGCCGAGCTTGCCAAATACGGCCTGATCGACCGTCCCGGCTTCTTCGCCTGGCTGGAGGAAAACTGGCAAAAAGTATTCGCCGGCGGCGAGCAGCGGACCGAAGCCATCGCCGAGGCCTGCCGCGCCAAGGCCGATGTGGTGGCCCGCGACGAGTTCGAGACCGGCGACCGGGCGCTGCTCAATCTCGGCCACACGTTCGGCCATGCGCTCGAAGCCGCCACGAATTATGACGGCTCCCGCCTCGTCCATGGCGAGGGCGTCGCCATCGGCATGGCGCTGGCGCACCGTTTTTCGGCGCGCCTCAACCTGGCGAGCCCGGACGACGCGGAGCGCGTGGAAGCGCATCTTCGCGCCGTCGGCCTGCCCTGGCGCATGGCCGACATTCCAGGCGAGTTGCCCGATGCCGAGGCGCTGCTTGGCTTCATCACCCAGGACAAGAAGGTGTCGCGCGGCGCGCTCACCTTCATCCTGACGCGCGGCGTCGGCCAGGCCTTCATCGCCAAGGATGTACCGCCTTCGGAAGTGCTATCCTTCCTCAAGGCGAGCCATCCCGAAAGGCTCAAGATGAGCCATTCCAGATGATCGACGCCGGCTGGATCGCCGCAGCCGTCCTCGCCGCCATCGTCGTGCTGGCGCTTGCCTTCCGCACGCCCCTCTTCGCGGCGCTCGGCTACAGTCTGCAGCCGATCGAGCCGATGGCGCCCGACGACGATGAATCGGACGAGAACGGCGACGACCCTCGCCGCAACGGGCAGGCGCGCGAGGACCGCAACCGGCTGGGCGAGCTTTTCGAGCTCGAGGAACTCGAAGTGTCGGATGTGATGGTCCATCGCACCAACATGCGCTCGGTCAACGCCGACGATCCGCCGGAAATGGTGGTGCGCGAGATCTTGCAGAGCCCGCATACCCGCATGCCGCTCTGGAAAGGCTCGCTCGACAACATTGTCGGCGTGCTGCACGCCAAGGATCTGCTCAGAGCCCTCAACGAGGTCGGCAACGACTTTTCCAGAATCGACGTGACAAAAATCGCGTCCAAGCCATGGTTCGTGCCCGACACCACCACCTTGCAGGACCAGCTCAACGCCTTCCTGCGCCGCAAAGCGCATTTCGCCATCGTCGTCGACGAATATGGCGAGATGGAAGGGCTGGTGACGCTGGAGGACATCATCGAGGAGATCGTCGGCGAGATCGCCGACGAGCACGATGTCGACATGCAGGGCGTCAAGCAGGAGGCCGACGGCTCGGTCGTGGTCGACGGCACGGTGCCGATCCGTGATCTCAATCGTGCGCTCGACTGGGATCTGCCGGACGAGGAGGCCACGACGATCGCCGGCCTCGTCATCCACGAGACGCAGACGATCCCCGAGGAGAAGCAGGCCTTCACCTTCCACGGCAAGCGCTTTGTCGTGATGAAGCGCGACAAGAACCGCATCGCGAGGTTGAGGATCAGGCCTGCCGGCGAGGGCTAGAGCAATTCCAGGAAAAGTGTAACGGTTTTCCGCCCGGAATTGCGATCAAACAAAGGGTTAAAGCGGCTCAGCGATTCTACCAAACGCCGAACCGCTCCAGGCGTGTCGATATTTCAGGTGATGGCGGCTTCCTGCGCTTCCGGTGCTCTCGGATTTCAAATTTCCTTTGTCGAGCGCTCGCTGAGCATCGCGCCGGTCCCCGCGTCGATCGCCGCCAGACTGACATCGTAGCCCCACAGGCTTCGGATATGGCGCAGCGTCGCGTCGCGGCTTTCGTCCTCGAGCAGGATGCCGTCCTTCACATTGTGTTGCAGCCGCAGATGCCGGTCGCCCAACAAGTCAACGTCAACCACCTGGACGTCGGGCCGGCGCGCGCCCACGTCGTAGCTTTGGGCCAGCGCGGACCGTATCTTGCCGTAGCCACGCTCATTGTGGATCGAGGCGACTTCGTAGTGCGGCTCGTCGGCGCCGTCGGCCAGCACAAAGAGCCGCCATTTCCGGATCAGGGTCGGGCTCAGATACTGGCGAATGAAGGATTCGTCACGGTGGTTGGCCCAGGCATCGAGCAGGGTGTCGCGCCAGTCGCCGCGGCCGGCGATGTCCGGAAACCAGTCGCGGTCCTCCGCGGTCGGCTCGGTCGAGATGCGCTGGATGTCCTGCATCATGTCGAGTCCGAGGGCATAGGGATTGATGCCGGAAAAGCGTGGGTCATCGAAGGCCGGCTGGAAGACCACGTTCGAATGGTTGCGCAGGATCTCGAGCATGGCGCCTTCGCTGATGCGGCCACGGTCGAAAAGCGTGTTCATGAGCGTATAGTGCACGAAGGTGGCGCAGCCTCGTTCATCACCTGGGTTTGCCGCTGCGGATAAAAATATTGCGCGATGACACGCACGATCCTGACGATCTCGCGCTGCCAGGGCTGAAGGACGAGACTGTTTTTCTCAAGAAAATAGAGGAGGTTCTCCTCGGGCAGTTTGAGCGATTTCTTCCGCTCCGCAAGGCTTTCGTCTCCTGCTTCCGGCTTGCTCTTTCCCTGCGAGGGCGGCAACGTCCGCCAGAGATCGTTGAAGGAACGCTCCTCATATTCGAGGCGCTCGCGAAGCCCTTCGCGTTGCTGCTCCGACGACAGCTTCGGCGGCCGATGGTAGCGGAAGACGCCCTGCTCCATCAGCGCGTGGGCGGAATCGATGACTGCCTCCACGGCCGCCAGGCCATGCCGTTCCTCGCATTTGGAGATGTAGCTCTTGGCAAAATCCAGATAGCTCAGGATGCCCCCGGCGTCGGTCCATTGCCGGAAGAGGTGATTGTTCTTGAAGAAATGATTGTGTCCAAGCGCGGCATGGGCGGTCACCAGGGCCTGCAGGGCCATGGTGTTCTCTTCCATGAGGTAGACGATGCAGGGGTTGGAGTTGATGACCAGTTCGTAGGCCAAACCGCGCGCCCCCTTGCGGTAGAGAAGCTCGTCATAGAGGAAACGCTTGCCGAACGACCAATGGCGATACATCAGCGGCATGCCTACCGAGGAATAGGCGTCGAGCATCTGCTCGGAGGAAATGACCTCCATCTGCACGGGATAGATATCGAGGCGAAGTTCTTCGACCCCGATCCGTTCGATCTCATCGTAGACCCGCGACAGTTTCTTGAAATCCCAGTCGGCCCCAGAAAAAAGCAGATCGGATTTGCGCGCCTGACTGACCATCGGCCCCTGTCCCCCTGTCCTCACGCGCTCTTGCGCAGGGCAGGCTGCCTGGCGAAAAGCTCGCGAAAGACCGGGTAGATATCGGCCGGAGCAGCGATGCGCCGCATCTGGAAGTTCGGCCATTGCTCATCGATGGCGCTGTAGGCGCGCCACAGCGACGTCCCGTTTTCGGTCGAGCCGAAAATGTGGCTTTCCCGTTCGTCGATGATCTCCACATAGGCGAAATACTGGCAAAGGCGCATCAGCCTGCGGTCGAGCAGTTCTATGCAGCGTTCCGAATCGGTGGCGAAGTTGTCGCCGTCGGATGCCTGGGCGGCGTAGATGTTCCATTCGGAGGCCGGATAGCGCTGCTCGATGATGCGGTGCATTTCCTCTAGCGCCGTGGAAACCACGGTGCCGCCGCTTTGCGTGTGGTAGAAGAATGTGTGCTCGTCCACCTCCTGAGCCTCGTGGGTGTGGCGAATGAAGACGATCTCGGTGCGATCGTAGCGCCGCGTCAGGAACAGATGCAGCAGCACGAAAAAGCGTTTGGCCAGATCCTTCTCGCGCTCCCCCATCGATCCCGACACGTCCATCAGGCAGAACATGACCGCGCTGGCGTTCGGCACCGGCTGGGGGTCGAAGCGATTGAACCGAATGTCGACCGGATCGACATAGGCAATTCGCCTGCGCCGCCGCTCAAGCCGTTCAAATTCCTTGCGCAGGGCCGCTAGGCGGTCGCGTGTTGCCGCTTTTGGCGGCTTAGATTCCAGTTCGGCGATCTGCCTGGCAACCGCGTCCAGCTCCTCTTGCTTGGGTCGCTTGAGCGCGATGCGGCGCCCGTGGCTGTTGCGCATCGTGCGCCCGACATTGATGTTGGTGGGCGCACCGCTTGCCGTGAAGCCCGCCCGCCTCGGCTTGAAGCTGAGTATCTGCTTCAAGCTGAGCTTGACCAGATCGGGCAATTCGAGATCCTCGAAGAAGAGGTCGAGCACTTCCTCGCGCGACAGCACAAAGCGGAAGTCGTCTTCGGATTCGGCAGTCCCCGGACCCGAAGGGCCAGTGCCCCCGCCGCTGGGTTTGGGGATCAGATCACCGGGGCTGAACGACCTGTTGCCGGGCAGGATGTGCTGGCGCCGTCCGCTGTCCTTGGCGTCGCTGAAGGTCGGTTCGCTGGTGCCCTTGCGAGGCATCGGCACGGCATGCTCCCGGTCGAGCTCGCCGATGCGGCCCGTGCGGACGTGGTCGCGGATATTGCGCTTGAGCTCTTCCCGAGCGCGCCTCAGGAAGCGCTGACGGTTTCCCAGGCTTTTGTCCTTCGGGTTCAGGCGGCGGTCGATGAAGATCGGCATGGAACCGTCCCGATTTTGCTCAGCCCGCCTTGTTCACGCGCATGTACCAGTCGACCAGCCGGCGCACCTGCCGCTCGGTGTAGCCGCGCTCCACCATGCGCTGCACGAATTCATTGTGCCGCTTTTCCGTGACGCTGTCCTGCTTGGAGCCGAAACTGATCACCGGCAACAGATCCTCGACCTGGCCGAACATGCGCTTTTCGATGACCTCGCGAAGCTTTTCATAGCTTGTCCAGGACGGGTTGCGGCCATGGTTGCGTGCCCGGGCACGCAAGGTGAATTTGACCACTTCGTTGCGGAAGTCCTTGGGATTGGCTATGCCGGCCGGCTTCTCGACCTGTGACAATTCCTTGTCCAGGACCTCGCGATTGAGGATCTGCCCGGTATCGGGGTCCTTGTAGTCCTGGTCCTCGATCCAGGCGTCGGCATAGGCGATGTAGCGGTCGAAGAGGTTCTGGCCGTACTCGCTATACGATTCCAGATAGGCCTTCTGGATCTCGTGGCCGATGAACTCGGCGTAACGCGTGGTGAGCTCCGACTTGATGAAATCGAGATAGGCGGCTTCCGTCTCCTTCGGAAATTGCTCGCGTTTGATCGCCTCCTCGAGGATGTACATCAGATGCACGGGATCGGCGGCCACCTCCTTGGTGTCGTAGTTGAAAGTCTGCGACAGGATCTTGAAGGCGAAGCGCGTGCTGACCCCGGTCATGCCTTCGTCGACGCCTGCGGCATCGCGATATTCCTGGACCGACTTCGCCTTCGGGTCGACTTCCTTGAGGTTCTCGCCGTCATAGGCGCGCATTTTGGTGTAGAGCGGCGAGTTCTCGTGCTCCGCAAGGCGGGTCGAGACGGTGAAGCGGCTGAGAATGTCCAGCACTTCGGGCGCGCAGGGGCTGTTGGCAAGCTCGCTTTCGCGCAGCAGCTTCTCGTAGATATGCCTTTCTTCGGTGATGCGAAGGCAATACGGAACCTTGACCACGAGGATGCGGTCGAGGAAAGCCTCATTGTTCTTGTTGTTCTTGAACTGCTGCCATTCCGATTCGTTGGAGTGGGCGACGACGATGCCCTGATAGGGGAAGGAGCCGAAATTCTCGGTGCCGTTGTAGCTGCCTTCCTGGGTTGCCGTCAGCAACGGGTGCAGGACCTTGATGGGCGCCTTGAACATTTCGACGAATTCGAGCAGGCCCTGCGTGGTGCGGTTCAAGCCGCCGCTGTAGGAATAGGCATCCGGATCGGACTGGCTGAAATTTTCCAATTGCCTGATGTCGACCTTGCCGACGAGGGCCGAGACGTCCTGATTGTTCTCGTCGCCAGGCTCGGTCTTGGCGATCGCGATCTGGCGAAGCCGCGACGGCAAGAGCTTGACCACGCTGAATTTGGAAATGTCGCCGGAAAGCTCGTCCAGGCGCTTGGCCGCCCAGGGCGAGATGAGCCCATTGAGACGGCGGCGACCTATCCCGTATTTGTCTTCCAGCAAATCGCCCATCCGGTCGGGGTGGAAAAGACCGAGCGGCGATTCGAAAACGGGACTGATCTGGTTGCCGACCTTCAGCGTGTAGATCGGGCGCTGCTCCATCAGCTTCTTCAGCCGTTCGGCGAGCGAGGACTTGCCGCCGCCGACCGGGCCGAGGAGATAGAGGATCTGCTTGCGCTCCTCGAGCCCCTGCGAGGCGTAGCGGAAATAGCCGGCGATGCGCTCGATCGTGTCCTCCATTCCGTAGAAGTCGGAAAAGGAGGGGTACACCTTCACGGTGCGATTCGAGAAAATGCGCCCGAGCCGCTCGTCCTTGCTGGTGTCGACCAGGTTCGGCTCGCCGATAGCCTCGACCATCCGTTCGGGTGCCGAGGCATACATCGACTTGTCCTCTCGGCAGCCAAGCAGATATTGCTGGAGGCTCAACTCTTCCTGGGCCGCGTTGGAATAAATCTCCGAAAACAGATCGAAGACGTCGGATTGGTTCTCTCGCATGATATTTTGCCCTCAGAGCCGCTCTGGCTTCCAGTCGGCCAAGTCGGCTCGTCTCGTATTCAACTGCCGGAAAGCATTGTGGTTCCCTCACATGAAGGAGAGCGTCTACAATCGGGCATCGACGTCTCAAAGCACCCGACTCAGACGGAATGCTCACCTATGATATTTAGGTGGTGATAGCCGGGAGAGCTTCAAGGAGAATCTTGGTTTTTCCCCCACTTACATGTCGTGGTCGGGAACATAGAGGCAGAACGAGTGCCGAGAGTTCGCGTCGCCGCCGGGCTTGCACTCGTGAAAGAACTCGTCACGCGAGCGCTTGATCCGGCTGTCGGAGTAGGGAATGAGCTCTCCGGTGGAGAGCTGATAGCCATACTTCGTTTCCTTCACATCGGCCGTGGGTGCCTGGTAGCAGTCCATTCCCGAGCAGCATGAGCTGTCGTATTGCCAGCCCTTGGGCGCCTGATGCGCGGCAGCCGGAACCGAAAGGAAAGCCGCGAGCGCAATTGCTGGAAGCAGCCGCAGAAACCGCAAACTGCCTGGGCGCCTGTTGCTATGCGCGGCTGGAACTCGATAAGTCTTCATCATTGGTGGTCACCGTTCAGAGGCGCCGGCCGAGTGCATCGGCTCTCCGGTCTGACTAGCAATCCGCCCGGCAATCAAAACTGCCAGACCAGGGAAATGTTCCATGGTCGTCCTCAGGCGGTCGAGTTGCGCGCCTGCGCATTTGATGGCGCGAAAGGGGTGCTGGCCCATCGTTGACAAGCCGAGCGCGCGGCCGACGGACAATCCTTTAACTGGACGCCCGTCGTACTCGCATGCACTCTTTGCCGGCGCGGTCGGGGCCGGGGCGGTCAGGGCGGAATGGGGGTCAGGAGGTGACGATGATCGATCGGCGACATTTTGTCCTAGCGTCCGTTGCCGCGCTGTTGCCGACAGGTGCGCAGACAGCCTGGCGCCTCCGCCAGCCGGCGCCGCGGACGCTCGACTATGGGCCGGCCAAGCTCGACATCTACGCACGCGATGGCGCCAAGGGCGATCCGGTCGTCTTGTTCATCCATGGCGGCGCCTGGCGGCTCGGCAATCGCAACAATGTCAACGCCAAGCCAGGCTTCCTGCTCGCCAACGGCTTCCTGTTCGTCTCTATCGACTACCGCATGCTGCCCAAGGCCGATGTCGCCACCCAGGCGAGCGACGTCGAGAAGGCCTATGCCTATGTGCGGGCCAATATCGCCAAATATGGCGGCGATCCCGACCGCATCGTGGTGATGGGCCACTCGGCCGGCTGCCATCTCGCGGCACTGACGGGGTTTCGCGGCGGCTTGCCCGATGTCGCCGGGCTGGTGCTCGACGACACCGAAGCCTATGACATCGAGGCCCTGGCCAAGGCGCAGGGCGGCACGCTGCGGCCGACCTATGCGCAGGCGTTCTCGGATCCGAGCCAATGGCGGGCGCTGTCACCCGCAACCTATATCGGCAAGGCCAAGCATCCGCCCGTGTTCATTGCTTATTCGAACGCGTCGATCCGCGCGGCGGTGGCCCATGATCTCGCGGACCGGCTGCGGGCAGGGGGCACCAAGGTCACGCTGTTCGACGGAAGCGCCTATTCGCATATGGCGATCAACCGCCGCGTCGGCGAGGACGGCGATGCACTGACCGCCGCGGTCATCGCTTTCCTGAAGGCAACGGTCGCCTGATCGCCGGCGAAACTGGATCACGTCAAAGTCGGTGACCGGACACGGTGCAGGGGCTGTGGACCCAGGCGCGGGAAAGCTCCGCCGAGGAGTTCGCCAGCATGGTTTGGATTCCTGTCGATCCATCTTGATTATTGGCCAGGCATGCCGCGACCAATTGTGGGCGAGGCGGTGCAACCTTTGGGGAGAACGGACGTTCGCGTCCTAGTTGAACGTCGCCCCTGAAAGGTCCTGCCCGAGATGATGGATAGACGCGCGCAGGCAACCCTGATGGCCGCATTGTTGCTTGTCGTCGGGGCCGCTGCCTGGCCAACATATGCTGCCGAGCCAGCCTTGAAGAATGTCCGGCTGATCGGACGGTTTCTCGACGCCGGCGATCAGGCGGTTTTCGAGTGGCCCGGCAGCGCGATCGAGTTCGCGTTCGAGGGCAGTTGGCTGGATGTCGTGCTTGACGATCGCGGCAAGAACAGCCTGGTGCTGGATGTCGACGGCAAACTGTCCCGGATCGATCTGAAGAAGGGCTCCAACACCTACCGTCTCGTCGCGACGCAGGGCGCGGATCGCCACTCCGTCCGGCTCGTGCGCCGTACCGAGGCGCTTTTCGGAACCACCAGTCTCAAGGATGTGCGCACCGATGGCACGCTTCTGCGGCCGGAGCCGAAGAAGCGCAGCCTGTTGGTGATCGGCGACTCGATTTCCGCCGGTTACGGCATCGAGGGCAAGGACGCGAAATGCAAGTTCAGCGCCGATACGGAAAATCAGTACCTGACCTATGCCGCGATCGCGGCACGGCGCTTCGATGCGGACGTAATCACCTTGGCCGCTTCGGGAAAGGGGCTCGTTCGCAACTTTCAGGGAGCCAATGGGCGCACAATGACGGATTTGTATGACCGGGTTCTGCCCTCGCGGCGGGATCGCGAAACGCTGCCCAAAACCGACGTCATCATCGTTCATCTCGGGACGAACGATTTCAGCGGCGGTGCCCGGCCTGCCAATTTTGCCGCCAGCTATGCCGAATTGCTGGCGAAACTGCGCGCCAATGCACCTGATGCGATGATCTACGCCGGGATCGGGCCATTGCTAACGGGGGAGGACTTCGCCGCGGCGGACAAGGCAGTGGACGACCTGGTCAAGCAGCGGCGTGATGCCGGCGACAGCAAGACGGCGATGATCCGCTTCACCGAACCGCCTGGGGCGTCGTTGCGCGGCTGCGACTGGCATCCCAACGAGGCCGGCCAGCAACGCATGGCTAATCAGCTTGAAGACCGGATCGAGGCGGACCTCGGCTGGACCCAAGCCCAATGAAGGCAGCATCCGCGGCTGGCTTGCAAGACGCCAGCGCGTCTCTGCGCGGGCAGGCCGTCCCTCCTAAACTGCTCGGCCTGCAGGTGCTGCGGTTTGCGGCCGCCTTTTTCGTGGTCCTGTTTCATCTTGGCGTCAGTTTGCAGATCGAATTTGGAAACCGGACCAACGTCTTTCACAACGGAGCGGTTGGGGTCGACATCTTCTTTGTCATCAGCGGCTTCATCATCGCCTACACCACCGATCCCAAAAAAGGCGCTCTGTATTTCGTCGGGCGTCGGCTTGTGCGCATCGTCCCACTCTACTGGACGCTGACGGCGGGCATTGCGGTGCTGGCAATGCTGAAGCCCGGTCTGCTGAATTCGACCCTGGTCAACGGCGAGACCTTGATCAAGTCCCTGTTCTTCATCCCGTTCGCAAAAGCGAGCGGAGCCGTGCAACCGATCCTGTTTCTGGGTTGGACGCTCAATTACGAGATGTTCTTCTACGGCATCTATGCCGCATGCCTGGCACTCGGCCTGCGCAGCCCGCTCGTGCCGGCCGCAATCATCGTACTTCTCGTCGCCGCCGTGCGTCTTGTGAAGTTGGATTACGTCCCGTGGCGGTTCTATACCAATCCTTTGATGCTCGAATTCGTGCTTGGCATCGGCCTTTACCTTCTTTACAGGCGCAGTCCCGCGATCTTTCACGGGCGATCGTTGCCGATATTCCTCATGTTCGTGGCGTCCATGGCGTTGCGTGCGCCGCTGCTCGAAATCCATTGGCTGGTGGCCAACGGCATTCCGGCGGTGCTGCTGGTCGCCGCCGTCCTGCCATGGGCGCCGGCCCCGACGCCAATCGTCCTGTTCATGGTCCTGCTGGGGAACGTGTCCTATCCGCTCTATCTCTCGCATCCCTACGTGCTTCAACTCGCCGTCAAACTGGTGCCGGACCACGCGGGGACCGCCACGCAAGTCCTGCTAGGCGGTGCCGCCTGCGTGCTTTCAATTGCCCTGTCGATCGTGCTGTACTTTACGATCGAACGGCCGACGCAGCTTGCCGCGTCTGTCCCGAAGCCCCAACGATAGGGCTCGCTGCACTTACCAGCGGGTCTTCTCGCCGGGCGCGGCCGGCTCGATCGCCAGCGCGTGCACGCCGGCTTTCAGTTCTTCGGCAAGCAGTTGGTTGACGGCGCGGTGGCGGTCGATGCGGCTCATGCCGGCAAAATCCGGCGAGACGATGCGGACGCGGAAATGCGTCTCGCCGCTGCCGTCGAAGACGGCCTCGTGGCCGTGCTCGACGTGATGATGGCCGGCGTGAAGGTGGCTTTCGTTGATGACGGTGAGCCTTTCCGGCGAAAATGCCGCCTTCAGCTTGTTTTCCATCGTCGACTGTATGGACATCGGGGCTTCCCTTCACCACATCTGCGGCACAGCCGCAAAATCTCAATTTTCGACCGCTTTTAAGCCGCGATTCAGCGGTTGGAGCGATCATCGGCGAAATGTCAATTCTTGTTTCGCAATAGCGAACAGCCCATAAATGGGTGAGATGAAACCGTATCCCAAATATTTCGAGAAAATCCGCATCCGGCCGGAAAAGGACGCGGAGCTGAAGTCGCGCGCCCCGATCTGCCAGTGGGACGGTTGCAGCGAGGCCGGCACGCATCGCGCTCCGGTCGGGCGCCTGAAGGAGGGCGAGTATTTCCGCTTCTGCTTCGAGCATGTGCGCGAATACAACAAGGGTTTCAACTATTTCTCGGGCGTGTCGGACAGCGAGATCGCCCGCTTCCAGAAGGAGGCGCTGACCGGCCACCGGCCGACCTGGCGGATGGGCGCCAATGGCGGCGGGATGCGTTCGGCGCCCGATTTCGCGCAACAGCGTTCGGGGCGCGCCGGCTACTACAATCGCATGCGCGATCCCTTCAACCTCTTTGGCGGCGGCTCGCGGGAGGTGCGCGAACGCAAGGCAAAGCCGCTTGAGGCCAAGGCGTTGGAAACGCTTGGCCTTGATACAAAGGCGACTGGCAAGGATATCAAGGCGCGCTATAAGGAACTCGTAAAGCGCCACCATCCCGATGCGAATGGCGGCGACAGGGGTTCGGAAGACCGGTTCCGCGATGTGCTGCAGGCCTATCGCGTGCTCAAGCAAGCAGGATTGTGCTGAGCGGCCCTACGGTCCGTGTCGTTTTCCAACTTTCATAAGGTTGGAAAAGGCTCTAAGACCGCCCCCGAACAAAATCGATTGCCGGCGAAACGCGGCGTTTCGCCCGTGGAGACGTTGATAGTGATGAACAAGGTCGATCGCGACATCGCCAACCTGCCCGACACGACGGTGCCGGTGAAGGAGAAATTCGGCTTCGATTCCAAGATGGTGGTTCCCGCCTACTCGGTCTCGACCGAGCATGTGCCCGACATCGACCCGGACTATCTGTTCGACAAGGCGACGACATTGGCGATCTTGGCCGGCTTCGCCTACAACCGCCGCGTCATGGTGTCGGGCTATCACGGCACCGGCAAGTCGACGCATATCGAGCAGGTCGCCGCGCGGCTCAACTGGCCCTGCGTGCGCGTCAATCTCGACAGCCATGTCAGCCGCATCGACCTCGTCGGTAAGGACGCGATCGTCGTCAAGGAAGGCCTGCAGATCACCGAATTCCGCGACGGCATCCTGCCCTGGGCCTATCAGCACAATGTGGCGCTCTGCTTCGACGAGTACGATGCCGGCCGCCCGGACGTGATGTTCGTCATCCAGCGCGTGCTGGAATCGTCGGGCCGGCTGACGCTGCTCGACCAGAGCCGGGTCATCCGCCCGCACCCGGCCTTCCGGCTGTTCGCCACCGCCAACACGGTTGGGCTGGGCGACACCACCGGCCTCTATCACGGCACGCAGCAGATCAACCAGGCGCAGATGGACCGCTGGTCGATCGTCACCACGCTCAACTACCTGCCGCATGACAACGAGGTCTCGATCGTGCTGGCCAAGGCCAAGCACTACCGCGACAGCAAGGGCAAGGAGATCGTCAACAAGATGGTGCGCGTCGCCGACATGACGCGCTCGGCCTTCATCAATGGCGACCTGTCGACCGTGATGAGCCCGCGTACCGTCATCACCTGGGCCGAGAACGCCGAGATCTTCGGCGACATCGGCATGGCGTTCCGGCTGACCTTCCTCAACAAATGCGACGAGCTGGAGCGTTCGGTGGTCGCCGAATTCTACCAGCGCGCCTTCGGCGAGGATCTGCCGGAGAGCGCCGCCAACGTTGTGCTGGGGTAAGCGCGTGCCGGAAGGCTCAGCCTTTCGGGCCAAATCGCGCAGGGAATGATCGATGGCGGGTCCGGGCGACAACACGCGCAACAAGCCGAAGAACGGGTCTGAAGCGGACAGCTTCAAGCGCGCCGTCACGGTATGCATGCGCGCGGTCGCCGGCGACAAGGACCTTGAGGTCGGCTTCGCCAAGGACCGGCCAGCGCTGGCGGGAAACCGCGCCCGCCTGCCCGAACTGCCGAAAAAGGCTTACCGCAACGACATCGCCATCACCCGCGGCATCGGCGATTCCATGGCGCTGAAGCGCGCCTGCCACGATCAGCGCATCCACACGAAGCTGGCGCCGGAAGGCAAGCTCGCGCGGGCTATTTTCGACGCCGTGGAGCAGGCGCGCGTCGAGGCGATCGGCAGCCGCGCCATGCAGGGCGTGGCCGACAATATCGGCTCGATGCTCGAGGACAAATACGCCAAGGCAAACCTCGTCGACGTCAGGGACAAGGCCGACGCGCCGCTCGAGGAAGCGGTGGCGCTGATGGTGCGCGAGAAGCTCACCGGCCGTGCCGTGCCGAAAAGCGGCGAGCGGCTGGTCGATCTGTGGCGCCCCTGGGTCGAGGAGAAGGCGAGCGCCGATCTCGACGGCCTGTCGTCCAAGCTCGACGACCAGCAGGCTTTCGCGCGCATCGTGCGCGACATGCTCGTCTCCATGGAAATGGCCGAGGAGCTCGGCGACGACCAGGAGACCGAGGATACCGAGGACAACGAGGAGAACGAGCAGCAAGGCGAGGAACAGAGCGAGGAGGGCGGCGAGGACGATTCCGGCTCCGATCAGTCGCAGTCGGAGGATGCCGAGGCGTCGGCCGACGAGGAAGACTCGGCCGAGACGGAGGCGACAGACGCCACCTCCGACGACCTCTCCGACGAGGACGATTCCGACGCCGAGACGCCCGGCGAGGCGCGCCGCAACGACAATCCGTTCCTCAACCTGCCGAAGGAGATAGACTACAAGGTCTTCTCCACAGCCTTCGACGAGACGGTCGGCGCCGAGGACCTATGCGAGGAAGAGGAACTCGATCGGCTGCGCGCCTTCCTCGACAAGCAGCTCGCCAATCTTTCCGGCGTCGTCGGGCGCCTGGCCAACCGGCTGCAGCGCCGGCTGATGGCGCAGCAGAACCGCTCCTGGGATTTCGACCTCGAGGAAGGCTATCTCGATCCGGCGCGGCTGGTGCGCGTCGTCATCGATCCGATGCAGCCGCTGTCCTTCAAGCAGGAGCGCGACACGAAGTTCCGCGACACGGTGGTGTCGCTGGTGCTCGACAATTCGGGCTCGATGCGCGGCCGGCCAATCACCGTCGCCGCGACCTGCGCCGACATACTGGCGCGCACGCTGGAGCGTTGCGGCGTTTCCGTCGAGATACTCGGCTTCACCACCCGCGCCTGGAAAGGCGGCCAGGCACGCGAGAAATGGCTGAAGGACGGCAAGCCGCCCAATCCCGGCCGGCTCAACGATCTGCGCCACATCATCTACAAGTCCGCCGACCATCCGTGGCGGCGGGCGCGCCGCAACCTCGGGCTGATGATGCGCGAGGGCCTGCTCAAGGAGAACATCGACGGCGAGGCGCTGCTTTGGGCTCATAACCGGCTGATCGGCCGGCCGGAGCAGCGCAAGATCCTGATGATGATCTCGGACGGCGCGCCGGTCGACGATTCCACCTTGTCGGTCAATCCCGGCAACTATCTGGAGCGTCACCTGCGCGCGGTGATAGACCTCATCGAGACGCGCTCGCCGGTCGAGCTTTTGGCCATCGGCATCGGCCACGACGTGACCCGTTACTATCGCCGCGCCGTCACCATCGTCGACGCCGAGGAACTGGCCGGCGCCATGACCGAGCAACTGGCTTCGCTGTTTGACGAGGAGAGCGCGCGCGACATGCGGCGCGGTGGCCTGCGGCGCGGTGGCCTGCGGCGCACCGGATGATCTTTTCGGGGGGCGGGATCGGGCGGACGGTTTTCGCCTGCGTGCTAGCCTGTGCGGCGGTTTCGCCGGCACTCGCCGAGGAACGTGCCCCGGTCGAGCCGGCCGAGGTTTCGGCGCGACCCATCACCGAGTTCCACATCGGCCGCGACCAGAAACTGTTCGGACCGCTGGAATTCGTCGGCGGGTTGGAGATGACCTCGCCGTCGCGCGATTTCGGCGCCCTGTCGGCTCTTCGCTTTCTCAAGCCCGGCAGCGATTTCATCGGCGTCGCCGATACCGGCTTCTGGTTTTTCGGCACCATCACCCACGATGCCGACAAGCGCCCCTCGGGCGTGTCGAATTTCCGCATGCAGCAAATGGTCGACGCTTCGGGGCGGCCGATCGACAAGAAATGGGAGGTCGACGCCGAAGGCCTCGCGGTCAAGGACGGCATCGCCACCGTCGGTTTCGAGCGCGAACAGCGAGTCGTCCAGTTCAGGATCGATCCGAACAATATGAAGGCGCCGTTCAAGACGCTCGATTATCTGGTCCCGGCCCAGGAGCTGCGCCAGAACCGCGGCTTCGAGACGGTCACCCACGCCAATCCCCATGGCCAGCACGAAGGCGGCCTGGTCGTCGTTTCGGAAAAGAGCCTCGACAAGGCCGGCAACATCTATGCCGCCATCATCGAGGGACCGAAGAAGGGCGTCTTCAGCGTCAAGCGCAATGGCGATTTCGACATCACCGATGGCGCCTTCCTGCCGGACGCGACCTGCTTCTGCTCGAACGCAGCTTCTCGATGGCGCGCGGGGTGAAGATGCGGCTGCGGCGTATCCATGGCGAGAGCGTCGAGAAGGGCGCGGTCGCCGATGGCCCGGTGCTGATGGAAGCCGACATGGGCTACCAGATCGACAATATGGAAGGGCTCGACGTCTGGACCCACGACGACGGCGCGCTGATGGTGTCGCTGGTGTCGGACGACAACCACTCGATCCTGCAGCGCAATCTCTACCTGGAATTCATCCTGCACGAAGACTGAACGGCGCCTCGGCGGCCCATGCACCGTTCCTTGGAATTGCGTTAGCGGACCTTGTAGATCTCGACCGGCTTGTCCGCCGTCGAGCTGTCCAATTCCAGCCAGTCGGGAACGTCTCGCTTCAACAACCGCGCGGCCAAGCCTGCGGGAGCTTCGGCGGCGAGCGACATCTCTTCCGAATTGCCGCGGCATATGGCGATCAGGCCGACATGCTCGCGCTCGACGACGGCGCGGGCGGCGTCCGGCATTCCCATGAAGGCGTCGAGCATGGCAAGGTTGCCGCCGACATTGCGATGGTAGGGGCCGGCCAACGCCCTGTGGCCAGTGAACATCACTATGGCCGAGCCGAGATTGGACGACGCCAGCACCGTCGTCGCCGGCATGGCGGCCAGCTCGCTGAAATCTGCGGCCTTGCTGCAGGTCAGCGCATGGTCCGCATCGGAATTGACCCCCGTGGGTGCCTTCTGGACCACGGACTGTGCCGCCACCGCGACGCCGGCCCAGGTCGTGTTGAGCGACACCAGCCATGCCGCCGCGATGCGGGAGGAGACGCGCCATGAGCGGGCGGCGCTCGCCTGCAGGCGAATCCCGGCGACCCAGGTCGAGAGCGGCAGCACCGCGAAGGCGACCGAGAAGGTCGAGCCGCGCACCTGCCAGAGGCTGACGACGAAAGCGGCGACCAGCAGCACTGCGGCAAGGGCTTCCTCGCGACGCAGGCGGCGGCTGCGCAGCTGAAGGCCGATCAACAGGATCGCGATGAAGGGCGTCACATAGCGCGCCGCCATCAACTTCGGCTGATTCACGGCGACGCTGAGGAAGGGCTGCGCCTCGACGACGTCGTTCAGCCAATAGGTGCGAACGCGCTCGTCGATGCCGGCATAGGGCGCTGCCAGGCATTGCGGAAAGAACAGGATCGCAACGGCCGCGACCACCAGGGCCAATGCCGACATCGAGACGAGCCGCGCCCTGGCCGCCGATTGCCCGGGCAGGCCGGCAATCGCCGCCAGGCCGAAGCCGGACAGCGCCGCGATGACGAACTGAAAGGTCGAGAAGGCGTCGCACTGGGCTACGCCCCAGGCCGCCGGCGGTATGGTGGCGACAAGGACCAACGAGGCTGTTGCGGCAAATCCGATGCCGAAGCCGCGCGCGGTCATGCGCTCCTTTTCATCGAGGATGAAAAGCACGGCAGCACAGGCGCCAAGTGCGGCCACATAAGGAGCGGTCTCCATGCCGACGGCCAGCGTGAGGCCCGCGCACAGGCCCGACAGAGGGGCTGCGGGCCGCCAAGAGGGAGCCTCCATCAGAAGCCAGAGACTGGCCGCCGTCAAAAGGAGCTGAATATTGTGGTGGTCGAGCGTGCCGGGGCTGAAAATGCCGAGAAAGAACAGCGCTGCGGTCGCAAGCACCAGTGACGGCATCGCCACGTCCGTGCCGGCAAAGCGCCGCGAGGCGCGCAGGATGACGAATATGGTGAGCCCAAAAAGGAAGAGCGGCCAGATGATCTGCGCGGCTCTTTCAGCGGCGGCGGTGCCGGCGCCCAGCGTCTGGAAGGCGAGGATGATCAGCGCGATCGGCGCGTCGACCAGCCGCGACCAATGCATGACGAAGCCGCCGGTCAGGCCCATCCTGTATTGGTGAAGATCGAACCAGCCCTGTCCTGCCAGCAGGTCGCGAACCTCGACCAGCCTCAGCATGCTGTCGTTGTCTTCGCCAAGGTCGGCGATCGTCGGGAAGCCGGAGACCGCATTGATCGCCAGCACGACCAGCGTCGCGCAAAGCGCAAGCAGGAGATCATGTTTCCAACCGGTGCCCTGGATGGTCATGCTGATGGCGAGGTCCTGGATCGTTTTCGCGATCCTGCACCAATGGCCGTAACAAAGCGTAAAGCCGATGAAGGCGGATAACCGGGATCGCCATCGATCCCGGGATCGTCAAGCGATCGCTGGCTGGCTCCAGCGGACGGCAAGCAGCCGGTACGGGATCAGTGCCACCACCGCGATGATCAGCTTGACCGAGAGATCGCCCAACGCCCAGGACACCCAGCGCATCGTCTCGACAGGCAGCACGCCCATCAGCGGCGCCGTCTCCAGCGCGAAGCTGTCGTTCGGTCCGGCAAAGGCGAAGGCGGCGGAGAAGGCGACGCCGAAGAACACGACCGTGTCGAAGATGGAGCCGACCAGCGTGCCGACGATCGGCGCGCGCCACCAGCTTTGCCGGCGCAGCCGGTTGAACACGGTCACGTCAAGCAGTTGCGCGGTGAGGAAGGCGGCGCCGGAAGCAGCCGCGATGCGCACCAGCCGGTCGGCGGCGGTCTCGAATTCGATCAGGCCGTGGCGGAACAGGAAGGGCGGAACGAGGATCGAGCAGATCACCGCCGTCATGAAGCCGACGAACACCACCTTGCGTGCCACGGCCGGGCCGTAACGGCGGTTGGCAAGGTCGGTGACCAGGAAGGAGAAGGGATAGGTGAAGGCGCCCCAGGTGAGCAGGTCGGCCAGCGACAGGCCGCCGATCTGACCCTGCATCGGGAACTGGACGAGGATGTTCGACGCCACGACGACAAGCGCCATGGCGGCCACGAAGGGCAGGTATCGTGTGAGGAAGTTCATTTTTTTATCCTGGGTAATGGAACCAGCGGAATGTCATGCCGAATCCGCACGACATTCCTTGGAAGGCGGTTCGTCCCCGCCTGAAAGCGGTCTTAGGCGGCCGGCTGCTCGGCGAGCTTCTTGGCGATCTGCTTCTTGAGCAGGCGCGCGCGCTGCGACAGGTCCTTGGCGTCGGCCTTGGCCAGGAAGGCGTCGAGGCCGCCGCGATGCTCGACCGAACGCAGCGCGTTGGCCGAAATGCGCAGGCGCACGTTCTGGTTCAGCACTTCGGAAATCAGCGTCACATTGACCAGGTTCGGCAGGAAGCGGCGCTTGGTCTTGTTGTTGGCATGGCTCACATTGTTGCCGGTCTGGACTGCCTTGGCAGTGAGCTCGCAGGTACGGGACATCTTGTCTAACCTTCAGTTCTAAACCTGCCAAACCATTCTGCCCGCGCCAGGCGGCGCGCGGTCTCGGTCAGGCGGCCTTTGGAAAAGTTGGCGTTCCATAGTTGCATTTCGCCACTACGTCAAGCTCCGGCACGTGGCCAACGATGGCGCGCACTCCATATAAAGGCCGGATTTCGCCCTATAAGCCCTTCGCGAAGGGATTGCCAGGCTGGAACCGATGCGTTTCCGGCCAGTATCAAGGACTCGCCGCCCGCCATGCTTCGACCATCCCATGCCCTTGCCACCCTGCTCGCCGTCGCCCTGCCGACAACGGGTTTTGCCGCAACCTCGCCGCAGTCCTTCAAGGGTGAATACACGGTGTCGTTCCTTGGCCTTTCGGTCGCAAGGGCGACGTTTTCGAGCCGTTACGACGGCGATACCTATGCCATCAACGGCACTGTCTCCGCCGCCGGCATTGCCAAGCTGTTCGACGACACGAAGGGCACGATCTCGTCGAAAGGCACGATTTCGGGCCAGCAGATGCGGCCGCAGGCCTTCCGAGCGGACTACACCTCCGGCAAGAAGGCCTCGGTGGTCGACATACGCTTCACCAATGGCGGTGTCGCCTCGACCAAGGTCGTTCCGGAACCCGGCAAGCGCGATCCCAAGAGCTGGGTGCCGGTCGGCGACGGCGACCTGAGGGCGGTGCTCGATCCGATGGCGGCGACCGTCATCCACGCCGACAGCCTGGATAAGGTCTGCGGGCGGACCGTCAAGTTCTATGATGGCGAGATGCGCGCCAACCTGTCGCTGACCTATGCCTCGAAAGGCTCGATCTCGGTGCCCGGCTACAAGGGCGATACCGTCACCTGCAAGATGGGCTTCGAGCCGGTCGCGGGCTATCGCAAGGGCCGCAAGGCGCTGGAGTTCCTCAAGAACAAGAGCCGCATGATGGTGACATTTGCGCCCGTCGGCCAATCCGGCGTATATGCGCCGATCCGCGCCACGGTCGGGACCCAGATCGGTCCGCTCACCATAAGCGCGAGACGGTTCGAAGCAGTCGAGTGATTTATTTTTTCCGCAATTCCGGCGGGAAGACCGCCAGGCACTTTTCCTGGAATTGCTTTGACTATTTTTTGCGCAATTCCGGACGGAAAAACGTTACACACTTTTCCTGGAATTGCTTTAGAGGCGCCGCGGCGCGCCGCCGGGGACAGGTATGGGGCGCGCAACACTGATCGGCTTCTCGGCGGTCGCCATGTGGGCGCTGCTTGCACTGCTCACCGACGCCTCCGGGCAGGTGCCGCCGTTCCTGCTGTCGGCCATCACCTTCGCCATAGGCACCTGCGTCGGGCTAGCCGCCAGGCTGGCGATGCCGGCTCCGGACAAGAGCCGGAAGGTACCGCCGCAGGTCTGGCTGATCGGCATTGCCGGCCTGTTCGGCTACCACTTTTTCTACTTCACCGCACTGCGCAACGCGCCGGCGGTCGAGGCGAGCCTGATCGCCTATCTGTGGCCGCTCTTGATCGTGCTCGGCTCGGCGCTGATGCCGGGCGAGCGGCTGGCGTGGAACCATGTCGTCGGCGCGCTGCTCGGGCTCGCCGGCACTTTCCTCATCGTCACCAAGGGCGGCGGGCTCGCTTTCGATGCGCGCTATGCCTTCGGCTATGCGATGGCCGGCGTCTGCGCGCTTCTGTGGTCGTCCTATTCGCTCCTGTCGCGGCGCTTTCCGTCGGTGCCGACCTCGATCGTCACGTGGTTCTGCGCGGCGACCTCGGTGCTTTCGCTTCTCTGCCATCTGCTGCTCGAAAAAACCGTGCTGCCTGACGGCCCCGGCCAATGGCTGGCGGTCGTCGGGCTCGGCCTGATGCCGGTGGGGGCCGCCTTCTATGCCTGGGACATCGGCGTCAAGCGCGGCAATATCCAGGTGCTGGGGGCGGCAAGCTATGCCGCGCCGCTGTTGTCGACGCTGGTGCTGATCGCAGCCGGCGTGGCGGAGCCGTCGCTGCGCATCCTGGCGGCCTGCGTGCTCATCACCGGCGGAGCGGCACTCGCGGTCAGGTCGCCCTTGCTGCGCAAGCCGGCGACCGGCGGGGCAAGCGCATGATGCCGTTTCCGGGCGGCATCGACGCCAACCCGAATGCGACGCTTTTGTTTTCGATCGCAGCCGCTGCGATCTACGCCTTTGCCCTCGAGCTGTCGCCGCGGCTCGCCCGCTCCGCCGCCAAGACGCTGGCCGTCGCCTTGCTGGCGGCGCTCGCCGTCATGCAGGGCGGTCCGCTGCTGCTCGTCGCGGCGTTGGCGCTCAGCGCCGTCGGCGATGCGTTCCTCTCGCAGGACGGCGAAAAGGCCTTCCTCGGTGGGCTGGCGAGCTTTCTTGCCGCGCATATCGCCTATGTCGCCCTGTTCCTTGAGGCAGGCGGCGGGATCGGGCTGTTCACGGCGGAATCCTGGCGTGGCGCTCTCGCTTTGGCGTTGGCGGCGTTCGTCATCGTGATGCTCGCCGCGTTGTGGCGCCGCGTCGGCCCCTCCCTGCGTATCCCGATCGCAGTCTATGTCGCGGCGATCCTCGCCATGGGTATCTCGGCGATCACCACGGGCTATCCCTGGGTTATCGCCGGCGCCGTGCTGTTCATCGCCTCGGACGGGCTGCTGGCGGCGGAGCGCTTCCTACTTGCGGCGATCTCGCCGCATCGAGTCTGGATGCGCTACGCCGTCTGGGGGTTCTACTATGTCGCCCAGTTGGCAATTACCCTGGGGTTCTTGTTGGCTCAGTCGGTTTGCGGGTGCCAGCCCAGGTCGGCCAGCTCGAAGGCGGCGAAGTCAAAGCCCGGCGCCACCGTGCAGCCGACCAGCGTCCATTCGCCGAGGCTGCGCGCCGACTGCCACCAGCCGGCGGGAACGACGGTCTGCGGCCGCTCGCCGGCGGCAAGGGCTGCGCCCAGCACCTGTTCGATGACGGTGCCGGAGCCTTCCTCATGCATGGCGAGCGCCAGCGGCGCGCCGGCATAGAAGTGCCAGACTTCCGCGGCATCCTTCACCCGATGCCAAGCCGAAAGCTGGCCTTCCTCCAAAAGGAAATAGATCGCGGTCGAATGGCCGCGCGCGCCTCCCGAGCCGTCGCGAAAAGTCTCGGCATACCAGCCGCCCTCGGGATGCGGCTTAAGGTCGAGTGTGGCGATGATTTCGGCAGCGCTGGTCATGAGAAAAGTGCTCAGAAATGATCCTTGCGCTTGCGGATCTCGGCGAACACCTCGGCATCGCTCGCCCGTTCCATGCCAAGATGCCTGCGGATCGCCGGGTCGTGCCAGCGCAGGAACGGGTTGGTCGACAGTTCCTCGCCGATCGTCGTCGGCAGGGTCGGCTTGTTATCGGCGCGCAACGCCTCGATCCTTGCGGCGCGCTCCTTCAAGGCCGAATTGCTGGGGTCGACGGTCAGCGCGAAGCGCGCGTTGGCCAAAGTGTATTCGTGGCCGCAGTAGATGACGGTCTCGGCCGGAAGGGCGGCAAGCTTCTTCAGCGAGTCGTGCATCACCGGCGGCTTGCATTCGAACAGCCGGCCGCAGCCCAGCGCAAACAGCGTGTCGGCGGTGAAGGCCACTTTCGAGGCCGGCAAATGGTAGGAAACATGACCGGCGGTGTGGCCGGGCGTCTCGATGACGTCGATCCTTTCCTCGCCGAGGCGGATGACGGAGCCTTGCCGGACCGTCTCGTCGATGCCGGGGATCTTCGCCTTTTCCGCTTCCGGCCCGAAGATGGTGAGCTTGAAGCGCTCTTTCAGGGCCAGGTTGGCCTCGACATGGTCGCCATGGTGATGCGTGGTAAGGATCATCGTCGGCGTCCAGCCGGTGCGCTTGATCGCGGCCAGGATCGGGGTTTCCTCCGGAGCATCGATGATTGCCGTCTGCCCGCTTTCGGGGTCGTGCACCAGCACGCCGAAATTGTCGGTGCGGCACATGAACTGTTCGATTTCCACCGGCATCCCGTCGCTCTCCACTGGAGCGCCGCGCGTCCAGGTGGACGCACAAAAGGGCGCTCTAACATTTGGTATCCGCTGCATCGTGCTTTCCGAAACCGAAACCGATTTCGGGCCGATGCAGGAGTCGCCGCAGACATAGGGCGGCCGGCGGCCGATGTCATCGGCCTTTGTTGAACTCGGCATTTATCACGGCTACCGTCGCCCGCATGCATTCGGACATCGTCGACCTCCGTTCCTTCTATTCGACCACGCTTGGGCGCCTGGCCGAGCGCGCGATCACCATGGCGCTCTCGTCGATATGGGCAAGCGTTCCCAACGAGCGTCTGGTTGGGCTCGGCTACACGCTGCCTTGGCTGGAGCGGTTCGGCACCGATGCCGAGCGCGTCTTCGCCTTCATGCCGGCGACTCAAGGGGCGGTGGTCTGGCCGGCGACGGGACCGACGGCGACGGCGCTGGTCTTCGATGAGGAACTACCGCTGGTCGATTCCTGCATCGACCGCATGCTGCTCGTACACTCGCTCGAACATGTCGAAAATCCGCGCGAGACGCTGAACGAGATCTGGCGCGTGCTGTCGCCGGCGGGCAGAGTCGTCATCGTCGTGCCCAACCGGCGCGGCGTCTGGGCGCGCTTCGAGCATACGCCCTTCGGCAATGGCCGGCCGTTTTCGCGCGGCCAGCTCACCGAATTGCTGCGCGAGGCGAATTTCACGCCCGCCGCATGGTCCGACGCGCTGTTCTTCCCACCTTCGCCGCGGCGCTTCATGATGCAGTTCCACAACGTGCTGGAGCGTGCCGGCCGGCGGCTCTGGCCGATCTTTTCCGGCGTCATCGTCGTCGAGGCGCAGAAGCGGCTATACCAGGGCGTGCCTGCCGCGCAGCGCGCTTCGCGACGCGTCTTCGTGCCGGTGTTCTCGCCGCAGGGCGCGACGCGGCTTGGGCGAAAGACGGCCGATGTAATGACCCGGACCGGGCAAGTGACGCGTTCGTGATCGGGATCAGGCCTTGCGCCGCACGGCAATCGTCGCCCTATCTCAGGGACGGGGACACGGCGCGGCATCGGCGTCGATGACCATTCCCGAAAGCAGGGATTTTGCACATGGACTACCAAACGGTTCACAAGCCCGAAGCCGAACAGACTGTCGCGGTCGAGGCCAGCAGCCTGCGTGACCAGCTGACGACAATCAGGCAGGCGCTGAAGACGTCGCCGGTTCGCAGGCAGCTTTCCTGGGTATCGATCGGCATTGTCGGCGTCATCATCGCGACATCGGTCGGGCAGGTCCTGCTCAATCGCTGGAACCAGCCTTTCTACGATGCCCTGGCGCGGCGCGACTTGCCGGGTTTCCTGCACCAGCTGATGGTTTTTGCCGTAATCGCCGGCAGCCTCCTGGTGCTCAATGTCGGCCAGACGTGGCTCAACCAGATGATCCGGCTGAGGCTGCGCGAGGCGCTGACGCTGGACCTCATCGATGAATGGATGCGGCCGGCGCGCGCCTTCCGGCTCACCCACGCCGGAGCCATCGGCGTCAACCCCGACCAGCGCATGCAGCAGGATGCCGGCCATTTGTCGGATCTGTCGACCGATCTCAGCGTGGGTCTCTTGCAATCCTTCATCCTTCTTGTGTCCTTCATCGGCGTTCTTTGGGAGCTCTCTTCCGGCTTCGTCTTCCATGTCGGCGGCCATTCGCTGGCCATACCCGGCTACATGGTCTGGGCGGCGATCCTCTATGCCGGCATCGCCTCGTGGTTGAGCTGGCTGGTTGGCCGGCCGCTGATCCGCTTCAACAGCGATCGCTATACGCGGGAGGCGGAGCTGCGCTCCTCCATGGTCCGCATCAACGAGAACATCGACGCCATCGCGCTGGCCCATGGCGAGGCCGACGCCAGTCGGCGGCTCGATGTCGACCTCGGCAGCGTGCTTGGCGCCATGCGGCGCATCTACGGCGCGCAGATCAACCTGTCCTGGGTCACAGACGCCTATGGCTGGATCACCGTGGTGGCGCCGATCCTGGTCGCGGCGCCTGTCTATTTCGCTGGCGACATCAGCTTCGGCGGATTGATGATGGCGGTCGGCGCCTTCAACCAGGTGAATTCCTCGCTGCGCTGGTTCATCAACAATATCGGCGCCATCGCCGATTGGCGGGCAACGCTGATGCGCGTCGCCGACTTCCGCATCGCGCTCGGCGAAACGGACATCCTGCATGCCAAGGAAAAGCGCATCGAGTTCGGCGAGAACGCAAATGGCAGGCTGACATTCGACAAGCTCGAAGTCGCGTCGCCCGACGGCTGCACCAAGCTTGCCGAGGCGAACGTCGAGATAAAGGCCGGTGAGCGCGTCATGATCACCGGCGATCCTCGCGCCGGCAAGACGCTGTTCTTCCGTGCCATCGCCGGCCTCTGGCCATGGGGACGCGGCCGCATCGGCATGCCGGCCGGGGAGACGCCATTCTTCGTGCCGCGCACGCCCTATTTCCCGCTCGGCACGCTGCGCGACGCTCTCAACCATGCCGAAGGCGCCAAGATAGACGATGCCGAGATTTCAGCGGTGCTGAACGAAGTCGGCCTGGAGCGCCTGTCGTCCCAACTCGACCGCTCGGCGCGCTGGGAGCATGAGCTGGCCGACGACGAGCAGCGGCTGCTCGCCTTTGCCCGGCTTGCGCTGAGGAAGCCGAAATGGGTGATCATCGACGAAGCGCTGGATACGTTCGACGGCGCCACGTTGCGGCGCGTGCTGGCCATGCTGCAGGCGAGATTGCCGGACGCTGCGATCCTCAATATCGGGCGCGGCCTGCACAACAACCAGTTCTTCCCGCGCGCGCTTACCATCGTCAAGGACAGCGGCGGATCGGCGCTCAAGCCGGCCCGCTTGCGCGCCGGGGCGATCGAACCGCCACCGGCCGCGACGAGAGCCAAGAAATAGCTTTATTTCGCCGCGATCGCCGGGAAGAATCCCGGCGTGGTCGGAGCTTGCCATGCTCAAGCTGCTCAGCCTGCTTGCCTGCCTTGCCTGCGCCGAGGCGGCGCCAATGCCTGCAATCGGCGGCGGTACGCCCGTCGATGTCGAGCTCGTGCTGGCTGTCGACATCTCGCAGTCGATGGACGAAGGGGAGTTCGCCCTGCAGCGTGCCGGCTATGTCGAGGCGCTGCGCCATCCCGACTTCATCAGCGCGGCGCGGTCGGGTCCGAAGGGCCGCATCGCGCTCGCCTATTTCGAATGGGCGGGCGTCGTGCGCGACGACGGCGTGATCGTCTGGCAGGTCATCGACGGCGCAGACAGCGCCAACGCCTTTGCCGACAAGATCGCGGGCCGGCCGTTCCGGAGCTTTCGCGGCACCTCGATTTCCGGCGCTCTCGGCTTCGGCGCCGGGCTTTTGGAGAAGAATAGCTTTTCGGCGCCGCGGCGGGTCATCGACATATCCGGGGACGGGCCCAACAATGCCGGGCTGCCTGTCGCCCTGACCCGTGATGCCGCCATGGCCAGCGGCATAATCATCAACGGCCTGCCGATCCTGATCAGTCCGTCGCCGAGCGTCAGCCGTCTCGATCGCTACTATGCCGATTGCGTCATCGGCGGCCCCGGCTCGTTCGTGCTGCCGATCTATGCGGCGTCCGAATTCTCGACCGCGATCCGCCGCAAGCTGATCCAGGAGGTGAGTGGCTTAGGCGATGCCGGAAGGATCCGCGTCGATGCGGAGGCGCCGACCGACTGCCTGCTCGGCGAGCGGCTGCGGCAGCGGTTTTCCGATCCCTATTTTCCGGAACTCGACAGGTAGCCGGCACTTGCTCGGTCAGACTGCCCGGGCGCCGTATTTGGCGCGGAATTCGTCATAGCAATCGCGGCGCCAGCGACGGCCGACAACATAGCCGCGCAGCAGTTGCGGCAGCGAATAGCCGAGAGCCTTGGACGACCGGTTGGCCAGATAGCCCGAGAAAGCCTGAGGCAGCCGGCCTTTCAGGGTATCGGCGATGATCTGGCGCGCGATCATATAGGGCGGCACGTCGGGATAGCGGTCGGCGATATAAGGGTGCTTGCCGATCAGGTTGGCATAGGCCTCGACATAGCCGTCGCGGCGGCCGGAGATCGAGTTCTCCGAATTGTACTTCTTCCAGTCGATATCTTCGGACAGCAAGGCGCCGCTGCGATGGGCAAAACGCAGCAGCAGTTCGCGGTCCTGCATACGGGTAATGTCGCTGTCATAGCCGCCGATCGCCATCAGCGAACCGTGGCGAGCCGTGATCGCCGAGCCGGCAATGAAGATCGTCTGCGAGACCAGGGCGCGCTGCAGCGTGCTCTTGTCGAGAAAGGCCTGGCGATTGATGCATTTGGTGCTGCGGCTGCCCTTCACCGACACGAAGGAACTGATCAGCACTTCGAGCGAGGGGTCCTTGCCGAAGTGCGTTAGCGTCCGCTCCAGCCGGTCCGGCAGATAGACATCGTCCGAATCAAGGAAGGTCACGATCGGCGCCCGCGCGCGCTCGATGCCCGCGTTGCGCGCGGCATTGGCGCCTCGCCATTTCGCCCCGACATAGATCAGCCTTGAGTCGTGAATTTCGGCCAGGGCAGCGGCCGTCCCATCGGTCGAGCCATCGTCGACCACGATGTGCTCGAAGCGCGCAAATGTCTGGGCAAGAACACTTTCCACGGCGCGCACGACCTGGCTGCGCCGGTCGTGCGTTGGCGTGATCACGGTGATCAGCGGAGCTGTGTCGGAAGCAGCCGGCATCTAACTTTCGTTGTGGGGCGGATAAGCGATGATCGAACTGATCTCGTACCTGCCCTTCCGTATCCGCCCCCGGATGAATTCGACAAAACGCTACAGAAAAGAGGCGTCTATGTCACCTGAAGCGTCGCGTCAGGATCAAGTTCTGAGCGTATTTCTTCAAAGTCATGCGGTTTGAAAGCAACACTTTGCGGGCGACTTGTGCTCAACTGTGGCCGACATAGTCCGGCACGATCTCGATCTCGTCGCGAACGAGGCCGGCCGCGAGGCTGAAATGGCCGAAAAATGCCAGAGTGTAAAAGGCGAGGCCGACCGCCAGTGAAAACGGAATCTGCCAGATCGGCATGCCCGTTTGCGGCGCGAGCCGTATGACGCGCCGTATCGTGCGCCAGGACATTGTTCCCCAACGGGTGAATGATTTCACGACGCGCTGAACGCGGTCGGGGGAATGGAGCTCGACAAACTTTCTATCGGCATCCCTGCCCGATACTAGGGCGCGCCAGCCGAAAAACCTCCAGCCACGCGGGCAGTAATGATGAACCCGAGCATTGACACTGACGAGCTCGTGGCCCTCGCCTCGCAGCTGATGTAGCAGCAAGGTGCAGGAAACCTTGAAGCCGTTGTGGTCCGGGAAGGGGTGGCTAGAAATCCAGTCGCGCCGAAAGGCTACGTTGTTGGCGTTGATTGCTCGCTTCTCGGCGAATCTCTGGTCTCCCTGGGCCAACGGGAAGAACCAGATCAAAGCAAAGGTTTTTGAAAAGAAATCGTCGCACAAAAGATATGTATAGCCATTTACGCAGACAATTTCGGGATCCTGAAATGGGCCCAGGAGGGTTGCAAGCCAGCCCGGTTCCGGAACCGTGTCAGAATCCATGAAGACCACGAGTTTTCCGTCAGTTGCCGAGATGCCATTGTTCTTGAGTTCGTAGTATCGTCCTCCGGGACAGGCCGTGAAGCTCAGCTCGGCCACCTGCTTCAGCTGTGGCGCCTCGGTCTCGATGCGGCTTCGCAGCGATGGGCCTTCCGCATTTTGCCCGGCGTGAGAGATAACAACTTTCGGTTTGGCGAAGCCGGCTGAGGAAACCGCAGCGATCTCGCGCGCCAAGGCGGTCAGTCCAATGCTCATCTCGTCCCAGTCTATGAACTGGGCGTTTTCCATTTCTACGACAATTGAATAGGTTGGATTTTTGTCGACCATCGTTGCACAATTAGTTCGCCACAGCGTGTCGCTACAAGGCCCGAAACCTGCTGTCAAACGACCGAGCCTATCGTTTCAGCAAAAACACCGCCTGCTGGCCGAAGAAATTCCAGAACCACCAGGGCATCGACAGGCCGATCTTCTGGCCGTTGTCGTCGAGCGCGGTCGCTTTCTCGACCGTCGCGCCAAGCTCCTCGCACAGATTGACGAAGTCGCGGATGGTGCAGAAGTGGATGTTCGGCGTGTCGTACCAGGAATAAGGCAGATCCTTGGTGACCGGCATCCTGCCCTTGATCAGCAGCGAGAAGCGCACGCGCCAATGGCCGAAATTGGGGAAGGAGACGATGGCGCGGTTGCCGATCCGAAGCAGCTCGTCGAGCACCAGCTTGGGATTGCGGGTCGCCTGCAGGGTCTGCGACAGAACGACGAAGTCGAAGCCCTTGTCGGGATAGAATTCGAGGTCCTTGTCGGCATCGCCCTGGACGACGGAAAGGCCGCGCGCCACGCATTCGTTGACGCCGCGCTGCGACAGCTCCAGCCCCCGGCCGTCGACCTGTTTGGTCTCCTGCAGCAGTTCCAGCAGCAGGCCGTCGCCCGAACCGACATCGAGCACGCGCGAATGGGCCGGGATGAGACCGGTGACGACTTCGAGATCGACGCGTTGGGCACGATTGACGCTCATGGGAACACCTGCGGCCTTAGAGCATTTGCAGCCAAGCGGAATCGCTTGGCGTCGCAGAAATGCGCCTAAAACAAAGAGATCGAAAGCCGCTCACAGGCTGAGCCCCCTGGCGCGGGCAGCCGAGGCGATGAAGCCGTTGATGGCCGCGAACAGTTCCGGCTCGTCGAGCAGGAACGCGTCGTGGCCGCGATCGGTCTCGATCTCGACAAAGGAGACGGAGGCGCCGGCGGCGTTCAGCGCATGCACGATCGAGCGGCTTTCCTCGGTCGGGAACAGCCAGTCGGATGTAAAGGACACCAGGCAAAACCGCGTCTTGGTGCCGGCGAAGGCATCGGCCAGCCGTCCGCCATGGTCGGCGGCGAGGTCGAAATAGTCCATCGCGCGGGTCAGATAGAGGTAGGAGTTGGCGTCGAAGCGGTCGACGAAAGTCATGCCCTGGTGGCGCAGATAGCTTTCGATCTGGAAATCGGCGTCGAAACCGAAGGTGAGCGCGTCGCGATCCTGCAGGTTGCGGCCGAACTTGCGGTGGAGGGCCGCCTCCGACAAATAGGTGATGTGGGCGGCCATGCGCGCCACGGCGAGCCCCTTTTCCGGGCGCCTTCCGAAATCGAGATATTTGCCGCCGTGCCAGTCCGGATCGGCCATGACGGCCTGCCGCCCGACCTCGTGGAAGGCGATGTTCTGCGAGGAATGGCGGGCGCCGGTGGCGATCGGCAGCACCGAGAAGACGCGCTCCGAATGGCTGGCGGCCCACTCCAGCACCTGCATGCCGCCCATCGAGCCGCCGAGCACGCAAAACAGCTTCTCGATGCCGAAATGGTCGACCAGCATCAGCTGCGCGCGGACCATGTCGCGGATGGTGATGATCGGCAGGTCGAGGCCATAGGGCCTGCCTGTCGCCGGGTTGGTCGAGGCCGGGCCGGTAGAGCCGAGGCAGCCGCCGACGACGTTGGAGCAGATGACGAAAAAGCGATTGGTGTCGATGATCTTGCCGGGGCCGATCAGCACTTCCCACCAGCCCGGCTTGCCGGTCACCGGATTGGTACTGGCGACATGATGGTCGCCGGTCAGCGCGTGGCAGACGAGGATGGCGTTGGAGCGGGCGTCGTTAAGGCTGCCGTAGGTCTGGTAAGCGACCTGGAATGGCGACAGCACCGTGCCCGCATCGAGCTTCAGCGGCTTGTCGGGACCGAACTGCAACACCGGGCTCGACGGATTGTCGGCCTCGTTGTTCGTCCTTAGAGCGCGCTGAGCGGCCATCGCAGTCCCCATCCAGTCCGCATCGATTTCACGGACGCGGTATCCGGCCGGCAGCGGACAATAAAAAACCGGCTTGCCTTCGCAAAGCCGGTTACAGGTTGCAAACGGCCCTTTAGCGAATTGTTTAACGTGGCTGCAAGCCGACCGGCCAAATCACCACGGGAAGTCCGGCTGCTCTTCTAGGACCAGCGCCGCGCTTCGTCAACGGTTAGCATCTTGGGGCCAGCATCTTGGGGTTGGCATCTTTGGGGCCTGCTGGCTGGCGCACGCGCCGGCACTCGACATTCCGGGCCACGGCCTGTATTTCCGCCGCAGCCTCTGGACGGAGGCCTTCTCGACGGATTTGTGACATGAAGCAGGATCAGCCACGTCCGACGCCCCGCGCGGGCATCATGGACATCGAGGCCTACGTGCCGGGCAAGAGCACGGCGCCCGCCGGCGTGACCAAGGTCCATAAGCTGTCGTCCAACGAGAATCCGCTCGGGCCGTCGCCGAAGGCGATCGAGGCCGCGCGTGAGGTGGCGGCAAAGCTCGACGTCTATCCCGACGGCTCCGCCCGCCGGCTGCGCGAGGCGATCGGCGATGTGCATGGCCTCAATCCGGCAAACATCATCTGCTCCAACGGCTCCGACGAGATCCTGGGGCTTTTGGCGCAAACCTATCTCGCGCCGGGCGACGAGGCCGTGTTCACCGAACACGCCTTCATGGTCTACAAGATCTACATCCAGGCCGCCGGCGCCAAGCCGGTCGCGGTCAAGGAAACCGACGAGCGCGCGGACATCGACGCGATCCTGGCCGCGGTGACGCCGGCGACGCGGATCTGTTCCTTGCCAATCCCAACAATCCGACCGGCACTTACGTGCCTTTCCAGGAGGTGCGCCGCCTGCATGCCGGACTGCCGAAAAACGTGCTCCTGGTGCTCGACGCGGCCTATGCCGAATATGTGCGGCGCAACGACTATGAAGCCGGCATCGAGCTGGCGGGCAGCTCCGAGAACGTGGTCATGACCCGCACCTTCTCCAAGCTCGGCCTCGGCGGCGCGCGC
This sequence comes from Mesorhizobium loti, assembly GCF_001510895.1. Taxonomy (GTDB): domain Bacteria; phylum Pseudomonadota; class Alphaproteobacteria; order Rhizobiales; family Rhizobiaceae; genus Mesorhizobium; species Mesorhizobium loti_A. The sequence continues at coordinate 142,889 of NZ_LPWA01000120.1, read as the reverse complement.
ATCGGCTGGATGTACGGGCCGGCGCATATCGTCGATGCGATCAACCGGGTGCGTGGGCCGTTCAACGTCAATGCGACCGCGATCGAGGCCGGCATCGCGGCCATCCGCGACCGCGCCCATGTCGAGCGCAGCGTGGCGCACAACGAGAAATGGCTGGTCTGGGTCAGCGAACAGGTGACCCTGCTCGGGCTGCGCGTGACGCCGAGCGTCGGCAATTTCGTGCTGATCCACTTCCCCGACGACAAGCGGCATTCGGCGGCGGCGGCGGACGACTATCTCAGCGCAAGGGGCTACATCCTGCGTCGCGTCACCGGTTACGGCTTCCCCAACGCGCTGCGCATGAGCATCGGCACCGAAGAGGCCAATCGCGGCGTCGTCGAAGCGCTGACGAGTTTCCTGAAAAGCTAAAGCACCATGACATCACCGATGTTCGAAAGAATAGCGCTGGTCGGCATCGGCCTGATCGGCTCGTCGCTCGCCCGCGTCATCCGCCGCGAGAACCTTGCCCGCCACATCGCCATCGCGACGCGCAGCCAATCGACGCTCAAGCGGGCCGAGGGGCTCGGTCTCGGCGATTCCTACTCGACCAGTGCCAGCGACGCGGTGCGCGGCGCGGATCTCGTCATCGTCTCGGTTCCGGTCGGATCGTCCGGCGAGGTCGCCGCCGAGATTGCGCCGGCGCTGAAGAAAGGCGCGATTCTGACCGACGTCGGCTCGACCAAGGCCTCGGTCATAGCACAGGTTGAGCCGCATGTGCCCGACGGCGTGCATTTCATCCCTGGACATCCGCTGGCGGGCACGGAAAAGTCGGGTCCCGATGCCGGCTTCGCCGATCTCTTCGACAACCGCTGGTGCATCTTCACGCCGCTGCCGGGGACCGATCCGGACGCGCTGGAGAAGCTGTCGGAATTCTGGCGGCGCTGCGGCTCGAACATCGACACGATGGACCCGCAGCATCACGACATGACCTTGGCCATCGTCTCGCACCTGCCGCACATCATCGCCTACAACATCGTCGGCACCGCCGATGACCTGGAATCGGTGACCAAGACGGAAGTCATCAAATATTCCGCTTCCGGCTTCCGCGATTTCACCCGACTGGCGGCGTCCGACCCGACCATGTGGCGGGACGTGTGCCTGCACAACAAGGACGCGATCCTGGAAATGCTGGCGCGTTTCTCGGAGGATCTGGCCTCGCTGCAGCGGGCGATCCGCTGGGGCGACGGCGAAAAGCTGTTCGACCTCTTCACCCGCACGCGGGCCATCCGCCGCTCGATCATCGAGGCCGGCCAGGACATCGACGTGCCGGATTTCGGAAGACAGGTGGTCGAGCACCCGGACGCAAAGCCGTAGGCTTTTTCCTGTTCCTATGACGGCCAGTGCGCCGCCATCATCGTCAATGTCTCCGCCCTGTCCGGAGCGCCGAGCCGGCCACCGAAGCGCAGGCATTTGAGCGCGGCGGCGGCGCTGGCAAAGCGCAACGCCTGCTCGGGCGGCATCGCTTCGGCAAGGCCGACGGCAAAGGCGCCATGGAAGACGTCGCCGGCGGCGAGCGTGTCGACCGCCTTGACCTTAGGCGCCTCGACATGGCGCACCCGGCCGGCCCCCCGGTCATGCCACCAGGTGCCGGCAGCGCCTCCCGTCACCGCGACGAAGGCGTCGGTGCGCGAGGCGAGGTCGGCGCAAGCGCTTTGAGGGTCGAGCGCGTGGCCGCAGACGACGCGCGCCGCCGGCTCCGAGGCGACGATGTGCGAGGCTAAAGGCAGCAGCCGCTCCAGCACCTCGACCGGCGCGGTGTCGGCGTCGAGGATCGCCGGACGGCCAGCGTCCCGCGCGGCTGTCAAGGCGAGCGCGGCGGCGCCCGGCCAGCGCACATCCACCAGCACGGCGTCGAAGGCGGAAAGATCGGCCAGCGGCAGCCTGTCGGGGTCGGCCTGCGCTTCGCGATCGTAGAACGGCACGATGACGCGCTCGCCATGGGCATCCACCAGGATCGCGGCCAGCGCCGAGCGCGCGCCGGCGACACGGCGGACCAGACTGCAGTCGACGCCTTCCGCTTCGATCTCGGCGATCAGCCGGTCGCCGACCGCATCATCTCCCGCGCTTGCCCAGAGCGAGACTTCGGCGCCGAGGCGGTGCGCGGCGTAGGCGGCGCTCGTCGCCATGCCAGAGGCGATCTGGACACCGTCGCTGGCGATGAACTTGCCCTGATGGACAGGAAGCGTCTCGACACGAAGGATCGTGTCCAGGGTGAATGCGCCGACGCTGAGCAGTCTGACCGGCTTTGCTGTCATAGTGCTAGTCGACCGGCTTGATCTTGCCGAGCGGGATGAACCCCAGCGAGGCCTTGCCCTTGACGACCTTGAGCGGCATCGACGGCTCGTTGCCGAGCATCGCCAGGCCGGCAAAACCCTGCTCGATCTCGTTTTTGTGCTCGGGGATGGCACCGGCGAGGATGGCGGCCACCGCCTTCGGATCCTTGAGCTTGATCGTCAGATTGGCATCGATCAGGCCGTCCGCGTCCACCGAGACCGGTCCGGACACCGTCACGCGCGCCGTTCCCGACGACAGGTCGAGCTTGGCGATATCGACCGACTGGCCGCGCAGGCTTTTCGGCGGGGCCGCAATCAGCGCAACGCCGTTCCTCAGCGTCGCCTCACCGCCGCCGTCGAGCGCCGGCAGCACGCGGCCGCCGATCGCGTCGGCATCGATCTCGAGATCGCTGAAGCTGCCGGTATAGACGACGTCCTGGTCCTTGGGCGCCAACTGTCCGGCCGCGCTTGCGGCGTAGAACAATTCGGCCGGATCGGAATCGTCAGCCGGGTCGGTCTGCCCCGACAGGCCTTCAGCCTGCAGCGACACGCGCCTGGGCAGCGGCCAGGACAGTTTGACCGTAGCGTTCAGCTTGTCCCAGTCGATCCAAAGCGGCGGCATGCCCGGCGCCGAGGTTCTGAGCGGGCCTCGAACGTCGGCCACGGGCGACAAAGGCTGCGTGATCCCGGCGACCGCGTTGAAGCTGCCGGTGGAGGCGGCGATGTTCTTGGTATCGTCCTGATAGGCCAGGCTGTCGCAGGAAACGGCAAAGCTCAGCGGATAGCCGCTGACGGCAAGATTGGCGCAGCCGGCGGCGATGCCTTTGGTGCCGAGCTTGGCCACCGCCTGGTCGGCCTCTGTCTTGAGCCGCCCGGCAAGATAGAACCATCCACCGCTGTAGAGCGCGAACAGCACCAGGATGAATGCGGCAAGCCAGAACAGCCGGCGGCGAGGTTTGCGCGATCGCTCGTCACTTGACGTCATGCTGCGGCTCTCGTTAACCCTCGTACGGCGAGCGGGCTGTTAATCTCACGCACAACAAGCTGGGACAGAAGAAACACCTTACCGGTGCGATGTCGTCACTCGAGTGCGATCAGGCTTGGCGATATGGGCGATTTTTGGGTTTTTGGCTATGGGTCGCTGATCTGGCGTCCCGGATTCGCACATGTCGAGACGCGGCGCGCCCGTCTCTACGGCTATCGCCGGTCGCTTTGCGTCTATTCCTTCGTGCATCGCGGCACACGCGAGAGGCCGGGACTGGTGCTGGGCCTCGACCGCGGCGGCTCCTGCATCGGCCTTGCCTTTCGCGTGCCCGGCGATTTGCGGGACGAGGTGCTTTCCTATCTGCGCGAACGCGAGCTGGTGACCAGCGTCTATCTCGAGCGCATGCTCGACGTCCGGCTCGACGGGGCGGGAGAAGGCCGAACCGTCGAGGCGGTCGCCTACATCGTCGACCGCGCGCATGAGCAATATGCCGGCGGGCTCGACGCCGGCCATGCCGCGGCGGTCGTTCGCGGCGCCGTCGGCCAGTCGGGCAGGAACGAGGATTATGTGCGCAGCACGGTGGAACACCTGAAGGCGCTCGGCATTCGCGACCACTGGCTGGAAGAGGTGGGGCGGCAGGTCGCGCCTACGTGAAGGCCTGGCCCGATCAAAAAGCAAAACCATGCCTTTGACCTCGGCGAGGCACGACCTAGCTTACCGGCAATCCATCCTTGGGCAGCATCGCGGCCCATCCCAGCATCGGAGATCAATCTTGCACAAACGCCGTCTCGGTCGCACCGACCTTTCCATCGCGCCGCTGGTTCTCGGCGGCAACGTCTTCGGCTGGACCGCCGACGAGAAGACCTCCTTCGACCTGCTCGACCGCTTTGCCGAGGCCGGCTTCAATGCCGTCGACACGGCGGACGCCTATTCGCGCTGGGCAGCGGGCAACAAGGGCGGCGAATCCGAGACCATCATCGGCAACTGGATGAAGAGCCGCGGCAACCGCGACAAGATCATAGTCATCACCAAGGTCGGCTCCGACATGGGGCAGGGCAGGAAGGACCTCTCCGCGGCCTATATCGAGAAAGCCGTCGATCAATCGCTCAAACGGCTGCAGACCGATGTCATCGACCTCTATCTGTCGCATTGGCCGGACCCGACAACGCCTTACGAGGAAACGCTCGGCGCTTATCAGCGCCTGCTGGAGAAAGGCAAGATCCGCTATCCGGGCTGTTCCAACCTCGATGCGGGGCAATTGCGCGCGGCGCTCGACGTCGCCAGCCTGCGGAGCCTGCCGCGTTATGAGGTCCTGCAGCCGGAATACAATTTGTACGACCGCGCTTCGCTGGACGGCCCGCTGCTCGATCTCTGCAAGGCGGAGGGCCTCGGCGTCATCACCTATTTCAGCCTCGCCAAGGGTTTCTTGAGCGGCAAATATCGCTCCAAGGCCGATCTCGGCCAGAGCGAGCGCGGCGAAGACGTGGCCGAGTATCTCAACGAGCGCGGCATGCGCATCCTCTCGGCACTCGATGCCGCGGCGGGACGCCATTCGGCCAGACAGGCAGAAGTGGCGCTGGCGTGGATCATGGCGCGACCGGGCGTCACCGCACCGATAGCCAGCGCCACGACAGCCGCCCAGATGGACAGCCTGATCCGCGCTGCATCGCTGAAACTTTCCGCGGACGACATCGCAGCGCTCGACCGTGCCAGCGCCTGACAAGCCGCACGATCGTCCAAGACTACCATGACAAATCCCTCGTAAGTCCTGCCGCAATGCGGCAGGAGGAGGGTCCGGCATGGCCGGCGGAGTTCTGGCGGAAGCGCAGCCCTGGCAGCAATTGCTGGCCCTGATTATTGCTTCGACTGTCGTCATGGGCAGTCCGGGTCCGGCGACAATCAGCGTCACGGCTGTTGGCGCCGCCTTTGGCCTGCGGCCCTCGCTGCGCTACACCTCAGGCGTCGTGCTTGGCACGGTCGCGGTGCTTCTGGTGGTGGCGGCCGGTATCTTCGGCGCGCTCGCCTCGGTGCCGGGGTTGGCGCCGGTGCTGGCGCTCGCCTCGGCGGCCTACATTGTGTATCTCGCTTTCAAGATTGCGACCGCGCCGCCGTTGGCCGAACGCGGCGGCGCGGCTACGAAGCCCAATTTTCTCGGCGGCTTCATGCTCGCCATCGCCAACCCGAAAGCCTATGTGGCGATCGGCGCCGTGTTTGCCGGGGCTTCGGTACAGGCCGATATCCTAGGCCTGCCGACCAGGCTGCTGGTATTGGCCGCGATGATCGTCGCCATCCACGTGCTCTGGCTTCTCGCCGGAACTGTTTTCGCGCGGTTGCTGCGCAATCCGCTGGCGTCTCGGGTGATCAACCTGGCTTTCGCGGCGACGCTGGTGCTGACCACCGCTTTGGCGGCCCTGCCGTAGGAAAGCTCAGGCCTTCGCTGCCGCGCCAAGCTCCGCCAGCCGCTTCGCCGCCGTCGGCGGCATGGGCGGCGGGTTCGGCGCGCGCGCGGCTTCGACCAGCAGCTCATCACAGGCGGCTTCCGTCTCGCCGATCAGGCGCTGCATGAATTCCTCCTTGTCGAGCCCAGGCGGAATCGACGGCAGGAAGCGGGCCTTGATGGTGCCGGGATAGCGCATGAACTTGCGGCGCGGCCAGTAGAGGCCGGCGACATGGGCGACCGGCACCACCGGAACGCCCAACTGGGTGTAGAGCTCGACGATGCCGTATTTGTAGGACGGCTCGGCGCCCGGCGGGCGGCGGGTGCCTTCCGGATAGATGATGAGCTGGCGCGGATTGCGCGCCATCTCCTGCCTGGTCGCGGCGACCACCGCTTTCAGCGCCTTCGAGCGGCTGCCGCGGTCGACCGGGATCATGCGCATCTTCATGATGTACCAGCCGAAGAAGGGGATCCAGGTCAGTTCCCGCTTCAGGATGTAGAGCGGGTCCTTGAGGTAGGGGAAGAAGGCGATCGCGTCCCAGAAGGATTGATGCTTGGGCGCCAGGATGAAGGATCCCTCAGGCAGGTTCTCGATCCCCGTGATCTCGTTCCTGGTGCCGGCGATCTTGTCGTAAAGCCACATCGAGCTGCGCGACCAGAATTTCGGCACGAACCAGGCGCGGTGGCGCGGCGACAGGAAATAATAGGGCGTCCAGAAGATCATCTGGGCGATCAGGCTGAGATAGAAGGCGAGGTTGAACGCCAGCGAGCGGATAATGAGCATGCGGGAAAGCGCCCGGTGTGGAAGTGTGCGTTGGTTACACCAAGCGTGGGCAAAAAGGAAACGGCGCGGCGGTTGAACTTCGTCATAACGACCGCGCCAGCCGCTCCTTCAGGCGCGGCGCGGCGAAATCGAGGAAGGCGCGCAGCTTCACCGGCAGCAGGCCCCGGCCGGCATGCACGAGGCTGACCGGCCAGGGCGGCGGCTCGAACGGCTCGAGCACCACACGAAGCGTGCCCGCGCGCACCGCGGCGTCAGCCTGGTAGGAGAGCACCTTCGTCAGGCCGAGACCGGCGATCGCGGCATCGATTGCCGCCTCCGCGGTGTTGACCTGCAGCCGTGAGCGGACCGGGATCGTGATTTCGCTTTTGCCGCTGACGAAACTCCATGTTGCCGGAGAGGCAAGCCCTTCGAAGGTGATGCAGTTGTGGCCGATGAGGTCTTGTGGTTCGGCCGGCGTGCCGTGCTCGGCGAGATAGGCCGGGCTGGCGCAGACGATGCGGCGGATCGCACCGACGCGCGTTGCGACCATGGCCGAATCCGGCAGCTCGCCGATGCGCACCGCGAGGTCGATATGCTCCTCCACCAGCTGCGTGATCCGGTCGGACAGCGTCAGGCGGATATCGACGTCGGGATAGGCGGCGAGGAAGGCGGTGACCACGGGCAGCACATGCAGGCGGCCGAAAACGACCGGCGCGGTGATGACCAGCTCGCCGGTCGGGCTCAAATATTCGCCTGCGGCGGCGCGCTCGGCCTCGCTCACCTCATCCAGGATACGGCGGCAGGCGGCGAGATAGGATTGGCCGGCGTCGGTCAGCGTCAGGCGCCGGGTCGAGCGGTTGAGCAGCCGCGTCTTCAAATGTTTCTCCAGTTCGGAGAGCTTGCGGCTGACGGTCGCCAGCGGCATGCCGGCGCGCCGCGCGGCGGCGGAGAGGCTGCCGGCGTCCACGGTGGCGACGAACAGGGACATAGCGTCGAGGCGATCCATTCTTTCTTCCAGAAAGTGGAAGGATGGATTGCAAATATGCCTTCTACTCCCGGATTTCGGAAGGGGTTAAATGTGGTCTTCGGTTCGAGGAGCACCGCATGAACGCCTTCACCAGCGATGTCGCCTTCACACCCACGGTCAAGGCCATCCAGTCCCGCAAGGGTTCGCGCGAGTCCTATGCTCGTGTCGAGGAGCGCGGCGGCTGGCGCGCCGCGATCACGCCCGACCTCGCCACCTTCATCGAAGCGCAGACCAGCGTGTTCCTGGCGACGGCCAATGCCGAGGGCCAGCCCTGTATCCAGCACCGCGGCGGCCCGGCCGGCTTCCTCAAGGTGCTCGACGAGCACACGATCGGCTTTGCGGATTTCTCAGGCAACCGGCAGTTCATCACCCAGGGCAATCTTCAAGACAACGCCCAGGCCTTCCTGTTCCTGATCGATTACATGCTTCGGCAGCGTATCAAGATCTGGGGCAGGGCGCGCGTCGTCGAGGACGATGCGGAGCTGACCGCAAGGCTGATGCCGGCAAACTATAAGGCACGGCCGGAGCAGGCGATCCTGTTCACCGTCACGGCCTGGGACGCCAATTGCCCACAGCACATCCCGCAACGCTTCGAAGCGGCGGACGTGGCCGCGGCGCTTGCCGAACGCGACCGGCGTATCCAGAGCCTCGAACAGGAGATCGTGCGGTTGCGCGGGGATGCCGATAAGGGGCGCGGCTAAGCCTAGTTCTTCACCGCGGAGGCTTCGGCGATCGTGAGGCCCTCGGCGCTCGGGCGAAGCGGGACAATGCCGCGCGCCAGCGCCAGCACATATTTGCTGTATTCGGTGAGCAGCACGCGCAGCGCCTCCGGCTTGGTCAGCCAGCTGCCGTTGCCGAGATTGGTGTTGACGACCGGATAGGGCTCAAGCCGCGCGCCATGCAGCAGCCGGCCCATCTCGAGCAGGCTGCGCGGCATGTGATAATTGTTGGTGACAAGGATGATGCTGCCATAGGCGTGGCTTTCCACCCATTTGGCGCTCTCCTCGGCATTGCCGATCGTGTCGAGCGCGGCGCGGTCGATGTCGACGCAGCAGGAGAACAGCTGCTTGTCGCCGCCCATCGCCACTTGCAGCTGGCGGCGGCTGGCCGAGGGATGAACGCCGCTGATCAGCAGCCGTTCGCCCTTGCCCGAGGCCAGCAGATCCATGGCGGCGTCGAGCCGCGACTGGCCGCCGGTAAGCACGATGATGGCATCGGCCTTGGCCGGATTGGCCGGCGTCGTCATGTTGCTGACCTTGTCGGCAAACCATCCGAAGCCGCCGGCGAAAAGCGCCAGCAGGGCAAGCACGAAGAAGGAGCAGATACGAAGCGCAAATCTCAGACGCCCGGGCCTTGCAGGCACCGCGCCGCGCGCAAGCACCGCTGGCATCCGTCCAGCCGTTCCGATCGAATCCCGCGCGTCCATCATCCCCAGGTTAATCCTGAAAACGTCCTATGGTTAACTCTGAAATGCGGCCTTTGATAGATAAGGCGGCGCACATTGCGTTACGGCAGCTGCTCGGTCCGTGATCGTTTTCCTTCCCGAACATAACGGTTTCAAGCCGGCGTTCATCTCGTCCCACCGGAATCGCGCCATGATCAGCCCGCGTCCGGCTGGCGGATATCGATATCACTGAGATAGGCGACGACCGTGGCGTGCGAGGTCGCCGCCGTCAGCGCGCCGATCACCATCACCATCAGGCCGACGCGAGATAGCCGGTGGAACCGATGGTGAAATTGCCGAACAGCGCGGTCGCCTGGTCGGCCTCAGGCGTCGCCATGTTGCGCGACGACCACCAGGAAAAGACGATGAAGACGAGAATGGCGGCAGCACCTCCGGCGGCGGCGCCCTTCATTCCGGTGACTAGGAAATGCCAGCGGAATTCGCGCGCGATGAAGCGGGCCTCGGCGCCGACGAAGTGCAGCACCTCGATGATGTGGCCGTTGCCGGCCATGGCGCCGCGCGTGGCGAACACCACCGTCAGCACCGTCGCCGACAATATCAGCGCCAGAACGGCAAAGCCGATCGTCACCGTCGTATGCGCCATGGCGACCAGCCGGTCGACCCAAGTGCGGTGATCGTCGAGCGCCGCGCTCGGCAGCTTGGGCGTGATCGCGGCGCGCATGGCGGCGAAGTCGGGCGGATTGGCCTCGTCGATGGTGACGACGATGAGGCGCGGCACCGGCAACTCGTCGATGTTGAGGCCGGTTCCCAGCCATGGTTCCAGGAGGCGCGCCGTCGCATCGCGATCGACGATCTTGGTGCCTTTCACACCCGGGAACTCGCTGGCGACCTGCGAGGCCTGCGCAAGGGCTGCTTCCATGTCGAGGCCCTCGACCGGCTTGATCTGGATCGTCGCCTCGCGCGAGATCTGGTTCTCCCACACCGAAGCTGTGTCGCGCACCAGCGTCACGGCGCCGAAGGTCAGGCAGGACAGGAAGGTCATGATGGCGATGACCAGCACCAGCGCCCGGCCGGCGATGTTCTGCGCCGGCACGATCGGCGCCATCTTGCGCTGGACGCGCCGCGCCGTCGTCGTCTCGGTAGCTTCGTCGTGCAGGTGATCGGCCGGAAGATCAGTCATAGACGTCCAGCCTTCCGCCGGCGAGAATCATGCGCCGCGCATCGACCTGCTCCATCAGGCCGAGATCGTGGGTGGCGATCACCACGGCGGTGCCTAGACGGTTGAGCTCGATGAACAGCCTCAGCAGCCGGCGCGCCAGCGGCGGATCGACATTGCCCGTCGGCTCGTCGGCAAGCAGGATCTCGGGCTGCTCGATCAGCGCGCGCGCGATAGCGGCGCGCTGCTTCTCGCCGCCGGACAGCACCGGCGGCAGCACGTGCATGCGGTCGCCGAGGCCGACCCATTTCAGCAGTTCGGTGACGTCGGTGCGATAGCTTGCCTCCTCGCGCCCGCGCACGCGCAAGGGCAGGGCGACGTTCTCGTAGGTCGTCATGTGGTCGAGCAGGCGGAAATCCTGAAACACCACGCCGATGCGGCGCCTGAGCAGCGGCAGTTCGCCGCGCGAGATGCGCGAGCGATCCTTGCCGAAAATGGTGATCAACCCGCGTGTGGGCTTCAGCGACATGAAGAGCAGGCGCAGCAAGGTCGTCTTGCCGGCGCCGGAGGGGCCGCTCAGGAACTGAAAGGAGCGCTCCGGAATGTGCAGGGAAATGTCGCGGAGGATCTCCGGACCCATGCCATAGCGGAGGCCGACATTTTCGAAGCGGATCACTTTCGGCGACCTGAAACCTTAGGCGGCGTCCTGCCAGCCTGTTCTCTGCCAAGACCATCGGCCGGCATGGTTAATCGTTGGTTAATTTCGGTTCGTTTTCGACGTTTCACAGCGGTTCCGGTGGGGAAGCGTTAACCATTTGCGTTTACCCAAAACAAACGAAGATTGCACTGGGGCCGTAATGGCTGAGGACAGAACCGCGCGCCCTGTTTCCGGCGAAATCATGACCGGCCCGGCGGCAAATGCCGCGCCGGAGCGGGTCATGCTCGACGCGCCGGCCGACATCGTCGATGCCGACTATGTGGTGCTGCCGCGATTCGCGGCCCGTTCGGAACCGATGGCGGCGCCGCCGCCGCAAACGCCTTCGACGCCATCCATCGAAGGCATGGGGATGCTGCGCAAACCGGAGGCCGCGCCCGCGCGCCCGGCCTCGCGTGGCGGTCCGATCTTCTGGACTGCCGGGGTGGGCGTGGCACTCGTCGCTTTCTGGGTGTCGGGCGGACATGCGTTGGTGCGTCAGAGCCCCTTCTGGGCGACTGCGCAGCCGGCAAGCGCGCTCAGCATTTCCGGCGTGACGTCGCGAATCGATGCCTCGGGATTGAAGCCCGTCCTGTTCGTCGACGGCGAGGCGGCCAATGACGGCGCAAGGGCGGAGTCGCTGCCGCCGCTCGAGATCCGCGTCACCGACAAGGCCAGCAACGTCATCCGCTACAGGCTGGGGACATCCAACCGCTCGCTGGCGCCCGGCGAAAGATTCGGCTTTTCCAGCCGGCTCGATGTGCCTAGAAACGGCGTGAAGACCGTCTCTGTAGTCTTCGCCGGCTAGGTGCGTCGATATTCAGGTGATGCCGGCCTGACCTGAATCTCACCACACCTAAACGCCTGCGGCGTTGCAGGCGATTCTGAAGGAAGAAGCATGCCAGTTGTGCGCGGCAAGGATATCGAGGTCCTGTTTTCGGCATCGGCGATTGCCCGCCGCAATCTCGAGCTCGCCAAGGAGATCGCCGGGCGCGACTACCACGACCTGCTTGTGATCTCGATCCTCAAGGGCTCGTTTGTCTTCGCTGCCGATCTGATCCGCGCCATGCATGATGTCGGCCTGTCGCCCGAGGTCGAGTTCATCTTCATCTCCAGCTACGGCGCCGGCACCACCAGCGGCGAGGTCAAGGTGCTGCGCGACATCGACAACGAAGTCGCCGGCCGCGACGTGCTTTTGATCGACGACATCCTCGAATCCGGCAAGACGCTTTCCTTCACCCGCGACCTCATGCTGTCGCGCGGCGCCAGGAGCTGCGCCATCGCGGTGCTGCTCGACAAACGCATGCGCCGCCAGACCACGCTCAACGCCGACTATGTCGGTTTCGACTGCCCCGACTATTTCGTCGTCGGCTACGGCATGGACGTCGCGCACGCTTTTCGCGAGCTGCCGTTTGTCGGCGTCGTCAAGGGTGACGCTTGATCCGTCGGAGTGAAATCCGAGAGGATTTCGTCGACCATTCGAATTTTCAGAAAAAGTCAACGTTTCCCCGCCATGTATTTCGCCATGGCAAAGCTTCTGATCGTCGAGGACGATGAGTCCGTCCGCACCCTCGCCGCCCGCGCGCTGGAGCGCGATGGGCATAATGTGGCCATCGCCGCCGACGGCGCGCAGGGGCTGGCGCTGATCCAGCAGAACCGCGGCGGCTACGATCTCGTGGTGTCCGATATCCGCATGCCTGAGATGGACGGCATCGAGATGGCGACGGCGGCGGCAAAACAGTTCCCGGCGATAAAGATCATGCTGATGACCGGCTATGCCGACCAGCGCGAGCGCGCCGAGGAACTGAATGGCATCATCCTCGACGTCGTGCAGAAACCGTTCACGCTGGCCGAGATCCGCGCCCGCGTCGGTCGGGCACTCAGCTGCTTGGTCTGATCTCTTTCACACCGCATCGCCGGTTGCCGCGAGCGCCGGAATGGCGCTTCGACGCCGCTCGCCGTTGAGCGCGACTAGGCCAGCGCCGATGATCAGTGCCGCGCCAAGCACCGTCGTTATGCGCGGCACTTCGGCGAAGAACAGGAAGCCCCACAGCGGCGACCAGAGGATGCCGGTATATTCGAAGGTGGCGACGCGGTTGGCGGGCGCCATCCTGTAAGCCTGCGACAGCAAAATCATGCCGGCGGAGGCGACGAAGCCGCAGGCGGCCATCTTGAGAAAGTCCGGCAGCGCCGGCCACACCCATGGCCGCACTAGGAAGTCGAGGCTCGGATGGCCCGCGTGGGTGATGCCGGCAAGATGGAATAGGGTGGCGACCGCCAACGCGCCGGTGAGGTAGGCACCGTTCTGGTAAAAGGCCATGACCGTCGATGATTCGGTATCGCCGATCCGGCGCGCCATCAGCTGCGAAGAGCCGTAAAGAAATGCCGAGCCGAGCGACAGTAGTGCCGCCCAGTCGAACACTCCGGCGCCCGGCCGCAGCATCACGATCACCCCGACTAGGCCGATCAGCACCGTCGTCAGCGTGCGCCAGGAGACGCGCTCACCGAGATAGGGCCCGGCGAGCGCCATGATGAAGAGCGGCGCCATGAAATAAAGCGCTATCGCGTCGGCCAGCGATAGAGCGGCGATCGCCAGATAGTAGACGGTATAAGAGCTGAATTGCATGAAGGCGCGCAGCGTCAGCATGCCTGCCCGCTTCGACAGCAGGGCTTTCAAGCCGACATCGGCGTGGACGATGACGATCAGGATCGGCAGCGCGACGATGGCGCGGATCGCTATCACTTCCGTCACCGGATAGCTGCCCGAAACCGCCTTCACCAGCGGGTCCTGCAACGAAAACACGAGAACGCCCAGGCATAGGCTCAGAATGCCAAGCACCATCCGGTTCTGCATCGTCGTTCCAGCGAAAAAGAGCCCGCTACCGTTTCGGGCAGCGGGCACGAGTGAGGACTCTTCGAATTGGTCCGCGGCCGAATCTCGCGGCCGCATATCCAATGGGTGAGGTGACTATCCTGCGGCGTTTGACATGTTGCAAACGAATTGGAATGATACCAGCAATCAAAATTTCTTATGGCGACTTCCATGAAGCCACCCTCGACAGCGACCTCCTGCGCACCTTCGTGGCGGTGGCCGAGACGGGCAATTTCACCAAGGCTGCCGAAAAGGCCGGTCGCACGCAGTCGGCCGTTTCCATGCAGATGAAGAAGCTGGAGGACATGGTCGGCGACAGCCTGTTCGAACGCGGCTCGCGCGGGGTGGCGCTGACGCGGCGCGGCGGCGAGCTCATCGCCAATGCCCGGCGGATCGTTTCGCTGCTCGACGAGACGGCGGCCTCGCTGGTGGCGCCGCCGCTCGGCGGGCTGGTGCGCATCGGGATCCCTGCCGAATACGGCCGCTCGATCCTGTCGCGAGCGCTCGGCGAATTCGCCAAACGCCATCCGCGCGTGGAGGTCACGGTGCGCTACGCCCATTCGGCCTCGCAGGTGAGGGCGCTGGCAGCTGGCGAGCTCGACCTCGCGTGGTGTTCGAATGGGAAGGCTTTTCCGGCGGCGAGGTGCTGATGCACGATCCGACGGTGTGGGTGACATCGACGCTGCACCACATGCATGAGGAGCGGCCGGTGCCGATCGCGCTCTACAGCCGCGACGGCTGGTGCCGCGACTTCGCGATCAAGTCGCTGCAGCAGCGCGGCCTCGACTATCGCGTCGCCTATACCAGCGACACCAATGGCGGCCTGACGCTCGCGGTCACGTCGGGCCTGGCGATCGCGCCGATCTCGCGCAGCAACATCCCGCCCGACTGCCGCGAGCTGACGGCCGCCGACGGCTTCGGCGACATCGATTCCTCCAATGTGGTGCTGCACCGCAATCCGCTGGCGGCCGGCGAAGCGATCGACGGCATGGAGGACGCGATCCGCGAGGCCTTCATGCTGACCAGGCAGGCGCAAGCAACGGCCAGTCTTTGACGGCCGCCAGTCGCATTTGCCTTGGAGCGTTTCACCGTTTCACGGAAACGGCGAACCGCTCTATCTCTTTGTTTTACGCAATTCCGAACGGAAAACCGTTTCACACTTTTCCTGGAATTGCTTTAGGCTGCAGCGCCTCAAGCGCTTTCGTAGAAAGTCAGGCGGTTGCCGAAAGGATCGATGACCGTGACTTCCCTCGTCTCCCACGGCGTCGTCTCCAGGCCCGGCCTGTTGAAGCGGTAGTGCTTGGCCTTGAACTCGCGGTGCAGGTCGACGATACCGACCACCTCAATGCGGACATTGGCGCCGGGTGAGCCGTCGCGTGGTGCTCGCTCAAATGCAGCTCGCAGCCGTCGCGGGCGATGCCCATGTAGAGCGGCGCGTTGTCGTCGAAGCGGAGCTCGAAACCGAGGAAGTCGAGATAGAATTCCCGCGCCTTGGCGATGTCGAACATGCGTAGGATCGGGGTGACGGTTCCAAGCTTCGGCATGACGGCAGCGGTGACCCGAAATGGTTTGGGGCAGGCTATTTCAGCTCGAGCAGCCGTTCGAGGTAGCTGCGCTCGATATCGGGGCTCAGCGCGTTGCCCAGGCGCTTGCGGATCGCCTCGAGGATCTGACGGGCGCGCTGCACATCGATCTCGTCCGGCACCTTGACCGAGTTGCCGTCGTCGGGACCCTTGGTGGCGCGCGGCCGGCCGAGCGGGTCGCGGTCGGCATCCTGCTGACGCCCGCCCTGCTCGCTGCCGCCCTGGTCGCCCTGCATGGCCTGCATCTGCTTCATCATGTCCTTGGCGCCGCGGCGCAGCGCCTCCAGCGCCCGGCCCTGATGGCCGACCGCCTGGTCGCCTTCGCCTTCGCCAAGCGCATGCTCGGCGTCGCCCATGGACTTGCCGGCCTCGCCGAAGCCCTCATTGGGCTGCATGCCCATGCCTTCGAGCCCCTTCTTCAGCTTGTCGAGCTCGCTCTGCAACTGGCCCTGGCCCTCCTGCAACTGCTTCAGCGCATCGGAGAATTCCTGCGGCGTCATCGGCTTCTGCCGGCCGAGCGGGTCGCGGTCGTCGCCTGGGCCGGGCCTCTGTCCGTCCTGCGACTGGCCCTGCTCGCCATCCTCGCCCATCTGCTGGTCGCCATTCTGACCGCGCTGGCCACGCTGCATCTGGTCGAGGCGGAAGGTGTCGTTCATCATCTCCTGCTGACGGCGCATGATCTCGCCCAGCTTGTCCATCTGCTGGCGCATCTCGCTGTCCTGCTCGCCGCCCTGCTGCTGGCGGCCGGCCTGCAGGTTGTTCATCATGTCCTGCAGCTCCGACAGGAGCTGCTGCGCCCGATCGCGGTCACCGGATTTGGCGAGGTTCTCGATCTCGTCCATCATCCGGTTGATGTCGCTCTGGCGCAGTTCCCGGCCGTTCTGCTGCATCTGCGGCGCGTTTGGGTTCTGCTGCGCGCGCTGGGCGAATTCCTGCAGGAACTGGTTCATCGCCTCGCGCAGTTCCTTCATCGCCTTGTTGAGCTCTTCATCGCTGGCGCCGTTCTTGATGGCGTCCTGCAGCGCCTGCTGCGCCTGGCGCAGCCGCCGCTCGGCGGCCGACAGATTGCCATCCTCGATGCCGAGCGCGATCTCCCACAGATAGGACACCTCGTTGCGCAGCTGGTCGTCGGTCTCCGCGAGCTTCAACCGGCTCCTCGCGCTCATGATCGCGAGATAGTGCGACATGCTGTCGAAGGTGTCTTCGGGGCGCAGCGTGATCGCGTCCATCAGGTCGAGCACGCGCGGCTTGGCGTTGGTGTCGAGCGCCAGCAGCCGGCGCTGCTCGATCACGGCACGGGCCAGCGGGTTGGCGAAGGGCCGCTCCGGCATCACTAGCGTCTTGGTTTCGCTGGTGGCGGTATGGCCGGCGTCGTCGGTGGCGGTGAGCCTCAGCTTGATGGTGCTGCCGGCCCAGACATGCTCGGTCAGGTCCTTGGTCGTCTTGGCCGCGTTCGCCTTGCCGCCGCGGCGCGGCAGGCTCAGCGGCATGTCGGGCGGGCCATAGAGCGGATGGGCATTGGCCGGCGGCGGATCCGACAGCTCGAAGACAGCCTTGGCGGAGGCTGCGCCATAGTCGTCGTCGATCTGGTAGTTGAGCTCGATGGCGCCGTTGACGGCGCGCTTCGGCTCGCCGACGAAACGGATCGTGGGCGGCTTGTCCGGAATGATGGCGAACGCCCAGCGGCCGAGATCGTCCTCGCCAGACTTGAGCGTCAGCGTGCCGTCGGAGTTCAGCTTGCCGGAGAACTGGCGCACCTTGAGCTGGGCAGCGGCTGGGGCCTCCGGCTGGCCGGCGTCGGGCGTGAGACTCTTCGGCGCGGCCGGCTCGATGGCGCGGGCATTGCCGCTTGTATCGGCATAGCTCAACGTTTCCTCACCCGAGCCGCCGGTGACGCGCAGCGAGACGTCGCTGCCCTGCGGAACGCTGAAGGTCTGCGCGGCGTGATTGACGTCGGCGGTCAAAAACAGCGGCGGCTTGCCGGTATAGGCGGGCGGCGTCACCCAGGCATCGATGCGCGGCGGCACGGTATCGCGCGCGGCGCTGGCGACGAAGCCGTCGCCGATCCTGCCGCCGAAAGGCCCGAACGAGAAGGCAAAGGCGGTGACGAACAGCAGCCCGACCAGGGCCCGCAAGCCCCAGCGGTCGTAGTCCGGCACGCTTGTGCGCGGTCGGTCGGCGCCGAGGCTGTAGAGCCGCTCGGCCATGCGCTTCTGGTGCTCGCGCCACAGAGCCTGCGAGAAAAGGCTTTCCGCGCCGCTCGGCCGGTCGGTCTGCACCTGCACGGGGCTGTGCAGCAGCTCGTTCGCGGCCTCGATGCGCCGGTCGACCTCGGTGGTGGAGGGAATGCGGAAGAAGCGCAGCGGATAGAGCGCCGCCAGCGCCGAGATGGAGAACAGGATCAGGAAACCGATCCGCGCCGGATCCGGCAAGCGCTGGAACAGGCCCAGCCACGAGACGCTGAGGAACAGGCCGGCGACCACCGCCAGCGGCAGCAGCAACGGCCAGCCACGCTCGAGGATCATCGAGGCCCGCGTCGCCAGCCGGCTCAAGGCTAGTCGCCCGGCCAGGCCGCGTTCGCCGCTGGAAATGGGTCGTTCCGTCATCGGCCCTTCCTGCCCGGGCAGGATAGCCCGAGCCTCATGAGCAGAAGAATACCAGCAAACACGGCAAAGGCGAGGCGGGTTCCAAAATCGTGAAGAGCTTCGCCCCGGTTTATGGTCAGAAATTCGCGGGATTTGTGTTGGAACCGCAGACCAGAACGGCCACGCGCTCGTCCGGCGAGGGCTCGTAGCGGCCCGAAAGCATCGCGGCGAAGGCGGCGGCGCCGCCGGGCTCGGCGATGATTCGCACCCGGTCCCAGAGCGCTTTCTGGGCGGCCACGATGCCGTCGTCGCCGACCAGGATCGAGCGCTCGACAAAGGCTTCGGCAATGGGGAACATCATCTCGCCGACGCGCTTCGGCGCGAGCGAATCGGCGGCGATCCCCTCGGCCGGCGCATCGACCGGCTTGCCGGCCTCGAAGGCGCAGTAGAGCGTCGGCGCGCCCTCGGGCTCGATGGCGATGATGCGGATGCGCCCCGAGAACCAGGCGGCGATGCCGCCGATCAGGCCTCCGCCGCCGACGGCGACGAGAAGCGTGTCGATCTCGGGCAGGTCCGCCTCGATCTCGAGGCCGAGCGTGCCCTGGCCGATGAGGGTCTCTTCCTGGTTGAAGGCATGGATCTGCAAGGCGCCGGTCTTTTGGGCAAAATCCTCGCTGGCGGCCAGCGCTTCGGCATAGCGCGCGCCGCCGACGACCAGCTCGGCGCCATAGCCGCGGATGCGTTCGAGCTTCGCCGGCGGGCTGACCTCGGGCACGAAGATCGTCGCCTTGTGCCCGAGCGTCATGGCGGCATAGGCGACGGCGGCGCCATGGTTGCCGCCGGAAGCAGCGACGACACCGGCTTCGGGCACCTGCCGCTCGAGCAGGTTGGTGAAGGCGCCGCGCGCCTTGAACGAACCGGAATGTTGCAGGCATTCGAGCTTCAGGTCGACCGGAAAGGCCGGCCGGCCGAAGTCAGCCATGTCGACGCGCATCACCGGCGTGTGGCGGACATATGGGCGGATGCGCGGCTCCACGGCGGCAATGCGTTCGCGCGTGATCGTCCTACTGTTCAGCATGCGAGGCTCCCTGGGATTGACATCAATTAGTAACTTAGCAAAATGGCTAAATGCAAGAGGTCGACATCTTCAAGGCGATCGCCAACGAGCGCAGGCTGCAGATCCTCGATTGGCTGAAGGATCCGCGCGCGCATTTCCCGCGCCAGGCTGATGGCGATCTGGTCGAGGACGGCGTCTGCGCGCTGCTGATCGCCGAAAAGCTCGGCATCACCCAGGCGACGCTCAGCGAACACATGCGCGTCCTGACCCAGGCCGGGCTGCTCAGCGCCAAGCGCACCAAGCAATGGATATTCTATCGCCGCGACGAGGAGAGGATCGCCGAAGCAAAGGCGCTGATCCAACAGAAGATCTAGCGCTTCGCTATTTCAGCCAATCCGGGATCGAATCCAGCCCGATCAGTTCCTCATAGGTCTGGCGCGGCCGCACGACGTGAAAGCGGTCGCCGTCGACCAGCACTTCCGGCACCAGGAGCCGGGTGTTGTAGGTGCCGGCCTGCACCGCGCCGTAGGCGCCGGCGGTTGCGACGGCGATGAGGTCGCCGGTCTTCAGCCTTGGCAAGTCGCGGTCGAGGCCGAGGAAATCGCCGGTCTCGCAGACCGGCCCGACGATATCGACCTTCATGCGCGGCGTAGCGGCCGGCGGCTGCACCACCGGCTTGATGTCGTGAAAGGCGTCGTAGAGCGTCGGCCGGATCAGGTCGTTCATGGCGGCGTCGACGACGAGGAAGTTCTTGGCGTCGCCTTCCTTCACATAGATCACTTCCGAGACCAGGATGCCGGCATTGCCGACGATCAGCCGGCCGGGCTCGAACATCACCTTCAGGCCAAGCTTGGTGACATGCTTGCGGACGATCTCGGCATAGGCGTCAGGCAGCGGCGGCGGGCTGTTGTCGACGCGGTACGGGATGCCGAGGCCGCCGCCGAGATCGATATGCTCGATCGCATGCCCGTCGGCGCGCAGCGTGCCGACCAGATCAACCAGCAGCGCGAAGGCGTCGTCGAAGGGCTGCAGCTCGGTGATCTGGCTGCCGATATGGGTGTCGATGCCGGTCACCTTGATGCCAGGCAGTTCCGCCGCGCGGGCATAGACCTGGCGCGCGCTGCCACGGGATGCCGAACTTGTTCTCCGCCTTGCCGGTCGAGATCTTCTTGTGGGTCTTGGCGTCGACATCCGGATTGATGCGCAGCGAAACAGGGGCAACCTTGCCGAGGGCCACGGCGCGCGCCGAGAGCAGTTCCAGCTCCGGCTCGGATTCGACGTTGAAGCAGAGGATGCCGGCGGCAAGCGCGAAATCCATCTCGCGCGCGGTCTTGCCGACGCCCGAAAACAGGATCTTGCCGGCCGGGATGCCGGCGGCCAAACCGCGGCGCAATTCGCCTTCCGACACCACGTCGCGCCGGCGCCTTGCCTGGCAAGCGTCTTCAGCACGGCCTGGTTGGAATTGGCCTTCATGGCGTAGCAGACCAGCGCGTCGAGGCCGGCGAAGGCTTGCCTGAAGACATGGAAATGCCTGGTCAGCGTCGCCGTCGAATAGCAGTAGAACGGCGTGCCGACCTGCTTTGCGATGTCGGGGATCTCGACGCCCTCGGCGTGAAGCACGCCGTTGCGGTAATCAAAATGGTTCACGGGAAATGGTCCGAAAGTTGGAGCTCGATGAGATCAGCCGATCTCATGGGCTCTAGAGCAACGGGTCGAGAATGAACTTCTTGTCCTTGACCGGTTTCTCCGGCTCGGGCGGCAGCGGCTGCTTGGCCTTCTCCGCATCCTTGCGCGCCTGAACGGCAGCCTCGTAGGGCGTATCGAGGCCGGCTCTCCTGCCGCAGGCCGTGACGGTGACAACCGCCGCCAGCAGCGCAAGCGTCACCAAAATCCTGCCTCGGGTCATCGATCCATCCGTTCGAAACTGTTTTGTCCAGCCGCCGCTTTTAGCCGAGTTTTCGGCGCATTGCATCCCGGCATTACGCCTTGGCCAGCCGCTTTTTCCAATAGCGGATCTGCTTCCTCACTTCCGACGGCGCGGTGCCGCCGAAACTCGTGCGGCTCTTCACCGAATTCTGCACCGCAAGCACCGAGAAGATGTCGTCGGTGATGCCGGAATGGATCGAGCGCAGGTCCTCCAGCGAGAGCTTTTCCAGCCCGACCTTCTTCTCCTCGGCGAGGGCGACGGCGCGGCCGGTGACGTGATGGGCCTCGCGGAATGGGAGGCCGAGATTGCGCACCAACCAGTCGGCAAGGTCGGTCGCCGTGGCATGACCGGCGCCGGCGGCCTTTTTCATCACGGTCGAGTTCACGGTCATGTCGCGAACCATGCCGGTGGTCGCCGCCAGCATCAGGTCGAGCGTCTCGGCGGTGTCGAAGGCCGATTCCTTGTCTTCCTGCATGTCCTTGCCGTAGGTCAGCGGCATCCCCTTCATCACCGTCAGCAGGCCGACGAGGTGGCCATTGATGCGGCCGGTCTTGCCGCGCACCAGCTCGGCGGCGTCGGGGTTCTTCTTCTGCGGCATGATAGAGGAGCCGGTGGAGAAGCTGTCCGACAGCCGGACGAAGCCGAATTGCGGCGTCGACCAGATGATGATCTCCTCGGCAAGCCGCGACAGATGCGTGCCGCAGATCGCGGCGATCGCGAGGAATTCGAGCGCGAAGTCGCGGTCCGAAACGCTGTCGAGGGAGTTGCGCATCGGCTCGCGGAAGCCGAGCGCCTTCGCCGTCATGTGGCGGTCGATGGAAAAACTGGTGCCGGCAAGGGCGGCGGCGCCCAGCGGGCTTCGTCCATGCGCTCGATGGCGTCCCTGACACGCGAGAGATCGCGGCCAAACATCTCGACATAAGCCATGCAATGGTGGCCGAAGGTCACCGGCTGCGCCGCCTGCATATGGGTGAAGCCGGGCATCACCGTCGCGGCGTGCTCCTCGGCGCGTTCGAGGAACGCGGCGATCAAATCCTTCAGCGCCCGGGCGACACGCTGGCACTCTTCCTTGACCCACAGCCTCAGGTCGACCGCCACCTGGTCGTTGCGCGAGCGGGCGGTGTGTAGGCGGCCGGCGGCCGAACCGATCAGGTCGGCAAGGCGCGCCTCGACATTCATGTGGATGTCTTCGAGCTTGGTCGAGAATTCGAATTTGCCGGCCTCGATCTCTTTCAGGATCGTGTTCAGGCCGTGAGCGATTTTTTCTTGATCGGCCGCCGAAATAATGCCCGTTTGCGCCAGCATCTCGCTGTGGGCGATCGATCCGCGGATGTCCTGCGCGTAGAGTTTGCGGTCGAAGGAGATCGACGCGTTGATCGCTTCCATGATCGCGGCCGGACCCGAGGCAAAACGTCCGCCCCACATCTGGTTGCTGGCCTTCTTGTCGCTCATCGCTATAACCCGTGCTCCGGAGCAGTTTTTACGAAAATGGCAGACGGCAATAAATTCTTCCCGGCCCCGCGCCTCATCCTCGCCGCCCTGGTGGCGGGCGTGCTGGCGGGCGCGGTGGCGGTATATGTCAGCGAGAGCGGTTCTGGCAACAATGCCCCGGCTCAAGTTGCCGCCGCTGGAGGCGGCAAGGACGACGTCGCCTGCAAGGCCAAGGCCGGGCGCGCAAAGCAGGTCGCCGCAAAGGCCGTCGGCCAGGTCGCGGCGCTGCAGCCGGCAGACCCGCCGCAGTCGCTGAAAAGCCTCGCCTTCAACGGGCCCGACGGCAAGCCGATGACGATTGCCGATCATGCCGGCAAGACGGTGCTGCTCAATCTCTGGGCGACATGGTGCGCGCCATGCCGCGCCGAAATGCCGGCACTCGATGCGCTGCAGAAGGAAAAGGGCAGCAATGCTTTCGAGGTCGTCGCGGTCAATGTCGACACCGGCGACGACGCCAAGCCGAAGAAATTCCTCAAGGAGATCGGGGTCGAGACGCTCGGCTATTACCGGGATCCGACGATAGCCTTGTTCAACGAGGTCAAGACGCGCGGCCTGGCGCTCGGGCTTCCCGTCACCATGCTGATCGACGGTGAGGGCTGCCTGATCGCGCATATGAACGGCCCTGCGGAATGGTCGAGCCCCGACGCCAAGCGGCTGGTCGAAGCCGCACTTGCACCGTGATCCTGCTTCGTTGACTTCGGTTTGGGGCGCGGTCAGTTCGCGCGCAGCGCGGCGGCCGGCTCCAGCATCAGGATGCTGCTACCGCGCGGCGTGACGCGATCGTTGGCCGCCGGCGCCGGCACGCCGGTCAGCTCGCTGAACGTTTCGATCGGGCCCGGCCGGCCGAGATAGTATCCCTGGCCGATCTCGCAGTCCTCGGCGTCGAGAAAGCGCAATTCGTCGAGCGTCTCGACGCCTTCGGCCAGAACCGGCAGGCCGAGGCCGCGCCCCAGCCCCAGCACGGCGCGCACGATGGCCGCGACCTGGCCGTTCCTGTCGACCGATTTGATGAAGGAGCCGTCGATCTTGATCTTGTCGAAGGGGAAGGCGCGCAGGTTGGACAGCGAGGAGTAGCCGGTTCCAAAATCGTCCATCGCGACGCGGACACCGAGCGCCTTGACCTGCCGCAAGGTCGCCAGCGCCCGCGGCATGTCCTTGATAAGCGCCGTCTCGGTCACTTCAAGCTCGAGCCGGCCGGGTGCAAGGCCGGTGCGGAGAAGGACCTCATGCACCTTGCGGCTGAAATTCGGATTGTGCAGCTGCACGGCCGAGACATTGACGGCGATCGTCAGCGGATTTTTCCAGCGCGCGGCCTCTTCGCAGGCCGTCGCCAGTACCCATTCGCCGATCTGGGCGATGGCGCCGCTGTCCTCGGCCACCGGGATGAAAACCGACGGCGGGATGTTGCCGCGCTCCGGATGTTGCCAGCGGATCAGGGCTTCGAACCCGATCATCTTGCCGCTGCTGATTTCCTTCTGCGGCTGGTAGACGAGCCGGAACTCGCCGCGCGCCACCGCCTGGCGCAGATCGTGCTCCATGACGCGCCGGTCGCGCGCCTCGGCGCCCATCGAAGCCTCGAAGTAGCGGTAGGTGTCCTTGCCCTCGGCCTTGGCGCGATAGAGCGCGGTGTCGGCATGGCTGATCAGCGCCGCCTGTTCATTGGCGTCCAATGGGCAAAGGGCGATACCGATGCTGGCCGACACCAGCTCGGCGCCGGGTGACAACTGATTTTCCTGGCGCAGTTTTGAGAGCACCGCCTCGGCGATGCGGCCCGCGGCCTGCGGATCGGGAAGGTTAGGGGCAATGATGGCGAACTCGTCGCCGCCGAGCCGCGCCAGCATCTGCCCTTGGCGGAGCACGCTCGAAGCGCATTGCGCCACTTTTTGCAACACGGCGTCGCCGGCGGCATGACCGAAGAGGTCGTTCACTTCCTTGAACCGGTCGAGATCGAGAAGCATGAGCGCGAGCTGCCCGCCCTTGCCGCCGCTGCCTGTGGCGGCGATCTCGGCCTCGAGCCGGCCGGTGAAGCTGCGGCGATTGGCAAGCCCGGTCAGCGGGTCGAAATGCGCGAGGCGGAGGATCTCCTGTTCGGCCTTCTTGCGCTCGCGTATGTCGCGGACGGCGACGACGTCGTGAGGCTTGCCGCAATAGTCGATGCTGCGGGCGATCAGCTCGACGGGGATCGGCTTTCCGTCCTGGCTGCGCAGCTCGGCTTCCTGCGCCTGGCCGTTGCCGGCGGCGATGCTCAAGGCGACGCTCTCGCCGAAAAGATCGCCGAGCGTCATCGTGTTCAGCGTGCCGGCGGCGACGCCGCTCAGCGCCGCGATGCTGTCGTTGGCGCTGACGATGCGGCTGCCGTCGCAGACGATGAGCCCTTCCACGGCGGCGTTGGCCAGCCCATGCATGCGCTCGGCCTCGACCCGGTGGCGGCGGAAGCGCAGATCGATGCGCAGCGCAGCGGCCGAGAGCACGAGGATGACGAGGCTCGCCGCCGCGGCGGCAAAGGCCTGTGACAGCGGCGCGATGGTGAATTTTGAGATCTCTATCGAGGAATCCGGGTAGATCGAGACCGCCGCCATGGCGATGAAATGCAGCGTGCAGATCGCCAGCGTCAGCAGGATGGCGGCGACGATCGTCGCCAGGGTCGACGGGCGGCGCAGCACGACGAACAGCGAAAGCGCGGCAAGCGTGATGCCTGCCACCAGCGAAAGAGCGACCAGCAGCTCATTCCACACGATCCTGCCCTGGACCTCGAACGCCGCCATGCCGGCATAGTGCATCACGGCGATGCCGGCGCCGAGCACGGCGCCGCCGACAAGGGTGTGATCGATGCTGCCGCGCCGGGTGGCGATCCACATTCCCGCCGCCGTCAGGGCGACGGAAGCGGCCAGCGACAGCGCGGAAAGCTCCGCGTTGTAGGCATTGGGTATTCCCGGCGTGAAGGCGACCATGGCGATGAAATGTGTCGCCCAGATGCCGAACCCGGTCGCGGCGGCCGCGATCAACAGCCATGCATAGCGGTTTCGACTGGTCGATTGCTGGACGTGGCGAAGAAGATTGACCGCCGAGAAAGACGAAATTCCGCAGATGAGGGCCGCAAGCGCGACCAATCTCAGATCGTGCTCGTGCACGATGCAATTATAGACGGTCAACATCGTGCTTCACCTGATCTTCCCGCATCAATCAAGTTAAGATTGATTAAGGCCCGACGGCTGAAGAATCGATTAGTACGCCCGCAACCAGGGCGTGCCTTTCAGGTTGTAGCGGCCGTCATTCGACGCGCACAGTCACCACGATCGCGTCGTGATCCGCGCTCGGGCCGCCGTCCGGCAACAGTGCCGGCAAGGTCGCCGGCGCGCTGGCCGCAAGGCCGCGGGTGAAGAACCAGTCGATGCGGCCGATCGGCGTCGGATCGCCGGCGGCGCGCCGCTGGGTCGGCCGGTCGAGGTAGTTGGCATCACGCCAGCTGTAGCCGCGCTCGGCAAGCACCTGGAACAGCGGCTCGTGGCGCTCGGCGCGGATCAGCCGGTCCGGCTCGGCGGCAATGCGTGCGCGCCATGCCGCCGGGTCGTCATGGCGTTCTTCGTGGGTAGCGGTCAGCGTGTTGAAGTCGCCGCCGATCAACACCGGCGCTTGCGCATCGTATTTGTCGATGGCGTCGAGGAGGTGGCGCGTCTGGTCGGCGCGACCAGGGGGATCGGTGCGGTTTTCGAGGTGCACCGAAACGACGGTCACCCGGCGCTCGCCAACCAGTACCTGGCCGCCGATCGCCATGCGCCCGCCGATGCGCGGCTGGCCGCGCTCCGGCCGGAACCAGCCGCCGGCGGCATCGAGGCGAATGAGGAATGGACGCTTGAGCGGCACGGCGCTGGTCACGGCATTGCCGTGGAAGCCTTCCTCATTCTCGGCTTCGCCGGTTGCCAGCTGCTCCGCATCGTTGCCGGTGCCGAGCTCGACGAATTCGACACCATAGGCAAAGGCGTGGCCGAGCCGGTCGGCAAGCCGGCTCAGCGGATGACCGTTGCCGGAGCGGGCCATGCCCTTGTCGACCTCCGTCAGCAGCACCACGTCCGGTGACTGGCCGGCGATCGTTGCGGCAATCGCCTCGACATGGCGAAGCCGCTCGACGTTCCAGGCCATCACCGTCAGGCCCTCGTCGGCGCCGTCGCGGGACGGCTTGCCGCCGATCTCGATCTCGCCGAGTGCCGGAATGGCGGCCGCGTGGCGCATATGGGTGGCGCTGTCGCGCGGGCCTTCCCGCATCGCCTGGCGGTTAGCCATCGGCACATGGGTCAATCGCGCGACAAGCATTTCATTCGTCCAATTTAGCCGGTTAAGCATGGGTGGTCTTTACGCCGCCCAATGGTACCCTAGCTTCCTAGACCGCCGATATGACGTTTTCATGCCGGCACGACCGCCGAGGGGGAGGAGAGACTGGCTGTCCACAGGGCCCTACTTACCGGTCCAGGGGCCACAACAGAACTGTCACATACCTTCTCTAAGAGAGCGGGCAAGGACTTGCGCAAAACCCTTGTCTAACAGCCACTCAAGAGGGAAAAACCATGACCATCATCAAGCGGGGCCTCACTGCCCTTGCCGCCGGCGCGCTCAGCACCGCGCTCGCGGTTCCTGCCTTTGCAGAGCCGGTAAAGTTCGATTTCTGGTTCGGCCTGTCGGGCGATCTCGCCCGCGTCGTCGACACGCTGTGCAAGAACTTCAACGCCTCGCAGTCCGACTATGAGGTGGTCTGCACCAGCCAGGGCAATTACGACGCCACGCTGCAGAACACGATTGCCGCCTTCCGCGCCGGCAAGCAGCCCACCGTCGTCCAGGTCTATGACGTCGGTACCGCCACCATGATGCTGTCGGGCGCCTACAAGCCCGCCGACAAGCTGATGGAGGAAAACGGCTACAAGATCGACTACAGCGACTATTTCCCCGGCATCGCCCGCTACTATGCGACGTCGAAGGGCGAGATGCTGTCCTTCCCGTTCAACTCGTCGACGGCGCTGATGTACTGGAACAAGGACGCCTTCGCCAAAATCGGCAAGACCGAAGCGCCGAAGACCTGGGAAGATGTCGGCGCCGACCTCAAGGCGCTGAAGGACGCCGGCTATGATTGCCCGATGGCGATCAACATCTCCGGCAACGAAAGCTGGCAGCTGATGGAGCAGTTCTCGGCCATCCACAACCAGCCGATCGCCACCAAGAACAACGGCTATGACGGCCTCGACGCCCGCCTGGAAATGAACAAGACCAAGTTCGTCCAGTACGTCACCGACCTGAAGAAGTGGTATGACGACGGCCTGATCAAGATCAAGTCGAAGGACCTCGGCCAGGATATGGTGCAGGCCTTCGCCACCGGCACCTGCCAGGTCATCATGACCTCGGTCGGCGACCACGGCACGGTCGGCAAGACCCAGAAGGAAGGCATGAACTGGGATGTCGCCGAGCTGCCGGTCTATGCCGGCACCGAGCGCAAGAACTCGCTGGTCGGCGGTGCCTCGCTGTGGGTGCTCTCCGGCAAGTCGGAGGCTGAGTACAAAGGTGCCGCGGCCTTCCTCAACTTCATCCACGACCCCAAGACCGCTTTGTTCTGGTCGACCAACACCGGCTACATCCCGGTGACGAAGTCGGGCTTCGAATACATGAAGGCAAACGGCTTCTACGACAAGGCGCCCTACAAGGGTCGTGAAGTGGCGATCGCCAGCCTGACCGCCTCGGAGCCGACCGAGATCACCCGCGGCATCCGCCTCGGCAACTTCACCCAGATCCGCGCCGAGTTCGGCACGCAGATGCAGGCGATCTTCGCCAACAAGGAGAGCGTGCAGGACGGCATCGACGCGCTGGTCAAGAACGGCGACGCTATCCTCGACCGCTTCCAGCAGACCTATCCGAACAAGACGCTGCCCTGATTTAGGGCTTTTGCCTGGCCGTCCGCCGAGAATCGACGGGCGGCCATTTCACATAGGTTTTGATTTTACGCATGTCTTTGTCCCGAAACCGGTTCCCACTTTCGGGAGACATGCCTTAGTCTGTTCACGGCAAGGCGGGCTGGCGGTTCAACGGCCTCAGCGGATCGATGGAAAAACGCGTCACTTTCGGCAGATGGACGATCGGCATCCTGTTTGCGGTGCCGCAGCTGATCCTTATCTTCACATTCTTCTACTGGCCGGCCGGACAGGCGGTCTACTGGTCGCTGACGCTGCAGCAGCCCTGGGGCGGCGGCAACATCTGGGTCGGGCTCGACAATTTCCGCTCGATCCTCGCCAACGCCGACTACTGGAATTCGATCACCGCCAGCCTGACCTTTGCCGCGATCAGCACCGGGCTTGCCATGGTTATCGCGCTGGTGCTCGCCACGCTGACCGACCGGCAGCTTGCCGGCTCACGTCTCTATCGCGTCGTGCTGATCTGGCCTTACGGCATCGCGGCACCCGCGCTGGCGCTGGCGTTCCGCTTCATCCTGGCGCCGGAAGCCGGTTTCATGGCCGCCGTCAACAAGTTCTGGCCAGGCTTCTGGGACCCCGGCCTCAACGGCGCCGACGCCATGGCCTCGGTCATCATCGCGTTCTCCTGGAAATATGTCGGCTATAATTTCATCTTCTTCCTCGCCGCCCTGCAGGCAATCCCGCGCTCGCTGATCGAGGCGGCCGCAATGGACGGGTCCGGCGTCGTCCGGCGCTTCTGGGACATCCAGTTTCCGCTGATTACGCCGACGATCTTCTTCCTCTTGGTCATCAACATCACCGAGAGTTTTCAGGATTCCTTCGGCATCGTCGACATCATGACCGCCGGCGGCCCTGCGAACGCCACCAACCTGATGGTCTACAAGATCTATTCCGACGGCTTCAGGGGCCTCGACTATTCGGGCGCCGCCGCGCAGAGCATCATCCTGATGCTGCTCATCATCCTGCTGACCATCGTACAGTTCCGCTTCATCGAGCGGCGCGTGCATTATCGCTGAGGCGGCCATGGTCGAGCGCACCCCGATCCTCAACTTCTTCACGCATCTGATTTTGTTCGTCGGCTTCGTTTTCTGCGTGGCACCGTTCGTCATCGTGGCGATCGCGGCCTCGCACAATCTGAAGGACGTCAACGACGTGCCGATGTCGCTGCTGCCGGGCAGCGACTTCTGGGTCAACATCAAGACCGCCTGGACGACGGCCGACCTCGGCCCGAAGCTCTTCAACTCCTTCATCATGGCGGCGGGCGTTGCCGCCGGCAAAGTGATCATCTCGGCGCTCACCGCCTTCTCGATCGTCTATTTCCGCTATCCGGGACGGATGCTGATCTTCTGGCTGATCTTCGTCACACTGATGCTGCCGCTCGAAGTACGCATCGTGCCCACCTACGCGGTCGTCGCCAATGTGCTGTCGCCCTATCAGGCGATCATGGACGTGACCGGCATCAGCTGGCTGATCGAGAAGATATCGGGCGTGCAGGTCTCGCTCAGCCTTGGGCTGCTCAACTCCTACACCGGCCTGATCATGCCGCTGATCGCGACCGCCACCGGCACCTTCCTTTACCGGCAGTTCTTCCTGACGGTGCCGGACGAGCTGACGGAAGCCGCGCGCATGGACGGCGCCGGCGCTTTGCGCTTCTTCATCGACATCCTCTTGCCGCTGTCGCGCAACAACATGGCGGCGCTCGGCACCATCATGTTCCTGTGGGCCTGGAACCAGTATCTGTGGCCGCTGCTCATCACCACGGATCAGTCGCATGCGACGGCGGTGACCGAGCTCAAGCAGCTCATCCCCAATGTCGGCGGCGCGCCGGAATGGCATATCGCCATGGCCGGCACGCTGATCGTCATGCTGCCGCCGCTGATCGTCGTGGTGGCCATGCAGCGCTGGTTCGTGCGCGGCCTGATCGCGACCGAAAAGTAAGGAGACAGAAAAATGGCCTCCATCACCATTCGCGACCTCAGGAAGAGCTACGCCAAGATGCAGGTCGTGCATGGCGTCAACCTCGACATCAAATCCGGCGAATTCGTCGTCATCCTCGGGCCGTCGGGTTGCGGCAAGTCCACACTGCTCCGGATGATCGCCGGGCTCGAGGAAATCTCCGACGGCACGATCGCCATCGACGGCACGGTGGTCAACAAGCTAGAGCCGCGCGAGCGCGGCTGCGCCATGGTGTTCCAGAACTACGCGCTCTATCCGCATATGAGCGTGGCGCAGAACATCGGCTATTCGCTGAAGGTGGCCGGCATTCCCGCGGCCGAACGCACGCAGCGCATCCAGGCGGTCGCCCGCATCCTGGAACTGGAGCATCTGCTCGACCGCAAGCCCATGGCGCTCTCCGGCGGCCAGCGCCAGCGCGTCGCCATGGGCCGCGCCATGATCCGCGAGCCGAAGGTCTTCCTCTTCGACGAGCCGCTCTCCAACCTCGACGCCAAGCTGCGCGTGCAGATGCGCTCGGAAATCCGCAAGCTGCATCGGCGCCTCAACGCCACTTCCGTCTTCGTCACCCACGATCAGGTCGAAGCGATGACGCTGGCTGACCGGCTGGTGGTGATGAATGGCGGACGCGTCGAGCAGGTCGCACGCCGGCGGAAGTCTACAGCCGGCCGGCGAGCCGCTTCGTGGCGACCTTCGTCGCGCGCCGGCGATGAACATTCTCGAAGGCGAAGTCACGCTCGAAGGGCTGTCGCTGCTCGGTGGCGGCCGCAAGCTCAATGTCTCACGCGCGGGCCTTCCCGTCGGCTCAAAGGTCGCGGTCGGCATCCGGCCAGAGGCGGTGCGCATGGTGGCGCCGGGCACGCCGGGCGCGCTCGAAGCGACGGTGGACCTGGTGGAGGAGCTCGGTGCCGGCCGGGTCATCTATGTCGACCTCGACGCGCGCCGTTCTCGGTGGTGACTTCCGAGATCGTCCACCCCGAACCGGGCAGCGCCATCGGCCTGCAATTCGCCGAGAACGACCTGCACTTCTTCGCGTCGGAGACCGGAAGCCGGCTCGACGTGTTCAAGGCTTCGGTGCCGGAGCCCGCGCTGTAAGCGTTTCTCGGGCCGGCTTTGCAAGATCGATAGAGGGTTCACGGAATGAAGATCATCCAGGTTACCGACGTCCATCTCGGCCGTCGGGGCGAGGTCCGCTTTGGCGCGAACCTCAATGAGCGGCTCGACCGCTGCATCGACCATATCAACACTCGCCATGGCGACGCGGCGCTCTGCGTCTTCACCGGCGACCTGACCGAATCGGGCGAGACCGAAAGCTATGCCGATCTGAAATCGGCCCTGAGCAGGCTCTCGGTGCCATACCGGCTGCTGCCGGGAAACCACGACCGTCGCGCCAACCTCATCGCCGCCTTTCCGGAAAACGGAACCGACGGCAACGGCTTCGTGCAATCGGTCTTCGATACGCCCAAGGGTCGGCTGGTGTTCCTCGACAGCCTTGCGGAAGGCCGCGTCACCGGGGAACTGTGCGACAACCGGCTTGCCTGGCTGGACTCCCGGCTTGCCGAGGCTGCGGGCAGGCCGGTCTATCTGTTCCTGCATCATCCGCCGGTCGAACTCGGCCTGACGATTCTCGATCCGCTCGGCCTCGAACAGCCGCAGCGGCTGCTCGATGTGCTGACGCGCCACGGCAATGTCCGCTACATCTTCTTCGGCCATGTCCATCGCGACATCGCCGGCACGGTAGCCGGCATTCCGTTTTCGGCGCAGCGCGGCCTGCATGCCCGTTTCATGCTCGACCTTGTGGGCGACGAAGTGGTCGAGCAGGCGCCGCCGGCCTATTCGATCATCCTGATCGACGGCGCGCGCGTGGTCATCCACAGCCACGATTTCCTGGAGAGCTGGCCGCTCTGGTCGCCGGCGACAGGAGAGCGGGTCGGCTAAAAACCGCAGCGACACTCAGGCGAACACATGCGCCTTGCCGGAGACGGTGAGGCGCACGATCTCGCCGACCGCCGGCGCGTCCATGCCCGTCTTGCGCAGGATGAGCGGCGTGTTGCCGATCGCGGCCGCGTCGGGCGGATCGGGACTGTTGAGCAGCCGCACGGCGATGGTGCAGACCGAGCCGGCGAATTCGGAATCCGTCACTTCGCCGAACAGCATGTCCGGCGTTCCCGACATGCCCTCGCGCGAGGTCCGCTTGAGCAGCACCTGCTCGGGCCTGAGCATGATACGGGCGACGTCGCGTCGCTCGGCAGTGTCGACGGCGATGCGGCCGAGCGGCGAGATGGCAAAGCCCTCGGCGATCCTGGCCGGTACGATGATGGCGTCGCCGAGGAATTCGGCAACCATCCTGTCCTTGGGCTGGAAATAGAGCTCGCGCGGCGTGCCGACCTGCGAGAACAGGCCGTCGCGCATGACGGCGACCTGGCTGGCGAAGGACAGCGCCTCGGCCTGGTCGTGGGTGACCAGGATGGTTGTGATGCCGGCTTCCTCCAGAAGCTCGGCAACGGCCTTGCGCATCGAGGCGCGCAAGCCGGTATCGAGCGCCGAGAACGGCTCGTCGAGCAGCATAAGCCGGGGTCTCATGGCCATAGCGCGGGCCAGCGCCACGCGCTGCTGCTGGCCGCCGGAGAGCTCATGCGGCCGGCGCTTCAGGATCGCCTTGTCCAGTCCGACGATGTAGGCGAGCTCGACGATGCGCTCCATGCGCTTGTCCTCGCCGCGCGCCATGCCGAAGCCGATATTGTCGGCGATGGTGAGATGCGGGAACAGGGCGCCGTCCTGCGCCACCACACCGATGCCGCGGCGATGCGCCGGCACGGCGGCGCCGCCATTGGCGAGCACCTGGCCGTCCAGCGCGATGCGGCCGCGGTCAGGCGCCTCGAAACCGGCGATCAGCCTCAGCAAGGTGGTCTTGCCGCAGCCGGACGGCCCGACGATCGCGGTGCGGCTGCCGCTTTCGACTTGCAGGTCGACGCCGGCAAGTGCCGCCACCTTGCCATAATATTTCGCCACGCCGTTGAGTTCGAGGAAGCTCATCGTCCGGCCATCCGCTTCGACTGGACATGGAGCAGCAAGGTCATCGGCAGCGAGATTGCGACCATGATCAAGGCGTAGGGCGCGGCGGAGGCATAGTCGATCTCGCCGCTGTAGGACCAGAACGCCATCGCGAGCGTGCGGGTGCCGTTCGGCGCCAGCATCTGGGTGGCGGTCAGCTCATTGGTGATGCCGAGCGCGACCATCGCCATGCCGGCCGCGGCACCTGGCGCCGACAACCGGATCGTCGTCGACCACAGCGCCTTGAGCGGCGAGCGGCCGAGACTTGAGGCGGCGCGCTCGAGCTCCACCGGCGCCTGCGCGATCGAGGCCCTCAGACTGATCAGCGCGCGCGGCAAGAACATCAGCGCATAGCAGAACAGGATGGTGAAGAGGGTCTGATAGAGCGGCAAGGCGACGCGCACGGTGATCGTCACCAGCGCCAGCGCGATGACGACACCGGGCAACGATCCGACGATGTAGTTGCAGCTCTCGAGCAGGCGCTGCAAGCGGCCCGGCGCGCGGATCGAGATCCAGGCCATCGGCATGGCGGCGATTGTCGCAAGCAGCGCGCCGGCGACGGCGAGGACCAGCGTCTGACCGAGCGCCAGGCTGATTTCGTCCCAACGCCAGATATCGGCGCCGCCGGCGAGCAGCCAGCGGCCGACGGTGACGAAGGGAACACCGAGCGTGAGCAGCGCTGTTCCGGCGGGCAGCAGCAGGCAAGGCAGCGTGGCGCGGCCGAGCCGGGTGCGCTGCTGCTGGCGCGCGGCGCCCGAGCCGACACGCGCGTAGCGTTCCTCGCCGCGCACGATCACCTCAAAGCCAAGCAGCACGAAGCAACAGGCGACCAAGACGGCGGCGAGCATGTTGGCCGCCGGTCCGTTGAAGGTCGACTGGAACTGGTCGACGATCGCCGTGGTGAAGGTGTCGAAGCGGATGAAGACATAAAGCCCGTATTCGGCAAGCAGATGCAGGCCGACCAGCAGCGAACCGCCACAGATGGCGAGCCTCAATTGCGGCAGCACGACGCGCGCAAAGACGCGCCATGGGCCGAGGCCAAGCGCGGCCGCGGCATCTTCCAGCGCCGGGTCGAGACGGCGCAGCGCCGCCGCGATCGGCAGATAGAGGAAAGGAAAATAGGCGATGACGGAGACCAGCACGCCGGCCCATAGCCCATGCAGGCCCGGCACCAGGCTGATCCAGGCGTAGCTGTGGACGAAAGCGGGAATGGCCAGCGGCGCGACCGACAGCCACGACCACAGCCGGCTGCCAGGCAGATCGCTGCGCTCGGTCAGCCAGGCCAGCGTCACCGACAGCGCGATGGCGATCGGCACCGCGACGACGACGAGCAGGATGGTGTTCACAAGCAGCTCGCCGACGCGGGGCCGGAAGATCAGCACGATCACGGTTTCCCAGCCGGTCTGGATCGCTGTCCAAACGATGAAGGCAAGCGGCAGCAGCGCGATCAGCGAGATGAGGGCGGCGGCGGGCGTGATCCACGACGTGGACCTTCGGCTCTGCCTTGCGGCAGCCGGCAAGCCTGCAGGCGTGAGGTCGATCGCGGATGCCATCAGGGGGTATGCGTCGCCAGGCTCGACGGAGGAAGGCGATCCGATGAACCGCGAACGCGGCCGGAAAGGCAGCTGATCGTCATCGACGAGGCCATCTCCAAAACAAAAACGCTCCCGCGGAAAGCGAATTCCCGCAGGAGCACGGTCGGTTGTCCTTTTAGGACGAACGCGGACTAAAGCAAGCCGGCTTGCGTCATCAGGTCGATGACCTTCTTCGAGTTCAGGTGCGTCGGATCGATCTTGGGTGCCTGCAGATCGGCCAGCGGCACCAGCTTCGGGTTGGACTCGGCACCCTTGCCGACCGCGTATTCATAAGAGGTTCCGGTTTTCAAGATCTCCTGACCGCCCTTGCCGGTCACCCACTTCAGGAAGGCCTGGGCCTCCTTCGGATGCTTGCTCGAGGCCAGCACGCCGCCGCCGGAAATCGATATGAAAGCGCCCGGATCCTGGTTCTTGAAATAGTGCTGTCCGATATTCTTGCTGTTCTCGCCGGTCTTCGCCTGGTCGCCGAAATAGTAATAGTGGAATATCACGCCGCCTTCGATCTCGCCGGCATTGACCGCTTTCATGACCGTGTTGTTGCCCTTATAGGCGGTAAAATTCGCCTTCATCGCCTTCAGCCAGTCGGTGGTCGCGGCCTCACCCTTGAGCTCGAGCAAGGCGCTGACGATGGCCTGAAAATCGGCGCCAGCCTGCGAGGCGGCCCAACGGCCCTTCCAGCTCGGATCTGCGAGGTCGAGCAGCGACTTGGGTAGCTGGTCTTCTTTCAGTTTGTCCTTGTTGTAGACAAAGACGGTGCTGCGGGCGGCGACACCCACCCACTTGCCGCTCGAGGGCTGGTATTCCTGCGGCACCTGCGCCAGCGTGTCGGCATCGACCGGCGCGAACAGGCCGGCCGCCTCGACCAGCGCCATCGCCGGCGAGTTTTCGGTCAGGAACACATCGGCCGGCGAAGCTGCGCCTTCGGCGACGATCTGGTTGGAAAAGTCGCTGTCGCCGCCGTTGCGAAGCGTCACCTTGATGCCGGTTTCCTTGGTGAAGCCTTTCGCCCATTCCTTGGCAAGGCTCTCATGCTGGGCATTGTAGACGATGATGCCGGCATCCTCGGCCAGGGCCGGCGCTGCGATCAGGCTGGCTGTCAGCGCGACGGCGCCGACAAGGGTCGAAAGGGCAAGTTTCATGGGCATCGTCCTCAAAATCGGAGACAAGGGTTCGGGCACGGCTGCACCTATCAATACCTGATTATCATAGTCAACATTGCGATGCTGCTTCAATTGGTCGCTCGCGCCGCAAACTTTCGTGATTTTCCGGTACTTTGGCTTGGACATTATTTGATCTGCCACGTAACAAATCAGCGCCAAAGCGCGAAAATCGGGGGAGTGGACTCTTGTGACCGGCAAGGACGAGGCCGAACTCTCCGGGCTGTTCAGGGCCGCGATCGCGGGAAATGAAAGGGCGTATGCCGACTTTCTGCACCGGATTGCCGCTCTCGTTCGCGGCTTTGTCCGGCGCAAGATCGTACAGGGCGGGGTCGACCCCGAGGATGTCGTGCAGGAAACCTTGCTGGCCATTCATGTCAAACGGCACACCTGGCGCGAGGATGCGCCGGTCCTGCCGTGGGTCTATGCGATCGCCCGCTTCAAGCTGATCGACGCCTTCCGCAGGCGAGGCCGGCGCATCGAGGTCGAGATCGACGAGATCGCTGAGACCTTCGCCGAGCCGGAAGCGGAGACGGTCAGCGAGCGCGACATCAACCGGGCGCTCGACGGTCTTCCGCCGACGCAGCGTTCGGTGGTTTCCTCGATTTCGGTCGACGGCCATTCGATCGGCGAGACGGCCGCCAAGCTCGGCGTCAGCGAGACGGCGGTCAGGGTGTCGCTGCATCGCGGCCTTGCCGCGATCGCGAAAAGGTTCGGACGACGGTGACATGAGAACCGAGGACCTCATCAAGGCGCTCGACGCCGATGCAAGCAGCAAGGCGATGCCGCTGGGGCTGGCCTGGTGGGTGGCCTTCGGCGTGGCGGTGACGATCGCGGCTGTGGTCTTCTTCATGACCATCGGTCCGCGCCCCGACATCATGCCCGCCATGCACACGATGCGCTTTATGTCGAAGTTTGTCTTCACGCTCACGCTCGCCGCCAGCGCCTTCGCGCTGATCCGCGCCCTGTCGACGCCCGGCGCGGCAACAAAGCGGGCGATGGCCTGGATGGTCGCTGCGCCATTGCTCGTCGCGGTGGCGGTTATCCTGGAGCTTTTCGTCGTACCCGAGGCCGACTGGGGCAGACGGCTTGTGGGTTCCAACATGATGATCTGCATGAGCTTCATTCCGCTGATCGGCATCGGCCCCCTGGCGATCTTCCTCGGCATGCTGCGCTACGGCGCGCCGACGCAGCCGGTGCTGGCCGGGGCGGTCGCGGGGCTTTTGGCGGGAGGGTTGGCGGCGACCTTCTATGCCGCGCATTGCTTCGACGATTCGCCGCTGTTCGTCGCCACCTGGTATACGATTGCCGTCGCCATCCTGACGGCGCTCGGCGCGCTTGGCGGGCGGCTATTCGTGCGCTGGTAGGATCGCACACCGATCCTTAATCATGCCGGCAATTGTTTGCCGGTTAGCGGAGTGGCCGCAGCCTTCCACGCAACCATTCCTTAAAATCGATCCGCCAAGTGTGGCAACGTGCAGTTGCGCATTGGGTGGGATCGCATTGTGGCGTGGTTCAGTTTGAAAGCTTCGCGGGCCGGCAAGCGCGCCGTGCTCGTCTTGATGACAGCCGGCATCGTTGCCGTGGCCGCATCGATTCTGTCACCGAGCATTCAACTCAGCGTCGAGGCACTTAGGTTCTGCTTGCAGCTGTCGACTGCCGCAATCGGAGCGTCGCTTTTCCTTTTCGCACTGTTCATTCGCCGCATCGCGGACGACCATCGGCAAATCGCAGAGAGCGAACAGCGCTTCCGCCGTGCGATGGAGGATTCGGCGATCGGCGTCGCTATCGTCGGTCTCGACGGCCGCATCGTGCAGACCAATCCCGCCTTCGCTGCCATGCTAGGCTACAGCCGCACGGAAATCGAGGCGCTGACCTTCTTCCAGATCACGCATCCGGACGATCTGCAGCTCGGCCGGGAGACGATGGTCGCGCTGAAGGAGGGAAAGATCGATTCCTTCCATTTCGAAAAGCGCTACCTCAAGAAGGACGGCACTCCGGTCTGGGCGCAGCTCGCCGGCTCGGTCATCCGCGAAGAGGAGACCGGCAGGCCACTCTATCTTGTGTCGCAGATCGAGGACATCGATGCGCGCAAGCAGGCCGAAGCGCGCATTGCCGAGGCAGAGACCCGTTGGAACTTTGCTCTGACCAGCGCCGGGCAAGGCGTGTGGAGCCTCGACATGCGCAAGGGCGGCACGACCTATTCCGAAACCTGGGTGAGGATGCTTGGTTACGATGATGGCGAGCTCGACGGTGATCCCGACCGTTGGCTGACGATGATCCACCCGGACGACCGCGAGCGCGTCGCCGAGGCGGAGCGGGCGCATCTGGCCGATGAGACAGCCTTCTTCGAGGCCGAGTTCCGGATGCGCCACAAAGACGGCCGCTGGATCTGGATCCTCGACCGCGGCAAGGCGATCGAGCGCGACGGCGAAGGCCGGCTGATCCGGGCCATCGGCAGCCTGACCGACATCACTGAGCGCAAGCAGGCCGAAGAACGGCTCAAGGTCTCGGCGGCCATGCTGGCCGACGAGAAGGAGCGGCTCAGGGTGACGCTGCAGTCGATCGGCGACGCGGTGATATGCACCGACGCCGCGAACCGCATCACCTTCATGAACCCGGTCGCAGAAAAGCTGACCGGCGTTGCCGCCGGCGAGGCATTGGGCAATGTGCTCTGCCATGTCTATTGGCCGGTCGACGAGGAAACCGGGCAGAGGATCGGCCTGACCCGTCCTTCGGCAGGCGACCGCCAGCATTGCGACCAGAACACCCGCGCCGTTCTCATCCGACGCGATGACACGCGCTGCAGCATCCGCCAAATGGTGTCGCCGATCATGAATGACCGCAACGAGTTCTGCGGGCTGGTCATCGTCTTCCAGGATTTCACCGATGCGCGCGCCCTGCAGCGCCAGCTGGCTTACGCCGCCGCCCACGACGCACTGACCGGGCTCGCCAACCGTTCGAGCTTCATGCGCACGATGGAGGAACTGGTCGATCAGTGCCGTCTCAACGGCGGCGAGCACCAGTTCATGTTCGTCGACCTCGATCATTTCAAGACGGTCAACGACACCGGCGGTCACGCCGCGGGCGATGCGCTGCTGAAGCGCATCGCCGCCGCGATCCGCAACGTGCTTGGCCCCGAGGACATCGTGGCCCGTCTCGGCGGCGACGAGTTCGCCGTCATCCTGAAGAACGGCGCGACGGCACAGGCGGCAATTGCGGCACGCTCCATCATCGACGCCATCCGCAACCTGAACTTCAGCTGGGACGGCCGCCCGCATTCGATCGGCGCCAGCATCGGGCTCGCGCCGATCCGCGCCGACCACGGCGAAGTGGACGAGATCATCGCTCGAGCGGACGCCGCCTGCTATGCCGCAAAGGCGGCCGGCCGCG
This sequence comes from Mesorhizobium loti, assembly GCF_001510895.1. GTDB lineage: Bacteria > Pseudomonadota > Alphaproteobacteria > Rhizobiales > Rhizobiaceae > Mesorhizobium > Mesorhizobium loti_A. The sequence continues at coordinate 103,492 of NZ_LPWA01000120.1, read as the reverse complement.
GCTGCGTTTCGGCAGCTCCGGACGAAGTCTCGAAGGAAGAGGCTACGTCTCTACTGCTTGCCGCGGCATCCTGAACGCCACGCGGGAGGGAGTTCAGTCGCGAAAATCAGCGCGTCGGCACTGGATGGTCGCCGCGATAGTCATAGAAGCCGCGGCCGGTCTTGCGGCCGAGCCAGCCGGCCTCGACATATTTCACCAAAAGCGGGCAGGGACGGTATTTCGAGTCCGACAGCCCTTCATGCAGCACCTGCATGATCGACAAGCAGGTGTCTAGGCCGATGAAGTCGGCAAGCTGCAGCGGCCCCATCGGATGGTTGGCGCCGAGCCGCATGGCGGTATCGATGGCATCGACCGTGCCGACGCCCTCATAGAGCGTGTAGATCGCCTCGTTGATCATCGGCAGCAGGATGCGGTTGACGATGAAAGCCGGGAAATCCTCCGAGACGGTGATCGTCTTGTCGAGTTGATTGACGAAGGCCTTGGCCGCTTCGAAGGTCTTGTCTTCGGTGGCGATGCCGCGCACCAGCTCGACCAGCTTCATCACCGGCACCGGGTTCATGAAGTGTATGCCGATGAAGCGCTCCGGCCGGTCGGTCTGGGCGGCGAGCCGGGTGATCGAGATCGACGAGGTGTTGGTCGCCAGGATCGCTTCCGGATTGAGCTGCGGGCAGAGCTGGGCATAGATCTTGCGTTTGACTGTCTCGTCCTCGGTCGCCGCCTCGATCACGAGGTCGGCGGCGGCGAGATCGGCCATGCTGGATGCCGACGAAATGCGCGCCATCGCTTCGTTGCGCGCCTTCTCCTCGAGCTTCCCGGAACCGACCTGGCGGGCCATGTTGCCGCTGACGGTGGCTATGCCCTTCTCGATGCGGTCCGACGAGATGTCGTGGATCAGGACCTTGTAGCCCGCCAGCGCCGAGACGTGGGCAATGCCACCTCCCATCTGGCCTGCGCCGACGATGCCGATCGTTTCGATCTTGCTCATTACCCCGATCCCGTCCGGAGCATTTCCAAACGGAAACGCTCCTATCTCTTGTTTCACGCAATTCCCGGCGGAAAATCGCCGCGCACTCTTGGAATTGCTTCAAGCCTGCTTTTTGTGCAGCGCAAACTAAAAGGGCGGGGAGACTTCGTCTACCCCACCCTTCGGATTTTAATATGCCGAGGCAGAAGGCGTCAAAGCGCCTTTTGCAGTTCCGGCAGGATGACGAAGAGATCGCCGACGAGGCCGTAGTCGGCAACCTGGAAGATCGGCGCTTCTTCGTCCTTGTTGATGGCGACGATGACCTTCGAATCCTTCATGCCGGCGAGATGCTGGATGGCGCCGGAGATGCCGACGGCAATGTAGAGGTCGGGGGCGACCACCTTGCCGGTCTGGCCGACCTGCCAGTCGTTCGGGGCATAGCCGGCGTCGACCGCGGCGCGGGACGCGCCGACGGCGGCACCCAGCTTGTCGGCGACGGGCAGGATCACCTCCTGGAACTTCTCCGAGGAGCCGAGCGCGCGGCCGCCCGAGATGATGATCTTGGCCGAGGTCAGCTCGGGACGGTCGTTCTCGGAGAGCTTGTTCTCGACGAAGGAGGACAGGCCGGGATTGGCGGCGGCGCCGACCGTCTCGACCGAAGCCGAACCCCCTTCGGGCGCGGCCGAGAAGGAGGCGGTGCGGACCGTGATCACCTTCTTGGCGTCGGTCGACTGCACGGTCTGGATGGCGTTGCCGGCATAGATCGGCCGCTTGAAAGTGTCCGACGAGACCACCTCGATGATCTCGGACACCTGCGCGACGTCGAGCAGAGCTGCCACGCGCGGCGCGATGTTCTTGCCGGCGGACGTCGCTGGCGCGACGATCGTGTCATAGGAGCCTGCCAGCGAGACGACGAGTGCCGCCGTCGGTTCGGCCAGGCGCTCGGCGAGCTCGTCGGCCTCGGCCAGCAGCACTTTACGAACACCTTTCAGCTTGGCTGCGGCGTCGGCGGCAGCCTTGGCGCCCTTGCCGGCGACCAGCACGTCGACATCCGAGCCGATCTGGAGAGCGGCCGACAGCGCCTTGGCGGTCTGGTCGGAAAGGCTTGCGTTGTCGTGTTCGGCGATGAGGAGAATTGCCATTTTCTTGTCCTTTCCCGATGCCTTACAGAACGCCGGCTTCGTTCTTGAGCTTCTCGACCAGCTCGGCGACGCTCTTGACCTTGCGCCCGCCTTGCGGCCGCCGGGCTCCTCGGTCTTGATGACCTTGAGGCGCGGCTTGACGTCGGCGCCGTAGTCGGCCGGGCTCTTTTCGTCGAGAGGCTTCTTCTTGGCCTTCATGATGTTGGGCAGCGAGGCATAGCGCGGCTGGTTGAGGCGCAGGTCGGCGGTCACGATCGCCGGCATCTTCAGCTCGATCGTCTGCAGGCCGCCGTCGACCTCGCGCGTCACCTTGGCCTTGTCGCCACCGAGCTCGATCTTCGAAGCAAAGGTGCCTTGCGCCCAGCCGAGCAGCGCCGCCAGCATCTGGCCGGTCTGATTGGAATCGTCGTCGATCGCCTGCTTGCCGAGTATGACGAGGCCGGGCTTCTCGGCTTCCACCACGCCCTTCAGCACCTTGGCGACGCCAAGCGGCTCGGTCTGCTCATCGGTCTTGACCAGGATGGCGCGGTCGGCGCCCATGGCGAGAGCGGTGCGCAGGGTCTCCTGCGCCTGCTGCGGGCCGATCGACACGACGATGATCTCCTCGGCCTTGCCGGCTTCCTTGATCCGGATCGCTTCCTCGACCGCGATCTCGTCGAACGGGTTCATCGCCATCTTGACGTTGGCGAGCTCGACGCCCAGTCCGTCGGCCTTGACCCGGACCTTGACGTTCGCATCCACAACCCGCTTCACGGGCACAAGGATCTTCATTTTCCTGTCACCTCTCCTGAGATAGTCGGGCGCGCTATAGCAGTGTGCGCCTTGCCAGAGTTGTCGAAAGCCGACATTCCGGACGGAATATCCGTCCAGTACGGTGGCGTTTCCGTAGTGGCGGCAATCCGGCGCGTCAATATGCGGGACGCACTCAAATCGGTTCAGTCCTGAGGCGATGCGGCTCCGCGGCCCCATTGCGGCGCGGACTGCGCCGGGGTTTCGGGTGCTGCCCCCGGCTCGGTCGGGACGGGCACCTCCTGGACATTCGGCGTGGGGTTCGGCTCGCCGTCGGCGCCGGCAAGCAGCGGCACGCCCCGGCTGCGCAGCACCAGAACGAGAACGGCGCCGGCCATGATGCCGCCGATATGGCAGGCCCAGGAAACCTGGTCCTCGCCGCCCGCGGCGAACATCACGATCTGGAACAGGATCCAGAGGATGAGCGGGATGAAGGCGGGAATGCGGAGCGGGATGCGGGCGAAGGCCAGCACCCACACCTTAACCCGCGGATAAAGGATCAGGTAGGCTGCAACAACGCCGGCGATGGCGCCGGAGGCGCCGATCAGCGGCACCTGCGAATCCCAGGACACCAAGCCTTGAAAGAACGCGCCCGCTGCCGCGCAAGCCAAGTAGAAGATCAGATAGCGGATATGGCCGAGCGCGTCCTCGACATTGTCGCCGAACACCCACAGGAACAACATGTTGCCGCCGAGATGGAAGATGTCGGCATGCAGGAAGGAATAGGTGAGATAGCTGAGGCTTTCGGGAATGACGACGAATTCGGGCGATAGCTCGACCTTGTCGTGGACGACCGAGGGGATGAAGCCGAGGCCGAGCACCGCGGCATTGGTGAAGTTCTCGCCGCCAAGCGTGGTCGCGAGATAGACCAGGGCATTCGCCGCGATCAGGCCTATCGTCACATATTGCAGGCGGATGTGGCGCAGCTGTTGGTGTCGTAGAGCGGGATAAACATCGGATCCTCCCGCCGTACCTGATTGTCAGCGGTTCTTGCCGGGAACCCATAGCACGTCGGCGTTTCCGTTGTCATTGACCGCTCGCGCGGCGACGAACAGGAAGTCCGAGACCCGGTTGACGTATTTCAGCGCCTCACGGTTGACGTGCTCGGCCGGGTCCTGCGCCAGCGCCACCATAACGCGCTCGGCGCGCCGCGCCACCGTGCGCGCCAGATGCAGGGCGGCTGCTGCCGGCGTGCCGCCGTTCAGCACAAACGACTTCAGCGGCTGCAGGTGCTTGTTGAGAAGATCGATATCCTTTTCGACGCGCTCGGTCTGCGCGGCGACGATGCGCAGCGGCTCATAGTCGAGCGGCTTGCCCTCGTCCGGCACCGCAAGATCGGCGCCGAGGTCGAAAAGGTCGTTCTGGATGCGCGACAGCATGACGTCGATCGCCGGATGATCCGCTCCGGTGTGGAGGCGCGCCATGCCGATGCAGGCATTGGCCTCGTCCACCGTGCCATAGGCTTCGACGCGCAGATCGGATTTCAGCCGCCGCTCGCCGCTGCCGAGACCAGTGGTGCCGTCGTCACCGGTGCGTGTGTAGATCTTGTTGAGCCTGACCACGCCTTCCTCCTTGCAGCGAACGTCACTTGCGGGTGAACCAGACGGCCAGCAGGATCAGCGCCAGGGCCACGGCCTGCAGCAGGACGCGCGCCTGCATCAGCTTGTTGGAGGTCACGCCGGAGCCGCCTCGCATCATGTTGACGAGGCCGCGGATCAGCACGACGACGACCGCGGCCATGACGACCAGGGCGAGGACTTTGAAGGTGGTTGCCATGGGCTGGCTCCGGTTCGGTTTCGTTCAGGCGCGCCTGGCGAGCACGCGGTAGAGCGCTGATGCCGGCAGGATGCGCTTGAGCATCACGCCGATTCTGGCCGGCACCGTTACCACATAGTGCGGGCGCGGGCGCTGTGACAGAAGCGCGTGGCGCAAGGCAACATGGACAACTTCCGGCCCGGGCTTCAGCCGCGAGACGCTGCCGCCGGCCTGTAGCCGGGCAAGCTGCGCCTCATAGCCGGCGCGGTGGACGGAGTTCTCGATGTCGATGTTCTTCAGAAACCAGGTGAGGCCGTTGCTGGCGATCTTCGAGGTCACCGGGCCAGGCTCGATCAGCGAAAGCTGGATGCCGCTGCCTTCGAGTTCCTGGCGCATGCACAGCATCAGCCTTCGACGGCGTGTTTGGACGCCGAATAGGCGCCGCGAAAGCGGACGGGGGCGAGGCCCAGGATCGAGGAGCAGTGGACGAGACGGCCGTGACCCTGGCGGCGCATGACCGGCACGACGCGCCGCGTCAGATCGTGCCAGCCGAAGAAATTGGCCTCGAACTGCTCGCGCAGCGCGTCGACGGACAGGTCCTCGACGGCGCCGGGCTGCGCGTAGGCGCCGTTGTTGAACAGCGCATTGAGTTTGCCCTCGGTGCGCTCCAGGACAGCGTCGACCAGGGCGGCAATCGACTCCGGCTCGCGATAGTCGAGATAGAAGGCCTCGAGACCGTCGGCCTGGAGTGCTGCTATGTCTGCCGGCTTGCGTGCTGTGGCGAACACCCGCCAGCCCTCCGCCTTCAATGCCCGCGCGCAATAGGCGCCGATGCCGGAGGAGGCACCGGTGACGACAATGGTGCGCAAGTCTTTGGCAGTGGGAATCGCGGTTTGACCTGGGGTTGCCATTTGCCGCAATCACTTCCCATATTCGCGGCGTCGACACAATCGAGCGGAGCGCGGGTCCTTGCTCAGGAATATCGTCGCCATCAAGCGCGTGCTCTACGATGCGGTCGGCCATTTCACCACGGACGACGGCTGGGCGATGGCCAGCCATTTGGCAATCACCTCGCTGATGGCGCTGTTTCCGTTCCTGATCTTTGCCACGACGCTGGCAAGCTTCCTGGGCGCGCGCGCCTTCGCCGACACGGCCGTGCATCTGGTCTTCGACACCTGGCCGGAACAGATCGCCAAGCCGATCGCGCGCGAGGTGCAGAACGTGCTGACCGTCCGGCGCACCGACCTTCTGACCTATGGCGTGCTGCTTGCAGCGTATTTCGCCTCGAACGGCATCGAGGCGCTGCGCACCTCGCTCAACCGCGCCTACCGGGTCGCCGAGACACGCGGCATCATCTATCGCCGGGTGCAGAGCATCATTTTCGTTTTGATCGCGACCGCCTGTTTTCTCGCCGTCAGCGTGCTTCTGGTGTTCGCGCCGCTGCTGGCGCGGCTGGCCGAAGCGCATCTGGAATGGATCAAGCCCTATATGGGCACGATCACGATATGGCGTTACGTGATCGCCTCGGCGGTGATCGTCATCGGCCTTTTCGCTGTGCATATCTGGCTGCCGGCCGGCAAGCGACGCTTCGTCTCGATCATTCCCGGCATCGTCTTCACGCTGATCGCCTGGCTGGCCGGCTCGACCATCTTCGCCATCTATCTCGACCACTTCTCGTCCTATGTGACGACCTATGCGGGGTTGGCCTCGATCATGATCGCGGTGGTCTTCCTCTACATGATCTCGGCGATCTTCATCCTCGGCGGCGAGCTCAACGCCGCCATCAGCCGCTATCTGGAGGCGCGCGCGCGCGTCGGCTGAGCTCCGCCCGGCCGTGCGGTCGCCAGGCCGACACCCAGCGTCGCGATCGCCATGCCGGCGATCTGCAGCGCATTGAGCTCTTCGCCGAACAGCGCCCAGGCAATGACCGCGGTGACGGCCGGCACCAGGTAGAACAGCGACGCGACCTTCGACATCTCGCCGTCCCTGATCATCACCATCAACAGGAAGATGGCGCCGACCGACAGCACCAGCACCAGCCAGGCGAATGCGAAGATGAGCTCGCCGTTGACGGTGATCGTGCGCGTTTCGAAGGCGAGCGATCCCAGGATCGTCACGATGGAGCCGCCGACATACTGCCACATCGTCGCCGAGACGAGGTCGCCGCCGGAGGCGAAGCGCTTCTGCCAGATGGTTCCGGCGGCCATGCCGAGCACCGACACCAGCGAGGCCGTCAACGTCGCCACGGTGACGCCGCCGCCGATCGCGCCCAGCTTCGGCCAGAGCACGATGACGACGCCCAAAAACCCGACTGCAAGGCCCACCCAATGGCGCGGCAGGATCGCCTCGCCGAGGAATTTCCCGGCAAGCACGGCCGTGATCAGCGGCTGCAGGCCGACGATCAGCGCCGAAAGCCCGGCCGGCATGCCACGGTGGATCGCCCAGAACACGCCGCCCAGATAGACGCCGTGCATGAGAACGCCGGCCACCGTCGCGTGAAGTGCCTCGTCGCGGCTCGCCCTGCGGGAGCCTAACAGCACGGTCAGGCCGGCAAACAGGACCGCCGCCAGCACGAAGCGGATGGCGAGGAAGGTGAAAGGCTCCGCCCACGGCATGGCATAGCGCGCGCCGATGAAGCCGGTCGCCCACAGGACGACGAAAGAGGCGGGGATGAACCGCTTGATGCTATGCATTGTGAGAGAGGGCTCTGGCTGCGGTGAAGGGTTGATGACGGCAATTGCTCTAATGCCGTTCAATTCGGCAAGCAAAACGAAACGGTTGATCCATAAGCTCATTCGAATTCAACAAACGATGCCAGAGGGGCATGGCGTTAAGGCACGCCATGAGCAGGCATGCTTTTACATCTCGGTACGACGTGGCTGCTGTTCGCGGTCGCGACCGTCGCGGTCTTCGGATTCTTCTTCGGCACGGCACTCGACGCCATCATGAAGGAAGACGGATTCGGCTCGACCGGCAACACGCTGCTCTTCACGCTGGGCTTCTTCGTTGCGGTGATGGTCGCCAACGAGCACGGCATCACCTTCAGGGACCTCAGACTTGCGGTGGCATGGGGTTTGAGCGGCGCCTTCGTCCTCATCAGCGTGATGGCGCTGATCAAGGCGGGACTCGCGCGCCTGTAGTCAAAGCCCAACCAGCCGTCTGACGTCCTGCGGCGACATGCCTGCCTGCCTCAGCACGGCAAGGCCGGTGTCCTTGAGGCTCTTGGAGAGCTTCCTGCCGTCCGGCCCGAGGATCAGGCGGTGGTGGAAGTAAAGCGGCGGCGGGAGGCCGAGCAACTGCTGGAGCAGGCGCTGCACGCCGGTGGCCGCGTAAAGATCCTGACCACGCACGACATGGCTGACCTGTTGCAGCGCATCGTCGACAACGACGGCGAGATGATAGCTGGTCGGGATGTCGCGGCGCGCCACGATGACGTCGCCCCAGGCCTGCGGCTTTGCCTCGACCGTATGCGTCGCGGCCATGGTCTCGTCGGCGAACTCGACCCATGACAAGGCGCCGGGCATGCGCGCCATTGCCGCTTCGACATCGAGCCGCCAGGCGAAGGGTATATTCTCGGCGATGCGTCGCTCGCGCTCTTTCATCGACAGCGCCTTGTCCAGGGATGGGTAGAGCGGCACGCCGTCAGGGTCGCGCGGCCAGTCGCGGCCGCGTTTCTCGGTTTCGACGATGAAGGCGCGGATCTCGCCGCGACTCATGAAGGCGGGATAGACCAGTTCCTCGGCGATCAGCCGATCAAGCACCGCCTTGTATTCGGAAAAATGCTCGGACTGGCGTCGCGCCGGCTCCTCCCAGCCGAGCCCCAGCCATTTCAGGTCGCTAAATATGCCGGCCTCGAATTCCGGCGTGCAGCGCGTGATGTCGATGTCCTCGATGCGCAGCAACAGCCGCCTGCCAGCCCGCGCCGCCATCTGCTGGTTGAGCAGGGCCGAATAGGCATGGCCGAGATGCAGTTCGCCGTTGGGGCTCGGCGCGAAGCGGAATGTCAGGAGCGTCATGTTTCAGGCGGCAATCGGGTTGAAAGGCGCTTCCGGCGGTTGCTAGTTAGCCATCAATTGCCATTTCGTGAGCGCTCTGGGAACAAGCAAACGTGCAACGCATTGCCTCGCTCGACGACATTGCGGCAGGGCTCGACGCGCTCTGCCTTATCGATCCGCGGCTGGAGAAGGTGCGCGGCACGGCGGGCGAGGTGCCGCTGAGGCTCTCCGAGCCGGGGTTCGAGAGCCTCGCCTCCATCATCGTCTCGCAGCAGGTTTCTCGCGCCAGTGCGGACGCTATTTTCGGCCGGCTGATCCGGCTGGTCGATCCGCTGACGCCGGAGGGGATTCTTTGCGCCGGCGAGGATGTTTTCCGCGAGGCCGGCCTGTCGCGGCCGAAGCAGCGCGGGCTGGTCGCCGTCGCGGAAGCCGTGGCTGGCGGGCTCGATCTCTATCATCTCTGCTCGCTCGACGCCGGCGAGGCGATCGCGGCGATGACGGCGGTGCCCGGCATCGGCCCCTGGACGGCGGAGTGCTATCTGCTGTTCGCCGCCGGCCATCCCGATGTGTTCCCCGCGCGTGATGTCGCGCTACAAACAGCGGTCGGCCATGCGCTTGGCATCGACCCGCGTCCGCCGGAGAAAACACTGATTCGACTGGCCGAATCATGGAGCCCGTGGCGAGGTGTCGCGTCGCGGCTTTTTTGGGCTTACTATCGCGAATTGAAGGGCAGGGACGCGGCGCCCCCTGTCGAAATGGCCAAAAAAGCATGAAAATCATGCGTTTTTGATCGTTTCGGCGAACGACAATCCGCTTCACATCCCTGTCATGTCGGGCTTACAGTATCCGCGCCGTTCGGTTCTGGAATAAGGAGGCCAACGACGTGACGGTTGCCGTATCTCCGGATGGGCTTCCCGCGCTGGTGCTGAATGCGGACTACCGTCCGCTCAGCTATTACCCCTTGTCGCTCTGGTCGTGGCAGGATGCCATCAAGGCTGTCTTCCTCGACCGGGTCAATATCGTTGCCGAATACGAGCACGCCGTCTCCTCGCCGACCTTCTCGATGAAGCTGCCGAGCGTGGTGAGCCTCAAGGCCTATGTGAAGCCATCGCGGCACCCGGCCTTCACGCGCTTCAACGTCTTCCTGCGCGACCGCTTCCAGTGCCAGTATTGCGGCACTCCGGACGACCTCACCTTCGACCATGTCATCCCGCGCCATCGCGGCGGCGCGACGACCTGGGAGAATGTCGTCGCCGCCTGCTCGCCCTGCAATCTCAGGAAAGGCGGCATGATGCCGGCACAGGCCAAGATGTGGCCGCTGCAGAAACCCTATCAGCCGACGGTGCACGACCTGCATAACAACGGCCGCCTGTTCCCGCCCAACCATCTGCATGAAAGCTGGATGGATTATCTCTACTGGGATGTCGAACTGGAACCTTGAGATCGTTCGATAATTCGGGAGGCTGGCCGCCTGAAGCGATTTTCTGTGCTTCCGGTGCTCACGGACCTAGATGTCCGCTCCGCTCCGGTTCTCGAAAATCACTTCATCCGGCTCAGCCTGCCGAATTCTTTGAACGATCTCGGGCCGGCGCTTTTGGGTGACTCAGTCGCGCGACAGGGCGCTGCGGAAGGCGACGGCGGCGAGGATGAGGCTGGCGATGGCGTTCCAGCCGGCGAGCGACAGGCCGAGGATGCGCAAGGCTGCCTTGTCGCAGGAGGGCGGCACGAATTTGTCGAGCGCGTCGAGCACGCCCTTGCCGCCGGTATCGACCGGGCCGGCGCCGGCCGTGCAGTCGGCGGGACCCGGCCACCAGCCCCATTCGACGCCGGAGTGGTAGACGCCGAGATAGAGGCCGTAGAGCATCAACAGGCCGCCGATCGCCAGCAGGCCGCGCGTCACCCAGGCCGGTGTGCGCAGCATCGAGGCGATCGCCGCCAGCAGCATCAGCGGCACGCCGATGTAATAGGGCGTGCGCTGCTCGAGGCAGAGATGGCAGGGGATGTAGCCGCCGATATACTGGAAGGCGAGCGCGGAGCCGACGGTCGCTGCCATGGCGACGGCGAGGAACAGCGCGGCCCGCGTCCGCTGGCGTCCGGTGTCGGCAGTCATCGTCGCTGTCATCGGTCTTGGTCCGTTGGCTTGGTCTAGAGCAGTTCATCGTTTCGTAGAATCGCTGATCTGCTCTAACTCTTTTTTTACGCAATTCCGGACGGAAAACCGTTACACACTTTTCCTGGAATTGCTCTAAGCGCGTCGCGCAGAATGGTTTCAGGCGACGCGCTTTAAGTCTTTGTTTTGATACATGTCGTTCTCCCAAAACCGGTGCGCACCTTTGGGCGACATGCACTATCCGTGGGCGTATCTGACCGCGATATAGAGCAAAATAAGGGCAGCGGCGCCGGCGCTGACGATCATGCCCAGGCGTTTTTCGATGAACTCCTTGATCGATTCGCCATAGCGACGCAGCAGCCAGGCGAGCAGCAGGAAACGGGCACCGCGCGCCACGATGGCAAGCCCGATGAACAGCAAGAGGTTGACGCCGATGACGCCGGAAAGGATCGTCACCACCTTGATCGGCGGCAGATGCGCGGCGCCCGAGGTGATCAGCATCAGGATGATGAAGCCGACGCCGGAAGAGGTGCGCAACTGCTCGAACTCGTCATATTTGCCGTAGAATTCGAGGATCGGCTTGGCGACCGCCTCATAGGCATAGTGGCCGATGAACCACCCGGCGACACCGCCCAGCACCGAGGCGACCGTTGCGATCAGCGCATAGCGATAGGCGCGCTCGGGCTTGGACAGCGCCATCGGCAGATAGAGCACGTCGGCCGGCACCAGGAACACCGAGCTTTCGACGAAGGCGATGAAGGCGAGCCACCACTCGGCCGATCTCCGTGCCGCCAGCGACAAGGTCCAGTCGTAAAGTCCACGAAGCATCGGCTCTCCTAGTGCGTGCCACCCGAGGCGCTAGAGGTTTTGGGCAACGACAGGCAGGAAGACAAGGACCCAAAGCGCCGCATCCAACTTTGCGGATGTGAGTGGCGCTTCAACGCTTCGCCTGTCTAGAAAGATTTTCCGCGCCGCACAATGGCGGCGTCCTTACGAAACCGTAAGGCGCGGCTGTCGCCGGCAAATCGGCAACAGGCCAGTTGACGAAAGCCCGTCCAACCGTATAGTCCGCGCCCATCCAGGCCGCCCGGCCTGAGCCCCTATGGCGGAATTGGTAGACGCGCTCGACTCAAAATCGAGTTCCGCAAGGAGTGCTGGTTCGATCCCGGCTAGGGGCACCACCCTTCGCTCTGCGAGCTTCGGGTGGCAGGCCACCCGAAACATACCTACCGCATATTCCCCGTATGCCCCTGCGAGTACCTGCCGGGCTGCGGCCACACCGTCAGGCCGTGCGGCTCGACGCCGACGCGGATCTTCGTCACCGCTCCGCTCGTCGTGTCGATCATGTAGACTTCGCTGTCGAAGCGGCCGGATAGCCATAGCTGTCTGCCGTCGGCGCTGACATTGCCCATGTCGGGGCTGCCGCCCTCGGGGATCGGCCATTGCGCGACGACCGAGCGCGTCGCGAAGTCGATCACGGTCACGCTGCCCGGCCCGTCGGCGCGGCCCTGCTCCATCTTGTGCGAGCCGCGGTTCGAGACATAGAGCCGCTTGCCGTCGCGGCTGACGACGAAGCCGTGCGCGCCTATGCCTGTCGGAATGAAGCCGATCTCCTTGAAGCTGTCGCCGTCGATGAGGAACACGCCGTCGTTCATCATGTCGGCGACGTAGAAGACCTTGCCATCGGGCGACAGGCGGATGTCCTGCGGCATGCCCATCTTCGAGAGGTCGAGATGGCCGAGCACCTTCTGGTTCTTGAGGTCGATCTTGGCCAGGCCACCATCGCCATATTCGCAGGTGAAGATCGCATAGGAATTGTCGGCAGAGAAATCGGCGTGGTTGATGCCGGGGCAATCGGGCGTCGGGATGATCGATTTCAACGCCATGGTCTGCGGGTCGCGCAGGTCGAGCTGCTTCAGGGCCTCGTCGACGATGATGGCAGCGCTGCCGTCCGGCATGAAATACACGTTGTAGGGGTCGTCGACCGCGACCTGCTTGCCGGGTTTGGCGGTCGCCGGATCGATCGGCGTCAGGCTGCCGTTCCTGCCGGTGCCGTTGTTGGCCACCCAGAGCGTCTTCAGGTCCCAGGAAGGAACGACGTGCTGCGGCTTGCTGCCGACCGGAAACCGATCGACTTCCTTCAAGGCGACAGGGTCGATCACCGAGACGCTGTTCGAGGATCGGTTGGGCACGTAGACGCGCGGCAGCGCGGCCGCGGCGACCGGACTCATATGGCCGGCGGTCGTGTGGCTGTAGATGTTGACGGGCGGCGGCGCAGGCTCCGAGCAATCCTCGGGGCAGGAGCTTGCGAAGGCGCTTGTCGGCAGCAGGGCGAGCAGCGCGATTGGCAGGCCGGCATGGCGCAAAAGTGTTCTGATCATCTGGATTGCTTTTCGAGGAAGGCGGACCGGATCGGCCCGCCGCATGCCATAGCCAGTGTGCCGCTCGTCATCTAGCGCCTTTTCAATAGGCTCCGCATGCGGTTGCGCAGGATGCGCGCCATGTTGCGGGTCTCGCGGTAGAGGTGGAGCTGCGAGGCTGCCTGGCGGGCAAGCCGGTCGGCATCGGGCGTCAGGCCGACCACCAGCGTGCCCGTCGGCTTGCGCTCCATCCACAGCCGGCTCATCACCGGATGGTCGGGCACCGCGCAGGAATCGGTCATGACGATGTTGGGGTCGTCGAGGTGCTGCTTCGTCACCTCGATCATCAGCAGCGTGCCGGGGGAATAGGCGGAGAGCGCCTCGTCATAGGCGGTCTTCCAGGTATAGGCGACACCGGCTTCGACGAAGACGACAAGGCAGGCGATGGTGCGGCCGTCGAGCTTCAGCGAATGGATGCGGCACATGTCGTGCTCGGCCAGCCGATGCACGGCCTCGCGGGCGAAGGCGGCGCGGTAGCGGTCGATGGCCATCGCCGTGCGCTCGCGGCCTTTCCAGCCGGCGGCCTCCAGCGTCAGGAAGCTTTCGATGGCATGGCGGATCTCGTCCTGTCCGCGCGCCACGACATGCTCGAGCTTGCCGAGGTCGGCGAGGCGCCGCTTCAGCCGGCGGAATTCGCGATAGTGGTGCGAGCGCAGCGAGGCCTTGAAGTAATCGTCGCCATCGGCATCGCTTTCGAGAACCGGACGCTCGGCCTTGCCGGTGGTGACCAGGGTCAGGCCGCGGCTGTCGGCAAAGGAGGTGAGCAGGCTCGAAACCGGACCGTCGAGTCTGATGTCGGGCAGCACGAACACTTTCGGCAATTTGAGATGCGGCCTCGACAGCATCGAGAAGAAATCCTCGATGACGCCGACCGGATCGTCGCGGTCGACCAGCGGCGTGCCGAGCGGACCGAACGGGCTCGACCACGTGCGCATGACCGGGACGCCGAGCGGGATCGCCGGCCGCTCGACCGAGAACGGCACCAGAAGCCGCAACCGGTTGCGGTACTCGTCGCCGTCGCGGATCACGGCCAGCCGCACCTCGCGGTCCTCGAGCCGCGGCATGGCAGGCGCCAGGAAGCGCGGGTTGAAGAACACGTTGGGTTCGGTCGTGCGGGCGCTGAGATAATCGAGCTCCTCGACCAGGTCGAAGCCGGCGGAAGCCGGATAGATCGCGAGCTTGCGCTCCGGCCGGTTGTTGGCGAAGAGCTCGATATGGGCGGGATCGGCTTCCCTGGCGAGGCCCGCAAGGCCCGACACCATGGCGCCGGCGGGGCCGCCGCTGGTCTCCTCGAGCAACGGAACGGCGGCCATCAGGCGACTTCCTTTTTTGCAGGCACGAAAATCGCCATGACGATACCGAGCTTGCGCCAGACGGTGAAGGACAGCGCGCCGGCCTCGAAGATCATGGCGAGGCTGGTGGCGATCGCCGCGCCCCAGAGGCCGAAGAGCGGGATCAGGACCACGTTGAGGCCGATGTTCAGGGCAAGCGTCATGGCATAGACGGCGGCGCAGATGTTCTGGTTGCCGCTCATGGTGAGCAGGCTTTCGCAGGGGCCGACGGCGCCGCGTGCGACGACGCCGAAGACGAGCAGGAAAAGCAGCGGATAGCCGGCGGTGAATTCCGGACCGAACAGCACCAGCATCGGCTCGCCGAGCGCCAGCACCAGCAGCGCCATCAAAAGCGAGGGCCAGAAGGTCCAGGAAACGGTCTCGCGGGCGAAGGCGGCGAGCCTTTCCGGCTCGCCATGGGTGAACTGCGCATAGCGTTGGGCAACGCCCGCCTTGACGGCGAAATAGACGAAATGCACCAGCGCCAACGTCTTGACCGTGGCGAAATAGACGGCGACGTCATTGGGGTCGAGATAGGCGCCGACCATCAGCACGTCGGCATTGGTGAGCAGGAAGAAGAAACTCTCGACCAGGAAGATCGGCAGCGAGACGAGTATCCACTGGCCGAAATGCACCGTCATCGGTCCGGCCGGGATCTTCTTGTCCATGCGCGAGGTGACGCCCACCAGCTGGCCGAGCGTGGTGACATAGGTGGCGGCGATCGAGGCGAAGATCGCGGTCTTGGCATCGGGCACGTAGTGCATGGCGAGCATTGCCGCCATGAACACCAGGATCAGCACCGGTCGCACCAGGTAGGTCGGCGAAAGCGCGAACAGCGCCCACGAGTTGGCGCGGGCCAGCCCCTGTAGCAGATCGCCCATCGCGATCATCGGCAGGCAGATGACGCCGAGGATGAAGGGAACGACGTAGTAGTTCTCGATCCAGGGCGAGGCGAGCCACACGCCGAGGGCGCCGAGGCCGGCGATCACCGTCGAGGCGATCAGCACGAACAGCCGGCTCGCCAAGACGATGCCGCGCAGTTCGGCGAGCATGCCGCGCTCGCGATATTCGGGAATGAAGCGGATGACCGAGGTGTGGAAGCCGAGGCAGGCAAGGTTGCCGACGATGACCATCGTCACCCAGACCAGCACGAAGATGCCGTATTCGAAGGAGCCCATCCAGCGGGCCATCAGCACCTGGCTGATGAAGGCGATGACGGCGCTGACAATGCGGATGGAAAAGGCGATCAGCGACATGCGGCCGGCTTCGCCGCGTTCGTCGGCGGTGAACAGCACGGCATCGATGCGGCCAAGCAACGGCCGCATGCGCAGCGCCCAGCGCTGCGGCAGGAACCGCCCGGCAGTCGTCGCCGCGGAAAAGCGCACCCCGAATACTCTCCGTTTTCCGCCTCTTTTTCAGCGTTCGGGTGTATTCGAAACACATTAAGAAACGGTTGGGTGAGCCTTCCTTCTCCCCGTCACTATACGGGGAGGTGAGGAGTGGTCCGCGTAGCGGACGAAAAGCCAATTGCTTGGCTTTTCGAACGACGAACGCCGGCAGGCGGATGAGGGGCAGCGCGGGTTTCGGCGATTTGCGCTGAAGTACGCAAGCCGATGATCTGTTCGTAGGCGAAGCGGTGTTGTGGAGGTTCCAACGTCAAAGCCATCGCTTTTCATGTGGATCTCGGGGGAATTGCAAATCACGAGCGCTGGCGCTGCCCCTCATCCGGCCCTTCGGGCCACCTTCTCCCCGTGAAACGGGGAGAAGGAAGAGGCGCTCCTACATCCCCTTCATCGCGTCACACGAAACGTTTGGATTCATGTCGGCGAAGGCGCCGGTCGGGTTCTGCTTCCAGGCCCAGACATGCAGTTCGTAGAATGGGCCGAGGCCGTAGCGGTTGGGCGCGGTGTTGAAGTTGAACAGATGGCCTTCGAGCGAGGCCGGACCCTTGGAGGTGATGTACTCGACGGCGATCAGCTTCAGCGTGCCGTCGGCCATCGGCTCATACATCACCGCCTCGGGCTTGGCGACGTCGACGGCGTCGTCCTTCAGATAGGCGGCGTTGACATAGTGGATGCCCATGGCGCCACCGGTGAGGCCGCTGGCGCAGGGGATCGGCGCATAGCTTCGGCCTTCGCCACGGACACGTCCTCGAAGCGGCTGTCGGCCGCCCGCACCTTTTCGGCGAGTGGATTGACGGTTTCGGCGCTGGCTGCGCCGGCCGCCATGATGGTCAAAGCCGATGCCGCGATGAGGCCCCTGTTCCAATTGAGAATGCTCATTTTCCTCTCCAATTCGGTTGAGGCGCGCAAGGCAGAGCCGGCCGGCCAAAGGCCGGTTCGGCAATGCCCTGGTGCCTGTCATTGCTGTGGCGAAACCGCTCAGGTCCGCCGGTCGAAAATCAGCGGTGATGCCACCAATATTCCCAGTATTCGAGCGGCACCTCGCGCTCCTCGAGGCCGATGTCGCGTCTCAAAAAGGCGTCCTGCGGGGGCAACCGGCGGCGCCGGTTTCGCAGAGGCGAAAGCAGCGCCGACACGGCCCGCCGGATGAAGCCGCGCCGTGGCGCAAGAGTATCCGCCGGGGCGGATACACCGTCGCTTTCCGGCACGACATCAGGTCCGCCTCCGGCGGGGACGATCTGGAGCGCATCGTTCTGCTGTGGATCAGCGATAAAAGTAGGGGTCGAGGACCCGCACCTCCGTGATCTTGTCGACGGGAAGCGCGTTCTTCTGTGCGGTGCTGCGGATCGCCTCGGGCGAGGGCGCATCATAGATGCAGAAGCTCTTGCCCTTGTCGGGCGACACATAGGACTGCACCCAGGTGACGCCCTTTTCGGCGTTGCGGGCGATGACGCCGCCCATGGCGGTCGCGCCGGCATCGTTCATCGGCACGTTGAGGCCGTCGGGAAATGTGCGTTCAACCAGATAGCGAGGCATGATTGGTTTTCCTTTGGTGATTGAATCACGCTCGGTCAGAGCGCGGCCGGACTAAAACCACGCTTGGAAATGCCGCGCATCGGAACCTTTCCCCATATTGGGCGGGACGATTCCCCATGTTGGGAGCGTTAATTGTGGAGAACCGCACTCCAATGTGTGGAGGGTCACATTGTGGCGTGCTCATCCGGACTATCGGAGGCGGCACCCGCCGCGGTGAAATCCTGACTTTGCGCGAGAGAACGAGAATGCTTCTGGAACGGCAGATGCAGCTGCGGCAACTGGAAGCCCTCCTGGCGGAGGCAATGCAAGGCCGCGGCCACGTCGCGGCGCTGTCGGGCGAGGCCGGCGCCGGCAAGACGGCGCTGGTCGAGGCTTTGGTGGAGGGTGCGAGGCAAGATGTGATGCTGCTCCGCAGCGCCTGCGAGGACCTGTCGATCCCTGACCCGCTGGGGCCGCTCTATGATCTCGCCCGCGAGGCGCAATGGGAACTGCCGCGCGCGATCGACGACCGGCAGGGGCAGCGGCTGCCGCTGTTTTCCGATGCGCTCGACGTCTTCGAGGCGAAAGGTCCATGCCTGCTGATCATCGAGGACCTGCATTGGGCGGATGACGCGACGCTCGATTTCGTTCGCTTCCTCGGTCGGCGCATTGCAAACTCCCACATCCTGCTCCTGATCACGGCGCGCACCGATCGCAGCGAGGGTCAGATGCGGGTGCGCCGGGCGCTCGGCGAGATCCCGGCCGGCAATGTTCAACGCATCGAGGTGCCGCTGCTCAGCGAAGCCGCCGTGCTGTCGCTGGCCGAGATGGCCGGCCGCGACGGCGGCGCCATCTACCGGGCCACCGCCGGCAATGCCTTCTTCGTCACGGAACTGCTCACCAGCGAAAGCGATAGCGCGCTGCCGGCCAGCGTCCGCGACGCGGTGCTGGCGCGGGCAGAGCGGCTGTCGCCGGGCGCCCGTTCCATGCTCGACGCGGTGTCCGTGTTCCCGCGCCGCGCCGACGGCTGGGCGCTGCAGGGCCTGTGCGGGATCGCTGCTGCCGGCCAGCTCGCCGAATGCGTCGCGCAAGGCTTGCTCGAGGATTTCGGCGACGGCTACGCCTTCAGGCATGAGATCGCCCGCCGGGCGATCGAGACGGCGCTGACGCCAAGCCGACGGCGCGAGTACAACCAGCGTGCGCTGGCGGCGCTGCAGGAAAACCCGGATGTCGCCACCGCAAGGCTCGTGCATCATGCGGTTGAGGCGCAGAACCTGGAGGCGGTGCGCCAGCTCGCGCCGCTCGCCGCGCGCGAGGCTTCCCGCGTCGGCGCGCATCGAGATGCCGCCGGCCACTACGAGGTCGCCTTGCGATATTGCGACGGCCTGCCGATGGAAAGCCAGGCAGTGCTGCATGAAGGCCATGCCTTCGAATGCCATCTCATCGGCCGCATCGAAGCGGCCATGGAGGCGCAGGGTGAGGCGCGCCGGCTGCAGCAGGCGCTCGGCGACAGGCTGAAGGAAGGCGACAGCCTCAGATGCCTGTCGCGCTTCGCTTACCTACTCGGCGACCGCCAGGCGGCGGACCGGTTCGGAGCGCAGGCTGTCGAGCTTCTGGAAACGGCGCCCGACAGTCCCGAGCTTGCCATGGCTTACTCGAACCTCTCGCAGCTGGCGATGCTGGCCGAAAGGCTCGACGAGGCGCTTTCGCTTGGAGCCAAGGCGGTCGAGCTGGCCGAGCGGCTAAACCGGCCGGACATTCTCTGTCACGCGCTCAACAATGTCGGCGCCGCCGGCCAATGGCTGGATTTCGCCAAGGGGCGACGCGACCTCGCCCGCAGCCTCGGAATCGCGTTATCGGGGAATTTCCAGGAGCATGCGGCGCGCGGCTTCACCAATTGCGCCTGCGTCGAGATGAACCGGCTCAACCTCAACGAGGCGGAAGCCTTTCTGGACCGCGGCGTCGCCTATTGCGTCGAGAACGATCTCGCGACCTGGCGCGACTATATGCGCGGCGTGCAGGCGCAATTGCTGCTGCGGCGCGGCTTGTGGAACGACGCCGCGGCGATAGCCCATGACGTCATCGACGACGAGGCAACCACCGCCCTTGTGCGCTACCCTTCGCTGGTGGCGCTGGCGAGGCTGCGCATCCGGCGCGGCGATCCGTCAGCCGAGCCGGTGCTGGATGAGATGAAGCGCTTCCTGGACAAGGGCATGGAGCTGCAGCGACTGGTGCCTTACGCGGCGGTGATGGCGGAGCATGTATGGCTGGGACAGGGTGACAGAGCCGAGGCTCTGCGCCTGATCGATCTGGCCGAAGGCCTGTCGCCGACGCGGGCGGTGTTCGGCGAGCTGGCGACCTGGCGGCAGCTGCTGTCGCCTGACAGCGATCCCGGCGACACCGTCGGCATGGCCGAGCCACATCGCCTTTTGCTTGACGGCGACTGGCAGGGCGCCGCGGCGTTCTGGGCCGGGGTGGACGCCCCCTTCGAGCGCGCGCTCGCCTTGCTGCAAGGCGACGAGATGGCGCTGCGCGAGGCGCTCGACATTTTCGAAGGGCTTGGCGCAAGGCCGGTGGCGCAGCATGTGCGCGGCATGATGCGGCAAAGCGGCGTCAGTCATATCGCGCGGGGACCGAGGCAGGCGACGCGCGCCAACCTCGCTGGTCTCACCCAGCGTCAGATGGAAGTGCTGCAACTGATCGAGCGCGGCTTCTCCAACAAGAAGATCGCCGCGCACCTGACCATTTCGCCGAAGACGGTCGATCACCATGTCTCGGCAGTGCTGGAGAAACTGGAAGCCGTCTCGCGCGGCGAGGCGACGGCCGCTGCGCGGGCGTCGGGGTTGTTGTGACGCTGGTCTTCTAAGCAGACTGGCGAAAGTCTGCGCTGCCCCTCATCCGGCCCTGCGGGCCACCTTCGCCCCGTGAACGGGGAGAAGGAAAAGAGCGTCAGGCGAAGGCGCCGTGGCAGTGCTTGTACTTCTTGCCGGAGCCGCAGGGGCAGGCTTCGTTGCGCCCGACCTTGCCCCAGGTCGCCGGGTTCTTCGGGTCGCGATTTTCCGGAGCGACGACGGCGCTCTGATCCTGGCGGACCAGAAGCGCGGTCTCGCCGCCCTGGAAGTCGTCCTCGCCGGTGGTGCCATCGATGTGGCTGCCGAACATGTCGGGCGCTTCCGGCGGCGGCGCGTCAGCCGCCTGACGGACCAGCTCGACGCGCATCAGCTGCGCGGTGACGGCCTGGCGCAGATTGCCGAGCATGCCCTGGAACAGCTCGAAGGCCTCGCCCTTGTACTCCTGCAGTGGGTCGCGCTGGGCGTAGCCGCGGAAGCCGACGACCGAGCGCAGGTGGTCGAGGTTGACGATGTGCTCGCGCCACAGGTGGTCGAGCGTCTGCAGCACCACCGAGCGCTCGACATAGCTCATCACGTCGGGGCCGAAGCGCTCGGCGCGTTCCTTGGCGGCTGCCTCGGCCGCGGCCGAGATGCGCTCGCGGATGTCGTCCTCGGCAATGCCCTCTTCCTTGACCCACTCCTCGACGGGCAGGTCGAGATTAAGGTACTGCGCCACTTCCTCCTTGAGGCCGGCAACGTTCCACTGCTCGGCATAAGCGTTTTCGGGGATGTTCTTGGCGACGACCTCCTCGATGACGCCCTCGCGCATCTCGGTGACCGTCTCCGACAGGCCTTCGCCGTCCATCAGCTCGATGCGCTGCTCGAACACCACCTTGCGCTGGTCGTTCGAGACGTCGTCGTATTTCAACAGGTTCTTGCGGATGTCGAAGTTACGCGCCTCGACCTTCTTCTGGGCCTTTTCCAGCGCCTTGTTGATCCACGGGTGGATGATGGCCTCGTCTTCCTTGAGGCCGAGCTTCTGGAGCATGCCGTCCATGCGCTCGGAGCCGAAGATGCGCATCAAATCGTCCTGCAGCGACAGGAAGAATTTCGAGCGGCCGGGATCGCCCTGGCGGCCGGAACGACCGCGGAGCTGGTTGTCGATGCGGCGCGATTCATGGCGCTCGGTGGCCAAAACATAGAGGCCGCCGGCGGCCAGCGCCTTTTCCTTCAATTGCGAGATGTCGTCGCGGATCTGCTTTTCGCGCGCGTCGCGCTCCGGTCCAGCCGGAACCTCCGCAAGCTCCTCGGCAATGCGCATGTCGGCATTGCCGCCGAGCTGGATGTCGGTGCCGCGACCGGCCATATTGGTGGCGATGGTGATGGCGCCGGGCTTGCCGGCCTGGGCGACGATGGACGCCTCGCGCTCATGGTGGCGCGCATTCAGCACTTCGAAATTCTTGAAACCGTCCTTGCGCAGGCGCTCGGCCAACTGCTCGGATTTCTCGATCGAGGTGGTGCCGACCAGGATCGGCTGGCCTTTGTCGCGCGCTTCCTTGATCTCCTTGACGATCGCCTTGTATTTCTCGTCGACCGTCCGGTAGACCTCGTCGTCCTCGTCCTTGCGGACCACCGGCAGGTTGGTCGGAATCTCGGTGACTTCGAGATTGTAGATGTTGGCGAATTCCTCGGCCTCGGTCAGCGCTGTGCCGGTCATGCCGGCGAGCTTCTTGTAGAGGCGGAAATAGTTCTGGAAAGTGACGGAGGCGAGCGTCTGGTTCTCCGGCTGGATCTGCACATGCTCCTTGGCCTCGAGCGCCTGGTGCAGGCCTTCCGAGTAACGGCGGCCGGGCATCATGCGGCCGGTGAACTCGTCGATGATGACGATCTCGCCGTTGCGCACGATATAGTCCCTGTCCTTCTGGAACAGGAGGTGCGCCTTCAGCGCGTTGTTGACGTGGTGGACGATGGCCACGTTCTCGACGTCATATAGCGACTCGCCCTTCAAAAGGCCGGCGTCGCGCAGCATGTTTTCCAGCCTCTCGGTGCCGTCCTCGGTGAAGATCGTGGTCTTCTGCTTCTCGTCGACCTCGTAGTCGGCCGGGCCGAGCTTCAGCATGAAGGCGTCGATGGTGTTGTACATCTCCGAGCGGTCCTCGAGGGGACCGGAAATGATCAGCGGCGTGCGCGCTTCGTCGACCAGGATGGAGTCGACCTCGTCGACGATGGCGTAGGCGTGGCCGCGCTGCACCATCTGCGAGCGCTCGTATTTCATGTTGTCGCGCAGATAGTCGAAGCCAAGTTCGTTGTTGGTGGCGTAGGTCACGTCGGATGCATAAGCCTCGCGGCGCTCGTCGTCGGAGAGGCCGTGCACGATGATGCCGACGGTGAGGCCGAGGAACTTGTAGATGCGGCCCATCCATTCGGCGTCGCGCTTGGCGAGATAGTCGTTGACGGTGACGACATGGACGCCCTTGCCGGCGAGCGCGTTGAGATAGACCGGCAGGGTGGCAACCAGCGTCTTGCCCTCGCCGGTGCGCATTTCAGCGATGCCGCCATTGTGCAGCACCATGCCGCCGATCAATTGCACGTCGAAGGGACGCATGCCGAGAACGCGGCGGGCCGCCTCGCGCACGGTGGCGAAGGCCGGTATCAAAAGATCGTCGAGCGAGGCGCCGTTGGCGAGGTCCTGGCGGAATTTTTCGGTGCGGCCGGCGAGCTCGGCATCCGAGAGCGCCCGCATCTCGTTTTCCATGGCGTTGATCGCCTCGACACGGGGCCGGGTCGACTTGACTCGGCGATCGTTGGAGGAACCGAAAACCTTACGGGCGAGACCGCCGAGACTGACCATCCAATGGCCCTTTCGATAGCAATTTTAGCCGTTTGCGACAGGCGCCTGGCGGGCCCATCAAATCCGCGTGAATGCGGACAAACGCAAATAGCGCCCGGAAAACGGTTCTGGACGCCAAGTCGTTGGACAGATAAGAGGGGGCTCAATCGATGTCAACGCCGCGTTGACCCTATGGGCAACGCCAAATTCCGCCACAATCCGACTGATCTGGAACCTTTCCGCTCAAGCGATCCTTATTGGCAATCCCCATTGGAGTTTATCTTGATGTCCCTGTCGTTCCGCCGCGCGTCGCTCGCCAGCCTTGGCCTGGCCTTCGGGCTCTCGGCTCTTTCGCTGTCGCCGCTGATGGCGCAGGAAACCAAGCCCGCCCAGCCGGAAGCTGCGGCGCCCGCCGCCGCTCCGGTCGACCCGAATGCCGTGGTCGCCACCATCAACGGTGAGAAGCTGACCGAGGCGGATCTTGCGCTTGCCGAGGGCGAGCTGTCGCAGCAGTTCGCGCAGCTGCCGCCGGAACAGCGCCGCGCCGCCGCCCTTTCGGCGGCCATCGAAATCCGCGTCATGGCCAAGAAGGCGATCGACAGCGGCCTCGACAAGGATGCCGATTTCCAGCGCCGCATGGCGTTCCTGCAGCAGCGCGCCCTGCATGGCGAAGTGGTCGAGAAGGAGGTCGTCGGCAAGGTGACGGACGCCGAAGTCCGCGCCCGCTACGACCAGGAAATCGCCAACACGCCGCCAGTCAATGAAATCCATGCCCGTCACATCCTCGTGAAGACGAAGGAAGAGGCCGAGGCGATCATCAAGCAGCTCGACGGCGGCGCCGATTTCCAGAAGCTCGCCAATGAGCACACCAGCGATCCGAGCGGCAAATCGAACGGCGGCGACCTCGGCTGGTTCGGTCCCGGGCAGATGGTGCCGGAATTCGACAAGGCGGCGTTCGCGCTTGACGTCGGCAAATATTCGAAGGAGCCGGTGCAGTCGCAGTTCGGCTGGCACGTCATCAAGGTCGAGGACAAGCGCGCCAAGCAGCCGCCGGCCTTCGACGACGTCAAGGATCAGGCCAAACAGGCGGTGATCCGCGACAAGTATTTCGCCATGGTCAAGGAATTGCGCGGAGCGGCCAAGGTCGAGATCCCGGACGCGAAGCTGAAGGCCGCGGTCGACACGATGGAAAACGGCAAGTAGTCCGGCGCAGGCGTGGGAACCTTGCAAAGGGCGTCTTCGGGCGCCCTTTCGCGTTTCAGGGGGGCGTGACGCCTTGCACTACATAACGGACCGCGGTCCGGATCGTCGCCTCGTCTTCATCGAGGCGGTTGGTCAAAAGATGCGTCCATGCGAATGAGGCGACGAGGTCAGCCACCAGTTCGGCATCGATGTCGGCCGCCACCTCGCCACGCGCCTTGGCGCGCTCGATCATCCGGCCGGTATGGGCGCGACGCCCCTTTGCATAGTCGGCAAGCGCCGCCGCGGCGGCCTTGTCGGATTGCGCTTCGGCGATCAGCGACCGGAAGACATTGCCGGACGACGTGTCGCGCCAATGCGCGAACAGATTGACGAGGAAACCGGCAAGATCCTCCTCGAGCGCGCCGGTATCGGGCACCTCGACACGCTTTTGCCGCTGGTAGATCTCGATCAGCAGCGCCGCCTTGCTCGGCCACCAGCGATAAATGGTCGGTTTCCCGGCCCGCGCCCGCCGCGCAACGGCCTCGATCGAGAAGCCGGGATAGCCGGCCTCCGCCAAGACCGCTTCGGCGGCGTCGAGGATGGCATCGGCGCTTTCCGGGTTTCGCTTTGCGCCGATCGATTTGCGCCCCGGGGCGGCGGGTTCGCCCATTCGTCGTCCTTCGATTGTTTTGACGCAATTCCGGACGGAAAACCGTTTCACGCTTTTCCTGGAATTGCTCTAGCCGGTGAATCTCCAGCCGATCATATTGGCTTCGGAGCTGAAACGAAACGGACCGTTTAGGCTGCGGCGCCTCTGGCGGTGCCCATGACGCGCGGCCAGAACGCCTCTTGCGCCAGCGCGCGCTATCGGGCAAACCGGCCTTCCTTTCGCGTTCCTGCCGCTCCGGGGTCCCCATGTCCGCAACGATTTCGCCGCTCGCGCCGAAGAAATATCCCAAGATGCCGGTCATCGAGGGCGTGCGCATCGCCACAGCCGAAGCCGGGATCAAGTATCGGAATCGCACCGACCTGCTTGCCATGGTCTTCGATCCGGGCACGGCCGTCGCCGGTGTCTTCACCCGCTCGAAATGCCCCTCGGCGCCGGTCGACTACTGCCGCCAAAACCTGCCCGCCGGCAAGGCGCGCGTGCTGGTGGTCAATTCCGGCAACGCCAACGCCTTCACCGGCAAGAAAGGCAAGGCTTCGACCGCGCTGACCGGCGAGGCGGCAGCGAAAGCCGCCGGCTGCTCCGAGAGCGAGGTGTTCCTGGCCTCGACCGGTGTCATCGGAGAGCCGCTGGACACCAACAAATTCAGCCACCTCCTTGCCGACCTGGTGAAGGACGGCAAGCCGGACCTTTGGACCGAGGCGGCGAAGGCCATCATGACCACGGACACCTATGCGAAAGTGGCAACGCAGACGGTGAAGCTCGGCGACGCCGACGTCACCATCAACGGTATCGCCAAGGGCGCCGGCATGATCGCGCCGGACATGGCGACGATGCTTTCCTTCATAGCCACCGACGCGCCGATCGCGGCTCCCGTGCTGCAGGACCTGTTGTCGCGCGGCACGGCCAAGACCTTCAACGCCGTCACCGTCGATAGCGACACTTCGACCAGCGACACGCTGCTTTTCTTCGCAACCGGGAAGGCCGCCGCGCGCGGCGTTCCGGCGATCAGCGATCCGAAGGACGCGCGCCTCGGCGCCTTCCGCCGTGCGCTCGGCAAGGTGCTGAAGTCGCTGGCGCTGCAGGTGGTGCGCGACGGCGAGGGCGCGCGCAAGCAAGTCGAGGTCATCGTCACCGGCGCCAAGTCCGCCCGCTCGGCCAAACGCATCGCGCTTTCGATCGCCAATTCGCCGCTGGTCAAGACGGCGGTCGCCGGCGAGGATGCCAATTGGGGCCGCGTCGTGATGGCGGTCGGCAAGGCCGGCGAGCCGGCTGACCGCGACCGGCTGTCGATCTGGTTCGGCGACAACCGTCTGGCGCATGAGGGCGAGCGCGATCCAGCTTACTCGGAAGAAGCGACGTCGGCCTATATGAAGCGGGACGACATCCGCATCCGCGCCGACATAGGCATCGGCCGCGGCAAGGCGACGGTGTGGACCTGCGACCTTACCAAGGAATATGTCGCCATCAATGGCGACTACCGGAGCTGATGGCGCCAGTGTCGAGACATCCGGCAAGCGTGCTCGCGGTCGTGCGCCGCTACGAGGCGGCGGGTTTTCGCGCCTGGCCGGCGGCGGCCGTCCACTATGACGGGACGTGGGTGGTGCGGCTGACGGCCGGCCACCCCGCGAAGCGCCTGAATTCGGTCAATCCGCTCGATCCGGGCGATACCCAGCACATTGCCGAGCGGATCGTGCGCGCCAGCCGCCGCTTCGACGCCTATGGCAGGCCGCTGACTTTTCGCATGTCGCCGCTTTCGGGGCCTGTGCTGTCGAAGCATCTCGACGACGCGAACTGGAGCCGGTTCGACGAATCGCTGGTGATGCGGCTGCCGCTCAAGGAAGCGCAGCTCGACGCTGCGATGGACCAGATCCCGCTGAAGGATATCAGCCGCTTCATCGGCGCGGCGATCAAGACGAACGGCTCGGACATCTCGCTGCGGCCCGGCCTGTCGGAGGTCATTGGCGCCATCCAGCCGGAAGCGGGGCTGTTCGCGCTCGAAGACGGAAACGAGGCGCTGGCAACGCTGATCTGCGTCCATGACGGCGACCTCGCCGGACTGTTCGAGGTCGCCACCGAAAAGTCGGCGCGCAAGAAGGGCCATGGCCGCAACCTGATCCTGTCGGCGCTGAAATGGGCGCGGCTGCGCGGCGCGCGCGAAGCCTGGCTGCAGGTCGAAGCCGGCAATGTTGCGGCGCTGTCGCTCTACCGGTCGCTCGGCTTCGAGGAAGTCTACCGCTACCATTATCGACGGCCGCCGGGCGCATGAGCGAGATCAAGCCAGCCGGAAAGCGCCTGCTTCTCGTCGCGGCTTGCGCGCTGGTCGACGTCGACCGGCGCGTGCTTCTGGCGCAGCGCCCTCAGGGCAAGCAGCTCGCAGGCTTATGGGAGTTTCCGGGCGGCAAGGTCGAGCCCGGCGAGACGCCCGAGGAATGCCTGGTGCGCGAGCTGCACGAAGAGCTCGGCATCGAGACCGAGATCCCTTGCCTCGCACCGCTGACCTTCGCCAGCCACAGCTATGACGATTTCCACCTGCTGATGCCGCTTTACGTCTGCCGGAAGTTCCGCGGCATCGCGCAGCCGAAGGAAGGGCAGGGGCTGAAATGGGTGCGGCCAAAGCAGATGCGCGATTATCCGATGCCGCCGGCGGATGCGCCGCTGATCCAGTTCCTCATCGACCTTTTGTGATCTAATTATTTGTTTTTACGCAATTCCAGGAAAACCGCTGCACGCTTTTCCTGGAATTGCTCCAAGCTGCCGCTGCCCTACCTGTTTTAGGCAGCGTTAATGGAAGATTTATCTCGACATGGAAGATTGAGGCCAAGTTGTCCGCGCGGCGGCATGCCGATTGTTTGGAGCCATTCCATGAGCATCGAGAGAGATTGGGACTCGATTCGGCCCGACCGCACTTTCCGCGCCGGCGATGCCGGCATGGGCATTTTGCGGATTACCTTGCTTTTCGGCTCGGCTGCGGTGGCGCTGGCGTTGATCGCGACGCCTTTCCTCGACAGCCAGACGCGCTCGCAGAGCGCGCGTGACGGCTTGGCCGGCGGCCTCGACATGACCAGCACCGGCTCGATCGGCCACCGCAGCACCTACACGCTACGGCGAAGCGTGCTGCAGCCGCTGCCAAGTTCCGTATGCGTGATTCGCAACGATGGCAGCCGCTATGGCGAATGCTAAATGGTTAACAAATTCAGCCGGAAGGGGCTATTTCACCCCCCGTTAAGCTTTTGCCGTTAACCTTTCTTAACGGGTAGGCGCTATGGTTCCCGGCAAGAGGGATCGATGACCATGAAAAACCTGCTGCAGCAATTCATGCAAGATGAGTCGGGCGCCACGGCCATCGAGTATGGCCTGATCGTTGCGGTGCTGTCGCTTGCAATCGTGGGCGGCGTCGGCAGGGCCGCGGATGCGATTCAGTGGCTGTTCAGTGACAACAACAGCAAGCTTGCCAACGCCTTTGCTCAGCACTGACTGAACCGGCCAGCTTCCGGTGCCGAATCGATCAATGCCCGGTCGGGCTCTCCAGGATCGTTTTCAGTGAGACCTTGGCCGAGCCAGGTTTGAGCGGCTTCTGCTGCGAGGCGTCGGGCGCCCAGCCGGACATCCACACGATCGAAAAACTTGCCCGGATGCGGCCGTCCGGGTCTGAAAACCGTTCGGCATAGATTTCGGCGGCGCGGGCGAACAGCCGCCTGGTGGCCGGTCGCCGGCTGCGGTCGGAAAGCGGGCTGGTCTCGCCCATGGCGCGCAGATCGGCGGCAAGGCCGAACAGCGAATCGTAGCGCACCGTGACCGTCTCGACGTCGGCCACCGGCAGCGCCAGACCGGCCCGCTGCAGCAGCGCGCCGGCATCGCGCACATCGGTGAACGGCAGGACGCGGGGGCTCGCGCCGCCATGGAGTTCGGTCTCGGCGGCCAGCAGGCTTTCGCGCAGCTCCGCAAGCGTGCCGGCGCGGCCAACGCGCCTAGGAAAAGCCCGTCGGGCTTCAGCGCGCGCCGGATCTGGGCGAGCATGCCGGGGATGTCGTTCATCGCCTGCAGCGACAGCAGCGAGACTATAAGATCAAGGCTTTCGGCTTCGAACGGCGCGGTTTCCGCCGGGGCGACGATACCAGCCTCGCCGGCAAGGAAGGCTTCGTCCGTCTCCACGCGAACGATGTCGGCAACCTTACCGCTGCCGGCGAGCACCCTGGCAGCGGCCGATGTCTGGCAAAAAAGCGCCGCCGCCCTGCCGAACCTGCGCTCGACGGCGCCCAGCCGGTCGGCAAGGTCCTCCGCCGCCCGCCGCATCAGGAAATCGGCGCCGTCGAGGGGGCGGATGAGCGCACGGCGCTTGTGCGCGAGCCAAAGCTCCGTGTCGATCAAGGGCTGCAATGGGCTATTCCTGTTGTCCGCGCATGCCGGACCGATGCTATGGTGGCGCGGGATTTCCTTCACGTGGCCGATCCGGTGCACAAGATCAAGACCATTGCGATCAAGGACATGGCGCGGCAGGCGCTCAACTGGCCGGCGCGCATGCTGTTTCCGCCGGTCTGCGCCGGCTGCCGCCGCCACGTCTCGCAGCCGGGCGTGCTGTGCGGCGCCTGCTGGCCGAAGCTTCGGCTGCTGGAGAAGCCCTGGTGTCCGGTGATGGGCACCCCTTTCACCCATGACATGGGCGAGGGTTTTCTCTCTGCCGAAGCGATCGCCGATCCGCCGCCTTTCGAGCGGGCGCGGGCAGCGGTCGTCTATTCAGGGGTAGCGCGCCAGATGGTGCAGGGGCTGAAATACCAGGATCGTACGGATCTCGCACCATGGATGGCGCGCTGGATGTTGCGCGCCGGCGCGGAGCTGATCGCCGAAGCCGACGTCGTGGTGCCGGTGCCGCTGCACTGGCGGCGGTTCTTGCGGCGACAATTCAACCAGTCTGCTGAACTGGCGCGCGCGGTATCGAAGCTGAGCGGCCTGCCTTTTTCGCCGGCAGCGGTGAGGCGCGTGAAGCTTACCCGCCAGCAGGTCGGACTGGAGCGGCACGAGCGCGAGGAGAATGTGCGTGCCGCTTTCCGCGTCCCGCCCGAGGCAGAGATCGAGATAGCCGGCCGCAGGGTGCTCGTGATCGACGATGTCTTCACCACCGGCGCCACCGTGCGCGCGGTGGCCAAGGCACTGAAGAAGGGGGGCGCCGGGGCGGTCGACGTGCTGACCTTCGCCCGTGTCCTGCCGGGGGACTTTCGGGCCGATGAGTCCGCGACTATATAGGATTGAATTTAGTGCATGTCGTCGTCTCACAACTCTTGGGCGATGTGCGCAAGCAGGATTGCTGACTGATGGTCGATGTAACGATCTACACCCGGATGATGTGCGGCTATTGCACGGCCGCCAAGCGGCTGCTCGAGCGCAAGGGTGTGGCCTATACAGAGCACGACGCATCTTTCTCCCCGGAATTGCGCCGGGAAATGATTTCCAAGGCGCATGGGCGAACCACCTTTCCGCAGATTTTTATCGGCGACACGCATGTCGGCGGCTGCGACGACCTTCATGAATTGGAGTCGCAAGGCCGGCTGGATATGATGCTTGCCAACGGGAGATGATGATGAGTTCCTTCAAGGCAGCAGCAGTGCAGATGCGTTCAGGCACCAGCCCGGAGCGTAACGCGGCCGACATGGAAAGGCTGGTGCGCGAGGCGGCACACCAGGGCGCGACCTATGTCCAGACGCCGGAGATGACCGGTGCGCTGGTTCGCGACAAGCAGGCAGGCGCTGCCGCCTTCACCACCGAGGACAAGGACGTCGTCGTTTCGACGGCGCGGAAGCTCGCCAAGGAACTCGGCATCTACCTACATGTCGGCTCGACGGCGATCCTGCGCGCCGACGGCAAGCTCGCCAACCGGGCGTTCCTGTTCGCGCCCGACGGCGCCACGATCGC
This sequence comes from Mesorhizobium loti, assembly GCF_001510895.1. Lineage (GTDB taxonomy): Bacteria > Pseudomonadota > Alphaproteobacteria > Rhizobiales > Rhizobiaceae > Mesorhizobium > Mesorhizobium loti_A. The sequence continues at coordinate 72,648 of NZ_LPWA01000120.1, read as the reverse complement.
CAATTACGACAAAATCCATATGTTCGATGTCGACCTCGACAATGGCGAAAGCTGGCGCGAATCCGCTTCCTATGAGCCGGGGACGGAAGCGGTCGTCACCGACATCAATGGCGCGAGGCTGGGCTTCGCCGTCTGCTATGACCTGCGCTTCCCGCAGCTGTTCCGCGCCGAGGCGATGGCGGGGGCTGAGGTGCTTTCGGTGCCCGCCGCTTTCACCCGCCAGACCGGCGAGGCGCACTGGCACGTGCTGCTGAGGGCGCGCGCGATCGAGAACGGCGCCTATGTTATCGCCGCCGCGCAAGGCGGCCTGCATGAGGATGGTCGCGAGACCTATGGCCATTCGCTGATCGTCGATCCGTGGGGCCGCATCATCGCCGAGGCCGCGCATGACAAGCCGGGCGTGATCATCGCCGAGATCGATCCGGCGCAGTCTGCGGCCGCGCGCCGCAAGATTCCCAACCTCAAGAACGCGCGGGATTTCGTCGTCGATGCCGGCGAGGGCGAGGCGCCGCGCCTCAGGGGTGCAGCCTCTTGATCCGATTTTCGCTTATCTGTGAGCACGAGCACGAGTTCGAGCCTGGTTTCGCAGCAATGACGATTTCGACCTGCAAAAGAAGCGCGGTCTCGTCGACTGCCCGACCTGCGGCTCGCACAGAATAGAAAAGGCGCTGATGGCGCCTGCCGTCTCAACCTCGCGCAGCCAAGAAAAGGTGGCGCTCGCCATGGGCGAGGCGCAAAAACAGGCGCTGGCGCAACTCAAGGCGCTGGCTGAAAAAGTGCGCGAGAACGCCGACTATGTCGGCGACAAGTTCGCCGAGGAGGCGCGCAAGATACATTTCGGCGAGACCGATCCGCGCGGCATCTATGGCGAAGCCACGCCCGAGGAGGCGCAAAGCCTCGCCGAGGACGGCGTCGAGTTCATGCCGATCCCGGGCTTTCCCGAGGACCGGCACTGAGCCGATCCATCTCTTTTGTTTTGACGCAATTCCGGGCGGAAAGCTACGGCGAAGGTGCCGAGCCTAACCGTTTCACACTTTTCCTGGAATTGCGCTAAAGCGCGTAGCGTCGAAACGAATTCAGGCGACGCGCTTTAAGTCTTTGTTTTGATGCATGTCGTTTCCCAAAACCGCTGCACACTTTGGGCGACATGCATTAGCTCAGGCTTCCGATCAGCTTTTCTAGCAATTTTGCCAGTGTTTGCCGGTCCTGGCTCGTCAAGCCGGCGAGAATCTGGTGCTCGTTAGCGACATGGGCGGTGAGCGCCTCGTCGATGAGCTCGCGGCCTTTCGCGGTTAGCTGCACCACGACGCCACGCCGGTCGCTGGGGTGCGGCGCGCGCTGGATGAGGCCGGCCTTCTCCAGCCGGTCGAGCCGGGCGGTCATGGCGCCGGACGTCACCATCGTCGCCTCGTAGAGCTCGGTCGGTGTCAGCGCGTAGGGGGCGCCGGAGCGGCGCAATGTCGCCAGCACGTCGAATTCGCCATGCTGCAGGCCGAAACGGGCGAAAACCGGCGCCAGGCGATCGCGCGTGATCAGCGAAGACGCTTCACTCAACCGCCCGATCACTCCCATCGGCGAGACGTCGAGGTCCGGCCGCTCCTTTCGCCATTGCTCGATTGCTCTTGCCGCACGGTCCATGTGTCTCACCGAAAAGTATCTTGACATTAAGAATCTTTACACTATCTTACCCTAAGTTCGAGTGGCCGCCAAGCGCGGCCTCGCAGCGACAGGACCAACCAGATGAAACTTCTCTGGGAATCGGCAGCGGCCCTTCTGATCGTCACCGGCGGACTGCTCGGCATGACGCTGCCTTTCAGCAAGCTTGCAACCGCCGTCGGCGTACCGGCCATGGTATGGGCTTTCGTCATCTCGCTCGGCGCCGGCGGCGTGCTGCTGGCAGCGCTGCTGCTGCTTGGCCAGCGTATCCGGCTGACGGCGCACAAGCTGCGCTATTTCTTTGTCACCGCCGCCGTGTCCTACGCCTTTCCCAATCTGTTGATGTTCTCGGCCATCCCGCATCTTGGGGCTGGCTATACCGGCATCATGTTCACGCTCTCGCCGGTCATCACACTGGTGTTCTCGATCCTGCTCGGTGTGCGGCGTCCCAACCTGCTCGGCGTCGTCGGCATCGCCGTCGGCTTTGTCGGCGCGGCGATGGTCGCGCTCACACGCGGCGAGGCCGGCCAGCCGGCCGATTATTTCTGGGTAGCGATCGGGCTGTTGATCCCGGTCAGCCTCGCTGCAGGCAACATCTACCGTACCGTCGACTGGCCCGAGGATACAGGCCCGATCGAGCTCGCCGTCGGCAGCCATCTGGCGTCCGCGACCTTGCTTCTCGTCGGCATCCTGACGCTTTTCGGCTGGCAAGCGTTTGTTCCGCTCGGCGGCGTGCCGCTGGTGGTCGCCGGACAGGTGGCGTCGGCTTCGGCGATGTTTGCCTTCTTCTTCCGCCTGCAGGCGGTCGGCGGCCCGGTCTATCTCAGCCAGATCGGCTATGTGGCGGCAGCCGTCGGGCTCTTTGCCGGCACGATCTTCCTTGGCGAGCATTATCAGCTGCTGACCTGGCTGGGCGCGGCCATCATCACCGCCGGCGTGTTCATCACTACCAAGCGCAGAGCCAGCCGAGCATGAAGCTGCAAAGCCAGGCAGCTTAGCGTTCCAGCCTCAGCCCGCGTTTTCTTCGCCGCCCGGCTCCGGCCGCGGGTGGCGGCGCCGATGGGTGGCGGCGGCGCGCGCCGCCTGTTCGTAGATGCCCGTCATCAGCTCCAGCGTGCGCGCCACATCCTCGAGCTTGTCCGCCATCTCGGGAATGCGCTTCACCGCCTCGATGAGCAGGACCGAGCGGATATCGGCATAGCGCTCGGTCACCCGGTGGCCAAGCGGTGTCACTTCATAGGTGACGCCCGCCCTGCCGCTGCCGGTGCGCGTGATCAGCCCGCCCTTCAACAGCTTGCGCAGGCTGTACTGGATATTCGGGATGTCGTCGCGGTTGGTCATCTGGGCGAGATCGCGAATGCTTTTCGGCCGGTCGTTCATCCTGATGATGTGGAGGAGCGCATTCTCGGGTCCGCTGGCCGAAAACTCGATTACCGTGGCAAGGCATTCGGCCTGCCAATGGCCGAACGCCTCATAGGAGCGCATCAGGGCGTATTCGACCTCGGTGACGTCGATCTCCAGCGGCGTACGTGCCAGATGCCAGCCGCGGTCGAGCAGTTCTTCCTGTGTTTCCAGTGATTTGCGCCGCTCGTTCATCTGCCTCTCCCTCGTGCCAAGCATGCGCCGATCCAGGCGATTGCGTCCACATGGATTTATGATAGACTTTCTATCATAAATTATAACGAAAAACGGAGGAGGACATCGCAATGAGCATGCTCGACAAGACCGCGCCCGATGCGCAACCTTTCTTTCTTGGCACCTTCGCGTCCAATTGTTCCGGCGGCATGACCGTCACCAAGGTCCCGGAGCGCTGGTCCAATTCCTGGGACAATAATCTGCGCCTTGCGCGTCTGCTCGACGAAGCCGGCATCGACTTCATGCTGCCGATCGCCCGCTGGATCGGCTATGGCGGCGAAACCAACTTCCACGGCAACGTGCTGGAGACGATCACCTGGGCCGCTGGACTGCTCGCGCTCACCCGCAACATCACCGTCTTTGCCACCACGCATACGGCGGCGAACCATCCGGTGGTCGTCGCCAAGCAACTGGCCACCATCGACCAGATCAGCCGTGGCCGCATCGGCCTCAATATCGTCGCCGGCTGGAATAAGCCGGAATATGAGGCGCTCGGCCTGACGCTGCCCGACGATCACATCACCCGCTACGGCTACGCGCAGGAATGGTTCGACATCGTCAAGGCGCTATGGAGCCGCACGGAGGCTTTCGACTGGGACGGCACCTGGTTCAAGCTCAAGGATGTGTTGGGCGACCCGCGCCCATCGGCGCCGCTGCCGATCCTCAACGCGGCCGGATCGGAGGAGGGCCGCAAATTCGCCGTTCGCAACGCCGATTTCCTGTTCACGCCGGCGATCGACCTGTCGCGTTCCAGGGATGAGATCGCGGCGTTGAAGGAGCAGGCAAACGCGGCGGGCAGGGATGTCGACGTGCTGACCTTCGCCCATGTCGTCTGCCGGCCGACGGAAAAGGAGGCAAAGGACTATCTCGAACATTTCGGCCGCGCCAATGCAGACTGGGCGGCCGTCGACAACCTGGTGCGGCTGCAATTCGCGCATGCGCAGTCGTTTCCGCATGATCTGCTCGCGCTCATTCGCGACCGCATGGCGGCGGGCCATGGCGGTTTCCCGCTCACCGGCACGCCCGAGCAGGTGGCCGACGGCATCACCCAACTGCACGAGGCCGGCTTCCGCGGATCGACGCTGTCCTTCGTCGACTATATCGAGGAATTTACCTATTTCCGCGATACGGTGCTGCCGATCCTCGAACAGAGAGGCATCCGCATCGCGCCGGCCGCGATGCAGTCGGCGGCTTAGAGGCAGGAGAAGGCCATGTCCACCGCAGAAGGTCCCGTTAGTGTGGCGGATTTCCGCGCCGCGATGCGGCTCATCGTCGGCAATGTCAGCGTGATCACCGCGGGCGTGGGCGACGACCGCTCCGGTCTCGTCGTCATCTCCGTGGTGTCGCTGTCGGCGGAGCCGCCAAAGGTGATCGCCTGCGTCAACCGCTCTTCATCGACCTGGCCGATCATCGAACGCTACCGGCATTTCGGCGTCAATTCGCTCGGTCCCCAGCACCAGCGCGTGGCCGAGCGGTTTTCGGGCTTCGGCGGCGTCAAGGGCAAGGACCGTTACGAAGGCGCCGAATGGACGACGCTGAAAACGGGCGCATCATTGCTTGCCGATGCGGTGGCCGCCTTCGACTGCAGCCTGGACGAGATGATCGACCGCGGCACGCACTCGATCGTCATCGGCTCGGTCGAGGCGGTCAGGACACAGGACGCCGGCAAGGCGCTGATCTATTGGCGCGGCGGCTATCGGCCGTTGGAAGCCTGAGGGTCCGTCAAGATCAGACCGAAGCCTTCTCGGCCAGCACCATGTAGTTGACGTCCATGTCCTTGGACTTCTGCCAGCGGTCGGCCAGCGGATGATAGATGACGCCGGTGCGGTCGATGACGGTGAGGCCCGCCGCGACAAGCGCCTTTGCCAGCTCTTCGGGCCGCACCAGCTTGCCGAACTGATGCGTTCCGCGCGGCAGCCAGCGCAGCACATATTCGGCGCCGATGATGGCAAGGCCGAGCGCCTTCAGCGTGCGGTTGATGGTGGCGACGAACATGATGCCGCCAGGGCGGACCATCTCACCGCATTTGGCGACGAACAGATCGACATCGGCGACATGCTCGACCACTTCCATGTTGAGGATGACGTCGAATGTCTCGCCGGCATCGGCCAGCGCCTCGGCCGTGGTGGCGCGGTAGTCGATGCTGACGCCCGCCTCCGCCGCATGCAGCTTGGCGACCTCGATGTTGGTGGCCGACGCATCGGCGCCGACCACCTCGGCGCCAAGCCGGGCCATCGGCTCGCACAAAAGCCCGCCGCCGCAGCCGATGTCGAGGAAGCGCAGGCCCTCGAAGGGCCTGGCCGCCCGCGGATCGCGGCCGAAGCGCGCGGCAACCTGGTCGCGGATATAGGCCAGCCGCACCGGGTTGAACTTGTGCAGCGGCCGGAACTTGCCGTTCGGGTTCCACCACTCGGCGGCAAGGGCGGAGAAGCGCTCGACTTCTCCGGCATCGATGGTCGATCGGCGGGGCTCTGGCATAGGCGGGTCTCCTCGAAGAAGTCGGGGAACGCTAGGAAGTCGGGTCCCCGGCGGAGAAAGTCAAGGCAGGTTTTTTCTGCTGCTGGCAGGGAGGAGGCCGGGCAGCCACGCTTTCCTCGCACCGGCCGCTGTTTGTCAGCATGTGGCGGCTTGATTGGGCCCGCGGTGAAACAGGACCGCCTTGCGAGCGAAGGGGAGACATCAACCGGAGAATGACGATGCGAACCATAGCCTCGATCCTCTGGCGTCGGCTTGACCAGGAAGGGCATGATTGCTGTTCGCTTTCCAGGACGGGAGATGGCTGGAGTCTGAAGGGCCAGGCGGCGTTCCTGCAGGGCGGCGCACCGTGCGGCCTCTCCTACGAGATCGACTGCGATGCCGGATGGCTGGCCCGCGCCGCGCGCGTGGTGGGGCTTTTCGGCGGCGACACGCTAGATTATCGGTTCGAGAGGCTTGGCGACGGCGGCTGGGCGCTGAATGGCAAGAAGCAGATACAGGTGGCCGGCCTTGTCGACCTCGACCTTGGTTTCACACCCGCCACGAACCTTCTGCCGATCCGACGCCTCGGTCTCAGGCCCGGCATTCCGACGCCTGCTCCCGCGGCCTATCTGGCCTTTCCCGAGCTGAGGCTTGAACGTCTCGATCAGACCTACCGTCGCCTCGACGGCACCCGCTATGCCTATGCCGCGCCAGCATTCGACTACGACGAGGTGCTCGAGGTCGCGCCGTCCGGCTTCGTTGTCGACTATCCAAGCCTTTGGACGACCATCGCGCTGCGCTGAAACCGCTCAAGGGCCAGATGGCTCGAACCTCGACAGTGCAACCGCCGCATGGCTCATGCTGACGCTGGCCGGTTCGATCGCTTGCATCGCCTCGCAATCGCCGATCTCGGCCATGATGCGCTGCGCCGCCGCCTGGGCCTGTTCAAGGCTCTGCCAGCGCACGACATCGACCCAGCTTCCATCGTCCCGCTCGCCGAGATGGCGGCTGAGAAAGCCGGGCTGGCGCGCGAGCCAGTCGGTGACGACGCCATTTTGGGCGACAAAATCGGCCGTAGCCTCCGGTTTGAGGCGGAAGCTGACGATTTCCAGCGTCTCGGTCATGAATTCCTCCATACGATGGTTCGCATCGTCTTATCGCATGGCAGACCACCAACAATCTGTCAGGAGACCTCGAACCCCGACCAGAGCCCCTCTTATCCCGCCATCGCTTGCGAAGTCTTGATGTTTTGGCTAAGGAGGCCGCGCATTTCCGCGGCCCGGCTTGCCGGGCGCTTGTTTCCGTCCGGCCGCAAGCCGGCTCCAATCAAAGGCATCTCGCTTCCATGGCGCGCATCGTGATGAAATTCGGCGGAACTTCGGTCGCCGACATCGCCCGCATCCGCAATGTGGCGCGCCATGTCAAACGCGAGGTCGATGCGGGCCATGACGTTGCCGTGGTCGTCTCGGCCATGGCCGGCAAGACCAACGAGCTGGTCGCCTGGACGCGCGAGGCCTCGCCGATGCACGACGCGCGTGAATATGACGCCGTCGTCGCCTCCGGCGAGCAGGTCACCGCGGGCTTGCTGGCAATCACGTTGCAGAATATGGGCGTGCATGCCCGCTCCTGGCAGGGCTGGCAGATTCCGATCAAGACCGACAACGCCCATGGCGCCGCGCGCATCCTCGATATCGACGGCGCGTTCCTTATCAAGCGCTTCGGCGAGGGTCAGGTGGCGGTCATCGCCGGTTTCCAGGGCATCGGGCCGGACAATCGCATCGCCACGCTCGGCCGCGGCGGCTCCGACACCAGCGCCGTGGCGATCGCGGCCGCGGTCAAGGCCGACCGCTGCGACATCTACACCGATGTCGACGGCGTCTACACGACCGACCCGCGCATCGAGCCGAAGGCCCGTCGGCTGGCCAAGATTTCGTTCGAGGAAATGCTCGAAATGGCCTCGCTCGGCGCCAAGGTGCTGCAGGTGCGGTCGGTCGAGCTTGCCATGGTGCACAGGGTGCGTACCTTTGTGCGGTCGTCCTTCGACGATCCCGACGCGCCCGGAATGGGGGATTTGCTCAATCCGCCCGGAACGCTTATTTGCGACGAGGAAGAGATCGTGGAACAGCAGGTCGTCACCGGAATTGCCTATGCCAAGGACGAAGCGCAAATTTCGCTGCGCCGCGTCGGCGACCGCCCGGGCGTTGCCGCCGGCATCTTCGGCCCGCTGGCCGAGGCCAACATCAATGTCGACATGATCGTCCAGAACATCTCCGAGGACGGCAAGTTCACCGACATGACCTTCACCGTGCCTTCCGGAGACGTCGACAAGGCGCTGGCTGTGCTCGAGCGCCTGAAGGCCGATGTCGGCTATGACGTGGTGCAATCGGAAGCCGGCATGTCGAAGGTCTCGGTCATCGGCATCGGCATGCGAAGCCATGCCGGCGTTGCCGCCACTGCCTTCAAGGCTTTGGCCGAAAAGGCGATCAATATCCGCGCGATCACGACGTCCGAGATCAAAATCTCGATACTGATCGACGGTCCCTATACGGAACTTGCAGTTCGTACTTTGCATTCCGTCTACGGGCTCGATAAGCAATAGCAAGAACTGAGTCAGTTGTTGCGTGAGCGCCGGCCGCGGGAGAAACTGCGGCGGGCAATGTGCCATTGGAGAAGAAGCCGCGATGCGTGACATGGCCGGTGGCCCGCGCGTTCTGCTGAAACGGCTCCGCGAGCTCATGCAGGAGCCGCTGGAGCCGCAGGAGCGGCTCGACCGCATCGTGCGCGACATCGCCTCCAACATGGTCGCCGAGGTGTGCTCGCTCTATGTGCTGCGCGCCGATTCGGTGCTCGAGCTCTACGCCACCGAAGGTCTCAACCCCAAAGCCGTCCACCTTGCGCAGCTGCGGCTCGGCCAAGGTCTTGTCGGCACGATCGCCGCCAGCGCGCGGCCGCTCAACCTCTCCAACGCGCAGGAGCATCCGGCCTTCGCCTACCTGCCGGAGACGGGCGAGGAGATCTACCATTCCTTCCTCGGCGTTCCGGTGCTGAGGGCAGGGCGCACGCTGGGCGTCCTGGTGGTGCAGAACAAGACCATGCGCCAATATCGCGAAGATGAGATCGAGGCGCTGGAGACGACGGCGATGGTGATCGCCGAGATGATCGCCACTGGCGATCTCGCCCGTCTCACCCGGCCGGGGCTCGAGCTCGACCTCAGCCGTCCGGCGAGCTTCACCGGGCTTTCCTTCAACGAAGGCGTCGGGCTCGGCCATGTCGTGCTGCATGAGCCGCGCATCGTCGTCACCAACCTCTTCAACGAGGACAGCGAGGAGGAGGTGCGCCGCCTCGACCGCTCGCTGGGTTCCTTGAGGCTTTCCATCGACGACATGCTGGAGCGTCGCGACGTCGCCTTCGAGGGCGAGCATCGCGAGGTGCTTGAGGCCTATCGCATGTTCGCCAACGACCGCGGCTGGGTGCGCCGGCTGGAAGAGGCGATCCGCAACGGCCTGACGGCGGAAGCGGCGGTGGAAAAGGTGCAGAGCGACATGCGCGCGCGCATGCTGCATATGACCGACCCGTACCTGCGCGAGCGGATGAGCGATTTTGACGATCTCGCCAACCGGCTCTTGCGCCAGCTGATGGGACGCGGACCGGAGGATGTCGCGGCCTCGCTGCCCAAGGACGCCATCATCGTCGCCCGCTCGATGGGTGCCGCCGAACTGCTCGACTATCCCAGGGACAAGCTGCGCGGCCTGGTGCTTGAGGATGGCGCGGCGACCAGCCATGTCGTCATCGTCGCCCGCGCCATGGGCATCCCGGTGGCAGGCCAGGTCAAGGGCGCCGTTTCCATGGCGGAAAACGGCGACGCCATCATCGTCGACGGCGAGGAAGGAACCATCCACCTCAGGCCGCAGTCCGACCTGGAGGCCGCCTATGCGGAAAAGGTCCGCTTCCGGGCGCGGCGGCAGGAGGTCTATCGGGAACTCCGCAAGAAGCCGTCGCTGACCAAGGACGGGGTCCAGGTCGATCTGTTGATGAATGCGGGCCTCGCCGTCGACCTGCCGCAGCTTACAGAATCGGGCGCGGCTGGCATCGGCCTGTTCCGCACCGAATTGCAGTTCATGGTCGCCTCGACCTTCCCGCGCGCCGAGGCGCAGGAGCGGCTCTACCGCGACGTGCTCGACGCCGCGCGCGGCAAGCCGGTTACCTTCCGCACCATCGATATCGGCGGCGACAAGGTGCTGCCCTACTTCAAGGGCGCGCTGCAGGAGGAAAATCCGGCGCTCGGCTGGCGGGCGATCCGCCTCACCCTCGACCGCCCCGGCCTGCTCAGGACCCAGATCCGCGCGCTGCTCAAGGCATGCGGCGGGCGTGAGCTGAAGCTGATGCTGCCGATGGTGACGGAGCTGTCGGAAATCGCGCAGGCGCGCGAGATCATCGACCGGGAAGTGAGGCATCTGTCGCGTTTCGCGCATCATCTGCCGACCAGCCTCAAGCTCGGCGCGATGCTGGAGGTGCCGTCGCTGCTGTTCCAGCTCGACGAGCTGATGAAGGCGGTCGATTTCGTTTCGGTCGGCTCCAACGACCTCTTCCAGTTCATCATGGCGGTCGATCGCGGCAACACGCAGCTTGCCGACCGGTTCGACACGCTGTCGGCGCCGTTCCTGCGCGTGCTGAAGCAGATCGCAGATGCCGGCGCGCGCAACCATACGCCGGTGACGCTTTGCGGTGAGCTGGCCGGCAAGCCGATCTCGGCGATGGCGCTGATCGGCCTCGGCTTCCGCTCGATCTCGATGTCGCCGGCCTCGATCGGTCCGGTCAAGGCGATGCTGACCGAGCTGCCACTGCAGGAGCTGGAAGCCTTCTTCAAGGACAATTTGATGGCGCCGGCCCAAGGGACGCCGATGCGGGCGCTGCTGCAAGCCTTTGCCGACGACCGTTCCATTCCTCTCTAGATTCACGTGAGGGCGGTCTGCAAATGGCGATTTTCTGCGCTTCCGGTGCTCATGTACCTAGATGTACATTCCGCTCCGGTTCTCGAAATTCGCCATTTTCGACTCGCCCTGACGTGAATTTCATCGAAGTTCCAAGACCATGATCAACCTGCCCCGCGACCGCATGGATCAAGTCGTCAAGCGTTTCGACATGCTCGAAGCGCAGATGTCGGCCGGGCCGTCGGCCGATGCTTACGTCAAAATGGCTTCGGAATATGCCGATATCCAGGAGATGGTGGGCAAGATCAGGGCGCTGCGCGCCGCCGAGCAGGAACAGGCCGATCTGGAAGCAATGCTCGCCGACAAGGCCACCGACGCCGACATGCGGGCGCTGGCCGAGGCGGATCTGCCTGGGGTCGAGGAGCGCATCGAGGCGCTGCAGAAGGATATCCAGATCCTGCTTCTGCCCAAGGATGCCGCCGACGACAGGAACGCCATCCTCGAAATCCGCGCCGGCACCGGCGGCGACGAGGCGGCCTTGTTCGCCGGCGATCTGTTTCGCATGTATGAGCGCTATTCCGCTTCGCGCGGCTGGCGTTTCGAGGTCGTGTCGGCCAGCGAAGGCGAGGTCGGCGGCTACAAGGAAATCATCGCCTCGGTTTCGGGCAAGGGTGTTTTCGCGCATCTCAAATTCGAATCCGGCGTGCACCGCGTGCAGCGTGTGCCGGAAACCGAAGCCGGCGGGCGCATCCATACCTCGGCGGCGACGGTCGCCGTGCTGCCCGAGGCCGAGGAGGTCGACATCGATATTCGGCCCGAGGACATCCGCATCGACACGATGCGTGCTTCCGGTTCCGGCGGCCAGCACGTCAACACCACCGATTCGGCGGTGCGCATCACCCATTTGCCGACCGGCATCATGGTGGTGCAGGCGGAGAAGTCGCAGCACCAGAACCGGGCGCGCGCCATGCAGATCCTGCGGGCACGGCTTTACGACCTCGAACGCAGCCGCGCCGACGAGGAGCGCTCGGAGTCGCGAAAGTCGCAGGTCGGCTCGGGCGACCGGTCGGAACGCATCCGCACCTATAATTTCCCGCAAGCGCGTCACCGATCACCGCATCAACCTCACCCTCTACAAGCTCGACCGGGTGATGATGGGCGAGCTCGACGAGGTGGTCGACGCGCTGATCGCCGATCACCAGTCGAAGCTGCTTGCCGACATGGGTCTTGATGGCTGATGTGCTGCCCGCCGTGCTAGGAGCATTTTGCAGCCAGGCGGAATCGCTTGGCGTGGCACAAATGCGGCTAAAACAAAGGGATAGAGCGGGATGCCCCACTCGACCCAATTGCATCCCGCTCTAGGCCCGCTGCTGCGCGCGGTGAGGGCGCGGCTCGCTGCGGCCGGCATTGCCGATCCGGCGCTCGATTCCAGGCTGATCGTCGAGCATTTTTCCGGCACGACCCGCGCCCAGGCTATCGCAGAACCGGGCCGAATGGTCGGTTCTGTGGCGCTTGCGGCCATCGAGGCGGCCCTGAGACGTCGCGTCGCAGGCGAGCCGGTGCACCGCATCCTCGGCTATCGCGAATTCTACGGGCTGCGGCTGTCGCTGTCGCCGGACACGCTGGAGCCGCGGCCGGACACCGAGACCCTGGTCGACGCGGTCCTGCCCTTCGCCAAGGCAACGGCCGAAAGGTTCGGCGAATGCCGTATCCTCGACCTCGGCACCGGAACCGGCGCCATCGCGCTGGCGCTGCTCAGCGTTGTCCCGGCCGCGATCGCGACCGGCGTCGATATCTCCACCGGCGCGCTGGCGACGGCCAAGCGAAACGCCGAGGATCTAGGGCTCGGCGGACGCTTCAACGCCTTGTATTCCAACTGGTTCGAAAAAGTTTCGGGCCGGTACCATTTAATTGCCGCGAACCCTCCCTATATACCTAGTGGAGACATTGGAAATCTGCAGGACGAGGTCCGCGATTTCGATCCACGCCGGGCCCTCGATGGCGGTGTGGACGGTCTGATCCCCTACAGGATCATCGCCGGAGAGGCGGAAGGGTTTCTGGAAGCACAGGGCAAGGTAGCGGTCGAGATCGGCCACACGCAGCAAAGCGAGGTCACCGCGATCTTCGCGGCAGCTGGCTACAGGCTGGCGGAAGCGCGACGCGATCTCGGCGGAAACGACAGGGTTCTGGTATTCGAGCGTTGAAACCCCTGATGCAGTGCGAAAAAACGCTTGGCAACATTAGGGAATGCAGCTAGGTTCCGGCTTGACCGGATGAGACGAAGCAGGCAGTGCTCTTAGCGATTCGGTTTTCCTTGGAAATAGCTGCCTCCTTGCGCAAACGACGCCCATGCTTCGTGCGGGAATCGTCCGGCAAGTGATGTAACCGGAACAGGATGGCACGTGGCGCCAACGCAATTGATGCGGGCGAACGCCGGTGAAAAAACGAAACGGTTGGCTGCATGAGCGCCACCGTTCGCGAACAGTTTTGAAATTTCACATGAAGAGAGTCGAATGAGGCCACAACAGCAGAACAGGCGTATGCGCGGTCGCAACAACAATGGCGGCGGTGGCAACAACAACCGCAAGGGACCCAATCCCCTGACGCGCAATTACGAGAGCAACGGTCCGGACGTGAAGATCCGCGGATCGGCTCAGCAGATCGCCGAAAAATACGCCGCACTCGCCCGCGACGCGCAAAGCTCCGGCGACCGGGTGATGGCGGAGAACTACCTCCAGCACGCCGAACACTATAATCGCATCATCGCCGCCGCCCAGGCGCAGATGCCGATCCAGAACGCCCAGCAGAACCGCGACGATTTCGACGACGACGTCGACGAGGATCGCGACGAGTTCGACACTGCCGGCAGCACCAATGCCGGCGAGGCGCAGGCGGCGAACGGCTCCGGGCCGCAGCCGGTGATCGAAGGCACGCCGGCCGAGCTCGGCTTCAACCAGGAAAACGGCCGCGACAACAACCGGCGCGACAACGGTCAGCGTGAAAGCGGGGGCCGCGACAGGCACCGCGACCGCCGCAACGGCGGCTATGGCCAGTACGGCCAGAATGGCCAGCGCGGCGACAATGGTCAGCGCGATGGGGGCCAGCGTGATGGAGGCCAGCGCGGCGAGGGTCAGCGCGGCGAACATGGCGGCCAGCAGTTCGACCAGAACAGCCGCAGCGAGGCACAGGCGCAGCCGGAGGCTTCCGCCGAAACCGGCTCCGCGGTTGAGTCGGCTCCGCTGTTCGACAGTTTCTCGCCGGCAGGCCTTGCCGCCCAGGCCGAGCGTAACGAAGCCGCAGCCGACACTGGTGGCGGGCGTCGGCAAAGACGTCCGCGTCGCGGTCGCGGCAATGCCGAACAGGGCAGTGCCGACCGGGAGGGCAGCTCCACCGATGAAAGCAACGTTGCGGACAACAGCGTTGCCGCGGTCACAGGCAACGACGCAGTCGTCTCTACCGTCGAACAGGCAAGTGCGCCGCCGAGCGAGAGCGTCGCCAGTGAACCGGCAGGCGGCACCAGCGAACCGGCGGTCGTCGACGCAAATAACTGATCCCGGCAACTGATCCGGGATCCACTTTCAGGCATTCGAACGGCGGAGAGAAATCTCCGCCGTTTTCCTTTGTGCAGGCCTGGAATATTCTGCTTTGACCGACATCAAGGCGTCTTGAGTGACATGTGCCCATACACCATATCTCGGCTGAACAGGGCTCGGCTCGAATGAGCGGGTCCGTCACCGCAATCTGATCCGGTGCCGCAAAGCGGGCCGGTGATGGAAGGAGACAGATATGAATCTTGAGAAATACTCGGAGCGCGTGCGCGGTTTCATCCAGTCCGCGCAGACCATGGCGCTCTCGCGCAACCACCAGCAATTCACCCCCGAACATATGCTGAAGGTGCTCGTCGATGATGACGAGGGCCTTGCCGCGTCCCTGATCGAGCGCGCCGGCGGCCGTGTGCGCGACGTCAAGCTCGGCGTCGAGGCGGCGCTTGAAGCCATGCCCAAGGTCGAAGGCGGCAACGGCCAGCTCTATCTCGCCCAGCCGCTCGCCAAGGTGTTCTCGACCGCCGAGGAACTGGCCAAGAAGGCCGGCGACAGCTTCGTCACGGTCGAGCGGCTGCTGCAGGCGCTCGCCATGGAAAAATCGGCCAAGACCGCCGACATCCTGGCCAAGGCCGGCGCACCGCGCAGGCGCTGAACCAGGTCATCAACGACGTCCGCAAGGGTCGCACCGCCGATTCGGCCAACGCCGAGCAGAGCTATGACGCGCTGAAGAAATACGCCCGCGACCTCACCGCGGACGCCCGCTCCGGCAAGCTCGATCCGGTCATCGGCCGCGACGACGAGATCCGCCGCACCATCCAGGTGCTGTCGCGGCGCACCAAGAACAATCCGGTGCTGATCGGCGAGCCGGGCGTCGGCAAGACGGCGATTGCCGAAGGCCTGGCGCTGCGCATCGTCAATGGCGACGTGCCGGAATCGCTGAAGGACAAGCAATTGATGGCGCTCGACATGGGCGCGCTGATTGCCGGCGCGAAGTATCGCGGCGAGTTCGAGGAGCGGCTGAAGGCCGTGCTCAATGAGGTCACCTCCGCCAACGGTAACATCATTCTGTTCATCGACGAGATGCACACGCTGGTCGGCGCCGGCAAGGCGGACGGCGCGATGGACGCGTCGAACCTCCTGAAGCCGGCGCTGGCGCGCGGCGAGCTGCACTGCGTCGGCGCGACTACGCTCGACGAATACCGCAAGCATGTCGAGAAGGACGCCGCACTCGCCCGCCGCTTCCAGCCCGTCTTCGTCGACGAGCCGACGGTCGAGGACACCGTCTCGATCCTGCGCGGCCTGAAGGAGAAGTACGAGCAGCACCACAAGGTGCGCATTTCGGACTCGGCGCTGGTGTCGGCCGCGACGCTTTCCAACCGTTACATCGCCGACCGTTTCCTGCCGGACAAGGCGATCGACCTGGTCGACGAGGCCGCGTCGCGGCTGAGGATGCAGGTCGATTCCAAGCCCGAGGCGCTGGACGAGATCGACCGCCGCGTCATGCAGCTCAAGATCGAGCGCGAGGCGCTGAAGGTCGAGAAGGACGACGCCTCGAAGGACCGGCTGGCGCGCCTGGAGAAGGAACTGGCCGACCTCGAGGAGCAATCGACCGAGCTGACGGCGAAATGGCAGGCGGAAAAGCAGAAGCTCGGCCTTGCCGCCGACCTGAAGAAGCAGCTCGACGAGATGCGCAACGAGCTGGCGATTGCCCAGCGCAAGGGCGAGTTCCAGCGTGCCGGCGAGCTTGCCTATGGCAAGATCCCGGAGCTGGAGAAGAAGCTCAAGGAGGCCGAAGCCCAGGACGGCAAGGCCGGCATGGTGGAAGAGGTGGTTACGCCCGACCACGTCGCCCATGTCGTGTCGCGCTGGACCGGCATCCCTGTCGACAAGATGCTCGAGGGACAGCGCGAGAAGCTGCTTCGCATGGAAGACGAGATCGGCAAGCGTGTCGTCGGCCAGGGCGAGGCGGTGCAGGCGGTTTCCAAGGCCGTGCGGCGCGCGCGCGCGGGTCTGCAGGATCCGAACCGGCCGATCGGCTCGTTCATGTTCCTTGGACCCACCGGTGTCGGCAAGACGGAACTCACCAAGGCGCTTGCCGCCTTCCTGTTCGATGACGAGAGCGCGCTGGTGCGCATCGACATGTCGGAGTTCATGGAGAAGCACTCGGTCGCAAGGCTGATTGGCGCGCCTCCCGGCTATGTCGGCTACGAGGAAGGCGGCGCGCTCACCGAGGCGGTGCGGCGCCGGCCTTACCAGGTCGTGCTGTTCGACGAGATCGAGAAGGCGCATCCGGACGTGTTCAACGTCCTCCTGCAGGTGCTCGACGACGGCCGGCTGACTGATGGCCAGGGCCGTACTGTCGACTTCCGTAACACGCTGATCATCATGACCTCGAACCTCGGCGCCGAATATCTGGTCAATCTTCGTGACGACCAGGATGTCGATGCCGTGCGCGACGAGGTGATGAGCGTGGTGAGGGCCTCGTTCCGGCCGGAATTCCTCAACCGCGTCGACGAGGTGATCCTGTTCCATCGGCTGCGCCGTCAGGACATGGACCGCATCGTCGAGATCCAGCTCAAGCGGCTGGAGAACCTGCTTGTCGATCGCAAGATCGAACTGGCGCTCGATCACGATGCGATCGAGTGGCTGGCATCCAAGGGTTACGATCCGGCCTATGGCGCCAGGCCGCTGAAGCGGGTGATGCAGAAGGAACTGCAGGATCCGCTGGCGGAAAAGATCCTGCTCGGCGAAATCCTCGACGGCTCGACCGTCAAGGTCACCGCCGGCTCCGATCGCCTGAACTTCCGCTCGAAGCCGACCGTGGTGGCCGCCGAAGCCGCGGCCTGATCGGCCGGTTAAGGTAATGAACAGGAGCGCGTCTCGCCGGATCGGTGCGGCGCGCTCTTGCTTTCCAACAGGGCCATATCGCAAAACCGATACCGATCTCGGTTATCGGAAAGGGGCGATTCGTGAAGCTCGCGGACTATAACGGCTTCTGCGCCTCGCTGCCTGCCGCGACGCATGTCGTGCAGTGGGGCGGCGCTCATGTCTGGAAGGTCGGCGGCAAGGTGTTCGCAATCGGTGGCCATGACCGGGAGGGCCAGGTCTTCGTCACCTTCAAATGCTCCGAGATGGCTATGACGTGCTGAGGGAACAGCCGGGTTGCCGGCCCGCGCCCTATCTCGCCTCGCGCGGCATGAAATGGATCCAGCGCCAGACAAGCCAGAGCGTGGATGATGCGGCGCTGAGGGACTATCTGCGCGAAAGCCATCGCCTGGTCGTGCTGAAGCTGACGAAACTGGCGCGTAGCGAACTGGGGCTGCGCTGACATTTGGTTCGAGATCATGATGAAACGCCGGAAATCCGCCATCTTCATGCCCGGTTCATATTGGAAACCTTAATTGGATGACTGATTTGCTGGCGAAGGGGTCGCCTGCAAAGCGCCGGAGAGCTTGACCACAATGCTGCGCACCGTCTTTTCCGTTTCGGCACTCGCGGCCGGGCTGGTGTCCTTCGGCGCGCTCGCCGCACCGAGCCCGGACGGCGCGCAGAAGGCGGTTCGGCCTGCCCAATACGGCGCGCTCGTGCTCGCCCAGGACGGCAATATCGACATCTATTACGATGCCAGGGGCAACCGGGTGCTTGTCGATGCCGACACCGGCAAGGTCATCGCCATCCAGCCGCCGGGAAGCAGGGGTGATCGCCGGGCGTTGCGGCGCCAGCTGCGCATGCAGGAGCTTGGGCGCGCGCCGGTCGAGGACAACGACCGCTACTATCTCGACAACCCCGACGACATGGCCCGCTTCCGCCGCAAGCAGCTGGAGGAAGAGGGCAGGGTGATTCCACCGCCGGTCGACGAGAACGACCCCTATAACGACAATTCCGTCGATGCCTATCCGCCGACGCCGAACGATGACGGTTTTGCCACCACCTATCCGGAGGCGCCGAAGTCGGACACCATCAAGCGCCAGCCGCTGGACGAAGCGTCGATCGATCCTGAACAGCCTGGCCAGGGGGAAGTGCTGCAAGTCAACCCGGAGACGGCGCTGCCGCCGGGCGGTAAGGCCACCATCGATCCGTCGCTGTCGCTCGGCGTGCGCCAGGACGTGGCGGAGCTGCAGGTGCTGCTCGACCGCGGCGGCGCCTCGCCGGGCGTCATTGACGGGCGCTTCGGCTCGAATGTCGACAAGGCCTTGGCCGCCTACAACCAGATCACCGGCAGCAATCTGAAATCGACCGACGCGGTTGGCATCAAGGCGGCGCTCGCCCAGTCGGGCGGCGATGCCTTCGCTTCCTACACGATCATGCCCGAAGACGCGGCCGGGCCCTATGTCGCTTCGATCCCTGAAGATTACAGCCAGAAGGCCAAGCTCGACCGCATGGGCTACACCTCGGTCACCGAGGCGCTCGCTGAACGCTTCCATATGGACGAGAACTATCTGAAGTCGATCAACAAGGGGCTCGACTTCAATCGACCCGGCACGATCGTCAAGGTCGCCAATTTCGGTAGGCTGGTTTCGACGCCGGTTGCCCGCATCGTCGCCGACAAGGAGAAGAAGGAAGTCTTCGCCTATGACGCGGGCGGCAAATTGGTCGCAGCCTATCCGGCCACAATCGGCTCGGCCGACACGCCGTCGCCCACCGGCATCCATACCGTGTCGCGCATCGCGCTCGACCCCAACTACACCTACAATCCCAACATCAATTTCAAGCAGGGCCAGAACGACAAGATCCTGACCATCCCGCCCGGGCCGAACGGTCCGGTGGGCTCGGTGTGGATCGCGCTCGACAAGCGACTTACGGCATCCACGGAACGCCCGATCCTTCCAAGATCGGCAAGACCGAGAGCCATGGCTGCGTGCGCTTGACCAACTGGGACGCGCGCGAGCTCGCCAAGATCGTGTCGCCGGGCATCACCGTGGAGTTCGTCGGCGGATCGTCAGCCGATGATTTTGCGCAGCAATGAGCCGCGCGGCGCGGCGGCATAGATCAGCTGCACGAGCAGGATGAAGGCAATGCTCGCCAGTGGGGCGACGAGGCTGAGCGCTGCGCCGATCGCCCACAGGATCTGCGCCTTGACGATGCGCTGATAGACGACACGTTTCGTTTCCGCATCGACGTCCGCTGCCAGCATGCCGTTCCTGTCGGCATACCACCAGCTGGCGTACAGCGTGGCGCCGAGCATCAGAAGGTTCAGCCAGTAGACGAACACCGCGACTCTGAATTCGAGGAAGTCGGCCAGCAGGTCGGTGGAGAACGGCAACAGCGCGATGAAGGCGAGAAAGCAGAGATTGAGCGTCGCGAGCCGCCGGTCCGATTTCGCGATCAGGCCATGTTGCGCCTGCTGGCCGAACCAGAAGATCGTCAGCGTCAGGAAGCTCAGCGCATAGGTCAGGAAACGCGGCGCGAGCGCCAGGATCGCTGCAACCAACTCGCTCTCCGAATGCACCGCCTCATGCGTCGGCACCCTGATCTCCAGCACGATCAAGGTCAGCGCGATGGCAAAGACGCCGTCGGTTATGCCGACGATACGTCCGCGTCCTTCGGCTGACGGTTCGAGCGGGCGCTTCATGGCTTTCCCCTGGCGCAAGTCCTAACGAGCCGGAACCTAGCATGCGACGCATCGTTTGCATCATGAATGCCGCTCCGCTGGCCATGCGGCCAGTTCAATCTGGTTTCAGAAACAGCAATCTTCTGGCTCGTTGTTGCGAATGCGCCGGAGAGCTAAGCAGGTTTTCATGTCGTCCTCGAACGAGACCACCGCCGATTCGCTCTCGACCGCGCAGCGCGCGAACGGCACGTTCTGCCCACAGACGCGGCGCAAGTTCGTGCTGGTCGCGGCGATCCTGGCCTCGGCGCTCGGCTTCATCGACGGTTCGGTCCTGGCGATCGCCATGCCGGCGCTGCGCGTCGATCTCGGCGCCAGCCTGGCGGCAGCGCAGTGGATATCCAACGCCTACGCGCTGACGCTTTCGGCGCTCATTCTGGCAGGAGGCGCGGCCGGCGACCGATTCGGGCTGCGGCGCGCCTTCGTGACCGGCATCGCGCTCTTCATCGCCGCGTCGCTTGCCTGCGCGCTGGCGCCCAATCCGGCGGTGCTGATCGGCTTCCGCGCCATCCAGGGCATCGGCGCCGCCATCATGGTGCCGGGCAGCCTCGCCATCAT
The DNA here is from genome assembly GCF_001510895.1 of Mesorhizobium loti. Lineage (GTDB taxonomy): Bacteria > Pseudomonadota > Alphaproteobacteria > Rhizobiales > Rhizobiaceae > Mesorhizobium > Mesorhizobium loti_A. The sequence goes on along the minus strand of NZ_LPWA01000120.1, from coordinate 52,258 downwards.
CGCCAAGGCCTATCCGAAAAAGGAGCGCGGTCGCGCGATCGGCATCTGGGCCGCCGCCTCGGCGCTGACGACGGCGCTCGGGCCGGTTCTGGGCGGTTTCGTGCTGTCGACTTTCGGCAACGGCGTCTGGCGCGCGATCTTTGCCGTCAACCTGCCGCTCGGACTGGTTTCGATCTATCTGCTGCTCGCCAAGATCCCGGCAGACCAGCCGACCGAGAAGCGCAGCCTCGATCTCGGCGGCGCCGGGCTCGCCACGCTCGCCTTCGGGGCGCTCGCTTATGGATTGACGGCGATGAACGCCGAGGGCGGCGGCATGATGGCCGGGCCGGCGATCGTCGCCGGCGCGGTGCTGCTTTTCGTCTTCATCCTTTACGAGCGCTGGCAGCGCGAACCGATGATCGATCTCGGCCTGTTTCGCATCGGCGCTTTCGCCGGCGCCAATCTCGCGACGTTCTTCCTCTATTTCGCGCTGTCGGCGAACCTGTTCTACCTGCCGATGGTTCTGATCGCGGGCTGGGGTCTGAGCTCGGCCGAGGTCGGCTTCATCTTCCTGCCACTGTCGGCATTGATCGCGCTGCTCTCTGGCCCGGTCGGCCAGTGGTCCGACCGAATCGGCCCGCGCCTGCCGATCGCCGCCGGCAGCTTTGTCGTCGCCATCGCCTTTGCCGGCATGGCCCTGCTCGCCCATGCCGGCATCCATAATTTCTGGACCGGAACCTTTCCGCTGATGGCCTTGATGGGTCTCGGCATGGCGCTCGTGGTGTCGCCGCTGTCGACGGCGATCATGACTTCCGTCGAGGACAAGGACACGGGCGCGGCGTCGGGCATCAACAACGCCGTCTCGCGCATCGGCGGGCTGATCGCGGTGGCGGCGATGGGTTCGCTCGCCGCTTTCGTCTATGCGGGATTGACCGGCAGTCTTGCCGGCATGCCCGGTTTCGGCGAGCCGCCCACCTCCGGGCTCGCAGCCAATCTCGATCAATTGAGGATTGCGGCAAGCGATTCGGCTTTTGCCGCGGTTGCCGCCATCACGACGCTGCTTTGCCTGCTGTCGTCGATCGTCGCTTGGTTCACCGTGCCTGGACAGGCGCTGCCGTGGCCGCAGCAATCCGACGATTCGCCTGATTAATTCGGAACCTGCGAATCGGTCTTGGCGCTGGCGACCTTCAGCGAATTTCCGTCTTCCTGCTTGAGCAGGTCGTCGATGCGCTCGCGCTCTTTCTTGAAGGCGACGAGATCGTCGCCCTTCAGCACCTTGCCGACCGGCAGGCGCACGCGCATCGAATCGACCTTGGTGCCGTTGACGATCAGCTCGTAGTGGAGGTGCGGGCCGGTGGAGAGGCCGGTTGAGCCGAGATAGCCGATGACCTGCCCCTGGCGGACATGGACGCCGGGCTCGATGCCCTTGGCGAAAGCGCTTTGGTGATTGTACGAGGTCTCATAGCCGTTGGCATGGCGGATGATGGTCTGCTTGCCGAAGCCGCCGGCCCAGTCGGCCTTCTCGACGACGCCGTTGCCGGCGGCGATGATGGGCGTGCCGATTGGAGCCGCCCAGTCAGTGCCTGCGTGCATCTTGACGTAGCCGAGGATGGGATGCCGCCTGATGCCGAAGCCAGAAGTAAACCGGCCGTTCGGTACTGGGTTGCGCAGCAGGAACTGCTTGGCGCTCGAGCCGTTCTCGTCGAAATAGTCGGTGCTGCCGTCCTGCATCTGGAAGCGGTAGAAATTCCGCGTCTGTCCGCCGAAGTTGGCCGAAACATAGAGAAGCTCGGAATTGTCGGAAGTCTGGTCGTCGCCGTCAGGCTGCGAGAACAGCACCTCCAGACGATCGGAAGGCGAAAGCCGCGACTGGAAATCGACGTCCGAGGCAAGAAGCTTGATCAGCTTCTGGGTCATCGATTTCGACATGCCGTAGGAATAGGCGGCACGATAGATGCCGTCATAGACATTGGGCAGGTTGCCGCGCACCACCACCGGCGGCGAATCATCGAATGCCGTCAGCAATTCGGGATTGGGCTCCGGCTCCTGCGCCGGCACGAACTGCCCGCGATCGTCGAGCGCGATGGTGACGATGTGGGTGGTGCGGTCGTAAACGCTGGTGCGAACCACCTTGGCGATATCGCCGCGCACCTCGAGGCCGACGCGCAGCACCGTTCCGGCCTTCAGCGCCGTCGCGTTGAGCAATTTGCCGATCGCCTCCGACATGCCGGTGGCGTCATCGCCCGTGTAGCCCGAATCGGCGAAGGCCTCGGCGATGT
>NZ_LPWA01000120.1:0-45000 GCF_001510895.1 Mesorhizobium loti | reverse complement strand
CGTAACAGCTCACTGGTCTAAATAAGGGTCTTTGCGCCGAAAATGTAACGGGGCTAAAGCCATACACCGAAGCTTAGGGTTCGTGAGCAATCACGAGCGGTAGCGGAGCGTTCTGTAAGCCGATGAAGCCGTACCCGTGAGGGGCGGTGGAGGTATCAGAAGTGCGAATGCTGACATGAGTAACGTAAGGGGAGTGAGAGACTCCCCCGCCGAAAGACCAAGGGTTCCTGCTTAAAGTTAATCTGAGCAGGGTTAGCCGGCCCCTAAGACGAGGCGGAAACGCGTAGTCGATGGGAATCACGTTAATATTCGTGAGCCTGGAGGTAGTGACGGATCACACAAGTTGTCCAATCTTATCGGATTGAAAGGGCAGCGGAGTGGTTCCAGGAAATAGCTCCTCCTTATAGACCGTACCCGAAACCGACACTGGTGGTCAGGTAGAGTATACCAAGGCGCTTGAGAGAACTATGCTGAAGGAACTCGGCAAATTGCACGCGTAACTTCGGAAGAAGCGTGACCCTTTTCTGCGCAAGCAGAGGAGGGTGGCACAGACCAGGGGGTAGCGACTGTTTATCAAAAACACAGGGCTCTGCGAAGCCGCAAGGCGACGTATAGGGTCTGACGCCTGCCCGGTGCTGGAAGGTTAAGAGGAGGGGTGCAAGCTCTGAATCGAAGCCCCAGTAAACGGCGGCCGTAACTATAACGGTCCTAAGGTAGCGAAATTCCTTGTCGGGTAAGTTCCGACCTGCACGAATGGCGTAACGACTTCCCCGCTGTCTCCAGCATAGACTCAGTGAAATTGAATTCCCCGTGAAGATGCGGGGTTCCTGCGGTTAGACGGAAAGACCCCGTGCACCTTTACTATAGCTTTACATTGGCATTCGTAGTGGCATGTGTAGGATAGGTGGTAGGCTTTGAAGCCTGGGCGCCAGCTCAGGTGGAGCCACCCTTGAAATACCACCCTTATTACTATGGATGTCTAACCGCGGCCCGTTATCCGGGTCCGGGACAATGTATGGTGGGTAGTTTGACTGGGGCGGTCGCCTCCTAAAGAGTAACGGAGGCGCGCGATGGTGGGCTCAGAACGGTCGGAAATCGTTCGCTGAGTGCAATGGCATAAGCCTGCCTGACTGCGAGACTGACAAGTCGAGCAGAGACGAAAGTCGGTCATAGTGATCCGGTGGTCCCGCGTGGAAGGGCCATCGCTCAACGGATAAAAGGTACGCCGGGGATAACAGGCTGATGACCCCCAAGAGTCCATATCGACGGGGTTGTTTGGCACCTCGATGTCGACTCATCGCATCCTGGGGCTGGAGCAGGTCCCAAGGGTATGGCTGTTCGCCATTTAAAGCGGTACGTGAGTTGGGTTCAGAACGTCGTGAGACAGTTCGGTCCCTATCTGCCGTGGGTGTAGGAATATTGAAAGGATCTGTCCCTAGTACGAGAGGACCGGGATGGACGGATCTCTGGTGGACCTGTTGTGGCGCCAGCCGCATTGCAGGGTAGCTATATCCGGACGGGATAACCGCTGAAGGCATCTAAGCGGGAAACCCACCTTGAAACGAGTATTCCCTGAGAACCGTGGAAGACGACCACGTTGATAGGCCGGGTGTGGAAGAGCGGCAACGCTTGAAGCTTACCGGTACTAATAGTTCGATCGGCTTGATCGTTCTCATTCCTAATGCTCATCGGGACGCAATCCGTAGGATTGTCGGCAGAAACGATGAATGGCACAGAAAACAGCTTCTCGATTGATTTGAACGTGCGTTTTGCCGACCTGGTGGTTATGGCGGAGCGGCTGCACCCGATCCCATTCCGAACTCGGCCGTGAAACGCTCCAGCGCTGATGGTACTTCGTCTCAAGACGCGGGAGAGTAGGTCGCTGCCAGGTCTGCCAAGCGCACGTTCATCTCACATCCGGATCAAAAGGATCCGAACGAAGATAAATCTTCTCCTTACGATAGGCCCGCCAAACGGGATCCTGGGCCGCGCAAGCGGCCCTTTCATTTGGCGGTCTCTTGAATTCGGTAAGCTAAAGCTTACCTCTTAGGTTGACGCGGGGTGGAGCAGCCCGGTAGCTCGTCAGGCTCATAACCTGAAGGTCACAGGTTCAAATCCTGTCCCCGCAACCAACGATTCTTGCGAAAGCAAGGCACCCAAACCCCGGCCTCCGAAAGGCGCCGGGGTTTTTCTTGTTAGCCGCGAACCGAAGCATCGCAGCCAGGTCGCCCCGCAGCACAATCGCCAGCGCGCCTTCGGTGGGCACGAGCGTCACCTGATCGACCAGAGTTCGGAAGACCTGCGCCGCTTCGGCCTCTGCTTTGCCGTCCTTGCTCTGCAGGCCCTCATAGAGCGTCGCGATTCGCTGACGGTAGATCTCCGCCATGTTCGGATGTAGAAGCGGCGGCGGCTCCGCGGCCTCGGCCAGCGCCTTTTCGAGATCCTCCTTGCGGGTTTCGAGTTCCTTCATCTGCTTCATTACGCGCTTCGACGCATCGATGTCGTCGGACGCCAAGATGAGCTTCATCAGCTTGTCGAGTTCACGATCTATTTGCGGAAGCTCGTCCCGCATCGCAGTCAGACCGGCGCCACGCTCCATCCGTAGCCGGTTCACCTCACGAGTAAACTCGCTACAGAATTCCTTGAAGAGCCCAGGCTCCATCAGATGGGTCCGTAAGCCGCTGAGCACCGAGGCTTCCAGTGCGTCCCGCCGGATATTCAGCCGGTTGTCGCAGGTGCCCTTATTCCGTGATGTTGCGCAGCCCAGCAGATCCTTTGAGATCATTGTGTAGCCGCCGCCACAGCAACCGCACTTCACAAGGCCGGCGAACAGGTGCTTCGGACGGCGCCGTTCGTTCAGCGGGTTCTTGCCGGGCTCAGACGTCTCATAGGCGAGCGTCTGCTGACGTGCCTTCACCTTGTCCCAGACGTCCTGATCGACGATCCGCATCTCCGGCACTTCCTGAATCACCCACTCCGACTCAGAATTGAGACGCGACACGCGCTTTCCCGTATCCGGGTCTTTCAGATAGCGCAGCCGGTTCCAGACGAGGCGGCCGACATAAAGTTCGTTGTTGAGGATGCCGACGCCGCGCTTCGGGTTGCCATGGATCGTTGATGGCCCCCATTCGGCACCTTGCGGCCCGGACACGCCTTCCTGGTTCAGCGCAAAGGCGATGGCGCGTGAGGATTTGCCCGCGAGATAATCGGCGAAGATGCGGCGGACGATGCCAGCCTCGGCCTCGTTGATCGTTCGACCGCCGCGGATCGGTTCGCCATTTGCGGCAATTCGCTTCACCACGTCATAGCCGAAGCACAGCCCGCCACCGGATTTGCCGTCCTCGACGCGGCCGCGCAGCCCGCGGCGAGTCTTGTCGGCCAGGTCTTTCAGGAAGAGGGCGTTCATCGTGCCCTTGAGACCGACATGCAGATGCGTCACGTCGCCTTCGGACAGCGTGACGATACGCACGCCACTGAAGGTCAGGCGCTTGAATAGCCCGGCGATATCTTCCTGATCGCGGCTCAGGCGATCCATCGCCTCTGCGAGCACGACGACGAACTTGCTGCGCATCGCATCGCTGATCAGCTCCTGCAGGCCAGGACGCAGCAGCGACGCGCCGGAGATCGCGCGATCAGTATAACTGTCAATGACTGTCCAGCCTTGCTTCTCGGCATGGAGACGGCAGAGCCGCAACTGATCTTCGATCGAGGCGTCTCGCTGATTGTCCGATGAGTAGCGGGCGTAGACCGCGACCTTCATGAGGCGACCACCTTACTCCGGGAGGCGGTCTCGCGTCCGGCTATCCGTTTCGGCTTGAACGAAGTCCCTTGCGGCCTGTCGCGCCAGCAGCCGGACCAGATTGACGAGGCGTGGATCGGGCTTCGACGACGCAGGCACAGCCGGTTCGCGGGCCGGAGCCGCGTCGGCGACCACACGAAGCTTCTCGGCTGTTGTACGTCTCGGTCGCGCCATGATCGCGTCCCTGTCTTCACGCGGAATACTCCGCCTCGCGACAATGATGCCAAGTGACGGCGCGTTAGCAAGAGAGAAATGTGTTTGAAATCAATGGCTTGTATGGTGACGGAGCGGAAGGCAGCGAAGATGGACGTAGCCGTGCGCGATAAGACGAAGCCGAGCGCACCGCAAAAATTTTCGTGATCGCGCTTATCAGGGCAGTGCAACCTCATCGAAATCCCCTCGCGTTCGCATCAGCTTCAAACTTTGCCACCCGTTCAAGGATATTTTCGAAAGCAGGGGCATCGCCGAAGATCATGCCTTTCATAGCCGTGTAGTCGCGCGCCAGTTCGGCGGCCATCTCGCGGCTCGGCGACAGCGTGAAAGAGCCAGGCACCGCCGTCGCCAGGTTGAGGTCTGGGCTGTTGAAAAACATGCGGGCATGCCGCACGCAGTCCCGAGCCAGGTTAAGGTCCTCTGCCGCATTGTGTCCGGCGTCCGACTGCAGAAGTCGATAAACGTCATAGTAATGACGGGACACTCGTTGGCCGCCGCCGCGCAGCATACCTCGTTTATCGAACCATTGTCGCAGGCCATGCAAGATCACCGCCTTGTCCCAGAACGTGCGCTCGGCGACGACGGTTTTGACGTTGGCTACACTAAGATCCATGCCGGGGACGTCATCAGCGACATAGGGACGTATGACAGCCGGGCGGTTCGGATCGAGCGCAGATTTGGCGCCTGATTCTATCTTCACCGCCGGCCGGACGTAGCCATCGGTGGTCGATGTAATTTGTGGGTACCAGATGAGCAGGGTCTGTTGATCTGGATCATCCCGATCCAATTCTATGCGTGCGGCGGTGGGCGGCAGGCCGGCGGTCTGCAGCGCTTCACGGAGTTGAGCGGCCATTTGCTCCCGCATCGACTCGTTCACGTAGGCCTGACTTGCAGCCTTGATTGCATCCAGCCGCCTCCGCCGCTTCTTCCCACTAAGCGCCTCGAGCTCTTCAACACTGGCGCCTTGGCCCAGATCGTCGCGAAAAATGGTGATGTCTATATCTTCGGAAAATCGGGACATCAGTCCAAACGCTTTCGAGAGCGATGTCCCGCCCTTGAACAGAAGCCTGGGTCTGTCGGCTACGGCATTGTTGAACAACGCGTCGAGGGTCCAACAGACCCAGAAATCCTTCTCGACGTTCTGTTCGGCGGTGCCCAATCGCCGCGCCGCGCCAAGGAAGGCATCGCGCCTGTCCTCGGCCGCGGCCGACAGGAAGATCAGGAAGGCCGGATTCATGGATCCATCCTCGTTTGGTGCTTAACTTCCCCGTCCTCAGAAGCGGTGCGGCCAGACTCATTCAGCAACGGCCGTAGAAAGTTCTGCATCCAGTCTGGGAGGCTGGTAAGGCCCTCGCGCAAATCGGCGACAATAGCCGAACCATGTTCAGGATCGGCCAAGATAGAGGCAAGGCGGCGCTCGATCCGCTCGTGGTCGCTGCCGAGCATATCGCGCAGCCAGTGGAGCGCTTGAACGACGCGCATTCCCGGGCGACCTGCCCAATATAGCCGGCTAGGCGCGGTCGGTTTGAAGGTGATTGTCTGGGCGCCCAGTTGTATTCGGCGCAGGCGAGCATCGGTATGCACGGCGATCTTGGCGGGGACCGCATCGGAGAGGCCGAGATCGTTGGCAGCCGTCAGCCCATCGACCAGCATGCGTGCCTGGTCGCGCCTGGCGAGCGCGTCGATGACTTGGCGGGGATCGGGGTTTGTCGATTTCCCGGTCAGCGAATTAAAGCGCGGCAGATCATAGAGACCGCGGGTGATGCGGCGGATGTCACCCGCTGCGGTCATACGCGAAAGGGACTGGTCAACGGCGTCGCGTGAGCCGAGGTCCAAAAAGTCGGTCGGCGTCCATACGCCAAAGGGTGCCTGAGCCGCCATGCGACTGCGAATTTCAGACTTGAGATCCAAGCCGACTCCAATCTCTGTCAGAAAAATGTATACGCTGTTCTGACCGACATTCCAAGCGCTCATGTCAGAAATATGCTGCAAACTTCTGACAAGTATCGCTCCGCTGGAACGCAACCGGAGCCGTCGTCTTAGAGAGAAGATCCCTGGCATCGGGATGGCTGGATGGTCCAGCTACATCCCAGATCGCCGCTCACGGCGACACTCCCGACGGAATCATCCGATCGTCGCTACAATTGGCGTTCGATAAGGCAGTTGGTACGTTCATTACCGCCATTATCTTCGAGGACCGCGACCGCCGCCAGCACCATCTTTTTTAGGAGTCGGGCTGCTTCCGCACAATCCAATCCAGCAGATCTGGGTCAACCTGGTCGTCGCCGGTGAAATCTCGGATCATTTGGGCGGCGTATTCCCGGGACTGGCTTTCCGGGATTTTCCCTTCGATGATCGCACGGCGGATGGCGCTTCGGAGAATTTCGCAGTCGAATGCAGACACCTTGGCGCTCGACATTCTCAGCCGTCAGACATTGGCGGAAACTCGAACCCCCAAGCCTCCACAATGCCTCTATTCGGTACGGGCGACTAAGGAATTATACGCCTTACTGCGCATTTCGAGTCAATCGAATTTGGGTCCGTCAAACCGACAATCCCCTTTCACCGCAGGTTTGATTGTGAGGGCGCGCTTGGCCATCACACTCGGTGTCATGCGGTTGGCAGTCGCCTTTTCCGTTGCAGGTCCGCCCGGAGCGGATGACGTTCCTTTCTGGCCGGCGCAGCGTCTTGTCCCGATCCTGCCCGCTCCATTCGCTGCGCTCCCGTGTTGGGGACAAGCCGGCTCTGCGCGCCGTCTCCTTTGGAACTGTCCCCCGGGACAGAAACCAGCAACCAAAGGAAAAGATCATTACCAACAACCGCAACACCAAGTCCGAGGCGAAATCGCCGCTCTACCACGCCTACACCGTGCGCGACGGCAAGGAAGGCCAAAAGGGCTTCTGGATCCGCATCGGCTCCTTCTTCGCTCACGACGACGGCGAGGGCGGAACGCTCCTACTTGAGGCGCTCCCCATCGATGGGCGGGTCGTCCTCCGCACGCCCAAGGCCGATGAATAGGAGGCGGCCATGCAGATCTTGACACAAAGTCTGCGGGAACAGCTGCTGGCGAATGGTCGCCAGCAGCAACCCCTCCGCGGCACCGGCGGCGAAATCGACTTTATCCCGGTCGTTAAGCTGTTCACGCCGGATGCCGGCGCGACCTGGCTCCTGACCGAAATCAATCCGGAAGACCCGGATATCGCCGTTGGACTCTGCGATCTCGGGCTTGGGTGTCCGGAGATCGGCAACGTCAGCCTATCGGAGCTCTCCTCGCTGCGCGGGCCGCTCGGTCTGCCGGTCGAGCGGGACCTGTACTTCAGGCCGGACAAGCCGCTGTCGACCTATGCCAACGAGGCTCGCCGCCTCGGCCGCATCAGGGCGTAACGTTCGCCGCGATGCTCAACGCATCCCTCGGGATGGCGTTGAGTGTCGAAGGCGAGAGCCGTTCCCCAGCTTTCTTACTGCCGCCAACTAATATAACTTCCGAGCTGAGTGCCCGGAGATTTTCCGTCGTTCAACTTCGAGAAAACTTCAGACCAAAAGCGGTAGTCGCGATCGCGACCGTCGAAGCGGGCCGTCAGAGCGCAATGAGCTGCAGCAATAGCCGCATTCGACCCATACAGGTCGAGTGCGGCCTTGACCGCCTCTTCCGGCTGCGCCACATCCCAAAACGTAAAGTCAGCACAATCCGATGCATCGGCGCCGACATTATCATGGTGAATTCTTGGCATGCCAAACAAGCTCCCTGGCCTTGACGGCCACGCCTTACATCAGGCCTTCGCCTTGTGTTTCGCCGCAGGTTTCTTCGACGGAGATGGCTTCCTTCCCAGACCTAGCGACTTTGCCAGAGCCGATCGGGTCGCCGAATAACTCGGCGCAACCATGGGATAGTCCTTCGGCAAACCCCATCTCGCCCGGTATTCATCAGGCGTCAGCCCGTGACTGGTCGCAAGATGGCGTTTAAGTGACTTGTATTTCTTCCCATCTTCAAGGCTGATGATGTAGTCTGGGAACACCGACTTTTTGGGATTAACCGCCGGTTTAAAGGTGGGCTCCGCGGCGACAGATAGCGGGCCAATATTGGATAACGCCGAATTCACGCTAGCGATCAAATCAGCCAATCCAGAGACTGGTATCGCGTTTTTCTGGACATACGCGGCAACGATATCCGCAGTAAGTTCAATCATATTATTGCTTGGTTCCTCGGCCATCGACGTGCTCCTTCAATAATAACATCCTCATATCCGTCAGAGCAACGATATGAAACCAACCTATGGCATCCGGATTTTCTCTGATCAAGCCGAATATTTGACATTTCTTTGCGACGGCAGCGATTTAGAAACGTTAGCGATCGCGTGGTCAAAGAAAATTGACGATCATCTAGGACCGTCAAATGTGGGCTCCGGATTGCGCATGGCGGGATATCATACAGTACAGATTGCAAATGCCTAATAAAGCCGTTGCTGACGTCCCGCGTCGAACCCGCCTTACCACTTATAACCGACGCCTTTCATGAGGCTCCTGGACGCGTGGGCCGCTTGGAAACAGAGGGCCACACTCTTGTGCCCTTTAGCAGGATGAGCGCTCTCTTGTCATTGCTATGGGCCCTCCGTTGCGTGCCGTCCGCGATTCGAGCTGATTCGGCGTTGGCTCTTTTAAGCCGACTCTCTGACTCAGACCTCCGGTGAAGGTACTGTACGCAGCGGTCTGTGGTCGCAAAGAATCTGTAAATTTACTTGAAGGTATTGTTGCAACGTTTTCACTTGAAAAACTCGCTCATGAGCATAGTGCGGACCAGATCGTCCAACCGAACGCGTGACATCGGCCCGCTGGACCGCGCTGTCAGCGCATTCTCATTATTGGCCTCGGCTCTGGGAAGCCAGAAACTAGCAGCAATCCTTCCACACACGATGAGCGTCGGCTATTTTCATGCCGCCCCTACCCCAACGGATAATCTACGATGACCAGCAACGTGCGGCTAATGAAAGCGAGCGAGATTCCCGCCTTCGTCGACAAGGCGATCGAGGCTGGCTGCGAGATCTGCGCGATAGGTCACTTAGGCTATTCGCTAGGCGACGTTGACGGGAAGGCACCCTGGCGCAAGGTAAAAGCAATCGTGGAAGAGTTTGGCGATCGTGATCACCTGCTACCGGAGATCGTCGCCTACCTTCGCTCGATTGGTCGGTACATAGAACCAGTCGTCGACAAAAGAAGGCCGGAGAACGCACTAAACAGGCTCGAATCGACGCCCTTCGCCGGGGGCTGTCGGTCCAGCATCCGGGCGCGGAAAAACCGGAATAGAAGGATGAAAGTCCATTTCGGTGAAGGAGTAACAATCCACATTGGCTCAGTCAGAGCCGTGCGCCGACGCCCGGAGGTCGTTGGTGAAGCGTCGATGGGAGAAAGCACAGACCGGCCCATGAAAATCGCGTTAAGTCGACGTTTCTGCGCTCAACACGGGCCGCGGGCGGCAACCTCCCGGACAATGACGAAGCGTCGAAAACAGCAATTGCCGTCCCTTGCCCAGTTAGCGGCTTTCCGCTTGCGGGCTCGACGGGGCCTGTTTCACCGGAGACCGGCTGCCGTGGCGCGGAGGCCCGTCACGGCGGACGAGTGAAAGCAGGCCTCGTGCTGATTTGAGAGCGAAGAAGCTTCCGCTCACACGCACATTTCTCCGGTAATTCCGGCGATGCATTCCTCGAGGCGCTCCGGGGCGGAACTTCGCCTTCATAGCGCCGATGGCGTCCCTCAGGTGTGGTCGCGATGAGGTCGCGCTCCAGTTCGGGCAATGCGCGACGCACCTGCCGAGCCTAATCCTGACGCAACGCCTTGATCATCCACGCCCGCGCATCTTCCTACCACCACCCAGAAAAGCATGCGGAGTTATGCCCACCCGAGACCCTAAGGTCCGGCGAGCCGAAACGCTCTAAATTTAACTGCCGCCGTATCAGAGAAGGCTGTCGCGCGCCTGTCACTGAGTGCACCTACATGCACGCTGAGGCGTCTCGCGACTGACATTACGAGAGGCCCGCAGGTAGTGGGGGTGCTAAATGCAAGACAGCAAGCTGTCAGGTCGCGGCGTCTGTTGCCGCTGCCATTTCGTCTTCCTGCTGTAGCCTTTCAATCGGCCGCAGCTGGCACGAGAGCGCGTGGCCGCAAGACAGATACATGACCACATTTCAAAATACCACGGATGGGATATCGCGAGACGCCTTGGCAGGTCTGGTGACGGAGGCGGTGCAACAGGCACTCATTCAACACGGTGTCATTCTTGACACACAGACCCTGGTTTCATCGAGCGCCATCGCCGGCAGCGTCGCCGCGGCATTCCCCTTCCTTTCGCAAACACAGCGGCTCGCGATCAGCTCTTTCAGGGGCGAATGGACTGCGCTCGCTTCCGAATTCTTCCACGGCATCGCGACAAGGCCGCGAGCGGCAGCACGGCGGATGCGGGCCGGGACACGGCGAACACCGAAAGCGCGAATGAAAGCCTAGCGCCAACAACCGGAAGAGCTTCCTCGCCATGCCAGCGCGAGCGCACCGGCGACCTGCAGTCGATGTTGATCGAGGACTGGGCGGGCGAGGTCGCGGGATCCACCTATCTGGAAGAGAAGTATCGCATCCCACGCTCGACACTGCATCGCTGGCAAAGGCGGGGCGAGGTCGTGGCGCTGCGCAAGGGCGGCCGCAAGCATGTCTTCCCACTCGCCCAGTTCGTCGACGGCAGGCCGGCTCCGGGGATCAGCGAGGTGCTGTTGGCGATCGTCAATGCGAGGCTCGCCTGGTTCTGGCTGACCCGCCCTTCGCCGGAGCTCGACGGCCGCATTCCCATCGATCTGCTCAAAGAGGACATGGTGCAGGACGTCGTGCCGGCAGCGCGCGCGTTTTCATCGGATTGACTTCCCGACACGGTTTCAATCGATTGGCCGCAGCGCACCCGCTGCGGGCCTTTTTTTGTCGGGCGGGCCGGCATCGCAGTCGGCGTCTTCGGCGCCCGCATCGACCAGGCGAATGTAGGTCAGCAAACGCTCTTCGTCATATCCAGTAGCTCCCGCCGCTCAACGCCAGAAGCGCCTCGTGTCGACAAAGGCGCGGTGCGCTTCCGCGGCGTCCTCAATAAGCTTGCACTTGTCTTCGGCGCTGGAGAGATCCTTCGCCCCAGCCACGTCCGAAAGCCCAAGCGCCGCCAGCATATCAGGGGCGGTAGCAACATCGTTGAGGCTCCCGAGCTGATCCTGTAGGTCCTTCATCGCCTCGATGAAGCGTCGATGGCGTTTGGCTTGCGCCTTGCTTTTGAAAAGCGGTTCGAAGAACTCCGCCGCGTAGCGAAGTTTCTTTGCCGCGATGCGGACTTTATGGCGGGTCTCGTCATCGGCATCGATGAGGTTGTTGCCGCCCTTCGTCACCTTTTTCCAAAGTTTATCAAATACAGCCGCGGCGAAATCCGTTGACGGCTGCTCGTACAACGTTTCGTCCGCTTGGGTTCGCCAGTCCCCGATGGAAATCCACTCGGCGGCGTCGATCATCAAAGAGCGGTGTCGACGACGGTCGAAAGCCGCTGATAAACGACGACAAGAGCTGAAGCGCTGGAAAGAGCGAAGGCGGCCGCCCGCGCGCTCTTCAACTAGCGCTGTAGCGGGCGGCCGCCTTTGCGGCGCGCGGTGCTGATCATCTGAGGTTGAGAAGGCGATAGACGCGGGGCACGTCTCCAGTCGCCTTGAGGCGGCTTTCGACGTACCCCGCCATGCGCCTGCCTTGTGGTAGATCTGCGGGTAATCAGCGCCGCAGAAACAATCCGGCGTAACACCGATCTCAACTGGCAAGTCCGGGCTCGGTGTCACGCTCCACTGACGGTGCGCGACCTGCATTATCGCATTGTCAGCGCATTCCGTCGACCTTTTCCCCGAACTCCCAGCGGCGCTCCGAAAGGACCGTCGCGGATGCTCACGGGCCGCTTCTTTCTGTGCGGCCGCTGCCGTTCGCAGGTAACGATCTGCCGCAGCTGCGACCGGGGACAGCGCTACTGCGGCCAGGACTGCGCCCGTGCTGCCCGCCGCGAGAGTGTGCGCGAGGCGGGGCGACGTTATCAGCGCAGCCGCCGTGGACGCCTGGCTCATGCGACCCGGGCCCGACGATATCGGGCTCGGCACAATAAAGTGACGCATCATTCTCCACCTGCATCTCCTGCCGGGTTCACTACTGGGCAGTCCCTCGAACGATGTCGTCGCTGCTTTTGCTGACGTCGTCGGGCGGGCGACGACATCGGTCATGCCCACGCCGTGCTGCCGGCGCTGCGACTGTCGACTGTCGCCGTTCGTTCGCACCGGCTTCGTGCGTCGCCGGGGGCCTCGTTATGCCCGTGAAGCTGACTATGCAGACGGAGAGAGCCCGCATCATGACCATCAGCCCCGAACTGGAAGCGCAGATCCTGCGCCTGTATCACGCCGAGAAGTGGCGCTGCGGCACCATCGCCAGGCAATTGCATGTCCATCACACGACGGTGCATCGCGTTCTGGCCCAGGCGGGATTGCCCCGGCACAAGCCGCTGCAGAGAGCCTCAATCATTGAACCGTATCTGCCATTCATTGAGCAGACGCTGGAAAAGTTCCCCTCGCTGACCGCCAGCCGCCTTTATGCGATGGTGCGCGAGCGCGGCTACCGGGGCCTGCCGACGCACTTTCGGCACCTGGTTGCCCTGCACCGTCCACGCAAGCCGGCCGAGGCGTTCCTGCGGCTGCGCACACTGCCGGGCGAGCAGGGACAGGTCGACTGGGCCCTATGCCGAGCTCGGCATAGGGCCCACTATGCCGAGTTCCGGCATATGCCGAGGGATTGTGCCAATTGGCAGGCAAATTCCCACAGCGGAGGCCCTCTACTCGGCATTGCATTTTCTTCAGGCTTCTCGTCCTTTCATGGAGGACCAGATGGAATACACAAAAGGCAAACTGTGGTCTCTGTTGCGCGCTCCCGAGGGCCCACTCGCGTGCCACCTCGACGCCATTGCGGCGGACTTGAGCGAACAGGGATTCAAGCTCCGCTCAGTGGCACCGCAAATTCGGCTCATCGCGAAGTTCAGCCAATGGTTGACGGCGAACTCGATTGGGCTCGACGTATTGTCGAATGAACACGTCGAGCGATTCTTGCGACAGGAGAGGCTTCGGCAATCGATAAGCTGCGGGGATCGTCCTTGTTTGAACAGACTCATGGCGTTTCTGCGCCGGGTTGGCGTTGTCAATCATCAGACGGCTGCGCCTTACGTCGAGGCGTCGCCGATTCAGGGCATAGTCGTCGCATTCGGCAAGCATCTGCGCGACAATCAGGCATTATCAATCGCGACGTGCCGCCAATACCTGCCCTTCGCCGAGCTGTTCCTGACAGAACGATTCGGGAATGGTTCTGTTGAATTGGCCGAGTTGTGCGCTGCCGATGTAGTCGATTTCATTAGGCGCCAGGCTTCTCGATTGAGCCCTACACGAGCGAAGTCCGCGACCATCGCGTTGCGCTCGTTCCTGCGCTACTTGCGGCTGCGCGGCGACATCACGCTGGACCTTGTCGCGGCGGTTCCGACCGTACCTAATTGGTCGATGACCGGGATCCCGCGAGCCATCTCCCCCGATCACCTGCAAGCCGTCTTGGGCAGTTGCCGCCGCGACACTGAAGGGGGGTGCAGAGACTACGCGATATTGCTGCTGCTGGCACGCTTGGGATTGCGATCAGGCGAGATCGTGGCACTTACCCTTGACAGCATCAATTGGGACTGCGGATGCCTCACGGTGGTCGGCTCCAAGGGTGCTCGGAGCTCGGAGTTACCCTTGCCTGCCGAGGTGGGCAGCGCCATCGCAGATTACCTGAAGCGAGGTCGACCGCATAGCGACTGTCGCCAGCTGTTCCTGCGCGCGAACGCTCCGATTCGTGGCCTCGGATCGCAGACGACCATCGGCTCGATCGTGTTGGCTGCCATTGCCCGAGCGGGAGTTCAACCTCCTCGCCGAGGAGCTCATCAATTTCGCCACGCGTTGGCCTGCGACATGTTGCGCCAAGGTGCCAACATGACCGAGATCGGCAGAGTGCTGCGGCATCGCTACCAGAAGACGACGATGATCTATGCAAAGGTCGACTTCGCAGCCCTGCGCCCTCTTAGTCTCGTATGGCCGGGGGTTGCTCGATGAACACCTTGAGCTCAATGCTGAAAGACTATCTCGCGATGCGTCGTGCTCTAGGGTTCAAGCTGGATACCGATGGCACCGGCTTGGCAACTTTTGTGTCCTACGTGGAAGCCACCGGAGCCGATCATATCACCAACGAGATCGCGTTGACGTGGGCACGGCTGCCGGCGTCGGTCCAGCCGGTTCAGTGGTCTCGGCGACTAGGCTTCGTACGCGGATTCGCACGCTATTGCAGTACCTTCGATCCACGAACGCAGGTTCCGCCGACAGATCTCATCCCATCCACACGAATCCGACGATCCCCCCATTTCTTCAACGATGGCGACATCGAGCAACTGCTGTGCGCCACTTTGGCACTTCCCCCGGTCGATGGGTTGCGGCGTTGGACATTCCACTGCCTGTTTGGTCTGCTGAGCGTCTCCGGCCTTCGGATAGGCGAGGCAATCGCCTTGGCCTTCGAGGATGTGGACCTGCAGGAAGCGATCCTCACGATCCGATCGACCAAATTCGGTAAGTCCCGTCTCGTTCCCTTGCACTCCAGCACCGCTCGTGTCCTTGCAGACTACATGCAGCGCAGGCAAGCGTTTCGCACTGCAGGCCCGACGGATCCCGTGTTCATCAATGAGCGGGGAACACCGCTGACCTATGATCAATCGATCGACACGTTCCAGCGCCTGCTCAAGGAGATCGGCGTAACCAACCAGCGGGACAGACGTCGCCCGCACCTGCACGATCTTAGACATCGATTCGCGATGAGGACACTTCTGCAGTGGTACCAGAATGGTCAGGATGTCGAGCAGCAACTGCCAGTGCTGTCAGCCTATCTCGGCCATACCGAGACCCGCGACACGTACTGGTATCTCTCCGCCTGCCCGGAACTCATGGGGCTTGCTCGCGAGCGCCTCGAACGGCACTGGGAGCCGAGACCATGATGCTGGGAACCAGTTTTGCGGGCATGCTCACGCGCTTCTTTACCCAACGCCTCATGCAGCAACGTCACGCCAGCGCTCATACGGTGAGTTCGTATCGCGACACATTTCGCATGCTGCTGGCATTTGCAACAGCCCAGACCGGCAAACAGCCCTCGAATCTCGCATGGCAGGATATCGATGCGCCCCTGATCAGTGCCTATCTCGACGATCTGGAGGGTCGTCGTGGCATCACGCCGCGCTCGCGTAATCTACGCCTGACGGCGATCCGATCGCTGTTCAAGTACGCGGCCTTCGAGTTGCCTGAACATGCCGAACAGATTCACCGTGTCTTGGCGATCCCGTGCAAACGCTGCACCCAGCAACAGATCGGTTACCTGGTTCGTACGGAAGTCGATGCGCTGCTCGCAGCGCCTGATCAAGGTCATTGGGCTGGACGGCGTGACCATGCATGGATTCTGCTCGCCCTACAGTCTGGGTTGCGGCTGTCCGAAATCACCGGACTCACGCGGGACGACATTTCTCTCGGTACGGGTGCGCATGTGCGCGTGGTCGGCAAGGGGCGCAAGGAACGATGTACGCCGCTGACAAAACAGACGGCGGCAGTTCTGCGTGCATGGCTACGGGAGCCTGCACAAGGTGATGGCCGAATCGTATTCCCCAACCGCCAAGGCGGTCGGTTGAGCAATGATGGAGTGCAGTATTTGCTTGCGAAGCATGTAGAAACTGCTCGGCAGCACTGCACGTCGCTTCGCTCCAAGCGCGTCTTTCCCCACCTGCTGAGGCATACCGCCGCTATGAACCTGCTGCAAGCCGGAGTCGACACGACTGTAATCGCAATGTGGCTCGGTCATGAGTCGGTCGAAACGACCCGCATCTACTTGAACGCGGATCTGGAGTTGAAGCGCCAAACATTGGCCAAGGTGGCACCACCCGGTTCGGCTCCGGCAAAGTACCGACCTGACGATGCGTTGCTCACATTCCTCAAGAACCTGTAGCGGGCACTATGCCGAGTTCCCTCGTAGAGAACCGAACCTGCTCTCGAGGAGAGTAAGGTCTTGCTGACTAATACCCGGCATATGCCGGAACTCGGCATAGTGGGCTCACTTCGGTCACATCGAGATCGGCAACGCCCGCCGGCCGCTGATGGCGTTCGTGATGGTGCTTTCCTACTCACGCGACATCTACCTGCGCTTCTTCCTCGACGCGCGCATGGAAAACTTCCTGCGCGGTCACGTCGGCGCGTTCAACACATGGTGCGGGCTGCCCAGGGTCCTGCTCTACGACAATCTCAAGAGTGCGGTGCTCGAGCGCCAGGGCGATGCGATCCGCTTCCATCCGACGCTGCTTGCCTTCGCCGGCTTCTATCGGTTCGAGCCACGTCCTGTCGCGGTTGCCCGGGGCAACGAAAAAGGCCGCGTCGAGCGTGCCATACGGCATATAAGGGAAGCCTTCTTCATCGCCCGCAAGTTCACCGATCTCGACGATCTGAATGCCCAGGCCGAACAGTGGTGCCGCAACCAGGCAGCCGACCGACCATGCCCCGAGGACCGGACGATGACGGTCCGCCAGGCGTTTGCGCAAGAGCAGCCACTGCTTCTGCCGCTGCCCGCCAACCCATACCCCGTCGAGGAGCAGGTCGCCGCCAAGGTCGGCAAAACGCCCTATGTGCGCTTCGACCTCAACGATTACTCGGTACCGCATGCTCATGTCCGGCGCACGCTCAGCGTGCGCGCCGATCTCGGCCTGGTCCGCGTCTTCGACGGCGCAAAGATGATCGCCAGTCACCGTCGCAGCTATGATCGCGACCAGCAGATCGAGGACCCTCAGCACCTCAAGGCTCTCGTCGCGATCAAGCGCGAGGCGCGCCAGCATCGCGGCCTCAACAGCCTGACCCGCGCCGTGCCGGCCTGCCAGAACCTGATGATCAGGGCCGCCGAGCGTGGCGCCAATATCGGTGCGATCACAAACGCGATGCTGAAACTGCTTGACCTATACGGCGCGCAGGAACTGCAGGCCGCCGTCGAGGAAGCTTTGCATGCCGGCGCCTCCCATTCCAGGTCGGTTCGCGACGTACTGGAACGCCGCCGGGTCGCCCGTGGTGCTCCGCCGCCGGTCGAAACGAGCCTGCCCGAACATGTGCGGCGCAAGGATACGACGGTACGGCCGCATCGCCTCGACAGCTACGACCAACTGACCCTTGGAGGCAAAAATGATGAATAATCCCGACATCCTGCTCAACCGGGCCAAGGCGTTGCGCCTCAATGGGCTGATCACCCATTGGGACGAAATCGCTGGCGCGGACTGGCTGGCCGCCGTCCTTCAATGGGAAGAAGAGGAGCGCTCCGACCGTTCGATGCGGCGACGCATGCGTGCCGCCAGGCTCGGCCACTTCAAGCAACTGTCCGATTATGACTGGCACTGGCCTCGCCGTATCGACCGCGCCGCCGTCGAGGATCTGATGACCCTGTCGTTCATGAACGATGCCGCCAACATCGTCTTTGTCGGCCCCAACGGCGTCGGGAAATCGACACTTGCTCGCAATGTCGCTCACCAGGCGCTCATCTGCGGTCACACCGTCCTCTTCCGAACCGCCAGCGAGATGCTCGGCGAACTCGCCGCCCTCGACAGCGACGCAGCCTTGCGCCGACGGCTTCACCACTACGCCGCCGCCGACGTTCTTGCGATCGACGAGGTCGGCTATCTGTCCTACTCGAACCGTCATGCGGACCTGCTGTTCGAGCTCATCAGCCGGCGCTACGAAAAACGCTCCACCATCATCACCACCAACAGACCCTTCGCTGATTGGTCGGAGGTCTTTCCCAATGCCGCCTGTGTCGTCAGCCTCGTCGACCGCCTCATGCACCGATCCGAGGTGATCTCCATCGAAGGCGATTCCTATCGCTTCAAGGAAGCGGCCGAGCGATCAAAGGCACAGCGCGATAAACGCACCAGCCGCTCCTCCGGCGAAAAGGTGCCCGCGGCATGAAACCAGATCCTCAACCGTCCGGCCTCAGTCGTGGAATCCACTTCCTCATCAATCCCGAATGGACACCCGAACAGGCGCTCGCTGTCTTCGAGCTCCTCAACGATCTCGCCGACAGCATCTGGTCGCACTACTGCGTCGAACTCCAGGAACTTATCCAGGAGCAGCAACGAACATCGACCGATCACAGCGATATCGAAAACGCCCCGTCCTCGTTCTGAAGCACACATCCTCGACACTCGGCGGTCTGCAAAGGCCGCCTTTTTGTTCCGTCCACAAGGACCAAACTCTTGTCGTCGTTTAGCCGCGCTTTTGAAAAGCCATCAACAAGCGGGCACGCGTCGAGGAGAGCGATGCTTCGACCGCCGCATAGGCGTCGTCGCGCGCGTCTTGAAGACGGCTTGAAAGGGCCTCGCTCGAAGCGCGGTCGATCATCACGTCGATATTGCGCGCATCGCCAAATTCCGAGGTGAGCCATTTGAATTCTTCCCGCAGGCGGTCGAAACGGCGGTCGTCGAACAGGGACTTGCAGATCGAAAATAGGGAGCGCAGCCGTCGCAGCGACACCCGAGCCTGGTGCAGGGCCTCGGCATCGCGGGACCAGCCCAGCGCCGTTTCGTTGAGGCGAAACTGTCTGAGACAGGCCGCGGCGATGCGCGCGAAGGCTGTTGCCGCGCTCATCTCGGACGAGAGCGGGGTCGAAGCCGCTTCCACAGCACCAGGCGCCGATCCAAGCAGGCGATAGCCCCGTTCCGCTTTGCTCAGCACCCCTAGATGCGCAGGCGTGATCAGGTCGACCTTCCGGGCGAGCGCAAAAAGCGCTGTCTGCGAGCCCGCCTTCTTTTCAAACTCGATCTCGCAGACCTGAGCCTGGCGATCGGCTGCCACGACCTTGCCAAGATCCAAGGCGACTTCGACCGTGGCGTCGCCATCCATCACATTCCAACGATGCCGTTTGACATGAACCTCGAACAAGGGCGCGAGCTTTGGGCCAGCCCCTGCAAGCAGGTCTTGCATATGCGGATTGTCAAGCATCGGTGTATCGCCTGAGACCGGTCGCTCCCATTCCTCGCGTGCGAACGATCCGGCCGCGGCGTCATCGCCGGCTTTGACGGTCTGTGTCCGTTCATTTCCCGATTGCCGAATGCGAAGCGACAGGCCGCGCTTGGACAGATCCCATCCGGGGGTGTCGAAATAGATGGATCTCTGCTGAAGAATGGTTGGCGAGGATCCGAACGGATTTTTCTTCAGGAGCGTTCCCGCACCCGACCGCGAAAGCTCGAGCTTCAGTTCCGTTTCCTGCATGATGGCCTCGGCACAGCGCCGCTTCACGGCAGTCGGAGCGACCAGCGGCATGGTGCGTCATATGACTGTCACAAACAACCGCCGGCCTTGAGAGAACGACGCAAGACATGGCTATCAAGGAAAGGAAGAAGGCGAGCCGCGTGGTGAAGGGGCAGGAGCTGGAGGTGGAGCACCTGACGGAAATTGCCGACGTCTCGCCGAAACAGGCGCGCGATTTGTTGCGCAAGCATGGTGCCGACTGGACCAAGCTCAAAGATGAAGCCGAAGATTTGAAGGAAGACTGAAATTAGTGGGGCGGCTTCGTCTTTCTGTCTCTCCGCTTCATTGCGGAGCGGCAATGACCGGCCTGGCTCGTTAAGGTCCTATTCTGGCGAAGCGCCGACCAGGACCGAGGAAAGGTCAAAAACCTACAGACGTTCGCCATAGCCGCGCGTGTAGACGACGGCGCTTGATCAGGAGCATGGCGCTTGCGTCCAACCAATGCCGACCGATTGGCAATCCGCGAACAACAACAGATTGAGATTTGCAGCGACATGATCGAGTGGGAAGCCTCGCACGATTGGGCTGATGCCGTCAGCTGGCGCGTTTCTCTGCCGATATCATTAAGGAATACAAGCGCCCGATCGCCACTCTCCAACTTATAGCGGACGGGCTGAGAAACCTCGAAGTCAGTGAATGAAACCGGCGTCGCGCGATAGGCAAAGTCCTATACGCGTTACCGCAATGCATTGGAGAAAGCCGCGTGCCGTTGAGATGCTTCGAGAAGGACGTTCAGATACCGCTACGACATCTTGCTGCCGCAGCCTTGGTGCATTGGCAAGAAATCCCCGAAGCGGTGCGCAGCGCGATTCTCGAGACGGCGACAGGCGGTGCCTTCCCCGACTGCCGCGCACCGCCTCATTGCATGAACAAATCACGCGGTTTGTCCGCTACAGCGGGGAGAACCGCGACTAATCCCCCCGAAGCGCCGAAAAAGCCGTGAGGACGACGTCACTGCGATGCGGTCGGGCAGACCAAGCCGTCCGACCAAATGGAAGATGACCGGCACCATATGCCTTCGTGGACGAGGCACTGACCTCCGGTCTCGGTCGCCTCGAGCAATCAGGCGGCCTCGCGTACCTTCAAAGCCTTCTCGAAGGCATCCTTGATCGGCTTGGACACGTCCTCGCTAGCTCTCAACATCAATGCCTGAAGGGCCTTGGCTTGCTCGGCGGACCTTTCCATCTGTTTGCGCAGGAAAGCGGTCTGCAGTTCGAAAAACTCGGACGGCGACTTCACGGCAATCAGTGCTTCGAGGTGCGTGAAGTAGGCTTCGGCATTGGCTTGCAGAGCGGCAATCGTTTTCAGAAGCATCCCGTTGCTGGTGGTGTTGGCCATCTCAAAGGTGGACTCGAAAGCCTTTTGGGTCGTTTCGGCGTCCGAGCTCAATTTGGAAAATACTTCCTTCGACTGCTCAACGCTCTCATCGGCAATGGCGCGAACTTGCTCGGCAGCCTCGGACGAGTCAAAGGTAGAGAATTCGACGTTCTCGATCGTTTCAGTCTTGCCCGGGATCTTGGACATTCTTCCATCCTTCTGCCAGGGGCGACCGCAAAGCAAAGCCGCCTCCGTCCTCTACGAAATTGCCGCAACGGATTTATGAAGCTGCCATGAATTTGCGTCAGCGGGCTGGGCCTGATGCTAAACGAATATGCTGGCGCACCCGCCGGGCGGTTTCGCTAAGGGCTCTGCCCTCGCGCGGGCAAGGGTAAAGCGCCGGCAAGCCGGCGCCGTCCGGGGCGGTCTCCCCGACCTTCCGCACGGACACGTTTTTCAGCACGTCCGTAATTCCGGACGTCCGCTTGTGCAGGCCGGGAGATACCCCTCCGCCCCGGCCGCCCTTGCCCTTGCTACCCCGGTCTCGCCGACGGGCAGGGTTGCAGCGCAGCGCTGCGCTGCAACCCAAGCCCATAGGAGAACGACCATGACCACGAATGCGAAAGCCGAAACCGAAATGCAAAGCGGCACCGAGATTTTCGTGCCGCTGAACAAGCTCAAGAAGTCGCCCCGGAACGCCCGGAAGACCCCGCACAGCGAGGCACACATCGAGGCGTTGGCAGGCAGTATCGCTGCCAAGGGGATGCTGCAAAATCTTGTAATTGAGCCGGAGACGAACCCGGAAGGTGAAGCAACTGGCTTCTACTTCGTCACCATCGGCGAGGGCCGGCGGCTGGCGCAATTGCTGCGCGTGAAGCGCAAGGAGATCAGGAAGACGGAAGCCATCCGCTGCGTGCTGGATACCGAGAACGACCCGCAGGAAATCAGTCTGGACGAAAACGTCACGCGTGAGGCCATGTCGGTTCCCGATCAGGTCGAGCGATTCCGGGAGCTTTCAGAACGCAAGGGCTGGGGGGCCGAAGAGATCGCCGCCCGGTTCGGCGTGAGCGCCCATGTCGTGCGCCAGCGGCTTCGCTTGGGTGCGGTCAGCCCGAAGCTGATGCAGGTGTATCGCGATGGCGATTTGACCTTGGACCAGTTGATGGCTTTCGCCATCACCGAGGACCATGACCGACAGGAGCAGGTTTACGAAAGCCTGTCGTATAACCGCGAGCCGTGGATCATCCGCCGCGACCTGACCAAGACCAACATAGAGGCGACGGATCGACGCGCGATCTTCGTCGGGCCGGAAAATTATGCGGAGGCGGGCGGCACCATCATTCGTGATCTGTTCACCGAGGATCAAGGTGGTTTCTATGAAGACCCGGCGTTGCTGGACCGGCTTGTCATCGAGAGACTGGAAGGCATCGCGGTCGAGGTTCGGCAAACGGAAGGCTGGAAGTGGGCGAGCGTCCATATCGACTTCCCGCACGCGCACGGCATGCGCCGCGCTTATCCGCATGCGGTTGCGCTTTCGGAGCAAGACACCGCCGCCGCCGAGGCCGCGCAGGTGGAATATGACGCGCTGACCAAGCAATACGACAGCGCGGAGGACCTGCCCGACGATGTGGATCAGCGGTTCGGGGAGTTGGAAGCCGAGATCGAGCGCATCGACGCCCTACGCCATGGCTATGATGCGGACGAGATCGCACGCGGCGGCGTGTTCGTGGTGCTGAACCATGACGGGACGGCCCGGATCGAACGGGGCTTCATCCGGGCAGAGGACGAGAAGCCGGAACCGGAGGACGCCGAAGGGGGCAGCGCCGAGTTTGAAGGCGTTCGCGTCAATGTCGATGGCGAGATCATCGACGACGGCGACAATGACGAGCGCGGGAACCACATTTCCGCGCCCGACCCCGAGGACGAGGAAGCGGAGGAAGAAGGCAAGCCACTGTCAGACGTTCTCATCCGCGACCTGACCGCGCACCGGACGCTAGGCCTTCGTTTGGTATTGGGCGAGCAGCCGGACATGGCACTGATCGCCGTCACCCATGCGCTCGCGGCGCAGACCTTCTATCGTGGCGTGGATGCGTCCTGCCTCGAAATCCGGCCTACGAGCAGCCACCTTGCCAGCCACGCGGACGGCATCGAGGATACAGCCTCGGCAAAGGCGCTGGCGGATCGTCATGAAGGATGGGCGGCGGACATGCCACGGGACGTGGCGGACCTGTGGGGTTTCATCGCCGGCCTCGACCACGCTAGCTTGATGGCCTTGCTCGCACACTGCGCTTCGCTGACCGTCAACGCGGTGAAGCAGCCTTGGGAGCGCAAGCCTCACGCGCAGCAGACGGCGGACAGGCTGGCGACGGCGGTTGTCCTTGACATGATGGCACATTGGTTGCCCACGGTGCGGACCTATCTCGGTCGCGTCACCAAGGCCCACATCCTCGCTGCCGTGCGCGAGGCCGTCGGCGATGAGGCGGCGGATCGGATCGCGGGGATGAAGAAGCAGGCGATGGCTGAAGCCGCCGAGCAGCTTCTGGCCGGAACCGGCTGGCTTCCCAGCCTCTTGCGCACGACGCAGCCCGCATGGCTGGCTGAGCAGTCGGAGACCGGGCCGATGCCGGACGGCACGCCCGGAACGGAGGAGGAAAGCTCCCCAATCGCCGCTGAGTAAGAGGCAGGCCGGGGCGGCGTGCAGCCGCCCCGGCCTTCTCTCGGCGACAGAGGAAATTTCCGGCCGCGCCGTACTGCGCGGCTGGATTTCTCGACAGCCTGGCTATCGGAACAACGATCGTGAAGGATGCCGTCGATCGCAGGGTGCGCGCCATCGCGGAGCCATCCTGGAACACAGAACGTCGCGAGCGCCGTGTTGAACTCGATACGAATCTTCCAGCTCGATGCCGATCAACGGGGAGGATCAAACCATAGCGCGATGGAACGGGTCGACGGAGCCTCGCGACTTGCGGACAATAGGAAAGCCGATTCAAGAGAGCCCGATCCGAGCGAGAGGCGGCCGGAAGACGTCAAGGAGACAGATCATGATCATCGCGATCATCGCATGCGTCGTGCTGATCGGCATGCTGTGCATGCTGACCTTCACGCTCGCGACCTATGCGCTGCCCGCGCTGTTGGGGTTTGAGGTTGCCCACCTTGCCTTTCATTCCGGCGCGGGTTTCCTCGGCGCCGTCCTCATCGGCATTGGTGTCGGAATGCTGGTCTTCGGATTGGCATTCTTGTTGCTGGGCATTGTGCGCTCGCCCATGCTTCAGATCGCCGTGGCGCTCGTCTACACCGCGCCCGCCGTGGTCGCAGGATATGCGTTCGTCTACGGCATCACGCGCGAATACCTGCCCTCTGATATCTGGCGGCAACTGTTCTGTATCGTGGGCGGCCTATTCGTCGGGTTCTCGGCTTTGTTGCGGTTGATGGCAGCCGCCGGACCCGATCCAGCCCGAGAGCCGGTTCAGCCGTAATGGAGCGACGCCAATCGGGCGCACTCAGGAATCGCGGTGTTTCGCTTCCCCGACCGCTTGCTCCAGAATTTGCCGATAGCCGTGCTTCGTCATCCAGTGCGCTCGCGCCAGGTGACTTTCCCAGCATCGCCGGGTCCGTTTCTCGTCGGTGGCGGGATCGCGATGCAGGACAATGCGGGCAACCTCGGTCCAATCCGCCCCGTCCTTCTCTCCATCGAGCAGGCGGAGATAGGTCACGTAATGCACCTCGTCATACGGCGTGATAAGGTCAAAACCCGTCGGAGCTTCATCATCGACATCGGGATCAAGCTCGGGTCTCACGCGCATGAGAAGCGCTCCTTTCTCGTTTTCCGCTCGATGAACATACAGCGAGAATCAACGCCGGTTCGCCGACTTTGACTGTGACCAACGTCGTCGATTTTGATTTTGGCCTGATAGGTTTGTGTCTTCAAGAGCGACATGGCGTTGCCCTTCCGGCAGCGCTCTCGGCTGCGCCGGCACCACGCCGGAGGCCTGTTTCCGCCATTCGGCGTCGATCGCTAACGCAAGGGGCGGTGGTCACGGCCAATCTCGCCTGAAGCCCCGGACAAGGATAGCCCCTGGGCTCGCGCGCCAGCGGCAGGACCAGTGCGCATGCTGCCCACCTTTGGGCACGACGGCCGCGTGGTGTGGGACGGACCCAGATCATCGGTCGTGACGCCGCAAATCGCTGAACGTCACGCGGTCCTGCCTCGGCAAACACCGATCATGACCCCGCGAGGAGGACAAAGGTTTTAGGAGCCGTGTGCCTATCCGTGATAGCCGCGCCAGCCTAGCCGATGAAAGTCAGGCGGAGTAGGACCGGCTGGAGCATCACCGTCATTTCACCCTTGGCGACGGAGCCGATCACCATCATGTTTCTCCCGATAGTTCTGCCAGCCACGCCCACGGCGTCCTCGAATGGATTGGGTCTGACCGAAGATCGGCTTTGCCTCGACCGTCATCCCGCAACGTCCGCCGCCAACTTTTTTCCGCCGCCTGCGGCTTTGCATCAGCGAAGCAAAAAGCTGGCGCGGCCGCCTTCCACTGCGTTCCAGCCCTGCGGGTGCGGATTGTCGTCTCCGGTCCCACGACCCCCGTCGAGGTCGCGACAGGCGCGGCCCAAGGAACAGAAGGAAGAGCACAATGGCGACTATCGGAAGCTTCACCAAGGGCGAGAACAACTCAGGCTTCACCGGCTCTGTCAAAACCCTGACCCTCAACGTCAAGGCCAAGTTCGTCCCCACCGAGGGCGAAAGCGAACGCGGCCCTGACTACCGGATCATCGCTGGCCCCTCGGTCGAGTTCGGCGCGGCCTGGAAGAAAACCGCCCGCGAAACCGGCCGCGAATATCTCTCCGTCAAGCTGGACGATCCGAGCTTTCTCGCCCCGATCTACGCCAGCCTGGTCGAGACCGAGGACGGCGGCGAGTACAATCTCATTTGGTCCCGCCGCAACGGCGACTGAGATCGGGCATATCGCGAAGCCCCTCCTTAAGGTGGGGCTTCGTCACGCTCCAGGCCTCGCCGTGTTTCAGTGAGTACTGCGATCAGGATGCGTTCATATCCGGGCTTCCGGCTTCGCACAATCCTTATCAGGGCGTTCCTGAGCGCCGCTGTAGCTCGGGCCGAGCGGCGGAGATCAATCGTACGGGCTCATTTCTACAGGGAAGAGGACGACAGTCAGGTTGACGACGGCACGTGACCGGTGCCCTGGACTGACGTCGCACGAGCCCCGCTGCACGGCAGCACGGGACGAATGCCACGATCGAAGACCGCCAAGGGCGTCCGGAACGCGTGGTCAGGACACCGATCCGGTCAGGAAGGAGACCTCGGAGAGCGGGACACAGGCGAGCCGGGCCAGCGCTCTCTCTCAATCGGACGGGCTCAAATCCGTCCCGGCCGAGCTCTCACTCTCGAAGGGCTGACATGAGAAAGGCGCCACACCGGAGGGTGAGCGCCTCTTTTAAGCTGAAAGGTTAGCGGTCGTTGATGGGAAGCACGAGCCGCTCCCGTGCTTCTCGAATGGCCCTGAGCGCGCGTCTGGAGACATTCGGCAGACGTAAGATCTCCGCATCGCTCATATCGTCGAACTCGGAAAGCCGAGTGAAGCCAGAGAAGCGCAAGCGGTCGATGAAGAGCTTCGACATTCCGCTGTTTTCCAGGCGATCAGGATGATCCTCGGGCAGAAATTCAGATTCGATATGAGGATTCATGACCAGAACCTACCTCCTTGATGCAGTCATATGATTGCCAGACGAGAGCGAATGAAAGTCATTGCCTATCAAGGCGATAGCGTTACTGCGAACGACCGCAGCGCGATACCTGTGTTATTGCACAGGGTTCGGGCTGAGTTTCGGAAGCAGTTGTCGACAGAATGGCGCTGCGCCGTGCGACTAACTTGGGTCGGCCGTGATGGCGTCCCCGGAAATGCGCGGGGAAATTCTACTCGCCTAGATGATGATCCATCTCGGCATTGAGCGCGCGTTCGGCCAGCGCCTTCTTCAGCGAATCCAGCAAACCACCCTGATCGAGGGCCGCCGCGGCATCGCTGCCTGCCAGAAGTTGATCGAGTAAATCAGCCGGAATCACCGGCTCCTTGCGTCGCGACATAGTGGGACTCTTCTCGCCCATTATGCCCGCCCGCACACGGAAATCCTGACAGTCCCCGACAACGGGCGCTGCGGAAGGCGATTTTGGGGCGCAATCCTAACGTTTCAGCCTGCGCAATTCTCGTCTGACCATGACCGCTATCGTTGTGGACGTAGCAAAGGCATAGACGACCAACTGCGCCGCCGTCCCGAAGGCCGTTCCTGCCAGCCAAGCCAAGGCCAATACCAGAACACTTATCGCGCTGGCCGAAGTCAAGAAGATCACAAGTGCCTCGACGATCGGTGCGAGATAGTCGAGGAAGGTATCGTTCCGCTCCATGAACTACCCTTTCACCGGATGCCTTGGCTCTTGCAATAGGAAATGACCGCGGCGCTGTCGGTTTCCGCTCCGCCTATTTCCTTGAGAACAAACTCGGCCTGCCCCGTCAGCCTATACGTTGCCAGAACGCCCACAAAAGGCGTCTCGCCGGCGTAACCGCCGAAACCGTTCTTCGCGTTGACAAAGCCGCAAGCCAGAACAACCCCTTCCTCGACACCGGGATAAGGAACCGCTTTGATCGGCCCAAACTTCGCGCTGTCGGGGTCTTTCAGTTGGAGGCTTACGCCGCGTTTGATCGCGGCCTGCTCACCGTCGTTCAGCTCATAGGCTTCTTGAGCAACCGCCGCCGATGCAAAGACCACGCAAGCGGTGAAGACCGCAGCTTTGAAAGTGATCATGAGAATTGCCCCCCGTGGTGAAAGAAGATGCTCCGTTTCCGCGCCCGGCGCAATGCTTGGCGCACCGGGCTCAGTGGTTCTCCTTGGAGTATTTCGATGGTATTGTCGCCCAGAGTTGACCGGAGGGGAAGAATCGCATGCGCTATGGCTGGGTTCTGGGGGCAATGCTCATGGTCACCGGATGTAATAGCACCTCGGACCAGTGGAAGGCGACGTCGCCGTCTTTCCAAAGTTGGTTTGAACAGGCCAAGGCAATCTGCAGGGGAAGATCAGCAAACAACTTCGCCAGCGCAATGGGGGCATCTTGACCCGGGCAATTACCTCGGACGAAGTGTTTCGAGGTTGTATGGCCGAACAGGGTTTTGTCTCTAAATAGACCCGCACCAACGGAAGCGCCTCACGTCAGCAGCAACGTAGGGCATGGCGTGAGATGAAAGCGAACTAAAGAGGTGGTGCGCCACGTCCGCCAGGAACCGCCCCGACTGCCGCCGCTCCCACGGTCCGCAGTACCAGCCGTCCTGCGATAGAGGAGGTGGCATTTTGGGTTCTTCTAAGCTCGCGTCTTTCGCTTGGCCGGCGCCTTTGCGGCGGGCTTTGTCCCGGCCTTGCGGCCGAGGCCACTCGCCTTGGCCAGTTGCGAACGCGAGGCCGAATAGTTCGGGGCAACCATGGGATAATCGGCGGGCAGGCTCCACTTGGATCTGTATTCCTCCGGCGATAACCCGTAATCGACGTTAAGATGGCGCTTCAGCGATTTGAACTTCTTTCCGTCCTCAAGACAGATGATATGGTCCGGAAATACCGACCGCTTCGGGTTGACTGCGGGAATCTGGGCCGGCCTCTCAGGTTCAGCTGGCTGTCCGATCTTCGAAAGGGACTGGTTCACGCTGTGAATAAGGTCCGGAAGAGACGAAATCGGCAACGCATTCTTGCTGACATAGGCGGAAACTATGTCAGTGGTCAGATCAGACTTATCGTGTCATCAGCCAAAGCAGCTTCTCCTTTTAGAGCATCAACCTTCCTATCGTCCTGAAACAGGTTAATCAACGGCAGAATAGCGTATTTGTCGCTAAATCCGTGTGTGCGGAGCTACTCCGCCATCCTTTTGGTGGATTGCATAAGAGGGTAGAGTGGGAAGCGTGAAAGTCAATTCGAACGGCTTGGCGTTCGGCCGATACGGCCCGACATTTCATATCATAGTATTAGAGAACGCAGTCAGCAGCATCGCCGCGCAGCTAAAATATCGGCTCGTTAAGTAAACGGTCCGGCGATATCTGCACCCGCGTCTTTTCATTGTCGATAGCGAGGCTGGCGACCTGGGCAGGCGATACTGCCGCCTTCGCGCGGTCTGCCATGTCGGCGCTACTCTGCCGCTCGCTTGTCAATTCACGGCCCCTTTCGGCGAAAGGTAAAAGATCGCGACGCTCAGCCCGCTTAACTATGCGCGTGTCGCGCGTTGCCAGTGGCCATCATCCGATAGAGCGCCAAGGCATTCGCTGACCACGCGCCCGCACTTTTGCCAATCGGTTGTTTCTGGCGACGCGATGACGCCGTCGGAATGCTGATCGCGCAGAGTCCCAGATCCAACAGCCCTGTGTGGTAACAGCTTCTTTACCATGAGCAGGCGTTCTGATTGAAGGCGTTCCTATCGCGCCTAACCCGCCTACGCGTCATCGCTGACGCGCCCTCGCCCGGCGGCGACCGACGCTTTCATGTAATCCCGTCCCCCAACAGTATGCGTCGGTCGCCGGCAACGCGCTGATGAGACTGCTAGGATTACGGCAAGCCTGACCGAATCCGACCGGCCGAAACGTTCCCGGACATACTGACCGATACTGACAATAAACCCGATCAAAACCAGAACAGCGGCAAATGCTGGCATAGCGAACAGCGGATCGTGTCTGAACAAGCCGGGAACAAGGCTAGTTCAGACCAGCGTGGCGCGCGTCGAAGGGGGCTCCAGGTCAGGACCGGGAGCCTGTGGTTCATGCATCCCAGTGCCGTTTTGAATCTGCGAGCAGCTGGCGCATGAGAGTGAGCCCTACGCTTCCTCGGGGGGGATCGGTGACGAACGTTGCGCGGGCCGCTCTCGTTTACGTCCGGTGCGGACGAATTCGTTGACTCCTTAACCGTGCCACCCTTTATCGGCATTCGATGCTTCGAAGCGACGCCTGGGAGGGGCAGAGGACAGCGAGCCGGCTGACGAAGGCTCCGCCGTCAAGTCGACCCCCGGTCAGCCGTTCAGCGCGTCCTTCACGGCCTTGGCCGGGGTAAAGGTAAGCTTCTTGGCAGCGGCGATCTTGATCGTAGCGCCCGTGGCGGGGTTGCGACCTTCGCGCTCAGGTGTCTCTTTCACCTTGAAGCGGCCGAACCCCGGCACGTTTGTCTCCGCGCCGTTCTTGGCGGCTTGCGTGATCTGTTCGAACACGCTCTCGACAATCATCTTCGCCTGCACTTTCGTCAGCCCAAGTTCGCCGGCGATCTTGTCCGCGATCTCGTTTGCCGTCGTCATCGAAGATGGCTCCATTTTCCTGGGTCTTGTTTCGGTATGACAATGAAGCCCGAGTGAGGATAGGCTGTTGCGACAACTTCGCCTGGTATCCACCGAAAACCATCGGCGTCCACGAAATCTTGCAGGGCGCTGTGCGGGATCGCAATAAGGTTGCGCCGGCGTTGCGAACTTCGCGGCGGCGCTTGCCGTTGCGGCCGCCCGAGGCTGAGACCGCATCGAACGTTCCCGAATCATGCCGTCGGACTGTTGGATTGCCATCGGCAAGCGGGGCCATTCGTCCCGATCCGGTCCCCAGTGGCGGTTACTGAC
Source organism: Mesorhizobium loti (assembly GCF_001510895.1). GTDB lineage: Bacteria > Pseudomonadota > Alphaproteobacteria > Rhizobiales > Rhizobiaceae > Mesorhizobium > Mesorhizobium loti_A. The sequence goes on along the minus strand of NZ_LPWA01000120.1, from coordinate 14,603 downwards.
CCGCGGCGAGCCGTGCCGGCTGGGACCGCCGGTTTAAGACTTTCAGGCTGCCGCCCGATCCAGGCGGAGCTTCTTGCACGCTAACCTCACTGTAATTGTTCGCCCCAACAGAAATAGTCGCGTCAGCGCCGTCGAGCGTTCCGTTCTTAGGGCAGGCTTTTGCCGCGCCGACGTCCGTACGCAGCGTGGGACAGGACGCCGGTCGATATCCACGAGCCCGCTTCTGGCCTGCGCGTCAGACAGGCTTCGCCGACAAGCGTACCCGAAATTTCCAAGACGTAGTAACGCGCCATGTTTTTCGCGGCGTCGGTCCGTTCAACGTAGACATGGTAGGGCTGAGCGATCATGAGCGCAGCGTTGACGACTTCGCGGCGGGCGTCCAACGACTTTGATGAATCGTTCCACCTCGACCGATCATCCCGCTGATGGATTAGTCGCACCAGCTTGCCGACAGCGAGCGACCGCAGGCGCACCGCTGCCATATTCGCCGAAACGAAATTCTCGCCAAACCCATTGCCCGCACCAATTGCGCGCGGCATCCTTGCTCGGATGCTCGATTCCTTCGCCCCCGACAGCTACATCGTGCGCGCCGAAACCCATATTCTCGGGATCGAGCCCAGGATTACCCGCATCCTTGAGCTGCCGATGGCGCTCAACCTCGCCGAGCTTCACGAAGTGCTCCAGGCGGCCTTTGGTTGGACCGATAGCCATTTGCACCAGTTCAACATCGGCGGCATCATTTATGGCGCACCGGAGTTCGACGAGGACGGCCTTTCGGCCAATAGCATATTCGAGGCAACCGAGCTGCGGATGCGCGATTTTGTCTTTCCCTACGAGCCCGACGACCGGTCCGTCACGATCCTCTACGAATACGACTTCGGCGACAACTGGCGCCATCTGCTCCGTCTGGAACGCCGCCCGCGCGAGGAAGGTGTCAGTTATCCCCGCTGCGTCGAAGCTGACCGCTCAGGGCCTCCAGAGGACGTCGGGGGGCCGCGCGGCTATGCCGAGTTCCTCGAAGCATGGCGCGATCGTGGCCACGACGAGCACAAGGCCATGCGCCGATGGGTCGGCCACAAATTCCATCCCGACAACTGCGATCTCGATAGCATCAACAAGGCTATCGCCAAAGCCATGCGCGCATCACGAGGCGACTACCGTTTCCGTCGTGAGGGGCCATGAAATTGACGCCGGCAGGACAGATTGACGTTTCACAGCTTGGAGGATTTGCCGGACCGCGAATGAGAGACTCGAGCCCCCATGCTCGAGAAGAAGCTCGCAGCCCTCTTCATCTCCTCGCCCATGTGCCTCAGGACCTTCCACGCGGCCTCGGATACACGAAGGAACATGCAGGCGCTTGCAAGCGCGCGCAAAACGATCCGCGCTACCAGGTCAGTGACAAGACGGCCGCGCGCGTGGAGGCCAAGCGGCAACGTCGTATCGACCGCGCGTTGCTCATCGCCAACGGCGCGGCGATCGCCGCCGTGTGGCAGCAGACGGCCGCCGTAATGCGCGCGGCTGGCATCACCGGCCGAGCGCTGACTGCAGCCGAGGCGATCGGCAACAATGTCATTCAGATTCGTGGTGACAGGGCAGGGAAGGGGCCGGCGGCTCTTGGCGCTAACAGCGGCGGTGGGCCGCCGCGGACCACGTCGTTGTTGTCCCATCCCGGCATGAAAGACCGGCTTGGCCGTCGAGACCAACGAAAACTGGATGGAGGCCAACCGCTACATCAACATGGATGATCTGCGCGAGCACAAGAAGCTCGCCCTACGCCAAGCCGCATGACCAGCTTCATGGCCGCCCCTTTTTGCAGAATTTGACGCACACAACCTCATGCAAGTTGATAAGTCGGGTTGGATGGATATTCATGGCTCGCCTCCATCTTCGTCCTTCAGGTGCGGGAACAGCAGCCAGCCCGCCTCCTGGGGGGCCGCTCGCCGTGAAAGAGCTCTTCCGGCATCATCTGCTGAGCGATGCGAACTAGATCGCTGAGCGCCGAGCGGATTTGCGGCCACGGGAACTCGGAGCATTCCTCCCAGGCCTCGCCCTCGCGCAACACAGCATCGAGCTTGCCCGCCACGCCGGCGAGGGTCGTGGCCGAGGTTATCGAGAACGCTTCCAAAAGATCCTCGGCACGGTCGCCAGCCTCGCGCTCAGCCCGCAGCGCGGCGGTGTAGCCGATCTCCTTGGCAGCCGCATCCCAGCGTGCCTGCTGTGCCGCGAAATCAGCTTCGGCCTGCTGGCCAACAATTGCCATATCCGGCCCTTTGCCGAGCACCTCCTTAAGCGCCGCGATCGAATGGACCGCCACGTCCTCACCCTCGGGCAGGCGGATAGTCACACAAGGAAAGCCAATGCTCTCGACAAGCTTCGTCTCCAGGCGCTGCTGCCTGCGGCAAAGCCGCTCGCTCAGCTTGTGGGCTGTCTCCCATTGCCGCCAAAGGACCAGCGACGGGTCGGGGGGCGCACTCGTTGCAACGGCGTTGCCGGCAAGGGCGCTTTTCTCAAGCACCAAAGCGGCGGAGGTGACCATTCCTCTCGCAAGAACTCGCCTTCGGGTGACGAAAGGCAAAGTCGTGGTATTGTCGGAATCAGCCATTGATCCGAGCTCCTGAACAGCTTGGTTGTGGTCAGGCTGGCCGGAGTGTTGACGCACTCCAGTCAGCCGTCGTGCGTGCAATGAAAGTGCAATGCACGTGCATATCAATGCGCCCTTTGAAACCAAATATCAAGCCGCAGAGCGAAAATGACAAAAAAGCCGTTCACCACCCGCCTTGATCCCCCGGTGTTGGCGTTGGCGCAACAGCTTGCTGAAACAGAACGGCGCTCGATCACCTCGGTAATAGAACTCGCATTGATCGAGTACGCCGAACGGCGCGGAATCAAGGTAAGAGCGAAAGAAGGGGAATAGACAGACGAGCTGGCGGACGCTGCGGAAGGTATCATCCCAGAGAATGCGGCGGCCCCGGCGTACGGCTGACACGCCGTCTGGCAGCAATGCGCCCGGATGTCGGCCGTTGAGGCCAGCTTCGCCACCGACTGGAAGCAGACATCGCTGGGGACCGGGCGGCGCTGACCGAACTGAAATGGCTCCGGCCTGGGCCGCTCGTTCTTGCACCCGGCCGCGTTCACGGGTGACGCTGCTCATGAGTGCCTTGGACTTAGTCGCGATGTGAGAGCTCATTTGTCCTGCCCCAATGCTGAGGCGAAAGCCGCGCCCTCTTCAGCCCGGCTCAACAGCAATTGAGGATGGCTAGCCCATCGCAAGGTCGATCAACTCGATCGCCCGCACGGCACCGAGCTCGACAGCAATTCTCCTGGCTTCTTGCAGCCGAATACCACTCTGGCCTGGCTGTCCGATCGGAGGCATCGAAAGAGCTACGAGCGCCTGCAGCAGGAACCCTGGCGTATCCGCGATGCGAACAAGGCGGACAGCTCGGCGAGATGAAAGCGTGCTCGACTCGGCGCGCTCAGTCCAAGTCGCAAAGTAAGCGCTACGCCGTTCCCCTCGTGCGGCGCATGGGGTGAATGTGCCAAGAATCCCCCGATCGCGAGAGACGGAGGGCCTACATGGGAGCAGACGGCAAAATGGACGTCCGTTTGGACGCCCCAACAGCTGGCTACGCAGGAGGTTCTGGAAGGTCCGACGGGGCGTCGGGTTCGCCCGGAGGCCGACAGAGCGCGGATTGCAGCTGAGAGCCTGATGCCGGGGGTGCAGGTGGCGGCGGTCGCACACAAGCATGGCGCGACCCGCTGGCAGGTCTATGATTGGCGGCGTCGCCTTCGTCAGGGACAACTGGCACTGCCGGAAAGCATGGCGCCGATGTTCGCCCAGTTGATGGTGGACGACTCATCGGCGCCTCAGCGGAGGATGAGGCCATCGAAATCGACGCCGGCGAAGGTGGAAATCGTGATCGACGACATGGTGATCCAAACGGCGGTTGACCTCGAGCAGCTGTCGCAGGTGATCCGAGCGGTTCGGGCCTCGCGATGATTGCACCGGGGGCCGATCTGAAAATCTACGTGGCGACCCGGCCGGTTGACTTCCGGCGCGGCATGGACGGATTGGCATTGGCTGTGCAGGAGATGCTAGACCTCGACCCATACTGTGGGGCAGCCTTCGTCTTCCGGGCCAAAAGGGCTGACAGGATCAAGATTTCGGTCTGGGATCGCACCGGCCTTGTGCTCGTTCACAAGCGGCTCGGGGGCTCGAAGTTCGTCTGGCCGCAGGTTCGCGACGGGGTGATGCGCATGTCGCCGGCGATGTTCGCTACCTTGTTCGAAGGGCTGGACTGGAGACTGGTTCGCCCCGAGCGGGCACGGCGTCCGAAGTTGGCCGGATGAGTGTGGCACAGTGACTCATCTGCGTTGTCTCAGATGGCATTCTCGGAGATCATGTGGTTGATTTACCGCATGAATCTGTCGGTTCTCCAGGAAGAGAACGAGCGTTTGAAGGCGCTCCTGGCCCAGACGCAAGCGACCCTGGCCAAGCACCAGGCTGCCTTGGCTGCATCCGAAGAAGCGCCGCGTCGCCTGGAGACGATCGTCGGGCAACTCAATCACGAGAAGTTCGGCGCCAAGTCCGAGAAACTGCATCCCGATCAATACCATCTGCCGCTCGAAGACGCGCAGGGCGTGCTCGATGCCGCGCAGGAAAAGGCGCAGCGGGTCATCCAGGGTCGTTCGAACGGCGCCTCCGGTTCACGCCTGCGCAACCGCGGTCATTTGCCTGCCCATCTGCCGCGAGTGGAACGGATCATCGAGCCCAAGAGCACGCAGTGCCCCTGCGGCTGCGGCGAGATGGCCAGGATCGGCGAGGATGTCAGCGAGCGGCTCGACGCGATCCCGGCGCAGTTGCGCGTTCTGGTCACACGCCGCCCGAAATACGCTTGCCGGCGCGGCTCGAGCGCGGTCGCGCAGGCCCACGCGCCCGAGCATATCGTGCCCGGCGGCCTGCCGACCGAGGCGCTGATCGCCCAGGTCATTGTCGCCAAGTTCGGCGATCATTTGCCGTTGTCGGACTGCACTGAATTGGGCTCTGCCTCAAAGTGTGTGGCGAAGTGCCAGCATTCTTGCCGGAGCAATTCGGCGCCAGCACGTCCGTACATCCCTCGCTCGAGCGTCTTGAGGCGATTGATCTGGCCCTCGGCTTGGCCATTGCTCCATGGCAGCTCAATTGCTGCGTAGATGGCGTCAATATCGCGGCGCAGGACGCGTGCGAAGCGCAGGATGGGAACAAGATCAGGAAGACTTTGTTGCCCGTGCCATCGCTTAGCCTTTTCGATTGAGATAGCTATTAAGCTTCTTCGCCAGGACCTTCACATGAGGTAGAGCGACCATCGTGTAATGGTCTCCTGGCACCTCGTGAATTTCCAGGCGCGCCCTCGCGAATTGCTTCCACCCAAGATCGCCATCAGGTTCATTCGGTGATGTGCGCAGCCCCTTCTTGGCTGCAAAAAGAACGGACGTGCTGTTGTTGAGCCGAGGCGTATAATCACGGAGCGCAATTCTATTCGCCTCGGCAACTGCCAGGATATTATTGAGCTGTGTGTCGCCCATGTCGGGAACGTTGCCTGCTTGCATTCCGAAATCCAGCAATGCCGTGACCTGACACTCACGTTTGATGAATTTCAGCTTTCGCCAATGTTTCTTCAACGCAGGAAAAAGGACACTCAATATGACTGCTTGCTCGCTCAGCCAATCGGGAATTGGCCTTTTGCCGAGCAAGCGATGGTACCGGCTGCTTGTGTGCCCTTCATCCTTGTGAAGCGCTTTGGCATCGAGCAGCCCAACTATTGCTACCTCGTCACCGGCATCGCGCAATTGGCAGCCCATTTCCCAAGCAATGCTGCCACCCATGGACAAGCCGACGAGTTGATAGGGGCCGCGTGGTTGTACGCTCTTGATGGCCTCAATATATTCCCCTGCCATCTCGGCAATGCTCAGGTGCGGTTTTGCCTCACCATTCAGGCCTCGCGCCTGTAATCCGAAGAGCGGCTGGTCTGCGCCCAATGCTTTAGCAAGAGGCGTATATAAAAGTACATGTCCGCCAAAGGGATGGGGGCAAAACAGAGGCGTGCGCGAACCGCCGGTTTGTAACGGCACCAATGCGCTGGGACGCGCGCTTCCACGAGTATTCGAGAGTGCTATTGCGAGCCCTCGTGGTGTCTGGTGTTCCAGCAGCAGAGAGACAGCCAATCTCTCCTCGGTGAGTTGCTCTATGCGATCGATGACGCTTAATGCGCTCAACGAATCGCCACCAAGATCAAAGAAGCTGTCTGTCAGGGCAACGTCATCCAAGCCCAAAATGTCCCGATAGACTGCCGCAATTTGACGGTCCAAAGCTGCCTCAGCAGACGCCTCAACCACAATCGGACTGCGCACCCATTCGCTCCCAGTCGGGTGATCGACGGATGCAGCGCCAATGTCAGGCCGGTTCAAATTGGAATGTTGTACCTGCCCACTAGTGGCGACCGCATCGAGCCAGTAACGCTTGCGATCAAAAGGATAAGGCGGGAGGGGAGTTCGCAGCGGGGGCTTATGATTGTGCAGGCCAGACCAATCAATGCGAACGCCGCAGGTCCAAAGCTTGCCCAGCGTCTGTAACAGTCTCAGGCGATCGCCTTGCTCGTGATCGCCGCCAGGCAAGGCCGAGAAGGCGAGAGGACTGCGAGGGTTGATCTTTGACTTGAACCGCTTGGAATGTCCTGTCAGGGCAGCGCCGGGCCCCATCTCAATGAACAACTCGTGGCCTGATTGCATTAGCCGATCGATGGCCTTATGGAACTGCACCGTCTCTCGCAGATTGCGGACCCAGTAGCTGGCATCAGGCGGCACGTCCGCCTCCAGCCAGTCACCGAGTACCGTGGACATGAACGGTACTTGCTCCGCGTGCAACTCGACTTGTCCTGCATAAATCCTAAACTCCGACAAGATCGGATCGAGCAGGGATGAATGCACGGCATGGCTTCCACGTATTCGTTTGCTCGCAATAGATTTCGCCTGCAGTCGCTCATGAAACGCTTCAATCTCGGATGCGGCCCCCGAAACGACGCACTGACGTGGACCATTTATTGCCGCCAATGAAAGGCGTTCGTTCCAATAGGGCTGGAGCTCTTCCGGCGACAGGCTGACTGCAACAATCCCGCCAGCAGGCACACGCGACGTTAACTGTCCTCTTATAAGCGTCAGTCGAATGGCATCAGGTAACGAGATGATGCCCGCAAGATGAGCGGCTGCATATTCTCCGATGCTGTGGCCGATCACAGCTGCAGGGAAAATACCCCACGAAATGAAGAGCTTCGCCATTGCGTATTGCGTAGCGAAGATGACGGGCTGTATGACAGCTTCCAGCTGAGGCTCAAGCTCGCCATGGGATTTGCCTTCGCAGTAGAGCAGGGGGCGGAAATCAATATGGGCGAGCTCGTTAAGCCAGTTTGCGCATTCGTCGATGGCGTTGCGGAATACCGGCTCTTCTTCATAAAGCTTCCGACCCATTCCGACCTGCTGCCCACCCTGGCCGGAGAACATAAACACGATGCGGGGTTCACTGCTCGAAGCCTCTCCCGACATGCCTGCATTCAATGCCGCCTGATTGAATTGGTCGGCTAGTTCCACCAAATTGGATCCGACGAAACTTGTTCGATATCTAAGAGCGGCTCGACCCTTCTGCAGGGTGTATGCGACATTTGCTGCGCTGTGCTGAACATCGCTTCGGCGCATGAACCCCGCTAGTTGCCGAAGCATTTCGGTCAAAGCCGACCTGCTCGCCCCCGATACTGGAAACACGTGCAGCCTGCGGCCGCCTTGTTCATCGGTTCGCGGTGGAGCCTCCTCGAGAATCGCGTGTGCATTCGTGCCACCGATGCCAAATGAGCTAATTCCGCCGCGCCGCGCTTCACCATCCTTGGGCCAAGCGGTGCAGGTCTTGCTTACGAACACCGGGCTCTCTTTGAAGTCGATATTTGGGTTGGGCTTATCGAAATGCAGGCTGGCGGGAATGACCCCCCTGTTCAGCATCGTGGCGAGCTTGATCAATCCCGTCGCACCCGCTGCGGCGTCGAGATGCCCAACATTTGTCTTCGCCGAACCTACCGCGCAGAATTGTTTCCTCGCTGTGTGGGAGCGGAAAGCCTTGCTCAGGCCGGAGATCTCAATGGGGTCTCCAAGATAGGTTCCCGTACCATGCGCCTCCACGTAACCAATGGTGTCCGCAGAGACCTCAGCATCGGCGAGGGCAGCTTGGATTACCGCTGCCTGTCCTTCAGCACTGGGGGCGGTGAACCCTACCTTGGCTGCGCCATCATTATTGATGGCGGTCCCCTTTATGACGGCCCAGATATAGTCGCCATCCCTAAAAGCATCGCTCAGCCGCTTGAGAACAACGGTCGCAGCTCCGCTGCCTCTCACCGTTCCTTGTCCTTTCGCATCGAACGCACGGCAGTGGCCGTCAGGAGACAAGATATGGCCTTGTTGATGGAGATAGCCTTTTCCATGCGGCAAGGAAATCGATGCGCCGCCTGCCAGCGCCATATCGCACTCATTGCTGCGCAGGCTCTGGCAAGCGAGGTGGACAGCAACCAGCGAAGTGGAGCAGGCCGTCTGAACTGACACGCAGGGACCAGTCAGGTTGAGCTTATAGGCAATGCGCGTCGCCGTGAAATCCTGGCCATTAAGAATGCGGATCTGCAATTTCTCTGAATCCAACAGGGCCCTGCCTGCTTCCCGTTCAGCGAGATACTGGTTCGCCCCTACGCCGGCAAAAACACCGACTCGGACCTCGCTGTCTCGCGCGATCCGTATCCTGCATGGTCGAGCGCCTGATACGCCGTTTCCAGAAGGATTCGCTGTTGCGGGTCCATCCACGCTGCTTCCTTGGGCGAGATGCCGAAGAACGCTGCGTCAAACAGATCAATTCCGCTGATGACGGCTTCACGTCTCACATAATTGGGCTTGCCAAAAGTGTCGGGATCGACGCCAGCTTCTCGCAATGTCTGTTCATCCAGATCTGTGATGGACTCAATGCCGTCGACCAGATTGGTCCAAAATTGATCGACATTCTCCGCCCCCGGGAACCTGCCCGCCATACCGATGATCGCAACTGCATTGCGATCCTGGTTGGGCTCATTTTGGCTTGCAGCCAAGCCGATGGGTTTGTTTAAATCTTGAGCCGGACGAGGAGCCGCCGGGATTGCGGCCAAGTGCGCAGCGAGTGTTCTTATGGTGGGGTGCTCGAAGAGGTCCAGAATCTTGCAATCAATGCCCAGACGATCTTGGATACGCGCCTGAACCTGCACGACAGCCAGGGAATGTCCGCCAACATCGAAGAAACTGTCTTCAACCCCAACGGAGTCCAACTTGAGCACGTCTTTCCAGATGTCAGCCACTTCCGTCTGCAACCTGCCGGTCGGAAAAGTTGCGGCCTTTAATGCCGAGGCGTTTCTCCTCGGCTCGGGAAGAGCGCGCCGATCGATCTTGCCGCTCCGATTGGTCGGTAGCTGCGGAAGGAACAGGAACTGTGAGGGAACCATGTAGCCAGGCAGCGCGGCGCGCAGAAAAGACTGAAGTTCATCGGTATCCTCCAAACTTTCCGGTCGCCTCACCACGTAGGCCGTTAGGCTCGCGTTGTCCTCAGGCCCGTCTATCAGCGTAACGCAGCAAGTTTTGACGGCTTCGTGCTCCATCAGGCGCTGCTCGATTTCGGCAAGCTCGACCCGCATGCCGCGAATCTTGATCTGTCTGTCTTTCCGGCCCACGAACTCAATCGTGCCATCTGACCGATAGCGGGCCCGATCCCCAGTTTTGTATAGCTTGGATTCCGGCTCTGCATCGAACGGGTTTGCCCGGAAAACCTGACGCGTGAGTTCATCGCGATTCATGTAGCCGCGGGCTATACCGACGCCCCCGATGTAAAGTTCACCGATTGCGCCGATCGGTGCGGGATTACCATAGCGATCAAGGATGTAAGCCTTGGTATTGCTGGCGGGGCGCCCAATGGGTGGCTTTCGCCCGTCGGCTCTCACCTCGGTCCTTATGCAGTAAACGGTCGCTTCGGTGGGGCCATAGGAGTTGAATATGCGGCGTTTCTCGCCCCATCGCTCAATGAGGCTCGCCGGCAAGGGCTCTCCGCCTGACTTGATCATGGTAAGATCAGGAAGGTTAGTCGATGGCAAGGAGGTCCACGCTGTCGGCGTAAGACCGGCAGCGGTAATGCGCTCACGGCGCATGAACTCGACAAGCTCTGCTCCAGGCAGCGATGCTGATGGGGGCGCCAAGCACAATTGACCACCAGAAGAGAAGGCCAGCATAAAATCAAACAGCGATGCATCAAATCCGCAGGAAGCGAACTGTAATACCCGGCTATGCGCCCCCAGTTGATAGGTGCGCTTTAGATCCTCCGCCATGTTGCAGGCGCTGCGATGTTCAACCATCACGCCTTTCGGCTGACCCGTGGAACCGGACGTATAGATCACGTAAGCCAAATCGGAGGAACCAGCGGGGCAGTGCGGATGCGTGACTTCGTGCAGGGCGATTTCGGTGCGGTCCTTGTCGAGGAAAACCACCGCGCATCTATTCGCACCTTCAATGTTTCGCCCGGACAGGGCATCCTTGAACGTCTGTTCCCTGAGCTCCGACTTACTGATGAGCGCAGTGGCACCAGCATCCCGCAATATGAAGAGTAGACGTTGGGGTGGCAGTCGCGGATCGAGAGGAAGATAGACGGCCCCCGCCTTCAGGACCGCGAGAAACCCGACAATGAGATCGCACGAGCGCTCAACGAGAACGCCGACCACGTCTCCAAGGCGGACCCCTTTTGAAATCAAATGATGGGCAAGCCTGTTTGCCCTTTGGTCAAGTTCGGCATAGCTGAGCGCCTCCGATGGGCAGCTGACGGCGATGTTATCTGGCCAAGCAGCAGCCTGCGCTTCGATCATGTTGTGCAGGCAAATATCGGACGGAAACGGTGCAGCTGTCTCGTTAAAATCATGCAGAAGCTGATGCTCCTCCTCTGGCGTCAGAAGACTATAGTCGCCTATCCGCCGGGCTGGCTTATCTGCGATCGCCTCAAGCAACAAATGATAGTGCTTCGCAAGCCGCTCTATGGTGCTAGCATCCCACAAATCTGCTTTATACACGACGTCGAGGCGGAGACTTTCCTTGCGGGCCAGGATTCGAAAATCAAGATCGATCCAGGTATCGGTCTCGCAAAATCGGACCTGCGCAGGCAAGCCGGAGAGGTCGACATCGGATGGCGTGAAGCCAAGAGAACTCACCGCCTCCGGAGTGAAGTTGAAAACTGCTTGAGCGAGCGAGTTGCTATAAGGTGCAGGGGGTAGCTTGAGCTTCTCCAGCAGAAGGGGAAGAGGAAAATACTCATGGCTGCGCGCGCAGCGCATGAGCTGACGCACCCGCTGCAAATGGTCGAGGAAAACGGGATTTCCGGAAAGATCCCGCCGTAAGGCTCCTAGGGTTACAAAGTAGCCGAAGGTCCCCGAAAAATTCCCAGCCGGACGACCGAGGCGTGGCACGTAGAGGGTGAGGTCGTCCTGGTCACCATAACGATACAGTAGGACGTAGTAGGCAGCCAGCAGTACGGTGGACAGTGTTACTTTTTCTTTGTGCGCCAGTTGCTCCAAGCGCGTAACCAGTGACCTCTCAACATCTAGGGAGACAACTGCCCCGGTGTGCGTGGCAAGCGCGCCTCGTGATCTGTCTGTCGGAAGGTCTAGGTCGGGCTCCGGATCGACAAATTGACCGCGCCAGTAGGCTAACATGCGTTCTCCGTCGTTACCGGCAAGAAGGCGCTCCTGCCAGGCCACAAAGTCCTCGTAAGGAGCCGCGGTGGTCGGAGCCGGCATATCCGTGTCGCCGCAAAACGCCTGGTAGAGGCTCCCGAACTCCTGCAGGAATGTACGAATGCTGTAGGCGTCGGAAATGATGTGGTGGAAGTTGAGAAGGAGAATCTCTTCCGTAGCACTGCGGATGAACAAGTGCGCGCGAAACACCGGCCCATGTTCTAGATCGAAAGGCGAGCGGGCCTCCGCTGCAATAGACTGATGGAAGGCTGCTTCGTCTGCGTTTGGCAGCTGAACGAGATGAAAGCTCAGGGAGCCTGTCTCATGAATTCGTTGAACGACATGCTCGCCTTCCTGGTGGAAGGTCGTGCGCAACATTTCATGGCGGTCGATCAATGATTGGAGCGCGCACCGCAAGGCAGCAATGTCGAACGGTGGCTTTATGCGCAGCTCGACTGGCAAATTGTATTCGCTACCGGTTTGCCTTTTTTGATGGTGTAGCCAAAGGCCCAGTTGGCCATGCGAGAGCGGACGGGTGCGGTAGTGCATCGGGTTCTCCAGTCACCACTTGTGCCGAGAACGCTACCCGCTTTCTCCTGGAGATGGTTTGAAATTTCGGAGAATTATTGTGTCATTCGTGTAAACCTATCGTACGACACACAATATTCATTCGAATTTGGAATTGCGAATAACTGGTGATACCGAAGAGAAAATTCGAAAAGAGGCTCGAGGAGCATCAAGCGCGTTTCGCGATCGTTAAGTAGGCTTCATATATCTTTACACACGGCGAGCCGTGGGCAGTGTAGAAGCGGGTCAGCGACGACCCGCGCCTAAGGTGCCTAAGGTTGCTGAAGGATGTGAACGGCCAAAGCGTGAAGGACTTGACGTTGTGCTAATCAGGCAGACGGGCGCAATCGACGTTTGGGTTTTCCGGCATTCACAGCTGACGATCTCAACGCTGCACATGCGCGAAGTGCTGAGTCCGGCGGAGCGGGAACGGGCAGAAAAAATTCGTCGCATAGATATGCGCCGTTCCTATCTTCAGGCAAAGTTCGCTTTTCGAATCATCCTTTCTGCGCACTTGCGTGTTCCGCCGAGAGATCTCCAGATAACCGTTTCGCGTTTCGGCAAGCCCCGATTGCCTGCGCACGATATTGAAGTGACCCAGTCTCATAGCCACGATTGGTCCGCCGTCGCCGTATCGGCCTTGGGCTTGGTGGGGATTGATATTGAGCGTTGGTGCCCCCTGGCAAAGTGCCGCCAGTTGGCCTGCCACATTATGACAGACCAAGAGGCAAGGGTTTTTGAACACATTCCGCGCGAGCTGACGGTACGAAAGTTCCTGGAACTGTGGACCAGAAAAGAGGCCGTACTGAAATGCGCGGGTCTTGGTCTCCACCAAGACCCGCGCGGCCTTCATGCGGGCTGGGATGAGCCGACCGTGCATTTTGGTAACGTGCAGTATTACCTGAACGCACTCCCAGTCTGCGGGCAATTGGTAGCACATTTAGCATCGCAGGTTCCCCAGACGATCATTCTGCGCAGCCTGCCATCAAAATTGGTCCTTGCAGCCGTGCAGTAGCATCCGGGTGCGTGCATGGGGTCATCCCGATAGGGGCAATGCGACGTGAGGCCCGGCAGCGCACCCCCCCGGGACTGTCTAGGGCAACGTCAACGAGAAGGTCAACGAACGTTTCGCCGATCGGCCCGAAGTTGCGGTCGAGCCCACCATCGGTCCTCATATGACCGATGGTGGGCTCGATTGCCGATCATCGTTTGAGTTCGCGTCGCATGGTAAGGTCAGATCGCGCTTCAACGCCCATCAGATCCGCTGGATGCGCACCTTCCATCCCCGATAGGAAACCATTGCGCTGCTCAGGACTGCATCACCGACAAACACACCCTTCATCCGCATTCCCGCTTGTGGGGCTACCGAGCAACATCTTCGTCGGGAACGTGTCCCGTGGTCGGCCGGACGAACAGGAGGCACTGCCGAAGGAGACTGCATAACGATCAACGTGGGGCAAGCCGGTTAGAAAACGAATCTTACGGATTTTAATCGCTTTCCGCACCGGGCGATGTTGGACAATGTCGGACATACGACATAGCAGTATAATGCATCATCCTATTTCGAAACAAATTTCTTCTTGGCACGACATATGCATTGCTATCGCAAGACGCGGTCGCACGCTCCTTGTTCGCAAGACGACGAGCACTATGCCAAGCGGACGTTTGCTAACTAAGTTCCGACAAAAGCACTCTTTGTCCGTGACGCCGCTGTTGGAACAACTTGATCCAAAACTAGGCGGCCTCCAACTGAGCGGACCGCCGGACCAACTAACGGGTAGAGCAGTCAGCCTGCTTTGAGCGGGCTCCGCGAACCTAATTGAGATTGACATCATGTCGCTGACAGAAGACGTCGTCAATACGGTTGCCAGTCTCACATTTGACGAGCTGCCGGCACAGATCCGCGACAAGGCGAAGCTTCTCATCCTCGATCACGTCGGCTGCATGATCGCGGGAAGCACTTCGCGCGGGGCCAAGCAGATGGTGCCTTGCCTGGGGCGCATCGATTCCGGCGGGGCCAGCACCGTGTTCGGCACGTCCTTGCGCTTTCATCCCGCCAATGCGGCCCATGCCAACGCGCATAGCGCCAGCATGTTGAGCCTCGACGATTCCTACATCCTCTTCGGACATCCAGGCGCGTCAATTATCCCGGCCGCCCTGGCTGTCGCCGAAGACGTCGGCAGCTCCGGCAAGGAGCTGATTGCAGCGATTGTCGGCGGCTACGAAATGTCCCTGCGC
>NZ_LPWA01000119.1 GCF_001510895.1 Mesorhizobium loti | reverse complement strand
CGCGATGCGCGAAGCGAGTTCGCAAATGCAACTTGACACCTCAGATAGTCGCTCATTGCCCTGCCGGGCATTTCTCCCCGTATAGTGACGGGGAGAAAGGGCTGGCCGCAACCTCAGCGGTTCTCCTACGGCGCCGGCGATTGGCGAATCATCCATGAGAGCGCCCCTCTCCCCGTCACTATACGGGGAGAGGATGCCGGCAGGCAGTTGAGGGGCAGCGCCGACGTCTAATAAGACTACCGAAACAACATTGAAGCGATGGCTCCGCCATCGTTCGCTGTGCCCTACCCGCTCACCCTGAAGAAATCGACGAAAGCCCGCAGTGCCGGGCGCATCTGGCGGCGGCTCGGATAGTAGACGAAGAATCCGTCGAAGGACGGGCACCAGTCCTCCAGCACGCGGATCAGCCGGCCGTCGGCGAGTGGCGCCCGCACATAGGGCTCGAAGACGAAGGCGAGGCCGGCGCCGTCGACCGCTGCCTGGGCGATCAGATGATCCTCGTCGAGGATCAGCGGCCCCTCCACGGCCATCTCGATTTCCTCGCCGTTCTTCTCGAATTCCCAGCGGTAGAGGATGCCGCTGGAGAAGCGGAAGCGGATGCAGCGATGGCTGGCCAACTCGTGCGGGTGGCGCGGTTTCGGCATAGTTTCGAAATAAGACGGCGCGGCGACGACGGCGCCGCGAAGGTCCGGCCCGATCCGCACCGCGATCATGTCGCGCTGCAGGCTTTCGCCGAGCCTGACACCGGCGTCGAACCCGCCTTCGACCACGTCGGTGAAGCGGTCCTCGATGACGATCTCCAGCACGATGTCGGGATAGGCAGCAGTGAAGGCGGCGAGCCGCGGCGTCAGCACCAGATGCGCGGCGGTGCGCGGCACGCTGAGCCTGAGATTGCCGGCCGCCGGTCGCGCACCTCAACCGCGCTCTCCAGCGCCAGGTCGATTTCGGACAGCGCCGGCCGCAGCCGTTCCAAGAGCTGTGCGCCCTCCTCGGTCGGCGCCACGCTGCGCGTGCTGCGCGCCAAGAGCCGCACACCAAGCCGTGCCTCGAGGCTCGACACCGCGTGGCTAACCGCCGAGGGCGCGATGCCGAGCTCGCGGGCGGCGCCTCGGAAGCTGGCGCATTGGGCGACAGTGGCGAGCACGGCCAACTGGGAAAGGTTCGCGCGGTTCATTGATCTATATACTAGAACAAGCCGTGCAAAAGAGACATGATTATCGAACGTTATGCAAGGCGCTATCTCCTTCCCATCGCAACAAGGAGACGCGCTATGCAAACCCGCAAGCTAGGAACGGAACTCGAAGTCTTCCCCGTCGGCCTCGGCTGCATGGGCATGAGCTTCGTCTATGGCGGCCAGCCGGAAGCCGAGGCGATCGCCACGCTGCGCCGCGCCGTCGAGATCGGCGTTACCTTCTTCGACACGGCCGAAGTCTACGGGCCGTTCGAGAACGAGATCCTGCTCGGCAAGGCGCTGAGGCCGGTGCGTGACAAGGTGACCATCGCCACCAAATTCGGCTTCAAGATTTCCGAGGAAGGCTCAGGCACCGAACGCATGATCGGCGTCGACAGCCGTCCCGAGCATGTCAAGGCGGTGGCGGAAGCCTCGCTGAAGCGGCTCGATACCGATGTCATCGACCTCTACTACCAGCACCGCGTCGACCCGAACGTGCCGATCGAGGACACGGTCGGCGCCATGGCCGAGCTGGTGCGCGAGGGTAAGGTGCGCGCGCTCGGCCTCTCGGAGGTAAGCGGCGCGACGCTGCGCCGGGCGCATGCCGTGCATCCGATCGCCGCCGTGCAGAGCGAATATTCGCTGTGGAGCCGCGACCCCGAGGACGAGGTTCTTGCCGTCTGCCGCGAGCTCGGCATCGGCTTTGTCCCTTACAGCCCGCTCGGGCGCGGCCTGCTCACCGGCACGATCGCCAAGCCCGACGCGCTCGGCGCCGGCGACTGGCGCCTCGGCCTGCCGCGCTTCCAGGCCGAGGCCATGGAAGCCAACAACGCCGTCATCGCTGTGCTGGAAAAGCTGGCGGCAGAAAAGGGCGTGACGCCGGCGCAGCTGGCACTCGCCTGGGTGCTGCACCAGGGCGACTTCATCGTGCCGATCCCCGGAGCGCGAAAGATCCGCCATCTGGAGCAGAACACGGCAGCGGCCGGGATCGAGCTGAGCGCGGCGGAGGTTGCGGCGATCGGCGAGGCGCTGTCGCCCGATAAGGTGGTCGGCAAGCGCTATACCGAGGAGCTGCTGGCGCTGGTGAATGGGTGAGCGATTGATTGGGAAAGGGCGCTTCGGCGCGCCTTTTTCGATGCTGTAGCGATGCAAAGTGCTGTGAGACGTTGGCGCGAGGCACCCCCCTCTGTCCTGCCGGACATCTCCCCCGCAAGGGGGGAGATTGGCAGCTTCGGCGCTCCGCCTCTCTTGAAACGCCGGCGATTTGCGAAAGCCGGCGTGACATCTGATCTCCCCCCTTGCGGGGGAGATGCCCGGCAGGGCAGAGGGGGTGCCTCGCGCCGACATCTCAAACTTTTTCACCAAGGCACCACCATAATCTCCGGCCAATTCTCCTTGGCCCGTGCCCCCTTAGCCTCATGCGTCCTTTGATTGTCCAGCACCCGGTTCGGCGTGATGCGAAACGAAAAAATGTCGTCGAGCCCGAACGGCGCCACCAGCTCCAACGCCCCATCCCTGCCGTACCTCACCCCGACCGCATGCGTCTTCGAGGCGAAATAGCTCACCGACTCGCTTGAACTCGCATAGCGCGGACACTCCTGCCCGAATTTTTGCGGATACCACAGATGCACCCGCGCCTGGTTGCGCACCTCGACCGGCAGCGCCAGTCCCTCGAAGTGCTCCGCCGCCCGGCGGATCACTTCGTCCTCGGCCTCGTAGGAAAGATCGGCATCGTCGAAATAGAACAGGTCGACATCCTTGATGCCGTAGCCCGGCGGCTTGCCGGTCAGATGGTTCCAGACGCTGTTGTAGAGCGCGCCGGACACCACCAGCCAGTCCGGCAACGCCAGTTCACGCACCCGCGCCAGCGTGTCGGCCAGCAGCGGGTCGGCCGCGACGATGCCGAGAAACGCAGCACGCTGCTCTTCGAAGGGAAGTCCGGAATAGCGGAGATGGTGCATCGCCCTTTGGAGGGCGATTCGCCATGCTCCGGCAATCCTCAGAAGCAATTCCAGGAAAAGTGCGTGGCGGTTTCGTCCGGAATTGCGTAAAAACAGAGCCTCGCTAAGCGCGCAGCACGCCGCCCGTCTGCTTGTTGACGTTCTCGACGATGCGTTTTGCGAGCGCCTCGAAATCCTCGTCGGTCAGTGTCTTCTCGACCGGCTGGATCGACACTTCGATGGCGATCGACTTCCTGGCCGCGCCCAACGAAGCGCCCTCGAAGACGTCGAACACCGAAACGCCGGTGACCAGCTTCTTGTCGGCAGCTAAAGCTGCACGGACCAACGTGCCTGCCTCGACGGACCTGTCGACGACGAAGGCGAAGTCGCGCTTCACCGCCTGGAAGGGCGAAAGCTCAAGCCTCGGCTTGGTGCGCGTCGGCTTGGCCTTCGGCTCCGGCACGGCATCGACATAGACCTCGAAGCCGCACAGAGGCCCGGAGACGTCGAGCGCTCCAAGCGTCTTCGGATGGAACTCGCCAAAAGTGCCGAGCACGGTCTTCGGGCCGAGCTTGATCGTGCCGGAGCGTCCGGGATGATACCAGGCCGGGCCGCCGGGCTCGATCTGCAGCCGGTCGACCGGCGCGCCGCAGGCCTCAAGCGCCGCTATGGCGTCCGCCTTGGCGTCGAAGACGCCGACCGGTCCGGAATTGCCAGCCCAGCTGCGGCCGGAGCCGTCAAGCTTGGCCGTGCCGCGCCTGACGCCGGCGGCGACGCGCCGCTGCTGGTCGGCCATGTCGCCCTCATAGGTGCCGGAAACCTCGAACAGCGCCACGTCGCCGATGCCCCTGTCTGCATTGCGCTGCGCCGCAGCGATCAGCCCAGGCAGCAGCGAGGGCCGCATGTCGGACATGTCGGAGGCGATCGGATTGGCGAGCTTCAGCCCGTTCTGGCCGCCGCCGAAGAGCTCGGCATGTTTTGCCGGGATGAACGACCAGGTGACGGCCTCCATCATGCCGCGCACGGCAAGCGCGCGCTTGGCCGCGCGGGTGCGGATCTGCAGCGTGGTCAGGATCTTGCCGTTGACCGCGTCATGCGAGGTGAGCGGCTGCGGTGCGATGTTGTCGACGCCATGGATGCGCATCACCTCCTCGACCAGGTCTGCCTTGCCGTCGACATCGGGCCGCCAGGAGGGAACCGTCACCTTGACGACGTCGCCCGAGCCCTGCGGCTCGAAGCCGAGGCGCGTCAGAATGCCGAGGGCTTCCTCTCTTGGCACCTCTATGCCGGTCAGCCGCTTCACTTCCGAGAGCGGGAAGGAGACGATCTTCGGCTTGTGGCCGTTATAGCCCGCCACCTCGATTTCCGTCGGCGTGCCGCCGCAGAAATCGAGCACCAGCTTGGTCGCGAGCTCGACGCCCGGCACCATGAATTCGGGATCGACGCCGCGCTCGAAACGGTAGCGCGCATCGCTGATGATGCCGAGCGTGCGGCCGGTGCGGGCCGTCGTGATCGGGTCCCAGAGCGCCGATTCGATCAGCACGTCGGTGGTGTTCTCGTCGCAGCCCGAATGCTCGCCGCCCATGATGCCTGCGATCGATTCGACGCCATCGTCGTCGGCGATGACGCACATTTCCGACGTCAGCATATATTCGCGCCCGTCGAGCGCCAGCACCTTCTCGCCGTCCTTGGCGCGGCGCACGACGAGATTGCCGGCGACCTTGCTGGCGTCGAAGACATGCAGCGGCCGGCCGCGGTCGAAGGTGACGTAGTTGGTGATGTCGACCAGCGCGCTGATCGGCCGAAGGCCGATGGCGATCAGCCGTTGCTGCAGCCATTTCGGCGACGGGCCGTTCTTGACGCCTCTCACCAGCGTCAGCGCGAAGCCGGGGCAGAGCTCCGGCGCCTCGATCTTGACCTTGACCGGGCACATGCCGTTGCCGGCATGCGGCATGATCGCGCCGCCGGTGAGCCGGCCGAGGCCGCTCGCCGCGAGGTCGCGGGCGATGCCG
Organism: Mesorhizobium loti; assembly: GCF_001510895.1. Taxonomy (GTDB): domain Bacteria; phylum Pseudomonadota; class Alphaproteobacteria; order Rhizobiales; family Rhizobiaceae; genus Mesorhizobium; species Mesorhizobium loti_A. Next base: position 66,243 of record NZ_LPWA01000119.1, on the reverse strand, counting down.
TAGACGCTGGTCGCGTCGGGGCGGTTCGGCGTCAGATTGATCTCGATGACCGGATCGTCGAGATGCGCATAGGCCGCGAAGCTGGTGCCGACCGGCGCGTCCTCAGGCAGGTCAATGATGCCGCTGTGCTCGTCGGACAGCTCGAGCTCGCGCTCCGAGCACATCATGCCGTGGCTCTCGACGCCACGGATCTTGCCGACCGAGAGCGTCACGTCGATGCCGGGGATATAGGTGCCGGGCGCCGCAAAAGCGCCGATCAGGCCGGCGCGGGCGTGGGCGCGCCGCACACCACCTGCACCGGCGGCTTGCCGTCGCCGGTGTCGACGGTCAGCACGCGCAGCCGGTCGCGTCGGGATGCTGCACCGCCGTCAGCACCTTGGCGATGACGAAGGGTTTCAAGCCCGCCTTGTCGTCGACATGTTCGACTTCGAGGCCGATCGCGGTCAGCCGTTCGACGATCTCGGCAAGCGAGGCGTCGGTCTCGAGATGGTCCTTGAGCCAGGAGAGGGTGAATTTCATGACTGGGTTCCGCCTGGGTTAGACGATGATGGTCTTGGCACGCTGGTCCTGAGATGGCGCGGCAAGTCGTCCGGCATATGCAGGAAGGGAAGCTGCTCGCGCACATGGGCATGCAGCGTCGGCCTGAAATAGGCCGGCATGTCCATGGCGCCGAGCATGAAATAGATGTGGTTGCTGAGCCGCTCGTCGACATAAGCGATCGGCGAGCCGCATATGCCGCAGAAGGAGCGCGTCACCGGGCCGTTCTCGAAGGTCGTCAGCGCCTTGCCGTCGAGCGCGATCTGGTCGGCCATGAAGCCGACGAAGGCCGATACCGGCGCGCCGCTGGCGCGCCGGCAATCGCTGCAATGGCAATAGCTGATGTGGTGCGGCTCGGCGGACGCCTCGAACCGCACAGCGCCGCAGCGGCAGCCGCCGGTGTGCGGGGCGGTCATGTGGAAAGCCCCCCGAACAGCGTCGGCAGGTCGAGCGGCCGGAAGCCGTAATGCGTGAGCCAGCGCACGTCGGCGTCGAAGAAGGCACGCAGGTCCGGCATGCCGTATTTCAGCATGGCGATGCGGTCGATGCCCATGCCCCAGGCAAAGCCCTGGTATTCGTCGGGGTCGAGCCCGCCGTGACGCAGCACGTTGGGATGCACCATGCCGCAGCCCAGGATCTCCATCCAGTCGGAGCCTTCGCCGAAGCGCACTTCGCCTGGCCGCGAGCGGTCGCACTGGATGTCGACCTCGAGGCTGGGCTCGGTGAACGGGAAGAAGGACGGCCGGAAGCGCATCTTGACGCTCGGCACCTCGAAGAAGGCCTTGCAGAACTCCTCAAGCACCCACTTCATGTTGGCAATGTTGGCTGATCTGTCGATCACCAGGCCCTCGACCTGATGGAACATCGGCGAGTGCGTGGCGTCCGAATCCTGCCGGTAGGTCTTGCCGGGGATGACGATGCGGATCGGCGGCTTCTGGCGCTCCATGGTGCGGATCTGCACGGGCGAGGTGTGCGTGCGCAAAAGCTTGCGCTCGCCTTTCTCGTCCGGCTGGAAGAAGAAGGTGTCGTGCATCTCGCGCGCCGGATGGCCCTCAGGGAAGTTCAGCGCGGTGAAATTGTAATAGTCGGTCTCGATGTCCGGCCCTTCGGCGATCGCGAAGCCGAGATCGCCGAAGATCGCCGCTATCTCGTCGATCACCTGGCTGATCGGATGGATGCGGCCGCGCTCGGCCGGCGACTGGCGCACCGGCAGCGTGACGTCGACCGTCTCGGCCGCGAGCCGTGCTGCGATCGCCACGTCCTTCAGTTCCGCCCTGCGCGCCGTCAGCGCGTCGGTGACGCGGTTCTTCAGGCCGTTGATCGCCGGGCCCTTCACCTGCCGCTCCTCGGCGCTCATCGCGCCAAGCGTCTTCAGCATTTCGGAGACCGAGCCCTTCTTGCCCAGCGCCGAGACGCGCACCGCCTCGATCGCCTGCTCGTCGGCCGCGGCCGCGATGTCGGCCATCAGGGAATTTTCGAGTGTTTCCATGTCGCTCATGTTCCGGACCCGATTGGAAGCAAAGAAAAACCCGCGCCAGCCGTGCCAGCGCGGGTTCCCCAAATCAGTATTGCGAATGCTTGGGAAGCGCTGGCTTAGGCGACAGCGCTCTCAAAAGCATTCGGCGTGGTGTTCTTCAGATATTCGAGCGCGACCTTGGCCTTGGCGACCAGCGCGGCAAAAGCCTGCGGCTCGTGGATGGCCATGTCCGAAAGGACCTTGCGGTCGATCTCGATGCCGGCCTTGTTGAGGCCGTCGATGAAGCGGCCATAGGTCAGGCCGTGCTCGTGCACCGCCGCGTTGATGCGCTGGATCCACAGCGCGCGGAACGAGCGCTTGCGGTTCTTGCGGTCGCGATAGGCGTATTGCAGCGACTTCTCCACCGCCTGCTTGGCGATGCGGATGGTGTTCTTGCGGCGGCCGTAGAAACCCTTGGCGGCTTTCAGGACCTTCTTGTGCTTGGCGTGGGCGGTAACGCCTCTCTTTACGCGTGCCATGTCATGATCTCCTTAAAAGCAATTCCAGGAAAAGTGCCTAGGGGGTTTTCCGTTCGGAATTGCGTAAAAAACAAAAAGCTGTTCCGGACCGAATGCTCAGAGGCCGTTCGGCAGAAAATTCTTGATGACCTTCTTGCCGTCCGGTTCAGCCAGAACCATCGTGCCGCGGGCATCGCGAATGAACTTGTTGGAACGCTTGATCATGCCATGGCGCTTGCCGGCGGCAGCCGACAGCACCTTGCCGGTGGCAGTGATTTTGAACCGCTTCTTGGCGGCCGATTTGGTCTTCATCTTGGGCATTTTGCTACTCCGTATCGTGGGCGCACCATCGCGCTTCTTGTTCGCTTCGGGCCGACCAAAGCCCGAAAAGCAAATGAAACCGCCACGGCATGCCCTGCCGGGCGGTTTTCTTGGAACGGCGGTGCTATAGATCAAAGACGCCCGGTGCGCAACACCCGAAGCGACGCTCGTATGGCGATCGCTTCGGGATGAATTCTCCCGGTGTCGGCGCTGCCCCTCACCTGCCTGCCGGCATCCTCTCCCCGTATAGTGACGGGGAGAGGGGACGCTCTCATCGATGGTTTCGCCAATCTCCAGCGCTGAAAGAATGACGCCGAGGCTGCGGCCAGCCCTTTCTCCTCGTCACTATCCGGGGAGAAATGCCCGGCGGGGCAATGAGGGGCGGCGCGACGTCGGCAGATTTCGCTTCGCCAACCTCCGGTTCGAGCCCGGGGCGTGCTTCGTCCTCGATCAGGGCAATCTGAACCACACCGGCAGCACCCCCGACTGCTGGGCGCCGTCGATCAATTCGAAGGCCGGCAGCGCCACCAGGAACACCAGCCCGTCGAGCAGCGTGTTCAAGAGCAGGCGCGGCTTGAAGCTGCCGGTGTCGCCTTCCTGGTAGAGCGAGGGTTTCGGAAAGAAGCGCGGCACGCGCGCCAGATAGGCTTCGTAAGGGGCGCCGAGCGCCTGCTTGAGGAATTTCTCCTCGCGCAGGATGACGATGTGGAAGGCGCCGGCGCACAGAAGCGCGAACAGGACGATGCCGCTGAACGAGCCGATCTGCGCGCCGACACCGGCGGCGGCCACCGTCGAGAACACATAGAGCGGATTGCGGGTGATCGAATAGGGTCCACCGGTGACCACCTCGGAGGATTTGCGCCCGCCGATATAAAGCGTCGACCACAGCGCCCGACGACGCCGAGGAAGATCAGCAGCACGCCGAACATCTCGATCGACTCGTGCATCGGCGTATCAGGCGGAAAGCTCGACTGGCCGAACAGCAGCGCCGCGAACAGCACCACCACCAGCACCGCCAGCACCAGCCTGCGCATTTGCTGGTAGCCGCCCAAGCCGGCGGGCGAGTCGTCATTCGCGAATTTCACGTCATCGACCATGATTGCAGTCCGATCGTCGAGGGTTTGCCGGCGATCGGGTAGGCGCCCCGCCGATCGTCGGGACGCCGTGCTCCGCAATTCAGGCGGATTTTAGAGCAATTCCAGGAAAAGTGTTTGACGGTTTTCCGTCTGGAATTGCGTAAAACGGATAGCACGATACCCGTCAAGGCTGGTCAATTCGGGTTCTCGAAACTGTGATGAGCGCGACCGCCGCCGGAGCGGCGGCGCCATCTGTCGGAAAAAGCAGGAAAGGCGCAGACGGCCGCCATTTTGCTTTGACGCAATTCCGGACGGAAACCGCTGCGCACTTCTCCTGGAATTGCTTCTAGCGGGGCGCCAGCACCATCATCATCTGGCGGCCTTCGAGCTTCGGCTCGGCCTCGACCTTGGCGATCGGCGCCACTTCCTCGCGGACCTTGTTCAGGAGCTGCATGCCGAGCTCCATATGCGCCATCTCGCGGCCGCGGAAGCGCAGCGTCAGCTTGACCTTGTCGCCGTCCTCGAAGAAGCGCCGCACGGCCTTCATCTTGGTCTCGTAGTCATGGCTGTCGATGTTCGGGCGCATCTTGATCTCCTTGATCTCGATGACCTTCTGGTTCTTGCGCGCTTCGGCCGCCTTCTTCTGGTTGGCGTATTTCAGCTTGCCGAGATCGAGGATTTTGACGACGGGCGGCTGCGCGTTGGGCGATATCTCGACGAGATCGAGCCCGGCCTCTTCGGCCAGGAGCAGCGCGTCGTTGATGGAAACGTCGCCACGATTGTGGCCTTCTGCGTCGATGAGCTGGACCCGGGGCACCCGGATGTCTCTATTGGAGCGCGGACCGTCCTTGGTGGGTGCCGCTGCTTTGAAAGGTCTGCGAATGGTCGTGGTCTCCTCGGCCGTTTCGTTCAGGGTTTTTGAGTTCAATCGGTGAACGCGCCTATGTGGTGAGCGCGCGGCCGGAGTCAATAGCACAGCCTCGGCAGGAAATCACCTCAAAGCTTGCCCGCAAAAGCTTGCCATCGCCTGCACCAAGCAAAGAAACGTCGCGAGCACTTTTCCGCGAACCACCGGTTGTGCCAAAAGACCGGCCGGGAAGGACAAGCTCATGAACGCCAGCGCACCAGTTTTCATCGACGTGGACGGAGCGGAGATCGCCGTCAGGCAGGCGCCGGGTGCCGCGCCCGGCATTGTCTGGCTGGGCGGCTACAAGTCCGACATGCTGGGCACCAAGGCCGAAGCGCTGTCGGCCTGGACGGCCAGCGAAGGCCGCGCCTATCTACGCCACGACTATTCCGGCCATGGCGAATCCGGCGGCGATTTCGCCGACGGCACCATCTCGAAATGGCTGGCCGAGAGCCTCGCCGTGTTTCGCCGCTTCAGCAAGGGCAAGCAGATCCTGGTCGGCTCCTCGATGGGAGCCTGGATTGCGCTGCGCATGGTGCAGGAATTGCGCAAGGCCGGCGACGACCGCGTGGCCGGCCTGGTGCTTCTGGCGCCGGCGCCTGATTTTACCGTCGAGCTGATCGAGCCGGTGCTGACCAAGGCACAGAAGCGCGACCTGTCGAAAAAGGGATTTTTCGAGGAACCGTCCGACTATTCGGACGAGCCCTATATCTACACGCGCGCGCTGATCGAGGATGGCCGCGCGAACAGGGTGATGACCGGGCCGATCGACACCCACTGCCCGGTGCATATCCTGCAAGGTCTGGCCGACCCCGACGTGCGTCGGGACATGCGCTGAAGCTCGCAGCGCTTTTGCCGGCCGACGACGTCACGCTGTCGCTGATCCCCGACGGCGACCATCGCCTGTCCCGCCCGGAGGATCTCGACATGCTCAAGCGCGCCGTCGGCGACATGGCCCGGCGGGTCGCCTGACATGCGCATTTCCATCCCGATATCCGCCTTCGTCGCGGCCATCGTCGGCTTCGGCGGCACTTTGGCCATCGTCATCGCCGCCGCCAAGGCTGTCGGCGCGACCCAGATCGAGACGGCAAGCTGGGTGACGGCGATCTGCGTGGCGATGGCCCTCGAGTGTATTTGGCTCTCCTGGCGCTCGAAGATGCCGGTCATCACCGCCTGGTCGACGCCGGGCCTGGCGCTGATTGCCGCCTCCAGCAGCTTCACGATGCCGGAAGCCGTCGGCGCCTTCATCGTCACCGGGATCCTGTTGATCACCACCGGCCTGTTCAAGCCGCTGACGCGGCTGATCGCGCAGATTCCGGCCTCGGTGGCTTCCGGCATGCTGGCCGGCATCCTGGTCAGCTTCGCCATCAACGCGGTGAAAGCCATTCCCGCCGACCCGTGGCTGGTCCTGCCGCTGATCGCCGCCTTCTTCGTCGTCCGGCTGCTCAACCCAGCGGTGTCGGTGCTGGTGGTGCTGGTCGGCGGCGGCCTTGCCGCCTTCCTCACCGGCCGGGTCGGCGGCCTGCCGGGGCCGGAATTGTCGACGCTGACGCTGATCGTGCCGCAGTTTACCGCCTCGGCAATCATCGGCCTGGCCCTGCCGCTCTACCTCGTCACCATGGCCTCGCAGAACCTGTCCGGCCTCGCCGTGCTGAAAGCCGCCGGCTACCACCCGGAACCCGGCCCGCTGATCGGCGTCACCGGGCTGTTTTCGCTGCTCTCGGCGCCGTTCGGCGCCTCGACCACCAATCTGGCGGCGATCTCGGCGGCGATCTGCACCGGCCCGGATGTCCATCCCGACCCCGCCGAGCGCTGGAAGACCGGGCCGTTCTACGCGCTCGCCTACCTGGTCTTCGCCATCTTCGGCGCTTCGCTGGTGGCGATCTTCGCCGTCCTGCCGCAGAGCCTGATCGTGCTGGTCGCAGGCCTGGCGCTGACGGCGCCTTTGGCCAATGCGCTGTCGATCGCGCTCCATGACGTGGCCGAGCGCATGCCGGCCACCGTCACCTTCGTGGTGACGGCCTCGGGGCTCACGCTGTTCGGCATCGGCGCGGCGTTTTGGGGGCTGGTCGCCGGAATGGCGGTGCTTTTCCTCGAGAACCTCAAAAAGCGATAATCATTTCAGACCCTTCGCCGGTTTTGGCCTAACTTGCCTTGAATCGCCGATTTCGCCTTCCCATTTCGATTCCACGCAGCCGGTTTGGCTGTCTCCAACGGAAGGATTGGGAGAAATGAACACAACCGCATTGATCCGTCCGGCCTGGACGCCGGCGACCATCGCGCTGATGGTGATCGGCTTCATGGTGTTCTGGCCGCTCGGCCTCGCCATGCTCGCCTACATCATCTGGGGCGACCGGCTCGATGGCTTCAAGCGCGACGTCAACCGCGCCACGGACGGCATCTTCGCCGGCTGCCGCCGCGGTTCCGACAGGGCCGCCCGCTGGGGCCATGGCTCGTCGCGCACCGGCAACGTCGCTTTCGACGACTGGCGCGAGAAGGAGCTCGAGCGCCTCGCCGAGGAGCGCCGCAAGCTCGACGAAATGCTGAGCGAGTTCGACGAATATGCGCGCGAGCTGCGCCGCGCCAAGGACCAGGAAGAGTTCGACCGCTTCATGGCCCAGCGCAACAAGCCGACCGCGCCGACGACCACGAACGACACGGCCGGAAAGCCCGCTGCGAAGCGCGGCAAGGGTACGAACCTGCTCGACGACTGAGATCCTGCGACAGGTCTCGGCACGATAAAACGGCGTCGCATGAGCGGCGCCGTTTCTTTTTTGTTCTCCATGTAGCTTCACTCCTCTGGCCGTTTTCCTCGAATCGCGTATCGTCCAGCCATGTCCATCGGCTTCTTTCGCAACCTGACCAAGCCCAAGCCCGTCGTCGAGCGCGAGCATTGCGTCGCCGGCCGCACGCTGCCGCTCAAGATCGTCGAGAGCGCCAGGGCCCGGCGGCTGACGCTGCGCATCGATTCCGGCGGCCAGGGACTGCGCATCACCGTGCCGCCCGGCCTGCGCCGCGGCGAGGTGGAGAAATTCCTCGACCGCCACCAGGACTGGCTGGAGCAGCGCCTGGCCAAGGTGCCGACGAGGCCGCAGGTGCGGCCGGGCATCAAGGTGCCGATCCGCGGCGTGCCGCACCGCATCGTCCATGAGCCGGCAAAGCGCGGCACCGTCACCATCGCGCGCGACGAGCGCGGACCGCTGCTGATCGTCCATGGCGAGCGTGTGCACCTGCCGCGCCGCATCGCCGACTATCTGAAGCGCGAGGCCAAGCGCGAGATCGAGAAGCTGGTGGTCAAGCACACCGAGGCGATCGGCAAGCGCGCCAAGGCGATCCGGTATAAGGATACCTCCAGCCGCTGGGGGTCATGCACCTCGGAGGGCAATCTGTCCTTCTCGTGGCGCATCATGATGGCGCCGCCGCCGGTCATCAATTACCTGGTGGCGCATGAGGTCGCGCATCTGAAAGAGATGAACCACGGCCCGAAATTCTGGAAATTGTGCGAAAAGCTCTGCCCCGACACCGACCGCTGCAAGGACTGGCTGAAGCGCAACGGCGGCGCGCTGCAGGCGATCGTGTTTGAGTAGGCGGGTGGCGAGCAGGGCGACAAGTATCTGCGGTAGCGATCCGTCACACCCCCCTCTGCCCTGCCGGGCATCTCCCCCGCAAGGAGGGAGATTGGCAGCTTCGGCGCCCAGCTTCTTTCTGCGACGTTGAAGATTGGCGAAAGCGGTTGCGCGCTCAATCTCCCCCCTTGCGGGGGAGATGGCCGGCAGGCCAGAGGGGGGTGCTGTCCCTCCGACTTTCCGCGCTATCCCATTCGGCCGTGCACCGAGCTTGACCGCTCAATCATCATTCGCCGCGTTGAGCTCCTCCGGCTTCAGCCCCTCCTCGCCTGCATGCGGCCAGGGCAGGAAATTCCGGTCGAAGGCATCGCCGCCGAAATAATCCAGCGCCCGGTGCGCTTCCGCCCCGTTGAAGGCGGCCTTGTCCATCAGATGCGCGATCACCTCGCGCGCCTGCGCGATCTTTTGCCTGAGTTCGGCGACGGTCTGGTCGGCCATGATTGTTGCTCCCGCCTTGTCTCCTGAGAAAGTTAGCGCTTTCTGATCGTCCGGCAACAGCATGCTTTTTCTCGACTCTTTGGCCGTTTCGTGCCAATCCCGCGCCATGACGCTCGACATCAAGATCTGCGGATTGAAGACCGACGCCGCGATGGCTGCTGCCCTTGCCGGCGGCGCCAGCCATGTCGGCTTTATTTTTTCGCCAAGAGCCCCCGCTATATCGAACCCGCCGACGCCGGCCGTCTGCGCGAAGCTGCGCGCGGCAAGGCCAAGTCGGTCGCCGTCACCGTCGATGCCGACAATGCATTCCTCGACGAGATCGTCGCCAGGATGCGCCCCGATATGCTGCAGCTCCACGGCGCCGAGACACCGGAACGGGTGGCGGAGCTCAAGGCGCGCTACGGCCTGCCGGCGATGAAGGCGCTGTCGGTCAGCGAAGCGGCGGATCTCGAGCGGATAAAACCCTATATCGGCATCGCCGACCGCCTCATGTTCGATGCCAAGCCGCCCAAGGGATCGCAATTGCCGGGCGGCAACGGTGTCGCCTTCGACTGGCGCATCCTTGCCGGCCTTGACGCCGGCCTCGATTACATGCTTTCCGGAGGGCTCAACGCCGCCAATGTCGGCGATGCCCTGAGACTGGCCAATCCGCCCGGAATAGACATCTCGTCCGGTGTGGAGAGCGCTCCGGGCGTCAAGGATCCGGCGCTGATCGAGCAGTTTTTCCGGGCCGTCAGGGCCGCGCGCGACGACCGCGCCGCCTGAGCAAGTTTTTTCGAACCAGAGCATGTCCCTGAAAAGTGGGAACCGGTTTTCCGACGAGGACATGCTCAAAGGCCAAATATTTAGGAGATCGGCGATGAACAAGCCGGCTATGCCCAATTCCTTCCGCACCGGACCCGACGAGCAGGGCATGTTCGGCATTTTCGGCGGCCGCTTCGTCGCCGAGACGCTGATGCCGCTGATCCTCGACCTCGAAGAGCAGTGGAACAAGGCCAAGAACGATCCGGAGTTCAAGGCCGAGCTGCAGAACCTTTCGACCCATTATGCCGGGCGACCGTCGAAGCTCTATTTCGCCGAGGGTCTCACACGCCATCTCGGCGGCGCCAAGGTCTATTTCAAGCGTGAGGACCTGAACCACACCGGCTCGCACAAGATCAACAACTGCCTCGGCCAGATCCTGCTCGCCAAGCGCATGGGCAAGAAGCGCATCATCGCCGAGACCGGCGCCGGGCAGCACGGTGTCGCCTCGGCGACCGTCGCAGCGCGCTTCGGCTATCCGTGCGTCGTCTACATGGGCGCCACCGACGTCGCCCGCCAGAGCCCCAATGTCTTCCGCATGAAGCTGCTCGGCGCCGAGGTGCGGCCGGTCACCGCCGGCCACGGCACGCTGAAGGACGCCATGAACGAAGCCCTTCGTGATTGGGTGACCAATGTCGAGGACACCTATTACCTGATCGGCACCGCCGCCGGTCCGCACCCCTATCCGGAGCTGGTGCGCGACTTCCAGTCGGTGATCGGCACCGAAGCCCGCGCCCAGATACTGGAGCAGGAAGGCCGGCTGCCGGACGTCATCATCGCCGCCGTCGGCGGCGGCTCCAACGCCATCGGCCTGTTCCACCCCTTCCTCGACGACAAGGATGTCCGCATCATCGGCATCGAGGCGGGCGGGCGTGGCCTAGACGGCGTCGAGCACTGCGCCTCGATGAATGCCGGCAAGCCCGGCGTGCTGCACGGCAACCGCACCTATCTCCTGCAGAATTCGGACGGCCAGATCCTCGACGGCCATTCGATCTCGGCAGGCCTCGATTATCCGGGGGTCGGGCCCGAGCATTCATGGCTGCGCGATTCCGGCCGCGTCCAATATGAGCCGATCCTCGACGACGAGGCGCTGGAAGCCTTCCAGCTGACGACCCGCGTCGAAGGCATCATCCCGGCGCTGGAATCGGCGCACGCCATCGCGCATGCGATGAAGATCGTGCCGACCATGGACAAGGACCAGATCGTCATCGTCAACCTGTCCGGCCGCGGCGACAAGGACGTGCATACGGTGGCCAGCATGCTGGGCATGGAGATCTGACAATGACCACCCGCATCGACCGCCGCATGGCGAAGCTGAAATCCGAAGGCCGTCCGGCTTTGGTCACCTATTTCATGGGCGGCGACCCGGACTACGACACCTCGCTGTCGATCATGAAGGCGCTTCCGGGGGCTGGCAGCGACGTCATCGAGCTCGGCATGCCGTTCTCCGATCCGATGGCCGACGGCCCCGCCATCCAGGCGGCGGGCCTCAGGGCGCTCAAAGGCGGCCAGACGCTGATCAAGACCCTCAGGATGGCGTCGGAATTCCGCGCCGGCGACAATGAGACGCCGATCGTGCTGATGGGCTACTACAACCCGATCTATATCTACGGCGTCGACCGCTTCCTCACCGACGCCAAGGCGAGCGGCATCGACGGCCTGATCGTCGTCGACCTGCCGCCGGAAATGGACGAGGAGCTCTGCATCCCCGCGCTGAAGGCCGGCATCAACTTCATCCGGCTGGCGACGCCGACCACCGACGACAAGCGCCTGCCCAAGGTTTTGCAGAACACCTCCGGCTTCGTCTATTACGTCTCGATGACCGGCATCACCGGCTCGGCGCTCGCCGACACCGCCAAGGTGGCGGCGGCGGTCAAGCGCATCAAGGGCCATACCGCGCTGCCGGTTTGCGTCGGCTTCGGCGTCAAGACCGCCGAGCAGGCCCGGGTGATCGGTGCCTCGGCCGACGGCGTCGTCGTCGGTACCGCGATCGTCAACGCGGTCGCCAATGTGCTCGGCCCCAAGGGCGAGAAGACCGCCGATCCTGCCGAGGCGGTCGCCACTTTGGTCAGCGGCCTTGCCCAGGGCGTGCGCTCGGCCCGCCTTGCTGCCGCCGAATAGTTTTCCTACCTCCTCCTTATCAGGACGGGAGCCGAAGCGATGAACTGGATCACCAATTACGTTCGCCCGAAGATCAATTCGATGCTCGGCCGGCGCACCGACATGCCGGAAAACCTCTGGATCAAGGATCCCGAGACCGGCGAGATGATCTTTCACAAGGACCTCGAATCCAACCAGTTCGTCATCCCGGCTTCCGGCCACCACATGAAGATCTCGGCCAAGGAGCGGCTGAAATACTTCTTCGACGACGGCAAATACGAGACGCTGGACAATCCCAAGGTTGTCCAGGACCCGCTGAAGTTCCGCGACGAGAAGCGCTACACCGACCGCCTGAAGGAGGCGAAAGCCAAGACCAGCCTGGAGGATGCGATCCTCAATGCCGCGGGCACCATCGAAGCCCTGCCGGTCATCGTCACGGTGCAGGATTTCGCCTTCATGGGCGGCTCGCTCGGCATGGCCGCCGGCGAAGCCATTGTCCACGCCTTCGAGGTCGCCCTGCAGCGCAGGCGGCCGCTGATCCTGTTCGCCGCCTCCGGCGCGCCCGCATGCAGGAAGGCATTCTGTCGCTGATGCAGCTGCCGCGCACCACGGTCGGCGTCGACCGGCTGAAGGAAGCCGGCCTTCCCTATATCGTCGTGCTCACCAATCCGACGACGGGCGGCGTCACCGCCTCCTATGCCATGCTGGGTGACGTCCACATCGCCGAGCCCGGCGCGCTGATCGGCTTTGCCGGCCCGCGCGTCATCGAGCAGACCATTCGCGAAAAACTGCCGGACGGCTTCCAGCGCTCCGAATATCTGATGGAGCACGGCATGGTCGACATGGTGGTCTCGCGTCTGGAGATGCGCCAGACCATCTCGCGGCTGCTGAAGATGCTGCTCAAGATGCCGGAAGCCGAGAAGGCGCTGGAACCGGAGATCCTGCCGCCGGCGGTCGTCAACGCGGAGGCGCGGCCGCAGGCCTGACGCGGCACCCGTTCACCGCGAACCACGATTGCGCGCCAGCCGTGCTGCGCTTAGGATTCGACTATGACAACCCTCGCCGCCGACCGCGAAATCGAACATCTGATGACGCTTCATCCGAAAGGCTTCGACCTTTCGCTGGACCGCATCACCCGTCTGCTCGAACGTCTCGGCAATCCGCAGGACCGGCTGCCGCCGGTCATCCATATTGCCGGCACCAACGGCAAGGGCTCCTGCGCCGCCTTCTCGCGGGCGCTGCTGGAGGCGGCAGGCCATCTCGTCCACGTCCACACTTCGCCGCATCTGGTGAACTGGCACGAACGCTACCGGCTGGCAGCCGAGGGCGGCGGCAAGCTGGTCGACGACGATGTCTTTGCCGAGGCCATCGCGCGCGTCGCCAAGGCCAATCAGGGCCAGAAGATCACCGTCTTCGAGATCCTGACCGCCGTCACCTTCATTTTGTTTTCCGAGCATCCGGCAGAGGCCGCGATCATCGAGGTCGGCCTTGGCGGACGCTTCGACGCCACCAATGTCATCGCGCGACCTGCCGTCTCGGTGATCATGCCGGTGTCGTTGGATCACGAGGCCTATCTTGGCGACCGCGTCGAGCTGATCGCGGCCGAAAAGGCCGGCATCATGAAGCGCGGCTGCCCGGTGGTCATCGGCGCGCAGGAAAGCGAAACGGCGCTTGAGGTGCTGATAGAGACCGCCGAGCGGCTCGACTGCCCAACCGTCGTCTACGGCCAGGATTTCCTGGCCTTCGAAGAGAATGGCCGCATGGTCTATCAGGACGAGGACGGCCTGATGGACCTGCCGCTGCCGCGCCTGCCAGGCCGCCACCAGTTCGCCAATGCCGCCGCGGCGATCGCCGCGGTCAAGGCGGCCGGCTTCGAGATCAGCCACCGCGCCGCCGAACGGGCGATGGTCGATGCAGCCTGGCCGGCCAGGATGCAGAAGCTGACGCAGGGCAGACTGGTGGACCTCGCGCCCAAGGGCGCCGAGATCTGGCTCGACGGCGGCCACAATCCAGGCGCTGGCATCGTCATCGCCGAAGCGCTGGCCGAGCAGGAGGAGAAGAATCCGCGTCCGCTGATCCTCATCTCCGGCATGATCAATACCAAGGACCAGAGCGGCTATTTCAGCGCCTTCAAGGGGCTTGCCCGGCATGTCTACACGGTGCCGGTCAGCAAGAGCGATGCCGGCGTGCCGAATGACGAGCTGGCGCTGCGCGCCACCGAAGCCGGCCTGTCGGCCGAGCCGGTCAGCTCCGTCGCCAATGCGCTGATGCTGTTGCGCGACAGCTGGGACGGCCCGGCGCCGCGCATCCTCATCGGCGGCTCGCTCTATTTCGCCGGCGCAGTGCTGGACGAGAACGGCACGCCGCCGACTTGAGGCGATCGGTTCAAGAGCAGCTCAGAAATCCCACGGGGAGATCAAGTCAAGGCCAGCGGAGCCAAAGTCGCTCAGATTGCGTGTTGCCAGCCGACCACCGTTAACGCGAGCGATTGCTGCAATCATACCGTCAGGAGCCGACATCCCCCGGCCTTGGCGCCTCGCAGTTCCCATGATCTCGCCATAAGCCAGGGCGGCCTCCACCGTGAGTCCAAAAATGCGATCGGCAAAGCGATGGCACCACTGGGAAAGTCCTTGCTCGAGGCGGTCAGCGCGCTCATCGGGCCGTATCTTTTGTATGCCGAAAGCGATTTCACCAATCGCCACTGTGGGAAGCGCCAGTTCGGCATCGTTTCGGACAAGCCAAGCCAAAACGGCCGCGTTCGGTACCTTCTTAAGAGTCTCCGACATCACGTTGGTATCGACGAAGATCAAAGCTCGGGCCCCGTATGAACCTCGCGGCCTTCGCGGATAATCTTCTCCAGGTCGATGTCGCGCCGCTGCTTGCCGCCAGGCGGGCATAGAAGGCGGACGCGGGTTCGCGCCCCGCTTCCCGAATCTCATAGGATTCAAGCGCGCGTTCGACCACATCGGCTATGGAACGATTCTCGCGACGCGCAAGCCGATGAGCAAGGTCTCGCGCCTTTGCGCTCCGGACTGAGAGCTGTGGTTCGGCCATTTGAAACTCCGCTTGCCAGAATATATGTTGACAAGGCTATGCCATCAAGATGGCAAGTGATGGCTAGCCATCATTCGCCGAGGGCCAAGGAGCCGACTGTGATCCAGGTGAAGCAGCTCGCGCATGTCTGCATCTTCGCGCATGACTTGGAGGCGACGCGCAGCTTCTACGGCGACGTCCTCCGCATGGACACGCGGTTCAATTTCCTGCGCGACGGCAAGATCTTCGGCTTCTACCTCGATTGCGGTGGCCGCAGCCATGTCGAGGTGTTCGAGAAGAGTGAGGCCAGCTACAGCGAGCGCAACCAGATCAACCACTTCTGCCTCGAGGTGGAAGACATCGATGCCGCGATCGCCCATATCCGGTCGAAAGGGGTCGAGGTCACGCCGAAGAAGCTCGCCTGCGACGACACCTACCAGGCCTGGATCACCGATCCCAACGGCGTGAAGATCGAGCTGTTCGAATACACAGAAAAGAGCGCGCAATTCACCGGCGGCGACCGCGTCGCCGACTGGTGACGGTGATTGCGTTGACTTCTATTTCAGCTCGATTTCGATGAAGGCGTATTCGCCGTCATTGGCATTGATGACGTCGTGCTCGACGCCCTCCTTGCGGAAGTAGGGCGCGCCCTTCTTCATCTCGGCGAAGGATTCGCCGTCCTTGGTCAGAAGCTTCACCTTACCGTCCATCAGCGGCACGACGACATAGTCGTGGCCGTGGCGATGCCAGCCGGTATTGGCGCCCGGCGCGAAACGGTATTCGGTGACGATGACGCGCTCATTTTCGATGAAGACGGTGGCCTTGGCTGTTCCGGTCATGGCGCTCTCCCTTTTCCCAGAGCAGAAGACATGACGTGCCTGCATGCGAGGGCCAGAGCGCCACGAGCGATGGCGCCAAAGAAAAAGCCCGGCGCGATGGCCGGGCTCGTTCTCAAAATCTTTGGATTGGCTCAGGCGAGGCTGCCGTTGATCCAATGCGACAGCGCGGTCTTCGGCGCGGCGCCAACCTTCATGTCGGCGACTTCGCCGCCCTTGAAGATCATCAGCGTCGGGATCGAGCGCACGCCATACTGCGCGGCCAACTCGGGATTCTCGTCGATGTTGAGCTTGGCGACCTTGATCTTCGAACCGAGCTCCTTGGCGATGTCTTCCAGCGCCGGCGCGATCATCTTGCAGGGACCGCACCACTCCGCCCAGAAATCCACCACGACCGGCTCCTTGGCGTTGAGCACATCGGCCTGGAAATTGCCCTTGTCGACCTTGACGGTGGCCATGCTGAAATCCTTTCGAAAACTCTGGTTGCACCAAATGTGGTGGTTGTGGCGGCGATGTTCAAGCAGTTCTTGTGTCACGCTCCCGTGAGTCGGGCAAGGGCGTCGTCCATGGCCTTTGCCGGCAGCTCGATCAGCCTGGGCGCCTCGGTGAAGAGCAGCGCAGCCGTCACCTCACGGCCGGGATAGAGCGGCTTCAGCAGCGCGCGGTAGAGCGCAAGCTGAAGGACATAGGCCGGCGGCACTTCCGCCAGGCTCGCCGGCGCGGCCGGTTGGTCTTGTAGTCGACGATCGAGACCTTTTCCGCAGTGACGGCCAGCCGGTCGATCTTGCCGGAAATGGAGCGCAGCTTGCCCTTCACCTCCAGGCTGCCCATGACCGCGACCTCGGCCCGCGAGGATGGCGAGAACAGCGCGCCGAAACGGCCGTCGGAGAGGATCGAAAGCACCGCTTCCAGCGCCTTGTCGCGCTCGCTGTCCGGCCAATCGGCGCCGGCGCGCGCCAGATAGCGTCCCGCAGCGTCACGCCTTTCCTGCTCGGCGATGCCTGGCAGTATCTGCAGCAATTTGTGCAGCGCCAGTCCGCGCACCACGGCAAAGCCGGGCTCGGCCGCAGCGTCGAGCACCGGCGAACGCGTGTCGGGGACAGCTTCCCTCGCTTCGTCGATTAACGCCGAGGCGCCGGAGGGTGACAGCGGTCGCGGTAGTTCCTCATAGGGCGGCAGCGGCCGGAACAAGCCGTCCGGCAGCGGCGTGGCATGCTCGAATGGTGCCGTCTCGTCCGCTCCGGTGAGCGCCACCGGCGGCAGCTTGGTTATGTGGAAGCGATGCACGGCCACCTCGGCCGTCGCCGGGTGCCGGCGCTCCGCGCTTTCCGGCGCGTCCAGCAGCGCCCGGCTGACGATCGAATGCCAGGTGCCGGTGCTGGGCTGCCGCTTGCCGTGATAGCCGCAGACGATCAGCCGGTCCTCGGCGCGCGTCATGCCGACATAGAGCAGCCGCCGGTATTCGTCGTCGGCAAGCGCCCTGGCCCGCGCCGAGGCCGCCCGCGACACGCCGTTGGCGACGTCGCTCGCCGAACGCCAGAGATAGCCCTTGCCTCGCCACTGCGCGCCCGAGCTTTCGAACGCCATCAGCCGCGGCAGATGCTGGTCGCTGAACGGCGCCGAGCCGCCGTCGACCAGGAAAACCACCGGCGCCTCCAGGCCTTTCGCGGCATGCACGGTCATGACGCGCACCTCGTCGCGCGTCTGGTCCATCTCGCGCTTGATCTCGGGGCCGCTGTTTTCGAGCGTCGAGAGGAAGGATTCCAGCCCCGGCAGGCCGGTGCGCTCCTCGGCCAGGCAGAAGCTCAGGAATTCGTCGAGGATGTCGCCGGCTTCCGGGCCGAGCCGCGCCGTCATCTTGCGGCGCAGGCCGTCGCGTGCCAGCGCGGCGGCGTAGAATTCGAACACCGGCTTGAAGGCCACCTCGTTCGCCCAGGCATCGAGCCGGCTAACGACGGCGACCAAGGCCTCGTCTCCCGCCGCATGCTGCCGAAGCGAGGCGATCAGCGATTGCCCTTTGGGTCTCTCGCCGGCGAGCATCAGAAGGGTTTCCTCGGACACCTCGAAGATCGGACTGCGCAGCACGGCGGCCAGCGACAGGTCGTCCTCCGGCTGGATCAAAAAATGACCGAGCGCGATCAAGTCCTGGACGGCGATATGGCCGGGGAGGCTCAGCCGGTCGGCGCCGGCGACCGGGATCTGGCGGTTCTTGAGGCTGCGCGACAGCGCATGCACGAAGCGGTCGCGCTTGCGCACCAGCACAAGGATGTCGCCGGCTGTCAGCTTGCGGCCCTTGCCCTCGATGACCTCGCCGCTGCGCAGCCAGTTCTGGATGGTTGCAGCGACATGCTCCGCCACCCGCACGGCGGGCGCGCTGGCGTGGTTGACCGGCAAGGTCCAGTCGTCCGGCTCTTCCACCATCTCGGCGCCGATCGAAGGCCACACTTCGACATAGCCAGGCGCATCGGTGCGGATCGCCTTGTGGCCTAGCGGATCGGGGTCGTGGCTGATGCCGCGCCGCACGCCCGGCTCGGCAAAGACGCGGTCGACGGCGGCAAGCACGTCATCGCTCGAGCGGAACGACCAGGTGAGCTTGAGGTCCGCGAAGGAGGCTTCGGCATCGCGTACGCGCCCGGCAAACAAAACTCGGCTTTCGGCAAAGGAATCGGGTGCAGCGCCCTGGAAGGAATAGATCGACTGTTTTTCGTCGCCTACGGCGAATACCGTGCGCTTGACCGCCTCGCGCTGGCCAAGCCCGGCAAAGAACTCTTCCGTCAGCTTCTTCACCACCTCCCACTGGTCCGGGCTGGTGTCCTGTGCCTCGTCGAGCAGGATGTGGTCGATGCCCTGGTCGAGCTTGTACTGCACCCACGGCCCGGCATCGGGCCGCGACAAAAGGCTGACGGTGCGGGTAATGAGGTCGTTGAAGTCGAGGAAACCCCGCTCGCGCTTCAGCCGCTCATAGCGCGTAATCAACCAACCGGCGAGGGTGAGCGCCGCGGCCGTGCCTTCCAGCATGCGGAACAGCGCCAGCCGGTCCGATATGTCGAGGATCGCCTTGGCTGCCGCAAGATAGCGCTCTGGCAAGTCGGGCAGCCGGTCGACCAGAGCCTTCTTGAAGATCTTCGGCGGATCGTAAGGGTCGCCATCAGAGCGCAGGAACGCCTTGGCGAGAAGCCGCAGCCGCCGGATCGGATCAGCCTCGGCAAAGGCGCCCTGCGCGTAAGGCAGCACGTTGTTCAGCACCTGCCGCGCGTCGGCCGCTTCCGCGGCGCGGACGAATTCGGCAAATTGGCCGGGCGCGAAGCCGTGCAGCGGCCAGACGGACGCGGCGATGTCTTCGGCCGTCTGTCCTGACCCGAAGCCGAATTCGGCGAAGAGCGGCTTGAAATCCCGACCCTTGCCGAGCTTTTCGATGAAGCCTCGCAATGCGTCGCGCTTGCCGACGATCTCGGAAAGCAGCGTATCGAGCCCGAATTCGCCGCCGCGCTCCAGCACCTTGGCAAAGGCTTCCGCCAACCCTTCGACACCGGCGCCGGCGCTCGAGATCATGTCGCGGCGGGCGTCCGCGAACAGCGAAGCCTCCATCTGCGGATCGAGCATTTCGAAATGCGCCGGGATGTTGGCTTCGAGAGGAAACTGATGAAGCACCGATTCGCAGAAGGCGTGGATGGTCTGGATTTTCAGGCCGCCCGGCGTCTCCAGCGCTTCGGCGAACAGCCGGCGCGCGCGCCGCATCGTGTCGCGGTCGGCGCCGCGGCCGTCGAGCGCTGCAATCCTCACGCCTAGCTCGGCGTCGGCAAGCGCCGTCCATTCCGACAGGGTCGAGAACACCCGGTTGGACATGTTGGCGGCCGCCGCGCGCGTATAGGTCAGGCAGAGTATCTTCGACGGATCGGTGCCGTTGAGCAGAAGCCGGATGACGCGTTGCGCCAGCACATGCGTCTTGCCCGAGCCGGCATTGGCCGACACCCAGGCGGAATTTTGCGGGTCGGAGGCGCGCGCTGGCTGGCGGCGGTATCGGAGGGGATCGGATATCTCATCCTTCCGCCTCGTCCTCGTTGGCGCCGCCGGCCGACCATTCGAGCACGCGCGCGAGATGGTCGTAGTCGCCATCGGCCTCGCCCTCGCGGAAGGGCAGCGCGCGCGACAGGTAGCCGGTCGCAGGATCCGCATAGTGGAACAGCAGCCGCTCCAGCCGCGCCCAGGCTTCCTCGGCAAGCTCGTTGGCGGTTTTCGGCTTGCGGTTGTATTCGAGGATCGATTCCTCGAACACCTCGCCATTCGGCTTCAGCCGCACGAAGGCGAGCTGCGAGGGCTCGCAAATGCCGAGCTCCTTGAAGGCGCCACGCCTGAGCAACGCGCCTTCGAGCGCAAGCTGCGGCGACAAGAGCGTGTGCGCCTGCGCCTTCGAGGGCGAGGAGCCCGTCTTGTAGTCGAGGATATCGGCCATGCCGCCGGCGAGCAGGTCGACGCGGTCGGCATAGCCGGAGAGCGTGACGCCGGTGCGTCCCACGACCGTTTTCTCGGCGCGCTCCTCGGCATGGCGCCGGGCGACGGCCTCGGCGCGGGTATGCTCCCATTCGATGATGCTTTCGGCGAGCTTTTCGAAGCGCGGCCACCACACCGCCTCGATGTCGGGTGGCAACGCTGCGTCGGCAAAAGAGATGCGGCCGGCTTCGATAAGGCTTGCCAACGCGCCCGGCTCTTGCGGGTCCGCGACTCGCCGCGAGAACAGGTGCAAGATTTCGTGGAACAATGTGCCGCGTTCGGCGGCGCCCGGATCGCGGATCACCGGGTCGAGCGGCATCAGGCCGAGGATGCGCCGGGCATAGATCACGTAGGGGTCGCGGCGCAGCGTCTCGATCTCGGTGACCGAGAAATGCTGCGGCCTGAGCCGCAGCGGCGGTTTCGGTTGCGGGCGGGCCGCGAACTCTTTCCTGTCGCCGGCGTCCAGCGCGCGCGCCCAGGCCACAAGCGCATCGCCACGGCTCCGAAGCGCTGCCGCCGGCTCCTTGCCGATGAAGGTGAGGCTGCGCTGCAGCCAGCGCGACGGCACCGCCGGCGCGTCGCCGGATCGCGCCGAGCGCGTCAGCACCACGTTCCTGGCGCCCATCGCCATCTGGAAATCATGTGCCGCAAGGCCGATGCGCCGCTCCGGCGGCTCGAGGTCGATGCCGGTCTTCATCAGCCGCGACATGAAGCGGTCGCTCTCCGGCTTGCGCGGCCACACCCCTTCGTTGAGGCCGCCGATGACGAGCGTGTCGACGCTTTGCAGGCGGGCCTCCAGCGCGCCCCAAATGGCAATGTTGCGGTCGGTGCCCTGCGCCGGCTTGACCGTTTCCGGCGCGACGAGCGCCTCCATCACGTCCGGCCATTCGCCGGCGGCGAAGGCGAAGGGCGAGGATGCGGCGACCAGTCCGCGCAGCAGCTCAGCGAGCTTTTCGCCGGCGTCGCCGGCATAGAGTTCCGTCAGGCTGCCGTCGGCCGCGCGGCCGAGAGCTTCCAGCGCCACGACGCTCGCTCGCGTCAATGTCGCGATGTCAGCGTCCCTCTCGTCGCGCGTCGCCGTAAGCGGGGAGAACGCTTCGGTAAGACGGCTAAGCACATCCCGCGCCTGCTCGATGCCGCGCACGGTCAGGCGCGAAAACCAGAAAGGCTGCCGGGTGTCCCCGCTCAGGTCCGCGAGTCGTGTCTCGAAAAGCTGGCCGAGCGATGCGACATCGGGACGACCCGTGCCGCCGCGCAGCGCCACCAGCTCGATCAATCCGGCAGCCCTGCGCACGGTCTGGCGTTCCAGACCGAGCCCGAGCAGCGGATGCTTGAGCAATGCGAGGAGGCCTACCGGATCGCCGGGCCGGAACGCGGCGTTCAGCGTGAGCCTGAGCAGGCTGGCGGCCGGCGTGTTGGACAGCGGCGCGCCGCCGGAATCGTCGGCGACGACGCCGAAGCGCAGAAGTTCGGCCGAGACACGCCGCGCCAACGCCCGGTCGCCGGTGACGAGCGCCGCGCGCTTGCCCGGTGTCTCCACGGCTCGCTTCAGCGCGATCGCGATCGCCACCGCTTCGTCGCGCTCGTTGGCCGCCTCGACCAGCGTCACGCCGGCCAGCGCCTGCTCAATGTCGTTGCTCGAGAAGCGTGGGCGCGTCTCGGTCCAATGCTCAGTGGTCTCGGCCGGCCGCAACGCCTCGCCGACAAGGGCCGCGCGCAGCCTAAGCGGCAGCGTCGCCGCGCCGATCTCCTCGACGTCGCTGCGTGGCATGCCGATGCTGCCGATCAACTTGGCGAGACCGTATTGCGGGTGGCCGAGCGTTGCCGGCCGCGCGCCGGGCGCCGTTATCGCAGTAAAGGACGCTTCGTCCAACTCGCGGTCGAGCCCGGGCAGCACGACGGCGCCGTTGGACAGGCCGGCGATGACGCCAAGCAGCTCTGCGGTGGCGGGAATGGAGCCGGTCGAGCCGGCGGCGATCACCGGTCCGGCCGGCGGATTGCGCTTCAGCCGGGCCGCCTCCAGGCGGATCAGCGCACTGCGATGCGCGGCCGGATTGGAGCGGTTGCGTTCTTCGAGCAGCTTAGGCCAGTTATCGGTGACGATGCCGAGGAAATCGAGCGTCACCTGCCACCAGCCGGCGAGGTTGCCGGTGACCAGCGTGGCGAGCTTCGCCCCATCGGTGCCCTCGGTTTCGATTTCGTCCATCAGCCGGGCGAGGTCGCGCGCCAGCCAGATGGCGTCGGCGGCCGAGGTCGGCACGACGAATTCCTCGTTGAACCGATCCTTGACATGCGCCGGCAGGCTCTCCTTCCAGGCGCGCACAAGCGGCGCCAGCAAAAGCAGCCGTTCCTGCGCGGCGATCGGCGGCGCGAGGTCTATTGCGGGTGCGGTTTCTGCATCGAAGGCGGCCTCATCCTCGTCGAACTCGCCGAGCGGCCGCACCGTCGGCAGGATCGCCGAGCGGCTTCCGAGAACGTCGACGAACGCGCCGCGCAGTGCGCGCGCCGCGCGCCGCGTCGGCACATAGATGGTGGCGTCGGCGAGCGCCAGCGGGTCGCCGTCGAAGCGGAAGCCGGGGATCAGGCGGCCGTCGAGCAATGCCGCCGCCAGCGTCGGCAGGAACGGCGCTCCGGGCGGGATGGAAAAGACGCGGCGCGAGCCGCTCATACCGCTTTCGCTAGAGCGCTGGCGACCGCCGCTTCGGCGGCCGGAATGGCATCGGGCGTGCCGACGGTGATCCAGCGGCCCCTCATCGCCATCCCGAACAGGCGGCCGGCGGCGATCGCCTTGTCGAAATAGACGTTGAGCGAATGCGAGCCCGCCGGGGCGTCCTTGAAGATGCGCGGATGGATGATCGCGGCGCCGGCATAGATCAGGCCGGCGGGATCGGCCTTCGAGCGTCGCAGGGTGCCGTCCGACGCCACCAGGAAGTCGGTGCCGACGCAGTGTCCAGTCGCTGAGTCGAGATCGGTGAGCATCAGCAGAATATCCATTCTGGCAGCGTCCCATGCAAGGGAAAGCCGCTCGAGGCTGGGTTCACCGTTGTCGATCCAGAAGGTATCGGCATTGATGATGTAGAAGGGCTCGCCGCCCAAGAGCGGCAGCGCCTTGACGATGCCGCCCGCCGATTCCAGCAGCGCTTCGCGTTCGTCGGAAATGACGATCTTCGGCGCCCGGCGGCCGGCGACATGGGCGATGATCTGCTCCGGCAGATAGTGGACGTTGACGACGGCCCTGGTGACGCCGGCCGCTTCCAGGCTGTCCAGTCCCCAGTCGAGCAAGGTCTTGCCGGCGATCTTGACCAGCGGCTTCGGCATCGTGTCGGTGATCGGCCGCATGCGCTTGCCGAGGCCGGCGGCAAGCACCATGGCGGTCTTCGGCTTCATGGCGAGCGTTCCTCCAGTAGGCCGTGGGCCATATAAAACTCCTTCAGGCTGGCAAGCGCCGGATGCGCCAGCGCCCGCCTCAGATAGTCGCGGATGCGCGGCAGGTGTTTCAGATAGTAAGGCTTGCCGTCGCGCTTTTCGAGCCGAACGAAGATGCCGAGGATCTTGGAATTGCGCTGCGCGGCCATGATCGCATAGGCCTCGGCGAAACCGACCTCGTCGAAGGCGCCCGCGGCGCGCCGCGCGGTGACATAGGCTTCGACCATCCGCCGCTCGATCTCGGGCGAGACGGTGACGCGCGCATCCATGGCGAGCGAGGCGACGTCATAGGCCGCGGGGCCGATCAGCGCGTCCTGGACGTCGACGATGCCGAGCCGGTCGAGCCCGGAACGCTCGCCGCGCCAGATGATGTTGGGCGAATGGAAGTCGCGCAGCATCAGCGTGTATTCGCTGCCCGCAAGCCGGTCGAGCAAGGCGTTCCATTCCTTGTGATAGCCGGCTCGCAATTCATCGTTCGACGGCTTGCCCGTAATCCAAGGTACATACCAGTCGACCAAAAGGTCGGCCTCGATCAGCATGGCGTCGCGGTCGAAGGGCGGCACGCCGTGGACCACGCCCGGCGCTGCCTCCATGGGGTTTGGCCAGACCTTGCCATGCATCATGGCGAGCAGCTCAGCCGCCGCCTCGTAACGCTCGGCGATCGGCTGGCCGTCACTGCCCAAAAATCCGTCCGAGCCGAGATGTTCGAGCAGCAAAAAGCCCTGGTCGAGATCCTGGGCATGGATCACCGGCACGCTGACGCCGGCGGCAAGCAGCGCCCGGTCGATGGCGACGAAGGCGGCGACGGATTGCGCCGTGTGGGCGATCACCGCGTACGGCTTGCCGTCGCGCACCGGCGGACCGAGCACCAGGCGCGGCGAATTCATCAGCACCCGCGGCGCCCGGCCGGGAAGCGAGACGATCTCGTAGGAGCGGGCAGAGGCATCGCCGACGAAATGACGGCGGCTCGCCTCACCCCATCCGCCGGAGGCCAGAAACGCGCGCATCGCGAGCGAGCGCGCCACACGCTCGAACGAGGAGCCTTGTCCCGAGATCCTTGCCGATCGGCCCGCGCCCTGCTCGGCCAACTCGACCCAAAGCGCATTTGCCGGCAACCGGTCTCCGGCCCGTTCCGGCCATTCGATGAGCGCCGCGCCTTGCGCCAGCGCGTCGTCGAGGCCGAGCTCGTCGAGCTCGTCCGGCGAGGAGAGGCGGTAGAGATCGAAATGGTGGACCGGTATCCGTGTCTCGTAGCTCTGCACCAGCGTGAAGGTCGGGCTCGGCACTTCGAGACCGGCATCGTCGGCAAGTGCCCGGATCAGGGCACGGGCCAGCGTCGACTTGCCGGCGCCGAGGTCGCCTTTCAGCGCGATCGTATCGCCGGGGCGCACAGCCATGGCAAGGTCTTCGCCAAGCCTTGCCGTCGCCGCCTCGTCGGCGAGAAAACGTTCCAATACCGTCTCTGCCAAAGCGCGTTACTCGGCCGCTTCGCGGATGCCGCCGGAAGGCGTGTCGGGGAAAGTGCAGATGACCGTCGTGCCCCTGTCCAGGCCGGTTTCAATGCGCACCGTTCCGCCATGCAATTCGACGAAGCTCTTGACGATCGACAGCCCGAGCCCGGCGCCGCGCCGGCGGCCGCCATTGGCGCGCGGCTCGAAGCGGCGGAAGACCGATTCCAGCACGTCCGGCGGCATGCCGGGTCCGTCGTCGTGGACGGAGAATTGGACGCCCTCGGCCATCCGGCGACAGGTGAGCGTGATCGTGCTCGCCTCCGGCGCATAGTTCGCGGCGTTGCTCAACAGATTGTAGAGGATTTGGCGGACACGGATCTCGTCGCCATGGAAGCTCTTTGGCGCCGCCGTCGCGTCGACCCTGAGCTTGATCTGATGCTCCTCCAGCCGGTCGGCGACCAGCTCGGCGGCCGCCGCTATGGTCCTGTCGATGCTCATCTCCGAAATATCGAGCTGCATGATGCCGGCATCGACCGTCGCCAGGTCCAGTATGTCGTTGACGATGGTAAGCAGCACCGAGGACGAGGAGCCGACATGCTCGACATATTCGCGCTGCTTCGGCGTCAGCGGCCCGGTGGCGGGCAGCGACAACAGCTCGGTGAAGCCGATGATGTTGGTCAGCGGCGAGCGCAATTCGTAGGAGACATGCTGCACGAACTCGTTCTTCAACTGGTCGGACTTCTCCAGCGCCTCGTTCCTGTCCTTCAGCGCCCGCTCGACATTGACGGTATCGGTGACGTCGACGAAAGTCATCATCACCTGGCCGTTGGGCAGGTGGATCACGGCATAGCTCAGCACCGTGCCATTGACCAGTTCGGTCTGCCCGCGGCGGTCGCGGCGCTCGTCGTCGAAGCCGGTGATGGCGGCGACGAAGCCGCCCCACGGGCTGTCGGCGGCGCGCTGGTCGCAAAGGTCACGGATCGCCGAGACATGGACGTTGGGCTTGATCGCCTCCGCCTGCAGCCCCCACAGGGTGACGAAGGCCGGGTTGGACAGGCGAAGCCGTCCGTCCGGCCCGAACACCGCCACGCCTTCCGCCAGATTGTCCAGCGTCTCGCCTTGCACGCGCACGGCGGTCTGATACCGGCTTTCGAGATCGATCTTCTCGGTCAGGTTCTCGAACACCCAGGTCACGCCGCCCTTGGGCTGCGGATTGGCCACCACACGGATCGTCTTGCCGTCCGGCAGGTGCCACCAATGTTCCTGCGATTCGACGGCGCGATAGGCGCCGAGCAGGTTCTCCTTCCAGCGCCGCCATTCGGGCTGCTCGGCGATCTTGCCTTCGCTGCGCAGCCGGTCGAGCAGCAAGGCGTTGTCGGGCGCGCTGTGCAGGAAACCGCTGTCGAGGCCCCACAGCTTCTGGAATGCCTGGTTGAAGAAGCGCAGCTTCTCGTCGGTGTCGAAGATCGCCACAGCCGTGTTGAGCTGGTCGAGCGTGTCGGCATGGCTGCGCACGGTCCGCTCATATTCGGCGCGGATCGTCTCGATGGCACTGATGTCGCAGGCCAATCCCGCCGAGCTGTCGGCGTTGGCGAAGTCGGTGACCGAAAACATGCGGCGATCGCCCTCGATCACCGTCGACAGCGTTTGCTCGAAAACGGGGCGGGACTTGTGCTGCTCGGCGATCTGCTCACGCGCCTGGCCGCCGAGGAACTCCTTCGCTTCGCGCACGGCCGCCTCGGCGCTTTCCGCTTCCACCGCCTCGGCATAGGCGCGGTTGACCCAACTCAGCCGCCCGTCGGCCGAGCGCAGCCATGTCGGCATCTTCAGCGCGTCGAGCAGGCCGAGCATGGTGTCGTAGTCGGCGCTGAGCCGCTGGTTTTCGACCTTCAGCCGGGCCTGGCTGCGCAGCGTTTCCGACAGCGAGATGAAGCGAACCAGCACATGCGCGGCGCTCTTGCGGCCATGCACTTCCAGCGGCATGCCCGCCTGCGTCTCGATGACGAGGTCGAAGGCCTTCGCCCTGTCGCGCAGCGCAGCTATGGCGTTCTCGAGCGCCGCGGCCGAGCGCGGCATCAGCCAGCGGCCGAAAGCGAGGAAAGCGGACCTCTCGTCCGGCGCCCCGCTTTCGAGCGGCAGGCTGCCGATCAGCTCGGGCTTCTTGTTCTCCGACGACCAGACGACGACGCGCTGGTCGCGCAAATTGAGCAGGGCCTCGGACCGCTGCAGGGCCGCGTTCACGTCGGCGATCCGGGCTCTAAGCTCGGTATTTTGCGCCGAAGTGCGAGCCCGCTCGCGGATCAGGAAGATGGCCGAGACAAGGGCCGCGCCCATGACGCCGACGAACATGGCAAGCTGCATGACCTCGACCGTGCTGACCGCCGGGGCCGCCCTCTGCGCGATGCCGGTGTCGGCATGCGCCGCAAGGCCAAGCAACGGGCCCGAAAGTGCGGAGGCGGAAAGAAGCGCGCCGAGGCGAGCGCCGGCGCGCCACAGAAAACCGCCGCCTGACGCGGCGGAGCCGGTACCGATCGAATCCTCGTGGCCGCCGGAAACGGCCTTTCCCGCGCGTGGCGGGTTATCCCCCGGCATGTCTTGGTCCTCTTCGCCGCTTGAATGCAAGACCGCCCTGAATGCGTCCCCGGCCCAACTGTCCCCGGACCGCGAATCACAACAATAACGCCTGCCGGAATCGGCGTGAAGAATCATAGGCGCAAAAAATGAAGCCGAGTGGAAAGTCAACACCCGGCTTCAATATATTGTAGATATTTTCGCTTTGGTTAATAGCGGTAGTGTTCCGGCTTGTACGGACCCTGCGGCGTCACGCCGATATAGGCGGCCTGTTCACCCGACAGCTCGGTGAGCTTGGCGCCAAGCTTGTCAAGATGCAGCCGCGCCACCTTCTCGTCGAGGTGCTTGGGCAGCACATAGACCTGGTTCTGGTACTGGCCGTGCTTGGTGAAGAGCTCGATCTGCGCCAGCACCTGGTTGGTGAACGAGGCCGACATGACGAAGCTCGGATGACCGGTTGCGTTGCCGAGGTTGAGCAGCCGTCCCTCGGACAGAAGGATCATCCGCTTGCCGTCCGGGAAGGTGATCATGTCGACCTGCGGCTTGACGTTGGTCCATTTCAGGTTGCGCAGCGACGCCACCTGGATCTCGTTGTCGAAGTGGCCGATGTTGCCGACAATCACCATGTCCTTCATCGCCCGCATATGGTCGAGCGTGACGACGTCCTTGTTGCCGGTCGTGGTGATGACGATATCGGCGGTGGGGGCTGCGTCCTCCAGCGTGACCACCTCGAAGCCGTCCATCGCCGCCTGCAGGGCGCAGATCGGGTCGACCTCGGTCACCTTGACGCGGGCGCCGGCGCCGCGCAGCGAGGCCGACGAGCCCTTGCCGACGTCGCCATAGCCGCAGACCACCGCGACCTTGCCGGCCATCATGGTATCGGTGCCGCGGCGGATGCCGTCGACCAGCGATTCCTTGCAGCCGTATTTGTTGTCGAACTTCGACTTGGTGACGGAATCGTTGACGTTGATCGCCGGGAAGGGCAGCAGGCCCTTCTTCTGCAGCTGGTAGAGACGGTTGACGCCGGTGGTCGTCTCCTCGGTGACGCCGCGGATCGCTTCCCTCTGCTTGGCGAAGAAGCCCGGCGAAGCCTTCATGCGCTTCTTGATCTGGGCGAACAGGATCTCTTCCTCCTCGCTGCCGGGATTGGACAGCACGTCCTCGCCGGCCTCGGCGCGCGCGCCGAGCAGGATATACATGGTGGCGTCGCCGCCATCGTCGAGGATCATGTTGGAGGTGCCGCCGTCGGCCCACTGGAAGATCCGGTCGGTGTAATCCCAATAGTCTTCCAGCGACTCGCCCTTGATGGCGAACACCGGAATGCCGGCCTCGGCGATCGCCGCCGCGGCGTGGTCCTGGGTCGAGAAGATGTTGCAGGAGGCCCAGCGGATATCGGCGCCGAGCGCCTTCAGCGTCTCGATCAGCACCGCCGTCTGGATCGTCATATGCAGCGAGCCGGTGATGCGCGCGCCCTTCAACGGCTTCTTGTCGCCGAACTCCTCGCGGCAGGCCATCAGGCCCGGCATTTCGGTTTCGGCGATCTCGATCTCCTTGCGGCCCCAGCCGGCAAGCGAGATGTCGGCGACCACATAGTCCTTGCTACCCGTCATGGCAGTGCTCCGGTGTGATTGTCTCAAAAGCGCGCCGGCGCCGGGACGGCGCGTGGAGGGGCGCGGAATGGCGGCCTGACTAGCAGATCAGCCGCAAAACGACAATGGGATATAAAGAAATCTTTATGCGCGCATGTCTTCCAGACTTGGCATGTAGCCCAAAAGCGCCCGGCGGCTTTGGGACAAAGACATGCATTTGAACAAGGTCCTGCTCATGAGCGATGAAAAAGACACGCGCTTCACGTGCCCCCTCAGCCTCGCGACCGACCCGCGATCTTGGGTCATGTGAACATGACTGCTGCGGCAAGGTGCGGACCGGGATTTCGCCAGGTCCAGGCTGGCACGCGACGCGCAGAGGCCAACCCTTGTTGCCTACTTGGTGACTTCAAACAGGGCCCACATGCCGCTGGCGAAGTGTTTCGGCTGATTGCAGATCAACAGATAACTGCCCGGCTCCAGGGTGACGGTCAGCGTGCCCGATTTGCCCGGGTCGAGATCGGGAACCTCCCCCCTGTCGTCGGCCTTGCTTTCGTCCACCTTGGCGTCGCTCCCGACATAGGGAAGCGGTTGTGCCGGATCCTTTAGATGCAGGACGATCATCTCATGGACCGTCTTCTTCGAGGTGTTGGTGACTTTGAACGATATGACGCCCGCCGGGACGCTGGGGCGCGACGCTCTCACTCCCATCGTCGCTTTTGACAGATCGAGGCCCGGAGCCTGGTAGGCCATGCCGGTCCTCATCACCATGCCCGCGCCTTGGTCCCAAAGCTGGACATTTACCACTGTCGCCGCCGACGCTGCGGTCGACCACAAGCCAAGTGCCATCGTCGCCGCAAACGCGACGTTTCCAGAGAGTGCCATTGGATTTCTCCGATTTAGAGAGCGCCATGCCTTCACGTTGTCGCTTCCTTAGGCGACCTGCGGCGAGGCTTGCTCTATCGTGGGCGTTTCCTGCCCCACTCCAAGGACAACGCGTGTTCCGGCCCGGTTAGTCCCGAGCTTCTCCCTCACATCGTCAGATTTCTTCGCCGAAGCGCGAGGCGACCAGTTGCTCCAGCGCGTCCATGGCCGGCGCAGCGTCCGGGCCTGTGGCGGTGACGCGGATGGAGTAACCGGGGCTTGCCGCCAGCATCATGAGACCCATGATCGAGGTGCCGCCGACCTTCACGCCGTCCTTCTCGACATGGATGGTGGCATCGAAGCCACTGGCGACCTGGACGAATTTGGCCGAGGCGCGGGCATGCAGGCCGCGCTGGTTGACGATCGGCAACTCCCGCACCACCTCGTCCCTTTCCGGCGCCTGGTCGTTCATTTGCTGCTCAGGAGCTGGCTGGCGACGTTGATGTATTTGCGGCCCGCTGCCTGCGCCTCGTCGAGCGCGACGGCCATATTGTCGCCCTTGCGGACCGAGGAGAGCTTGATCAGCATCGGCAGGTTCATGCCGGCGATCACCTCGGTGCGGCCCGATTCCATCACCGAAATGGCAAGGTTGGACGGCGTGCCGCCGAACATGTCGGTGAGCACGATGACGCCGGCCCCGGAATCGACGCGCGCCACCGCGTCGACAATGTCGGCCCGGCGCTTCTCCATATCGTCGTCGGCGCCGATCGCCACGGTCTCGAAACTGTCCTGTGGCCCCACCACATGTTCTACGGCATGCCGGAACTCGGTGGCGAGTTGACCGTGCGTCACGAGCACGAGTCCGATCATTCTTTGGTGGCTCCCGTCATCGCCGCTTCACAGGCGTATCTTATATTCGCCAACCATTCCAGGCGGCGGGAGCGCTATCTTGTCGACGCACGGCCGGTTGACAAGCCCAAAATTGCGACGGCCCGGGCCATTTTGACGCATTGCAGCAAAAACCCGGAGCGGATCATGAAAAAGGTGGGATCGACAGCCGCGCCACCACGGCCGGCAAGGCTGTGGCGGCGTTGCGCTCGGCAAGATCGATGCGCGGCACGGCGCAGCCCGCGACCGGCTCGCTAATCTCTTCCTGGAAACGCGCCATTTCTTCCTTCGGCACCAGCCGGATGTGGAGGTCGATCACGCCGCCCGGCTCGAACGGCAGCCGGCACGGCATGAAGCCCGGCACTTCGGCAAGGCCCGCGATGGCGGCCGGCGCCCGGCAGACCAGCCGCCCGTGATGCGCGGCGGCAAGCAACCTGTCGTCGCTGATCAGCCGCGAAAACAGCCCGCGGACGCGGCAATGATCGATGAGCGTCAGCGCCAGTGTCGTCTTGCCGGCGCCGGACGGCCCGGTGATGAGGACGCCGCGCTCGCCGATGAGGACCGCGGTCCCATGGATGTTTTCAGGCTTCACGGCGGGGTCGGGCATGATCCTTGTCTTGCTATCGTGTCTGGAGATCAGCCTTCGGCCGGCAGCGTCACCACGAAGCGCGCGCCCTTGATCTCCCCGGGCTTGGTGCCGGGGATGTTTTCCGCCGTCAGCGTGCCGCCATGCGCCTCGACGATCTGGCGGCTGATCGACAGTCCCAGGCCGGAATTCTGGCCAAAAGCCTCGCCGGCCGGCCGGTCGGTATAGAAGCGCTCGAAAATGCGGTCGATCTTTTCGGCTCTGATGCCCGGACCGTTGTCGTCGACGGTGACGATGTTGAACTTGCCGGCACGCGCCAGCGAGATGGTGATGTGGCCGTGTTCCTCGGGAACGAAGGAGCGTGCGTTCTCGATCAGGTTGGTGATGACCTGGCCGATCCTGAGGTCGTGGCCGACGACGACATAGCCTTTGACGCCCTGCGGCAGCTTGGCGACCTTGAGCTCGATCTCCACCGCCTTCTTGTTGCGTGTCGTCTCGCGCGAGACCGCGATGAGGTCGGTGATGAACTTCTTCAAATCGACCGTCGAGGCATCCTCGCGTGCCAATTCGGCGTCGAGACGGGAGGCATCGGAAATGTCGGTGATCAACCGGTCGAGCCGCTTCACGTCGTGCTGGATGATCTCCATCAGACGCGCGCGGGAAGTATCATTCTTCGCCAAAGGCAGCGTTTCGACCGCGCTGCGCAGCGAGGTCAGCGGGTTCTTGAGCTCGTGCGACACGTCGGCTGCGAAGCTTTCGATCGCCTCGATGCGCGCATAGAGCGCGTTGGTCATGTCGCGCACCGCGATCGACAGATTGCCGATCTCGTCCTGACGGTCGGAGAAGTCCGGGATTTCCTCACGGCTCTTGACGCCGCTGACGCCGCGCCGCACCCGGACGGCGGCGGCGGAAAGCCGCCGCAACGGATTGGCGATGGTGGAGGCCAGAAGCATCGAGAGGATGGCGGTGACGAGCGCCGCGATGCCGAACACGCGCAGGATCGCCTTGCGCTCGGCCGCGACGATCTTGTCGATGTCGCCGCCTTCGGTGGAGAGCATCAGCACGCCGAGCACCGCGCGGAAACGCTGGATCGGCACCGCCACCGAGACGATCTGCTCGCCCTGCTCGCTCACCCGCACGATGGTCGAGGGGCTGCCGGTCAGCGCCTTGACCACTTCGGGAAAGGCCGCGCCGTTGCCGCCGGGCTGCTCGTGATAGACGGGCAGGTCCTTGTTGCGGAAGAAGTCGAAGACGAATTTCTCGACGCGCTCCAAAAGGTCCGGCTGCTCGTCATCGACAGGCGGCAGGTCGTAACGCAGGATCTGGCCGCGCGAATAAAGATGGCGAGAGTCGAGCAAAAGGTTGGCGTCGCGGTCATAGATGCGGGCGCGCGTGCGGGTCGGCGAGATCAGGCGCCTGAGCACCGGCGCCACGCGCTCGGGATTGATCGGGAAGTCGAGGTTGTCGAGCTGGTCGGAACCCGGGCCCAGGCTTTCGCCGGCCTGCAGCTCGAGCAGCTTTTCCGGATCAATGCTGATCGAGTCGGTTTCGACCGTCGCCGAGGCCGCGATGGCGCCGGCGATGATCTCGCCTTGCGTCATCAGGCTTTCGACGCGGGCATCGATCAGCCCGTCGCGGAAAGTATTGAGGTAAAGGATGCCGGTGACCAGCACGGCGAGGCCGGCCAGGTTGAGGAACAGGATGCGCCGCGTCAGGCTGGAGAAGATGTGGTGGCCGAGAAACCGGCGCATCGGCACGGTGATCTTCGACACGAATGCGGGCACGATCCGCGGCGGGCGCCTTGTCGTGCCCGCCCGCCTGCCTCGCTCTACTTCCACTGCCATCAACTAGCAGTCCCTGTTTGGTGAATGGTCAATCGTGAATGGGAAAATGGGCGCTCAAGACAGAGCCGTGTCATAAAGCGGGCCGCTCGCACCATTCACCACTCACCATTGACTATTCACTATCTCATGCTTCGCGGAACCGGTATCCGACTCCGTACAGGGTTTCGATCATCTCGAAGTCGTCATCGACGGCCTTGAACTTCTTGCGCAGCCGCTTGATGTGGCTGTCAATGGTGCGGTCGTCGACATAGACCTGCTCATCATAGGCCGAATCCATCAGCGCATCACGGCTTTTTACCACACCGGGGCGCTGCGCCAGCGAATGCAGGATCAGGAACTCGGTCACCGTCAACGTCACCGGCTCGCCCTTCCAGGTGCAGGTATGGCGTTCCTGGTCCATCACCAGCTGGCCGCGTTCGAGCGAGCGCGCCTGCTGGCTCGGCGCCTTGGCGGCCGCCTCGCGGGCGCTGGTGCGGCGCAGCACCGCGCGGACACGCTCGACCAGCAGGCGCTGCGAGAACGGTTTGCGGATGAAGTCGTCGGCGCCCATCTTGAGGCCGAACAATTCATCGATCTCGTCGTCCTTCGAGGTCAGGAAGATCACCGGCAGGTCGGACTTCTGCCGCATCCGGCGCAACAGCTCCATGCCGTCCATGCGCGGCATCTTGATGTCGAGGATGGCGAGGTTCGGCGGACGCGCCGCCAGACCCTCGAGAGCCGATGCTCCGTCGGTGTAGGTTTCGACGCGGTAGCCTTCGGATTCGAGCGCGATCGACACCGAAGTCAGGATGTTGCGGTCGTCATCGACAAGCGCGATTGTTGCCATTTCAAGCGGCTCCTTCATGAGCGGTCCCTTCTGTCGTCGAGAAGGGGCTTTTGCAGGACAAATTGGGTACAAAATGTGGCACGGGCCCAGTCCGAAGTCACGGGCGGCCTGCCGCTACACACGATCGCACCCTTAACGGGATTGGACGAACGAAGCCTGCCAATCCTTTGGGCAACCTCTGTGACTTTTTGCACATATAAACGATTTAAACAACTTTCAAATTTTTTAAATCGATTAATGATTTGATATCATTCGGCTTTTCTGGTTCTGAACCGTATCGGCCCACTTGCGGCCCCGGAACCCCACCGGTCGAATGCGGCCAAATCCAGAGAGGAAATTTGATGTCGGAAGCCGGCAAACGCAACCCCGACTGCGCCATTGACGCGATCGGTCTGAAGACCACGGGCGCGGTGCGTTACAATTTCGGCGCAGCCGAACTCTATGAAGAAGCGATCCGCCGCGGCGAGGCGAAATTGACGGCGCAGGGCGCGCTGGTTGCCGAGACCGGCCAGCACACCGGCCGCTCGCCGAAGGACAAGTTCATCGTGCGCGACGACAACACCGGCCCGCACGTCTGGTGGGACAACAACAAGGCGATCTCGCCGGCCGAGTTCGAGGCGCTCCATGCCGATTTCCGCGCCCATGCGAAGGCCAAGGACCTCTACGTGCAGGACCTCGTCGGCGGCGCCGACGCCGAGCTCCAGTTGCCGGTTCGGGTCGTCACCGAATTCGCCTGGCATTCGCTGTTCATCCGCAATCTCCTGATCCGCCCGCAGGCGGCCGAGCTCGAGCGCTTCGTGCCGGAGATGACGATCATCGATCTGCCGTCCTTCCGCGCCGACCCGGCCCGCCACGGCACCCGCACCGAAACGGTGATCGCCGTCGATCTGACGCGCAAGATCGTGCTGATCGGCGGCACGTCCTATGCCGGCGAGATGAAGAAGTCGGTGTTCACCATGCTGAACTACCTGCTGCCGGAAAAGGGCGTGATGCCGATGCATTGCTCGGCCAATGAAGGGCCCGCCGGCGATGCGGCCGTCTTCTTCGGCCTGTCCGGCACTGGCAAGACGACGCTTTCCGCCGACCCGTCGCGCACGCTGATCGGCGACGACGAGCACGGTTGGGGTCCGCAAGGCGTCTTCAACTTCGAAGGCGGCTGCTACGCCAAGACGATCAGGCTGTCGGCCGAGGCGGAGCCGGAGATCTTCGCCACCACGCAGCGCTTCGGCACGGTGCTGGAGAATGTCGTGCTCAACGCCGGCCGCGTGCCGGATTTCGACGACGGCAGCCTCACCGAAAACACGCGCTGCGCCTATCCGCTGGACTACATCCCCAATGCCTCGAGGACCGGCCGCGCCGGCCATCCGAAGAACATCATCATGCTGACCGCCGATGCATTCGGCGTCATGCCGCCGATCGCCAGGCTGACACCGGCGCAGGCGATGTATCATTTCCTCTCCGGCTACACCGCCAAAGTCGCCGGAACGGAGAAGGGCGTCACCGAGCCCGAGGCGACATTCTCGACCTGCTTCGGCGCGCCCTTCATGCCGCGCCATCCGTCCGAATACGGCAAGCTGCTGCGCGAGCTGATCGCCGGCCACGGCGTCGATTGCTGGCTGGTCAACACCGGCTGGACCGGCGGCGCCTACGGCACCGGCCGCCGCATGCCGATCAAGGTGACGCGCGCCCTGCTCGGCGCCGCGCTCGACGGCTCGCTCAATGCCGCCGAATTCCGCACCGACGCCAATTTCGGCTTCGAGGTGCCGGTGGCGGTTCCGGGCGTCGACGGCGCCATCCTCGACCCGCGCTCAACCTGGGCAGACAAGGCGGCCTATGACCGGCAGGCTGCGAAGCTGGTTGGCATGTTCGCGGTCAATTTCGAGAAATTCGAAAAGCATGTCGACGCAACCATCTTGGGCGCTGCGCCGCACCTGCAGGAGGCGGCCGAATAATGCATGTCGCCCAAAAGTGCACAGCGGTTTTGGAAGAAAGACATGCGTCAAGACAAAGACTTTAGAGCGCGTCGCCTGAATCCGTTTCGTCGCGACGCGCTTTAGTCCGCCGTCTCAAGCATCGTTCCTCCAGGGCCCGGCTACCGCCGGGCCCTGACATCTAACAAACCTGGCCCGGCTTCTGCCGGGCCCTGACCTCTAACAAACCCGGCCCGGCTTCTGCCGGGCCCTGACCTCTAACAAACCCGGCCCGGCTTCCGCCGGGCCTTTTCTTTTTGCCGCCGCCGCGTCATGACTGCGCGCATGAGCGCCGACGACAGGATCATCATCGCCAATGACGCGGTCATCCATCCGGGTGACCTGCATGAGGATTTCATCCGCTCTTCCGGGCCGGGCGGCCAGAACGTCAACAAGGTGGCGACGGCCGTGCAGCTGCGCTTCGACGCGGCGAACGCTTCCGGATTGTCCGATCGCGTGCGCGAGCGCGCCATCAAGCTGGCCGGCCAGCGCGCCACCAAGGATGGCGTCATCGTCATCGAAGCCGGGCGATTCCGCACCCAGGAACAGAACCGCTCCGACGCGCGGGCGAGGCTGACGGCGCTGGTCGCCAAGGCGGCCGAGCCACCGCCGCCGCCGCGCAAGAAGACGAAGCCCTCGAAGGGCGCCGTCGAGCGGCGCCTCAAGACCAAGGCCGGGCGCTCGACGGTGAAGAAGCTGCGCGGCCGGGTGGAGAACGATTAATGCATGTCGCCCAAAAGTGCGCAGCGGTTTTGGGAGAACGACATGCATCAAACAAAGACTTAGAGCGCGTCGCCTGATTCCGTTTCTGCGCGACGCGCGTTAAGCACCGCCGCGATTGCGGGAACGAAGCTGCTTCCAATTCTGGGTTGCAGATGGCAAGCTCGGGCTCCCGCCACATGAGGAGACCAAAAGATGGGCATGTTCGATTTCGTCAAAGGCGTCGGCAAGAAGCTTGGCTTCGGCGGCGAGGAAGCGCCACCCAGCGCCGATACGCTCAAGCAGGAGCTCGATTCCCACAAGCTCGGCACCGACGGCGTGCAAGTCGAGGTCAAGGGCGACACCGCCGTGCTCAAGGGCACGGTCAAGGATCAGTCGATCTTCGAAAAGGCCGTTATCGCTGTCGGCAACACGCTTGGGGTTTCCAAGGTGCAGGCCGACGAATTGCAGGTCGCCCCTGAAGCCGGCAAGGCGGCGAGCCCGGCCAAGGAGCCGACCTTCTACACCGTCCAGAAAGGCGACAACCTCTGGAAGGTCGCCGAAAAGAGCTACGGCAAGGGCCAGGGCGTCAAGAACACGATCATTTTCGAGGCGAACCGGCCGATGCTGACCCATCCCGACAAGATCTATCCCGGTCAGGTGCTGCGCATCCCCGACCTCGCCTGAGGCATGTTGATATTCAGGGTGATGCCGGCCTGCAAATGGCGGTTTCCTGCGCTTCCGGCCTTCGCCGGCCGAAGCATTCATGAGTCGCCGCGCAGTTAAGGCTACGGCCGGCGTAGGCCGGTGCTCACGTACTTGAAGTACGCTCCGCTCCGGTTCTCGGAAACCACCATTTTCGGCTCGACCTGACCTGAATCTCAATACGCCTCAAACTGCAGGAACGGCGGCTTTCGGGTCGCCGTTTTCCTTTGTCGATGGCATGCTGTGCCGCGTCGATCGAAGAGACGGTGGTCCATGCTCGTTCTGCCCAAGGGCGTTCGCCATATGCCGGGCTATCTGCCGCGCCCGGCGCAGGAAGCGCTGGTCGAGGAGATCAGGCGCGTGGTGCAGGCGGCACCGCTCTATGTGCCGGCCATGCCGCGCACCGGCAAGGAAATGAGTGTGCGCATGACCAATTGCGGCGCGCTCGGCTGGGTGACGGACCGCGAGCGCGGGTATCGCTACCAGCCGGCACACCCGGTGACGGGTCAGCCCTGGCCGCCGATCCCCGAAGCCCTGCTAAAAGTGTGGCGCGAGGTCTCGGCCTATGCGCATCCGCCTGAGGCGTGCCTCGTCAATTTCTATTCGGCGGACGCCAAGATGGGCCTGCACCAGGACCGCGACGAGCAGGATTTCGCCGCACCCGTCGTCTCGGTGTCACTGGGCGACGACTGTCTGTTCCGGGTCGGCCAGACCACGCGCGAAGGCGGCACGAAGTCGTTCAGGCTGAGGAGCGGCGATGTCGTAGTGCTCGGCGGCGAGGGGCGCCTCTCATTTCACGGCGTCGACCGCATCTACCCCGCGACATCGGCGCTGTTGAAGAATGGCGGCCGTATCAATCTGACGCTGCGGCGAGTGACGGTGCCCAGCTAATGGCAGGCCTGGCGTTGGGCTGAATGATCCGGCCGCGCCGCTTCGCCGCAGCTAACCGAATCTACAGATTTCTCCCATAGACCAGAGCAATATCGGGGGAACCGCGGGGCGGCGGCTCGCCTGGAACCGCAGGTAAGGCAAGAACTCGGGGCCGAAAAAGCGATTTCAGCCAGAGCGAAATCGCTTGATCCACTCCGGTATCAGGGCTTGGGCAATGGTTGTAACGCCATCAGTTTTCAATCGCTCCTGGGCGATCGTCGGCGCGGTGGCGCAGCTTGTCCGCAGGGATTCGGGCCTTTACCTCATAATTGCCGCCTACACCTTGGCCGGGCTGGTTTTTCTCCATGCCGTCGGCGCGGATGACCGCAGCGCGTACTCGATATATTTTGCGGACTGGATAAAACTCAATTGTCTGGTATTCCCCATATTTGTCGTCATTTTTGACGTGATCCTCATCTTGCTCCGTTTCAACTCCCGGCGGCCTCTTGTCGTTAAAACGACGTTTTCCAACAGCCGGTTGGCATATTTCCTGTCCGGTCTATGCCTTCTCGTGGCGCTGATGATCTTCCAGGGCACGTTCACGTCGGAAAAAAACGCCATGCCTGTCTGGCAGGGCGGTTTCAGTTCGATGTCGTGCAAGCCGACATCGATAACTTCCTCCATTTTGGTGTTGATCCGTGGCGCTGGCTCCACGCGGTGGCCAAAAACGACACCGTGCGCGTCCTGGTGGAGTGGAATTACAACGCCCTGTGGTTCCTGCTCAATTTCACCGCCCTGTTCTTTGTCGCGACATCACCCAAGGCGGCATCAATCCGGACGCGCTATCTGGTCTGCTTCATGGCAGTCTGGATTGTTGTCGGAAACGTGCTGGCAGCACTGTTCCTGTCGGCTGGCCCGGCATTTTACGGCCTCGTGACGGGAGATACCGCGAGGTTTGGCGAACAGCTCGCCTTCCTGGCCGAAGGGCTTGGAGCGCCCAACTCCGCTGTTTCCAATCAGAACTATCTGTGGTCGCTGAATGAAGCCGGGCAGACGGGTTTTGCTTCGGGCATTTCGGCCTTTCCCAGCGTCCATGTCGCATTGGTGACGCTTAACGCGCTGTTCCTGCGCGAGTACAATCGCCATCTCGGCGCGCTGGCGTTCCTCTATGTGGCCTTTGTCGCGGCCAGTTCGGTCTATCTCGCGTGGCACTATGCGATCGACGGCTATGTTGCCGCTTCCGTGACGCTGCTGATCTATGTCGTGGCCCGCAAGCTGGTCCCGGCGGATCGCCGGTCGCCGGCGCTGCGCATGCAAACCACTGCCTGTCCCGAAGCGGTCCTCGCGATTTCGTGAGCCTCACGACGGGAGCCACGCAATTTTCCGGAATTGCCTCAGTCGGCCAGCGCCCCGGCAGATAGTCAAAGCTTCCGCAGCGCCACTTCCTCGACCAGGTGGTTGGCGCCCTTGCGCAGGATAAGGTCGGCGCGCGCCCTGGTCGGCAGGATGTTCTCGCGCAGGTTCTTCAGGTTGATGTTGGTCCACAGGCCCTCGGCGATGGCGCGCGCGGCGTCCTCCGAGAGCTGCGAATAACGGTGGAAGAAGGAGTCCGGGTTGCGGAAGGCGGTCTCGCGCAGGCGCATGAAACGCTGGATGTACCACTGGTGGATCAGCTTCTCGTCGGCATCGATATAGATGGCGAAGTCGAAGAAGTCCGACAGGAATGGCACGATCTTGCCGTCCTTCGGCAATTTGCCCGGCTGCAAGACGTTTATGCCTTCGAAGATCAGTATGTCCGGCCTGTCGATGGTGACGAACTCGCCGGGAATGACGTCATAGGTCAGGTGCGAATAGACCGGCGCGCGGACGCTGCCTTGCGCCGACTTGATGCCGGAGAGGAATCGCAGGAGCGCGCCGACGTCATAGCTTTCCGGGAAGCCCTTGCGCTCCATCAGATTGTTGTGACGCAGGATCTCGTTGGGCAAAAGGAAGCCGTCGGTGGTGATGAGATCGACCTTGGGGCTCGACGGCCAGCGCGCCAGCAATTCCTTCAACACGCGGGCCGTGGTCGATTTGCCGACCGCGACCGAACCGGCGATGCCGATGATGAAGGGCGTCTTGACGACATCCTGCGCCTTGAAGAAGGCCTGCCGCTGCCGAAACAGAAGCTGGCTCGCCTCGACATGCGCCGAAAGCAGACGGGAAAGCGACAGATAGATGCGCTTCACCTCCTCGAGGTCGACCGGGTCGTTGAGCGAGCGCAGCCGATGGATCTCGTCCTCGGTGAGCGTGAGCGGCGTGTCGGCGCGGAATTGCGACCATTGCTCGGCCGAGAAGAAGCGATAGGGGGAATACTTCTCGGTAGGAGCAAGCTGGTCCATCGAGTCTCCTGCCCTCCTAGAGCACGATGCCGAAAAGTGTGAAGCGGTTTTCGGGCGACATCATGCTCTATCCGTCTCTTTCGATCAGCCCCTGGGCCGGGACGCCTTTTCGGCGATGCCCGAGCGGCCGGTGCGGCCCTCGAGCTCCTTCAGCACGTCGTCCAAAGGAATGCCGGCGATGCCGAGGACGACCAGCCAATGATATAGAAGATCGGCGCTTTCCGAAACGAGGGCCTGCCTGTCGCCGCGAATGGCCGCGATCACGGTCTCGACCGCTTCCTCGCCGAGCTTCTGCGCCGCCTTGTCCATGCCCTTGGCGAACAGCTTCGCCGTCCATGATTCAGGGTCGCCGGAATGGGCGCGCTGATGGATGATCGATTCCAGCTCGGCGAGCGAAAATTGAGCCATAGCGGTCATCTATCTGCTTGTTTAAGCATGATCTTTTCCGAAAACCGGTTCCCACTTTTCGGGATCATGCTTTAAGCCCGATGAACGGCCGAGTCCAGCCGCATCGGCAGGCCGGCGCTCGCCATATGCGCCTTGGCTTCGGCGATGGTGTAGGTGCCGAAATGGAAGATCGAGGCGGCAAGCACGGCACCAGCGTGGCCGTCGCGGATCCCTTCGACCATGTGATCGAGCGTGCCGACGCCGCCCGAAGCGATGACCGGCACGCGCACCGCGTCGGCGATGGCGCGGGTGAGCGCGATGTCGTAGCCGGCCTTGGTGCCGTCGCGGTCCATCGAGGTAAGCAGGATCTCGCCCGCGCCGCGATCGACCATCCGACTGGCGAATTCGACCGCGTCGATGCCGGTCTTCTCGCGCCCGCCATGGGTGAAGATCTCCCAGCGGTCGGCCTGGCCGGCAGCCGACACCTTCTTGGCGTCGATGGCCACGACAATGCACTGGTTGCCGAACTTGTCGGCGGCTTCCTCGACGAAATCCGGGTTCTTCACCGCCGCCGTGTTGATCGACACCTTGTCGGCGCCGGCCAGAAGCAGCTTGCGGATGTCGGCCACCTGGCGCACGCCGCCGCCGACGGTGAGCGGCATGAAGCACTGTTCGGCCGTGCGCGCGACGACGTCGAAAATCGTCTCGCGATTGTCGGACGATGCGGTGATGTCGAGGAAGCAGAGCTCGTCGGCG
This sequence comes from Mesorhizobium loti, assembly GCF_001510895.1. Classification (GTDB taxonomy): domain Bacteria; phylum Pseudomonadota; class Alphaproteobacteria; order Rhizobiales; family Rhizobiaceae; genus Mesorhizobium; species Mesorhizobium loti_A. The sequence continues at coordinate 24,293 of NZ_LPWA01000119.1, read as the reverse complement.
CCCGCCGCGTCATAGGCCTTGGCGGCCTCGACCGGATCGCCGGCATCGACCAAGTCGACGAAATTGACGCCCTTTACGACACGGCCGTTCTTGACGTCGAGGCAGGGGATGACACGGGCCTTCAGCATCAGCGCGCCTCCATGGTCGACAGCAGGTCGACCACCAGCTCGCCGACCAGCGGCGGCACGTCGCCCTTCGGGTCGAAGGCCGGATCGTAGGCGGAAATCGTGAGGCCGGCGATAGTCAGCGGGCCTGCAAGGCCGCACATGGCCGAACGCACCTCGTCCGGCGCCGGACCGCCGGGCGTGGTGTAGCGATTGGCCTGAAGCTCCTCGGGGTCATGGATGTCGAGATCGATGTGCATATGGACCCGTTCGGCGCCGGCGGCTTTGAGCTTTGCCGCCGCTGCCGCCCAGTCGGGGCATTCGCTGCGGATGATCGGCATCGTCTCCAGCAATTCCTGCTCCGCAGGGTCGAGGTCGCGCGCGTTGACAAGCACGCACCGGGCCGGATCGACCGGCTTGAGCCCCGGTATCTGCGCCGCCATCCGCCGCCAGCACAGCCCGAGCACTGTCGCCAGCGCCATGCCGTCGAGAAAGCCGGAGGTGGAGGTATCGGGCGTGTTCAGGTCGCCGTGCTGGTCGGCCCAGATGATGGCGTTCGCGCCTTCACCGGCCACCGCGCCGGCGCTGGTCAGGCAGTTGCCGGCCAGAACGATGGGGAAGCGTCCATTGTCCAGCGCAATGCGAACCTCGCCCGAAACGGCGTTGCAGACGGCAAATCCGGTGCCGATCTCGCGTTCCTGGTCGTCCTCGACCACCTTGCCGATGTCCTGCACGGCGACGTCGTGACCGGCGAGCTTCAGCGCCTCGGCCAGCCCGCCGGCGATCAGCGCGTCGGGGCCCTGGCCGCAGCCGCCGTGAAAGTGGCCGCTGTCATAGGACGCCAGGATGATCGAAATGTTCACTGCTCTGCCTCCGCCCCTTCGCCGCGCAGGATCGCCAGCGCCTCAGCCGGGTCGATGCGCCCGTCGTAGAGCGCGCGGCCGGAGATCGCGCCTTCGAGCCTCCTGGCATCGGGCATGGTCATGCGCACGATGTCGGCGACAGAGGCCAGGCCACCGGAAGCGATCACCGGGATCGACACCGCCTCGGCGAGGTCGATGGTGGCGTCCCAGTTGATGCCGGAGAGCACGCCGTCGCGGTCGATATCGGTGTAGATGATGGCGGCGACACCCGCACCCTCGAACTTCTTCGCCAGCTCGATGACGCCGAGCTCCGAGGCTTCGGCCCAGCCTTCGACCGCCACCTTGCCGCCCTTGGCGTCGATGCCGACCGCTATCCTGCCAGGAAAGGTTTTGCAGGCTTCCTTCACCAGCTCTGGCTCGCGCACGGCCACTGTGCCGAGGATGACGCGCGCCAGGCCGCGCTCCAGCCAGTCCTCGATCTGCGCCAGCGTGCGGATGCCGCCGCCGAGTTGCACCGGGTTCTTTGTCGCCTTGAGGATGGCGCCGACGGCCGCGGAGTTGACGCTCTGGCCCTTGAAGGCGCCGTTGAGGTCGACGACGTGCAGCCACTCGAAACCCTGCTCCTCGAAGGCTCTCGCCTGGGCGGCCGGGTCATCGTTGTAGATCGTGGCGGTGGCCATGTCGCCATGCTTCAGGCGCACGCATTTGCCGTCCTTGAGGTCTATTGCCGGAAACAGGATCACGGTCAGGCGCCCTCGACGATGACGAAGTGGCCGGTCGACGACGCCAGCCGGAATTTCAAGGCTTCCTGATACTCCGGCGACTCATAGCAGGCGAGCGCCGCTTCGTAGGATGAAAACTCCACCACCACATGGCGGTTCCCAGTTGGCCCTTCAGGATTTGTGTAGCGCCCGGCCCGGACCGGAAACTTGGCGCCATATTTGGCGAAAGCTTTTGCGTTGGCCTCGATGTAGTTCTTGTAGGCCCCCGGGTCGCGGACATCGATCATGGCGATCCAATAGCCCTTCTTGCTCATGCTACGGCCTCCATCTCAGGAAATTGGCGATCAGCGCCAGGCCGAGCGCCTGGCTCTTTTCGGGATGGAACTGCGTGCCGGCGAGGTTGTCGCGGGCAACGGCCGCGGTCACCGGGCCGCCATAGTCGGCGGTCGCCAGCACCTCGCCAGGGTTCTTCGCCTCCAGATGGTAGGAATGGACGAAATAGGCGTGCAGCCCTTTCGGACCGGTCTCGATGCCCGAAAACAGCGGATGCTTGCGTACAAGCTCGATCGTGTTCCAGCCGATCTGCGGGATCTTCAGCGCCGGATCCGTTGGCGTGATTTCCTTGACGTCGCCGGCAATCCAGCCGAAGCCCCTGGTGATCGTCTTCTCGAGGCCGCGTTCCGACATCAATTGCATGCCGACGCAGATGCCGAGGAAGGGTCGTCCTTTGCGAAGCGCAACCTCTTCCACCGCTTCCCACATGCCGGCAACGGCATGCAGGCCGGCGGCGCAGTCGGCATAGGCGCCGACGCCCGGTAAAACGATGCGGTCGGCGCTGCGCACCCGTTCGGCGTCGGCCGTCAGGTCGATGGTCGCCGCAATGCCGGCCTCGTGGGCGGCACGCTCGAAGGCCTTGGTGGCCGAGCGCAGATTGCCCGAGCCATAGTCGATGATCGCTACCCGCATAGTCAGGGCCTTCCCGGCGTATGGGTCAGCCCCAGCGCCATGCCTGTCTGGGCGGGGCGCGCTTGGTTCATATCGGGTACGATGCGCGGCATCGGTGCCGATTCATCGCCATCTTCGCCGGTTTCCAGAACGTGACGAATTTCGGCATCGCCAAGGCTGCCGGCCTCGACCACGCCCCATTCGTGCCAGCCGCGCCGACGCATTGCTGCGATGCGCATCGCCTGCCCTTCGAACCCGACATAGAGCGAAACCAGCAGCGACAGCGCCGATCCGGCCCATTCGAGGCCGAGCCTCTCGCCGAGCACGGACAGGATCGCCATGACCGCAAAGGTGACCACCGCCTCGATCCACAACCGGCGCCAGGCGAGCCAGAGCGGCGGAACCAGGAACCCGAGCCAGGTAAAGCCGTCGCGCACCAGGGTCGCGTCCTCGGCCTTGTTGCTGCCCGCCGGCGGCTCCATCACGACATAGCTGGCCATAGGGCTATCCTTTCAGGGATCCCTTGGTGGACGGCACCGCATCGGGCTGGCGCGGGTCGGGCTCAAGCGCCGCGCGCAACGCCCTCGCCACCGCCTTGAAACAGGTTTCGGCGACATGATGGTTGTTGGCGCCGTAATGGTTGGTCACATGCAGCGTGACGCCGGCATTCTGCGCCAGCGCCTGGAAGAACTCGCGCACCAGCTCGGTGTCGAAAGTGCCGATCTTGGGCGACGAGAAAGCGACGTTCCAGACCAGGAACGGCCGGCCGGAGACGTCGATCGCCGCCCGGGTCAGCGTCTCGTCCATGGCAAGGTCGATCGAGGCATAGCGCATGATGCCGCGCCGCTCGCCCAATGCCTTGCTCAGCGCCTGGCCGATCGCGATGCCGGTATCCTCGACGGTGTGGTGGTCGTCGATGTGCAGGTCGCCCTTGGCCTTGATCGTCATGTCGATCAGCGAATGGCGCGACAGCTGGTCGAGCATATGGTCGAAGAAGCCGACGCCCGTCGCGATGTCGGATTTGCCCTTGCCGTCGACATCGACCGATACGGAAATCTCGGTTTCCTTGGTCTTGCGGCTCACTTCGGCGGAACGCGACGGCATCACTCTGTCCTTATCCAGAGGGCATGGGGCTTGAAAACGAGAGCCTTCTATCAGCATGATCCGGCGATTGCCAGTTGCCATTCCGGACGGTATCGGCGTTGCCGAAGGGTGGTTTGCAATCACTCGCCCCATGCATACATATGGCAATCAAATGTTACTCGTACCGCGCCAATCGCCTGTCTAGGGATAGCGCGAATCGGAGCTGGAAATGTCGAATGAATTGACCATGCACGCCACGACCATCATCAGCGTGCGCAAGGGCAACAAGGTCGTGATCGCCGGCGACGGCCAGGTCAGCCTTGGCCAGACCATCATGAAGGGCAACGCCCGCAAGGTGCGCCGCATCGGCAAGGGCGGCAGCGTCATTGCCGGTTTTGCCGGCGCCACCGCCGACGCCTTTACCCTCCTCGAACGCCTCGAAGCCAAGCTCGAACAATATCCGGACCAGCTGACGCGCGCCTGCGTCGAGCTCGCCAAGGACTGGCGCACCGACCGCTACCTGCGCCGGCTGGAGGCGATGATGCTGGTTGCCGACAAGTCGGTCTCGCTGGCGCTGACCGGCACCGGCGACGTGCTCGAGCCCGAACATGGCGTCATGGCCATCGGCTCCGGCGGCAATTACGCGCTGGCCGCGGCCCGCGCGCTGATGGACACCGACAAGGACGCCGAGGAGATCGCCCGCAAGGCCATGCAGATCGCCGCCGACATCTGCGTCTACACCAACAGCAGCTTCGTCGTCGAAACACTCGATGCCGCCTGAAGCGGCCGACCATGATCCCAAAAAGTGGGAACCGGTTTTTGGAAAAGATCATGGTCAAACAAGAAAATAGCTACGATTTTCGGCCGGTCACCGAGAAGGACCTGCCGACAATCGCCGGCTGGCTGGCCGAGCCGCATCTCGCCGAATGGTGGAGCGATCCGGAAAAGGAGATCGCCGAAATCCGCGCGCACATCTCTTCGGTTTCGGTGGAGCCGCTGATCGTGGAGCTCGACGGCAGGCCGATCGCCTACCTGCAGAGCTACGATCCGCATCTTGAGGACGACCATCCTTATGCCGACCAGCCATTCGGCACGCTGGGCATCGATCTGTCGATCGGCCCGCCGGAACTGGTCGGCATCGGCCATGGCTCGGCGATCGTCCGGCAATTCGTCGAGGACCTGTTCGAGGAAGGCGCGCCGCGCGTCATCATCGATCCGCATCCGGACAACGGCCGCGCCATCCGCGCCTATCAAAAGGCCGGCTTCAGGCCGATCGGCCGCAGGCATTCGGAATATGGGGACGTCGTGCTGATGGCCGTCGACGCGGCCGAAGCCGACACGCAAGAGGGGGACTGATCACATGACCGCATCCGGGGAAGACAAGACGCTTTCCGCCTACGAAGACAGCTGGCGGATGGGGCTGCTGCTCGTGCTCGCGCTGGTCATTTTCCAGGCCGGCGTTCTCTATGGCATGGGCCATCCGCCGATCTGCACCTGCGGCTACGTCAAGCTCTGGCACGGCGTGGTGAACAGCTCGGAGAATTCCCAGCACATCGCCGACTGGTACACCTTCTCGCACATCATCCACGGCTTCCTGTTCTATGCGCTGGCCACATTCCTGTTTCCGCGCTCGCCGGTCGGGCTGAGGCTCGCCTTCGCCGTCCTCATCGAAGGCGGTTGGGAGTTGCTGGAAAACAGCCCCTTCATCATTGACCGCTACCGCGCCGGCACCATCTCGCTCAATTATTACGGTGACAGCGTCATCAACTCGGTGTCCGACACGCTGTTCATGGTGCTGGGATTTGTGATGGCGCGAAAGCTTCCTATATGGGTGATCGTCGCCCTGGCCCTCATCTTCGAGTTCGGCACGGGCTACATCATCCGGGACAATCTGACGCTCAACGTGATCATGCTGCTGCATCCGTTCGAGTCCATCAAGCAGTGGCAAAGTGGAATTTGAGTATGAGCACCTTCTCCCCTCGCGAAATCGTTTCGGAACTCGACCGCTTCATCATCGGCCAGAAGGACGCCAAGCGCGCCGTGGCGATCGCCTTGCGCAACCGCTGGCGCCGCCAGCAGCTGGAAGGCCAGATGCGCGAAGAGGTGATGCCGAAGAACATCCTGATGATCGGCCCGACCGGCGTCGGCAAGACCGAGATCTCGCGCCGCCTGGCGCGGCTTGCCGGCGCGCCCTTCGTCAAGGTCGAGGCCACCAAGTTCACCGAGGTCGGCTATGTCGGCCGCGACGTCGAGCAGATCGTGCGCGATCTTGTCGAGGTCGCCATCGGCCTGGCGCGCGAGAAGATGCGCGAGGACGTCAAGGCGCGCGCGCAGATCAACGCCGAGGAGCGCGTTCTGGAAGCCCTTGTCGGCAAGACGGCAAGCCCCGCGACCCGCGACTCTTTCCGCAAGCGGCTGCGCGACGGCGAGCTCGACGACAAGGAGATCGAGATCGAGGTGGCCGACACCGGCACCGGCGGCATGCCGGGCTTCGAGATCCCCGGCATGCCGGGCGCCAATATCGGCGTGCTCAACATCAACGACATGCTGTCGAAGGCGATGGGCGGCCGCAAGACCAAGACCCGCAAGACCACGGTACGCGATTCCTATTCGCTCCTGGTCAATGACGAGTCCGACAAGCTGCTCGACCAGGACGAGGTGGTGCGCCGGGCGTTGGAATCGGCCGAGAATGACGGCATCGTCTTCATCGACGAGATCGACAAGATCGCCTCGCGCGAAGGCGGCATCGGCGCCGGCGTTTCACGTGAAGGCGTGCAGCGCGACCTGCTGCCGCTGGTCGAAGGCACGACGTCGCGACCAAATACGGGCCGATCAAGACGGATCACATCCTGTTCATCGCCTCGGGCGCTTCCACGTCTCCAAGCCGTCGGATCTGCTGCCGGAGCTGCAGGGCCGCCTGCCGATCCGCGTCGAATTGCGCGCGCTGGAGAAGGAGGATTTCGTCCGCATCCTCACCGAGACCGAAGCCAGCCTCATCAAGCAGTACATCGCGCTGATGAAGACTGAAGGCGTCGATCTCGTCTTCACCGACGATGCCATCGATTCGCTTGCCGGCATTGCCGTCGATCTCAACGCCAATGTCGAAAACATCGGCGCCAGACGCCTGCAGACGGTGATGGAGCGGGTGCTGGACGAGATTTCCTACGACGCGCCGGACCGCCACGGCACGGCCGTCACCATCGATGCCGCCTATGTGCAGAAACATGTCGGCGACCTGTCGCGGAACACCGATCTGTCTCGGTTCATCCTCTAAAGGCGAGTTCATTTCGGGCCGGCATATATATGTCGGCCCGAAATCCAAAGTGTGGCCAAATGGAAGCAACTGGCCACCATTCTTGATGGCAGGCCAAAGCCTTCTCTCGACTCTCCTGCCGCCTTTACCTAGGTTGCCGCCGATTTCGAAAGCAATTTCAGGAAAAGTGCGCAGCGGTTTTCCGTCCGAAATTGTGTAAAAATAAGTGGTTGGAACGGATCGGCGATTGCTGAGCCGGTCCAGGGCGGCGGCGCATGAAGAAGCTAATACTCCTCTTTCTCAGCCTGGCTTTGGCATCGGCCATATCGATAGCCGATGCGGCAACCCTGGTGCCGCCGGGTAACCGCAATGGCGTGCAGCCCGACATTCCCGGCGCCTCCAGCCGGCGCACCCAGGCCACCAACACCACCTTCCAGGCCAAGTACCGCAAGGTCTACGCGCTGCTGCAGAACGATGCCGAGCTGCGCGCCAAGATCAGGAAGACGGCGGCGGCCTATGGCATCGATCCGATGCATATCGTCGGCGCCATCGTCGGCGAGCACACCTACAATGTCGACGCCTATGACCGGCTGCAGACCTATTACGTCAAGGCGATGTCCTATCTGTCGAGCAAGCTCACTTTCGCCTATGACGGCGAGGACGTCAGCGATTTCGTTAAGCGGCCGGAATTCAAGAAATGCGCCGGCATGGACGACAGCTACGATCTTTGGGAATGCCGCGAGCAGGTGTGGAACCATTCCTTCCGCGGCAAGACCGTCGACGGGACGAGCTTCCCCAATGACCGCTTCGGCGCCACTTTCTTCCAGCCCTACTATGCCGGCCAGACCTTCGGGCTGGGCCAGCTCAACCCGCTGACGGCGCTGCAGATGAGCGACCTCGTGCACAAGGTGTCCGGCCTGCCGGAGCTCGACGTCGGGGATCCCAATTCGGTCTACAAGACCATCATGGATCCGGATCTGACGCTGCCTTACGTCGCCGCGACCATCAGGAAGTCGATCGACGCCTACAAAAGCATCGCCGGCTTCGACATCTCGCGCAATCCGGGCCTGACCGCCACGCTCTACAATGTCGGCAATCCTGAGCAGCGTGCCTATGCGCTGAAGGAAGAGAACGAGAAGCGCCGCGCGGCGGGGGAGCCGGAGAAGCTGCCCGAGGAGAACTATTACGGCTGGCTGGTCAACGACAAGCTGGACGAATTGAGGGCGCTGTTCTAACCCGGCTTCTCACGCCGCCAGCAGCGACTTCAATTTGACCGACTGCGAGCCGAGCGCCTCCGGCGCCGGGCTCGCTCGTTTCGCGATCAGCATCTCCGCCAGGCGGATGTCGCGCGCCACCGCATTGCCCGGACCGATGCCGCTGGCGGCGACCAGCCTGCCGTCCTCGGCCAGGTGGAACAGGATGAAGGCGCCGTCATCGAGGTCGCGCCGCACCGTCGAGCGGCCTTCGTCCGAAAGCCCGGCGATCTGCAGCGTGAGCCCGTACTGATCCGACCAGAACCATGGCACCGTGGCATGCGCCTCGTCGGCGCCCAGCATGTTCTTCGCCGCGAGCAAGCCCTGCTCCTGCGCGTTGCGCCAGGCTTCGAGCCGCACGCGCCGCCAGCCATAGACGGCGAGCGGGAACGAGCAGCAATCGCCGGCGGCGAAGATGTCGGGATCGTCGGTGCGCAGCGTCTCGTCGACGGCAATCCCGTTGTCGATCGCCAGTCCGGCCTCGGCGGCAAGCGCCGTCACCGGGATGGCGCCGATGCCGATCACCGCCAGATCGGCCACGACCTCCTGCCCGTCGGCAAGCGTGATGCGAACCTCGGCACCGTTATCGGCAATCGCCGTGATGCCCTGGCCGGTGAGAACCTTGACCCCCTCCGCTTCGTGCGCCTTGCGGATGATCTCGGCGATCTCGGCCGGCACGCCGCGCATCAGGATGCGCGGCTGCGCTTCGAGCACCGTGGCCGCGGCGCCCAGCTTTCGCGATGAGGCCGCAAGCTCCAGGCCGATGAAGCCGCCGCCGATGATGGCGACACGGTTGCCGGCGCTGAGATGGGCGCGGATGGCGAGCGCATCGTTGAAGGTCCGCAGATAAACGCAGCGGCCGCCCAGGCCCGGCATCGGCAACTTGCGCGGCACGGACCCGGTCGCGAGCAACAGCTTGTCATAGGCAAGGGAAGAACCGTCCGAGAGGCTCAACGTATGCGCGGCGCGGTCGACGGCGACGGCCCGCACGGAATGGATATGGCGGATCGAGCGTTCGGCCAAAAGCTCATCGCTGGCGATCGCCTTGATAAGCGGCGCCTCGCTGGTCATCGCCTCTTTCGACAGCGGCGGCCGCTCGTATGGCAGATGCGGCTCATCGCCGACCAGTGTCACCGGCCCTTCATAGCCGAGGTCGCGCAGGGCAAGCGCTGCGCGACCGCCGCATTCGCCCGCGCCGATGATCACCATCCCTGCCTGCATGGCGCTCACCCGACCTGAATGAGGACTTTGCCGGCGTCGACCTTGACCGGATAGGTCTTGAGGTTGACGCAGACCGGGGCACCGCGCGCGTCGCCGGTCTTGTAGTTGAAGCGGCCATTGTGCTTCGGGCATTCGATGATGTCGTCCATCACCAGCCCGTCGGCCAGATGCACCTTCTCATGCGAGCACAGGCCGTCGGTGGCGAAATATTCGTCGTCCGGGCTGCGATAGATGGCGTAGGTGCGGCCGGCATGGTCGAACCGCATCACGTCCTCTTCGTCGATGTCTCCGGCCGCGCAGGCCTCGACCCAGTCGCTCATGTCGTCCTCCGGCGAAATTCTTGGTTGGCGCGAAATTCTTCGTTGTCGGTCGTGTCGTTACCGGTCACTCGGCCGCGGCCGCAATCCGATTGTCGTTGTGCAGCTCTTCCCGGTAGCTTCGCAGTCGGCGGCAGCTCGCGCTTGAGGAAATAGTCCTCGTTGCGCAGCTGGCGCAGGAAGGCGGGAATCATCTCGCGATAGCCGGCAAGGATCGACGGCGTCGGCGCCGGCAGGTCGTGCTTGATCAGCGCATGCAGCTTCGGCAGCGCGTGATAGGGCACCATCGGGAACATGTGGTGCTCCACATGGTAGTTCATGTTCCAGTAGATGAACCGGCTGACCGGGTTCATCAGCACAGTGCGGCTGTTCAGGCGGTGGTCGATGACGTTGTCGGCGAGGCCGCCATGCTGCAGCAGCCCGGTCATCACGTGATGCCAGGCGCCATAGAGGCGGGGCAGGCCGACCAGCATCAGCGGCAGCCAGGAATGCAGGTAGAGCGCCAGCGCGATGGTCGCGATGTAGATGGCGAGCCAGATGCGGGCGATGCGGATGGCCTTGGGCTGCTCCTGTTCCGGAATGAAGGTCTTTTCCGCGGCACTGACGACGCCGGCCGCATTGCGCATCATATCGGTCATCGCGTGCCAGGCGTCGAGGATGCCGAAAAAGTTCAGGACCAGGCGCAGAAGGTCCGGCGGCCGCATGACGGCGATCTCCGGGTCGCGGCCGACGATGATGGTGTCGGTGTGATGGCGCGTATGGCTCCAGCGCCAGGTCACCGGATTGCGCATGATCATGAAGCAGGCGAGCTGGTAGACGGCATCGTTCATCCACTGGGTGCGGAAGGCGGTGCCGTGGCCGCATTCGTGCCAGCGGGAATCGGTCGAGGAGCCGTAGAGCGTGCCATAGACGAAGAAGAACGGGACGCACCACCAACTGCCCCAGAACCAGGCGCCGCCGACGCCGCTGAGGATCAGCGCGGCGAGCCAGATGACGGTGTCGCGGATCGCCGGCTGGTCAGAGCGCTGCATCAGCTCTTTCATCTGCTTGCGCGGGATCTCGGTATGATACCATTCGGCCGCCGAAAGCCCGTTCTCGACCGCGCGCCTGGCGTCGCGGCCGGTCAGGCTGTAGTCGCGTGCGGATAGCGTCGGAGACGTTATTGCCGTCATTGCGGGTTCCTCCATCGCCGCCTGGCGAGCGGCCCTCGGCAATGCCGAGCTCGCGCATGGCTGGCTTCGACTTCACCATACCGCCAAGCCATGATAGTCTCAATGTCACAAAGATAGATTCTATCATTTCCTATCAGATTGAGCTATTCTCGAGTCGAGCAAGCGATGGAGCGTTCATGGCAAAGCGGCCGACAATCACCGATCTCGCGCGCGTTTCCGGCGTCAGCGTCGCCACCGTCGATAGGGTGCTGAACAACCGCCTGCCGGTGCGCGAGGAAACGGCGCGCCGGGTCTACGAGGCGGCGACCGACATCGGCTATCACGCCGCCGGCCTGATCAAGCAGCGCATGCGCCAGGAAATGCCGGAATACCGCCTCGGCTTCCTGCTGCTCAGAGGCAACGACGTCTTCTACGGCGATTTCGCGCGCGAGCTTGAGCTTGCGGTGTCGCAGTCGCAACGTTTCCGTGGTGCCGCGATCATCGACTTCGCCGCTTCGCTGGCACCTGACGAGATTGCAGGGCAGATGCGCAGGCTGGCGGCGAAATCGAGGGCCATCGCCGTTGTCGGCCCGGACCATCCGACGCTGACGGCGGTGGTTGAGGCGCTGAAGGCGAGGGGCCAACCGGTCTTCTCGCTGCTGTCCGACTTCGCCGCCGGCATCCGCGAGGGCTATGTCGGGCTCGACAACCGCAAGGTCGGGCGCACCGCGGCCTGGATGATCGCCAAGGCGGCGAAGAAGCCCGGCAAGGTCGCGCTTTTCGTCGGCAGCCACCGCTTCCATGGCCATGAATTGCGCGAGATCGGCTTCCGCTCCTATTTTCGCGAGCATGCACCGGACTTCACCGTGATGGAGACGCTGGTCAACCTGGAAGCCAACCAGGTGACGCATGATGCGATGCTCGATCTTCTGGCCCGGCATCCGGACCTTGCCGGCTGCTATGTCGCCGGCGGCGGCATGGAAGGCGCGGTCGCGGCGCTGAGAACGGCAAAGCCGGCGAATATGCCGGTGGTGATCTGCAACGAGATCAACGCCTTCTCGCGCGCCGCACTTGCCGACAACATCCTCACCATGGTGATCTCGACACCGCTGGCGGCGCTGTGCCGCGAGCTTGTCGGGCTGATGGCGCATGCCATCGAGAGTGGCGCCGCCAATGCGCCCGGCCAGACCTTTTTGCCCTTCGACATCTATCTGCCGGAAAACATTTGAGCCGCGGGCCGCCGGAATGATGTGATCCATCAGGCTGATGGAATTCTTTCGTGGCGGGATTCGGGCCAGGATTCGCGGCAGAATGCTTGCGTCCCCGGCCACGGAGAGCGTTGCACGCCGATCGGGAGTGAAAATCCGGCATGTCCGTTCCGAATCTCCCTTGACTGTTCCAGGCGAAATGGAATAAATATTTCACCAAATGGGTATTTTGGTTCTTTCGTTCCGGAACATCTGTTTCAAACAGAGGACCAGGCGTTCCATTTGCGCAAGGAAAACGCCGTCGGAACGGCCATAGGGAGAGATTCCCCGGAGAGATCGGGGATTCCGGTTCAATCGGTGCAGCCGGACACCAAGTGGAGGAGAAACTAAAATGAAGAAACTGCTTTTGGGCGTCGCGCTATCGGCGCTGATGAGTTCGTCCGCCTTCGCCGCCAAGATCGGCGTTTCGATGGCTCTTTTCGACGACAATTTCCTGACCGTGCTGCGCAACGGCATGATCGCGCAGGCCAAGGGCATGGACGGCGTCGAGCTGCAGGTCGAGGACGCGCAGAACGACGTCGCCAAGCAGCTCGACCAGATCAAGAACTTCGCCGCTTCGGGCGTCGACGCCATCATCGTCAACCCGGTCGACACCTCGGCCACGCAGGCGATGTCGGACGCGGCCGCCGCGGCCAAGATCCCGCTGGTCTATGTCAACCGCGAGCCGGTCAATGTCGACAAGCTGCCTGACAACCAGGCTTTCGTCGCTTCGAACGAGGCCGAGTCCGGCACGCTCGAGACCAAGGAAGCCTGCCGCCTGCTCAAGGAAGCCGGCAAGAAGGAAGCCAACGTCTATGTGATCATGGGCGAGCTGTCGAACCAGGCCGCGGTGCAGCGCACCAAGGACATCGACGAAGTGATCGCCACGCCGGACTGCAGCTTCATCAAGATCATCGACAAGCAGACCTCGAACTGGAAGCGTGACGAGGCGCAGAACCTGATGACCAACTGGCTGTCGTCCGGCAAGGCGTTCGACGGCGTTATCGCCAATAACGACGAAAGCGCCATCGGCGCCATCCAGGCTATGAAAGCCGCCAACATCGACATGAAGTCGGTCGTGGTCGGCGGCGTCGACGCCACCCAGGATGCGCTGGCCGCGATGCAGGCGGGCGATCTCGACGTGTCGGTCTTCCAGGACGCGGCCGGTCAGGGCGCCGGCGCGCTCGACGCGGCGCTGAAGCTCGCCAAGGGCGAGAAGGTGGAACACAAGGTCTACATCCCCTTCCAGCTCGTGACGCCGGCGAACATCGACAAGTTCTTGAAGAAGAACTGAGCTGCGCCGACGCAATTCCAGGAGAATTTTTTCCGTACGGAATTGCGTCCCAGGAGCGGCGCTCCGACGCATCGGACTGGCTGAAATCGGCCGCTGACAGAGCGGCGCCGCTCCCTTCTTCTCCCGCCCCACCGGGTGGGAGAGCGGGCGCGGTCATTCGGAGGAAGAAGACGTGTCACAGACATCGCATGGCATTGGCGGGCTGAGCTACGACGCCAAGAAGCGCCCGTGGCCTGCCGAGTTCAACGTGTTCCTGGCGCTGGTCATCCTGGTCGGCGCGTTCGAGCTGATCGGCCGCGTCTTCCTCGGCGACAGCTTCCTGTTCAACACCCGCGAAAACGTCGACGCGATCTTCAACGAGCAGCGTCTGCAGATCATCATCCTGCAGGTGTCGATCGTCGGCATCATCGCCATCGGCGTCACGCAGGTCATCATCTGCGGCGGCATCGACCTGTCCTCGGGCTCGATCGTCGGCGCCACCGCCATGATCGCCATGAGTTTCGCGCAAGTTGCGACAGTCAACGGCAATCCCAACCCCAAGGCGATGTTCATCGCCTATGGCTGGACCGACCTGCCGGTGATCGTGCCGCTGCTGGTCGCGGTCGGCTGCGGGCTTTTGGCCGGCCTCATCAACGGGTCATTGATCGCCTACACCCGCATTCCGCCCTTCATCGCCACGCTCGGCATGATGGTCACGGCGCGCGGCATCGCCAAATGGTGGTCGAAGGGCCAGCCGATCTCGTTCCCGACCGACAGCTTCGCGGCAATCGGCAAGGGGCTGATGCCGGTCATCATCTTCATTTCGCTGGCGATCCTGTTCCAGCTCATCCTGAGCTACACCCGATACGGCAAGCATTGCTACGCCATCGGCTCCAACGAGGACGCCGCGCGCATGTCCGGCATCAAGATCGCCAACCACAAGGTGCTGGTCTATGTGATCGCCGGCATCCTCGCCTCGATCGCGGCCGTGGTGCTCTCCTCCAAGAACCTCACCGCCAGCCGCATGGGCGTGATGTACGAGCTCGACGCGATCGCCATGGCGGTCATCGGCGGGGTCTCCGCTGTCGGGCGGCCGCGGGTCTATCATCGGCACCGTGATCGGCTCGCTGATCTTCGGCGTCATCATTTCCGGCTTCACCTTCCTGCGCCTCGACGCCTACTACCAGGAGATGGTCAAGGGCGTGATCATCGTCGGCGCAGTCGTTCTCGATCAATGGCGCCAGCGCCGCCGGGCGATAGGAGCTTGACCATGTCCGACATCGTTCTGAAGACCGAAAACCTCACCAAGCATTATGGCGGCGTGCACGCGCTGCAGGAGGCGAATTTCGAGCTGCGCAAGGGCGAGCATGTCGCCATCATGGGCGACAACGGCGCCGGCAAGTCGACCTTCGTGCGCCAGATCACCGGCGTCGAGCAGCGCACCGACGGCAAGATCTGGTTCGACGGCAGGGAAGTGACCTTTGCCGGCCCGATCGAGGCGCGCGAGGCCGGCATCGAGACCGTGTTCCAGAACCTTGCTCTGGCCGACGACCTCGACGTGCCGTCGAACCTGTTCCTCGGCCGCGAGAAGGTGCTGTTCAACCTCGGGCCCTTCTCGATCCTCGACCGCAAGGCGATGCGCAAGGCAACCGAGGCGGCGCTGATCCGCACGGCTGTGAAGATCCCCAACCTCTCCAGCACCATCCGCCACATGTCGGGCGGCCAGCGCCAGTGCGTGGCGATCGCCAGGACCGCGACCTTCGCCTCGAAGCTCATCATCATGGACGAGCCGACGGCGGCACTCGGCGTGCAGGAAACGGCGCAGGTCGAAAACATCATCCGCACGCTGAAGGAAAACGGCGAGCCGCTGATCCTGATCAGCCACAACATGCGCCAGGTGTTCGACCTGGTCGACCGCATCGTCGTCTTCCGGCGCGGCCGCATCGTCGCCAATTTGCGCAAGCAGGACACCGACGGCAACGACATCGTCGCCTACATCACCGGCGCCAAGACCGGACAGGCGGAGCTTCAGGCCGCCTGACGGGCGCCACGACGGATCAACCAAATCGTCCGCGCCAGGAGGCGCGGACATATTTTAGAACCACCCTCAAAGGACATTCCATGACTCTCCGCTTCGCTCTTCTCGGCGCCGGCCGTATCGGCAAGGTGCATGCCCGCGCCGTTGCCTCCAACCCGCAGGCCAAGCTGGTGGCCGTGGCCGATGCCTTCGAGAAGGCGGCGACGGAGCTGGCCTCCGCCTATGGCGCCGAGGTGCACACGGTCGATGCGATCGAAAAGGCCAAGGACATCGATGCCGTCATCATCTGCACGCCGACCGACACCCATGCGGATCTGATCGAACGCTTCGCCAAGGCCGGCAAGGCGATCTTCTGCGAGAAGCCGATCGACCTCGACGTCAAGCGCGTGGAGCAGTGCCTGGCCGTGGTCGAGAAGGCCAATGCCGTGCTGATGGTCGGCTTCAACCGCCGCTTCGACCCGCATTTCGCCGCCGTCCGCAAGGCGATCGACGACGGGGCGATCGGCGATGTCGAAATGGTCACCATCACGTCACGCGATCCCGGCGCGCCGCCGCTCGACTACATCGCCCGTTCCGGCGGCATTTTTCGCGATATGACCATCCACGACTTCGACATGGCGCGCTTCCTGCTCGGCGAGGAGCCGGTGGCGGTCAGCGCGCACGCTTCAGTGCTTGTGGACAAAAAAATAGGCGAAGCGGCGATTTCGATTCGGTCAGCGTCATTCTGGAAACGGCTTCCGGCAAGCAGGCCGTCATCTCCAATTCGCGCCGCGCCACCTATGGCTACGACCAGCGCATCGAGGTGCACGGCTCGAAAGGCATGGTCGCGGCCGAGAACCAGCGGCCGGTGTCGATCGAGCTCGCCAACGACAAGGGCTATACCCGTCCGCCGCTGCACGACTTCTTCATGACCCGCTACATCGACGCCTATGCCAACGAGATCGCGGCGTTCATAGCCGCGAAGGGCGCCAGCAAGAAGGCGTCGCCGAGCGGCAAGGACGGGCTGGTTGCCTTGAAGCTGGCCGACGCGGCCTTGCAGTCGGCCAAGACGGGCAAGACCGTCCGCATCGATTGAGCCTTTGAATTCGATTACAGGAGCAGAGCGATGAACGGTTTGGCCGGTCGCAATTCAGAAACGCGCGCCATCATCACCGGCGGCGCGCAAGGCATAGGCTTCGCCGTTGCTGAAGCCTTGGCCGACGAGGGCTGCCGCGCGCTGGCGCTGATCGGCCGCTCGCAGGAAAAGGGCGACAAGGCGGTCGCCGCGCTGAAGAAGAACGGCGTCGATGCCATCTTCATCAGCGCCGATGTCGCCAAGGTCGCCGACTGCAAGCGCGCGGTCGAGACCGCGATCAAGCATTTCGGCACGCTGAACGCGCTGGTCAACGCCGCCGCCACTTCCGCGCGGGGATCGTTGGTCGAGACCACCGAAGAGCTTTTCGACCAGATCTTCGACACCAATGTGCGCGGGCCCTTCTTCCTGATGCAGGGCCTGGTCGCGCATCTTCTGGAGCGCAAGGCGCCGGGCTCGATCGTCAATGTGCTGTCGATGTCGGCGCATGCCGGCCAGTCGTTCCTGACGCCCTATTCGACCAGCAAGGGCGCGCTGATGACGCTGACCAAGAATGTCGCCAGCTCCTATCGGAAGAACCGCATCCGCTGCAACGCCGTGCTGCCCGGATGGATGGACACCGAAGGCGAGGCGATCGTGCAGAAGAAGTGGCACGATGCGCCGGACGATTGGCTGGAAAAGGCCGAAGCCGCGCAGCCGATGGGTCAGCTGGTCAAGCCAGCGCAACTCGCCCGGCTGATCACCTATATGCTGAGCCCGCAGGCCGGCGTCATGACCGGATCGCTGGTCGACTACGACCAGAACATTGCCGGCGTGATCGGCGAGTAGAGCCGGCGCTGCGGCCAGCCCTTTCTCCCCGTCACTATACGGGGAGAAATGCCCGGCAGGGCAATGAGGGGCAGCGCCGACTTTGACAGTTAACGGGTCCAAGCTCAGGTTGAAGGCCGATGGATCCGCCTCGCCTTGTCTCTCCGGCGTGGGCGCTGCCCCTCACCTGCCTGCCGGCATCCTCTCCCCGTATAGTGACGGGGAGAGGGACGCTGTCATCTACGGTTTCGCCAATTAGCCCGCTAAAACACGGCACGTGACAATCGTCTTCGCTTCGACTATATGAGCCGCATGATCCACCTGACCGCCTCGTTTTGGTACTTTTATTACGACAGCTCGCTGGCGGCGGGAGGATTGCGCTCGATCTGAAGATTGCAGCACCTAAATCCGAAAAGCCGCCAGACCTGGCGGCTTTTTCGTTTCAGCCGGCAGGTCTCCTAACCAGGAGCAGAAAGCCGTGTTGACCACCACAGACGACCTTCGGGTCAAGGAACTCAAAGTCCTGAGCACGCCGGAAGAGGTGATGCGCGAGATACCGCGCTCACTGACGGCGACGCGCACCGTTGCCGCTTCGCGCAACGCCATTCATTCCATCCTCACGGGGGCCGACGATCGACTGATAGTCATCGTCGGCCCTTGTTCCATCCACGATCCGGTCGCCGCCGTGGACTATGCCAGCCGTCTGGCGGCGCTGCGCGAGGCCCTGGCCGACCGGCTCGAGATCGTCATGCGCGTCTATTTTGAGAAGCCGCGCACCACGGTCGGCTGGAAGGGCCTGATCAACGATCCCGACCTCGACGGCAGCTTCAACATCGACAAGGGCCTGAGGATGGCGCGCAACGTGCTCTCCGCCGTCAACAATCTCGGCCTGCCAGCGGCGACCGAATTCCTCGACATGACGACGCCGCAATACATCGCCGACCTCGTTGCCTGGGGCGCGATCGGCGCGCGCACGACCGAAAGCCAGATCCATCGCGAGCTCGCTTCCGGCCTCTCCTGTCCGGTCGGCTTCAAGAACGGCACCGACGGCAATCTCAGGATCGCCGCCGAAGCGGTGAAGTCGGCGGCCCAGCCGCATCATTTCATGGCGGTGACCAAGGGCGGGCGCAGCGCGATTGCGGCCACCACCGGCAATGAGGACTGCCATGTCATCCTGCGCGGCGGCGTTGTGCCCAACTTCGACGCCGCAAGTGTCGACACGGCCGCCACGGAGCTTGCCCGCATCGGCGTCGCGCCGCGGCTGATGATCGACGTCAGCCACGCCAATAGCGGCAAGAAGCCGGAAAACCAGCCGAGGGTCGCGCACGACGTGGCGGGCCAGGTGGCCGCCGGCGACGAGCGCATCATCGGCGTCATGATCGAGAGCAATCTCGTCGCCGGCCGCCAGGATGTCGTGCCCGGCAGGCCGCTCACCTACGGCCAGAGCATCACCGACGGCTGCATCGACTGGGCGACCACCGAGACGGTGCTGCACGGCCTTGCCGGCGCGGTGGAATGGCGCCGGTCGGTGAAGCGCGAGATGCTCGCCAGCCGCCAGGGCGCGGCCTGACCGAATGTCGGAGAGGGCGGCGGCTTCACGCCGCCCTCAGCCCTTCCCATGCAGTGAACACCGAGACGGCAAACAAAAGCAGTCCCGCCGCGCGCCCCGCAAGAATGGTCGCGCCCGGATTGTCGACCAGGAGATTCCGGCTGCGGCCGGCGGTGATGGCGAGCCCGCCATAGATCCCTGCCTGCGTGGCGACCGTCAGCAGCCCCATCACCGTCGCCTGCATCCAGACCGGACCGTAAGCCGGCTTGAGGAACTGCGGGTAGACGGCGAGGATGAAGAGATAGGCCTTGGGATTGATCAGGCAGGTGACCAATCCCTGGCGGAATGCCTTCCAGGCGGAGCGGCTGCCGGCGGGCCCGTCATCGCCGACGGTGATCGAGCTGCGCATCAGCGTGATGCCGATATAGGCCATATAGCCGGCGCCAGCGATCAGCAGCGGCTTGAACAGGATCGGCACGAAATGCATGAGCAGGCCGACGCCGATCGCGCCGTTCAGCGTATGCACCGCGCCGCCGAGCATGACGCCAGCGGTGGCGGCAAGGCCTCTGTCGCGTCCACCGGTCAGCGCATTGGCCAGCACGAACAGCATGTCCATGCCAGGGACGGCGATGATGCCGAAAAGCAGGACGAAGAACAGCCAGAGGTTTTCGGTGTAGCTCATGTCCGTTGCGCGGAGCCCCGTGCGGCCGAATCACGGAGGATTCCGTGGATTTTCAAACCGATGAGCGGTCCTATAAGATATCGCAACTGACAGGGGGGTGTCAGTAGCGTTTCGGCTGCGTGAGGAAAATGCGCAAGGCGCCGCGCCTGTCTAAGCGCATCGCGATCTTTCAGATCGCTCTATGCGCTTTAGGCTTTTGAATTTACGCATGTCTTTGTCCCGAAACCGGTTTCCACTTTCGGGAGACATGCTCTAGTCAGACGATTTGGCCGCAGGCGACACCGACTGGCCAGACTGCTCCGCGGATTGCGGATAATCGACGCCGACAAGAAACAGCCCGTCCGGCGGGGCAACCTGGCCGCAGGCGGCGCGGTCGCGTGCCTCCAGCGCCGCCTTGAGGTCGGCGGCGCTCCAGGAGCCGTCGCCGATGCGCCTGAGCGATCCCACCATCGAGCGCACCTGGTTGTGCAGGAAGGAGCGCGCCGAGGTCCGGACCTCGATGAGATCGCCGGCGCGGCCGACGTCGAGGCGGTCGAGCGTGCGAATCGGGCTTTCGGCCTGGCACTGGGCGGAGCGGAAGGTGGTGAAATCATGCCGCCCGAGCAGCACCTTCGCCGCCTCGTGCATGGCCTCGGCATCGAGGCGTTTCGGCACCCACCAGACCTTGCCCTTTTCCAGCGCCGAGGGGGCGCGGCGGTTGAGGATGCGGTAGAGATAGTGGCGGCCGGTGGCGGAAAAGCGCGCGTCGAAATCGTCGGCGACGACCGCCGCCTTCAGGATCGCGACGCGTGCGCCGGCCGCCTGCAGATGGGCGTTGACGGCGTCGCGCACCTTGTCGGCCGCCCAGGCTTTGGCGAGATCGACATGCGCCACCTGGGCGGTCGCGTGCACGCCGGCATCCGTGCGGCCGGCGGCGCGCAACCTTACCTCTTCGCCGCAGAACTTTTCGATCGCCTGCTCGATCGCCTGCTGCACCGAAGGCTGGTCCGCCTGGTGCTGCCAGCCAGCGAATTGGCTGCCGTCATATTCGATATCGAGACGAAAACGCGGCATATGCGGTTGGCGCTCGCCTAGGCGGCGAGCGCGGTAAATGCGGAAGCGTAGACCAGCTTGCCGGCCTCAGGCGCGTCGCCCCAGGCGAGAGCCTGCAGCGCCTCGCCCTGGTACTCGCTCTCGAACTTCTCGGCGCGGGCATGGCTATAGCCGAAGCGGCCGTAATAGGCCGGGTCGCCGAGCACCACGGCCAGCGCCTCACCGGCCTCCTTGAGGCGGATATGCGCCTCGCGGATCAGCGCGCCACCTATGCCGGTGCCGTGGAAGGAGGCTCGACCGCCAGCGGCGCCAGCGCCACGGCGGCGAAGCGCTTGCCGCCGTTCTGCACGAAAAGCCTGGAAAACAGGATGTGGCCGACAACCTGGCCGTCTTCTTCCGCGACCAGCTCGACGACGGCATCGCCGCCCGTCACCAGCGCGTCGACCAGGCCGGCCTCCGCCTGCTGGCCGAAGGCATGTTCTTCGACGAGGCGGATCGCCTCGCGATCCCGCGGCGTCGCCGCGCGTATCGACATCATGCTCATGTGAGTTTCGTTCCTTTTTCGATCTTGGCCCCGCGCAAAAACTCCTGCGCGGCGGCGGGCCTTCCGCCCGCCCGTTGAACTTCGACCAGCCGGACCGCGCCTGACCCGCAGGCGACCGTCAGCCGGTCATCGAGAATTCCTCCCGACTCGCCGACGCCATTGGAAAGCGTCGAGCGAAGCAGTTTCAGCCGCTCCATACGGCCGCCAATTTCGACCTCGCACCACGCGCCCGGAAAAGGCGAGAGGCCGCGAATGTGATTGTGGACTTCGCCGGCAGGCCGCGTCCAGTCTACGCGTGTCTCCGATTTATCGATCTTTCGGGCGTAGGTCACCCCTTCCGTCGCCTGCTGGGTAAATGTCAGACAATTTATCCCCAGCCGCGTCAGCGCTTCCACCATCAGCGAAGCGCCCATGTCCATCAGCCGGTCATGCAATTCGCCGGCGGTCATATCGGGTGCGATGGCGCATTTTTCAACCAAAGCCACCGGACCGGTGTCCAAACCTTCCTCCATGCGCATGATCATCATGCCGGTCTCGGCATCGCCGGCCATGATGGCGCGCTGGATGGGGGCGGCACCGCGCCAACGCGGCAAAAGCGAGGCATGGCCGTTGAGGCAGCCCAGTCTGGCAGCCTCCAGGACGGGTTTTGGGAGAAGCAGCCCATAGGCGACGACCACGGCGACATCGGCCTGCAAGGCGGCGAAGGCCTGCTGCTCGGCCTCGCCCTTCAGCGATGCAGGCGTCCGCACCTCGAGACCCAGTCGTTCGGCTTCGCGCTGGACCGGCGAGGGCGTCAACTCCAGCCCGCGCCGGCCGGCGGCGCGCGGCGGCTGGGTGTAGACGGCGGCGATATCGTGGCCGGCCGCGGCGATGGCGCTGAGCGTCGGCACGGAAAAATCCGGCGTGCCCATGAAGATGACGCGAAGGGGCATGACCCCTAGCCCACCATCTTGCCCGGCGCCTTGTCCTTGGCGAGCTTCTTGAATTTTCTCACCACCATGTCGCGCTTCAGCTTCGAGATGTGATCGATGAACAGCACGCCGTTGAGATGATCGATCTCGTGCTGCAGGCAGGTCGCCATCAGGCCTTCTGCCTGCATCTCCTGCAGCTTGCCGTCGCGGTCGAGATATTTCACGCGCACGGCCGCCGGACGTTCGACCTCGGCATAATAGTCCGGGATCGACAGGCAGCCTTCCTCATAGACCGAGCGTTGGTCGGAACTTTCGAGGATTTCCGGATTGATGAAGACATGCGGCGCCGGCTCCTCGCCCTCCTTGGCAAGGTCGATGACCAGCAAGCGCCGCGGCTCGCCGATCTGGATCGCCGCAAGGCCGATGCCCGGCGCATCATACATGGTCTCCAGCATGTCGTCGGCGAGCTTGCGCAAATCGCTATCGACGCGCTCGACCGGTTTGGAAACCTGGCGCAGGATCGGATCGGGAAGGATGATGAGCGGCTTGATCGACATGGCGTCTCACCTAAGACCTCGTTGGAAAAGCGTCAACCGGGACGACTTTGGACTGTTCACGTTTTGATCTGTGCCAGCGGAGCGAATCGGCTATGCTGCCGGCATGAACGACATGACCTCCATCCTTTCGCAACCGGTCGCGCGGCTCGGCGCCACCACGATCACGCTCGGCGGGGTGCTGACTTTCGGCGCAGTGCTGCTGCTGGCGCTGTTCCTGGCGCTTGTCATCGCGTTGTGGCGCGCGGGAAAGGCTCGCGCGGTGGCGGCGACCGAGGCCGCCGACCATGCGCGCGACACCGAGGCGCGGATGGCGGACATCCTGCAGGCACAGGCCGAGATGCAAGGACGCATGGGCGCGATCGCCGAAGTGTTCGGCGCCAGGCAGGCCGAGCTCACCCAGTCGCTTGGACAACGCCTCGACGCCATGACCGGCCGCCTCGGCCAGACCATGGCCGAGCAGACCAAGTCGACGCATGAGAGCCTGGCGAAGCTGCAGGAGCGGCTGGCGGTGATCGACACGGCGCAAGGCAACATCCAGTCTTTAGCCGGTCAGGTCGTGCAGCTGCAGGCGATCCTCTCCAACAAGCAGACGCGCGGCGCCTTCGGCCAGTCGCGCATGGAGGCGATCATCGCCGACGGGCTGCCGCACGGCGCCTACGAATTCCAGGCGGGTCTCTCCAACGGCAGCCGGCCGGACTGCCTGGTGCGGATGCCGAACGGCGCGCCGATGCTCGCCATCGACGCCAAGTTTCCGCTGGAAGCGTGGAACGCCATCCGCGCCGCCGAAGGCGCCGACCTGCAGAAGGCGGCGGCGCAGGCGTCAGGCGCGATATCGAGGTGCATATCCGCGATATCGCCGAAAAATACCTGATCCAGGGCGAGACGCAGGACACCGCCTTCATGTTCGTGCCGTCGGAATCGGTGTTCGCCGAGATCCACGAGAATTTCGAGGCGGTGGTGCAGAAGGCGCACCGCGCCCGCGTCGTCATCGTCTCGCCATCGCTGCTGATGCTGTCGATTCAGGTCATCCAGGCGATCCTGAAGGACGCGCGCATGCGCGAGCAGGCGCATCTGATCCAGGGCGAAGTCATCCGCCTGATGGAAGACGTGGCGCGCGTCGATGAGCGCGTGCGCCGGCTGCAGACGCATTTCGGCCAGGCGGCCAAGGATATCGACGACATCCTCGTCTCGACGTCGAAGGTGACCAAGCGCGGCCAGAAGATCGAGGCGCTGGAGTTCGCGGAAGGTGAGGCTGAGCCGCCGCGCGGTCCGGCCAAGGTGGAGGCTGGCGCGCGCGTGGCCGACTCCAAGACCGGTCAGCTCAGGTTGCGCGTCGTCGAAGACGGGGAGTAGTTGCTCAACGCGGACTTCTTTCACTGGCAAGGTCGCATACCTTGGAGATTGGCCAGAACGCCCATCGCTTCGTCATTCTAGGGCGGAGCAAGGAGCGAAGTGACGCGCGCAGACCCTAGAATCCATTCCGTGACCTTCGAGTGTCTCGACGGTGCAGGATTCTTCGCCTTTGCATTCTTCGGCAAAGGTCACGGAATGGATCCTCGGGTCAAGCCCGAGGATTGTTTGAGAAGGATCGGGTAGTTTGGCGGCCGGGACTGCAGGCCCATCACAGCCGGCAGTCCCGGCGGCAGGCGACCGTCCTAAGGTTCGGGTA
>NZ_LPWA01000118.1 GCF_001510895.1 Mesorhizobium loti | reverse complement strand
TTCTCAATGCAAAAGCACGCGATGCGCGAAGCGAGTTCGCAAATGCAACTTGACACCTCAGATAGTCGCTCATTGCCCTGCCGGGCATTTCTCCCCGTAAACGGGGCGAAAGAAGCTGGCCGCGCCTTGGCGCTCATTCTGCAACGTTGGCGGTTGGCGAAATCGGCGATGACAGTACCCTTCTCCCGTGAACGGGGAGAAGATGGCGGCAGCCAGATGAGGGGCGGCGCAGACGGTGGAAATTTGAGTAGCTCAGCTCACCCGAAGAACAAAAATCCCGCGATAAAAAACGTCGGGATCAGCACCAGGCCCGACCACGCCATATAGCCGAAGAAGCCGGGCATCTTGAAGCCGCGATGCCTGGCGATGGCAAAGACCATGAAGTTGGGCGCGTTGCCGATATAGGTGTTGGCGCCCATGAACACCGCTCCGGCCGAGATCGCGGCCAGCGTCGAGGCGGTCTCGGTCATCAGATGCTTTGCATCGCCGCCGGCTAGCTCGAAGAACACCAGATAGGTCGGCGCGTTGTCGAGGAAGGACGACAGTGCCCCGGTCAGCCAGAAATAGGCGAGGTTGTTCGGCTGGCCGTCGGCGGAGGTGACGAGCGACACCAGCGGCGCAAGCGCGCCCTCGTGCCCGGCCCGCAGGATGGCGATGACCGGCACGATGCAGATGAAGATGCCGGCAAAGAGTTTCGCCACCTCGGCGATCGGCCCCCAGGTGAAGCCGTTCGCTTCCCTGTGGCTCTTGTACGAGACTTTTAGGGACAGGAAGGCCAGCGTCAGGATAATGGCGTCGCGCATAAGATTCTGCAGCTCGAGGCCGACGCCGAGGACAGGGATGCTGACGCTTGGCTTCCAGCTCGCCGAAAGCAGGATCGCGCCGATGACGCCGGCAAGCAGCGGCAGATTGGCGAGGCGCGTAGGCGCACTGTCGTGTCCGGCGTCGGGTCCTTGATCGTCGGCATCCCGCCCTCGCGACGGTGCAGGACGAGGTCGAGCGCCAGGAAGACGACCAGCACCAGCCCGCCGGTAAACAGCGTCTCGCGCCAGAGATTCGCGGTCGTCCAGAAGAAGTCGACGCCGCGCAGGAAGCCGACGAACAGCGGCGGGTCGCCGAGCGGCGTCAGCGAGCCGCCGATGTTGGACACCAGGAAGATGAAGAAGATCACCACATGCGCGTTGAACGGCCGGTTGTCGTTGGCGCGCAGCATCGGCCGGATCAGGATCATCGAGGCGCCGGTCGTGCCGATCACCGAAGCAAGGATTGCTCCGACAAGCAGCAGGCCGGCATTGACCAGCGGCGTGCCGTGGATGTTGCCGGCAAGCAGGACGCCGCCCGAAATCGTGTAGAGCGCGAACAAAAGGATGATGAAGGACATGTATTCGGTGAGCAGCGTGTGCAGCACCGCTCCGCCTGCCGTCGGGATGCCGAAGGCGACCGCCAGAGGAATCACGACCAGCGCCGCCCAGCCGGCGGCGATCTTGCCATAGTGATGTTCCCAGACATGATGGAAGAGCAGCGGCCCGGTCGCGATCGACAGCAGCAGGCCGGCAAAGGGCAGCGCCCACCAGAGCGACATCACCGCACCGGGCAGTTCGTGGGTTTCGACGGCAAAGGCCGGTTGCGCAATGGCAACAAGGGCAACGGCGGTCGCGCCCGCCGCTAATATCTTCGCCAATCCTGTAAAGCCCCCTCGATGCCCCACAGTCCGGTCAGTCCGACAAATGGTCTTCGAGCGTCACACCGGCCTCGCGCATGAGCGCGATCATCGCGTCGAGCGAGCCGCTGAGGTCGATGCCGCGGCATGCGTCGAGCCGCACGGTCGTCTTAAAATCCTGCTTCACCGCATCAAGGGCTGAAAAGGCGACGCAGTAATCGGTGGCGAGACCAACCAAGGTCACACTGTCGATGCCGCGTTCCTTGAGATAGCCGGCGAGCCCGGTCGGCGTCGTATGGTCGTTCTCGAAGAAGGCCGAGTAGCTGTCGATTGCAGGGCGAAACCCCTTGCGGATCACCAACTCGGCCTTGGTCCAGGCAAGCCCGGAATGGAAATCGGAACCGAGGCTGCCCTGGATGCAATGGTCCGGCCACAAGGTCTGCGGCCCATAGGGCATCTCGATCGTTTCGAAGGGCTGCTTGCCAGGGTGGCTCGAGGCAAAGCTCGAATGGCCTGCCGGATGCCAGTCCTGCGTCAGCACGACATGCTCGGTCCGCCGGATCAGGTCGTTGACCAACGGCACGATCTCGTCGCCGCCGGCTACCGCCAGCGCGCCTCCGGGGCAAAAATCGTTCTGCAGGTCGATGACGATGAGCGCTTCCTCGGCCATGGGGCTTCCTTTCGTTGCGGCTCCAATCAGATGCCGCTGACGCGACCGGAGGCAGAACCTTGACCAGATGGCCGGTGGCGTCAACCTCCTCCGGCATACAAAGCTGCGGCGGCGCTCGGGAAGCCTCTTCGGGAACCGCCGCTTTGACAATTGCGGCGAAATTGATATCATTTGCATACGAATGAATTTGCCCGAGCCTGATGCCCGGCAGGTTCCCTCGGAAAGGCCCCTTTTCGGGAAGGCACAGCGTGATCCGTTACGCGAAACCCACCACGGTCGACGAGGCGCTCGCTCTGCTTGGCGAGGACCGCTGGCGCATCCTCGCCGGCGGCACGGACTTCTATCCGGTGCAGGGCGCGAAACCTTTTCGCGACAACATCCTCGACATCAATGGCTTGCCCGAACTGCGCGGTGTCGCCGAGGCGGATGATCATTGGCGGATCGGCGCCCGCACCACTTGGACCGATATCGTGCGCCATTCGTTGCCAGCCGCGTTCGACGCGCTGAAGGCGGCCGCGCGCGAAGTCGGCTCCGTCCAGATCCAGAATGTCGCTTCCGTCGCCGGCAATCTCTGCAATGCCTCGCCCGCCGCCGATGGCGTTCCGGCGCTTATGGTGCTCGATGCCGATGTCGAGCTGCGGTCGGCGAAAGCCACGCGTCACCTGCCGCTCGGCGAATTCATCCTCGGCAATCGCCGCACGGCGTTGCAGCCGGGCGAGATGGTCACCGCCATTCGCGTCCCGAAACGCTCGGCCGCCGGCACGTCGGCTTTCGTCAAGCTTGGCGCCCGGCGCTATCTGGTCATCTCGATAGCCATGGTGGCAGCTCGCCTCGTGGTCGAGGATGGTATAGTCGCCGATGCTGCAATCGCCGTCGGCGCCTGCTCCGCCGTCGCCCGCCGCTTAGCCGGCGTCGAGGCGGCTCTGCGCGGCCAGCCGGTCACGGCCGCGCTTGGTGACGCGGTGCTGTCGGCGCCGATCGATGAATTGTCGCCGATCGGCGATGTGCGCGGCAGCGCCGAATACCGGCTGGATGCGGCACGCGAGATCGTTACCCGCGCCGTGCGTGCCGCGCTAGGCTTGGATAGCGGCAAGGTGGCGGCATGAACGAAGCGCGACCCGATATCGGTAAAGCCCGGCCGTCCACCAGCCTGGCGCGAGCCGACATCGCCTTCGAAGTCAACGGCGCTGCCGTCAGCGTGTCGGTGCCGCCGGTGCGGCGGCTGTCGCAGGTTCTGCGCGACGAGTTGCGGCTGACCGGCACCAAGGTCGGCTGCGATGCCGGCGATTGCGGTGCCTGCACGGTGCTGGTCGACGGCGATCCGGTCTGCGCCTGTCTCGTGCCGGCGGCTTCGGTCTCCGGCGCCGCCGTCACCACGGTCGAGGGCCTAGCCAATGGCCGGCTCTCCGCCCTTCAGGCTTCATTCCTCGAACATGGCGCCGCGCAATGCGGCATCTGCACGCCGGGCCTGCTGGTGGCGGCCACCGCGCTGCTGGAGCGCAATCCCACGCCGAGCGAGGCCGAGACGCAGGATGCGCTTGGCGGCGTGCTCTGCCGCTGCACGGGTTATCGCAAGATCATTGCCGCGGTGATGCATGCTTCGCACCAGCTTGACGGTCTCGACAATCGCATGCCGGCCGCCGGCCGCGCCGTCGGCGCCTCGCCGTTCCGCCTCGACGGCGTGCCGAAGGTTACCGGCGGCGAGAAGTTCGGCGGCGACTCTTTTCCGGCCGACGCGCTGGCCGTGCTAGTGGTTCGCTCGCCGCACTATCAGGCCCGCTTCAGCTTCGGCGATCTGGAGGCGTGGGCAAAGGCGCATCCGGGCATCGCGGGCGTCTTCACCGCCGCCGATATTCCGGGCAAGAACTGCTTCGGCGTCATCGGCCCCTTCGCCGACCAGCCGGCTCTCGCCGAAGGTTTCGCGCGCCTGCGCGGCGAGGCGGTGGCGCTGGTAGCCGCCGAACGCGAGGCGGCCCTCGATCTCGACCTGACGGATTTTCCGATCGCCTGGACCGAGCTGCCGCATGTGCTGCAGCCCGGCGAGGCGAAGTCCGACGGCGCGTCGCTGATCCACCCGCATCGGCCGGCGAACCTGCTCACCTCTGGCCTGGTCGAGCGTGGCGATCCTGAGGGCGCGCTGGCTGCCGCCGCTGTCACCGCGTCCGGTGCCATCGAGACCTCTTTCGTCGAGCATGCCTATATCGAGCCGGAAGCCGGCTATGCTTATATGGATGGCGACACGCTGGTCGTGGTCGCCTGCACCCAGGCGCCCTATATGGACCGCGACGAGACGGCCAAGGTGCTGGGCCTTGCCGTCGACAAGGTGCGCATCGTGCCGACCGCCACCGGGGGCGGCTTCGGCTCCAAGCTCGATGTTTCGTTGCAGCCTCTCATCGGCCTGGTGGCGATGAAGACGGGCCGGCCGGCGGCCCTTGCCTACACGCGCAATGAATCGATGATGTCGACCACCAAGCGCCACCCGGCCGAGATGCGGGCGACGATCGGGACCGATGCCGAGAGTCGGGTCACCGGCATGATCTTCGAGGGCGATTTCAACACCGGCGCTTACGCCAGCTGGGGGCCGACGGTCGCCAATCGCGTGCCGGTGCACGCCTGCGGCCCTTATCTGACGCCGAACTACCGGGCGGCGGCTACGCCATCCACACCAATGGCCCGATCGCCGGCGCCTTCCGCGGCTTCGGTGTGCCGCAGGCGACGATCATGCAGGAGACGCTCTATGACGAGCTCGCCGGCAAGCTGGGCATCGACCGGCTCGATTTCCGGCTGAAGAACTGCCTTCGTAACGGCTACGAAACGGCGACGGGCCAACTCTTGGAGTCGGGCGTCGGCATCGGCGAATGCTTGGAGCAGCTTCGTCCTCATTGGGGGCGCGCGCTTGCCGAGGCAGAGACATTCAACGCCACCAACACGGAGAAAAAACGCGGCGTCGGCATCGCCTCCTGCTGGTATGGCTGCGGCAATACCTCGCTGCCCAATCCCTCGACCATCAAGGTCGGCATCTCGGCTTCAGGCGATGTCGTGTTGCACCAGGGCGCGGTCGATATCGGTCAGGGCTCGAACACGGTCATCACGCAGATCTGTGCCGATGCGCTCGGCCTGCCGCTGGACAAGTTCAAGCTGAAGAGCGCCGATACCGCGATCACCCCGGACGCCGGCAAGACATCGGCCTCGCGCCAGACCTTTGTCACCGGCAACGCCGCCGAGAAAGCGGGCCGTGCGCTGCGCGAAAAGATCCTGCGCTTCGCCAATGTCTCGGACCAGGCGATGATCGCGCTCGACGGCGCGAGCATCTCCATCCGCGAAGGCGACGCGGCGCGGCGCATCGATCTCGCGACGCTGAAACCCGATGCCGACGGTTTGGTCTTCGTGGCCGAAGAGACCTACGACCCGCCGACGCTGCCGCTCGACGCCAAGGGCCAGGGCAAGCCTTACGCGGTCTACGGCTATGGCGCGCAGATCGCCGAGCTCGAGGTCGATCTCAAGCTCGGCACCGTGAAGCTGGTGAAGATCACCGCCGCGCATGACGTCGGCAAGGCGATAAACCCTGTTCTGGTCGAGGGCCAGATCGAGGGCGGCATCGCGCAAGGCATCGGCATGGCGCTGATGGAGGAATACATCCCCGGCCGCACCGAGAACCTGCACGACTATCTCATCCCGACCATCGGCGACGTGCCGCCGATCGAGCACATATTGGTCGAGGTTCCGGACCCGGAAGGACCCTTCGGCGCCAAGGGCCTGGGCGAGCACGTGCTGATCCCGACGCGCCGGCGATCCTCAACGCCATCCGTCATGCCACCGGCGTGCTGGTCACCAAGGTTCCGGCGACGCCGAGCCGCATCCTGGCGGCGATCCGCGACAAGGAGGCGCGCCGATGAGCGAGCTTGCCGAACGTTTAGAAACCCATGATCCCGGCGAGAAGCAGGTGGCGGAGAAGATCCGCTGCGATGCCTGCCCGGTCATGTGCTACATCGCCGACAGCCGCACCGGCGCCTGCGACCGCTATGGCAATGTCGGCGGTCGCATCGTGCGCATGGACCCGCTGACCATCCTCGACCACGCGGCCGAGACCGGCGGCGCGGTCGTGCCTTTCGTCGCTGAAGGCGAAGAGTGGGGCGGCGAGCTGGTCAACACCGGCCGGCGCTTCGTCACCGCGATCGGCGCCGGCACAACCTATCCGGACTACAAGCCGGCGCCCTTCATCGTCAGCCAGGAGGTCGAGGGCGTCGATCTCGTCACCGTCGTCACCGAAGGCATCTTCTCTTACTGCGGCGTCAAGGTGAAGATCGACACCGACCGCCACATCGGCGATGAGACGGCGACCGTTCGCTCCGAGGGCGAGGCGGTCGGCCATGTCACCACCGGCGAGTACGGCTCGCAGATGCTGTCGCTCGGCGGTGTGCATCATCTCACCGGTGGCTCGAAGGCCGAGGGCCGCGCCACCTGCGACGCGCTGCTCAATCTCTGCAACAGGAAGCCCGTCGAGCTCACCATCGACGGCGGCGCGACGGTCATCGTCGAGGCCGGCAAGGCGCCGGTCATCGACGGCAAGGTCGAGCACCGCATGCGCGTCGGCTGCGGCTCGGCCACCATCGGCATGTTCGCCACGCAATGGCGCGGCCTTGTCGACGAGGTGGTAGTGGTCGACGACCACATCACCGGCGTCGTCTCCGAGCACCAGGCCGGCAAGGTGCTGGGCTGGGAGGACACGGGGATAAAGATCATAGGCCGCCGCTCGACGCCCGGCCGCTATTTCAAGGTCTCGGAGCCGGGCCTCGGCTGGGGCGGCACCACGATCTCCGACCCGCTGTCGATCCTCGGCGACTGGAACGCCAAGAAGGGCGCGCGTCCGGGCCTGTCGCTCATGATGGTTTCGACCACCGGCGAGCAGTTCGCCTATTACGAGCTCGACGACGAGCTCAAACCGGTCGAAAAGCCGTTCCCGGAGCGGCTGCAGAAATCCGTCGGCCTGATCGAGGACAATTGCGAGCCGGCGCTGTGCACCGTGCTCTTCATCGGCGGCGCCGGCGGCTCGCTGCGCGCCGGCGTCACCGAAAACCCGGTCAATCTCACGCGCTCGGTGCAGGGCCTGAAAACCTATGTCACCGTCGGCGGAGCGCCGGTCTATGTCTGGCCGGGCGGCGGCATCACGCTGATGGTCGACGTCACCCGCGTGCCCGAAGGCGCCTTCGGCTATGTGCCGACGCCGGCGCTGGTGGCGCCGATCGAGTTCACCATGCGCCGCGACGACTATGTCCGGCTCGGCGGCTATGAGAGCGAGATCCGCAGCGTCGAGGATATCCTCGCCAAAGGGGGCGAATACCTTAATCCGCGCAGCAGTGCCGGCGCGCCTGCCGGCAATCCCTGGCCGCCGCTGGCGCAGTTGCGCCGCGGCCGGGCCAACGGAGCCGGCTGATGAACGGCCCGCAGGCGCATTGGCTTGCCGACGGCAGGCGGCTTCATCTCAACCACGGGCCGATCGACCTCATCGTCGAGGCTTTTGGCGAAGCGGGCGAGCGCCGCGCCGCCTATGCGCAGGCTGTCGCGCGCTTCCAGACGATTTTGAACGAGCTGGTCGAGGAACTTCCCGAACTGCGCCGTCCCGCGTCCTTGAAGCCGCGCGCTTTCGCAGGTCGTACGGCGCGGCGCATGGAGGCGGCGGTTGCGCCGCTGGCGGAGAGCTTCATCACGCCGATGGCCGCCGTCGCCGGTTCGGTAGCCGACGAAATGCTTGCCACGCTGCTCGCCAGGCGCCGGCTCGAGCGCGCCTACGTCAACAATGGCGGCGACAGTGCCCTCCATCTCGGCAAGGGCCGGTCGATGACGCTGGCGATCGCCGGCACCGGGCACGGCATGGCCGACCGCATCAGCATCCGCGCCGAAGATGGGGTGCGCGGCGTAGCAACCAGCGGCTGGCGCGGCCGCTCCTTTTCGCTGGGCATCGCGGACGCCGTCACGGTTCTCGCGCGGACCGGCGCCGAGGCGGATGCGGCGGCGACCCTCATCGCCAATGCCGTCGACCTGCTAGGCCATCCCGCCATTAGGCGCATCCCTGCGCGCGAACTGGCGCCCGACAGCGATCTCGGCGCACGGCCGGTGACACAGGGCGTCGGCGCGCTTGCACCCGACGAGGTGGCGCGGGCGCTGGACAACGGCCTTGCCGTCGCCGAAGATTTTCGCCGGCGCGGCCTGATTGCCGCATCGGCGTTGTTTCTTGCCGGTCAAACCCGCATCAGTGGTTCCGTGGCGCTCGCCGCGCCCAACAAGCATAAAGCGAAGGAAACTGCCCATGCCTGACTTTCCGATCCGCAAAGTAGCGGTTGTAAGCGAGGAGATTTTTCACGACGGCGGCCCCATTGCGAAAGCGCCGCGCCTGCGCGCGGCCGCTCTCGCCGTGGTGAAAAACCCGTTCGCCGGCCGCTATGTCGAGGACCTGCAAGGCGCGATGGAGGACCTGAAGCCGCTCGGGCTGCTGCTCTCTGACAGGCTGATCGCGGCGCTGGGTGGCGACGTGAAGAAGATCGACGGCTACGGCAAAGGCGCCATCGTCGGCTCCGCCGGTGAATTGGAGCACGGCGCGCTGTGGCATGTGCCTGGCGGCTATGCCATGCGCGAGAGGCTGGCGACGCCAAGGCGATCGTGCGTCGGCGAAGAAGGTCGGCGCCTTCGGTTCGCGGCTCGACGTGCCGCTCGGCCACATCAACGCCGCCTATGTGCGCAGCCATTTCGACGCGATGGAGGTCGGCATCAGCGATGGCCCGCGTCCCGACGAAATCCTGTTCTGCCTTGCCATGACCTGCGGCCCGCGTGTCCACAACCGCATGGGCGGCCTCGCAGCCGAGGACATCAAGGCATGGGACGGCTTAAGATGAGCGGCGAGGACAATCTGCTGCGGCTGGTCGAAGCCGACGAACCGGACGAAAACAACTACCATCTGCAGGATCAGGTCGGCTTCATTCTGCGCAAGGCGCATCAGCGCCATGTCGCGATCTTCGCCGCCCACATTGGCGATCTGACGCCGCCGCAATTCGCAGCCCTCGCCAAGCTCTACGACATCGGCGAGACCTCGCAAAACCAGCTCGGCACGCTGATCGCCATGGACGCAGCCACCGTGAAAGGCGTGATCGACCGGCTGAAGGCGCGCGGCCTGGTCGAGCTCTCCAAGCACGAGGTCGACAAGCGGCGGCTGCTGGTCAATCTGACGCCGGAAGGCCGCGAAGCGATCGAGCGTCTGATCCCGCTCGCCCGCACCATCACCGAGGAGACACTGGCGCCGCTGACGGCCAAGGAAGCCGCGACCTTCCTGCGGCTGTTGGCGAAGCTGGCCTGAAAGGCTGCTCTCGACAAGGTGACACCCTTAGACGCTGGAGGGACAGCACCCCCCTCTGGCCTGCCGGCCATCTCCCCCGCAAGGGGGGAGATTAGATGTCACCTCGGCCTTCGCTAGTCTCCGGCGTTGAAGGGAGAGCGCCAAGGCTGAAGCTGCCAATCTCCCCCCTTGCGGGGGGAGATGCCCGGCAGGGCAGAGGGGGGTGTGAAGGAACTCGACGTCGACTTGGACATATCGGCTCCGCCTTCGACCGATCGCTAGCCGTCGTCTACAGGTCGACCCCGAACATCTCCTTGACCTGCTCTGCTGTGTAATAGCCGAGCCGGACATCCTCGGCGACCAGCTTCGGGTCGCGCTGGCGCGGGTCGCCATAGCCGCCGCCGCCCGGTGTGCCGACGCGCACGCGATCGCCGGCCTTGAGCGCGATGTCCTGTTCCTTGGAAAGGTGCGGCGGAACATGCGCTTGGCCGCCCCGGAACACGGTCACGCTGTTCGGCGCGCCGTCCCTGCCGCCGAGCGCGCCCTGCGGCCCGAAACGGCCGTGATCCATGACGAAGGACGCGCGGGCTTCACCCCGCAATATCTCGACCTCATAGGCGAGCCCGAAACCGCCGCGATGCTTGCCGGCGCCGCCCGAGCCTTCGCGCAGCGCATAATGGCGATAGAGCACCGGAAAGGCCTGCTCCATGATCTCGACCGGCGGCGATTTCGAGATGCCGATGGTCGAGCAGCCATTGCTCAAGCCGTCATGACCGGCATTGCCGCCATAGCCGCCGCCGGAAATCTGGTACATGACATAGTCGCGGCCGCGCGCCGGATCGCTGCCGCCAAGCGCGAAATTGCCGCTGGAGCCGGCGGGCGCCGCGGTCACCTTTTCCGGCAACGCCTGCACCATCGCGGCGAACACCGCCTCGGCGATACGCTGCGAAACCTCCGCCGCGCAGCCGGAAACCGGCCGCGGATATTTCGCATCGAGGAAAGTGCCCTCCGGCCGCTTGACAGTCAGCGGCTCGAACGCGCCGGCGCTGATCGGCACCTCCGGAAAAATATGGCGCATGGCGAGATAGACGGACGATAGCGTGGTCGCCAGCACGCTGTTCATCGGTCCGGCGCAGGGTTTCGAGGAGCCTGCGAAATCGAAGGTCAGCGTCTCGCCCTTCTTCTCGACGGCCAGATTGATGGTCAGCGGCTCGTTCACCACCCCGTCGGAATCGACGAAGGCCTGCGAGCGGTAGATGCCGTCCGGGATGACGGCGATCGATGCGCGCATCTGCTCGGCGGCGCGTCGGCGCAGCTCGGCGACCGCCTCGACAACGGTTTCGTCTCCGTAACGATCGAGGATTTCATTGAGCCTGTCCTGGCCGATCAAGAGCGCCGCCGCCTGCGCGCGGATATCGCCGATGCGCTGGTCGGCGACGCGGATGTTCGAGCAGATGATGGCGTAGATCTCGGGATCGAGCACGCCCTTCTTGAACAGTTTTACCGGCGGCAGCCGCAGGCCTTCCTGCTCGACCGCCGTGGCCGAGGCGGAGAAGCCGCCCGGCACCGAGCCGCCGATGTCCGGCCAGTGCCCGGTGTTGGAAAGCCAGCAGAAGATTTTTCCGCCGCGATAGACCGGCATGACGAAGCGCACGTCCATCAGATGCGTGCCGCCGAGATAGGGGTCGTTGACGATGTAGATGTCGCCTTGTTCCGGGGCCAGGCAACGGCCATCGGCGATCATCTCGATCACCGTCTTGGTCGAATATTGCATGACGCCGACGAACACCGGCAGCCCCTGGCTGCCTTGCGCGATCAGCGAGCCGTCGACCGCCGAATAGATGCCGTCCGAGCGGTCATTGGCCTCGGCGATGACCGGCGAGAAGGCCGCGCGAGAAAACGTCAAATCCATCTCGTCGCAGACCTGCTGCAGGGCAGCCTGCAGCACCGAAAGCGTGATTGTATCGAGCTTTGCCCCTTCGAACGCTGGCATATCAGGCCTCGCCGATGTCGATGATGATGTTGCCGTCGGCGTCAGAACGCGCACGGTCGCCGGGTTCCAGCACGGTGGTGGCGTCCATCTGTTCGAGGATCGCCGGCCCCTCGATAATGGCGTCAAGCGGCAGCTTCTCGCGGGCATAGACCGGCGTGTCATGCCAGGTGCCGTGATACCAGACCGGCCGGATCTCGCGTCGCGCGTCGTCAAGCGTTGACGCGCGGCCAGCAGGGTCGATCAGCCGCGACAGGTCGATTTGCGGCCGCACGCCGGTCACCGAGGTGTTGAGGTTGACGAGGTTGGCGCGGATCTCCGGCAATTCGACCTTGAAGCGGGCGAAATAGGCCTTTTCGAACAGCTGCTGCAGTGTCGTCCGTGAGACGGACGAGGACGGCAGCGGCACGTTGATGATATGCGTCTGGCCGACGAACTGCATGTCGGCGGAGTGGGTGACGCGGATCGCGTCCGGCTTCACCGCTTCCTTGGCGATCAGCGCCTCGCCTTCGTTCCGGTGCCGTTCCAACAGCTCGTGAAGCGAAGCTTCATCGAGCAGCGCCACCGGTTGGTTGATCGTGTTGACGAAGTCGTGCCTCAGATCCGCGACGACACAGCCGAGCGCGTTGGTGATGCCGGGGCGCGCCGGCACCAGCACCCTCGGCAGGCCGAGCTCGCGGGCAAGCGCCGTCGCATGCAGCGGTCCGGCGCCGCCGAAGGCGAACAGCGCGAAATCGCGTGGATCATGGCCGCGCGACACCGAAACCATGCGGATGGCGCCCGCCATCTTCATGTTGCCGAGCCTCAGCACTGCGCCCGCCGCCTCGACGCCGGAAAGGCCGGTGCGCTTGCCGATCCTGTCCTCGAAGATCGAGGTCACGCGCTCGACGGTGACCGGGTTGTCGACAGCAAGCAGTTTTTTCGGCGCCAGTCGTCCGAGCACCAGATTGGCGTCGGTGATGGTCGGCTCGGTGCCGCCGCGCCCGTAGCAGATCGGGCCGGGATTGGCGCCGGCGCTTTCCGGGCCGATCTGGATCAGCCCGGCCGCGTCGACGCGCGCGATCGAGCCGCCGCCGGCGCCCACCGTATGCACCGCCACCATCGGCACGTGGATCGGCATCGCATATTCGATCTCGATCTCGTTCGAGACGGCGGGCTCGGCATTGCGGATCAGCGCCACGTCGGTCGAGGTGCCGCCCATGTCGTAGGTGACGAGATTGCCGAAACCGGCGCGTTTTCCAGTATAGGCGGCGGCAATCACGCCGGAGGACGGGCCGGACATGACGGTCTTTGCCGATTCCAGCGTGACGAAGCGGGCGGAGATCATGCCGCCATTGCCGTTCATGATCAGGAAGTCGCGGGCATAGCCTTTGGCGCCGAGTTCCTTGCGCAGCCGCTCGACATAGCGCTCGAGGATCGGCTGCACCGAGGCGTTGACCGCCGCCGTCACGCCGCGCTCGAACTCGCGCGCTTCCGAAAGCAGCGCATGGCCGGTGGTGATGTGGCCGTTCGGCCAGAGCTCCGCCGCGATCTCAGCCGCGCGCCGCTCATGCGACGGGTTGGCGTAGGAATGCAGGAAATGGATGACCAGCGACTCGCAGCCGGCGGCGAGCAATCGCTTGACCGCATCGCGCATCTCGTTCTCGTCGAGCGGGACGCGGACGGCGCCGGAGGCCTCGACCCGCTCCGACACTTCGAGCCTGAGATCCCGCGGAATGACCGGCACGAAGGTGCCCGTCATGCCGTAGGCCTGCGGTCTTGTGCGTCGTCCAAGCTCGATCACGTCGCGGAAGCCGCACGTGGTGATCATGCCGGTTCGTGCCAGCCGACGCTCCAGCACGGCGTTGGTGGTGGTGGTCGTGCCGTGGACGATGAGGTCGATGCCGTCGACCGGAAAGCCCGTGGCGCCAAGCGCGGCGACCACGCCAAAGGCTGATTTTCAACGGTCGTCGGCGTCTTGGCGATATGCACCTTGCCGCCTGCCTTGCCGTCGATCAAAAGCAGGTCGGTGAAGGTTCCGCCGACATCGATGCCGGCAACGACGCTTCCCGCCGACGCCGAAAATTTCTCATTCATTGCCGAAACCCGAAATGCCAGGACTACGGATATGCCTCGGTTTGGAAAGGCGTTTTACGCTGCCATCTTGACCTGAAGATCATTTGTATACTAATAAATTCCGGACACAAGAGCTTACCGCTTGGCAGTGTGCGAAGGGTGCGCCGGAACCTAACCGTTCGGGCGCGCAGGAGAAGGTTTGGCGCCAGCGCCTCGGGCCTGGGCCGGAAGGTTGGGTTTGATGAACACGACATCCGCGTTGAACATTGCCGGCGCCAAGCCGCTGCAGTTCCCGATTCCGGCCAATGTCTATGCCGAGACCGTGGTGTCGGTGAAACACTACACCGACCGGCTGTTCTCGTTCCGCATCACCCGGCCGCAGTCGCTGCGTTTCCGCTCCGGCGAGTTCGTCATGATCGGCCTGCCCAATGCCGAGAAGCCGATCTTCCGCGCCTATTCGGTCGCCAGCCCCGCCTGGGACGACGAGCTCGAATTCTTCTCGATCAAGGTGCCGGATGGTCCGCTGACCTCCGAGCTGCAGAAGATCGAGGTCGGCGATACCGTCATCATGCGCCAGAAGTCGACCGGCACGCTGGTGCTCGACGCGCTGACGCCCGCCAAGCGTGTGTTCATGATCTCGACCGGCACCGGCATCGCTCCCTTCGCCAGCCTGCTGCGCGATCCCGACACCTATGAAAAATTCGATCAGGTCATCCTCACCCACACCTGCCGCGACAATGCCGAGCTCACCTACGGCCAGGAGCTGGTGGCGGCCCTCGAGAGCGACCCGCTGATCGGCGAGCTGACCGGCGGCCGCGTCACGCTCTACAATTCGACGACGCGCGAGGAATCGGCGCGCATGGGCCGCATCACCGCGCTGATCGGCTCGGGTAAGTTCTACTCCGACCTCGGCATCGACAAGCTCAATCCCGAGACCGACCGCATCATGATCTGCGGCTCGATGCACATGCTGAAGGACGTCAAGGAGCTTGCCGAAAGCCTCGGTTTCCAGGAAGGTTCGCTCAGCCATCCGGCCAGCTTCGTCGTCGAGCGCGCTTTCGTCGGCTGAGACGCGCCGCCGTCCGAGACGAGTTTTGACCATGCGGTCAAAAATCTGCTGCTTTGGCGGCCTTTTTCCGCTATGACCCTTTGAAAGACTCGTGAAGCATCGCTTCGCGGGCTATCTTCGCGCGTGTCGCCCAACGACACCCACGAGGGCATAAAGCGCAAAACGCGCTGAAATGAAAGGGCAGGAGATGAGCAGCACCATCCGCGAGGCCGGCGCCGGCGCGTCCAAGGTTATGCCGCTGCCGGCGCGCGCCGCCGCCAACACGCCGATGCCGCTCGAGCACGGCATTGCCCGTAACCCCGGCATGAAGCTCGATCTCGGCTTCCTGGAATCGGTGCGCAGCGTCAACCGCTCGGCGCTGGAGCGCCGTGTCGCCACGCTCACCAAGCGGCGCTCGATCAAGGCCGACAACCAGGCTGCCTGGCTGCTGCGGGCGATTGCCTGCATGGACCTCACCACGCTGAACTCCAACGACACCGACGAGCGCGTGCGCCGGCTCTGCGCCAAGGCGATCAACCCGCTGCGCAAGGATATCGTCGACGGTCTCGGTATCTCCGGCGAAACCATTCGTCCGGCGGCGGTCTGCGTCTACCATCCCTTCGTCGCCACCGCGGTCGACGCCGTGCGCGGCACCGGCATCCATGTCGCAGCCGTTTCAACCGCCTTCCCGCATGGCCTTGCGCCGCTGTCGACCCGCCTGCAGGAGATCGAGGCTTCGGTGCGTGACGGCGCCGACGAGATCGACGTCGTCATTCCGCGCGGCCTGGTCTACGGCGCCAAGTGGCGCGAGTTGTTCAACGAGATCGTCGCCATGCGCGCCGCCTGTGGCGACGCCCATCTCAAGGTCATCCTCGGCACCGGCGACCTCGCCACGCTGCGCAATGTCATGCTGGCCTCGATGGTGGCGATGATGGCGGGCGCCGATTTCATAAAAACCTCGACCGGCAAGGAAAGCGTCAACGCCACGCTTCCGGTCGGCCTCGCCATGGTGCGCGCCATCCGCGCCTATTTCGAGGAGACCGGCTACCTGATCGGCTTCAAACCGGCCGGCGGCATTTCGACCGCAAAAGTCTCGCTCGACTGGCTGGTGCTGATGAAGGAAGAGCTCGGCCGGCCCTGGCTCGAGCCGGACCTGTTCCGCTTCGGCGCCTCCAGCCTGCTCACCGACATCGAGCGCCAGCTCGAGCATCATCTGACCGGCCATTATTCGGCCAACCACCGCCACGCGATGGCGTAAGGCCTGGCAAGAAGTTTGAACATGGAGTTCCTTCGCGCCCCCCTCTGTCCTGCCGGACATCTCCCCCACTTGTGGGGAGATTGGCCGTCATCGGCGATTTCGCCAATTTCCAGCGCTGCAGGATTGCGGCGGACGAACGCGAAGGCTGATCTCCCCCCTCGTGGGGGAGATGTCCGGCAGGACAGAGGGGGGCGCGACGGATCGCCAGCCTCGAAGAAAATCTCCCATCACGGAGCCACCCCATGAACGTCCTCGAGCGCTATCACGCCATGGAATACGGCCCGGCGCCGGAAGCCCGCAACGAAGCCGATGCCTGGCTGGCCTCGCGCGATTTTTCCAAGGCGCTGTTCATTGACGGCGCCTGGAAGGCGGCAGCAGGCGGCAAGACCTTCGATACCAGCGAGCCGTCCTCCGGCAAGCTGCTCGCCAAAGTCTCGGATGCGGGCGCCGCCGATATCGACGCGGCCGTTACGGCAGCTGCCAAGGCGCTCGCGAAATGGTCGGCATCTCCGGCTACAGTCGCGCGAAAGTGCTCTATGCCATCGGCCGCGCCATGCAGCGCCACCAGCGCCTGTTCGCCGTGCTGGAATCGATCGACAACGGCAAGCCGATCCGCGAGAGCCGCGACATCGACGTGCCTCTGGCCATCCGCCATTTCTTCCACCATGCCGGCTGGGCGCAGGCGCTCGAGAAGGATTTTCCAGATCACAAGCCGGTCGGCGTCGTCGGCCAGGTCATCCCGTGGAATTTTCCGCTGCTGATGCTGGCCTGGAAGATCGCGCCGGCGCTCGCAGCCGGCTGCACCGTGGTGCTGAAGCCGGCCGAATTCACCCCGCTCACCGCCATCCTGTTCGCCGAGATCTGCGAACGCGCCGGCGTTCCGAAAGGCGTCGTCAACATCGTCCAGGGTGGCCCTGAAGCCGGTGCGGCGATCGTCAATCATCCCGGTGTCCAGAAGATCGCCTTCACCGGCTCCTCGGAAGTCGGCAAGATCATCCGCAAGGCAACCGCGGGATCGGGCAAGAAACTGTCGCTCGAGCTCGGCGGCAAGTCGGCTTTCATCGTTTTCGAGGACGCCGA
The DNA here is from genome assembly GCF_001510895.1 of Mesorhizobium loti. Lineage (GTDB taxonomy): Bacteria > Pseudomonadota > Alphaproteobacteria > Rhizobiales > Rhizobiaceae > Mesorhizobium > Mesorhizobium loti_A. The sequence goes on along the minus strand of NZ_LPWA01000118.1, from coordinate 58,530 downwards.
TCTCGACAGCGCGGTCGAGGGGCTGGTCGACGGCATCTGGTTCAACCAGGGCCAGGTCTGCTGTGCCGGTTCGCGCCTAGTGGTGCAGGAAGGCATCGCCGAGGCCTTCATCGCCAAGGTCAAGGTCAGGATGAGCCGGCTGCGTGTCGGCAGCCCGCTCGACAAGAACACCGATATCGGCCCGCTGGTCGACCGCACGCAGCTCGACCGCGTCAGGGGTCTGATCGCTGAGGGCGCAAAGCAGGGCGCCATCTGCTGGCAGCCGGACGCTGCCTTGCCGACGGCAGGCTACTATCATCTGCCGACGCTCGCCACGGCTGTTTCGCCGGCTAATATTTTGGCACAGGAGGAGGTCTTCGGGCCGGTGCTGGCGACGATGAGCTTCCGCAACACTGAGGAAGCGATCGAGCTTGCCAACAACACGCGCTACGGCCTTGCCGCTTCGGTGTGGAGCGAGAACATCAACCTTGCGCTGCACGTCGCACCGCAATTGAAGGCCGGCGTCGTCTGGGTCAACGGCACCAACATGTTCGACGCCGCCTGCGGTTTTGGCGGCTATCGTGAGAGCGGCTTCGGCCGCGAGGGTGGCCGCGAAGGCATGTTCGAATATCTTGCCGCCAAGCTGCCCGTTGGCCCGGTTATCAAGTTGGCCGCCGCCGGCTCCGCCCAGCCGGTGGAGCAGGCCGACGGCACGGCAATCGATCGCACGGCAAAATTGTTCATCGGTGGCAAGCAGGTCCGTCCGGACGGCAATTATTCGCTTGCCGTGGCGACGGCCAAGGGCAAGCTTGCCGGCGAAGTCGGCCTTGGCAACCGCAAGGACATCCGCGACGCGGTCGCTGCAGCGCGTGCGTGCAAGGCCTGGCCGGACGCGACGGCCTTCAACCGCAGCCAGGTGCTCTACTATTTCGCCGAAAACCTGTCCGGCCGCGCCGACGAATTCGCCGCCCGCCTTGTCCAGCTTACCGGAGTCGCTGCCAAAGCGGCGCGCGAAGAGGTCGAGCAGTCGATCGAGCGGCTGTTCCTCTATGCCGGCCTCACCGACAAGTTCGAAGGCCGCGTCCACCAGCCGCCAGCCCGCGTCGTCACTTTGGCGCTGCATGAGCCGGTGGGCGTCGTCGGCATCGTCGCGCCGGACAATCAGCCGCTGCTTGGCTTCATCTCGCTGGTGGCGCCGGCGCTTGCCATGGGCAACACCGTGGTGGCCGTTCCGTCGGAGCGGCACCCGCTTTTAGCCACCGACCTCTACCAGGTCATCGAATATTCCGACATTCCTCCCGGCGCCATCAACATCGTCACCGGGCGCAGCGCCGAGCTCTGCGGCGTGCTGGCCAAGCACGACGATGTCGACGGGCTCTGGGTGTTCGCCGATACCGACACCTGCGCCAAGGCGGAAGCCGATTCCATCGGCAACCTCAAGCGCGTCTGGACCGGCTACGGCCGCAGCCTCGACTGGACGTCGAGCGAAGCCGCCGGCGAGGCCTTCCTGCGCCGCGCCGTCGAGGTCAAGAACGTCTGGGTGCCCTACGGGGACTGAACTTGGGACGGAATGATGTTCGCTTCTGCCGCAGGTTTGCCGGCTTCAGGGTAGCCGCTCCAAAACAGCTACAGGCTCGAGCTTGTGGTGGGATGGCCAATTCTCCAAGTCGGCGCCGCCCCTCATCCGCCTGCCGGCACCTTCTCCCCGTATAGAGACGGGGAGAAGGTGGCTGGCCGCAGCCGCTGGCGCCTTTCCTGCAACGCTGGCGATTGGCGAAACCGGCGATGACGGCGCCCTCTCCCCGTCACTATACGGGGAGAGGATGCCGGCAGGCAGGCGAGGGGCAGAGCCAGCGCTCGGAGAGGGGGCGATGGGCAAATTCGAAACCCGAAGCGATGCCTGTTCCAGGCTTGACGCGCCTTTGGATGTTCTTTACCGAGAAAAAACAATTATCCTCTGGCAAACAGAGGCTCGGGTGAGCAGACTTCCCTGGCACATTGCATCCTGCCCGGCTGCCGGTAGAACACTCGCGCGATTTTGGAGGAAAGCATGGCGGATCTGGCAGGCAAGGTGGTTGTGGTCACCGCGGCGGCGCAAGGCATCGGGCGGGCGAGCGCGCTGGCCTTCGCCAAAGCGGGCGCCACCGTTCACGCCACCGACATCAATGAGCCGCTCCTTGCCGAACTCGGCAAGACTTCCGGCATCAAGACCCGCAAGCTCGATGTGCTGAGCGATGCGGCCATCGCTGCTGCCTTCGCCGAGATCGGCGCGGTCGACGTGCTGTTCAACTGCGCCGGCTTCGTCCATTCGGGTTCTATCCTTGAAATGAAGGACGAAGACCTGGATTTCGCGCTGAACCTCAACGTTCGCTCGATGATCCGCACCATCCGCGCCGTGCTGCCCGGCATGCTGGAGCGCGGCGACGGTTCGATCATCAACATGGCGTCCCTGGCAAGCTCGCAGAAGGGTGTGCCGAACCGCTTCGTCTATGGCTTGACCAAGGCGGCGGTCGTCGGTCTCACCAAGGCGGTCGCCGCCGACTATGTCGCCAGAGGTATCCGCTGCAACGCCATCTGCCCGGGCACGGTCGAAAGCCCGTCGCTGCAGGACCGCATGCATGCGCAGGGCGACTATGAGGCGGCGCGCGCGGCCTTCATCGCCCGCCAGCCGATGGGAAGGCTGGGCACGCCCGAGGAGATCGCCGATTTCGCCGTCTACCTGGCGGGCGCAACCTATACGTCGGGGCAGGCCTACAACATCGACGGCGGCTGGTCGATCTGACTTTCGGTTCGGGTGGGCGAGCAGGAAGATCGAATCCGGCCTCGGCGTTTGTCGGAAGCATCGATCAGTCTGAAAAATCCTGCCTCCCGGCCGCTTGCGCGGCGTCTGTGCTTGCCGCGGGCAGGGTCGGTGGCTACGGTCCGCCCGGTTTCCGCGTAAGCCGTCGTTGCGGCGGAGAGTTTTGCAAAACGGCCTTTGGCCGCAAGGTGGAGAGAAGAGATGAAGTTGCTGCGCTATGGCGAGGTGGGGAGCGAACGTCCCGGCCTGCTCGATCAGGATGGCACGATCCGCGACCTTTCGGCTCATGTCACCGACATCGCCGGCACGGCGCTCCATCCGGCGTCGCTGGAGATGCTGTCGAAGCTTGATCCGAAATCGCTGCCGGCGGTTTCCGGCAAGCCACGCATCGGCGCCTGCGTCGCCGGCACTGGCAAATTCATCTGCATCGGCCTCAACTATTCCGACCATGCCGCCGAGACCGGCGCCACGGTGCCGCCGGAGCCGATCATCTTCATGAAGGCAAGCTCGGCCATTGTCGGGCCGGATGACGACGTGCTGATCCCGCGCGGCTCGGTCAAGACCGACTGGGAGGTCGAGCTCGGCGTCGTCATCGGCAAGACCACGAAATATGTCAGCGAGGCCGACGCGCTGGATTACGTTGCCGGCTATTGCGTCGCCCACGACGTGTCCGAACGCGCCTTCCAGGCCGAGCGCCAGGGCCAGTGGACCAAGGGCAAGTCCTGCGACACTTTTGGCCCGATCGGCCCCTGGCTGGTGACCAAGGACGAGATCGCCGACCCGCAGAACTTGAAGATGTGGCTGACCGTCAACGGCAGGACCATGCAGAACGGCTCGACCAAGACCATGGTCTACGGCGTCAAATATCTGGTCTCCTATCTCAGCCAGTTCATGTCGCTGCAACCCGGCGACATCATCTCCACCGGCACGCCGCCCGGCGTTGGGCTGGGCATGAAGCCGCCGGTGTTCCTGAAGCCCGGCGACGTCGTCGAGCTCGGCATCGAAGGCATGGGCCAGCAGAAGCAGACGTTCAAGGCGGACGAGTAGGGCGCCTGTTCTGATAAGTTTGCGCTGCCCCTCACCCTTACCCTCTCCCCGTTAAGGACGGGGAGAGGGGGCGCCAGCGTTGGAGCTTATCCCTTCTCCCCGTTCTTCACAGGGAGAAGGTGCCGGCAGGCGGATGAGGGGCAGCGCCAGCCTCGCGAAATATTACCTCAAAACCTTCCCGTCAGCCCCGAACCGGTACGTCTTCGCGGGATCCGGCGTCGCATAGAGCGTCGAGCCGGGCTCGGCATTGTAGACGCCGAAGATGCGCACCGTGAGCATCCCCGCCTTCTCGCAGTCGAGATAGAGGTTGGTGTCGGCGCCGAGATGCTCGGCATGCACCACCGTGCCTTTCCAGGCGCCGGATTTCGCATCGACGGTCAGATGCTCCGGCCGTACGCCGACGGTCTTGGCCGTCTCGCCCAATTTGGCGCCGTCGATGAAATTCATCTTCGGCGAGCCGATGAAGCCGGCGACGAAGTCGTTGGCCGGCGAATTGTAGAGTTCCATCGGGCTGCCGATCTGCTCGATCCGCCCGGCATTGAGCACGACGATCTTGTCGGCCAGCGTCATCGCCTCGACCTGGTCGTGGGTGACGTAGATCATCGTCGCCTTCAGCCGCCGGTGCAGCTGCGCGATCTCAAGCCTTGTGTTGACGCGCAGCGCGGCATCGAGGTTCGACAGCGGCTCGTCGAACAGAAAGAGCTTCGGCTCGCGCACCACGGCGCGGCCGATGGCGACGCGCTGGCGCTGCCCGCCCGAAAGCTCGGCCGGACGGCGCTCGAGATAAGGCTCGAGCGACAGCATGGCGGAGGCGATCTTGATGCGGCGGTCGATCTCGGCGGCAGGTGTGCCGGCCTGCTTCAGGCCGAGGCCCATATTGTTCTTCACCGTCAGATGCGGATAGAGCGCGTAGGTCTGGAACACCATGGCGATGCCGCGTTTTGCGGGCGGCGTGACGGAGACGTCCGTGCCGTCGATCAGCACGCGGCCGGAGGTCGAATCCTCCAGTCCGGCGATCACGCGCAGCAGCGTCGACTTTCCGCAGCCGGACGGGCCGACGAAAACGACGAACTCGCCGTCATTGACCTCGAGGTCGATGCCCTTCAGCACCTCGACCGGCCCAAAAGCCTTCTTCACATTCTCGATGTTCAGCGAGCCCACGGCTTCGTCCTTGTTCTAGAGTTTGATTGGGGCGCCGGTGCGCACGCTCTCGTCGGCGGCAAGACAGACGGCGAGCGACTTCACCGCGTCGTCCATGTGGCGGGTCAGGTCGATGTCCTCGCGGATTGCCTTGAGCAGGAAGGCCTGTTCGAGGTCGCAGAGCTCCTGGTGGCCCGGCTCGCCTTCCATCGACAGCAGCTGGTCTGCCTTGGCGAACTTGCCGTCCGGACCGGTCGCTGCATTGTGCAGCCGAAGGGTCGAGGTCTTGGTGTGGGTGTCGATATCGTCGGACTTCACGCCCTCCTTCATGACGATCGACACGCAGCCGTTTGGAGACATCACGTCCTTCACGAAGAAGGCGGTCTCCGAAATCATCGGGCCCCAGCCGGCCTCGTACCAGCCCACAGAGCCGTCCTCGAACAGCACCTGCAGATGGCCGTAGTTGTACATAGAGGGCGCCACCTCGTCGCTCAGCCGCACCCCCATGCCGCGCACCTCGACCGGTCGGGCGTCGGTGATCTGCAGCATGACATCGAGATAATGCACGCCGCAGTCGACGATCGGCGAGGTGGTCTGCATCAGCTGCTTGTGCGTCCCCCAGGTGTGGCCGGAAGACTGCTGGTTGAGGTTCATGCGGAAGACGTATGGCCCGCCGAGCTTGCGCGCCTCGGCAATCAGCCTAACCCAGGACGGGTGGTGGCGCAGGATATAGCCGATCACCAGTTTTTTGCCGTTGGCCTTGGCGGCATCGACGACGCGCCTGGCATCCGCCACGGTCGTCGCCAGCGGCTTCTCGACGAAGACATGGCAGCCCGCCTCGAACGCCCGCACCGCATAGTCGGCATGGCTGTCGGAATAGGTGGCGATCGCCGCAACGTCCGGCTTCTCGTCACGTAGCGCCTCCTCGAAGGAACGCCGGATGCCGTAGCCGCCAAGCCCGTCCGGCAGCGGCACGTCGGAGCGGTTGACGAGCGCGGCGATCTCGAAGCCCGGATTGGTGTGGTAGGCGAGCGCGTGGCTGCGGCCCATATTGCCGAGACCGGCCACGACGACGCGAAGGGGTCTTTCTGAACTCACTTGACGGCTCCGGAAGTGATGCCGCGGATCAGCTGCCGCGAGAAGATGACGTAGAGGATCAGCACCGGCAGGATCGCCAGCGACAGCGCCGCCAGGATCGCGTTCCAGTTGGTGACGAACTGGCCGAGGAAGAGCTGCGCGCCGAGCGTCACCGTCTTGGTCTCTTCCGATGGCGCCAGGATCAGCGGGAACCAGAGGTCGTTCCAGATCGGGATCATGGTGAAGACGGCGACCGTCGCCATCGACGGGCGCACCAGCGGCAGCACCAGCCGGAAGAAGATCGTGTATTCCGACAGACCGTCGATGCGGCCGGCATTCTTCAAATCGTCGGAAACCTGCTTCATGAATTCCGACAGGATGAAGATGGCGAGCGGCAGGCCTTGCGCTGTATAGACCAGGATCAGCGCCGTCAGCGTGTTGACCAGCCCGGTGGCCACCATCAACTGCAGGATGGCGACGGTGCCGAGGCGGATCGGGATCATGATGCCGAGCGCCAGATAGAGCCCCATCATCGTGTTGCCGCGGAAGCGGTATTCCGACAGCGCGAAGGCCGCCATCGCTCCGAACAAAAGCACGAAGAACAGCGAAGCGACCGTGACGACGAGGCTGTTCTGGAAATAGTGGAAAAAATCGCCCTGTCCGAACACGGTGGTGTAGCCGATCAGGTCGAAGGTCTTCGGAGTCGGCGGCGTCAGCGGCGCGCCGAAGATGCCCGCGCGGGATTTGAAAGAATTCACGATCACCAGGATCACGGGAAACAGCGCGATCACCGTATAGGTCAAAAGGACGGCGTGGGCGCCGATGGTGCGGGGCAACGAGCGGGTCGCTGTGCTCATCTCAGACCTCAGAACTGGTAACGACGCAGGCGCGTCTGGACGAGGAATAGGTAGACGCAGACGCCAGCCAGGATGATCAGGAACATCATCGTGGCGATCGCCGCGCCCATGTTGGGGTCGCCGACCTGCAGCTGGAAGCCGAAGAACGCGCGGTAGAGGAAGGTGCCGAGGATGTCGGTCGAGTAGTTCGGACCGGCAAGCGCCCCTTGCGCCGTGTAGATCAGGTCGAAAGCATTGAAATTGCCGACGAAGGTCAGGATCGAGATGATGCCGATCGAAGGCAGGATCAGCGGCAGCTTGATCTTCCAGAATTGCGCCATGCCGGTGACGCCGTCGCATTCGGCCGCCTCGATCACCTCTCGGGGATCGACAGAAGTGCTGCATAGATCAACATCATCGGAATGCCGACGAACTGCCAGACCGAGACCAGGCTGAGCGCGGTCAACGCATATTGCTCCTTGCCGAGCCACGGCGTGAACAGGCTCTTCAGCCCGACGAAGTCGAGCAGATGCGGCGCCACGCCCCAGATCGGCGACAGGATCAGCTTCCAGGCGAAGCCGACGATGACGAAAGACAGGATCGTCGGCACGAAGATCGCCGTGCGGTAGAAGGCGGCGAACCTCAGACGGGGGCTGGAGAGAAGCGCTGCCAAAAGGATGCCGATCGGGTTCTGCACCAGCATGTGGATGATGAAGAACCAGACATTGTTCCTCAGCGCGTTCCAGAAATTCACCGACCAGTTGGGGTCGCCGAACAGCGTGCGGAAATTGCCGAGCCCGACGAACACTTGGGCTTGCTCGATGTTGCGGAACAAGGACAGTTGCAGCGTGCCGAACAGCGGCAGGATCATGATCGCCGTGTAGACGAGCACCGCCGGCGCCAGGAAGACGCCGATGTGCCAGCGGATCGGTCTTTTCGGTCGTGTCTGTGCGGCCATGAGTTCGGTCCCCGCCGTCTCTCGGTTCCAGGTCGATGAATGCTTAGCTGATGCCTCGATGCACGGCTGATTGTCCCCTTCACGGGCGGACAAGGCCAGCGACAGTGCGGCTTCGTCTTCCCCGCAAAGTGAGGGTAGGACCGAGAGGCGGCGCCGACAATCGCTATCTAAGACTGTCCGAATGCCGGCCGGGCAGGCGCCCGGCCGGTTCGATGGCAAAAGTTACTTCGCCGGCTTGTACCAGCTGTCGAGGCCGTCCTGCAGCTTCTTGGCCGCAGCTTCCGGCGTGTCGGTGCCGTTGATCACATTGGCCGATTCAACCCAGGTCTCGTTCTCGAGGTTCGGCGTGCCGCGCGACAGGATCTGGTAGGTCGAGCGGATCGTCGACTTGCACTTGCCGCGCCAGGAGACGAATTCCTGCGCCAGCGGGTCTTCCATCTTCACCGGCGTGCTGTTCAGGCTGAAGAAGCCCGGCAGCGCGTTGGCGTAAATGGTCGCGAAGTCCGGCGAAGCGACCCAGGACAGGAACTTCTTGGCCTCTTCCGGATGCTTCGACGCTGCGTTCAGGCCCATGCCGATATCGGTATGGTCGGAGATGTAGCAGGTGTCGCCGGCCTTCTGCACCGGCGGCGGGAAGGCGCCCATCTTGAACTGCGCCTGGGTGTTGAACAGGCCGATCTCCCACGAGCCGGCCGGGTAGATCGCGGCGCGGCCGAGCGTGAACAGGTTCTGGCTGTCCGGATAGGTCTGCGCCTCGAAGCCGTCGCCGAGATAGGGCTTCCACTTGGCCAGTTCCTTGTAGGGCTCGACCCAGTCGGCATCGGTCAGCTTCTGCTCGCCCTTGATCAGCGCCTGGCGGCCTTCCTCGCCCTTCCAGTAGTTCGGGCCGATATTCTGGTAGCCCATGGTCGCGGCTTCCCAGAGGTCCTTGGTGCCCATCGCCATCGGAATGTAGGTGCCGTCCGCCTTGATCTTGTCGAGCACGGCGTAGAACTCTTCATTCGTGGTCGGCACCTTGAGGCCGAGCTTGTCGAAGGCGTCCTTGTTGTAGATGAAGCCGTGGATGACCGAGGCCATCGGCACGCAGAAGCTCGACTTGCCGTCGTCGGTCTGCCAGGCGGCCTTGGCGACGGCAGAGAAATTGTCCATGCCGGGCAGCGCGCTGAGGTCGGCGAGGTTGCCCTTCTTGAACAGCTCCAGCGACTTGTCGAACGGCCGGCAGGTGATCAGGTCGCCCGCCGAGCCGGCGGTCAGCTTGGCGCCGAGCGCTGCGTCATACTCGGTCGGCGCGGACGGCGCGAACACCACCTTGATGCCGGGGTTCTTGGCCTCGAAGGCCGGGATCAGCTTGTCCTTCCAGATGGTCAGGTCGTCGCCGCGCCAGCTCTCGATGTTGAGCGTTACGTCCTCGGCCAGCGCCATCCCGGTGGTGCCGAGGATGCTTGTGCCGAGCAGAAGGGCCGTCAGTAGTTTGGTCATCATGTCTAGTCTCCCTGTTGACCTTTTTCAGGTTCGGTTCTGATGAGAACAGGGGCTAGCGCCCCTTGCTCCCCTCGATCGCTGAAAGCGCCGGCCTGAGCTTCTGGCCGGCTCCTTCCAGTATCTTCTCGGCCGCATCGGCGTTGGCGGCGCCCGCGGCGAGCAGAATGGCGGTCTTGACGACACCGCCGCTCTCTTCGAGCAGGCGCGCCGCTTCGTCACGGCTCCGCCCGGTGATGGCGGCGACCATGCGCACCGCGCGGTCGCGCAGCTTGATGTTGTCGGCGGTGAGGTTGACCATGTAGCCGTCATGGACATGGCCGAGATGAATGGCGGCGAGCGTCGACAGCATGTTGAGCGCGATCTTCTGCGCGGTGCCTGCGCCCATCCGCGTCGAGCCGGCGATCAGCTCCGGCGGCGTTTCGAGCAGGATGGCGACATCGGCCTCGCCGAACAGCGGCGCGCCTTTGTTGTTGGCGATCGCGATCGTCGCGGCGCCCCGGCGCCGCGCATCGCCGATCGCCTGGACGGCATAGGGCGTCGAGCCGCTGGCCGAAATGGCGATCAGGCAATCGCCCTTGCCGATATTGGCCTTCGCCACGGCGGCCGCGGCCTCCTCGGTATTGTCTTCCGGTCCGCCGGCAAGCGCGTGGAACGCCTCGTCGCCACCGGCGATCAGGATGGCGATGCGGTCGCGCGCGATGCCGAACGTGCCTGGAAGCTCCAGCGCGTCGGCAACAGCCATCAGGCCGGAGCTGCCCGCCGCCGCGTAGGCGAGCCTGCCGCCGGCCTTCAATTGTCTTGCGATGAGTTCGGCGGCCTCGGCGATGGCCGGAATGGCGCCGTGCACGGCCTTGGCGGCCTCGATCTGGGCGTTGGCCAGGAACGCAAGGATGACTTCCGGGGTCTGGACATCCAGTCCCTCGGCATTCTGATGAAGCGCTTCCGTGCGCGTCTCGGCCATCCGCTTTCCTCCAACTCACCGAACAATACCAAAAAATACCACTTGTCCACATCCATTAACGGATTTCGTCGTCCGGAATTGCCTTGCCGGCAAATTTCCGTGATTTTTCAATAAAATGCGCCTTAATCTTTTTTGAACTCAAATTAACGCTTGGCTATTGGTATTTTATTGGTATTATCCGCCACGAGGAGAAAATCGCGTGAAATTCGTGCTTGGCATCGATGGCGGCGGCACCAGCTGCAGGGCGGCCCTGGCGACCGTCGACGGCGCTGTCGTCGGCCGTGCCAAAAGCGGCGCGGCCAACATCCGCACCGATCTCACCGGCGCGCGCGCCAACATCGTCGAGGCGGCGAGGCAGGCCTTCGTGGCCGCTGGCCAGGATCCGGAGCTGATCCCTGAGACGCCGGCCATTCTCGGCCTTGCCGGCGCCAATGTCGGCACCTACAGGCAGCAGCTGGAAGCGATCCTGCCCTTCAGCAAGAGCCGCGTCGAAACCGACGCCGAGATCGCGCTCGAAGGCGCGGTCGGTTCCGGCGACGGCGCCATGGCCATCCTCGGCACGGGCACCGCCTATATGGCGCGCAAAGCGGCCAGGTCGCGCGCCATCGGCGGCTGGGGCTTCCAGGTCGGCGACCAGGGCAGCGGCGCCCGCATCGGCCGCGATCTGCTCGAGCAGACGCTGCTTGCCTATGACGGCATCCGCCCCGGCTCGCCATTGACGGACGCCATGCTCGCCGTCTTCCGCAACAATCCCGAGGACGTGGTTGAGTTCACCACCAACGCCAAGCCCGGCGACTTCGGCGGTTTCGCGCCAAAAGTCTTCGAGCATGCCGTAAAGGGCGATCTCGTCGCCAACTGGATCCTCGACAAAGCGGTTGCCGATGTCGAGGCCTCGCTCGGCGCGCTCGACCTCGCCGACGATGCTCCGCTTTGCCTGCTCGGCGGCCTGGCGCCGCTCTATGCGCCGCGCCTGTCGGCGCGCTATCAGGCGCTGCTCAGGCCGCCGCTCGATGATGCGCTCGGTGGCGCCGTGCAGATGGCCGTGCGCATCTTCGCCGGCAAGTCGGGGGCTGGCCGATGAGCGCCGCCGACCAGATTTTCGCCATGCTGCCGGAGGCGCCGCGATGAGCGCCGCCGACCAGATTTTCGCTATGCTGAAAGAATCCTCGCAGAGCGGCGCGCCACTTTACCTGCAGCTGAGGAAAAGCATTGAGGAAGCGGTCAATCGCGGCCTGATCGGCCCGGGCGACGCGTTGCCGTCCGAGCGCGACATCGCCAGCAAGGCCGACATCTCGCGCGTCACCGTGCGCAAGGCGGTGCAGGACCTGGTCAAGGGCGGCATCCTCGTCCAGCGCCACGGCTCCGGCACCTTCGTCGCGCCGCGCATGGAGCGCGTCGAGCAGTCGCTGTCGAGGCTCACCTCTTTCACCGAGGACATGGCGCGCCGCGGCATGGTCGTGCGCTCGGCATGGCTCGACCGCGGCCTCTACGCGCCCTCGCCGGACGAGATGATGGTGCTCGGCCTGTCGTCGAGCGAGCTGGTGGCGCGCGTGGCGCGCCTGCGCATCGCCAACGACACGCCGCTGGCCATCGAGCGCGCCGCGATTTCGGCGAGCGTGCTTCCCGACCCAGAAGCGATCGGCTCCTCGCTCTACGCGGCGCTGGAGTTGACCGGCAACCGCCCGGTGCGGGCGGTGCAGCGCATCTCGGCCGCCAATCTTGGCGATGGCGACGCGCGGCTGCTCGAAGTGCCGCCCGGGGTTGCCGGCCTGCACATCGAACGTATTTCCTATCTGGCGAGCGGCAAGGTGATCGAGTTCACGCGCTCCATCTATAGGGGCGACGCCTATGACTTCGTCGCGGAACTCCGGCTGACCGGGCCGGGAGAGGAGATCCGGCCATGAATGCAACCACCACCCATATGCGGCGCGAGATCGAGGAGATCCCCGAGGCCACCGCCCGCCTGCTGGATGGCTCGGCCAAGGTGCTTGCCGAAGCCGGCCGCGGCCTTCGCGAGCGCGATCCGCATTTCGTCGTCACCGTGGCGCGCGGCTCGTCCGACCACGCCGCCACCTTCATGAAATATGCCGTGGAGCTGACCGCCGGCCTCGCCGTCGCTTCCGTAGGCCCGTCGATCGCTTCCATCTACGGTGCGAAGCTGAGGTGCGCGGCTCGGCCTGCCTGGCGATTTCGCAATCGGGCAAGAGCCCCGACATCGTCGCCATGGCCGAAACGGCAAGGGCCGGTGGCGCGCTGACCGTCGCCATCACCAACACTGCGGACTCGCCGCTGGCGCGCGCTTCCGACTATGCCATCGACATTCTCGCCGGGCCGGAACGCAGCGTCGCGGCCACCAAGACCTTCGTCAATTCGGCCGTCGCCGCCCTGGCGCTGATGGCCCACAGCACCGGCGATGAGGCGCTGCTTGCCGCGCTCGCCCGCCTGCCCGAACAGTTCAGCAAGGCGATCGCCTGCGACTGGATGGGGCTGGCAGCGGCGCTCGAGACGCCGCAGTCGCTGTTCATCCTCGGCCGCGGCCCGTCCTTCGCGATCGCCAGCGAGGCGGCGCTGAAGTTCAAGGAGACCTGCGCCATGCACGCCGAGGCCTATAGCGCTGCCGAGGTCATGCATGGGCCGCTGGCGCTGGTCGGGCCGGGCTTCCCGGTCCTGGCGCTCGCTGCCCGCGACGCGTCCGAGCCTTCGGTGGCCGAGGCCGCCGACGGCGTGGCGGCTAAGGGCGCGGCCGCCTTCGTCACCTCCGACAAGGCAAGAAGCGCCAAGCTGCTGCCGCATGTCGCGACCGGCCATCCGCTGACCGACCCGTTGCCGCTGATCGTGTCCTTCTATGGCTTCGTCGAGGCCTTCGCCCGCCATCGCGGCCTCGATCCGGATGCGCCGCGCAATCTGCGCAAGGTGACGGAAACCGTATGAGCGACCGTTTCGCCCTCGCTGGCGCCAAGATCTTCGACGGCGCCGACTGGCATGACGACGCGGCCCTCCTCGTCAGGGGCGGCCTCGTCGAGGCCATCCTGCCTACCGGTGCCATTCCGTCCGGTGTTGCCAGCGTCGAGACCAGCGGCGGCCTGCTGGTCCCCGGCTTCGTCGACATCCAGGTCAATGGCGGCGGCGGCGTTATGCTGAACGACCACCCCGATGTCGCCTCGATCGAGACCATCTGCCGGGCGCACGCGCCGTTCGGCACCACCGCGCTGCTGCCGACGCTGATCACCGACACGCCGGCGATCACCGCCGCCGCGGTCGCCGCCGGCGCCGAGGCAGCGCGGAAGAACGTACCGGGTTTTCTTGGCCTGCATCTCGAAGGGCCGCATCTGTCCGTCGCCCGCAAGGGCGCACATGATCCGGCCCTCATCCGGCCGATGACGGACACCGACCAGGCGGCGCTGATCGCCGCGCGCGGGGACATGCCGGTGCTGCTCACCACGATTGCGCCGGAATCCGTCGAGCCTGCTCACGTCACGGCGCTGGCCAAGGCCGGCATTGTCGTCAGCCTCGGTCATTCCGACACCGACTATGCCACGGCAGTCGCCTTCGCCGAGGCCGGCGCCACCGTCGTCACGCACCTCTTCAACGCAATGAGCCAGGTCGGCAATCGCGAGCCGGGACTGGCAGGAGCGGCCGTCGACACCGGTGGCTTCTACGCCGGCATCATCGCCGACGGCATCCATGTCCATCCCGGCACGATGACGCTTGCGCTGCGCGCCAAGAAAGGTCCGGGCAAGATCCTGCTGGTCACCGACGCCATGGCGACGATCGGCACCGACATGACTTCCTTCACGCTCAACGGCCGCACCATCTATCGCAAGGACGGCAGTCTCCGGCTCGCCGACGGCACGCTGGCCGGCGCCGACCTCGACATGATTTCGGCCGTGCGCTTCGTCCATCGCGTCGTCGGACTGGATCTCGACGAGGCGCTCCGCATGGCCTCGCTCTATCCGGCGCAAGCGATCGGCCAGGCGCACCGGCTCGGCCGCTTCGCCAACGGCACCGCCGCCGACATCGTCGGTCTTTCGGACGATCTGGATGTCAAAAACGTCTGGATCGGTGGTGAGAGAGTGTTTGCCGCCTGAGTCTTCCAGCCTTGCGGCGGTGGAGAAGCTTTGAGTCGCTGGCGGGACAGCGCCCCCCTCTGTCCTGCCGGACATCTCCCCCACTTGGGGGGAGATTGGCAGCTTCGGCGCCTCGCTTACCCTGAGACGTTGGCGATTGGCGAAAGCCGCGGTGAAGTCTGATCTCCCCCCTTGTGGGGGAGATGTCCGGCAGGACAGAGGGGGGCGCGAAGGATCACGGCCGATTTCACCCTTGCAGCACCACGTTCCTGTCGAGCATTAGCCGGCTTTTGCCGCGTAGATATCCTTATAGGTCTCGCGCAAAACGTTCTTCTGCACCTTGCCCATCGTGTTGCGCGGCAATTCGTCGACGAAGATCACCTGCTTCGGATGCTTGTATTTCGCCAGCCGCCCGACAATGGCGCCGGCAATGTCGGCGGCGCTGATCGCCGATCCCGGCTTGCGCACCGCGACCGCGGTGACGCCTTCGCCGAAATCCGGATGAGCGACGCCGATCACCGCGCTTTCGTAGATGCCTTCAAGCGCATCGATCTCGCTCTCGATTTCCTTCGGATAGACGTTGTAGCCGCCCGAGATGATCAGGTCCTTGCCGCGCCCGACGATGTGGACATAGCCGTCGGCATCGACCATGCCGAGATCGCCAGTGATGAAGAAGCCGTCGCCGCGGAACTCGGCCTTGGTCTTTTCCGGCATCCGCCAGTAGCCGGCAAAGACGTTCGGTCCCTTCACCTCGATCATGCCGATCTCGCCCTGTGCCAGCGGCTTGGCCGTCTCGGGCTCGGTGATGCGCAAGGAGACGCCGGGCAGCGGAAAGCCGACCGTGCCGGCGCGTCGCTCGCCGTCATAGGGGTTGGACGTGTTCATGTTGGTTTCGGTCATGCCGTAGCGCTCGAGGATGGCGTGGCCGGTGCGCTCGCGCCAGGCATTGTGCGTCTCGGCAAGCAGCGGCGCCGAGCCGGAGATGAACAGCCGCATCGCCTTGGCCGCATCCTTGGTCAGGCCGTCCTGCTGCAACAGCCGCACATAGAAGGTCGGCACGCCCATCAGCGCGGTCGCGCGGGGCAAGAGCGAAACGACACGGCCCGGGTCGAACTTCTGTTCGAACAGCATTTTGGCGCCGGCCATCAGGATGACGTTGGTGGCGACGAACAGGCCGTGCGTGTGGAAGATCGGCAGCGCGTGGATCAGCACGTCGTCGGCGTCGAAGCGCCACTGCTCTACCAGCACGCGCGCGTTGGAGGCGAGGTTCTCGTGGCTGAGCATGGCGCCCTTGGAGCGGCCCGTCGTGCCTGAGGTGTAGAGGATGGCGGCGAGATCGTCCGGCCCGCGCGCCGCATCCGCAAAGTCCATAGCCTGCAACGCCGCGCTATCCGCAAGTGTGCCCTGCCCATCGCGGCCGAGCGTCAGCGTCGCGGCGCCCGCTGACGCGGCAAGCGGTTGGATATCGCCTGCCTTTCCCGGATCGCAGACGACCAGTCGCGGTTCCGCGTCGCGGAAGAAATAGTCGAGTTCCGGCAGCGTATAGGCGGTGTTGAGCGGCAGGAAGACAGCCCCGGCGCGCAGACAGGCGAGATAGAGCAGCAGCGCTTCCGGCGTCTTCTCCACCTGCACAGCGACGCGATCGCCGGGACGCACGCCCGCTTGCGTCAGCGCGTGCGTGTATTGGGCGGACCGCGCCAGCATGTCGCCATAGGAGATCGAACGCCCGTCATCCGTCTCTATCAGCAGGCGACCGGGCGCCGGTATGCTGGCGCGGAAGGCGTCGAACAGGTGATTGGTCATGATTGTCCTCGGGCGTCGAATGCTCGCCGGAAGCGAATATCAGATTTGGCAGCTGGAGCAATTCCAGGAAAAGTGCGTAGCGGTTTCCTCCGGAATTGCGAAAAACCAAAGAGGTAGGGCAGCTATTTGCGGGCGCGCGAGGTCTTGCCCGAACCGGCCCTCGGATCGTAGCCCTGGTCGAAGCGCGCCATGCACATCTCCGCCGTCAGCCGGTAGTGGCTGAGCAAGGCTTCGACCGCGCCGTCGGCGTCGCCATCGAGCGTGCGCTCGGCAATCGTGCGGTGCTCGCCGAGGTCGTCGCGTTCGGAGCCCGGACCGCGCTGCGAGATCAGCCGGTAGCGCGAGGCCTGGTCGGAAAGCTGGTCGCAAAACCGATCAGCCAATGCGACCGGCAGGCCGAAATCAGCGCGCGATGGAAGGCTCGGTGCAACTTCTCCCATTCCGGATTGTTGGTTGCCGGTTCGTCTGGCTGACGCCGCTCGGCGCGCGCCAACCGGTGCAGGGCGAGCACCAGCTGTTCTTCCCACTCGGCCGTGCGGTGCGCAATGGATTCGCGCAATGCGCGTTCCTCCAGCCAGCAGCGCGTGCGGGTCAGCTCCTCCAGCTCGGCCGCGCTCACCGGCATCAGGAAGAAGCCGCGCTGATCATGGCGGCCGAGCAGGCCCTCGGCGGCAAGACGGTTGAGCGCCTCGCGCACCGGCGAGGCGCCGGCGCCATAGCGGGAAACCACCCATTCGACGCGCAGCTTGCCCTCGGCTTCCAAAGCGCCACGCAGCAGGTCCTCGCGGAGCTGATGGTAGACCGAACTGGCCAGCGTGCTCTTGGCACCCTTGCCTTCGCCCGTATCGGCATTTCCGTATGTCAATCGAGCTCGCATTGCTTGCCCCTGTTTTTTGCCAGGGCCCCTCGACGAAGCAATTTCCCGTACATGTATCATACAGTCAGGCATTGCCGCCTCAAAGCGGAAGATGACGATATTTCGACTTTTAGACAAGGAGGCGGCCTATTATCGAGTAAAGTAAAATCCGCCTATGATTTTTATAGCCAACAAGATATATTGAATAACGGTTCAATAGCGCGACTGGATTGCACAGCCTCCGCTAGAAGAGCTGCGGCGCATATTTTAATTGGCGGCCTTTTCGGCCGCCGAGCGGATTGCCTCTATATTTGCCCGATATGCTTCGACGGTGCCGCCTTTGAAGATGGCCGCCCCCGCCACCAGCACGTCGGCGCCGGCGGCAGTCACCAGCGGCGCTGTTTCCGGCGAGACGCCGCCGTCGATCTCGATGCGAATCGGGCGGTTGCCGATCAGCGCCTTCACCCTTCTCACCTTGTCGACGATCGCCGGGATGAATGCCTGGCCGCCGAAGCCGGGATTGACGGTCATGATCAGGATCAGATCGAGCCGGTCGAGCACATATTCGATCGCCGTTTCCGGCGTCGCCGGGTTGAGCGAGACACCGGCCTTCTTGCCGAGGCTCCTGATCGTTTGCAGTGAACGGTCGAGATGCGGGCCGGCCTCGGCATGCACGGTCATGCCGTCGCAGCCAGCCTCGGCGAAGGCTGCCAGATAAGGGTCGGCCGGCGCGATCATCAGATGGCAGTCGAAGAAGGTTTTTGTCCGATTGCGGATCGCCTTGATCACCGGTGGGCCGAAAGTGATGTTGGGCACGAAATGACCGTCCATCACGTCGAGATGGATCCAGTCGGCGCCGGCGGTCGCGACCGCCTCCACCTCGTCGCCGAGCTTCGAGAAATCCGACGCCAGCACCGACGGCGCGATCAGGGTCTTCTTGCGCATGAAAGGCCTCTCCCGGCATCCACGTCGGCGCGCTGGGCCGCGCGCCTTCCACGCGGGTCTGCCTAGACCATCGTCCAGCCAAGGGGAAGCATGTTTTCCGTATCGGTCAGCAGGCGCACAGGAACGCAGCTCCGACTTGGGAAAATCCGACTTGGGAAAAGAAGAACCCGCCGGATTGCTCCGGCGGGTTCGCGATGTGGCGACAGGCTCCGTTACTGAAGGTTGTTGGTCGCCGGGTTCCGCTGCAATCTTGGTCGGTCCCTTGGCACCAGTTGCTGCAGCACGTTCGGGTTGAGCAGCAGGCCCGGGTTGATTTCCACGCCCGGCCGTCTGCGGATAGGGAAGCAATCCGGATACCGTCCGGTCGTCCCGACCGGGCAGCGCCGCTTGATGATCGGCTGGCAAATGCTATCGATCATCTGCGATCCCGGCGCGCATTCGGCGTCAACTCTGCGGCAGGCGCCGTCGATCACTTCGGTCCCGCGCGGACACACGCAGGCGCCGCGCTTGTTGAGGACCTGGCCGCGGATAGAGCACTGCTGCGGCTTCTTGACCGGCGCGCATGCCTTGCCCCTCAGCTCCGTTCCCCGCGGGCAGACGCAATCGCCGTCGGCATTGCGCACCTGGCCGCGAACCCGGCACTGGCTGGGCGGCTGCTTGTCGGGCACGCAGGCCTTGGCGACGCGATCGAGATGCGTGTTGTCCGGGCAGGCGCAGCCGTTCGATGTCGGCACGGCGCCGCGGATCGTGCATTTCGGCGGAACGACCTGGCAGACGCCGTTCACCAGCTCGCCACGTCGGCACACACAATTGCCGTCCTGGTCGCGGTACTGGCCGGGACGCAGCGTGCACTGCGGCTCCTGCGGCTCTTCGCCCCGCACGCATTTGCCGTTTTCCAGCTCGGTGCCGCGCGGGCAGATGCAGCGCCCATCCTCGGTCCGGATCTGGCCCTTGAGCAGGACGCAGCGCGGCGGCACCGGCAGCGGCAGCAGCTTGCCGCCGCCGGAACTGCACTGGCCGTTGCGGAAACTGGTGCCTTCCGGGCAGGCGCAGCGGCCGGCCGAGTTGAGCACCATGCCGCCCAAGCACTGGATATTCACCTCTTTGCGGATGGTGAAGGGGTGGCAGGCATAGGCCTTGCCGCGATCGCCCTGCACGTTGGCCGGGGCACGCGACGGCACGTCGCCGCTGCCTTGCACCGGCGTGTTCGGCGAGAGCACGCGACGCAGTTCTGCCCGCTGACCGCGCCCTGCAGTTTGGCAAGGTCGGGAAGGACCACGGTGACATGGTGCGTGCGGCTTTCGCCGGCGCCTAGCGCCAGCTTGGTGATGCAGGATGCCGGCAGCGTCGCCGGTTCCGGCGAGCAGCCGAAAGGCGGATCGATCGAGGTGATCGGAACGCCTTCCAGGCGGCCAACGCCATCCAGGCCGACCGCATCGCCGATGCGAACCGGACCGGAGAAGGCGTTCGGCCCGTCATTGGTGATGGTGATCTCGAACGAGCAGGGCGCGCCCGGCTGGCACTCAGCATCGCCGGTCTTCTCGACACGGATGGTCGGGCCGCCGCCGCCCTTGGCGCAGGCCTGGCCGATCGGATAGACGATATCGTCACCGGGCGCCGGCCCGTAGGAGCCGCGCGCGCAATTTTCGAACGCGCCATTGCCGCTCACCGTCACGTCGAAGTGCCTGCTGGTTCCGGGCGTCATCGCGGCGCCGGGAATCTGGCACGACAGCGTGTTGGTCGGCACCGGCCCGCAGCTCCAGTCAGCGTCGTCCGGGTTCACGGTCTGGATCGCTACCGGCGCGCCGCCCGATATGAGAGTGGCGGCATCGTTGACCCGCACCGGACCGGTCGGGGCTGCGGTGCCGGCATTGCTGACGGTAATGCGGCAGGAAACCGACGCGGCACCAGCAAGCGAGCCCTCGCACGCCTTGGTGATGCGCAGGCCGGGCTGGCCGTCATTCGGATGGCGGATGCGCTCGGTCGCGCACGCCTTGTTGTTGGCGAGGTCGGCCTCGCCGGGAATGGCCTTCACCTCGGCGCAATTCTCGACCCTATCCGGCCGGTAATTTGCCGGCATCACCGCCTTGACGACGATCGACGTCGACGCGCCAGGAGGCAGGGCGATGCCGGCATTGTCGCAGTGGAACTGGCCGGGGCCGTTCGGTCCGCAGGTCCAGGGCGGGCTCGGCCCGAAGGTAGACGAAGTCGGCGCGCCGCCCGGATAGGTGTCGATCACCGTCAGCGGCCCGTTATAGGTGCTGGTGCCGTTGTTGATGATGTCGATCACGAAAGTGCAGATGCCGTCCGGCGTGCAGACCGGGATGCGGGCGCGCTTCTTCAGGATCAGGTCGACCTTCTTCTCGACCGGAGGCTGGCACCGCGGATCGCGATCGCCACGGCGGCAGGTCGGGATCGAGGCGCAGCCGCGGTCGTTCTGCTGGCTGCCGAACAACGGCTTGCCGCTCGCCTGATAGTCATAGGCGGCGCAGTTGCGCAGCACGCTGCCTTGCCAGCCACCAGCCGGCTTGAAGCCGAGCTTGAGGTTGACGGAAGCGCCGGGGTTGAGCGTGGTCACCGGATGGGTGCAGGTCATCGGCGCCGTTGCGGGCGCGCAGACCCAGGGCGGGTTCGGTCCCGAGGAGAGCACCGAGCCTGCCGGCAGCGTCACCTCGTCGAGCACGATCTTGCCGTTGTAGGGCGCATCGCCGACATTGGTGACCGTGATGGTGAAATTGCAGTCGCCGGCCAATGTGCAACGCGGCACCTCGGCCCATTTCTCGACCTTGAGGTCGGGCTGCTTTTCAGGCGGGCACCTGAGGTCACGCGGGATGACGATGTCGATCGTCTGGCTGCAGCAAAGTCCCCAGCCTTCCTTCGGCCCGGCATAGGTGTCGATGCCGGTGACGACAAGATGAACGGCATCGCCGGGCGAGGCGCCTGTGATCTTCCAGTTCAGCACGCCGCCGCCGGCGGGCACCTTTTGCATGTCAGGCACGATGGTGATGCCGGGCGTCGTCGTCGACACCTGCACCCACTTGCCGCCCATCTCCGGGCCGACCGGCATGTGGTAGATGAAGGCGCCGCCGCCGGGCACGCAATCGACCGTACCGCGCTCGACCTTGAAGCATTCCTTGCCAGGAGGCGGCGGTGGGTTGCACTTGCTCAGATCGATCTTGATCGAGGTCTTCACGCCGGTGAGGAAATCGCCGTCGTCAGGCTTGTCCGGATCCTGCGAGGGAATGGTCGTGGCCGGGCCGCCCCTGAGCGCCACCTTTATCTCGCCCTGGTTGTCGACCGTCGCCGGTGCGGGAAAGGCCGCATGGTCTATCTTGGCCGTGATCCGGAAAGTGATCACGCGTTCGTTGGCAGGACCGACGCCGTCGAGGTTGGAAGCGCTGATCCGGAAGTTGGAAACGGTCGCCGTATCGTTCGGGCCGGCCGATGTGCCGATCGAAGCGGCGGGCAGCGGCCCGCCGGAAGCGCTCGTGCCGTCGCCGACGACGTCGACGCTGACGATCTGCAGGCCGTGCGGCAGCTGGTCCCTGAAGTCGAGCCTTGTCGCTTTCAACAGGGCCGCCACGCTTGGTCGGTCGAAGTCCTGCGGGTCGCCGTGGATGCCGAAGCTCAGGACATATTCGACGGTATCGCAGCCTCTCTGGCCGCCCTTCTTGGTGAAGAAGGGCACGATCCGTCCGAGCTCCGGATTGATACCGCGCTGTTCAGGAGCGGATTCTGCGGCCTGGCCGGCCGCCGCCGGGGCCTTGTCTTGGGCAAGCGCCGGCAATGCCGGCATCATGGCGATCGCGATACCGGCAGCCATCAGCCAGCGCGCGCCGCGCCTGGCGTATGACAGGGGTTTCATGATCGTCTCCATGACGGTTTTGCGCGATACGAAGCGGGGAAGGGCGAGATTGCTCATCTGTCCCTCCTCGGCGCTTCGCAGCTGACAGCCGGCGTTCTGAGCGGCAGCGTCATCTTGCAGCAAGGGTAGTAGCCGCCCTTGTCCTGGTCGGACTTGCGGTAGAAGCAGAGCCCGACATTGACGGTTTCGCCCGGATTATGGCCAGTGATGTCGATCGTATAGGGCTTGCCCGGCGCGTGCGACATCGGCGAGGTCACCGCGACGCCAGGTGTTTTGGACTGCGCCTTGATCGAATCGCCGCCGAAGCCGGCTGGGTCTTTGAGATAGAGATCGGCCTGAAGCCCGCGGGGCGTGCAGAAATACTGGACGTCCTCGATATCGAGGCAGGGAGGCAGGTTGCCGGGCGGCGGGAAATCCGGTGGATAGAAGGGAGGCAGGTAGCCGCCGCCGGGGATGTCTTCATAGTACCCGGCGCGGCCTTCGCAGGGGCGCCAGACCCTAACGTCGCCGACATGGCCTTGGACGTCCGGATCTTCGAAATAGCCGTCGAAGTCGACGAACCACGAGCCGAAGGGCGGCACGTTGGCCGGCTTGACCAGCGCGCTCGGCGTCAGCTGCACGCCATGCACGGCAAGCGGCCCGCCGGCGACGAGCCGCTCGGCAAGCTCCGGATTGTCACGCAGCTTGTCGCCGGTGTTGACGACCGTGTCGGTGCAAACGCCGGTGTCCAGATTGCCCTCGCCGTCATAACGGTATTGCAGATCGACGCCGCCGGCCGACTGGCGATTTCCCTGCGGGAAGCCGATCGCATATTCCTGCGGCACTTCCACCCAGACCGATTCGGTCGCCGGATCGTCCGGATCCTCGCGCTGATAGCGGATGACCTCGCCTTGGCCGGAATCGGCGAAGCGGCTGTAGTCGTAGCGGTTCTCGACCGGGCCGCGCTGTGCGAGGTACATGAAGCCCTTGTTGTCGAAGGCGATATCGGTGACGGCATAGTCCTTCTCGGCCTTGACCGTCAGCTCCCAGCGCGGATCGCCGGCAAAGCTTCCGTCGCTCGCAATGCCGACCGACCAGATCTCCGCCTTCTCGCCGACGGAATAGTAGAGCCGGCCGCCATGATAGGCGACAGCCCAGACGCGGCGCGCATCCTGGGTATAGCCCCAGGTTCCGGGGTCTTCGCTATCGAAGGCGGCGGCCTGGATGTCCATCACGGCGCCGTCGTCGGCGACCGGCGCAAGCCCATGCACCGGCCGGCCGGCAACGCCATGGTCGAACGTGTCGATCAGGTTGCCGTCGGGGTCCATGCGGTGGATCAGACCGGTATCGAGATCGGAGGCGAAGAACTGACGATGGGTCGGGTCAAAGGCGAGATTGCCGATGCCAGGCCCGCTGTTGGTGTCGATGTCGGCGAATTTCGATACGGCGCCAGTGATGCCGTCGACCTTCCAGATCGTGCCTGGACCGCCGCCATTCTCGGTGCCGAACTGGCCGTCCATGAAGACAGCACCGACAATTCCGTGGCGCTGCCGCTCGGGGCGGCCGTCCTCGTCGGCATCCGGCGTGACGATCTCGATGCCGTGCAGCGAGGTCGCCGCCGCATAGAGGTTGGGAATGCCCGACGGCACGCCATCGCGCATGCCGTCGTCATAGGTGAGGCCGAACACCTCGCCGATCTGGCCGGCCGTCACCTCGAAAGGCGGCGGCGTATAGACGAGCTGGCCCGAGGCCGGGCCGCCGAGGCGCGAAACGTCGAAAATGCGCAACGAGGCCTGCGAGGTGTCGATGAAGGTCTCGTCGACCGGATCGACGCCGGGTGGCAGGCCCCCCTTTTCGGAATCGGGAGAGCCGAAATCGGGGATCACGGTGCCGGGAAAGCCGGTCACCGCCATCGATCCGGGATAGATGATCCGGGTTTCCTGGGCCTTTGCCGTACCGAGCCACAGGCCGGCGGACAGCGCCAGGGCAAGAATTCCGCTGACTGCTATTGGGCGGCGCAAGCGGGCAGTGCGAGAAGCCACGAACGAGCCGCGGTCGCGAGACATTGAACTCCCCCCGAAGCCGTCGGAAGAACCACCCGTTTTGGCCGCCCAAAGCCGGGCAAGGCGCAGCGTTCCGGCTCGTTCGTCCTTGATCGAATTGTCTATTTTCCGCTTGTTCACGATACGCCGGCCGCCTGGCAGGGTCAACGGAAGCAGCCGAAAGCCCAGCGCATCGACCTCGTCCCGGAGACGGTGACCGCGCTGGGCTCCTGTTGCTCCCGGAGACCGCGGAGCCTCTGGGTTTCGGGTCATAGAGGAGCTTCCTTTCCGCCCGCACTATTGCGGTGCCTGGTCGTCAGTCGCAGGCTGGCGCGGAAAGGTTCAATGCGGGAGATGTTTCGGGGAAGAGGAGCTGTCTTTGCCGCCTGGGAAGATCACCAGATCCACTCGCTCTTGCCGAGCACGGATACGGCCTCGACGATGCGGGTGAAACTCGCGCGCGCCCGGCCGACCATGTGCCGGGCCCTCAGATAGCCATGCACCAGTCCCGGCTCCTCGAACCACCAGGCTCTCCCGCCGGCAGCGACGACGCGGTCGCGATAAGCCTCGCCGTCGGACGACAACGGGTCGCATTCGGCTGTGATCAGCACGGTTGGCGGCAGATAGGCGAAATCGGCGTCGGCGAGCGGCGACAGCGTGATGTCGCCGGTCTGGTTCATGCCACCGGTGCGGATATGCTTGTAGAACTCGACATCCCTGGCCGTCAGCATCGGCGCCTCGGCATGCGTCACATAAGAGCCGCGCGAGTGGTCGCCGCCCAGGCTGGGATAGATCAGCACCTGGCCGATCGGCTTTTTCTTGTGGCCGCGCGTGGCGTGAGCAACCGCTGCGCAAAGATTGCCGCCGGCGCTGTCGCCGCAAAGCAGGACCGGGCAATCGTAGGTCCTGGCGGCCCACTCGAAGGCGTCCATGACGTCATCGAAGGCGGCCGGATGCAGATGCTCCGGCGCCAGCCGGTAGTCGACCGAGACCACCTCGTAGCCGGTGCGGGCGCAAAGCTCGGCGCAGACATCGTCATGGCTGTCCAGCCCGCCGAGAATGAAGCCGCCGCCATGGGCGTAGAGCACCATCGCGGCCTTGTCCGGCGCCGCGTTTCGGTAGATGCGGATCGGGATGCTGTTGGTCGGCATGGCGATAACGGTCGTTTCCGCCGTCACGCCTTGCCGATAGCCGGCGAAGAACTCCCGGCACATCCGGTCGTAGATCGCGCGCTGCTGGGGAACCGTATAGTCGATCGTATCAGGCGGATAATAGGAGTTGGTCTTCTCGATGAAGGCCCAGGTCTCGGCGTCGATGAGGGTTTTGTAGTCGGTCATGCTGCTCGAACCGATATCGAAAGTCGAGCCCAGGCACCCCTCTCTGGCCTGCCGGCCATCTCCCCCGCAAGGGGGGAGATTGGCGGTTTCGGCCATGCCGCCCTTTCTGCAACTGTCGAGATTGGCGAAAGCGACGGCGACATCCGATCTCCCCCCTTGCAGGGGAGATGTCCGGCAGGACAGAGGGGGGGTGTGCCGGAATGCCATCGCCTGCGAGCCTACCTGCCCTTCCACACCGGGTCGCGCTTTTCCGCAAACGCGCGAAAACCTTCCATATTGTCTTCCGAACCGTAGAGGATATCGACCGTCGGCAGCTGCCGGCGCGTCACCTTGTTCATCGCCTCCTGGAAGGTCAGCGCTTCGGCCACGCGCGCCGTCTCCTTGATCGCGGCGAAGACCAGCGGCGGGCCGCTGGCGAGCAGCCGCGCGATCTCCCAGACGCGGTCCTCGAGCTTTTCCTTGGGCAGCACCTCGTTGACCAGGCCCCAGCGATGCGCTTCGGCGACATCCATCCAGCGGCCGGTGAGCAGAAGGTCCATGGCTACATGATAGGGGATGCGCTTCGGCAGCTTGATGGTCGCGGCGTCGGCCAGCGTGCCGGCGCGGATCTCGGGCAGCGCGAAGGACGAATGGTCCGACGCGTAGATGAGGTCGCAGGAGAGCGCCAGCTCGAAGCCGCCGCCCACCGCCATGCCGTTGACGCAGGCGATCACCGGCTTGTTGAGGTCGCGCAGTTCCTGCAGCCCGGCGAAGCCGCCGACGCCGTAGTCGCCGTCGACCGCGTCGCCGGCGGCCGCCGCCTTCAGGTCCCAGCCGGCGCAGAAGAACTTGTCGCCGGCGGTCTTGACGATGGCGACGCGCAGCTCCGGATCGTCGCGGAACGCCTTGAACGTCTCGCCCATCAGCCGCGACGTGTTGAGGTCGATGGCGTTGGCCTTCGGCCGGTCGAGCGTGACTTCGAGGATCGTGCCTTCGCGGCGCGTGGTGATGACGTCAGCCATTCTTCTTTTCTCCAAGCACCAGCAGTGCGTCGGCGATCCAGGCGCCCTTGCCTTCGGCGCAGACGATCAGCGGATTGATGTCGAGTTCCTCGATCTCGCCTTCATTCTTCTGCACGAAGTCGGCAATGCCTGCGATCGCGTCGATGGCTGCCTGGACATCGGCCTTGGGCCGGCCGCGATAGCCTTCGAGCAGCGGATAGAGCCTCAGTCCACGCAGCGCCGCCTCGATGTCGTCGCGCGTCGCCGGCAGCATGAGCGTAACGCTGTCGCGCAACAGCTCGACCAGCACGCCGCCGGTGCCGAGCGTCATCACCGCGCCGAACATCGGATCGCGGGTAAAGCCGACGATCAGCTCGGCGACGCCGTCGCGCACCATGCGCTCGGCATAAAGCCCGGTGCCGAGCGGCAGGAGATCATGCGCGGCGTTGCTGACGGATTCGGCGTCCTTGAGGTTGAGCCGCACCGCGCCGACTTCCGACTTGTGCGTCACGCCCAGCGCCTTCAGCGCCACCGGGAAGCCGAGCGCCATGGACGAGATCACCGCCTCGACCGCGCTGGAGGCGCGCTCGCCCGTCGGCACCGGCAGGCCGGCCTTGATCAGCCTGTCCTTGGCCTCGGCCTCGTCCGGCGTGATGTGGGCGCCATCGGTCGCGCCGGCAGCCGTGGTATCCACCGGCTGCGCCTCAGGCTCGCGCCAGGCCCAGCCGATGAAGGCCGCCGCTTGTGCGGCGTCCATCGCTTCCGCAATGCCGAACAAGGGCACCATGCCCCGCGCCATCAGCCCGGCGGTGTATTCCTCCGGCAGGTTCTCCGGCAGCGAGGAGACGATCGCGCCTTGCGCCCTGTTGGTCTTCAGCGCCGCCTCGAAGGCGCGCAGCGTCGCCCACCAGTCGGTGTCGGAGCAGCGATCGGGGCGCGGGAAGTCGAGCACCAGCATGTTGAGGTCGAAGCCGCCCGACACCATGGCGGTGAAGGTGGCCGTCATCGCCGGCTCGTTGTTCCAGATGAAGGTGTGGTAGTCGAGCGGATTGGCGACCGCCACCAGCGGCCCAAGCGTCGATTTGACATGCGCGCGATGCTCGGCCGTCAGCGTCGGGAAATGCACCCAGCGCCCTTCGGCGCTGTCGGCCATGACGGACGCCTCGCCGCCCGAGCAGCTCATCGATGAGAGTTTGTAGCCGGGCAACGGCCCGGTGACATGCAAGAGCTTCAACGCCTCGATGAAGGCGGGAATCGAATCGACGCGCGCGACGCCGAGCCGCTTGAGGAAGGCGCCGGAAGCGGCGTCCGAGCCGGCCAGCGATGCGGTGTGCGACACCGTCGCCTGCCGCGCCTGCTCCGAGCGGCCGACCTTCATGGCGATGATCGGCTTCTTCAATTCGCGCGCCCTCGCCGCCAACCGCTCGAAGCCGGCCACGGAGTCGAAAGCCTCGATATGCAGGCCAAGCGATGTGACGCGCTCGTCTTCGATCAGGCCGAGCGCCATTTCCGAAAGGCCGGTCTGCGCCTGGTTGCCCGCCGTCATCAGGAAGGCGATCGGCAGGCCGCGCTTCTGCATCGTCATGTTGATGGCGATGTTGGACGACTGGGTGATGATGGCAACGCCCTTGCCGCCATCGGCCAGTCTTATGCCGCCGTGCTGGTCGGGCCACAGAAGCGCGCCGTCGGCATAATTGATGAGGCCGTAGCAGTTCGGGCCGATGATCGGCATCTCGCCGGCGGCGGCGACGAGCTCGGCCTGCAACCGCTCGCCGTCCTCGTCATAGGCCTCGGTCTCGAGGAAACCGGCGGCAAAGCAGACGGCGCCGCCGGCGCCGCGCTCGGCCAGTGCCTTGACCACTTCGATGGTGAGATGCCGGTTGACGCCGACAAAGGCCGCGTCCGGCGCCCCGGGCAGGTCGGCGACGGAGCGATAAGCCTTGCGGCCGGCGACCTCGTCCTTGGTCGGGTGAACCGGCCAGATCTCGCCGGCAAAGCCCATCTTGATCGACTGCGCGACGACTGCGGCGGCCTGCGCCCCGCCGAACACGGCGATCGATTTCGGGCGCAGGAGACGTTCGAGTTTATGCATGGTCATCTTTTCGTTTGAGCATGATTTTTCCCAAACCGGATCCCGGTTTTGGAGGGATCATGCTCTAAGCCCCGAACGGGCGCAGCAACGCCCGCGAAATAATATGTCGCTGAATCTCCGAAGTGCCTTCCCAGATGCGCTCGACGCGCGCGTCGCGCCAGATGCGCTCCAGCGGCAGGTCGTCCATCAGCCCCATGCCGCCATGGATCTGGATCGCTTCATCGGCGACGAAGGCCAGCATCTCGGTGGCCTTCAGCTTGGCCATCGCCATGTCCTGGTCGGTGACGGTGCCCTGATCGTACTTCCAGCCGGCTTCGAACACCATCAGGTCGGCCGCCTTCAATTCCGTCGCCATGTCGGCGAGCTTGAACGACACGCCCTGGAACTTGCCGATCTGCTGGCCGAATTGCTGGCGCTGCGCGGCATATTCGATGGCATGCGAAAGCGCGCGCTCGGCGCGGCCGAGGCAGGTGGCGCCGACCTGCAGGCGCGTGGCTCCCAGCCAGGAGTTGGCGACCTCGAAGCCCTTGTGTACCTCACCCAGCACCTGGCTCGCCGGCAGCCGGCAATCATCGAATTCGAGGATCGAATTGGTGTAGCCGCGATGCGAGACGTTGCGGTAGCCGTCGCGCACCGAAAAACCCTTGGTGCCCTTGTCGACGAAGAAGGCGGTGATCTTCTTGCGCTTGCCGCGCGGCGAGTCCTCTTCGCCGGAGGCCATGAAACAAATCGCGAAATCGGCAAGGTCGGCATGGGAGATAAAGTGCTTGGTGCCGTTGAGTACCCAGTCCGAGCCGTCCTGAACGGCGGTCGCCTTCATGCCGCGCAGGTCGGAACCGGCGCCGGGCTCCGTCATCGCCAGGCAGTCCCACTTCTCGCCCCGGATGCAGGGGAAGAGGTATTTCTCGCGCTGCTCCGGTGTGCCGGCGAGCAGGATGTTGGAAGGCCGCGCCACACAGGTCCAGTGCAGCGCGTAATTGGCGCGGCCAAGCTCCTTCTCATAGAGCAGCCAGCTTACGGTATCGAGGCCCGCGCCGCCGACCTCAGCCGGCATGTTGGCGGCGTAAAGCCCGGCCGCGATCGCCTTGGCCTTCAACTCGTCGATCAGCTCGCGGCGCAGCACGCCGGTGCGCTCCACCGCGCGCTCATGCGGATAAAGCTCGTTCTCGACGAAGGCGCGCGTCGTCTCGACGATGAGCTTTTGTTCTTCCGAAAGACCGAAATGCATCGCCTTAGCCCTTCTTCTTGTTCTTCTTCGCCTTGTCGGTCTTGGCGGGCTTGTCAGCCTTTGCCGGCTTGGCATCCTTCTTCGCCGGCTTGGCGGCTTTTGCCTTGGCGGCCGGCTTTGCCGCCAGCTTCGCGAGCTGCCTGGTATAGTCCTTGTGCAGCGCGCCGGCGCCCCAGCCCTTGCCCTTGTTCTGCTTCGACAGCGCTTCCATGATCGCGACCAGATTGTCGTCTCGGATCTTTTCCAGCTCGCGGATCGACAGGCCATTCGCTTGCTCGTCCGATTGCGTGGCGATCAGATCGACCAGCTCGTCGTTGAACTCCGGCACGTCCATCAGCTTGGTCCACGGCCATTTCAGGCAGGGCCCGAACTGCGCCATGAAGTGGCGCATGCCGGCTTCGCCGCCGGCGACGCGATAGACCTGGAACATGCCCATCTGCGCCCAGCGCAGGCCGAAGGAATAGCGCATGATGTCGTCGAGTTCCTCGACGGTGCAGATGCCGTCCTTGACCAGCCACAGCGCCTCGCGCCAGGCCGCTTCCAGGAGGCGGTCGCCAACAAAAGCCTCGATTTCCTTGCGCACCACCACCGGCTTCATGCCGATCGAGGCGTAGAGTTCCTTGGCGACCTCGATCGCCTCCGGAAAAGTCTGCTGGCCGCCGACGACCTCGACCAGCGGCAGCAGGTAGACCGGGTTGAACGGATGGCCGACGACCAGGCGCTCCGGATGCTTCTTCATCGCCACCTGCATGTCGGTCGGCTTGATGCCGGAGGTCGAGGAGCCGACAATGGCATTGGCCGGCGCGTGCAGGTCGATCTCGGCCAGCACCTTGTGCTTGAGGTCGAGCCGTTCCGGCACGCTTTCCTGGATGAAGTCGGCGTCGGCGACAGCCTCGGCGATCGTCTTGGCAAAGGTGAGCTTGCCTTCTTTGGGCAGGCCGTCGGGCAGCATCTGCTTATAGGCGCGGCGCGCGCCCTTCATCACCTCGCCGACCTTACGCGAAGCCTCCGGATCGGGATCGAAGATCGACACGTCGATGCCGTTCAAGAGCAGCCGCGCCACCCAGCCGGCGCCGATGACGCCGCCGCCGATAGCGGCCGCCTTGTTGATGATGCTCATGGTCAGGCTCCGGTTCTTGTCTTGGCTGTTTCGGGATCGGTAAGCGGCACGCGCTCGCCGGCGCGGATCACCGCCAGGTCGTAGGCCTTGCGCGCAAAGACTTCGAGCACGAAGGGCCGGAAGAAACTGATCGGCAGCGTGTCGTAGCCGGGGTCGAAGCTCGACTGGTCCCAGCGCTCGCAGAACTGGTCGCAATCGTCGAAATAGAGGTGACCGGCGAAACGGTCGCGGGCATGCCGGTTGCCGCCGAGATGATGCGCGTAATAGAGGCGCTGGAAGTCGCCGTGCTTTTCCACCACCCAGGTGCACTGCTCGCGCACGAAAGGTTTTAGGATCGTGGCGGCATATTCGTCGTGATTGTAGGGCGCATAGATGTCGCCGATGTCATGCAGCAGCGCCGAGACCAGCCAATCGGTGTCGGCGCCGTCGCGCCAGGCGCGGGTAGCGGCCTGCAGTGAATGGCCGAGCCGGGTGATCTTGTAGCCGGACAGCCCTTCGTCGAGCTGCACGAGGGCATCGAGCAGCCGATCACCGGTCCTGGCGGCATAGTCGATCTCATGGGCGGTCAGGAATTCGTAGTCTTCCTTGTCGCCGTCCTTCATCGCGGTGAATTTGACGGTAGCCATCTCCACCCCCTCAAACTACGCCGCGATCGGTGCCCGCTTGGTAAGATTGAGCTTCTTGCGTACTTCCTCCGGTCCGAGGATCCTGGCGCCGAGATTGGTGACGATGCTGGCGGCACGCCCGACGAGCTGCGCATTGGTCGCGAGCACGCCCTTGTCGAGCCAGAGATTGTCTTCCAGCCCGACGCGGACATTGCCGCCGGCAAGCACCGCGGCTGCGACATAGGCCATCTGGTTGCGGCCGATCGAGAAGGCCGACCAGTTCCAGGTCGACGGCACGTTGTTGACCATCGCCATGAACGTGTTGAGGTCGTCCGGCGCGCCCCATGGCACGCCCATGCAGAGCTGCACCAGCGCGTCCGGATTGAGGACTTTCTCCTCTACAAGCTGCTTGGCGAACCACAGATGCCCGGTGTCGAAAGCCTCGATCTCGGGCTTCACGCCCAGCGCCGTCATCATGCCGCCCATGGCGCGCAGCATGCCGGGCGTGTTGGTCATGACGTAGTCGGCCTCGGCGAAATTCATCGTGCCGCAATCCAGCGTGCAGATTTCCGGCAGGCACTGGCGCACATGCTCCATGCGGTTGGTGGCGCCGCCCATGTCGGTGCCTTTTTCGTTGAGCGGCAGCGGCGCTTCCGGCGAGCCGAACACCATGTCGCCGCCCATGCCGGCTGTGAGGTTGAGCACCACGTCGACGTCTGCCTCGCGGATACGCTCGGTCACTTCGCGGTAGAGATGGACGTCGCGCCTGGGCTTGCCGGTCTCGGGGTCGCGCACGTGGCAATGGACGATCGCCGCCCCTGCTTGGCGGCCTCGATCGCCGAATCGGCTATCTGCTTGGGCGAGCGCGGCACATTCGGGCTGCGGTCCTGCGTGCCGCCGGAACCGGTCACGGCACAGGTAATGAAGACCTCACGGTTCATCGCGAGCGGCATCGGTTATCCTCCCAGATTCGATCAGCCTTGCATGCCGCCCAAGAGTGAGAACCGGTTTCGGTACAACGGCATGCATAGGATCTGTTCCAAGCATGGCCCGACTTGCAGGAAACTGTTTTGCGTTTTACGAAGTTCCATGATCAAAAGCGAAAAACCGACGATCTTTCGCGCCGAGCATGAGCCGCTCAAGGTGACGTTCCTGGTGTTCTCGGGCTCGTCGATCATGTGCGTGGCCTCGGCCGTCGACCCGCTGCGCGCGGCGAACCGCATTTCAGGCGAGACGTTGTTCGACTTCAAGCTGGTCTCGGTCACCGGCGAGGCGCCGGTCACGACATGCGGCCTGCCGATCGCTGTCAGCGGCCGCTTCGATGCGGCCGAGCCGACCGACATGCTGGTGGTCGTCGCCGGTTTCGGCACGCAGAACTACGCCACCTCGGCGCTGCTTGCGGGTTTGCGGCGGGCAGCGCGCGCGGCCCGCGCCTGCGGCGGTATCGAGGCCGGCACATGGCTGGTGGCGCGCGCCGGCCTGCTCGAGGGCCGCAGCGCCACCACGCATTGGGAGGACATGGAGGATTTTTCCGCTGCTTTCCCGGGCGTCGACGTGCGGCCGGATCGTTATGTGATTGACGGGCCGGTTTTCACCTCGGGCGGCGCCTCGCCGACTTTCGACCTGATGCTGCATCTGGTCCGCACTAGGCTCGGCATGGCCGCCGCGCTCGATGTGGCAAGCGTCTTCATCTACGACCAGGCACGCGCCGCGACAGACGCGCAGCCGCTGGTCTCGCTCGGCCGGCTCGATGGCTACGACCCCAGGCTGGCGCAGGCGATAAGGCTGATGGAAGCGCATGTCGATCAGCCGCTGACCGTCGACGCAGTGGCGAAACGCGCAGGCGTGACGGCGCGGACGCTGGAAAGCATTTTTCGCAAGTCGATCGGCGAAACGCCCGGCGCTTACTATCTGCGGCTTCGCCTCAGCGCGGCCCGGCGCCTGGTGGTCGACACACGCATCGCCATGGCCGACATTGCCGGGCGTACCGGCTTTTCCTCCGCAGCCGCATTTTCCAGGGCGTTTTCAAAAGCTTTCGGCGAGGCGCCGGTCAGGCTGCGGCGCGGCTGATTATCCAATCGGTCGCCGCCGCAAGATCGTCGACCACAGCTGTGGGCGCCGGATCGAAGCGCGTCTCGTCATTCGGGCGGTATTTGCCGGTGCGCACCAGCAGCGCCGCGCCGAGCCCGGCGCTGAGCGCGCCGGCGACGTCGCTCTCCGCATCGTCGCCGACCATGACCGCATCGGTTGCCGGAGAGTTCAAACCGGCAAGCGCCGACAGGAAGAAATCCGGCGACGGCTTGCCGAGCACGGCAGGGCGTCGCCCGCTGGCGAATTCGAGCGCCGCGACGAAGGCGCCGGTATCGAGGCTGAGCAGGCCGTCGGCATCCTTGAAGGTGCGGTTGATGGCAAGCGCGACGAAGTCGGCGCCGGCAACCAACTCGCGGAAAGCGCGGTTGAGACTGGCATGGTCGAAGGCCTCGCCGGCATCGCCGACGACGACGGCGCGCCCGCTCCCGCACTCCAGTCCGGAAAACTCGATCTCGAGGTCGGGATGGACCAGCAGGTGCGGCTGGCGGTCATGCTTGCGCAGCCATTCGACCGCAGCGCGCGCCGGCGTCAGCAATTCTTCCTCGGCAACCTTTATGCCCATGGCCGCAAGCTGCGCAATGATTGCGCCGCGCGGCGAGCGTGTCGTGTTGCTGACGAAACGGAGCGGCAGGCCTGCGTTGCGCAAGCGCTCGATGGCTGCCACAGCGCCTGTTATCGGGGTGTCGCCATCATAGACGACACCCAGAAGATCGAGCAGCACCGCGCGTATCATCGGTTAAGGATGGAGAAACAGTCTCCGTTCGTCAAACCAAGGAAGAATCAGGCCAAGGAAGAATCAGGCCTGGAAACAGGCCACTGAAGAATCAGGCGGCGTCGCGGCCTTCGCGGACAATGCGCGAGCGCATGCTCTTGGCCAGCGCCGTCTCCAACCGCGCGCGACCGCGCGATCCCATTCATTTGTCTTGCGGCCGCCGTCTTTCGAGTGCGGCAGCGCCATCAGCCGATCGATGATCGAGCCAGCCTCGCTGGGAGAGAGCAGGGCGTCGATTTCGCGTTCGTGCTGCATACGTTTCGCCTCCTTCTTTCCTTCCCGCCACATGTCCACACTATACGAAGTCCGTGACGGCTGTTTGAAGGCAAGAGGGAGGCGATTGAGGGGCAGGGCGGGGCAAAACTTTGTCACCGGATTCTGCCCTACCGGAAATGCGATTCCAGGCCTGGACGCCCCCAAGGGGGCGCGCCTGCGCTCCTCAAACGTAGCGGTTGACGATGTTTTCGAGCAGTTCCTGCCGGCCGGAGCGCGGCTGTGGCTCGATCTTTTTCTTCACCACGCGCTCAGCGATCTCTTCCAGCGTGCGCTTGCCGGAAAGCATCGCCTTGCCTTCGGCCGTGTTCCAGCCGGCATAACGCTCGGCGAGCGGGCCCGACAGCGCCTTGTCTTCGATCATCCTGGCCGCCGCCTTGAGGCCGCGCGCGCAGGCGTCCATGCCGCCGATATGGCCGATCAGCAGATCCTCCGGGTCGAGCGACTGGCGCCGCAGCTTGGCGTCGAAATTGGTGCCGCCGGTCTTGAAGCCGCCGCCCTGCAGGATCTGGTAGTAGGCCAAAGCCATTTCCGGCACATTGTTGGGGAACTGGTCGGTATCCCAGCCGGACTGGTAGTCGTTGCGGTTCATGTCGATCGAGCCGAAGATTCCCAAAGCGTTGGCCAAGGCCAGTTCGTGCTCGAAGGAATGACCGGCGAGGATCGCGTGGCCCTGCTCGATGTTGAGCTTGACCTCCTTCTCCAACCCGAACCGTTTCAGGAAGCCGTAGACGGTGGCGACATCGTAGTCGTACTGGTGTTTGGTCGGTTCCTGCGGCTTCGGCTCGATCAGGATCGTGCCCTTGAAGCCGATCTTGTGCTTGTAGTCGACGACGAGGTTGAGGAAGCGGCCGGCCTGTTCCTGCTCGCGCGCAAGGTCGGTGTTGAGCAGTGTCTCATAGCCTTCGCGCCCGCCCCACAGCACGTAGTTCTCGCCTTTCAGCCGCTTGGTGACGTCGATGCAGCTCTTCACCGTCGCCGCCGCATAGGCGAACACGTCCGGATCCGGATTGGTGGCAGCACCCGCCATGAAACGGCGATGCGAGAACATGTTCGCCGTGCCCCAGAGCAGCTTGATGCCGGTCTGCTTCATCTTGGCCGAAAAATAGTCGGCGATCTCATCGAGGCGCGCGGCACTTTCGGAAAAGTCCTTGCCCTCGGGGCGGACATCGGCGTCGTGGAAGCAGAAATAGGGCGCACCGAGCAGCGAGAACATCTCGAAGGCGACGTCGGCCTTGAGCTTCGCCAACTCCATCGTGTCGACGCCGCCGGCCTTGGCGAACCAGGGGCGGTCGAAGGTCTGGCCGCCGAACGGGTCGCCGCCTTGCCAGGCGAAGGAATGCCAGTAGGCGACGGCGAAGCGCAGATGATCTTCCAGCCGCTTGCCGGCGACGACCTCGTCCGGATTGTAGAACCGGTAGGCCAGCGGATTGGTCGAATCCGGTCCCTCATATTTGATCTTCTTGATGTCGCCGAAAAAGCCGCTGCTCATGGTTTCCTTCCTCTCCAAGTGCTTCCGCCCGATTACCTCAGGCGTAATTGGTTTCGCGTCTTCGTGAGGCGAAAAGGGTCATGTCGAAACGATCCAACGAAGGATGAAGACAATGACCGACTTGAACACGATCGCCCGCAACTACATCACCGCCTGGAACGAGAGCGATGCGGCGCGCCGCAAGGCCTTGCTCGAGGCGGCCTTCACCAGCGACGTCAGCTATCGCGACCCGGTCATGCAGGGCGATGGCCATGCAGGCATCGCCGCGCTGATCGACGGCGTGCAGCAGCGTTTCGCCGGCTTCCGGTTCTCGCTGAAGGGCCAGCCGGATGGCTTTGCCGACCGCATCCGCTTTTCGTGGAACCTCGGACCGGAGGGCGCGGAGTCCGTCATCGAAGGAACCGACATCGGCGTCATCGAGAACGGCCGCCTGAAGAGCGTCACCGGCTTCCTCGACAAGGTGCCGGCGCAGTGAGGCACTACTGGCAAGCTGGGCGCCAGGCACCCCCCTCTGGCCTGCCGGCCATCTCCCCCTCAAGGGGGGAGATCGGGTGTCGCGCCGGCCTTCGCCAATCTCCACGTTGGCCGGAATGGAGCCAGGGGCACCCAAGCTGCTGATCTCCCCCTTGAGGGGGGAGATGCCCGGCAGGGCAGAGGGGGGTGCCTGGCGCCAGCTCACGCGGTCACAGCCCTGATCGCCGGATAAAGCCCACGATAGCGCTGATAGGCATCCGCATAGGCACCGCCGAGGCCGGCGTCCGGCTCGATCGTCGCGTCGGTCGCCGGCGCCGTGCAGGCGGCAATGGGATCGGCGCCCGTCGCGGCGATCAGGCCAAGCCGCGCCGCGCCGAAGGCGGCGCCGAAATCGCCGTCGGCCGGAATATCGACCGGCACCTGCAATGCGGTAGCAATCGCCTTCAGCCAGTAGCGGGAGCGCGATCCGCCGCCGATCGCTGTCACGCGTGTCAGCGTCGTGCCGGCCGTCTTCAGCGCCTCGAGACTGTCGCGAAAGGCGAACACCACGCCTTCAAGCACAGCCTGCGTCAGCACCGCGCGGCTCGATTCATGCGCCAGGCCGGTGAAGGAGCCGCGAATGGCGGAATCATTGTGCGGCGTACGCTCACCGGAAAGATAAGGCAGGAAAGAGACGCCCGTCGGCGCCTTGAGCTTGTCGCCGAGCTCGCCGGTCAGGTCGCCGGCGCTTTTGCCGGTGATCTCCGACAGCCAGTTGAGCGAATCGGTGGCCGACAGGATGACGCCCATCTGGTGCCAGGTGTTTGGCAGCGCATGGCAGAACGTGTGCACCGCGCTTTCCGGATTGGGCAGGTAGGACGCATTGGCCGCGAAGAGCACCCCCGACGTACCGAGCGAGACGAAGGCGTGGCCGGCGCCGACCGTGCCCATGCCGCAGGCCGAGGCCGCATTGTCGCCGGCGCCGCCGGCAACAGGGATGCCGGCCGCAATGCCCCATTTCGACGCGAGCTCGCCACGCAAGGCGCCGCCTCCGCCGTGCCTTCGACCAGCGACGGCATTT
Organism: Mesorhizobium loti; assembly: GCF_001510895.1. Classification (GTDB taxonomy): domain Bacteria; phylum Pseudomonadota; class Alphaproteobacteria; order Rhizobiales; family Rhizobiaceae; genus Mesorhizobium; species Mesorhizobium loti_A. The sequence goes on along the minus strand of NZ_LPWA01000118.1, from coordinate 21,169 downwards.
GTTTTTCGTCGAGCGACGTCGCGGCGAGCAATTCCGGCGACCAGCGACGCTTGCCGACGTCGAGCCAGGAGGTGCCGGCCGAGTCCGACATTTCGGAAATATGCTCGCCGGTCAGCCAGAGCCGCAGATAATCCTTGGGCAGAAGCACCTTGGCCACCTTGGCGAAGATCGCCGGCTCGTTGTTCTTCACCCACGCAAGCTTCGGCGCGGTGAAGCCCGGGAAAACGATGTTGCCGGTGAGCTTGCGGAAGCGCGGATCGGCGTCGAGCGCCGCAGCCTCGCCATAGCTGCGCGTGTCGTTCCACAGGATACAGGGACGCAGCACCCTGCCATCGGCATCGAGCAGGGTCGCGCCGTGCATCTGTCCGGAAAGGCCGATGCCCTTGACCGCTGCAAGCTCCTTCGGATGGGAAACCTTGAGTTCGGCAATCGCCGTCTCGCAGGCCTCGATCCAATGCGCGGGGTCTTGCTCGGACCAGCCGGGATGCGGGCGCGAGACGTCGAGCGAGCCATGGCCGGAGCCGATGACCTTCTGCCCGGCATCGATCAGCAGCGCCTTCACGCCCGAGGTGCCCAGGTCGAGGCCGAGATACATGATTTCCTCCCACTGCCATTAATTTTTTCGGATCTCGAAAAAATCTGGCTTGGCCAGTTCTTATGACAAGATCCGCTTCGGGTCAATTCTCCGACAAATCGGTCGCGCGTCGTGAGAACAGCGCCGAAAGCGGGCTCTCCGGCCGCGCCAGTTGGCGCTCGGCGGTCAACGCCCGCGCCAGGGCACCGTCACCGGCGCGCAGCGAGGCCTCGATCAAGGTCAGGTCAATGACGTCGCGCTGCGCATGGCTGCCGCCGAAGCGGTGGGCAATCGAGCGGATCGGCCGGATCAGGCGCATCGCTTCGTCATAGTTGCCCTCGCCGAACGCCTTGATGGCCAAAGCAAGGGATGACCGACATCGCGCGTGAAGGCGACGTTGTCGTCATTCCCGCGCATCGCTTCGCGCTGCGCTTCGAGCAAGGCCTGCGCCGGCGCGTCCAGTCCGGCTCCGACAAAGGCCATCATCGCATGCGCGTCGTTGAAGGCGTAATTGCCAGCGGCGGCCTTCGGCACCCAGTTTGCGGCAAGTGCCGCCCAGCGCTCGCCGACATCGACGCCGCCGAGATAGAGACGCCATAGGATCGCCGAGGCGTCGACCATGTTGAGCGCCAGCGTCGAGCGGTCGCCATAGATCGGCCCGTCATAAAGCTTGAGCACCTCGTCCGTCTCGCCGAGATCGTGGTGGAACAGCGCCAGATGCCACCAATTGTGGATTTTCAGGAAGCTGTCCTTCGTCCAGGCCTCCGGATTCGCGCGCATCCAGGCGATGCCATCTCTTTGCCGGCTTTGCATTTCCATGACATGCGCCACCGCGTGCTGCGCCCAGCCGTCGCGCGGCTCCATCTCGATCGCCTGCCGGCCGAACGATTCGGCACGGACATAGTCGCCCATCTCCTCCAGCCCGAGGCCTGCATGCCGAGGATGGCGTGATAGCCCGGCATGCCGTTTGCCAGGCCGGCAGCGCCCGGCCGATGCGGTCGCGCAGCATACGGGCATTGCCGGTGAAGAAGTCGATCTGGTGTCCGACCTGCAACGCCAGCGCGTCGAGCGGATTGTCGATCGCGATATCCTCGAGGATGCGGGCCGCCTCATGCCAACGGCCCGCTGCAAGATGACCGAGTGCCGCGACGTGTGCCTGCTCTCGCGCTGTCGCCGCAAGCGGCAATGCGGCTTCGTGGCAGGAGCGGGCCACCGCAGTCGCGTCCCGCTCGGTGGCGAGGGCAAACAGATAGCCCTTGAACACATGCGCCATCACGAAACCGGGGTCGCCGGCGATCGCAAGGGCGATGGAGCCGACCGGATCGCCGATGAAGCACTGCAGCTCACGGGCGGCTCTGGTGTAGGACGAAAACCCGGCTTCGGTCGCGCCTGAATAAGCCAGGCCGAATGCGTCCGTCAGCGCCATTGAGTGTCCTCGGTCCTAACGCCCTCTTAGGAGCGATCCTAGAGCATCGACCGCCGACCCGCCAACCGAAGGAAGCAAGCCTTCGGCGATACCGGACACTCGGCCTTAATTACCCGAGCGCATCGCCACGGTGGCGATGCCGGCGCCGACCAGCAATGTGCCGCCGGTGCGGTTGAAGATGCGGATCGCCTTCGGATTGCGCACGATGGCGCGTGCCCTGGATGCAATCAGCGCGTAGCCGAAGGCATTGCTGAAGGCGAGCGCCAGGAAGGTCGTCTCGAAGATCAGCATCTGCGTCCAGAAATCGGCGTGCCGGTCGAGGAACTGCGGCAGGAAGGCGACGAAGAAGGTGATGCTCTTCGGGTTGAGCGCGGTCACCAGCCAGGCATGCGCCATCATCCTTGCCGCCGACACCGCGTCGGTGCGGGGCTCGGCCTTCAGCGCGCCGCCGGCGCTGAAAAGTTTGATGCCGAGATAGACGAGATAGCCGGCGCCGATCACTTTCAGGATGGTGAATACCGTGGCCGAGGCCGCGAGCAGCGCGCCGATGCCCAGCATTGACAGCGTCATGGCGGTGAAGTCGCCCAGCGCAACGCCGACCGCCATCGGCAGGGCGGTGCGCCAGCCCTGGCCCAGCGCATAGGAGACGACCAACAGGATCGTCGGGCCCGGGATGACGAGAAGGATGGTGGAGGCGGCGGCAAAGGCAGCCCAGTTTTCGAAGGACATTTCCTTACTCCTTGAGCGCAAAGAACAGGATAAATCCTGGGCTCGTCACGATTGTAAAGAGGTCATCCGGAAATCTTCAGCATCGGCTTGCTGTGCCCCTTCGGCGAAGTAACGGGCTGTTAGGGTTAAGTCCGGCTCACGCTCTTTCACGCTTTTTCAACCATGAATGATGAAAATGCCCGCCATCCGGCTGGACCGTGCTTCCCGCCGACAGCGTAGGGTTTGGTGTATGCGCGAGTTGCCGCAAAGTCTGACGCCGCCTTCGAACGGCGAAACCGTCGAAACCGAAATTTCCCGCCGCGCCATGCTTTCCGGCATGGGCGCCATGGCGCTGCTCGGCATCGCCGGTTGCAGCACCACCGACACGCTCGATCTGCCGCAATTTCAGCTCGACGACACCACGACCGGCTCGGTGCATCCGATGCGACCGGCGATCAGCGTCGACAAGAACATTACCGGCCCGGACGTTATGTATGCTTCGCTCACCGATGGCGGCTTCCAGGTGCCGGCCGTGCCATGGCAGAAGGTCAAACCCGAATTCCGCCGCCAGATCGTCGTCGACAAGACCGGCGAGGCGCCCGGCACCATCGTCGTCCATCTGCAGGAGCGCATGCTCTATCTGGTCCAGCCGGGCGGCGATGCCATTCGCTACGGCGTCGGCATCGGCAAGGACGGTTTCCGCTGGTCGGGCCGCGCCAACATCCAGTATGGCAAGGAGTGGCCCGTCTGGACGCCGCCGCCGGAGATGATCCAGCGCAAGCCGGAACTGGTGAAATGGCAGGGCGGCCAGCCCGGCGGCCTCACCAATCCGCTCGGCGCCCGCGCGCTCTACATCTACCAGAACGGCAGGGATACCGGTTACCGCATCCACGGTTCGCCGGAATGGTGGAGCATCGGCCAGGCGATGTCGTCGGGCTGCGTGCGGCTGATCAACCAGGACATCATCGACCTCTACAACCGCGTCTCGAAGAAAAACCCGGTCGTCGTCGTCTGATACGCGCCGCTACCTTCTTCTGATGCGTGTCGCCATCCCAAAACCGCTGCGCACTTTTGGGCGGCACGCATGAGTTTCTTCCGTTGCGCGATGCCGCAAGACAGGCGAAGGTGCCGTGAAAACCCTCGCCCCGGGAGAAGAAGACCATGGCCGGAACTTTCGTCATCGCGCAAGGCGGCGGCCCGACCGCCGTCATCAACCAGACGGTCGTCGGCGCCACGCTGGAGATCCGCAAGCGCCATCCCGGCGCCAAGGTGCTGGGCTCGATCCATGGCGTGCGCGGCATCCGCGACGGCAACTATGTCGACCTCTCCGCCATCCCCGAGGACCAGCTGCGGCTGATCGCCGGCACGCCGAGCGCCGCACTCGGCTCGACCCGCGACAAGCCTGACGCTGCCTATTGCGAGGTCATCCTCAACGGCCTGAAGAAGGCCGGCGCCGATGCCTTCATCTATATCGGCGGCAACGACACCTCGGGCACGCAGCAGATCCTGACCGACGCCGCGGGCGGCACGATTGCCTTCGTGCACGCGCCGAAGACCATCGACAACGACCTCGAGGAGAACGACCACACGCCGGGCTTCATTTCGGCGGCCGAATTCGTCGCCGGCGCCTTCCTCTCCGTCGATCTCGATTTCCGCGCGCTGCCCGGCATCTATGTCGGCATCGTCATGGGCCGTCACGCCGGCTTCCTGACCGCCGCCGCGGCTGCCTGGCAGCTCGATCCCGAAAGCGGCCCGCATCTTGTCTACGTGCCGGAGCGAGCCTTCTCCGCCGAACGCTTCATCGACGACGTGCGCAAGACGCTCGACCGCCACAAACGCTGCATCGTCGCGGTTTCGGAGGGCGTCAGCACGGCCGACGGCAAGGCGCTGGTCGAAAGCCTGGTGCCGCCGGAAAAGCTCGAACGCGACCAACACGGCAACGTCAAATTGTCGGGCAGCGACCTGCCGGCGGCGCTCGAACGGGCTCTCGCCGAAGGTTTGCCGGGCAAGCGCGCGCGCGTCGATGCGCTGGGCTACATGCCGCGCGGCTATGTCGGCGCCATCAGCGCCGTCGATGCCAAGGAAGCCTTCGACGCGGGCGCCTTCGCGGTTGCCGTCGCCGAGGAAGGCGGCGGCTCGGTCGCGCTGCAATATGACGGCAAAAAGACCGTGCTGAAGAAGGTGCCGCTCAAGGCGGTGGCCGGCAAGACGCGCCACATGCCGGACGATTTCATGAAGCCGGACGTCAACCAGCTGTCGGAGGCCGGCATGGCCTATCTGAAGCGGCTGGTGCCGGAAAAATACAAGGTCGGAAAGCCCTTCGTCTGATGGGCGAGCTTGCGGTGGGCGACTGGTTCGGGAAGGCCATTGTCGACGCCGGGACGACGATGCTTACCGAGCCGTTCGTGCATGATTTCGTGCGCGCCAACATTTGGCATCTCAAGGGCCGCGACGCCGATCTTCTGGTCGATACCGGCATGGGCATCTGTCCGCTGGCGCCCGAGATCGACACGCCGGCTGGCAAGCCGCTGATCGTTGTCGCCACCCATATCCATCTCGACCATGTCGGCTCGCTGCACGAATTCCCGTTGCGGATGGGGCCGAAGGTGAGTGCTGCGCAGTTCGACGGCATGGATGATGCCGTCACCTACGCCTACATGTTCCACAATCTCGAGGGTGCGGTGTCCAAATTGCCGGCGCCCGGCTGGAAGGCGACTGACTACCGGATTCCGTCGGCGCCGCTGACCCGCGCGCTCGATGAAGGCGATATCGTCGACCTCGGCGACCGAAAATTCCGCGTGTTGCATCTGCCTGGACATTCGCCCGATTCGATCGCGCTTTTCGACGAGGCCGACGGCCTGTTCTTTGCCGGCGACGCCATCTATGACGGCATGCTGATCGACGATCTGCCGGATTCGGACCGTGCTGCCTATTGCCGCACCATGCAGCGGCTGCGCGACCTGCCGATACGCATCGGCCATGGCGGCCACGGCCCGAGTTTCAACGGCCAGCGCATGCGTGAGATCGCCTCCGCCTATCTGCGCCGGAGAGAGCGCTTCGTGAGCGCTCTCTGAATTAAATCTTCGTAAGGTCGCCTCAAAACCCTAATTCGGGCCATTCCGCACCCTAGATGCATGGCTGTCGATCCGGCCGGCTGCCTGCACGGCGAGACAGGCAAATCCGGTCGTCGACACGCCGACGGGTGCGTGCTCCACGAACCGCCCCGCGGCGCCGGATCAACTCTCGCCCGGACAGAACGACCATGTCACCTATCAGCATTCTTCGCAGACATCGCGTCGCAGCCCTGCTGGGCGCTGCGCTGATCATCTCTCCCGTTGTCGTTTCCTTTGCGCAAAACGCCGGCAATGCCGGCCTGAGCAACGTGGTCGCGACGACGCAGACGCCGGTCGCCGGCATCACCGCCCCGAACGGCTCGTTCGCGCCGGTCGTCGCCACCGCCAAGCCGGCCGTCGTGACCGTCACGACCGTCATGAAGGCGCAGGCCGGCCCGACGGGCGACGGCTCGCCCTTCGACGGCAATTCGCCCTTCGACCAATATTTCCAGCAGTTCTTCGGCGACCAGGGCGTCCCTACGCCCAAGACGCCGCCGCAGCAGCAGTCGCCGCGGCAGGAGGCTTTGGGCTCCGGCTTCATCGTTGGAGCGGATGGCACCATCGTCACCAACAACCACGTCGTCGACGGCGCCACCTCGATCAAGGTGACGCTCGAGACGGCACCGAACTTCCCGCCAAGCTCGTCGGCCACGACGCCAAGAACGATCTGGCGGTGCTCAAGATCAAGGCGAGCAAGCCGCTGCCGACCGTGAAATGGGGCGATTCCGACAAGCTGATGACCGGCGACCAGGTGCTGGCGATCGGCAATCCGTTCGGCATCGGCACCACGGTCACCGCCGGCATCGTCTCGGCGCGCGGGCGCGACCTGCATAGCGGGCCGTTCGACGATTTCATCCAGATCGACGCGCCGATCAACCACGGCAACTCCGGCGGTCCGCTGGTCGACGTCGCCGGCAATGTCATTGGCATCGACACCGCGATCTTTTCGCCCAATGGCGGCAGTGTCGGCGTCGGCTTCGCCATCCCGTCGAACCAGGCCCAAAAGGTCGTCGCCAAGCTGATGAAGGGCGGTAACATCGAATACGGCTATCTCGGCGTGCAGATCCAGCCTGTGACGCAGGATGTCGCCAGCGCCATCGGCCTCGATCATCCGGGCGGCGCGCTGGTGGCCCAGGTCACCGACGGCTCGCCCGCGGCCAAGGCCGGCATCGAGACCGGCGACGTGATCACCGGTTTCGGCGGCCAGGAAATCAAGGATCCGAAGGATCTGTCGCGCGCCGTCGCCGATGTCCCGCCCGGCGCCAAGGAGACGCTGAGCGTCTGGCGCAACGGCAAGGCCATGCAGATCTCCGCCGATGTCGGCCGCAACACCGAAGATGCGCAGACCGCCTCCAATGGCGAGGAGGGCAAGCCGTCCGCCGAGCAGGGCCTGGGTGTGCCGTCGCTCGGTCTCGGCCTGACTGATCTTACGCCTGACATCCGCCAGGAGCTCAACCTTGCCGACAATCAGCGCGGCGCTGTAATCGAGCGCGTCAATCCGGACAAAGCAGCCTCGGCCGCCGGCCTTCAGCTCGGTGATGTCATCGTCGCCGTCGACCGCACGCCGGTGAAGAGCGCCAGGCAGGCAAACCAGGCGATCGCCGAGGCGGGCAAGTCCGGCAAGAAGTCGGTGCTGCTGCTGGTCGATCGCGGCGACGCGCAGATCTTCGTCGCGGTGCCCTTCGCCGCCGGCTGACAGACACAAGGACCTGCCGGTGCACCGGCAGGTCCTTCCCGAGATTTCTGTTGCCCGTCGGAGCGTCTTCTAGAAGACTGCCGGACCATCTGCCTGGTGCAAGGAGGCATCTCGATGGTCACGCGCGGCTTCTTTTCCGGACGGCGTCCTCCCTCGGACACCGATGCGCGCATCCCGCCGGGGCAATATCTGGAACAGGGTTTTCCGGTTCTCTCGGCAGGACCGACGCCACGCGTGCGCACCGAGGACTGGTCCTTCACGCTCAAGCACGGGCCGCGCCCGATCAAGAAATGGAGCTGGGCCGAATTCAACGCCTTGCCGCAGAACAAGATGACCCGCGACATCCATTGCGTGACGGCATGGACCAAGTTCAACACGCCCTGGCAGGGCGTGCTGATCGACGACGTTCTTGCCGATGCCGGCATCGAGCCGCCGACCGCCTTCACTCTGGCCCTCTCCTTCGACGGCTATTCCACCAATGTGCCGACCAAGGGCCTCGTCACCGGCAAGGCGATGGTGGCGCTGCTTTACGAAGGCAAGCCGATCACTCCCGATCATGGCGGGCCGGCGCGGCTTCTGGTGCCGCATCTCTATTTCTGGAAGTCGGCCAAATGGGTGAACGGACTGCAGTTCACCGAGCGCGACGAGCCGGGCTTCTGGGAACTGCGCGGCTATCACATGTATGGCGACCCCTGGCGCGAGCAGCGCTATTCAAGCGATCCGTGAAGGGGCGATCCGTGAAGGGCGCCCCATGAGCCTGGAACCGCAGCCGCAGTCGCCGTGGCAGGCGGCCACGATCACCCGCATCGAAAAGCGCACGCCGCGCGTCACCAGTTTCTGGTTCCAGCCGTTGCGCCCGTTCGTCCATCTGGCGGGGCAGCATGTCGACGTCAGGCTGACGGCGCCGGATGGCTATCAGGCGCGCCGTTCCTATTCCATCGCCTCCGCGCCGGAGGCAGACGCAGGTATCGAGTTGGCGATCGAGCGGCTCGACGATGGCGAAGTTTCGCCTTTCTTCCACGATGTGGCGGAGGTGGGCGACGAGATCGAATTGCGCGGACCGCTTGGCGGCCACTTCATCTGGGAGGCGAGCGACGGCGGGCCGATCCTTCTGGTCGGCGGCGGCTCCGGCGCGATACCGCTGATGGCGATGGTGCGCCATCGCACCTTGCAAAATCGGCCGCGCCGATCGCGCTGGTGTTTTCGGCGCGGCTCTGGGACGAGGTGATTTTTCGCGACGAGTTGATCGGCCTCGACGACCGCCGCGACGGCTTCGAATTGGTGCTCACGCTGACGCGCGAGCCGGCCCGGCGCCCGGCCGACTATTCCCGGCGCGTCGATGCCAAGATGATGGGGCAAGCGATGGAGCGGCTGCCGAAGGCGCCGAGGCTCGCCTATGTCTGCGGCTCGAACGCCTTCGTGTCGGCCGCCGCCGAAGCCCTGGTCGATGCCGGCGTTCCGGCAGGGCTCATCCGCACCGAGCGCTACGGGGTGTGAACGCTCGCCGCCTCAGCCAACCGGCGCGCGTCTTGCGCGCCAGATCATATCGGACTCCACCTGCTTCAGCCGGCCATCACGGACGCCTGTTTCTCTCGCCTTGCCGATCCGGCAACGCTTCCAAATCGGCTCTCAATCAGCGCCAAAATGGTTAACGGTATCGAAAAGTGACTATTAGGAGATTCTAAAATCGAACCGAACGGTTCGTTTCTGTTGACGGTGCGTGCAGGACGGGGTGAACATTGGCCGTCGGACACACTTGGTGAGCCAAACGGCAAGATAGAATAAATAACTGATTTTATTACAGAAAACTCCTCGAATAGGAACGGATGGCGCAATTTCAAGATGTCGATTCATGGTCCAGCCGGAACAACTTCGTGATTGGAATCCGGCAGCCGGCTTACCCACATCGGGGCTGTCCGAACGACGCGATTTCATTCCCAAGACACGCCGCTAGACGGACGCAAAAAAGATACTGGAGTGCCAAAAATGAAAAAGATTATTCTTACTGCCGCCGCCCTTCTGGCCATTTCCGGCAGCGCCTTCGCTGGTAGCGACAACTACGGTTCCAACGGCGCCAATCAGCCGGCTGCCGCGGTCGACACTTCCTACACGGCTTCGACCCACAACTCGAATGCGGCCGCTCAGAAGCCCGTGACCCAGGGCGCTGACCGCAATCTCTTCGGCAACAACTAACTGCCGAAACGCGGCCATGATCCGATGAGGGGCCAATGGCCGACAGGAGACGGACGGCGGGCTTGCCCGCCGCCTGCACGGAATTCAGGAGTACTAAAATGAAGAAGATCGTTCTTGCCACCGCGGCCGTTTTGGCCCTGTCCAGCGCTGCCTTTGCGGCCAGCGACTACTACGGCTCCAAGGGTGCCGACCGGCCGGCTGCTTCGGTCGACACCACCCGCACCTCGTCGACCGGCTCCGACTCGGCGGTTTACAAGCTGCTGAACTCGTCGGGCGACGTGCACAAGTCGGCCCCTCAGGGCAGCGACCGCAACCTGTTCGGCCGCTAACAGCCGCAACCAGTTGAATAAAAAAGAGCGGCGGGCCCGGCCCGCCGCTCTTTTGTTTTGCCTGGTGGCTCCTGAGCTGGAACGACGAAGATCTCAGGCCGCCTTCGCTTCCTCGCGATGCAGCGTGAAGGAGTGGCCGTCCGCATCGAAGATATGCAGGTCGCCGGCGCTGGCATTCAGCCGCAAGGTTTCGCCGCGCTTGACCTCGACATTGCCGGGCAGCTTGGCCACCAGCGGCAGGTCGGCGCGGCCGATATCGACATAGACGAGCTGCACCTCGCCGAGCTGCTCGATATAGTCGACCTTGCCTTCGAACAAATAGTCCTGCCCGGTGGCGATCGCGAGATCCTCCGGCCGCACGCCGAAGCTCACCGCCGCGCCGTTCGCCGAGGCGGGCGTCGCGATCGGCACGGTCGCCTTGCGGTTGCCGACATGGCTGACCATGGTCGGGTTGCCGGCCTTCTCGATCTTCGCAGGCAGGATGTTCATCGCCGGCGAGCCGATGAACTGCGCGACGAACAGGTTGCCAGGCCGCTTGTAGAGCTCCATCGGCGTGCCGACCTGCTCGACGACGCCTTCCTTCAAAACGACGATGCGGTCCGCCAGCGTCATCGCCTCGACCTGGTCGTGCGTGACGTAGATCATCGTCGTGTTCGGCATCGATTCCTTGAGCTTGGCGATCTCGATGCGGGTGGCGACGCGCAGCGCGGCGTCGAGGTTCGACAGCGGCTCGTCGAACAGGAACACCTTCGGATTGCGCACGATGGCGCGGCCGATGGCGACGCGCTGGCGCTGGCCGCCCGACATCGCCTTGGGCAAACGGTCGAGATATTTGGTGAGCTGCAGGATTTCGGCCGCCTGGCGCACGCGCTTGTCGATCTCGGCCTTGCTTTCTTTGCCGATCTTCATCGAGAAGGCCATGTTGTCGTAGACCGTCATGTGCGGATAGAGCGCATAGGACTGGAACACCATGGCGATGCCCCGCTTCGACGGCGGCACGTCGTTCACCACCTCGCCGTCGATCTGAAGCACGCCGGAGGTGATCTCCTCCAGGCCGGCGATCGACCGCAGCAAGGTCGACTTGCCGCAGCCCGACGGCCCGACAAAGACGATGAACTCGCCCGATTTGATGTCGAGGTCGATGCCGTGGAGAATGTTGAGGTTGCCGTATGATTTCTTCACCTGGTTCAGCGTGACATCGGCCATGGTTTCCTCCTCCCAGTGATTGTCTGTTCTAAACTCAGTCGATCCGCCCGAACCAGGCGCCATAGCCGCCGAGGCGGATGGAGCCGGTGCCAGCTTGTCCCGAAAAGCCATGCCCCTGCAAGGGCTGCAGCGAGCCTTTGCCGAGATCGACCTCTGCAGGCCTGCTGCCGAGGTTGAAGACGCAGGCGATGCGCTCGTTGCCTTCGCGTCGCGTGAAGGCGACGGTGTCGCCATCGCTTTCGATGAAGTCGATGTCGCCCTTGCCGAGCGCCGGATGCTGGCGCCGGAAGGCGAGGAAGCGCCGGTAGTGCTCGAGCAGCGAGTTCGGGTCGCCCTGCTGCACGTTGACGGCCTGCGAAAGATGCTTGCCCGGCACCGGCAGCCAGGGCTTGGCGCTCGAGAAGCCGCCATTCTTGGCCGCCGCTTCCCACACCATCGGCGTGCGGCAGCCGTCGCGGCCCTTGAATTCGGGCCAGAAACGGATGCCGTAGGGGTCCTGCAGGTCCTCGAATTTGAGCTCCGCCTCGCCGAGGCCGAGCTCCTCGCCCTGATAGATGCAGACCGAGCCCCGCAGCGACATCAACAGCGCCGAGATCACTTTGAGGTAAGCAGTCGGGTCGGCCTCGTCGACGGCCCAGCGCGAGGCCGGCCGCATCACGTCGTGGTTGGAGAAAGCCCAGCAGGACCAGCCGTCGCTGGCGACCCGGCCGAACGCCTCCAGCACCGCCCGCACCTTTGCGGCGCTGATTTTCTCCGGCGCCAGGAAGTCGAAGGAATAGCACATGTGGACGCGCTTGGCGCCGGCCGTGTAGGCGGCCACCACTTCCAGCCCGCGCTGCGAATCGCCGACCTCGCCGACGGCGGCCTGCGCCGGATACTCGTCGAGCAGCGCGCGGAAACGCTCGAGGAAACCGAGGTTTTCCGGCCGGCTCTTGTCGTAGATATGGTCCTGGTAGTTGTAGGGGTTGACCGCGGGTGCGGTCTGGTCGTTGCGCTCTTCCGGCGGCAGCGCCGGATTGTCCTCCAGCCCCTGGCTGTGGAAGTAGAAATTGATCGTGTCGAGACGAAAGCCGTCGACGCCGCGCTCCAGCCAGAAACGGGTGACGTCGAGCAGCGCGTCCTGGACTTCTGCGTTGTGGAAGTTGAGGTCCGGCTGCTCGGCCAGGAAATTGTGCATGTAATATTGCTGGCGGCTGGTGTCCCATTGCCAGGCCGAGCCGCCGAAGATCGACAGCCAGTTGTTGGGCGGCGTGCCGTCGGGCTTGGCATCCGCCCAGACATACCAGTCGGCCTTCGGATTGGCGCGGCTCGAGCGGCTTTCCTTGAACCAGGGGTGAATGTCGGCGGTGTGTGACAGCACCTCGTCGATCATCACCTTGAGACCCAGCCGATGGGCTTCCGCCACCAGCGCGTCGAAATCGGCAAGCGTGCCGAACATCGGATCGACGTCGCAGTAGTCCGACACATCGTAGCCGAAATCCTTCATCGGCGATTTGAAGAAGGGCGAGATCCAGATGGCATCGACGCCGAGCGAAGCGATGTAGGGCAGGCGCCGCACAATGCCTTTCAGGTCGCCAATGCCGTCGCCGTTCGAGTCCTGATAGGAACGTGGATAGATCTGGTAGATCACCGCGCCCCGCCACCAGTCGCGGTCGACGGCGGGGTCCAGTCTCGAAGTCGCCTTCAAAGCCGATTGCATTTTATCAACCTCCTTTCACCGAGCCGGCAAGCAGCCCGCGGACGAAATAGCGCTGCAGCGAGAAGAACACGATCAGCGGCACGATGATGGTCACGAAAGCCGATGTCGTCAGAATCTCCCAGTTGCCGCCACGCGAGCCGAGCAGCGCATTGAGCTTGGCGGTCAGCACGATCTGGTCGGGTGCCGTGCCGAGGAAAACCATCGCCACCAGGAGATCGTTCCATACCCACAGGAACTGGAATATGGCGAAGGAGGCGAGCACCGGGAAAGACAGCGGCAGCACGATTTTGACGAAGATCTCGAAGTCGCTGGCGCCGTCGATGCGCGCCGATTCCATGATCTCGCGCGGCAGGCCGGCGATGTAGCTCCTGAGCAGATAGATGGCGAAGGGCAGGCCGAAGCCGGTATGCGCCAGCCAGATGCCGAGATATGTCTTCGACGGCACGCCGAAGAAGGCGCCAACGCCGTTGTAGAGCTTGAGCAGGGGGATCAGCGACATCTGCAGTGGCACCACGAGCAGGCCGATGATGACGGCGATCAGCAGCGCGCGGCCGGGAAAGCGCATCCAGGCCAGCGCATAGGCCGCGAAGGCGGCGATCAGGATCGGGATGACGGTCGAGGGAATGGTCACCGTCAGCGAGTTCATGAAGGAGCGGCCGATGCCTTCGGAAAACAGCACGGAATCGTAGTTGTCGGTGGTGAATTTCGGCGGCGCGGAGGAGGCGAAATAGACGCGCTGGCCGCGGTCGCCCTCGAAGGCCTTGGGCGAGGCAAGAACGAAGCTGCCGTCGGCGTTGACCTGCAGGGTAACGCCGTCGCCGAGGTCGGCCGCCGTGCCGGCCGCGTATTGTGTCGGCGCTGCCGCCTTGACGCCGAAGGCGCTGATGTTGCGCTTGGCACCGTCGCCGAAGATGTTGCCTTCGATGACGTATTTGCCGTCCTTTTGCACCTGAGCCGAGGCGGCCGGCAGCCGCCCGGCCCCGGTCTGGCTGGAACTGGCGAAGGAATTCCACCAGCCCGAGGCGATGATCTGGTCCTTGTCGCGCAGCGACGAGACGAGGATGCCGAGCGTGGGGATGGTCCAGATCACCACGAAGGCGAGCACCGCGATATGGACGCCGAAGCGGCCGGCAAAGGACTTTCCGGTCTTGGCGGTCATCTCAGTGCCCTCCCGTCTCTTTGTTGGCCTGGCGGATGTTCCAGACCATGATCGGAATGACGGCGATCATGATGATGATGGCAATCGTGGCGCCGCGGCCGAAGTCGCCGCCGCCGCGGAACATCCAGTCGAACATCAGGTTGGCCAGCACCTGGCTGTTCCATTGGCCGTTGGTCATCGTCAGCACGATGTCGAACACTTTCAGCACCAGGATGGTGATGGTGGTCCAGACCACCGCGATCGTGCCCCAGATCTGCGGCACCATGATCTTCCAGAAGATCTGGAACGGGTTAGCGCCGTCGATGACGGCGGCCTCCAGGGTCTCTTCCGGGATGCCGCGCAGCGCCGAGGACAGGATCACCATGGCAAAGCCGGTCTGGATCCAGATCAGGATGATCATCAGGAAGAAGTTGTTCCAGAACGGCAGCGATATCCACACCTGCGGCTGGCCGCCGAAATACTGGATGATGGCGTTGAGCAGGCCGATCTGGACCTGACCCTCGCCGCGATACTCATAGATGAATTTCCAGATCACGCTGGCGCCGACGAAGGAGATCGCCAGCGGCAGGAAGATCAGGCTCTTGGCGATCGTGCCCCACCAGATCTTGTCGGTGAGCACGGCGATGATCAGCCCGAGGAAGGTGCAGGCCGCCGGCACCACGGCCAGCCACAGCACATTGTTCAGGATCGAGTTGCGGAAATCGTGATCGCCGAACGCCCACTCATAATTGGCAAGGCCGACGAAATTCGCGCCGCCCCGGTCGAGGAAGGAAAGCCGTAGCGTCTCGATGACCGGATAGATCAGATAGATGGTGAGGATGATCATCGCCGGGCCGACGAACAGCCACGGCCTGACCAGCCCCTGCCGGCGCAGGTTGTCGACGGCGGCGGTGCCGGAGACCCCGCGCGATGGGAACACGAGATCGAGCAGTTTGTTGGCGCCCCAGAAATAGGCGACACAGCCGCCGACGCCGATGATGATGACGAATATGGCCGAGAAAATCTGAGCCGCCATGGGTCCCTCTCCCTGCGCATGACCGGCCAGGCAGGCCTGGCTGTTGGATGCGCCGATTTCATTATTCGGAACGCGAAGGCTTCCGGCGTGCGCCGCCGGTCGGATCCGGGCCGTGGCCCGGATCCAGTAGGAGGATCAGGAAGGTCTGACTTCTGCCTGCCGCAACCAGCGGCTTACTTGATGGCATCCCAGCTCTTTTGGACGTCGGTGGCGACGTCCTGGGCGGACTTGCCGCCGACGAGATCGATCATGCCGGTCCAGAAGGAGCCGGCGCCGATCTTGCCGGGCATCAGATCGGATCCGTCGAAGCGCACCGTCGTGGCTCCGGTCAGGATCTCGCCCTGCTTCTTGAGCGCGTCGCTGCCATAGGCGTCCTTGTTGGCCGCCTTGAAGGGGGTGACGAAGCTCTTCTGCGCCATCCACAATTCATGCGCGAGCGGCATTTGGAGGAACTTGATGAATTCGCGCGATGCCTTGGAATCCTTGGTGATCATCACCAGCGTTCCGGCCACTTCCAGCGGCGTGCCCAGTTCCGGCTTGGAGGCGTAAGGCGGGTAGGGGAAGAAGTCCGCGTCCTGGCCGAGCTTCACATTCTCAGGGAAGAATGAGGGGATGAACGATGCCTGATGGTGCATGTAGCACTTGGGCGGCACGGTGAAGAGGCCTTTCGGGCTGTCGCGGAAGTCGGTCGCCGCGACTGCCTTGGCGCCGCCGTCCACCATCTTGTCGTCGGTGGCGATCTTGCCGAAGATGTCGATGGCGTTGACCACGGCCGGGTCGGTGAACGGGATCTCGTTCTTCACCCACTTGTCGTAGACCTCCGGCGGTTGTGTGCGCAGCATGATGTCCTCGACCCAATCGGTCGCCGGCCAGCCGGTGGCGCCGCCGGAGCCGAGCCCGATGCACCAGGCTTGCCGCCGTCGGCGATGATCTTCTTCTCCAGGTCGGCGAGTTCCTCCTGCGTCTTGGGCACCTTGTAGCCCGCCTCCTGGAAATTGTCGGGCGAGTACCAGACCAGCCCCTTCACGTCGATCTTGTAGGGAAAGGCGTAGAAGGCCGACTTGCCGTCCTTGCCTGTGTAGGTGCCGAGCTTGGCCCAGGAGTCGCCGGCGGCGTAGTTCTCCTTGACCCAGGCGGCGACGTCTTCGCCCAGCGGTGTCAAAACGCCTTTGGAAGCGAGGTCCTGGATAAGGCCCGGCTGCGGCAGGACGGCGATGTTGGGCGGGCTGCCGGCCTGGGTGTCGATGACGATCTGCTGCTCGTAGTTCTCGGACGAGGAGTATTTGACCTCCGCGCCGGTGGCCTCGCCGAAATAGTCGAGCACCGAACGGACAAGCGCCTCGTCCTCGCCGCGCCACGGCCCGAAGATGGTCAGAGTCTCGCCCTTGAGGTCGACTTTCTTGAGCTCGTCGTAATTCGCCCAGTGGAAGCGCGGATCCTCGCCCGGCTTGAACTTCAGTTCGGCATGCGCCGGCAGGCTAAAGGCGAGCGCAGCGAAAGCGGCGCCCAAGAGAAGTATCTTCTTCATCGCAAATTCCTCCCAGTGGTCACAATGAGTTCGGACGAAACCTCCATCCCGTCCGCCAGCGCCCGCGGAACTGTGACTCAGCGAGAAGGCAATCGCAACCTTTCCGAGAGTCTTCCAAAGCGCTTTGGTTTTTGATCTCGCCATTGAATTGATCGAAAGTCAAGAGGGTTGCAGTACTAATCGATTTAAATTTCTGCCCAATTAGCTAGAAAGTGCGCTGCAGCATGCTTTTTTGGCGCTGCAGCAGCAATTTTTGCTTCAAACTGGCTTGAGCCGCCACTAAGGTGACCCTGTCTGGCGACGGTGCCAGCAATCATCGGATCGATTCAAATTTAAAGCGCTTTGAGGCTGGAGGGCCTCCGATGAACCTCAAGCAACTGTCGCACATGCTGTCGCTTTCGCAGACCACGGTGAGCCGGGCGCTGAACGGCTATCCGGAGGTCAACGAGGAGACGCGACGCCGCGTGATGGATGCCGCCAAGCGCCATGGCTATCGGCCCAATCCCAGCGCGCGGCGACTGGCGACCGGCAAGTCGGGCATGATCGGTTATGTGCTGCCGACCGGCAACGCCGTCGACATCGATCCGCATTTCGTCGAGTTTCTCTCCGGCCTCGGCGACTATGCCCGCTCGCACGAGCTCGACCTCGTGCTCTCGCCGGCCGACGCCGACGACCAGGAGACGACCTACCGGCGCATCGTCGCCAACCGGCAGGTCGACGCTGTCTACATTTCTTCGCCGCGGCCCGCCGACCGTCGGCTGGCGCTGGTCAACACGCTGGGCATCCCTTTCATCGTCCACGGCCGCAGCGAGGGTTTCGATTTCGACTATCCCTATCTCGACATCGACAATGAGGGCGCCTTCCACGAGGCGGCTCGTCTGCTCGTCCAGCTTGGCCACCAGCGGCTGGCGCTGATCAACGGCGACGACCGCGAGACCTTCGCCATCCACCGCGAGCGCGGCGTGCGCCGGGCGCTGGCTGCCAGCGGCCTGACGCTTGGCGAGCGCCACATCTGCTCGCTGACCATGACCGAGGAAAACGGTTATCGCGCCGCCCGCCGCCTGCTCGAAGAGAGCGAGGCGCCGACGGCGATCGTCTGCTCCAGCCTGATCATGGCGCTCGGCGTGGTTCGCGCCGTACGCGACCTTGGCCTCACCATCCCGGGCGACCTGTCGCTGATCGCCCATGACGACGTCTTCCCCTGGCTGCGGCCGGAGAATTTCCCGGTGCCGCTGTCGACGACGCGCTCCTCGATCCGGCTCGCCGGCGCCCGCGTCGCCGAGCGCCTGGCCGCGCGTATCTCAGGGCTGGAGGAGGGGGCCCGCGGCGAGGTCTGGCCGGTGGATTTGGTAGTGAGGGGGTCGGTTGCTGGGGCGCCGGCGTAGGTAGCGTGCCCGATAGGCGAGAGCTCGAGAGTACAGCATTCCCGTCGAGTTCCTTCACACCCCCCTCTGTCCTGCCGGACATCTCCCCCGCAAGGGGGGAGATCGGCAGCTCCGGCGCTGGCGCCATGCCTTCGACGCAGGAGATTGGCGAAAATCGAGGTGACGTCCAATCTCCCCCTTGCGGGGGAGATGGCCGGTAGGCCAGAGGGGGTGCTGTCCCGCCAACTTCACAGGTATTGGGGAGCTTATTCCTTCGCCGCCGCAGCCGCCTTGATATCTAGCAGCCCATAGCCGAAATCATTGTCCCGCCCCTTCGGGCCGAGATCCTTGGCTGTGGCGGCGAGCGCCTTCTCGATGTCGTCGGGCGAGCGGTCGGGCGCGGCATGGATCAGGTTGGCGATCGCGCCGGACACGATCGCGGCGGCGAACGAGGTGCCGGTCACCATGTCGGAGCCGGCGCCGCTCGGCGCCACCATTTCGACGCCCGGCGCCGAGATGAAGACGTAAGGGCCGCGATTGGCCTGCGGCATCAGTCCGTCCTTGGCATCGGTGGCGGTCACCGCGATGACGCCGTCGAAGGCCGCCGGATAGCCGTAGGGCGCCTTCGGCCCGTTGTTGCCCGCGGCGGCGACCAGCACCATGCCGAGCGCGCGCGCATTGCGGCAGGCGGTGCCGAGCAGGTCGTTCTTCGGGCCGACGAAGCTCATATTGATGATGCGCACATCCTGTTCGGCAGCCCAGTCGAGCGCCGACAGGATGACGTCCATGGTCGACTTGCCGCCTTCGAACGCGCGCGCGTGAAAAATCCTGGCGCCGGGCGCCATGCCTTCCAGCGCGCCGACGCCGGCGATCAGCCCGTCGATCGAGGTGCCGTGGTCGCGCTTCTCGATCGGCACGTTCGGCATGGCGTCGAACTGGTCGGCAATGA
The DNA here is from genome assembly GCF_001510895.1 of Mesorhizobium loti. Classification (GTDB taxonomy): domain Bacteria; phylum Pseudomonadota; class Alphaproteobacteria; order Rhizobiales; family Rhizobiaceae; genus Mesorhizobium; species Mesorhizobium loti_A. Next base: position 2,210 of record NZ_LPWA01000118.1, on the reverse strand, counting down.
CGCCCTTCAGCGCCGGGTTGGTGTCGTCGATGCCGGTGTCGATGACGGCGACGCGCACATTCTCGCCGCTCGCGTTTTTGGCATCGAGCGCGATGCGCTCGAAGGCGTAGTTCACGATGCCGGCCGCCTGCTGCAGCGAATAGATGTGGTTGGGCTCGCGGCGCTGCGTGCGGCCGTCGGCGGCAAGCTGCGCCAGCACCACGCCGACCGGTCGTCCGTCGGGAATGCCGTAACGCACCAGCGTGGTGCCGAGCAGCCGCGACTGGCGCTGCGAGCGCACCTGCAGGCCGAAGGAATTGGCGATCTGCTGCACGGCGCCGGCATCGCCGTTCACCGTCACCAGCACTTCGTCGGGCACGAACTCGCCGCTGACCGCGCGCGGCGGCGCGGTGACATTGAGCCCGGTAGGTGGCGTGACAGGGCCGCTCGGCGCGGGCGCGGGTGGGGGCGTGTTCGTCGGGCCGCTTGTCTGCGCCCCTCCGTTCGACGGGTTTGCCGGCGCAGCACTGGCCGGCGGGTTCGGGAACAGGTCGACAATCAGCGCCGGCATGAACACGGCGGCGGCGGCATCGGTGCCAATACCGGACTTGTCGCCGCCAGCCTTGGCGCCGCCGCCGTTCTTGTCGCAGTCGGCGCCCGCTGCGGTCGTACGGTTCAGGCAGTCGACCTGTTTCTGCGAAAGATTGGGATCATTGGTCTGCGCGAAGGCAGGCGCGGCGACAAATGCCGCCGCCAGGAGTGCCGCATGAAGAACGACCCTCTTAGCCGCCATCGACCGGTTTCCTTCCCTGCACCACAGCCTCCGCGAAAGGCTGGGCGGCAACAAGGCCGACGAGCTTGTCGTAGTCGGCGGCGGTGCTTACCGGGATGGTCAGGTGGAAGACGCCGTCGGCGGTCGGCCCGCCGGCGATCTTCAACCCGTTTTGACCGAGGAAGGCGGCGATGTCCGACATCTTGGCATCGGGCTTGAACTTGACCAGGGCGAAGGGCAGTTTTGCCAGATCGTCCTGCGCACCGGCCACCTCGAAATCACTGCCCTTGCCGCCCGGCTGCTCGAAAGACTGCACCACGACCAGCGCCAGCAAGGCCGCGGCCGCCGCCCAGGCGACGCCGGCGGGCATCGCCGTCACCCGGCCGAAGACCTTGGCCAGCCACGATTGACCGGCGGGCGCGCGCATCGGCCCGGCCTCGGCGTCGAGCGCCCTGGCGAAGCGGGAGAGCGCATCGGCCGGCGGGCGGATCGCCTCGTTGGCGGCGGCGGTGCCGGAGAATTCAGCCTCCGCTTCGCCAAGCGCTGCAAGCGCTGCCGGATCGGAGGCCAGCCATTCCTCGACGGCCTCGAGCTCGGCGCCTTCCAGCGAGCCGTTCAGGTAGAACGGCAACAGCGTCTCCATCTCGTCGCGGCGCGACATCTTTTCAGCGGCGCTCATGGCCACCCCCTGTCGTACCCGGCGGCCTTGAGCGCCTCGCCTAGCTTCTTGCGGGCGTAAAACATCCTGGTCTTGACGGTCGCAACCGGGATGTTGAGCACCTCGCCAATCTCGGTCACCGATTGGCCGTGGTAATAGGCAAGGTCGATCACCGTGCGATGTTCTTCCGGCAAGGCATCGACGAAGCGGCGCAAGGCGGCGGCCTTGTCCTCCTTCATGGTGACGACTTCCGGCGTATCGGCGCTGTCAGGGACCTGCGCCGCCGCGTCGTCGTCGATCCAGTCCTCTTTCTTCTTGCGCAGCAAGGACAGCGCCTTGAAGCGGGCGATGCCGAGCAGCCATGTCGAGACTTCGGAGCGGCCTTCGAAGCCCGGCGCCTGCCGCCACAGCTCGAGAAAGACCTCGTTGGTGATATCGTCGGCCATCATTTCCGATCCCGTCTGGCGCGCCACGAAGCGGTAGATCCGCGCGTGATGACGCATGAACAGGAGCCGCACGGCGGCCCGGTCGCCCTTCGCGACCCGGTCTACAAGCGCGCGATCGGTTTCGGTCGCCGCATTCATGGCCGGTCGAGCCGCCTGGCTCCTCGTGGCTCTGTCGCTGATCGGTCCAAAAAGGTTCATCCTCCGCCAAGGAATTTTCGGAAGCTAACCGAAGAAAGGCAGCGTTGCCAGAGTGTTCCCTTCTCCCCGTCACTATACGGGGAGAAGGTGCCGGCAGGCGGATGAGGGGCGGCGCAGCGCTCCTGTCTAGGTGTCAACGCCGGCGCTCTCACCTCTC
>NZ_LPWA01000117.1 GCF_001510895.1 Mesorhizobium loti | reverse complement strand
CGGGTTGTTCTCCAGCGTCTGCACCAGGTTGGGCTGGATGGCGTCCTTCAACAGCACCGCCATGGCGCCGTCGGCCTTGAGGTCGCGGGCATAGACCGGTGACTTGTCGCGGCGGTAGGCGACGATGATGTCGCCGAGGCGCTTCTCGAGATCCTTGAGGTCGGTGGCCAGGCACAGGATCGCCATCACTTCGGAAGCGACGGTGATGTCGAAGCCGGCTTCGCGCGGAAAGCCGTTGGCGACGCCGCCCAGCGAGCAGATGATATCGCGCAGCGCCCGGTCGTTCATGTCCATGACGCGACGCCAGGCAACGCGGCGGATGTCGATGCCGAGCTCGTTGCCCCAGTAGATGTGGTTGTCGATCAGCGCCGAAAGCAGGTTGTGGGCGGTGGTGATGGCGTGGAAGTCGCCGGTGAAGTGGAGGTTCATGTCGTCCATCGGCACCACCTGGGCCAAGCCGCCGCCGGCCGCGCCGCCCTTCATGCCGAAATTCGGGCCGAGCGAGGCTTCGCGGATGCACACGATCGCCTTCTTGCCGATGCGGTTCAAACCATCGCCGAGGCCGACCGTTGTGGTCGTCTTGCCTTCGCCGGCCGGCGTCGGGTTGATGGCGGTGACCAGGATCAGCTTGCCGTCCTTGTTGGACTTCACCGACTTGATGAACTCGGCCGAGACCTTCGCCTTGTCGTGGCCATAGGGCAAAAGATGCTCGTACGGGATGCCGATCTTGGCGCCGATCTCCTGGATCGGTTTCTTCTTGGCTGCTCGAGCTATCTCAATGTCGGTTTTGAATTCGGCCATGGTGTTTGCCTCGAAGATCGGGTTGTCGGGAATGTATGCTGTGGTTCTAGAACTGCGGCCTCGGCAGGTTGCTGGCGAGATAGGCTGATGTCAGCGTGTTGGCCATCAACAACGCGATGGTCATCGGGCCTACGCCGCCGGGGACGGGCGTTATCGCGCCGGCGTGGTCCACCGCCTCGGCATAGGCGACGTCGCCGACCAGGCGGTTCTTGCCGTTGCCCTTCTCCGGCGCGGCGATGCGGTTGATGCCCACATCGATCACAGTGGTCCCAGGCCTCACCCACTCACCCTTGATCATTTCCGGCCGGCCCACCGCCGCCACGAGGATGTCGGCACCACGACAAAGCTCCGGCAGATTCTTGGTCCGGCTGTGAGCAACGGTGACGGTGGCGTTTGCGGCAAGCAGAAGATTGGCCATCGGCTTGCCAACGATGTTGGAGCGGCCGACGACGACTGCATTGAGACCGGAAAGGTCCTTGCCGTGCACGCGCTCGATCAACAACATCGAGCCGGCCGGCGTGCAGGGTACGAAAGCCGTGTCGAGCTCGCCGGTGCCAAGCTTGCCGACATTGACGAAGTGGAAGCCGTCGACGTCCTTTTCCGGGGCAATCGCTGGATGACCTTGCCCGCATCGATGTGACCTGGAAGCGGCAGCTGGACGAGAATGCCATGGACCGCCCGATCCCGATTCAGCACTTCGATCAGATCGATCAGGTAAGCTTCGCTGGTGTCCGCGGGCAGCGTATGTTGCAGCGAATTGAAGCCGCATTCCTTCGCTGTCCGCGATTTCGCGGCCACATAGACCTGGCTTGCCGGATCCTCCCCGACGATGACGACCGCAAGACCGGGCGTTACATTCTTGGAAGCAGCCAGGTCGCTGCTCGCGCTGGTGACCTTTGCGATCACATCGGCGGCTACAGCTTTGCCGTCGATTACGTCAGCCATTGCCTCTCTCCGTTCCTGGGAGTGAATGCCGGCGGTACGTCATGGCGACGCCTCGCCATCCGACCTCCAAAAATCAAGTCGGAAAAGCTTGCAACCATTTGGGCAGCAAGTCAACTGCAAGGAAAAAATATTTCATGTAGAGAAAGATAGAATCTGTACCCCGCAACCCCGAAATCGCCGAGCGCTACGCAAGACCTTCCTGCCACTCGACCGGCGGGACCGTTGTCTGGCAATAGCGCTGAACCAGCCCCGCCCAGTCGCTATAGGCATGGGCTCTGCCCGTGGGTGCCGGGGCGTCCAACCGGCGCGCCAGCACGGCCAGAACGTCGGACGTGCGCATCGGCACGAGATCGGTGCAATCGAGCATCGCCGCGACAACCTCGGTTACCGGAAAGCTCTGGCCTTCCACCGAAATGCGGTGCCGATGGATAGTGTCAGGGCTGGTTTCGATCGCCTCCAGAGCCTCATGGAAGGCTTGCTGCAGTGTTATGGGCGAGTGTCCGTCATGCAGGGCGGGCAGTTTCATCGGCATCATCTCCAATCCTTGGGCAGGAACGATCGCGAAGATGCGCAATGCAGGTCCCGGGAGGGCCGCCATCAGGCATCTCCGATTTGCGTCTGATTTTACCATAGAGAAACAAAGTTGCACATAGTGCAAGTCTATCCGAGCGTGGATGTTCGTCAATATGGCGCGGCAGATCGCCTGATCGGAACGCCGATCAGGCGATGAAAAAGAAGCCACCGCCTGCGCGGGCAGGGCGGTGGCCAGACTACCGCGGTTCAGGGCAAACGCGGTCCGGGAGGAGCGAAATTATCGGTTCAGCACATGGCTGGGTCGATGCCGCTCACAGCACGAAGATCCAGTTGGCGATCAGCACCACGATCAGGCCCGCCACGAGTGTCGCATACGGCAAGATGCCGGCCTTCCGGATCGTGAGATCGGCGGACTTCATGCCAAGATCGTCCAGCATGTGGTCCGGGAACTTGCCGCCATCCTGGATATAGTGACGGAAGCAGAACACCGGGATAATCAGCGCCGCGGTGATCAGCCCGGCCCACAGCGCCATTGGGTTCCACACCTTGCGCCGGCGCCCATGAATATGGCGTTGACATAGGCGAAGATCGCTCCGGTCGCCAGCAGCCAGGTCGGCGCCTTCCAGGGCCGCGCGATGTGACCGTTGTCGATGCGGTGGATCCAGCCGGAGTTGAGGTTGAGGAAGTTGAAGATGATATAGCCGCAGTTCGACACGGCGAGGATGAAGAAGAAGCTCGTTGCGTCGGCCGAGGCGATGGCCAGCACGATCAGGTTGAAGCAGAGGTCGGTCCACATCGCCCGTGTCGGCGCGCCGTGCTCGTTGACGTGGCTTAGATAGCGCGGCAGCCAGCCATCGACCGAGCCCTGGTAGAGGGTGCGCGAGGAGCCGGCCATCGCCGTCATGATGCAGAGCACCAGCGCCAGGATCATCAGCATCACAAGCAGGCTATGGATCATCCTGCCGCCGCCGACCATGCCGGCCAGCGCGTCCGCAACGCCCGAGCCGTCGACGATCGGCGTCGCCAGCATGCCGTTGAGGCCAAGCACGCCCTGGAAGGTGAAGGGCACAAGGATGAACAGAAGCATGCAGAGCAGGCCGGAATAGAAGATCGCCTTGAAGGTGTCGGTGCCGGGATTCTTGAACTCCGACGTGTAGCAGACGGCGGTCTCGAAGCCATAGGTCGACCATGCCGCGATGAACATGCCGCCGAGTGCCAGCGTCCATCCGGCGACGTTCCATGAGCCCGGGTCGGGCGCGTAGGCGGCGGCCAGCGGGACCAGAGGCGAGAAATTCGCCCAGTCGATCTGGCCGGTGAAGATCGGCACGACGCCGACGATCAGCATCGGGATGATGACGAGCAGGCCGATATATTTCTGCACGCTGGCAGTGCCCAGGATGCCGCGATGCTGGATGGCGAAGATGATCAGCATCAGCACCGCGCCGATGAAGAAGGTTGCGTTGAGCGAGAAGCTGACAGGCCCAAGCGTGTGGCCGAACAATGTCCAGTTGCGGATAGCCGGCGCCGCCGCTGCCGTCACCGCGGTGATGGCGTCGGCGGGCGCGGTTCCTGCATGCGCCGCGATGTAGGCGACCACCTCCGGCGAGGTCTCGCTGAAGACCGGTATCGGCGCCAGGGCATTGAGGATGTAGGCCGCGGCGATCGAGCAGCCGAGCGACAGCACCGGCGACCAGGCAAACCAGTTGCACCAAACCGACAGCGGCGCGATGAATTTCGAGTACCGCAGCCAGGCGGTTGCGCCATAGACCGACGCGCCGCCGGACTTGTTTGGAAACAGGCCGGCGATTTCAGCATAGGTGAACGACTGGATGAAACCCATGATCATGGACACCGTCCAGATCAGGAAGGCCAGCTTTCCGGTCGTCCCGGCGATGCCGCCGATCGAGAACAGAACGAGGGCGGGGACGCCGCTTGCCACCCAGAAGGCGCCTCGCCAGTCAATGGTTCTATGCAACTGCCTCGCGGTTGCCTCCGCGTAGGTGTCCGTTACAGCGCTCATAGCCTTGTATCCCATTGTTCGGAGTGTGAGTGTTCCACCGATCCGGCTTCCCTTTGCCGATCGACCTGTTTACTGTCAGGCTTGTTTTTTTCCTTATAATAAAGCTTGTCCGCAATCGGCATTGCCGTCAAGCCGTTTTGTGCGGGTTGCCCCCAAGGGGATGCGAAGGCCCGGCAGCCCGGTGCTCCGGATACCCGTAAGGCCAATCATTCCACCACCCGAACGAACGGGGATTTTACCCATCCGGGCGTTTTCAAATGCAAAGAAAACGGTGTCTGCTGACACATTCCAATATCCACTAGTATGAAAAAAAAATTCATGGTAGGAATTTAGGAGTTCAGCCATGCTCGTTGAGGACATCGGACGGATGCTAAGCAGCGACAGCCTGGTCCAAGCCCGCGCCGTTGCGCCGGAGGAGGGCCGCCCTGTCAGTTTTCGCGAGGATGTGCGCAGTCTGCTCCTGCGGCTGCTTGTGTCGGTGGTGAAGGAGCGCGAGCCCGAAGTTGCAGCACTTCTGACCGGACAAGGCAGCATGGGCGCGCTGGAGGAGCGGTATCGCATTCCCGCGTTGCAGGCGACCGGGATCTGGTTTCAGCTGCTGACGATTTCAAACGAGTTGCTGGCGATACGCTCGCGTCGCGAGCTGGAGCAGGCTGGAAGCGCCGACGACGTCGTTGGCTCATTCGCCAACGTGGCTGCCGAGGCCGCTGCTCGTGGCTATTCGGCCGAAATGGTGCAGGAGGTGATGGATGGGCTGTGCGTCGGCCCGACCATGACCGCCCACCCGACGGAAGCCAAGCGCGTCACCGTGCTGGAGATCCATCGCCGCATCTATCGCAAGTTGACCGAGATCGAGCAGCAGCGTTGGGCGCCGCGTGAGCGCGACCTGCTCGTTGACGACCTGCGTGGCGAAATCGAGCTGTTGTGGGCGACAGGCGAGCTCAGGATCGAGCGTCCATCGGTCGAGCGCGAGATCGCCTGGGGTCTGCATTTCTTCCGCGAGGTCATCTTCGAAGCCACCCCCATACTCTATGAGACGGTCGAGGTGGCCCTGCGGCGCCATTTCCCGAACTACGAGCTGAAGGTCCCGTCATTCATGCGCTTTGCGTCCTGGATCGGCGGCGATCGCGACGGCAATCCCAACGTTACGGCGCGCACGACGGCCTTTGCGCTGTCGGAAAACCGCAAGGCAGCTGTCAACTGGCACATTCGTCAGCTTCGCCGGATGGCCACCGTCCTCAGTGTCAGCGCCAATGTCGTGGACATTCCGAAACCCTTCCAGCAGGCCCTTGACCGTGCGCTGCTGGCCAGTGGCGCTGCCGCGGAGATACCGGCGCGAAACCCGAACGAGCCGTTTCGCCAGTTCGCGGCAGCTCTGCTCGCGCGACTGGGGTCGATTGTCGGCAAGGGGGAGGGCGTCCCCTACCCGAACGCTCAGTCCTTCATCGCCGACCTGCGCTGCCTGGAGAAGGCGCTCGAACAGGTTGGCGCCCGCACAGCGGCGCGCCGCCTCGTTCGGCCCGTCCTTAGGCAGGCCGAAAGCTTCGGCTTCAGCACCGTTGCGCTCGACATTCGCCAGAATTCCACCGTGGTGAACCGCGTCCTGGCCGAACTCTTTGCCGCCACCAAGCCCGTCGCGCAGGCACCGCAGCCTGATACGGCGAAATGGTCGCAATGCATCCGCGAGATCCTGCGTAGCGGCGACCAGCCGAAAATCGACCTTGAGCGCCTGTCGGAGGAAGCTCGCGAACTGATCGATCTCATGACTGTGGTCCGCAACGCCGCGGCCGAGCGAAGTGGCGCCGTTGGGGCGTTCATTCTCAGCATGACCCGCTCGGCGGACGACATTCTTTCTGTCTATGCGCTCGCGCAATTTTGCGGCTTGGCGACGGCAACCGATGGCAGCGGCACCATCAATCTCAAGGTGGTCCCGCTGTTCGAAACGATCGCCGACCTGCGTGCCGCGCCGGCCATTCTCGATCAATTGATAGAAGTGTCGATCGTTCGTCGCTCCATCCGCGAGTTCGGCAACCGGCAGGAAATCATGCTGGGCTATTCCGATTCCAACAAGGATGGCGGTTTCCTGGCGGCCAATTGGGAACTGAACAAGGCACAAAAGCGTCTGGCTGCCCTTGGCGCCAAAAGAGGCATTGGCATCCGTTTCTTCCATGGACGTGGCGGCTCGGTCAGTCGCGGCGGGGCGCCGACGGGTCGGGCCATCGCGGCGCAGCCGGCTGGCACCGTCGCCGGTGCGATGCGCGTGACCGAACAGGGGGAGGTCGTCTCCTCGAAATTCGCGAACCGCGGCACCGGGCTGCACCAGCTGGAAATCCTTGCCGCCAGCGTGTTTGCGCATAGCCTGAAATCGTCGAATGAAGCCGAACTGCGGGACAACCCGGAATTCGATGAGGCGCTCGAAGCGCTTACCGGCATGTCGCAGGCGGCCTATGCCGGGCTGATCGGCGAGCCCGGCTTCATCGATTATTTCAACCAGGCGAGCCCGGTCGAAGAGCTGGCATTGTTGAAGATCGGCTCTCGTCCGGCCCGTCGTTTCGGCGCGCGCGACATCGCTGATCTGCGGGCGATCCCCTGGGTGTTCGCCTGGAGCCAGAACCGCCACCTGCTGACCGGCTGGTATGGCATCGGAAGCGCCATCAATGCATTCGTGACCGTTCGGGGAGAGCCGGGCCGCGATCTGCTGCGGCAGATGTTCGAGCGCTCGCGCTTCTTCCGCCTCGTGATCGATGAGGTCGACAAGACCCTTTACCAGGCGGATATGGAGATCGGCCGCCAATATGCGGGACTGGTCAACGATCGCGAAGTCGGCGAACGCATCTACCGCAAGATTGCCGCCGAATACGCTTTGACGAGCCGAATGATCACCGGCATCGCCGGCGGCACCGATTTTTCGCTGCGCTTTCCAGCGTTCAAGCGCAATTTCGACCGCATCAGGCCAGAAATGGACAGCATCCACACCTTGCAGGTGACACTTTTGCAGGAGGTACGCGAGCGCGCCAAGGCCGCGTCGGGCTCGCAGCGAGCCGTCAACGCGCTCCTGCTGTCGATCAATTGCATTTCTGCCGGACTTGGCTGGACCGGATAACGCCGAGAGCGACACGCAGAGGGAGGACGACATGAACATTCCAACACGGCCAGACGTCAATGGGCTGGGTCAATTCTTTCGCACGGGCGTGGCTCAAAGCGACGTGGCCGTCAGTGATGCAATGCGGCGCGAACTTCACCGGCAGCGCGACGAGATCGAATTGATCGCCTCGGAAAACATCGTCTCCAAGGCGGTGCTCGAAGCGCAGGGTTCCGTGCTTACCAACAAATATGCCGAAGGCTACCCGGGCCGCCGCTACTATGGCGGGTGCCAGTACGTCGATGAGGTCGAGGATCTGGCGCGCGAGCGGGCGAAGAGCCTGTTCGACTGCCGCTATGCGAATGTCCAGCCACATTCAGGCAGCCAGGCAAACCAGTCGGTGTTCATGGCGCTGATGCAGCCTGGGGATACGTTCATGGGGCTGAACCTGGCTGCCGGGGGACATCTCACCCACGGTTCGCCGGTCAACCAATCGGGCAAATGGTTCAACGTCGTCTCCTACGGGGTGCGCCAGCAGGACCAGCGGATCGATCTCGACGAGGTTCGCGACCTGGCACGCAAGCATCGGCCGAAAGTAATCCTTGCCGGCGGTTCAGCCTATCCGCGCGTCATCGACTTTGCGGCGTTTCGCGCCATTTGCGACGAGGTCGATGCAAAACTATTCGTCGACATGGCGCATTTTGCCGGCCTCGTCGCCGGCGGCGTGCACCCCAGTCCCTTGCCGCATGCGCATGTGGTGACGACCACGACGCACAAGACGCTGCGCGGTCCGCGCGGGGGCATGGTGCTCTCCAACGACGAGGACATCGGCAAGAAGGTCAGTTCGTCGGTATTCCCGGGCCTGCAGGGCGGTCCGCTGATGCATGTCATTGCCGCCAAGGCAGTCGCTTTCGGCGAAGCGTTGACCCCGCAGTTCCGCACCTACGCTGCCAACGTCGTGGCCAATGCGAAGGAATTGGCCGATACATTGGTATCGGGTGGCGTCGATATCGTGTCGGGGGGAACCGATACCCACCTCATGCTTGTCGATCTCAGGCGCAAGAATTTGACCGGCAAAGCCGTAGAGGCAGCACTTGGCCGCGCCCATATCACCTGCAACAAGAATGGCATTCCGTTCGATCCGCAGGGACCGGCAGTCACCTCGGGCGTTCGCTTGGGCACGCCTGCCTGCACCACGCGCGGCTTCCTCGCCGACGAGTTCCGCCTGGTGGGGCAACTGACGATGAGGGTGATCGACGGCCTGTCGGCGAATGGCGAAGAAGGCAATGACGAGGTCGAGGCAGGCGTGCGCGAGGAGGTCGCCGCGCTGCTTCGCCGGTTCCCGATCTACGATTGAAAACGCCGTGTCGGGACAGTTGGCAAGCGAGATGGACAGCGTGTGGGACGGGGAACCGTCGGGTTCGGAAATCAACGTCGGCCCGGTGCATGGCAATGGCACTTTCAAGGTGCTTGTCGGCGAACGCAACCCGCTGGTCGTTGCCGCGCTTGGCGACATGATCCGCCGCGACAGCCGGTTCGAGATGGTCGGTAGCGTTCAGACCGGCGAAGCGTTCCTGGATTCGATAGCGCAAGGCCAGCCGGCATTCGATATCGCGGTGCTGGGCTGGAAGCTCTCTGACATGGACGGCGGCATGGTGCTGTCGGAGTTGCAACGGCGAAAGCTTTGCGCGCGCATCGTCATTTTCTCCAACGATCACGACGTGGCTATCCTGAAACAATGCGTGCACCTTGGCGTTCAGGGGTTCTGCTATCAGTTTGAAGATCCCTGCATTCTGTTCGAAACGCTGATAGCCGTCGCCCACGGCCGCATCTGTGTGCCTTATGTCGACGTTTCGAAGATCAATGAATCGCCGCTTTCGCGACTCACGCCGCGTGAGCGGGAGCTTCTCACCGTTCTCGCCGACGGCTGGACCAACCTTCAGATCGCCACCCGAACCGGCATCTCGGAAAACACGGTGAAATACCATCTGAAGAACCTGTACGACAAACTCGATGTCCGTAACCGCGCAATGGCGGTCGGCCTGTTTGCAAGCGAGAAAAGCCGCGGCTCCCAACGAAGTTCCTAAGCAGCTTGGCTTGCGGTTCAGCGACGGCTCACGAGCGGGTTCAACTGCATAAGTGCTATCGGATCACACGGGCCGAAGGCGTCGTCCGACGTTGTCGCAGGGGCGTCGCCACCCGGCGCACACGGTCGCGCGGTGGCGCGGGGTCGCTGTAGGATCGAAGTCGAATTGAGGCGCGGAAGCGCTTCGAGCGCCGGAGGTGCCGATGCTGAACACGATTTATCCTCCTGTGCGCGGCGGTCCGCCGCAGCCGAGCCGCATCATCCTTCCCCCGGGGTTGACCTTTCCCGCCGGTACCGAGCGCTACATCGTCGGAGGCGCGGGCGCGATGCTGATCGAAATCGCCGCGGGTGACGGCATCGCTGTGACGAATGACGAAGGCGGTCAAATTTGCGAAGTCGTCGCGGCCGACGCTTCGGGGCGCATTGACGCCGGGATCGTCGGCCACGGCTCGAACTCGGACGCCGCGGGCTTGAAGGCGCTGCTGACCACCGGGGACCGCAGCCTGCAACAGCTGCGCAACGGGCTCGAGGCTCGTGGCATCGACCTCGCCGCGGCGGGCGGGATTCGCTTTTTCGACGCCACGACCCCGCCGAAGACCGATGTCACGCTGACGGCCCAGCGCGCCGGTTGGCTAATCGTCGCCGCGCCAGGAACCGACATGGCGCCGGACGGCCAGGAGACCGCGACGCCGCTTACCGTTCTTGTGCGGCGCGCGACCATACGCGCCCGTGAAACCTCCCGGGATCTGCCAGACCCGCTTGCCGACCCGGTCCTCGACCTTCGTGTGCACTCGTCGACGGCGGAGGCCTATTTCGTCAAGGCTGGCGACTACATCCAGATACTTGATGTCGACGGACGCCAGTGCACCGATTTCCAGTGCTTTTCGGCGCGCAAGCTGGACAAGGGACAGGAGCGCGCGCTCGATGTCACCGCCACGCGCAGCGCGATGGGACACGCCTACCCGCTGCCCGGCCTGCATTCCAAGTACTACGATCAGGATTTCCTGCCGCTGGTCGAGGTGGTTCAGGACACTTGCGGCCGGCACGACGCCTTCTCACTGGCGTGCTACGCCAAGTACTATGACGACATCGGCTATCCGGGTCATGTCAATTGCACCGAAAACTTCAACAAGGCGCTCAGCCCATATGGCGTCGGCGCGCGCGGCGGCTGGATGGCGGCCAACTTCTTCTTCAATACCGGGGTCGACGCGCACGGCGTCATGTATGCCGACGAGCCGTGGTCGCGGCCCGGTGACTATGTGCTCCTGCGCGCGTTGACTGATCTCGTCTGTGTCAATTCCGCCTGCCCCGACGACACGACGGCAGCGAACGGGTGGAATCCGACCGACATCCATGTGCGCACCTATTCAGGGGCCGAGAAATTCCAACGCGCGGTGGCGATCCGCGCCACTCCCGATTCGGAGCCAAAGATGACCAAGGAAACCGGGTTTCACGACCGCCTTTCCAAACTGACCCGCAACTTCGTCGAATATCGCGGCTACTGGCTGGCCAACAGTTACGCAGAAGCCGGGCCGATCGAGGAATACTGGGCCTGCCGGCAGAAGTCGGTTCTGATGGACCTTTCCGCCCTGCGCAAGTTCGAGGTGACGGGACCGGATTCGGAAGCGTTGCTGCAGTACACGCTGACGCGTGACGTGAAGAAGCTGGCGATCGGCCAGATCGTCTACACCGCCATGTGCTATCCCCACGGCGGCATGATTGACGACGGCACATTGTTCCGGCTCGGCCAGGACAATTTCCGCTGGATCGGCGGCGACGAATACTCAGGTATATGGCTGCGCGAACAAGCGGAAAAGCTTGGCCTCAAAGTCCTTGTCCGCAGCTCGACAGACCAATTGCACAACATTGCCGTGCAGGGCCCGGAGAGCCGCGAGCTGCTGAAGAAGGTAATCTGGACGCCGCCGCATCAGCCGTCGATGTCGGAACTTGGTTGGTTCCGCTTCACCATCGGCCGCATTGGCGACGACCAGGGGCCACCTGTCGTCGTGTCGCGCACCGGTTACACGGGCGAGCTCGGCTACGAGGTGTGGTGCCACCCCAAGCACGCGGGCGAGATCTTCGACGCGATCTGGGCCGAGGGGCCGGCGCACGGATTGACGCCCATGGGCCTGGCTGCCCTCGACATGGTGCGGATCGAGGCGGGATTGATCTTCGCCGGCTATGACTTCTCCGATCAGACGGACCCGTTCGAGGCGGGCATCGGCTTCACCGTGCCGCTCAAGACCAAGGCCGACGACTTCATCGGGCGCGACGCGCTGATCCGGCGCAAGGAGCACCCGTCGCGCAAGATGGTTGGGCTGGACATCGACGGGGCCGTCGCGGTCGGTCATGGCGACTGCATCCATCTCGGGCGCGCGCAGATCGGCGAGGTCACGTCGTCGACGCGTTCGCCGATCCTCGGCAAGAACATCGCCCTGGCGCGCATCGACATCGCCCATGCCGAAGTCGGCACGCAGGTCGAGATCGGCAAGCTCGACGGCCACCAGAAGCGGCTGCCGGCGACGATCGTGCCGTTGTCGCACTATGATCCCAAGAAGACTCGCCCACAGTCCTGACCCGATATGGAACCACTCGCAAGGGACAGCCTTCTCGCGCGGATCGGCGGCGAGACGGTGCTGCGCGGTCTGGTCAATTCCTTCTATGATCTGATCGAGACCCATCCACGAGGGAAGTCGTTGTTGCGACTGCATTTTCGCGGACATGGCGTCGACCACGCCCGCGAGGAACAGTTCAACTTCCTGTGCGGTTTTCTGGGCGGCGTCGCCACTATCTGGAAAAGCACGGGCACATGGATGTTCGTCGCATGCACGCCCATGTGCCGATCTCGGCAGCCGACGCCGAGGACTGGCTGGCGCTCATGGAGCAAGCGATCGCCGACATGCAGCTTTCAGGCCCGCCTGTCGATAAGATGCGCGCCGCGTTCCGCCGTGTCGCATTGATGCTGGTCAACGATCTTGGCGAATGGGGGATGCGAAAAGCAGCGGCCGGCGATCCTCACCTCCCGAACGCGCCTGGCCCATCATCCGATCCCTTCAAGGGATAACGGACAGGCTCGAATCCTTCGTAGCGGTTGCGCCGGCTCGGCACCATGGCTGTTCGCCCGGCCGGACCGACATCGCGCGACGAAGCCAGATTTCGTGGGTACCGGGCAAGTCAGTTGATCGCGGTCCATTGCGACGACGATCGCCGGATCTCGGCGTTGAGAGCCGTTTCCTTGTGAGGCATCCAGGGCGGCAAGGCAACTTCCAATAATTTCCAATCGGCCAAAGCGGACGTAGAGCGCGCACTCGCTTTCGATGATCCGGATGCATTTTCGCGGGACGACAGCCGGAACCGCGTTCCCGGCCTTGCGCCCTTGACACGAAATTAACATTGCCGGATATTCCTATAGGGAAATTAATTTTCCCATCCGCAAAGTCGCAACGAAGCCGAAAATGGCCGTCCGGAGGAGAACAAATGGAAGCAACAATCACTAGTCGAACCGGCGAACTCAGCCTCGATCAGCGTATCGACAAAATGCACGCTCGCGATCGCGCCGGCCTGCTGGCCTTCGTCGTCGTGCTGTGGGGCACACTTCTTTTCGCGCTGTTCAACGTCTGGCCATACATCTCGATCCCCGCCATGCGCATCATCCTTTCGGTCGCGTGCGGGCTGGTATTGGCCTTCAACACGGCGGCCATCGTGGCCATGCTGCGCCACTACGCCGAGGACAAGCACTTCATCTACGGCCTTGACATCAAGCATCTCGACGAGATGCGCAGGCGCCGCGGTTAAGGAGCTGGCAAAATGGCATATCAACCTCCCAAACAGGGCCTTGTCGGTCAGGTCTTCGACGTCATCACCTTGCTCGTGCTCACGGTGGGCGCCCTCTATTTGCCCCTGTACCTCGGCTTTGCCGGCGCCGCCAAAACGCCGAACCCGATCGCCAATCCGACCTGGGAAGCGCTCGGCCAGAACGCGACCGAAGCCAAGCAATGGGCGGCGATCGGAATTGCCGACCCGGCTGCCGCGAACGACATCATCACCGCGCGCTTCGACTACAGCTTCAACTGGGCCCCGCTGATCGTCATGGCGGTGCTGGTCATCGGCTATTTCGTCTTGGTCGTGCGGCTTTCCGACAGGGAATACCGCGAAGTGATCGAAGAACGCTTCGATCCAAAGCGGCGATAGGAGAGGGCGACCATGGATATCTGGAATATTCTCGAATACGCGGCCTGGGCCCTCTCAGCCCTCTTCGGCACGCTGATGCTCATCAATCTCATCCGCATCGACACCACCTTTGACAACGAGCTGCTGACCTCATCCCGCGAAGGCGAGATCGAGGTGACGGCCGAGCGCCACCAGATCTGAAGGGAACGGTGATGGCAAACGTAACTGCAACCGCACCCGCAACCGAGCGGCTTCAGCTCCTGCGCGTGCTCGGCCCCGCCCATATCTGGGCGCTCGGCGTCGGCATCGTGCTCGTCGGCGAATATATGGGCTGGAACTTCTCGGTCGGCAAAGGCGGCATGATCGCCGGGCTCGCCGCCTGTTGGGTGGCTGGTCTGCTCTACACCTGCGTGGCGATGATCGATTCCGAGGTGACGTCGACCATTGCGGCCGCGGGCGGCCAGTACGCTCAGGCCAAGCACATCGTCGGGCCGCTTATGGCCTTCAATGTCGGCCTGTTCCTGGTCATGGCCTATACCATGCTCGAGGCGGCCAACGCGATCACCGTGGGCTATCTGCTCGACACGGTGGCCGGGATGCTGGGCCATACCGGGCTCAACCAGAAGCCTTTCATCATCCTTGCCATCATGTTCCTGGCGTGGCTCAACTTCCGAGGTGTGCTGGCCACACTGACCTTCAATCTGGTCATCACGCTATTGCCTTCCTGGCGATCATCGCCCTGTTCATCTCGGTGCAGCTCGGCGCCTCCGCCGTCCCGATGGACTTTTCGGCAATCACCACGGCTCCGCTGCCCTATGGCTGGATCGGCATCGTCGCGGCCCTGCACTTCGGCTTATGGTACTATCTCGGCATCGAGGGAACCTGCCAGGCTGCCGAAGAGGTGCGCTCGCCGGCGCGTTCGCTGCCTTACGGCACCATGGCCGGCATCATGACGCTGCTGATCGCGGCGACCATGACCTGGTATGTCTGCTCCGGCCTCCTGCCTTGGGAATATCTCGGCCAGGCCGGAACGCCGCTCTTCGACGCCGCGCGCGTCACCGGCAATGCCGGATTGATGGTGCTTCTCTTCGTCGGCACGATGTTTTCGACGCTTGCCTCGGCAAACGGATGCATCAACGACGCCTCACGCGCCTGGTTCTCGATGGGCCGCGACCGCTACCTGCCGAGCTGGTTCGGCGCGGTGCACCCAGTCTATCGCACGCCGTACCGATCGATCGTGTTCCTGGTTCCCATTGCGCTTATTTTCGCGCTTGGCGCGCCGCTCGACCAGGTCGTGACCTTCTCGATCCTGTCGGGCCTGCTCGGCTACACTTTCATGACCTTCAACATGGTCATGTTCCGGCGCAAGTGGCCGCTCGATACGATCAAGCGCGGCTATGTGCATCCGCTCCACCCACTGCCGGTGATCGTCTTGCTGACGCTTTGCGCGGCCGCGTATTTCGCCGTGTTCCTCGGCTACGGCACGCAGCTCAGCGCGATGATGTGCTTCTACATCGTGGCGTCGCTCTGGTTCCATTTCCGTCGCTACCGGTTCGTGCGTCGGGGCGACCAGTTCACCATGCCCTGGCCTAAGCCACAGGGCTACTGAAACCAATCATGCGTGGCGGCGATGGAGACACGCCGCCACGTCCTTATCAAGGCGATCTCGATGCTCAGCACAATCGCTCTTTGCGCTTTCATCGCCGCCGCGTGCGCCTGGATGGGCAAGCGTGCGATCAGCGACCATCGCGCCACCTTGGCAAAACGTAAGCGGCTTCTTGACGAGGCTGCGACGCTTTTTCCCGACGCGCGTATCAGCTTTGCCCCCGATCATTTTCCCATTCTCGTCAGCCGCCTCGAGGATGGCCGGCAAGTCAGGATCGAACTGCTTGCCGACACTATGGTGACGCGCCGGCTGCCGCAGCTTTGGCTCAGAGTGACGCTCAGTGAAATGAGCGAGCGCAGCCGGCCAGCGATTGGCGCGCTCGCTCGCCCAACCGGTGCTGAATATTATTCACTTGTCCATGACCTGCCTGAATGGATGGCGCCGCCGCAGACCGATGCTTCGCTGTTGATGCGGAGCGATGGCAGCGGCACCGCCTGGCAGGTCGAGCGCGCGGCAACGATGTTCCGCAACCTCTTTTCCGATCCCACCTTGAAGGAAGCCGTCATCTCGCCGCGCGGCACCCGGGTGATCCGTCAAGCCGCCCAGGGCGAGCGCGCGGCACATCTGTTGCTGCGGCAGATCCGCTTTGCTGTTACGGCGATCTCGGTCGACCTCGTCCAAAAGGCAGTCTCGGAGGCGAAGGCTCTCAGTCAGCTGCTGGATGCAGGCGAATCCGCCGTTCCAGCTGACGAAGCCGCCTGAGGCGCCACCCATGGCCAAGCCGATCAATCCTTATCTGGTCCTCGCTCTGGCTATCATTCTGCCAGGGGCAGGCCATGTCGCTATACGCAACGCAGCGCGCGGCCTGACGTTCGCCGTCTTCGTAATGTTCTTCTCGATGATCAGCTACATGACGACGCCGCCGGACCGATCGTTTGTCGGCCGTCTTGCATTCGGGCTGTTCGTCTGGGCGCTGTCGATCCCGGACGCCTATCGTCGGGCCCGGATTCTGACAGCCAGGCGCACCGGTTATGCGCCGACCACGAGCGCTCCACCGCTCAGCCCCGCGCCTGCCGCCGCCAACAGTAATTTCTCTCCAGGCCGGAACGGCTCGGCCTGATTGGCGAGTGATAGCGAGAGTGGAATCGTCGCGGCGGACGAGTTGCCGTATTCGGCGATCGTCTTGACGATTGCATGGTCGGCAATGCCGAGGTTTCGGCCGACCGCGTCGAAGATGCGGGCATTGGCTGATGGGGCACGAAACGGCTGATGTCCTGCGGCTTCAGTCGGGCCGCGTCCAGCGCCTCCTGCGAGCAAGCGGTCATCATCTCCACCGCCTTGCCGAAAACTTCGCGGCCGTCGATGATCGTCATCCGGGTTTGTTCGACATCGAGACCACTATGGAACGGTCTGTTGCTGCCGCCTGCGGGAATCTGGATCAGCCCGTAGCGCGAACCGTCCGAGTCCACCGAAGCGCCAAGAATGCCGCGATCGGCATCCTCGCACGGACCGATCACCACCGCGCCGGCGGCATCGGCAAACAGCACGGCGCTGGCGCGCTCGGCCGGATTGATGCGGCGGCTCAAGATGTTTGCGGCAATCACCAGGCGGGTCGGCCATGGAGGCGGGTGAACCCGTCGGCGAACATCAGCGCAAAGATGAATCCGGCGCAGGCGCCGGTCAGATCGACCGCGCCGGCTCGGCCGAGGCCAAGCCGATGCGCGACCAGCGGCGCGCTGGGCGGCAGAAGATGGTCGGGCGTCGAGGTGGCGAGCAACAGAAGACCGATGTCGCTCCGATCGATATCGGCGTTCGCCAGCGCCATCTCGCCGGCCTGCGCGGCAAGGCCAGACAGGGTATCGTCGTCCGTTGCCCAGAAACGCGAGCGAATTCCGGTGCGCCGCTCGATCCAGCCCGACTCCAGGCCGAGACTGTTCTCGATCTCTGCATTCGCAACCTTGCGCCCAGGCGCATGATGGCCAAGCCCGAGGATGCGGGACGACCTGCTCATGGTTTCGATCCGAAGCGTTCGCCGGCTTCCTCGATGGTGTCATAAAGCCGGTCGAGCTCGTCGCCGGTGATGCAATAGGGCGGGAGAAGGTAGAGCACGTTGCCAAGCGGGCGCACCAGCAGTCCCTGATCGAGGAAGAACGCCCGCAGCTTCGGACCGATCTCGGCCAGATAACCGGGGGAGGCGGCGCGCAGATCAAGCGCCGCGATCGTGCCGGTCGCCCGGGTGTCGGTGAAGAAGGGATTGTCGCTAAAGCGCCGAAGGCCCGCAGCCTGCAGTGCGCCGAGGGCCGTGATCCGCTCCGCAACCGGCTCGTCGTTCCAGATCTCGACATTGGCGAGCGCCGCCGCGCAGGCAATCGGGTTGGCCGTGTAGGAGCTCGAGTGGAAGAAGGTCCTTTTCCGGTCCGTCGAATAGTGGGCCTGGAAGATGGCATCGGTCGCGAGCGTCGCGGCGAGCGGAATGGTGCCTCCGGTGAGACCCTTCGAGGTGCACAGGATGTCGGGCGAGATGTTCGCCTGCTCGCAGGCGAATAGGGTTCCGGTCCGTCCCCAGCCGGTCATCACCTCGTCGGCGATCAGCAGCGTGCCGGACGCATCGGCGATCTTCTTCAGTTCGGCCAGAACCCGAGCCGGATACATCAGCATGCCGCCGGCGCCTAGCACGAGCGGCTCCACGATCAGCGCGGCGGCGCGCTGGTCGCGAGAGACGGCCTCGAAGCGATCCAGCGTTTCCTGCTCGCGTCCCGCTGCCGGGAAGGGGATGGTGTCGACCTCGAACAGCAGGGGCTCGTAGGCTGCGTTGAACACGCCGCGCGCGCCGACGCTCATCGTGCCGATGGTGTCGCCATGGTAGCCGTGCTCCATGACGACGATGCGCGAGCGCGGCGCGCCGATGTTGCGGAAATAGCCGAGCGCCATCTTCAGCGCGACCTCGACCGAGGTCGAGCCGCTGTCGGAATAGAACACCCAATCGAGGCCGGGAGGGGCCAGATTCACCAGAGCTTCGGCGAGGCGCTCGGCCGGCTCATGCGTGAAGCCGGCGAAGATGATCTGGTCGAGGCTCGCAGCAGTCGTCTCGATGGCCTTGACGATGCGCGGATGGCGGTGGCCATGGGTGACGACCCACCAGGAGGAAATGGCATCCAGGACGCGCGTGCCGTCGGCCCTATGGAGATAAGCGCCTTCCGTTCGGACGATCTCGGGGATCGCCGGCTCCAGCGCATGTTGCGTAAAAGGGTGCCAGACGCGGGATTGCGACATCATTGGCCTCCCGCAACCGGCGAGAGGTCGAAGCCGGCGACCATCGCTTCCCTCAAGGTTTCGGATGTCAGCGGATCAAGGTACGGCAGCCTGCCGAGCTGACGCACATTGCCGAATTCCGCGATGGTCCTCTGGCTGTCCGCCATTTCCTCGCCAATGAAGGCGACTCCGAGGAGGGGGATGGAGCGGGCCCGCAGCGCCTCGATCGACAACAGCGTGTGGTTGATGGTGCCGAGCGCTGTGCGCGCGCATAGGATGACGGGTAGCTGCCACTGCGCGAATATATCGATGAATTTTGTCTGCCGATTGAGCGGCACCATCAGCCCGCCGGCGCCTTCAATGATGAGCGATCCCGGCAGGTCCGGAAGCGAGAGCTTTGCCGCCTCGATCGCCACGCCGTCGATCTCGGCCGAACGATGCGGCGACAGCGGCATCCTCATACGGTAAACTTCCGGCAGGACACGCCCGGCTGGCAGGCCGGAAAGCCGGGCAACGACCTCGCTGTCGGTCTCCTCGTCGAGGCCCGACTGCACCGGTTTCCAATAGAAGCCGTCGAGCATGCCGGCGAGGCCGGCCGAAAACACCGTCTTGCCGACGCCGGTATCGGTCCCGGTGATGACGATGCCTCTGGTCATGCCGCCTCCCGCCATGTCACCTTTGGTCATGTCCGGACCAGCGCTTCGGTAAGCGCATCGATCATGGCGGAGATGGCGGCTTCGTCGACATTGAGCGTCAGCGATATGCGCAGGCGCGATGTCCCCTCCGGCACGGTCGGCGGGCGAATGCCGCGGATGTCGAAGCCGCGCGCCTGCAGTTCCGCCGCCACCGCCATGGTGCGCCGGTTGTCGCCGATGACGATCGGCTGGATCTGCGAGCCGCTGGGCACAACGCCGCAGCGCTCGGTCAATTGCCTGCCGGCAAGAGCAACACGCTCATGCAATTGAACACGACGCATGGGCTCGTCGGACAGTATGGCGAGCGCTTCTCGCGCTGCCACGGCCATCAGCGGCGACGGCGCGGTGGCATAGATGAACGGACGGCAGCGGTTGACGAGATAGTCGCACAGTGTCCTTGGGCCCGTGACGAGCGCGCCGGAGCCGCCGAGCGCCTTGCCGCATGTATGGAGCGCGACCATGTTGTCGCGACCCTCGAACGCCGCGGCGAGACCGCGACCGTCCGCTCCCCACACACCAGTGGCGTGCGCCTCGTCGACGACGACGAACGCTTCGTGCCGGTAGGCGAGCGCCACAAGGCTCTCCAGCGACGCGCAGTCGCCATCCATGCTGTAGAGGCTTTCGACCGCGATCCAGGCCCGCCCCATGCCGCCGCCGGCGCGCCAGCGTTTGATCGCATCCTCGACGGCATCGACGTCGTTATGCGCGGCCAGCACGAATTCCGCGCGGCCGGCGCGCGCCCCTTCATGCATGCTGGCATGGGCGAGCTCATCGAGAACAAGCAGGTCGCTTTCTGCGGCAGCGCGGTCAGCAGAGCGAAATTGGCAATGTAGCCGCCGCCGAAGAAAAGCGCGCGTTCGGCCCCGAAGAACGCCGCTGCATCGGCCTCCAATTGCTCATGCTCCGGCGCATTGCCGCGCAGTAGCCGGGATCCTGTCGCGCCGACCGGCGTGCCGCGGGCAATGGCAGCCGCAACGGCGTCGCCAAGCCTCTTGCAGCCGGCAAGCCCGAGATAGTCGTTCGACGAGAAGTCGAGGCCGGCGCGCGGCGACAGCGTCCGCAGCCGGTCCTTGCGCGCCAACCCCTGCAAGGTCGCGTCATAGCGAGCGAGGGGTGCCCCGCTCATTGCGCCTCGAGTTCCATCGGCTCGATGCCGAGACGCCGAAACAGCAGCGTGTCCTTGTCCTCGCCGGGATTGTCAGCGGTCAGCAGCGTGTCGCCGACGAAGATGGAATTGGCGCCGGCAAAAAAGCACAGCGCCTGCATCTCGTCGGTCATGGCGGTGCGTCCGGCGGAAAGGCGGACATGCGATTTCGGCATCATGATGCGGGCCAGCGCGATCACGCGCACGAACTCGATCGGCTCGATCGGCCTGGCTTCGGCAAGCGGGGTGCCGGCGATCGGGATGAGCATGTTGATCGGCACGCTTTCGGGATGTTCCGGCAGATTGGCGAGCGTCACCAGCATGTCGATCCGGTCCACC
This sequence comes from Mesorhizobium loti, assembly GCF_001510895.1. GTDB lineage: Bacteria > Pseudomonadota > Alphaproteobacteria > Rhizobiales > Rhizobiaceae > Mesorhizobium > Mesorhizobium loti_A. Next base: position 55,009 of record NZ_LPWA01000117.1, on the reverse strand, counting down.
GGCTCCTCGCCCATGCCGACAATGCCGCCGCAGCAGACCTTGATGCCCGACAGGCGAACGTTCTCCAGCGTATCGAGCCGATCGGCAAAGCTGCGCGTGCTGATGATCTCGCTGTAATAGCGTTCCGACGTGTCGATGTTGTGGTTGTAGTAGTCGAGGCCCGCCTGCTTCAGCCGCTCGGCTTGCTCGAGATCGAGCATGCCGAGCGTCATGCAGGTCTCCATGCCGAGCGCCTTGACGCCTTCGACCATGGCGACCACAGCATCCATGTCGCGCGGCTTGGGATTGCGCCAGGCAGCACCCATGCAATAGCGGGTGGCGCCGGCGTCCCGCGCCTTGGTCGCCTCGGCGATGACGCGCTTGACCTCCATCAGCTTCGACGCCTTCAGGCCGGTTTCGTGATGCGCCGACTGGCTGCAATAGCCGCAATCCTCCGGGCAGCCGCCGGTCTTGATGCTGAGAAGCCGGCTGAGCTGCACCTTGTTGGGATCGAAATTCTGGCGGTGAACGGTTTGCGCCTGAAACAAAAGGTCATTGAAAGGCGCGTCGTGAAGAGCCCGAGCCTCTTCCAGGGTCCACATCCGGCGGTCGCCGGCGGCTTGAACGTCAGGCACGGTCTTTTCCAAACTCGCTATGTGCATTCCCGTTGTTCCTTGCAGTGTAGCGACATGGGCTCTCCCTTGGAATGGGCGGAGCGCGTCGAGAGGCGTCGCGATCAGAGTTCCCGATAGTCGAGCCCGATATCGAGGATCGGCGCGCTGTGAGTCAACCAGCCGACGGAAATCAGGTCGACGCCGGTCGCGGCAATAGTCGGCGCTGACGCGGATGTTACCCTGCCCGACGCCTCGGTGATCGCCCGGCCGGCGACCATGCCAACCGCCCGCCGCAGTTCGTCGACCGACATGTTGTCGAGCAGGACGGCATCCGGGGCAAGCGCCAAGGCTTCGTCCAATTGCGCCAGCGTGTCGACCTCGACTTCGATCTTGACGAGATGGCCGGCGCCGGCCCGCGCCCGCTCGATTGCCGGGCGAATGCCGCCGGCGATGGCGATATGGTTGTCCTTGATCAGGATCGCGTCGTCGAGACCGAAACGGTGGTTGGAGCCGCCGCCGGCGCGCACGGCGTATTTTTCGAGCGCGCGCAGTCCGGGCGTCGTCTTGCGCGTGCAGAGGATTTGCGCCTTGTGCCCGCGAACGGCATTCACGATCGATGCCGTTGCCGTGGCGATGCCGCTGAGACGGCACAGGAAATTGAGCGCCGTGCGTTCTGCCGTCAGGATGGCCCGCGCCGGGCCGCTCACCGATGCGATGGCCTGACCTTGCGCGACTTCGCCGCCGTCTGGCGTGTGCACGACCATATCCACATCCTGGTCGAGCAGCCGGAACGCGAGCTTTGCAACATTGAGCCCGGCGACAGTTCCGCTCTGACGAGCCGCAAGGACGGTCGTGGCTCGGCAGTCCTTCGGAACAATGGAGTCCGCGGTCAGGTCACCCGCCCGGCCGAGGTCTTCAAGAAGAGCTGCCCGTACCAGCGCTTCGAACATGATTGTGGGTAGTGGCGAGAGGTTTTTCATCCGGCCTCTTCAAGCCTCTTGGCGTGTTGGAGCTCACGCGCTGCCACCAAGGCGGCGTCGAGCGTCATTCTGGAGCGCCGGGCGACGGCTGCATGGCCGGGAAAGTCGGTGCGGAAATGAGCACCCCGGCTTTCCTGGCGCTGCAAGGCCGCAATCGCGATCATCAACCCGACCACGGCGGGATCGGATGCCGCACCATTCCGCTGCGCCAGGGACAGCAAGGCGCCAGCTGCCTCTTTCAACGCTTCGCCATGCCGCGTGACGCCGAGGGCGCGCGACAGGAGTGGACGCACCGCCCTCGGGTCGGGCTCGGGCTGGGCAGTTGCCGCAAATCGTATTCCAGGGTGCCCGCACGAACCAGCCACGCTCTCGGCAACCCACCGCGCGCAGACGATGGCCTCGGTCAGCGAGTTGCTGGCGAGTCGGTTGGCGCCATGCAGCCCGGTCGAGGCGACTTCTCCGCAGGCCCAAAGGCCCGGAACCGAAGTGCGACCCGAGCGGTCCACGGCGACGCCGCCCATGTGATAGTGCTGGGCCGGCCGGATGGGAACAAGGTCAACCGCCGGATCGATGCCGGCCCTGCCGCAGGCTGCTGCGATTGTTGGGAAATGCCTTGCGAATGCCGGGCCTGGCTTTTGGCGCGCGTCGAGGAAGACGCGGTGGCCGTCCGCAAGATGGTTCCAGACCGCGCGCGCAACGATGTCGCGTGGCGCGAGCTCTGCGCCTGGGATGCCTTCGAGAAAGCGCCGACCTGTCTCGTCGACCATGATTGCCCCTTCGCCGCGAACCGCTTCGCTGACGAGAGACATCGGACGACCCGGCCCGTCGAGCGCAGTCGGGTGGAACTGGATGAACTCCATGTCGGCCAGAATGGCGCCGGCGCGTGCAGCAAGCGCCAGGCCTTGGCCGAAGCTGCCAAGTGGATTTGTCGAGCCCTGAAACAGGCCGCCGATCCCACCCGTGGCGAGGATGACGCGGCCCGTGGCAAGCAGCAGCGGACCTGTGCTTGAGCTCACCTGCACGCCGACAATCCTGCCATCCTCTACAGCCAGCCGCTGTGCCTCGACACCCTCGAGGACCGTTATCGTCGGCGTCGACCGCGCGGCGGCCGCAAGTCCGCGCATCACTTCGCGACCGCTGCCGTCGCCGCTGGCATGAACGATGCGCCGGCGGCTGTGCGCCGCCTCCAGTCCCAGACGCAGCGCTCCCTCGGGCGTCCGATCGAAGCGAACTCCGAGCCGCGCCAGATTCTCGATCGCGGCGGGCGCGGCGTGTACGATGCGTCGGACAGCCTCCGGATCGCAAAGGCCGTCGCCCGCGGCAAGCGTGTCGGCAAGATGGAGCGCCGGGTCATCGTCGCCGCCCAGCGCGGCTGCCAGCCCGCCTTGTGCCCACACGCTCGAGGCCTCCGCGCCAAGCGGCGAGCGCGACAGAAGAAGCACCGGTTCGGGCGCCAGATGAAGTGCCGTCATCAGCCCGGCTATGCCGCCGCCGATGATGACCGGCCGGCCGGCTAGATCGTGGATGTCTGTGCTCATACCGCCAGCATCCGCTCGACGGCCCGCCGCGCGCGTCCAGCTATCTCCGCATCGACGGTCACCGCATGACGGTTCTGCTCCAGCGCCACGCGGATGTTGGCGAGCGTTATCCGCTTCATGTGCGGGCAGAGATTGCAGGGTCGGATGAACTCGACATCGGGATGGTCGACTGCGACATTGTCGCTCATCGAGCATTCCGTCATCAGCACGACGCGCGACGGCTTCCTCTTTCCGACATAATCCGACATGGCGGCGGTCGAGCCGGAAAAATCCGCTTCCGCGACAACCTCCGGCGGACACTCCGGATGGGCAAGCACCGTGACGCCGGGATGCGCCTCTCGCAGTTCGCGTATGTCGGCGGGCGTGAAGCGCTCATGCACTTCGCAGTGCCCCTTCCAGGCTATGATCTCGATCTTTGTCTGCGCCGCGATGTTCTGCGCCAGATATTCGTCGGGCAGCATGATCACCCGCGGCGCGCCGAGCGATTCCACCACCGCCAGGGCATTGCCCGATGTGCAGCAGATATCGGACTCGGCTTTAACGGCGGCGGAGGTGTTGACGTAGGTCACGACCGGTACGCCCGGATAGCGCTGCCGCATCAGACGCACGTCCGAAGCCGTGATCGAATCCGCCAGCGAGCAGCCCGCGCCGAGATCCGGAATAAGCACCGTCTTGTCTGGATTGAGGAGCTTCGCCGTCTCGGCCATGAAATGCACGCCGGCCAGCACGATGACATCCGCCTCGGTCGACATCGCCCTGCGGGCAAGCGCAAGGCTGTCGCCGACAATGTCGGCGACGCAGTGGAAGATTTCCGGCGTCTGGTAGTTGTGCGCCAGGATGAGGGCGTTGCGCTCGCGCTTCAGCGCCAGGATAGCGTCGATGTCGTCAGTGAAAGCCGGCCATTCGATCGGCGGGATCACACGCCGGACACGATCGTAAAGCGATGCGGCGACAGGCAGCGAAATGGGCATTGGCCCTCCGATTATTCTCAAAATGAGTATAATTAACGCATATACTCACTGTGAGAATAAAGGATGTCAAGCCCGCGACAGCGGTAATTTCGTTCCCGCCACCGCTCTCTCGTCGAGAACGGCGTGACGGAAGCGGAAAAGCTTGGCTGGTCGTCCGACAGTGTCGGCTGTTGTTTCTCCCGCCTCCTCGACCAGTTCCTGCTGCTCGATCAGGCGCCGGAAGTTCGGCTTGTGGACCAGCCTCCCGGCGAGCGCTTCCACGGTCCGCTGCAGCTGAAGCAGGGTGAAGACAGGCGGCATCAGCTCGAACACGACAGGGCGGTACTTGATCTTGGAGCGCAGCCTGGCGATGCCGGTTGCCAGGATGCGGCGGTGATCCGCCGCCATGGCCGTGCCGAAAACTGGCAGCGTCGGTTTTTGGTCCGGCCACGATGTGCTTCCTCGACGAGCGCCGCCTCATAAAGCAGTTCGTAGCGCTGCAGCACCAGCTCTTCATTCCAGCCATGGCCGTCGAGGCCGAAAGCGATCGCTGTTCGCTGCTGGCGCTCACTGCACATCGAGCTGTTATCGGCGGCATTCGCCCAGGCGTTCAGCCGCGGGACGATTACGTCCGGCAACGCGGGCGGGATGCCTTCGCGGTGATCTTCCCAGGGAAAATAGCCGTACCAGTTGCGCCAGGTCGCCTTGTCGGCGGGCTCTGCCTGTCCCTCGCGAGCCAGAGCGAGGTAACTGATCGAAATCACCCGGTACGTCTCGTCGGCTGCCCGGTCTCGGTCGGCGAAAGTGTATAGCTGTTCTATGTAGCCAAGGGGGTGCCGAGTCTGCTGTTCGACCCAGTCCCGTAGACCGGATTGCAGCGACCGGTGTCCAAGCTCGAATGGGCCCGAGGGCAGGGCCTTGCCATTTTCGATGGTCATGACGCGCGGCTGACCGGCAGTTGCGGCGACCAGCACCGCAATCAGTTCTGCGGCAATGGAATGTTGCTGGTCGGCTTTCGCGGGCTGCTTCAAAATGCCTTCCGTCTCACGCTCAGGTCGTCCTCAAGCTCGATGCCGGATGGCGGCCCACCCCGCGAGAAGTGATTCCGAACGTGAACTGCAGCGCTCTGGCAGTCAACTTGGCGTTCGGATGCCGCGAGGCCGACCGCAAGATCGACGACTTCATGACCCTCCCACGCTCGCGCCCAGGCTGACGAGAAGCTCGTCCAACTGCTCGAACTGCTCGGGCATCCCGCCCTCCATTCCGACGAGGGCTTCGTCGAGAGCTTCCTTCGAGGGATAGAGCTCGTGGAACTTCAGCAGCGTCTTGCCCCCCTTTTCCTCGAAGGTCACCGTGGTCACGGCACCGTCATCGCTTTCCTCATTCGTCCAGACGAGGCGCGAGTGCGGTGTCACTTCGATGTACCTGCCGAAGAATGCCCAGGAGTTCGAGGCATCCTGTCCGAACTCGAGACGGTATTTGCCCCCGGTACGAACATCCATCTCGCAGGATAGGAGGGGCACGCCCATCGACTTCGGTGCCCACCACCGCATGAACAGCTCGGGCTTGGTCCATGCCTCGAACACGATGCGCGCCGGGGCGTCGAAGGTTCGCGTAACGACCAGCTCACGCTCGGACTTCCGTTCCACCGTCGTGCTGTTCTTCATGGGTGTCGGCCCACTATCCCTTCTTTCGCCCATCGACTTTCTCCTTCCGTTTCAATTCCTCGACAACCTTGTCCAACTCGTCGAAGCGTGCGTCCCAGAGCTGGCGGTAGCTCTCGATCCATGCCGCCTCTTCCTCCAGCCGGCGCAGGCCGAGCTTGCAGGTCCGCACGCGCCCGACCTTCTGCGTGGTGACGAGCCCCGCCTGCTCCAGGACGCCGACATGCTTCTTCATGCCCGTGAGGGTCATGTGGAACTTCTCGGCAAGGTCCGTGATCGAAGCGTCCGCACGTCCGAGCTGCTCCAGAACGCCGCGTCGGGTGGCGTCAGAGAGCGCGGCGAACGAGGCATCGAGGCGGGCTCGTATATACTGAACCATATGGTTCAGTATATAACGCACGGATTGGCGGCATGCAAGGGGAGGCCCGGCGCGCTGCGCTGACGGTCACTCTCAAATCGATCGCGTTTCGATGCAGATTCGATCGACTCGGCAATCCTCGCCGCAAGGTCCCCAAAAATGTGAGTGGCTGCGTATTTGCCTAGCTCTACCATCCCAAATCCCCAATAGATTAGACTTCTATAATCTTCAGAAATATTTGGGGTTTGTTAGCATCGAGGTCTTAACAGGCGATCACGGCTATGTTACCAATTTTTACTACGGGGGAAGTGCTGCATAATCGTAGCAATCCCACAGGACTGCTCAGAGTTTCATGGTGTCGGCGCCAAGCTGGCATAGTCGATCTCGCACGAGTGGGCTGGAGGTAAACAGACGATGTCGCGCTCGTTTGCGTTCGGAGCCACGAAACGCAGGATGTTTATAACAAGTTAGAGGTTGCCATGCGCTTGATGTTCGGGGTCAGAAATTGAACACGATCTAATAAAAGCTAAAAAGATGTTAAAGTAATCTTCGATTTGAAAATATGCTCTAGAGATTTGCCGTGTACCTTTACAGCTTTCCGCGATTTGGATTTCTCCGGCTCAATTTTTATGGGCTTTTATTGGCGGTAACGGCTTGCTGTTTTTGGTATGCATTAGTCTATAATAATTCAGGATTTCATATATCGTTTGCCAACTTGTTCCTCGTCTGTGTTCTATTTCCGGCTATCAACGTCGCATCTATCATTTATTTTCGTCGTATTAGCAATGAGGTTCGGTCTCAGCGGTGGAAAGGAGGCGTCACCCTTTCTCCATCCAGAAGAAAAATCGCTAAGAATTATTACTCACGAATGTGCATATTTATTTTTGTTATCTCTTTAATATTCCATGCCGCACAGATGTCTGTGATAGAACTGCACATTCATGAGGTGATATTCTCGCTATTCGTGATTGTGTTTGGTTATGTATTGTTCGTGGATTGGTTTTTTACGTCGAGATCTCGTTAAGTTGAACTTCTATCTAGGAGATAGAGATGTCCGAGACTATAACGTTCTATGGCGATGGTGGTCGGTCACCTCGAGTGGTTGCAAGCGACGTCGGTTCGCTCACGATGACGACGATACGGTTCATGCGTCCAATTCCCCAGGCTGAGCGCTTCCGCCATTCACTTTTGCAGGTTTTTGGAGCCCGAAACCCAACCCCGGCGCATGTTATCCACAACATCGATCGTCATGGGCAGATGTGAAGTATAGGCATTGGTCGCGAACCGTTTTTGAGTGGAGACATCACCTTTCGCAACGGCGCATCGTTGAATTGACCCATCGCCTGCCATACAAGCGCCTCGGCCCATATGTGACGTAGGAAATCCGCGCATGTCGGAACGCATCGCTGTAATCGGCTTGGGATATGTCGGCCTGCCGGTAGCTGTCGCGTTTGGAAAGGTTTTCCCGGGGACGATTGCGTTTGATATCAGCGAACGTCGGATCAATGAACTGCGCGATGGCGTCGATCGCACAGGAGAGGTCGACGCGACGGCGCTCAAGGAATCGTCGATCGTGCTTACGACCGACCGGGAGATGTTGAAAGGCGCGACCGTCTTCATCGTTTCCGTACCAACCCCTATCGATGTCAACCGCGCTCCCGACCTTGCTCCTTTGAAACTGGCATCCGAACTCGTCGGGGGAGCGATAAAGAAGGGCGCCGTCGTCGTTTTCGAATCGACGGTCTATCCAGGTGTCACCGAAGATTTCTGCGGGCCGATTATCGAGCGCATTTCCGGTCTGCGGCATCCCCGCGATTTCGCACTTGGCTATTCGCCTGAACGAGCCAACCCCGGCGATCGCGAACACTCGCTGCAACGGATTGTCAAAGTCGTCTCTGGCGAGAATGCCGAGACACTGGAACGCGTGGCGGGTATCTACGGCCGTATCATCGATGCCGGCGTCTACCGCGCCCAGTCGATCAAGGTGGCCGAGGCAGCGAAGGTCATCGAGAACACCCAGCGCGATCTGAACATCGCACTGATGAATGAACTGGCAATGATCTTCGAGCGCCTTGAGATTCGGACCCAGGACGTCCTTGATGCCGCATCGACAAAATGGAACTTTCTTCCCTTCAAGCCGGGTTTCGTGGGTGGCCACTGCATCAGCGTGGATCCCTACTACCTGACCGCCAAGGCGGAGGCTGAGGGGTACCATCCGCAGATCATCCTCGCCGGCCGTCGCATCAATGACGGCATGGGAGCCTTTGTTGCCCAACAGGTCGTCAAGCAACTGATCCGCTCGGACATGCCAGTCAAAGGAGCTTCGATCGGCGTTCTCGGGCTGACCTTCAAGGAAGACGTGCCGGATTTGCGCAACAGCCGCGTTTTCGACATGGTCAGGGAACTAAGGCAATTCGGAATTATCCCCAAAGTCCACGACCCACTTGCCGATGCCGAAACCGCTCGACGCGACCATGGCGAAACAATCCTGCCGCTTGAGGAGATAAACGATTTGCAGGCGCTTGTTCTGGCGGTTCCTCACAAGGAATATCTGGAGGGCGAGAAGTCCCGTATTTTTCAGATGATCAGGCCAGGTGGAACGCTGTTCGACATCAAGTCTGCTATCAAACCCAATGAAATTCCCGACAGGATAAAATACTGGAGTCTTTGAGGCTCGGCCTGAAATCAACGCTAGGGATACACCGTGACATCAAGCAGGTCGATTCTGATCACCGGCGCGGCCGGTTTCATAGGTTTTCATCTCTGCCAGAGGCTGCTTGCCGACGGCCGGCACGTTGTCGGCCTCGATTCCATGAACGAATATTACGACGTCAACTTGAAGCGGGCGCGGCTCGACCGGTTGAAAGCCTTTCCAAACTTCCGCTTCGAGCATGTCGACCTCACGGATCGCGACTGTATGTCGGCACTCTTTGCGTCGGCCGCGCCCGAAATCGTCGTCAATCTCGCGGCGCAAGCCGGCGTTCGCTATTCGCTGACCAATCCGCACGCCTACGCGGAAAGCAATCTCATCGGCTTCCTCAACGTCCTGGAAGGATGCCGGCACGCCTCGGTCGGCCATCTGGTCTATGCGTCGTCGAGCTCGATCTACGGTGGCAGCACTCGCATGCCGTTTTCGGTGCACGATTCGGCCGACCATCCGCTCAGCCTCTATGCCGCCAGCAAGAAAGCAAACGAGCTGATGGCGCACACTTACAGCCATCTCTTCGCGCTGCCGACGACGGGATTGCGTTTCTTCACGGTCTACGGTCCCTGGGGACGGCCGGACATGGCCCTGTTCATCTTCGCCAAGGCTATCCTCGCCGGCGAACCGATCGACGTCTTTAACCATGGCAACATGCAGAGGGATTTCACCTACATCGACGATATCGTCGAAGGTATCATCCGCATTATGCAGAAGCCCGCCACAGCCAATCCGGAATGGAGAAGCGCGGCGCCAGACCCGGCGACCAGCAACGCGCCGTTCAGGATCCATAACATAGGCGGCAATTCGCCTGTGCAGTTGACCCGGCTGATCGAAGTGCTGGAAGACGCGCTTGGACGCAAGGCGAACCGCAATCTCATGCCGATCCAGCCCGGCGATGTTCCGGCAACTTCCGCCGATGTCAGCTCGCTTGAGGAGGCGACCGGCTTCAGGCCAAAGGTTCCGATCGAGGTCGGAGTTCCGCGTTTCGTGGAGTGGTATCGGGAATTCTACCGGGCATGATCGACAGCTTCGGCGGACGACGGGTGAAAAAGCCCATGAAGGCGCGCTATGATTTCGGCCGCAATTGGTGCGAGCTCGCCGCGCGCTTCGAGAACGAACATCTGGACCGGGCTTGCGAAGATTTTCGCCGCCTGGTGGGCGGTGGTTGTGCCGCTGCTTAGCGCAATTCCAGGAAAAGTGTGTAGCGGTTTTCCGTCCGGAATTGCGTGAAAACAAAAAGATAGGGCGGTTCGGCGTTTCTATGAAACGGTGAACGGCTCTAGCGCAATCAGCGCAGGCGACGCCGGATCGGCTGGACGAACAGGACGCGTCTGCGAGACATAGCGGCCCGGATTGAAGCGACTCAGTCGTTCGACATCGAGCGGGCCGTGTCGAGAAACGCGCGCACCAGCTTGCCGCCGCTGCGTTCGCGCAGGCAGATCAGCGCTTCGTCCATCAGCGTCTCGGGGGCGTTGATCGAAATCGGAGCCAATCGAGAATCATGCCCGAACTCGGCCGCCGAGACGAAACCAACGCCGGCCCCCGACGCAACGATCTCCCGAACGGCCTCACGGCCCTCGGCCTCGATCGCAGGCTTGAGTTCGATATTCAGCGCCGCGGCGAGATCTTCCAGCTTCTTGCGTGTCTTCGAGCCGCGTTCCCGCATCACCAGCGGTTCCTGCGCAAGTTGTTCGAGCGTCAGCGATTTCCTGGCCGACAGCGGGTGATCGGCGGAGACGAAGGCGATGATCGGCGTCGAATTGAGCTTGAGCATCTCGAAATCACGGCCCGTCGGCACTTCACCGAGCACCCCGATATCGGCCTCGTAGCTGTAGAGGCTGCTGATCACGGTTTCGGTGTTACCGGAGCGCAGGGAAACCTGGACGCCGGGGTAACGGGCACGAAAGGCGCCGAGGATATGCAGAAGGTGGTGCGCGGCGTCGGCGACGATCCGCAGCGTGCCGGAGCGCAGCGCGCGTGATTCCGTCAGCAGTTCGAGCGCCTGTTGTTCCGTCTCGAACATGCGATGCGTTATCTCGAGCAACCTCTGGCCCTGCGCGGTCAGGGTCACCTGCTTCTTGTTCCGGTTGAACAGCAGCACGTCATACTCCTCCTCGAGCTTGCGAACCTGATCGGAGATCGCTGGCTGGGTGAGGAACAGCGCTTCAGCCGCGCGCGAAAAACCGCCGGAAATCGCGACCTGATGGAATGCTCTCAACTGCACGTAGCGCATTCGCCTGGCTCCCTTTGGCTGCCGCCTGATCGGTCAAGTTATCATAGCCGGAGCTGATATAAAGATAGAAACGAACGATTTGATTTATGCGTTGTCCGGCGTCACCCTCGATGGGGAGCCAACCGGGGTTGGCCGTCAGTTCGGAGCCAGCCATGCAATTTTCCATGATCCTGCTGCATCTCGCGGGCGCCGTCATGCTGCTGCTCTGGGCAGTCCGCATGGTGCGCACCGGCGTCGAGCGGGCCGGCGGCCCGGCACTGCGCGACGTGCTGCGGCGGGCGCGCAGCGGACGGCTTCAGGCGGTGACGGCCGGCACCGCGCTTGCCGTGCTGTTGCAGAGCTCGACCGCGGTCGCTGTCCTCGCGGCCGGGTTCGCCGCCAGCGGCATCGTCCCGGTATCGGCCGGCCTGGCAATCCTGCTTGGCGCCGACCTTGGCTCCGCCCTGGTCGTGCAGATGCTTTCATTCGATCTGAGCTGGCTGGTTCCGGTCCTCATCCTGGTCGGCGGCGCGCTGTTCCTCAAATTCGAAACGCGATCCGTCAGGCAGGCCGGGCGTATCCTGATCGGCATCGCCTTCGTGCTGCTCTCGCTCCACATGATCGGCGAGGCGACGGCGCCGATGCGCCAAAGCACGCTACTGCCGCTCATGATCTCCTACCTGCGCGGCGACTTCTTCACCGCCTTCGCAGCGGCCGCGCTGTTCACGTGGCTGATCCATTCCAGCGTCGCCGCGATACTTCTGTTCGTCACGCTTGCCGCGCAGGGCGTAGTGCCGATCGACGTCGGGATGTCGCTCGTACTTGGCGCCAATCTGGGCGGTGGGTTCATCGCATTTTGGCTGACGCGCGGCCAGCAGACCGTGGAGGCGCGCCGGATCCCGCTCGGCAATCTGCTTTTTCGGGCGACGGCGGCACTCGCGGTCCTGTTTGCGCTCCAGCTTGTTCCGTTCCCGGCCGATCTGTTCGGCGCGACCGAGGGCCGGCAGCTGGTCAACCTGCATCTGGCCTTCAATCTGGCGCTTGTCGTTGTCTGCCTGCCCTTCACTGGCGTGATGGAAACACTGGTCGCGCTCCTTGTCGGCGACAGGCCGGCGGCAACAGCCGCGGCGGCGGATGATCCGATGGCGATGCGGGCGAGCGTGCTCGACCGCACCGTCACGCGCACGCCCAGCCTTGCCTTGGCAAGCGCAACGCGCGAGCTGCTGCGCATGGGCGAAGTCGTCGAGCTCATGTTGCGTCCGGTCATGGATTTCTTTGACGCGGGCACCGCCGAGCGCATCCGGCAGGCGCAGAAGCTCGACGATGAGGTGAACCGGGCCCACACCGACATCAAGCTCTACATAGCCGAGGTCAATCGCGGCGCCATGACGCCGGCCGAGGCGCGGCGCGGCATCGAGCTCACCGATTTCGCCATCAGCCTCGAGCGGGCAGGGGACATCGCGGCCAAGAACCTATTGGTGCTCGCGCAGGAGACGGTCGAGAAGAAACTCCGCTTTTCGCGCGACGGATGGAGCGAGCTGATCGGCCTTCATGATCGTGTCATGGCCAACATGCAGCTTGCCCTGAATGTCCTGGTGTCGAGCGATCTCGACTCGGCACGCCAACTGGTCGTCGAGAAGGAGCGGATGCGCAAGCTGGAGCGCCTGAGCCATGACCGGCATTTGCGGCGTCTGCAATCGGGCACGCCTGAAAGCATTGAAACGAGCGACATCCATCTGGAGGCCGTTCGGGCGCTGAAGGAGATCAACTCGCTGCTGGCGTCGGTTGCCTATCCGTTGCTGCGCGAGAGCGGCGACTTGCTCGAAAGCCGGCTGGCGCAGGGCGGTCGCGCGCAGGAGAAAATGGCTCATCTGCCGGTATAGCGCCGACAAATGATATGCCGAATTGTCATCGATCTAATCTATACATCAATACAAAATAACGATTTTACAAATAGGTCGCCGAAGCCGAGAATGGCGCCACATCGAAAATATCAGTGACCGAAGGTGGAGGGGCAGCATGCTCGCTGAGACGAAATTTGCGGCATCAAGGCCGCTGGACGAGCCGGCGATGGGGGAGCCCTATCTGCTGACGCCGGGGCCGCTCACCACAGCCTATTCCGTCAAGCAGGCGATGCTTCGCGACTGGGGTTCCTGGGACGGCGATTTCCGGGCCATGACGGCCGACCTGCGCCGCCGTCTGCTGGCGCTCACCGGCGACAGCCGCGACGAATTCGACTGCGTGCCGATGCAGGGCAGCGGATCGTTCTGTGTCGAGGCCATGCTTGGCTCCTTTGTGCCCAAAGACGGCAAGGTGCTGGTGCTCGCCAACGGCGCCTATGGTCTGCGCGCCGCGCAAACCATGCAGTGTATCGGCCGCGCCTACACGCTGATCGACAAGGGCGACTACCTGCCGCCGCGCGGCGACGAGGTTTCGGCGGCTCTCGAAGCCGACCCAGCGATCACTCATGTCATCGCCATTCACTGCGAGACCAGCTCGGGCATCCTGAACCCGGTCGCCGAGATATCTGAGGCCGTCTATGCCAGCGGTCGCAAGCTGCTCATCGACTCCATGAGCGCGTTCGGTGCCATCCCGCTCGACGTCAACGAAATCCGCTACGAGGCGATGGTGTCGTCCGCCAACAAATGCATCGAGGGCGTGCCTGGCTTCGGCTTCGTCATCGCCCGCAAGAGCGAGCTGGAAGCCGCCAAGGGCCGCAGCCACTCGCTTTCACTCGACGTCCATGCGCAATGGGCACACATGAACAGGACCGGACAGTGGCGTTACACGCCGCCGACGCATGTCGTCGCGGCCTTCCTCGAAGCGCTGCGCCAGCACGAGGCGGAAGGCGGCGTCGCCGGGCGCGGCGCTCGCTATACGCTGAACCGCGACGTCATGGTGGCCGGCATGCGCGAGCTAGGCTTCGAGACGCTGCTGAAGGATCGCTGGCTGTCGCCGATCATCGTCACCTTCTTCAATCCGGCGCATGCCAACTTCGCCTTCGACAGGTTCTACGATCTGATGAAGGCAAAGGGCTTCATAATCTATCCGGGCAAGCTGACGATGGTCGATTCCTTCCGGGTCGGCTGCATCGGCCAGATGGACGAGCATGTCATGCGCCGCGTCGTCGAAGCGGCGGCCCAGTCGCTGAGCGAAATGGGCGTCGACACCGCCGCCCCGTCACCCGCCGCAATCGCCGAGCGCGCCAAGCTCGCCGCTTAAGGTCTTTTGAGGATTTCCGATGAACCAGATGTCCCCCGTCAATGTCACGGCCAACGGCCGCACCTACGCCTGGCCGCGCGTGCCGGCCATCGCCATATGCCTCGACGGCTGCGAGCCGGCCTATCTCGACGAGGCCATCCGTGCCGGGCTGATGCCGGCGCTGGAAAGGATCAAGCAGAAGGGCACCGTGCGCTTCGCCCATTCGGTGATCCCGAGCTTCACCAACCCCAACAATCTGTCGATCGCCACCGGCCGGCCGCCTTCCGTGCACGGCATCTGCGGCAACTACCTCTACAACCCGGAGACGGGCGAGGAGGTGATGATGAACGATCCGAAATTCCTGCGCGCGCCGACCGTCTTCCAGGGTTTTTATGACGCCGGCGCGAGGGTCGCGGTTGTCACGGCCAAGGACAAGCTGCGGGCGCTGCTCGGCAAGGGATTGAAGTTCGAGGATGGAAGGGCGATGTGCTTCTCGGCGGAGAAGTCGGACACCACGACTTTAGCCGGGCACGGCATCGACAATGCCTCGAAGCATTTCGGCCTACCGGTGCCGGAGGTCTATTCGGCGGAGTTGTCGGAATTCGTCTTCGCCGCCGGCGTGCAACTCCTGAAGGAGTTCCGGCCGGACGTGATGTACCTCACCACCACCGACTACGTGCAGCACAAATACGCGCCGGGCGTGCCCCAGGCCAACGCCTTCTACGAGATGTTCGACAAGTATCTTGCCGAGCTCGATGCGCTGGGCGCTGCGATCGTGGTCACCGCTGACCACGGCATGAAGCCGAAGCACCACGCCGACGGCTCGCCCAACGTCGTCTATGTCCAGGACCTTCTCGACGAATGGCTGGGCAAGGACGCGGCCAGGGTCATCCTGCCGATCACCGATCCCTATGTCGTGCATCACGGCGCGCTCGGCTCCTTCGCCACCGCCTACCTGCCGAAGGGCGCCGACCGCGAGGCGATCATGGCGAAGCTCCGCCAGGTCGAGGACATCATCCTGGTGCTCGGCCGCGAGGAGGGTTGCGCCCGCTTCGAGCTCCCCGAGGACCGCATGGGCGACATCATCCTGATCTCCGGCGAGAACAAGACGATCGGCACCTCCGAGCACCGGCACAATCTGGCCGCACTCGATGAGCCCCTACGCTCGCATGGAGGGCTGACCGAGCAGACGGTGCCTTTCATCGTCAACCGTGTGCTGCCCGACCTGCCCAACGAGCCGAGCTTGCGCAATTTCGACGCCTTCTACTACGCGACGATGGCGGCGGCGCAGGCCTAAATTGGGCGCTGTCGACCCCCACTCCGCCGAGCTTCGCTCGGCACCTCTCCCCCGATCGACGGGGGAGAGGAAAGGCGCCAAGCCTGTTCCGCCGCGCTCTGGTATGCGGACGTTGGAGGGGTGGCTGTGACTGATTTCCTCTCCCCCGTCGATCGGGGGAGAGGTGGCCCGCAAGGCCGGAGTGGGGGTCGACCTCCCGCGACGTATCCAAGAATGGAACTGAGTCCATGACCCAACTCGATCCCTCCATCAAAGTCCGCCACGAGCCGATGCGCATCGCCGGCCGCAAGGTCGACGCCGAGCGCCGGCTGGAAGTGCGTTTCCCCTGGAACGACACGGTGATCGGCACCGTGCCGGCGGGCGAGGCCGAGCATGCCAGGCGCGCCTTCGAGATCGCCGCCAACTACCAGCCGAAGCTCACGCGCTACGAGCGGCAGAAGATACTGCTCAAGACCGCTGAACTGCTCAACGCCCGCAAGGACGAGCTGTCCGACCTCATCACGCTTGAGCTCGGCATCTCCAAGCAGGATTCGCTCTACGAGGTCGGCCGCGCCTTCGACGTATTCACGCTTGCCGGCCAGCTGGCCATCCATGACGATGGCGAGATCTTTTCCTGCGACATCACCCCGCACGGCAAGCAGCGCAAGATCTTCACCATCCGCGAACCGCTGAAGGCCATCTCGGCGATCACGCCGTTCAACCACCCGCTCAACATGGTCTCGCACAAGGTGGCGCCGGCCATCGCGACCAACAATTGTGTCGTCGTCAAGCCGACGGAACTCACGCCGATCACGGCGCTGTTGCTGGCCGACATCCTCTACGAGGCCGGCCTGCCGCCGGAAATGCTCTCCGTCGTCACCGGCTGGCCGGCCGATATCGGCGACGAGATGATCACCAATCCCAACATCGACCTGATTACCTTCACCGGCGGGGTGCCGGTCGGCAAGATGATTGCCTCCAAGGCCGGCTACAAGCGTCAGGTGCTCGAGCTTGGCGGCAACGATCCGCTGATCGTGCTCAACGATCTTTCGGACGAGGACCTGGCCAAGGCCGCCGATCTTGCCGTTGCCGGCGCCACCAAGAATTCCGGCCAGCGCTGCACGGCGGTCAAGCGCATCCTGGTACAGGAGAAGGTCGCCGACCGTTTTGTGCCGATGGTACTGGAGCGGGCAAAGGCGATCCGCTTCGGCGACCCGCGCGACCCGGCCACCCAGCTCGGCACCGTCGTGCACGAGAAGGCGGCCGCGCTGTTCGAGAAGCGTGTGCACATGGCCGCCGAGCAGGGCGCGCAAGTGCTTTATAATCCGGGCCGCAAGGGTGCGCTGCTTCCCCCGATCGTCGTCGACCGCGTGCCGCACCAGTCCGAGCTGGTGATGGAGGAAACTTTTGGGCCGATCGTGCCCATCGTGCGCGCGCCGGACGACGACGATGCGCTCATTGCACTCTCGAACTCGACGGCTTTCGGTCTGTCGTCCGGTGTCTGCACCAACTCTTTTCCCCGCATGCAGAAATACATCGCCGGCCTGAAGGTCGGCACCGTCAACATCTGGGAAGTTCCGGGCTACCGGATCGAGATGAGCCCCTTCGGCGGCATCAAGGATTCGGGCAACGGCTACAAGGAAGGCGTCATCGAGGCGATGAAGAGCTACACCAACGTCAAGACATTCTCCTTGCCGTGGTAGGCGCCATGGTGGATTCCTTTGACCTGGCGGTGGTCGGCTCGGGCATTGTCGGGCTTGCCCATGCGCTCGCCGCCGCGCGGCGCGGTTTGCGCGTCGTCGTCATCGATCGCGACCGCCAGGCGAACGGCGCTTCGATCCGCAATTTCGGCCTCGTCGTCGTCACCGGGCAGGAGCCGGGCGCATCGCGCCGCCAGGCCGAGCGCACCCGCAGGATCTGGCTCGAGCTTGCGAACGAGGCAGGGATCGAAATCCTCCAGCGCGGCAAGCTGATCGCGGCGCAGCGTCCGGAAGCGCTTGCCGTGCTCGAGGCCTTCAAGGCCGGCGAGCATGGCGCCGACTGCAAGCTCCTGACGGCGCGGGGAACCATCGAGCAGCTGGGTGGCCTCAACGGAAAGGCGATCATCGGCGGGCTCTTCAGCCCGTTCGAATTGCGCGTGGAATCGCGCGAGGTCTTGCCGCGGCTGACGTCCTTCCTGGCCGAGCGTTTCGGCGTCGTATTCCGCACCGGCATATCGGTCACGGATGTCGCCCCGCCGGTCGTGGAGACGAGCGCCGGGCGCTTGCGTGCGGAGAAGGTCGTCATCTGTCCCGGCGACGACTTCAGCACGCTCTACCCGCTGCGCATCGGCAAGCAGGGCGTCCAGCGCTGCAAGTTGCAGATGCTTCGATTGGCCTATCCCGGCTTCCGGCTTTCGTCGGCATTGATGTCCGATCTCAGCCTGTTGCGCTATGGCGGCTTCGCCGGCCTGCCTGAAGCTGGCGCATTGCGTAGCAAGTTGGGCGAGCAAAACGCGTCGGCGCTGGCCAACGGCGTTCACCTGATCGTCGTGCAGAGCGCGGACGGCTCGCTGGTCGTCGGCGATTCCCATCATTATGGTCTGGCGCTCGATCCGTTCGGATCGGAAGCCGTCGACCGGCTGATCCTTGACGAATTCAAGACATTGTTCGGCAAAGTGCCCGAGGTGGTGGCACGGTGGACCGGCAGCTACGCATCGGCGAGGAATGCCGTCCTGCGCGACGCGCCGCACGCCGATGCGCGGCTTGTCATCGTCACCAGCGGCACCGGCGCCAGCACCGGATTTGCGCTCGGCGAGGAAACGATCACGGAGTTGTTCGGCTGACGCATGTTGCCGGGACGCGGTTCCCCTGGTGAAATCCGCGGCAAGTGACCGGTCGTGAGGAAGATATGACGCTCGTCCATACAGAAGGCGAATCCAACAAGGCGGCGGCGCGCCAGGAATGGAGCGCCAGGCAGAGTCACGCGCCGTCCCAGGAACTGCTGCGCCGCGACGCGGTGGCCTTTCTCCACCAGAGCCTTTCCAGTCCCTGTGTTTCGGCGATCGCCAAGGCAGAAGGCATCTGGATCGAAGACACCGCCGGACGCCGCTACATGGATTTCCATGGCAACAGCGCCCACCATATCGGCTATGGCCATCCGCGCCTGAAGGAGGCGATCCGGCAGCAGATGGACGCGCTGCCCTTCGCGCCGCGCCGCTTCACCTGCGAGCCGGCGGTAGAGCTCGCCGAGACGCTTGGCGCGCTGGCGCCGGGAGACCTCGGCAAGGTGCTGTTCACGACCGGCGGCTCAGACGCCATCGAGGTGGCGCTCAAGCTGGCGCGCGCGGCCACCGGCCGCTTCAAGACGCTGTCGTTCTGGGATGCCTTCCATGGCGCCGGCTTCGGCGCTGCAAGCGTCGGCGGCGAGGCGACGTTCCGCTCCGGCATTGCCGGGCCGCTCCTGCCCGGCACCGAACATGTCGCGCCCTGGGCGCCGCACAACTGCCCCTACGGCACCAATTCGCTGGAGGACTCGGCGCGTGCCTGCGCCAGCATGATCTCCTACGTTCTGGGGCGCGAGGGCGACTTCGCCGCCTTCATCGCCGAGCCGATGCGGGCGACGCCGTTGGTGCCCGCGCCGGGTTTTGGAAGGCGGTGCGCGAGGCCTGCGACCGGTACGGCACGCTGCTGATCTTCGACGAGATCCCGACCGGGCTCGGCAAGACCGGAAAATTCTTCGCCTCGGAACATGACGGCGTCACGCCGGACATGATCGTGCTCGGCAAGTCGCTCGGCGGCGGCATCCTGCCCATCGCCTCGGTGATCGCGCGGCGCGACCTCGACGTCGCCGGCGACTATGCGATCGGCCACTACACGCATGAGAAGAACCCTGTGACGGCCCGCGCGGCGCTGACCACCATCGCCATCGTGCGCGAAGAAGGTCTCGTCGAGCGCTCGGCCGAACTCGGCGCCTACGCGCTCGCCCGGATGAACGATCTCATGCAGCGATCGCCCTTCGTCGGCGACGTCAGGGGCAGGGGACTGATGTTCGGCGTCGAGATGGTCGAGGACAAGGCGAGCCGGGTTCCAGCCCGCGCGCTTGCCGAGAAGATCTACTATCGCTGTCTCGACGAAGGGCTGAGCTTCAAGATCAGCCAGGGCAATGTGCTGACCCTTTCGCCGCCGCTGGTGATTGCGCGCGCCGACCTCGATAGGGCGCTCGACATCGTCGAGGCCGCGGTGCTCGCGGCCTGAAAGCATGAAGGCTGTTCGCACCGACAGGGAGCTCGAATGTCCGGGCATCGACGCGGGCCTCAGGGCGCGCGGTGTCGAACTGGTCACGCTGCCGGACGGCATCCCGGAGACGGAGCTCGTTGCGGCCGTCGGCGACGCCGATCTCATCCTGATGTGCTACACGCCGATCACCGCGCGCGTCATCGAGGCTGCACCGAACCTCAAAGGCATCGTAAAATATGGCGTCGGCATCGACGCCATCGATATCCAGGCGGCGATGCGGCGTGGCATTCCCGTCGTCAACGTCCCCGAATATGCCGAGGAGACGGTCGCCGAGGGCGCGTTCGCGCTGATGATCGCGCTGGCGAAGCGGCTGCCGGCGATCACGGCGGCGGTTTCGCGCGATGGCCGGGTCTGGCCCGAGCAGCGCTGGCTCGGACGCGACATTTCCGGCGCGACGCTCGGCCTTGTCGGATGCGGCAGGATCGGCCGCAGCATGGCGCGCGTGGCAGGCCAGGGATTTCGGGCACGTGTGCTCGGATTTGACCCCAATGTCGACGCTGTCGCGATGCAGCGGGCCGGGATCGTGAAGATCGACAATCTCCGCGACATGCTTCGCGTCTGCGATTTCGTGTCGGTCCATTGCGTGCTCAATGATACGACCCGCGGCTTGATCGGCAGCGCGGAACTCGCCTGCATGAAGCCATCCGCCATCCTCATCAACGTCTCGCGCGGGGCGCTGATCGACGAGGCGGCGCTGGTCGAGGCTGTCGTCGAAAACCGCATCGGCGGGGTGGGGCTCGACGTCTATTCGCAGGAGCCCCTGTCGACATCGGGACATCCGATGAGCGCGCTATTCGGACGCGACAATGTCGTTCTGTTCCCGCATCTGACCTTCTTCACGGTCGAGGCCATGCGCCGGCTCGAGGAGGATACGCTCGCCCGCTGCTTCGAGATCCTCGACGGCAGGCCGGTGACGATCCGCTCTCTGGACCCCAGACTGCGCGCGCAGACCGCCGGCGTCGTGTTCGGCTGACGCACCCGGATCCCGCCTAACAGTTTGTTTCGACAGCATTCCGCTGCCGCCCAAAATGCGGCCGCGACGCCGCTGCGACAGTTTGATGACAAACATCAGGGAAAATTTGGTCTTTATAAAATAAATAGATTTTACTTATCGATCGCCAATCCCCAAAGTCCAGGAAAGAGGACGTCCAGCCGGCTTGGCCGGGGTTAGGGACCCGAGGCCAGCCGGCCAAAGTGCATCGCAGAATGTGCCTTCCATCAACAGGGGAACCGATCATGAAATCACGAAACGCAACCCTCATCGCGGCCTTTGCCGCGCTGCTTTCCGCATCGGCGGCTCTCGTCGGGCCAGCGATGGCCGACGGCGTCGTCACCATCTACTCGGCCGACGGCCTGCATGACGGCAACGGCAGCTGGTATGAGACCGAGTTCGCGGCCTTCACCAAGGCCACCGGCATCAAGGTGCAGTATATCGAGGGCGGCTCGGGTGGTGTCGTCGAACGCGTCGCCAAGGAGAAGTCGAACCCGCAGGCCGACGTGCTGGTGACGCTGCCTCCGTTCATCCAGCGCGCCGCGGCGGATGGGCTGCTGCAGGACTACAAACCCGAGGCAGCCGCGCAGATCGACGGCGGCACCGACAAATACCGGCCGCTGGTCAACAACTACATGAACTTCATCTACAACAGCGCCGCGCTTTCGGAGGCGCCGAAGAGCTACAACGACCTGCTCGATCCCAAGTTCAAGCACAAGATCCAATACTCGACACCAGGCCAGGCCGGCGATGGCACCGCGGTCATGCTGCAGATCATCCATGCTTTCGGCGGCGAGGACGCCGGCTTCGAGTTCATGAAGAAATTGCAGGACAACAATGTCGGCCCCTCGGCTTCCACAGGCAAGCTGACCGCGCTGGTCAACAAGGGCGAGCTGCATGTCGCTAATGGCGACCTGCAGATGAACATGTCGCAGATGGCCGACAATCCGAACATCAAGGTGTTCTGGCCCGCGGGTCCCGACGGCACCCGCTCCACCTTCGCCCTGCCTTACGAGATCGGCCTGGTGACGGGCGCCCCGAATGGCGACAACGGCAAGAAGCTGATCGACTTCCTGCTCTCCAAGGACGCGCAGTCGACGGTGAGCTCGGTTGCACTCGGCATGCCGGCCCGCAAGGACGTGAAGCCGGACGACGCCAACTTCGCCAAGCTGCAGGAGACGATGAAGGACGTCACGGTCTGGTCGCCGAACTGGGATGACGCGCTGACCAAGCTGCCCGACTATGTCAAGAAATGGAACGAAGCGACCGGAAGTTGATCTCCTGGTGACCGGATCCGGAGGAGCAGCCATGTCGGTGCCCGCTTTCACGGGAAGCAATGTTGTGGACGTCGACGCCGCGAAAATTCGCGGCGCCGGCTCCAACGTCCACTTCGACAAGGTCAGCGTCGCTTACGGCGCCCATGTCGTCCTGCATCCGCTGACGCTCGACATTGCGCCAGGCGAGATCCTGGCGATGATCGGCCCCTCCGGCTCGGGCAAGACGACGGCGCTGCGAGCCGTCGCCGGCTTCGTGCGGCCGGCCAGCGGCCGCATCCGCATAGGCGCAACCGACGTCACCGATCTGCCGCCCTATGAACGCGGGCTCGGCATGGTGGTGCAGAACTACGCGCTGTTTCCGCACATGCGGGTCGAGGACAATGTAGCCTTCGGCCTGAGGGCGCAGGGCGCCGACAAGGCGCTGACCGCCGAGCGCGTCAAGGATGCGCTCGCCACCGTCGGCATGTCGGGCTTTTCCAGGCGCTATCCGCGCGAGCTTTCGGGCGGCCAGCAGCAGCGCGTCGCGATCGCCCGGGCGCTGGCGGTGCGGCCGCGCGTGCTTCTGCTCGACGAGCCGCTTTCGGCGCTCGACGCGCAGATAAGGCGCAACATGGTCGAGGAGATCGCCAAGCTGCATCGCGACCTGCCGGGTCTGACCATCCTTTACGTCACCCACGATCAGACCGAAGCGCTGACGCTTGCCGACAAGATCGCCATCATGCGTGACGGCAGGGTTTCCTCGCACGGCCCGACGGCCGATCTCTACCGCCGGCCGCCGAACCGCTTCACGGCGGAGTTCCTCGGCCGTGCGAATCTCTTGCCGGTGACGGTCGCGGAGGCCGCGGGGCCGAAAGGCTTTGCCAAGGCCAGGCTCGGCGATGCCGTGCTGTCAGGAGCGGGACGCGGCGAGAAGCCCGGCGACAAGAGCCTGCTTTGCATCAGCCGCAGCATCTCAGCCTCACCAGCGACGACGACCATTCGAACAGGATCGTCGGCACGCTCAAGGAAGTGCACTGGCAGGGCGAACTCACTCATCTGGTGCTCGATGTCGACGGCACGCCGGTGCGCGTCTCGGCAACCAGGCTGCCGGTGTCCTTGCCCGAGCGCGGTACGGCAATGCCGCTCTTCTTCACGCCCGGCGATACCTCCCTCGTTCCGGAGGACGTTCGTGTCTGAGGCCGCCGTTCTTTCGAGGCCGGCGCTCAAAAAGGCGCCCGGCAGCATCTGGATCGTGCCGCCGGCGGCGCTGCTCGCGCTGCTATTCTTCTATCCGCTGGCGCTGATTGCCCGGCAGGCCTTTCTCGACGACAGCGGCGTTGCCGATGTCGCCGAGTTCGTGCGTGTGCTCCATGCGCGCTTCTTCCTCAACGCGCTCCTCAACACGGTGACGATTTCCGTGACGGCCACCGCCGGATGCCTGATCGTCGGCCTGGTGCTGGGCTTGATCCTCGCCTTCGTGCCGTTTCCGGGCAGCGGCATCATCGCCCGGCTGATCGACACCTTCATCGCCTTGCCGACATTTCTGGTGACGCTCGCCTTCACCTTCCTCTACGGCTCCGCCGGCATGCTCAACAGCGGGCTGATGGAGGCTTTTTCGCTGCCGGCGCCGCCCGTCGATTTCCTCTACTCGACCTGGGGCGTGGTGCTGGCCGAGGTCACCGTCTACACGCCCTTCATCCTGCGGCCGTTGCTCGCCGCCTTCTCGCTGGTCGATCGCGGCCAGATCGAGGCCGCCAGCGTGCTCGGCGCGCGCCCATTCCGCATCGTGCGCCAGGTTATCCTGCCGGCGGCGGTGCCGGCGCTGATCGCCGGCGGCAGCCTGTGCCTGCTTTTGACCGTCAACGAATTCGGCATCGTGCTGTTCATCGGCGCCAAGGGCGTCATCACCCTGCCGCTGCTGATCTACAGCAAGGCCATCCAGGAATCGGCCTACCAGGTCGCGTGCATCATCGCCCTGGTCAACATCGTGCTGTCGCTCGGGCTCTTCGGCCTCTACCGTCTCGCCGCCGGCCGGTTGGGAGCATAGTCATGCTGGTCTGGTCGAGATCCGGTCGCATCGCCATCTGGGGGCTCTTCGCGCTGTTGTTTGGCGTGCTGTTCCTGGCGCCTCTCGCCGTCATCCTGCTCTCCAGCCTTGCCGGCCAGTGGAACGGTGTGCTGCCGAGCAGTCTGACGCTGGAGCATTACAGCGACGTCGTCCAGGGTTCGGCTGGTGAGTCCGTGAAGGCCAGCCTTGTCACGGGCTTTGCCGCCAGCGCCCTGGCCCTGGTCAGCGGCGCCTGGGCGGCGCTTGCGCTGCGCGTGCAATGCGCCACGATGGAGCGCTTGCTTGGCCTGTTGTTTTTCATCCCGAGCGCTGTGCCTTCGGTGTCCGTCGGCCTTGGCCTGCTCGTCGCGTTCAGCAATCCGCCGCTGCTGCTCAACGGCACCATCGCGATCGTCATGGTCGCGCATTTCGTGCTGATTTCGGCTTTCACCTTCGGCAATGTATCGGCCGGCCTGGCGCGGCTCTCGCCGGACTTCGAGCAAGTCGCCTCGAGCCTTGGCGCGAGGCCCGCCTATCGGCTCTGGCATGTCACGCTGCCGCTGCTCGCGCCCTATCTCGCCGCGGCATTCGGGTTGAGCTTCGCGCTTTCCATGGGCGAGCTCGGCGCCACCGTGATGGTCTATCCGCCAGGCTGGGTGACGCTTCCGGTCTCGATCTTCTCGCTGACCGATCGCGGCGACATTTTTGCAGGCGCGGCGCTCACCATGATCCTGGTGGCCGCAACCCTGGTCCTGCTGCTTTGCCTCGAACGCATCACGCGGCGCGCGACGGGATCGTAGCGCGCGAAGTGCGATCCGTTGAGTTCTTGGGCTCGAGCTTCGCTTTGCCGATCGGCCTAGTTCCAAACTTGTCTCTACGTGGGCGTTGGCTCGTTCCACGATCCAGCCTTTGACGGTCTTCACCACGCTGCCTTTCGAAAGCTGGCTCTCGGAAAGATAATAAGTCCACGGACTGGCGGCGCGCAGCTGGTCGGGCTGTCGGCCGCGGTGCTCGCCGAAGCCGGCTTCGCCGGCGCGCCGGCCGTCACCGTCGAGGCGCCGGAAGTGGCTCACCATTGGGATGATCTCGGCAGCTTCTGGCAGATGACTCGGCGATACATCAAACCCTATCCCGTCTGCCGTTGGGCCCATGCGGCAATCGACGCGGCGCGCTCTGCATGCAGCATGGGCTTCGGCCGGACGACATTCGGAAGGTGCATGTCGACAGCTTTCACTACGCGGCGACGCTGTTTGCCGGCATGCCGGACACGACCTCCAAGGCGCAGTACAGCCTGGCTTTCGCCGTGGCCACGATGATCCTTTATGGCCGGATCGGCGTGGAGCATAGTTCCGGCGCTGGTCTGCGGGACGCCGCCGTCGCCGACATGCTGAAGCGCGTCCAGGTGAGCGAAGCGGCGAAGCACAGCGATCGTTTTCCGCAAGGTCGCTGGGCGGACGTGCAGATCGAGACGGTGGACGGCCGGCTGCCGGACTCGGACGATGTTCACGCGCCCGGCGGTCCGGAAGCGCCCTTCGGCGAGGCCGTTCTGGGCGAAGAAAGAGCCGCCGCGATCCGTGACGCCATCCTTGGCCTGACCGATACCGAGAGCCGGTTCTCGGACCTTAGCGCTCTTCTCTATGATCCTCCCGGCGGCCAGGGCAGCCATGTCGCCTAGGCTCCTCAAACACGGGTTCAGCCGCGCGTCGAAGCCTTGCTTTCGTATCGCATCGACAGTTTTCTTCATCAGAACAGTCGCCGCGACGGCGAAGCTCGTCGCCAGCGAGACGACGACTTGGGAGAACCATCGATGAACAGCGTGCAAGGCGTCATAGCACCCATCCTGACGCCCTTCGAAAAAGACGGCAGCGTCGCCCGCGACCTGTGGGTGAACCACGCGAAATGGGTGCTTGCCCAAGGAGCGCACTATCTTTCGCCCTTCGGGACGACCGGCGAGGCGCTGTCGCTGTCGCCAAGCGAACGCATGCAGGCGCTGGAGTGGCTGGCCGAGGCCGGCATTCCCGCGGACAAGATGCGCCCGGCACCGGTGTCACCGCGCTGCCCGACACGGTCGAGCTCAGCAAGCATGCCCTGGATCTTGGCTGCGCCGGCGTCATGGTGCTGCCCTCGTTCTTCTACACGGCGGCGGGCGACAACGGTCAGGCGCGCTACTATTCCGAACTGATCGAGAAGGTCGCCAGCCCGAAGCTCAAGCTGATCCTCTATCATATTCCGCAGAACTCCGGCGTGCCGGTTTCTCCCGCGCTGACGGCGCGGCTCAATGCAGCCTTCCCCGACACCGTTGTCGCCTACAAGGACAGCGCCGGAAGCTGGGACAACACCGCCGCCGTGATCGCCGCGGCGCCCAACGTCTCCGTCTTTCCGAGCTCGGAAGGCCAGCTCACCCAAGGCCTGGCGAGTGGCGCGGCCGGCTGCATCTCTGCCTCGGTCAACCTCAACGCCAAGGCGATCCGGGCAGTATATGACGGCGTGCGCGCCGGCCGCGACGTCTCCGCTGGCGATGCCGCCATCAAGTCGTTTCGCAAGGCGGTGCAGGACGCCGGGCTGATCGGCGGCATGAAGGCGGCGCTTGCCGTGCGCTCCGGCGACAATCGCTGGCTCAATCTGCGTGCGCCGCATGAGAACACCACCCCGCAAGCGGGCAAAGCCTTGCTCGAGGCGTTGAGCTCTCTTGCCGATCATATCCCCGGCCCGAGGCGAGGCTGAGATGTCCGCGCGGCCAACCGTCATCGTAAGCAGCGACGCGCCGGACGGGCCGATGGCCGTGCTCGCCGAAACCCATCCCGATCTCACGGTGCTTGGCTGCGACAGCTACGAGGCGCTGCCCGGCATGATTTCGGAAAGCGGCGCCGAAGTCGTAGTCGGATCAAATTCGGTTGCTACGCCGAAACGATCCTTCACCAGAACCGGTGAGCCGCCCCATCGACATGCTATTTCGGCGGCTGGGACGCCTTGGGCGACCGCAACAGAAGCGCCAGAGGTACGAGCACCGCGGTGGCGATCGCCGTGTAGCGGAAGACGTCGACATAGGCGAGGAGCGTCGCCTGGCGCCCGATGAGCTGGCCGACCCAACCGACCGCTTGCGCCTTCGCTTGCACGGCGGTTGAGCCTTGGGCGGTGAAAAATTCGCTGACCTGCCGCAGCGTCTGCTGATACGTGGACGATGATTGTGCAGTGTTTGCGATGAGGTTCGATTGATGCAGCTGCGCGTTCTGCACGATCACCGTGTTGGTCAGCGAGACGCCGATGCTGCCGCCGATGTTGCGGGCGACGTTGATCAGCGCGGAAGCCTGGTTGGTCTTCCTCGGCGGCAGGCCGAGATAGGCGGCCGTCGAGATCGGAATGAACAGGAAGGGCAGGCCGGCCATCATGAAGACGCGGGCAAAGGCAAAGAAGCTGAAGCTCGCATCCGGCGCCAGGGAGGTCAGATGCCAGAGCGCTATCGCCACCACCGACATGCCCATCATGATCAGGTATTTCGGCTGCACGAAACCTGAGGCAAAGCCCGAAATCGGCATCAGCATCAGCATGGCGATGCCACCCGGCATCATCGAGAGCCCCGACAATGTCGCGGTATAGTCGAACGCCGTCTGCTGCAACTGCGGCATGAGCTGCGTGGTGCTGTAGAGCACGGCGCCCACCGCCATCATCACCAGGAATGACGTGCCGAACTGGCGCATGAACAGCAGCCGCATGTCGACGATCGGATCACGGCGCGTCAGCTCCCAGGGGATGAGGATCAGGAGCGAGACGGCGGAGATCACCGCGAAGCTGGTGATGAAGCTCGAGGAAAACCAGTCGTTGCGCTGGCCCTCGTCGAGGAAGACTTCCAGGCATCCGAGCGCCAGTACCACCAGGATGAAGCCGATCCAATCCACCTTGAGGCCGCCTTTCAGCCTCTCCCGGCGCTCGCGTTCCAGCACGTCCGGCTCGACCACCAGCCATTGCACGAGCGCCAGCGAAAGAATGCCGAAGGGCACGTTGATGAAGAAGATCCAATGCCAGGAAAAATTGTCCGTCAGCCATCCCCCGATCGTCGGTCCGACCGTCGGCGCGACGATGACCGCGATGCCGTAGAGCGCGAAGGCCTGCGAGCGCTTTTCGGGCGGGAAGGTATCGGCGAGGATCGATTGCTCGCTCGGCGCCATGCCGCCGCCGCCAAGCCCCTGGAGGATGCGGAACAGGATCAGCATTTGGAGATTGGGCGCCAGGCCGCAAAGCAGCGACGCGCCGGTGAAGGTGGCGACGCAGAGCATATAGTAGCGCTTGCGGCCGATGACGTCGGCGAGCCAGCCGCTGATTGGAATGATGACCGAGTTGGCGACGAGATAGGTCGTGATGACCCAAGTGCTCTCGTCTATCCCGGCGGCAAGGCTGCCAGCAATGTTGCGCAACGCGACATTGGCGATCGAGGTGTCGAGCACCATCATGAAGGTCGCGATGGAGACGACGACGGCTATGAGCCAGGGGTTGCGCCCGCCGGCGGCGGAGCGGCTTTCGCCGCCATGGGCTAGTGCCGCGTCAGTCATCGAACCGTGACCGTCGGCACCACCGACATGCCCGGACCGAGATAGGCATCCGGCGGCTTGCCGAAGACGATCTTGACCGGCACGCGCTGGACGACCTTGACGAAATTGCCTGTCGCGTTCTCGGCCGGCAGGAGGCTGAAGGCGGTGCCGCTGCCGGCCTGCACGCTGTCGACGCGGCCATGGAAGGTCTTTTCCGGATAGGCATCGATGGCGATGTCGACCGGCTGGCCGGGCCGCATCAGGTCGAGCTGAGTCTCCTTGAAATTCGCCTTCACCCAGACATCCTTCGGCACGAACATCATCAGCACCTGCCCGGGTTGCGCATAGGTGCCTTTTGCAACGGTGATATTGGTCGCCCGGCCGGCGACCGGAGCCGTGATGGTGGTGCGTGTAAGCGTGGTCCTGGCCTGGTCCTCGCTGGCGCGCGCTTGCTGCAGTTTGGCTTCGGCGCTTTTGCCCTGTGCCTGCAGCACGGCGAGCTGGCTTGTCGCGGCCCCTGCATTCGCCGTGGCCGTATCGAGGGCGGCCTGGTCCTGGCGGAGCGTTGACGCGGCCTGCTGCGCCTGCCGCTGGGTGGCGGTGCCTCGGGCCAGCAGCTCGCGGTTGCGCTGATCCTCCGACTTGGCGAATTCCAGCGCCGCCTGTGCCTGGGCGACCTGCTTTTGCGCGGCATCGATCTTGGCGTTCTGCGCCTGGGTCTGGGCCTCGACATTGGTGATCTCGGCCTGCGCTGCCGCCACGCTGGCCTGCGCCTGCTTGAGCGAAGCCTGGTAGTCGCTGTCGTCAATGCGAAGCAGGACCGCGCCCGCCTCGACGGGCTGGTTGTCGGTGACGGCTACCTCCGTGATGCGGCCCGCAATTTCGGCGCCGATGGTCACCGTGCGCGCGTCGATGAAGGCATCGTCCGTCCATTCGTAATTGCGCGCGTTCAGCCACCAGAGCACCGCGCCCGCCGCGACCAGCAGGACAAAAAGCAGGACGGTTCCTGCTGCGACAGGATGCCGTTTGATGGACCCGAAAAGGCTTCCGCGTCGCTTGTCCTGGGGAGCATCTCCGCTGGATGCGTCGGCCTTGCCCGCCGAGGCATCGGCCTCTGCTGTCTTTCGGGTGTCGGAGCGGCGCGTCGGCCGCTGCCTCTCGTCCACGGGTTCGGCAACTGGAGAATTCGTATCCACCGGCATGCCTTTCCATCGAAGTATTGTTCTTCCGCAATTCCGGATGGAAAGCCGCTGAGCGCTTTTCCTGGAACTGCTCGCATGGGAACCTGCGCGGCGCCGCCGCGCATCGCCAAGCCGAGGGTCAACCTCTCGCATCCGGAAAAGTTCCTCGATAGTCAAACCTGCCCGCCTCGCTTGGGCCCTCTGCTTCGGTTTCGGCGAAGCAAAGGACAGAAAAAGACTTCTTTTTGCGATCCGGCCCGGATGCTCTTTTGCGGACCTTAGAACAGAAGGGCCTGCCTGGGAGGCTACGCGTACAACAGAGCGGCTGCCGAAACGATAGCCCGGCATAAGCCCGTTGAATGGGGCCGATGCCGGCAACAGCCATAGGGGAACACGACAATGAAGACATTCCGAAATTGCCTGCTGACCGCGGTCAGCGCAGGCCTGTTGGGCTTGGGGCTTGCCGCTCCCGCCAACGCAGGTGCCATTCGTCTCGGCATGACCACCTGGGTCGGTTACGGGCCGCTGTTTCTCGCCCGCGACCTCGGCTACTTCAAGGAGGCCGGCGTCGATGTCGACCTGAAGATCATCGAAGAATCGGCGCTTTACATGGCGGCGGTCGCCGGTGGCGACCTCGATGGTGCGGCCTCCACCGTCGACGAGCTGATGAAATACCGCTCCGATGAGCTCTGCTTCAAATATGTCCTGGCGATCGACGACAGCCACGGCGGCGATGGTGTCGTCACGCAGGCCGACGTCAAGTCGCTCAAGGATTTGAAGGGCCAGCAGGTGGCCTTGAACGAGGGCTCGATTTCCGAATTCTGGTTCAACGTGCTTCTGAAAAAGGAAGGCATGACCGAGGACGACGTCACCATCACCAACATGACCGCCGATGACGCCGCGACTGCCTTCATCGCCGGCCAGGTTCCCGCCGCCGTGACCTGGGAGCCGCACCTCACCGAAGTCCGCAAGGGCGGCAAGGGCAAGGTGCTGATCGATTCCACGACCACCCCTGGCCTGATTGTCGATGTGATCGCCCTCAAATGCGACCTTATCGAGAAGCATCCCGAGGACGTGAAGGCCCTCGTCAAGGGCTATTACAAGGCGGTCGAATACATCAAGGCCAACCCGGAAAAGGCCTACGAGATCATGGCCAAGGGCATTGGCGGCTATCTCGAAAAGCCCGAGGATTTCGCCGCCGGCGCCAAGGGCGTGCGTTACTACGATCGCGCCCGCAACCTGGAATTCTTCGGCGCCCCGGGAAAGAGCGAGGCGTCCGACCTGGTGAACTTCGCGCAGGACATCTGGGGCAAGGCCGGCAAGCTCAAGATGACGATCGACGCGAAAACTATTCTCGACACCGATTTCATCAAGGACGAGTGAGCCTTTGATTTCGGGGTCGGCCCGTCCGGGCCGACCGCGTTTCTCGAAAGCCGGGTTTCGCGCTTAAAATCAACGGAGGCCATCCTATGGCACAAAGGCGGACGGCGTGGACACGCCTGACGACCCCATTCGCCAACATTCCCGCCGGCACGGCAACGACGCTCGCGCTGGCGATGTGGGTGATCGTGATCGGCGGCTGGGCCTTGCTCTCCTATGGCCGCGTCGTGCCGAACATGTTCCTGCCGACGCCCGGGACCGTGCTCGAGACGACCTATCGCATGTCTTTGGACGGCAGCCTTTTCTACCACACTTTGACCAGCGCCAAGGTGGTGCTTCTCGGGTTCATCGTATCCTCGCTGATCGCGGTGCCGCTGGGCCTGTGGATGGGCACCTACCGGGCGGTGCAGGCGCCGCTGGAGCCGCTGGTCAACTTCATCCGCTATCTGCCTGTGACCTCCTTCGTACCTCTGTTCATCCTCTGGATCGGCATCGGCATCGAGCAGCGCATCGCGGTCATCTTCTTCGGCACCTTCTTCCAGCAGCTCGTGATGATCTCCGATTGCGCGCGCGGCGTATCCAGGGACCTGGTCAATGCCTCCTACACTTTGGGTACCAAGCGCAGCGAAGCCGTGTGGCACGTCATTTTCCCGGCAGCGCTTCCCGCGATCCTCGACACGCTGCGCGTCACCATGGGCTGGGCCTGGACATATCTTGTCGTGGCCGAGCTCGTCGCCGCCTCAAGCGGCCTTGGCTACATCAGCCTCAAGGCGATGCGTGGCTTCCAGGTCGACGTGATCTTCATGGCCATCGCCGCGATCGGGCTTCTGGGCCTCATCACCGACACGGCATTCCGCATTCTCCGGGCGAGGGTCGCGCCATGGGCACCTTGATTTTGAACGCAAGCTCAGCAACCGCAGCCGGATCAAGGGTAGCAATGACCGAAACCATCAAGGCGAAGAATCTGGCGGGTACGGCCTCGGTGACCGGCGATCCGCATTCGGCCGGCACCACGATGGCGATCGAGGACGTGACATTGCGTTACGGCGACGTCAACGGTGTGCTGGCGCTGGACGACGTGTCGCTGAAGGTGGCCAAGAACGAATTCTGCGTCATCGTCGGCCCTTCGGGATGCGGCAAATCCAGCCTGCTCTATCTCGCCGCCGGCCTCAATGACGCGACCTCGGGCAGCATCAAGGTCGACGGCAAGGAAGTGATCGAACCCGGCCCCGACAGAGGCATGGTGTTCCAGAGCTACACCTTGTTTCCCTGGCTCACGGTGCGCGCCAACATCGAATATGGACCGAAGCGCAAGGGGCTGCCGGCGGAGCAGCGCAAGCAGATCGTCGACCAGTATCTCAACGAGGTCGGCCTTGCGCCCTTTGCAGACCATTACCCCGCCCAGCTCTCGGGCGGCATGAAGCAGCGCGTGGCGATCGCGCGCGCCCTTGCCAACGACCCAGCCGTCCTGTTGATGGACGAGCCTTTCGGCGCTCTCGACAGCCAGACGCGCGGCACCATGCAGAAGCTGCTCTTGCGCGTATGGGAGCGGCAGCAGAAGACGGTGCTCTTCGTTACTCACGATATCGACGAGGCGCTGGTCCTGGGCGATCGCGTTCTGGTGATGACGGCCCGGCCCGGCAAGATCAAGGCCGAGATCAAGGTCGACATCCCCCGGCCGCGCTCGATGGACGTGATCCTCGAACCTGACTTCATCGCGCTCAAGCGTCGCATCCTCGGCCTGTTGCACGACGAGATCGACGAGGATCACTGAGAGCATTCCGGGAAATAGTTGGGGCAGCTCAGCAGCGCTGAGCTGCCCCAATGTCGCAAGGCGAGGCGGTCTTTACCTTTCGCCGCTGCGCGCCGAGCCGAGGATCATCTCCGAAGCCTTCTGCCCGATCATCATGCTCGGCGCGTTCGTGTTGCCGCCGATCAGCTTCGGCATCACCGACGCATCCGCGACCCGAAGCCCATCCACGCCTCGCACCTTAAGCACCGACGGATCGACGACCGCCATCGCGTCCGTTCCCATCTTGCAGGTCCCGACAGGGTGATAGACGGTCAGCGCTTCGGCGCGCAGATAGGCGAGGATCTCGTCGTCGGTCCGGACGTCCTTGCCCGGAAGCATCTCCTTGCCGCGCACCTCATCGAACTCGGATGCCGCAAGGATCTTGCGTGCGATCTTGATGCCTTCGACCAGCACCATCGCGTCGTCTTCATCCGCAAAGAAGCGGTGGTCGATCAGGACGTCCCGGCGAGCACCGTCGCGTGACAATTTGATCTCGCCAACGCTTTTCGGTCTAAGCACGCAGGTGTGAACGGCGTAGCCGTGGCCATATTCGATCAGCCTGCCGCGATGGCTGCGATATCCCGGCACGAAGTGGAACTGGATGTCGGGTAGGCCGTTCGCGTGCCTGGTTTTCGCAAAGCCGCCGGCTTCGACATAGTTGGTGGTGAGCATGCCCTTGCGGCGCGCGAAATACTGGAAGGGCGCGGCGGCGATGCGGGGCAGGTTGGCAAGCGACAGGCCGAGCGTCCTGGTGCTTCTGGAGCGCACGGTGATCATGCCGTCGACATGGTCTTGCAGGTTCTTGCCGACGCCCGGCAGGTCGATAACCGGCCTGATACCGATCTGACGGAGCTCGGCTGCCGGCCCGATGCCCGACGCCATCAGGATCTTGGGGGAGTTGACGGCGCCCGCCGAAAGCACGATCTCACGGCTGGCCGAGAGTATTTTCTGCTGGTCCTCATGCCGCACGCGCAGTCCCGTCGCGCGCCCCTCGGCAATGACAAGGTCGATCACCTCGCATTCGCTGAGCAGCCTCAGGTTCTTGCGGTCGAGCACCGGACGCATGAAGGCGCTGAAGCTGCTGAAGCGCTGGCCCCGGTTTTGTGTGACGTTGTAGATCCCGACCCCGAACTGGCTTTCGGCATTGAAGTCCGTGTTGGCGGGCAGGCCCGCATTCTTGCCGGCCTTGACGAACATGCTTGAAAGCTCGTTCGGATCGCACGGGTTGTCGACCAGCAACTCGCCGTCGGTGCCGTGATAGCGCGGGTTCTGGGCAAGCAGATTGCGCTCCAGCTTCCTGAACACGGGCAGCACGTCGCTGTAGGCCCAGCCGGCGCAGCCGAGCCCGGCCCACTCGTCATAGTCCTCGGCGGCGCCGCGAATATAGACCATCGAGTTGATCGAGCTCGATCCGCCCAGCGCCTTGCCGCGGTTGACCGGAATGCTGCGGTTGTTGAGATGGGGCTGCGGCACGCCGACGAAACAATAGTCGTAGTTCGGGTTGCCGTAGAGCGACAGGATGCCTGCCGGCACCTTGACCCTGAGGCTGTTGTCGCTGCCGCCAGCCTCTATCAGGCATACTTTGACCGACGGATCGGCGCTCAGCCGGTTGGCCACCACGGAACCCGCCGAACCCGCGCCGACGACGATGTAGTCAAATTCCGGCGCTTCCATGCCAACCCCCCAGACGCGGTTTTAGGCCGCGGTCTCTTCCCAGGCCGGTTTTCCACCGACCACCGTTTTCAGCACCTTGATATCTGCGATGTTGTCCGGCTCGACCTTCAGCGGATCATCGGAAAGCACGATGAAGTCGGCGAGTTTCCCCGTCGCCAAACTGCCCTCATCGGTTTCCCGGTGGGCGGCGAAAGCTGCGCCCAGCGTATAGGCGTGAAGCGCCTGCGCGACGGAGATCCTCTGCTGCGGGACCCAGCCGGCTTCAGGCTGGTGATCCCGGCTTTGGCGCAGCACCGCGTTGCGTATGCCGACGAGCGGATTGACATCGACGATGGGCCAATCGGTTCCGAACGCGACGGCGCCGCCGGCCTGCAGGATGGAGCGGACAGGAAAGGCCCGCGACAAGGATTTGGATCCGACACGCGCTTCCCAAAGTCCCTCCATCCCGAGCCACTGGTCGCGTGGATAGATCATGGCCGGCTGGAAGCTGGCTATCGCTCCAATCCGGACAAAGCGCTCAATGTCGCGCGCGGTGGGTATTTCGCAATGCTCTACCCGCGGTCGCCGCTGCCTCGAGCGGTCTCCGTCCGCGGCGTATGCGTCGAGGGCCATTTCGATGGCTCCGGTGCCGATCGCGTGTGTCCAGACTTGAAAGCCTTCCTGTTGGACACGGCTAATGGCGGCGGCGTAAGCCGATGCCTCCCACAGGCATGTTCCGGTTTCTCCCGGTTTGTCGGCATAGCCCTGAGGCATGAAGCCGGTATGGGATTCCAGCACGCCGTCAAGGAAGAATTTGATGACACGCCCGTCGAGGAAGGCGGGATCAAGCTCATTTCTCCATCCCGATACGCGCGCGATCACCTCGTCGAGGTTCGAGTCCGGATTTGCAATGCTCGACAGCGTGAACCGCAGGCTCAGTTCATCGTTCGCGAGTATTTCAGCCAGCAAGGGGACTGCTTCGTCATCCATCCCTGCGCTTTGAACCCGCGACAGTCCCAAACGGTTTGCTTCCTTGATGGCACGGAGCAGCGCCGATCGCATATCCGCTATCGAAGTTTGGGGGACCAGGGTTTCAAGCTGGGACCACGCTCTCTCCTTCAACCATCCGGTCGGCTCACCGCTTTCATCTCGTACGATTTCGCCACCTTCAGGGTCGGGTGTGTTCCGCGTGATGCCGGCAAGTTCCAAGGCCCTGCTGTTCAGCCAGGCCGCGTGCGCCATGCCGGAGCGGAAGAAAACGGGGCGATCGGCAACAACTTGATCGAGAAGCGATTTGTGGAAACCGCCTTCGGGGAGATCAGGGTAGCCGTAACTGAATTCGCTGCCCACGATCCATGCGCGGTCGGGACGTGCCTGTGAATAGGCCTTCAAGCGAGCCAGGACATCGCCAAAGGTCTTTGCTTCGCGTAACGGTACCTCATCGAGATATTTGCTGCCCCAGGCAAAATGGACGTGAGAGTCGATAAAGGCCGGCATTGCGAACCGGCATTCAAGATTGACAATTTCGGCATCTGCAGCGGCATGCGACCTGACGAAGGACCAAGAGCCGACAGCTGCGATGCGGTCGTCGCGAACCAGCATTGCCTCGGCATAGGGGTTCGATGCGTCGACCGTGTATAGCGAGCCGTTCGCGTAAAGGGTCTCCTGCGCCATTCCAATCTCAGCGATCGTCGCTCTCATGCGGGGTGATGGATGCAGGGAACCACCAAATCCGCGGCTGAAGAATAACTTTTTCTGGTACCCGTGCTTAGGGTTTGCCTAAGCCTCCTCGACGTTCGGAGTTTGGTCTTGTCAGCCTT
Organism: Mesorhizobium loti; assembly: GCF_001510895.1. Lineage (GTDB taxonomy): Bacteria > Pseudomonadota > Alphaproteobacteria > Rhizobiales > Rhizobiaceae > Mesorhizobium > Mesorhizobium loti_A. The sequence continues at coordinate 18,610 of NZ_LPWA01000117.1, read as the reverse complement.
GATGGCGGGAGATTTGCACCCGCTTTACGATCCACTCCAGCGTTTAGGGATAAGCTAAGCACTGACACATGAAATCATAATTTTCGCCCCTCCAGCCCGCCACTAAAAGCAAACCGGACCTCCATCACAGCGGCGAAAAGCCCTATCGAAAGAGACGTGGATATGTCGGTTGAGAAGGTAGACACGCTCGTCGTCGGCGGCGGCCAGGCTGGGGTGGCTATGAGCGAGCATCTGAGCAAATGCGGGGTGCCTCATCTCGTCCTCGAACGCGGTCGGATTGCCGAGCGCTGGCGCTCGCAGCGTTGGGACTCCCTGGTTGCCAACGGCCCGGCCTGGCATGACCGCTTCCCGGGCATGGAGTTTCCGCGGACGGGTCCCGATGGCTTTCCTTCCAAGGAGGAGGTTGCCGACTATTTTGTCGCCTACGCCAAGCAGATCGATGCGCCGATCCGCTGCGGCGTGGAGGTCAAGCTCGTGCAGAGAAATGTCGGCCGGCCCGGATTCCGCGTCGAGACGTCGGACGGCGTGATCGAGGCCCACAGCATCGTTGCCGCGACCGGACCGTTCCAGATCCCCGTCATTCCGCCCGTCGTTCCCGCGGATGCGGGCATCCTTCAGATCCATTCCAGCGCCTACCGCAATCCCGCGCAGCTGCCGAAGGGCGCGGTGCTGGTGGTCGGGGCTGGATCCTCGGGCGTGCAGATTGCCGACGAGCTGCAGCGCGCGGGGCGGCGTGTCTATCTCTCGGTCGGTCCGCACGACCGCCCGCCGCGGGCCTATCGCGGGCGCGACTTCTGCTGGTGGCTGGGCGTTCTCGGCAAATGGGACCTCGAAACGCCAGGGCCCGGCACGGAACATGTCACCATCGCGGTCAGCGGCGCGCGCGGCGGCGAAACGATCGATTTCCGGCGTCTGGCCGCGCAGGGGCTTACGCTCGTCGGCATGACAAGGACGTATCAGGACGGCGTGATGAGCTTCGCGCCCGATCTTGCGAAAAACATTGCCCGCGGCGACGCCAACCTGATGTCGCTGCTGGATGAAGCCGACGCCTATGTCGCGCGCAACGGTCTCGACCTCCCGGAAGAGCCCGCCGCCCGCCGGATCGAACCGGACCCGGAATGCGTGATCAACCCGATCCGCGAGCTCGATCTGGCCGAGGCCGGGATAGCGGCGATCGTCTGGGCGACCGGCTTTGCCGTCGATTACAGCTGGCTGAAGGTCGATGCTTTCGACGAAAGGGGCCGGCCAAGGCATCACCGCGGCGTCTCGACCGAGCCCGGGATCTATTTCCTGGGACTGCCCTGGCAGTCGCGACGCGGGTCCAGCTTCATCTGGGGTGTCTGGCACGATGCCAAGCACGTGGCCGATCGTATTTCGACGCAGCGAAAATATCTGGCCTACCACGCCGCCGCGAAGCGCGAGCCCGTGGACGCCTGACCAAGGCTGCGAGCCCGACCTTTATGGAGACCAAGATGGCGCATACGCGAATTCGCACCTTCAACACCAAGGATACCTATCCCGAGCAGAAGCTCGACAATGATCTCTGCCAGGCGGTGGTCACCCGGGGCGGCCGCACCGTCTATCTGCGCGGCCAGTGCCCGCAGGACCTCGACACCGCCAAGAACATCGACAGTCACGATCCGGTCGAGCAGACCCATAAAGTCATGCAGAACATCAGGCAGCTCATCGAGGAATGCGGCGGCACGATGGAGCATCTGGTGAAGGTGGTGGTCTACATCACCGATGTCCGCCATCGCGAAGCCGTCTACCGGACGATGGGCGAGTACATCAAAGGCGTGCATCCGGTTTCGACCGGCCTTGTCGTGTCGGCGCTCGCGCGGCCGGAATGGCTGGTCGAGATCGACGGCACAGCCGTCATTCCGGACTGAGCGCCATGACCTTCTCCATCGTTGCAAGGTGCCGGCGCACGGGCATGTTCGGGGTGGCGGTGTCCTCGTCGTCTCCCGCGGTCGCGGCCCGCTGCGCCTATGCGCAGGCCAGCGTCGGCGCGGTCGCCAGCCAGAACGTCACCGACCCGACACTCGGACCGCGGGCATTGGAATTGATGGCGCGCGGCGCTTCCGCCACTGAAGCCGTCGCGATCCTGAAGCGCACGGGTGCCTTTATTGAATACCGGCAGATACTGGCTGTCGACGCCGCGGGCGTCAGCGCGATCCACTCCGGGCCGAAGGCACTTGGAATCTGGGCCGAGGCGCGCGGCGCGGACGTTCCTGCGGCGGCAATTTGCTTGCGAATGACGGCGTGCCCTCTGCCATGGTGGATGCTTTCCTCGCCTCGGAAGGCGGCCTTGGCGACAGGCTGATCGCCACCATGCGCGCCGCGCTTCGTGCCGGTGGCGAGGCAGGGCCTGTCCGCTCCTCCGGCATGAAGCTGGTGCGCGAGGTGTCTTGGCCCGTCGCCGATCTGCGCTGTGACTGGACGGAAGCGTGTCCGATCGAGCAGCTGGCAGCGTTGTGGGAGATCTACAAGCCGCAGCTCGACGCCTACGTCACCCGCGCTCTCAACCCGTCCGACGCGCCGAGCTACGGCGTTCCCGGTGACGAGTAATCCGACCAGGTCCTGGAATCGATGACGAGTGAACTCAGCCACAAGGACTGGATCGGCAAGGCGTCGGCGATCCGTTTTCGCGACAAGGCCTTCATCGACGGCAAGGCGGTGCCGGCACGCTCCGGCCGAACCTTCGCCAGCATCAATCCGGCCACGGGTGAGACGCTCGCCGAAGTCGCCTCCTGCGGCGAAGAGGATATCGACCTTGCCGTTGCCGCGGCGCGGCGCAGTTTTGAAGCCGGCGTCTGGTCTCGAACGAGCCCTCAGCATCGCAAGCAGGTGCTGCTGCGTCTGGCGGAATTGCTGCGCGAGAACCTGCAGGAACTCGCGCTGCTGGAATCGCTGGATATGGGCAAGCTGGTCAAGGATGCCGCCACCATCGACGTGCCGGGCTCGGCGGCCATCTTCCAGTGGTACGCCGAGGCGATCGACAAGGTCTATGACGAGGTGGCGCCGACGGGCCATGGCGACCTCGCACTGGTGCGGCGCGAGCCGCTCGGCGTCGTCGGCGCGTCGTGCCGTGGAATTTCCCGCTCGACATGGCGACCTGGAAATGCGCGCCGGCGCTGGCGGCCGGCAATTCGGTGGTGCTGAAACCCGCCGAGCAATCGTCGTTTTCGGCGCTCAGGCTGGCGGAACTCGCCATGGAGGCGGGGCTGCCCGCCGGCGTGCTCAATGTGGTGCCCGGTCTCGGCGAGACCGCCGGCCAGGCGCTTGGCCGCCATATGGATGTGGATTGTCTTGCCTTCACCGGCTCGACCGCTGTCGGCAAGCTGTTCCTGCAATATTCCGGCCAGTCGAACATGAAGCAGGTCTGGCTCGAGACCGGCGGCAAGAGCCCCAACCTGGTGTTTGCGGATTGCGCCGACCTGGACGCGGCAGCCGACATGGCCGCCTTCGGCATCTTCTTCAACCAGGGGCAGGTCTGCTCGGCCAATTCGCGGCTTCTGGTGGAGCGCGGCATCAAGGATGCGCTGGTCGAGAAACTGGCGGAGCGCGCGGCGGCGACCCAGCCCGGCGACCCTCTCGACCCGGCGTCCAGGATGGGCGCGATGGTGGATGCGCGGCACGCCGCGACGGTCATGCGTTTCATCGACGGCGGCAAGAAATCGGCCCGGCTGGTGACCGGCGGCAGCCGGGTCGCCGTCGACGGGCGAGGCAGTTTCGTGCAGCCGACGATCTTCGACAATGTCGCGCCCGACGACCCGCTTGCCCGCGACGAGATATTCGGCCCGGTGCTGTCGGTCATCGCCTTCGACACCGAGGACGAGGCGCTTCGCATCGCCAATGACAGCGTCTACGGCTGGCAGCATCGCTGTGGACCGATAGCCTGTCGCGGGCGCACCGCATCGCGGAGCGACTGCGCGTGGGCACAGTGTCGGTGAACACCGTCGATGCGCTGAGCCCGATGACGCCTTTCGGCGGCTTCAAGCAGTCCGGCTTCGGGCGCGACCTGTCGCTCCACGCGCTCGACAAATACACCGCGCTGAAGACCACCTGGATCAAGTACTGAGGAGCCGCCACGACTTGATTGCAGCGACCAAACGGGCATCATAGCCGCCCATGCCGCTCCGCTTCACGCTCAGACAGCTCGAATACTTCGTCGCCGTTGGCGAAGCCGGCTCGATCGCCAAGGCGGCCGAGCAGGTGAATGTCTCGCCGCCGTCGATCTCGGCGTCGATTGCCCAGCTCGAGGCTGAGTTCGGCGTCCAGCTCTTCGTGCGCAAGCATTCCCACGCCCTGGCGCTCACGGCGGGCGGGCGCCTGTTCCTCAAGGAAGCCGCGCGTCTGCTCAACGATGCGGACGCGCTGCACGACATTGCCGGCGATATCGCCGAAAAGGTGCGTGGACCGCTGGCGATCGGCTGCCTGCTCACTTTCGCGCAGATCGTGCTGCCGGCGCTGCGCCGGAAATTCGAGAACGCCTATCCGGATGTCCGCGTCCGGCAGTTCGAGCGCAACCAGGGGCAATTGTTCGAGATGCTGCAGCGCGGCGAAATAGACGCCGCGCTGACCTACGATCTCGAACTGTCGCAGGACATGACGTTCGAGCCGCTGATGCAGCTGCCGGCCTATGTGATGCTGCCGGCCGCGCACCGCCTGGCGGCGAGGGCGGGCATCACGCCCGAGGAACTGGTCGACGAGCCGATGGTGCTGCTCGATCTGCCCTACAGCCGCGAATATTTCCTGTCGGCTTTCCAGCCCAAGGGCCTGCGCCCCAAAATCGCCGAGCGCACCGGCGACATCGCCGTGATGCGCTCGATGGTCGCCAATGGCTTCGGCTACGGCATAGCCAACATGCGGCCGCTCAACACGATGTCGCCGGACGGCAAATTGCTGGTCTTTGTGCCTTTGCTGGGCGACCTCAGGCCGCTCATGATGGGAATTGCGTTGCCCAATGCCGAGCACCGCACGCTGACGGTGCAGGCCTTCATCGACCACTGCCGCCGCTTCGTGGTCGAGCAAGGCGTCTTCGGCACCGAACGCATCGTCAAATGAGGAAGGTCACGGCCAGCCTTCGGTGAGCCGCGACAGCAGTCTGTCCAGCATCTCGTCGCAACGCCGCAGCTGTTCGACGCTGACAAATTCGTTCGGCTTGTGCCCCTGTGCCATCGAGCCCGGCCCGCAGACGACGGCCGGCGTGCCGAGATCGCGGCTGAACAAGCCGCCTTCCGTGCCGAACGCGACCTTCATGGTGCTGTTGGCGCCGGTCAGCGATTTGACGAAAGCCACCGCTGCCGAAGCGGCCGGCGTGTCGAGGCCCGGATAGGTGTTGGTGATCTCGATGTCGATTGCGGCTTCAGGGGCGATCGAAGCGGCGTCGGCGGCAATGCGCGCAGCGGCAATGCGCAGCCTGTCGAGAATGTCGGCGGCATCGTCGGCGGCAACATTGCGGATCTCGAAATCGACCTCGCAGAGATTGGGCACGATGTTGAGCGCCACGCCGGCGTTGATCTTGCCGACATGCACCGTCGTGTACGGAATGTCGTAGTCGCCGTCGCGGGCGCCTTCGCGAGCCAGCAGCTCCTGCTCGTCACGCAACACCCGCACGAAATCGCAGCCGAGATGGATGGCGTTGAGCGCCAGCGGCGCAAGCGCCGAATGGCCTTCGCGTCCCTTGCAGACAGCGCGAGCCGCAAGCTTGCCCTTGTGCCCCGTCGCCACCTGCATGTTGGTCGGCTCGCCGACGATGCACAGCAGCGGGCGCTGTGGCGCCGCGCTCAGCATTTCGATCAGGTCGCGCACGCCCAGGCAGCCGACCTCCTCGTCATAGGAGAGCGCCAGATGCAAGGGCGTGCGAAGGGGCATCTTCGAGGCCTTGACGCATGCCGCGAGGGCGCAGGCCACAAAGCCCTTCATGTCCGCCGCGCCGCGCCCGTAAAGCTTGCCGTCGCGCTCGGTCATTTCGAATGCGGGCAGCGTCCAGTTCTGGCCGTCGACGGGAACGACGTCGGTATGGCCGGACAGCATGATGCCGGGCTTTTCGGTTGGTCCGATGGTGGCAAAGAGGTTGGCCTTGTGCCCGTCCGCGCTATGGATGAGCTTGCAGGAAACACCGTTCGCTGTGAGCAGATCCGCTGCATAGCCGATCAGGTCGAGGTTCGAGTCTCGGCTCACCGTCGGGAAGGCGATCAGCCGTTCGAGGATCCTGATGCTGTCCATGTCTCTGTCCCATTGCCGCAACCGGCTGTGTAGCATCGTGCCGCAGCGGTCCTGAAGTCGCATTTGGCTCAGCTCCGATTCATCGCAGGCTAATCCATGCAACGGCGATTAGGCGCGTCCTAATCCGCACAGAAGAAATCCGTAGTTTTCCTGCGCTCGCGCCAACTTATGAGTAGTCTCCGGATCAGGATGACGCCTCGTTGAATCGTCATCCTGATCCAACTCTTTGTTGGAGCATGATCTTTTCCGAAAACCGGTTCCCACTTTTCGGGATCATGCTTTAGGCATCGGCAGCGCCGAGCCGGCAGGAAGGAAGCACCATGCGCGACCCACGCTACGACATTCTGTTCGAGCCGATGAAGATAGGTCCGGTGACGGCTAAGAACCGCTTTTATCAGGTTCCGCATTGCAACGGCGGCGGCTATCGCGATCCGTCGGCAGCGGCGGAGATGCGCCGCATGAAGTCCGAGGGCGGATGGGGCGTCATCTTCACCGAGCAGACGGAGATGCACCACACCTCCGAGATCACCCCTTTCATAGAATTGCGGCTATGGGACGACGCCGACATGCCGGCCCTGGCCAAGATGGCCAAGGCCATGCACGAGCACGGCGCGCTGGCCGGCGTCCAGCTTGCCTATTCCGGCATCAACGGCCCTAACCTCTACACCAAGGAGGTTCCGCGCGGGCCGTCGGCGCTGCCGATCCGCACCTTCACCAACGATCCGGTGCAGGCGCGCGCCATGGACAGAGAGGATATCCGCGACCTGCGCCGCTGGCACCGCAATGCCTTCAAACGCGCCAAGCAGGCGGGTTTCGACCTGGTGTGCCTCTACGGTGCGCACGGCTTCGGCATCATCCAGCATTTCCTGTCGACCGCCACCAACCAGCGCAGCGACGAATATGGCGGCTCGCTGGAAAACCGCTCGCGGCTGATGCGCGAGCTGATCGAAGAGGGTCGCGACGCCATCGGCGACACTTGCGGGCTGACGCTCAGGCTGTCGCTGGACGAGATGATCGGCGAGCTCGGCTTCGCCAATTCGGAAGTCCGCGACATGATCGAGATGCATGCCGACCTGCCCGATCTGTGGGACCTCGCCCACGGCGCCTGGGAGGATTGCTCCGGGCCGTCGCGCTTCAAGGAAGAGGCGGCGCAGGAAAGCCTAGTCTCCGGCATCAAGAAGCTGACCTCGAAGCCGGTCGTCGGCGTCGGCCGCTTCACCTCGCCGGACGTGATGGTCAGGATGATCAGGTCGGGCACGCTCGACTTCATCGGCTGCGCCCGCCCGTCGATTGCCGATCCCTTCCTGCCGCGGAAGGTCGAGGAGGGCCGGATCGAGGACATCCGCGAATGCATCGGCTGCAACATTTGCATCACCGGCGACATGACCATGTCGATCTCGCGCTGCACGCAGAACCCGACCTTCATGGAGGAATGGCGCAAGGGCTGGCATCCGGAGCGCATGCAGGCCAAGGGCGACAGCGACAGCGTGCTGATCGTCGGCGCCGGTCCGGCCGGCCTGGAGGCCGCCCGCGCGCTCGGCCTGCGCGGCTACCGGGTGGCGATAGCGGAAGCCGGCACGGAGCTCGGCGGACGCGTGGCGCGCGAGTGCCTGCTTCCGGGCCTGTCGGCCTGGGGCAGGGTGCGCGACTACCGGCAGTACCAGCTCAGCCAGATGTCGAATGTCGACATCTATTTCGAAAGCCGGCTGACGGCGGACGACATCCTGTCCTTCGGCTTCCAGAACGTCGCCGTGGCGACCGGATCGACCTGGCGGCGGGATGGCGTCGCGCGCTCCCATGTCGTGCCGATGCCGATCGATGCCGCGATGCCGGTCTACACGCCGGACGATCTGATGGACGGCAAGGTTCCGGGCGGCAACGTCGTGCTGTTCGACGACGACCACTATTACATGGGCGGCGTCCTCGCCGAGCTGATGGCGCGCCAGGGCGCGAAGGTGACCCTGGTGACGCCATCGGCCTATGTTTCGGACTGGACCCGAAACACGCTGGAGCAGGGGGCGATCCACCGCCGCCTGGCGGAGCTTGGGGTCGACATCGTCCTCAACAGGACCGTCACCAATATCGCTTCAGGCGGCGTCGTGACGGCCTGCGTCTATACCGGCACGAAACAGGAGCTGACGGCCGATGCCGTCGTCCTGGTCACGTCGCGCAATCAGGACGCCGCCGTCTGGCGCGATCTCAAGGCTCGCGAAAATGAATGGGCCGGCAACGGCATCCGTTCGGTCAAGGTCATCGGCGATGCCGAAGCGCCGGGGCCGATCGCCTGGGCGACCTATGCCGGCCACCGCTTTGCCCGCGAGCTGGACGAACCCGATATCGGCGATGCGTTGCCTTTCCGGCGGGAGGTGACGGCGCTGGCTGGGGACTAGAGCGGTTCACCGTTTCACGGAAGTTCACGGAAACGCCGACCGCCCTATCTCTTTGTTTTCACGCAATTCCGGACGGAAACCGTTTCACACTTTTCCTGGAATTGTTCTAAGCGTTGGAGAAAAGCGTCCGTCGTTCTGTGGCCGTCTGTGTCGTTTTCTGACGCGTAAGGTTGCGAGCGCGAGGGCTGGCGGCTATGCCGGGCCGAGATAGCTGACAGAAAGGCGAAGCCGATGAAAGTTCTTTCAACGTCCAAATCGCATGGCGGCGTCCAGGGCGTCTATTCACACTTCTCGGAGACCTGCGCCTGCGACATGACCTTTGCCGTCTTCGCGCCGCCCCAGGCCGCGAAAGGCCATGTGCCGGTGCTCTGGTATCTGTCCGGCCTGACTTGCACGCACGCCAATGTCATGGACAAAGGCGAGTATCGCCGCATGGCCTCCGAACTGGGGCTCGTCATCGTTTGCCCCGACACCAGCCCGCGCGGCCCCGATGTTCCGGACGAAAAGGACAACTGGCAGTTCGGCTGCGGCGCCGGCTTCTACGTTGACGCCACCCAGGCGCCTTATGCGAAAAATTACCGCATGTATTCCTACGTCACCGCGGAGCTGCCGGCGCTCGTCGCCGCCAATTTCCCCGTCGACATGTCACGCCAGTCGATCTTCGGCCATTCGATGGGCGGCCATGGCGCGCTGACGATCGCGCTGAAGAACCCCGGGGGCTTCCGGAGCTGCTCGGCCTTCGCGCCGATCGTGCAGCCGACGACGGCGGGCTGGTCGCGGCCGGCGCTCGAGAAATATCTGGGACCGGACGAGAAGAGCTGGCGCGCCTATGACACGACGCTTCTGATCGAGGATGGGAAGCGCTTCCCGGAATTCCTCGTCGACCAGGGCACGGCCGACGGCTTCCTCCAAGATGGTCTTCGCCCATGGCTGCTGGAAGAAGCATGCAAGAAGGCGGGCATCGATCTGATCTTGCGCATGCAGGAAGGCTATGACCATTCCTACAATTTCATGTCGACCTTCATGGACGACCACCTGAAGTGGCATGCCGAGCGGCTGGCAAAGTAGAGGGAGGCGAGGGACGAGGCGCGAGGTCTGATCAGATACGCGGCCCCGTCACCATCCGCGCGACCCGCGCCATGTCGGCGCTCATTTCCCGGTCGTCGTCGAGCGGGGCGACCAGCGCGCGCACGGCGGCATAGCTGCGTTGCGGCCCTTCGCCCATGCTGTCGATCACGCCGCGCAATTCCACGCCGGTCGCCGCAAAGATCAGCTCCATGGCAACGAGATAGCGCAGGCGCTCGATGATGCCCGCGGTCTTGGCTACGACACGCGGCGCCATCGACGACTGGTCCTCGATGCCGTCCGAGACGGCGAGCGGGCTGAGCGACATCGGGTTGGCGAGATGCCTGATCTCGGCCTCCAGTGCCGCGATCGGCTTCTGCAATTCCGCGTAGCCTTGGCGGCTGCCGCCCCTGGCCGACAGGAAGCGCGGCAGCTCCGCCACCGTCGGCGACATCAGCTTCATCGAGCGGTTGGCGGTGGCGACCGCGCAATGCGCCAGAGCCTGGCCGAGCTGTTCCCACGCGAGCGTGAAGGCCGTGAGGTCGAAATTGCCGTTTGATACGACCCGCTCGGCTGCCGGCAGGATCACCGGATTGTCGCCCGAATGGCCAAGCTCGATCTCCGTCACCAGCCTTGCCTGCTCGAACGCATGGAGCAACGCGCCCCACACCTGCGGCACGCAGCGGAAGCTCAGGGGATCCTGGAGGCGCCGCGCGGCGGTCTCGTGCCAAAGCCCGCTTCCGGCCAGTTCCGCCCTGAGCCGCGCGCCGATCTCGCACTGGCCGAATGCCGGCCGCGCCGCCAGCGCATCCTCGTCGATGGCCTTGAGGGTCGAGCGGAACGCCTCGTAGTTGAGGGCTACGGCCGCCAGCGACCAGTCGATGAGGCAGGCGACGTCTTCGAGGGCGAGGCATGCCGTCCCGGTCGAGAGGCTGTTGGCGACGATGATGGCATGGCCGTCCTTTTCACGCAGGTCGAGCGGCTGAAGCCCGGCAAGCTTCAGCGCTTCGGCGGCCGGCATGACCTTGCCCTGGAACTCGGCCTCGCCGTCGCCGCCGAGCGCCCTCGCCATGTGGCCGAGCGGCGCGAGGTCCGCCGCCCCGATCGATCCCCAGGAAGGGATCACCGGATGGACGCCGGCGTTGAGCGCGGCGAGCAATCCCATGATGACCCGCTCGGAAGCGCCGGTGCCGCCGGCGGCCATGCCGCAGATGCGCGCCGTCATCAGCGCCCGCACCGCTTCAGTCGGCAGGGCCGGGCCGGCGCCCATAGAGTGGCTGAGCGGCACGCTGTGCTGGAAGGCGATCAGATCGGCCTCCGCCAGCGGCGTGTCGACACAGCGCCGAGGCCGGTAGTGACGCCGTAGAGCGGCTTGCCGAGCTGCGTAAGGCGCTCGATGAGCGCGCGGCTGGCGCGGATGCGGCGCGTCGCCTCCTCGCCAAGCACGAGGCGGGCATTGCACCTCGCGATCTCGGCGACATCGGCCGCGCTGAGCGGCCTGGCGTCGAGGACTATCACTCTGGCTGTCATGTCCTTGCATCTATCTCAAGATCGGCGCCGCGCAAATGTGCCACGCCGCCCCTGGACGCAGCGCAGCGTCATTGCAGCGCCTGTGCCTCTGGAGTATTTTAGAGCTTGATTGGATGAGACGCATGCCTGCCGTCGTTATGCATGCGTTCTGCTTCGGTCCCGGCAGATTGTGAACTCTTTAACAGACCTCGGCGCCGCAAGCTGCATTGCTGTGGCGGACAGGTCATAGCAGTTAAGGATTTGCCATGCTGCGATGCTGCGCGTTCCTTGCAGCCTTGATCCTCGTGGGCTTCACGGCGTTCGAAGCCCATGCCGATCGCAGGGTTGCCTTTGTGATCGGCAATTCCGAATACCGCGACATCCCGGCCCTCAAGAACCCGGACAAGGATGCCGAGGATGTGTCGACCACGTTCCGGCTGGCCGGCTTCGACGTGTTCGTCGCCAAGGACTTGACCAAGCTTCAGTTCGAGGAGCAGTTCCGCAACTATCTCGCCGCGGCCGATGGTGCCGATCTCGCCGTCGTCTACTATTCCGGCCACGGCTTCCAGATCGGCGGCGAGAATTTCCTGATCCCGGTCGATGCTTCACTCAAGGCCGCGGCCGACATCGAGGTCCAGGCCATCAAGCTCGACGACGTGCTGCAGCAATTGCGCTCGAAGTCGAAGATCCAGGTCATCATCCTCGATGCCTGCCGCAACAATCCGTTCCCGCGCAAGGACTATTGGCTGCGCGACCAGCTGATCGCCGCCGGCGGCAGCGGCCTGGCGCAGGTGAAAAGCTCGCTGAACACGCTCATTGCCTTCGCCACCGAGCCGGGGTCGGTCGCCTATGACGGGACCGGCGACCTCAGCCCCTTCTCGTCCGCCTTCTCCCGTCGCGCGCTGGCGCCGAACCAGGAGATCCGCACGGTGATGGCCGCCGTTCGCCGCGACGTGGTCAAAGCCACCGACGGCAAGCAGGTTCCTTGGGAAAACTCATCGCTGATCGACGAGGTGGTGCTGATGCGCCGCGCCAGCCGCCCCGCGCTGCCGCCGGTGCTGGAAAAGGTCGTGCCGTCGGGTGTCGGTCCTGTCGCGCTCGACCTGCCGGAGCCGGTCGATGTCGATGGCGGCGCGGTCTCCGTCAGCATCGAACGGCCGCCGGCGCTTGGACGCCTGATGCTGGACGGCAAGCCTGTCGCAACCGGCGAGCCGATCGCCGGCAAGGACCTGCCGCGCCTTCAGATGGACGTGCCAAAGGGTACCGGCGCGCAGGAAGAGGTCGACATGCTGGCCTATGCCACGCATGACAATTGGGGCGGCGAATCCCAGGGGATCCTGGTGTTCCGGGTCAAGAACGGCGAAGGCGCCGAAGGCAAGCAGCTCATGGCCTCGCTCGAGGCCGAGCAGAAGCAAGCGGTGCTGGAGCGGGGCATCCACATCACCGGCGCCGTCGAGGCGATCGAAAAGCGCGACATCAGCGTCCCGGTCGGTGTCGGCCCGGTGCCGCTGAAGCTCGATTTCCCGACCAAGGACCCCGCGGTCAGCCTGAAGCTTGCGAGCTATCCGGCAACAGGAACGCTGTCGCTGCCGGATCGGACCCTTACGCCGGATTCGAGCCTGATGGCCGATGAAGTCGACCATTTGCGCTATGAACCCCAGATAGGCGAAGCCAAACCACTCATAGTCGGCGTCGAGATCAGGGCCGACAACGCTTCGTCAAAGCAGGCGACGATGAAGCTGTCGCCAAGCGTCGACCCCTGTGACGCGGAGGCGGGCGAGCCTCTCGACCTGCAGGGCGTCGTCCCGGGCCTGCTGCCGAACGAGATCAGCAGCAACGCTGTCGATGTCTGCCGGGCGGCGGTGAAGGCCTATCCCGACGTCGCCCGCTTCCGCTACGAGCTGGGACGCGCGCTGCTTGCGGTCGGCAAGGTCGAGGAGGCGAAGAAGGCGATCCAGGAGGCCGCCGACAAAGGACACGTCCGCGCGGTGTTCGAGCTGGGTTATCTCAATGCGACGGGAACGGGGATGCCTGCCAATCGCAAGCAGGCCAACAGCTTTTACGCGGCGGCGTCCGACAAGGGCGATCCCTACGGGATGACGTCATGGGGCCGTGCCTTGTTCAACGGCTACGGCGTCGAGCGCGATACCGGCAAGGGGCTGGACCTGCTGCTCAAGGCGGCGGCGATGGGCCATACCTATGCCATGAACGATCTCGCCGCGATCTTCACGGAGGGCCGTAACGGCGTGCCCGCCGATCCGGCTCGGGCCGTGGCCTTCCTCAAGGCCGGCGTCGAGCGGCAGGACATGTATTCGATGAACCTGCTCGGCCGCAACTATCTCTCCGGCACAGGGGTCGCGAAGGATCCGAAGCAGGCGCAGTCGCTTTTCCAGAAGTCCATGGATCTTGGCCAGCCCTACGCTCCCGGCAGCCTGGCGCGCATGTACAGGGACGGCGTCGGCGTGCAGCAGGATCTTGCCGAAGCGCAGAGGCTGTTCGAGCTGGCGACCGACCGCGGCGATCAGTCGGCTGCCTATGACCGCGCGGCCCTGGAAATGCAGAGGGGCGACAAGGCCGACCAGGCGGTGGCCGTTCGCTATCTTGCTTTCGCGGCCGCGCTCGATTTTCGCAACGAGATTCCCGGCGCAAAGGCCACTCTGGCAAAATTCGGAGCCAAGGCCAAAACGACCGCCCTGAAACAGATGCGCGGGGAACTCAAATCGAAGATTTCGGCGGACGGCTCGTTGGACGATCAACTGGTCAAGACGGCCAGGGCGGTCTGGGAACAAGCCAATCCGCGCCGGGACTTGTTCTGATCAGCAAGGAGGCAATGTGGTGGGCTGGGCATCGAAACAGGCAATCGTCGCAACAATTCTATCCGGCGCCCTGGCTGTCGCGGGGTGCACGACCATGACGCCCACGGTCGAGCCGACCCCGACCGTGAAGCACAGGACGAAGGTCGTCCGCACGACGACCACGCCAAAGGTCGTCACGCAGAAAAAGGCCGCTGCCAAGAAACTGATCAAACCCGTTCAGGAAGAAACCACACCTGTCGTCGTGCCTCCCCTGGGCGGCGGTGGTGGTGGCGGTGGTTGGGGATGAGCGTTTGACGGCAGCCAGCCCGTCGCGACGTTGCTTTTAACCTTGGCATTGCTCGCTTGCCACCGTCTTGTCAGCGATTTCCGCAGCCAGAATTTTAGACTTGGAGAGCGACTACGACCGCTCGCCAAGCAACGGCAACTGCTCTATGCTCCGGTCACGTGCCGGTATCGATATAGGGTTGTCCTTGGGGGGCGTTCCATGGTCGAAGTCGTCGCATTCTGGCGGAATATGCGGCTGCAAGCCGCCGGGCGGGCCGCGGGCCTCATCGTCGCCGCGCTATTTGCTTTGCTGCTGTTCGAGCCGCAGGCCGCCAATGCCGCGCCGAACTGGACGCTCGATCCCTCCGCCTCGGTGCTCACCTACCAATCGGTCAAGAAGAACACGATCGTCGAGACCAACAAGATCAGGAACATCACCGGCACGCTGAGCGCGGCCGGCGATGCCAAGATCAGCTTCGACCTCAATTCGGTCGACACCGGCGTGGACCTTCGCAACGTCCGCATGCGCTTCCTGTTTTTCGAGACCTTCAAGTACCCGACCGCCGAACTGACGGCGAAGGTGGACCCCGCGGCATTCGCCGACCTGCCGACAAAGCGCAGGATCAAGGCGACCTTGCCGTTCCGTCTCAGCCTGCATGGCGTTGACAAGGACCTCGAAGCCAGCATCGTCGTCACCATGATCAGCGACAGTCAGGTCTCGGTCGCGTCGGAAGCGCCGGTCGCCGTCCATGTCGAAGACTTCGGCCTGCTGCCCAACATCGACAAGCTGCAGCAGGCGGCCAACGTCACCAACATCGTGCCGACCGCATCGGTGTCCTTCGATTTCGTCTTCACCGCCGATGGCAGCAAGCCGGCCACTGTCCAGCCGGTCGCAGCAAGTGCGACCGATGTCGGGCCCGTCGCCACCGATGCCGCGAAATCGAACTTCAGCGACGAGGAGTGCCTGAACAGGTTTGCCGTGCTCTCGCGCACCGGCGCCATCTACTTCCGGCAGGCGAGCGCAAGGCTCGATGCGAAGAGCCGCCCGCTGCTGGCGGAGGTCGAAGGCGTCGTCGGCAAATGCCCGGCCCTCAAGGTCGAGGTGTCCGGCTATACCGATTCCGACGGATCGCCCGAGGCGAACAAGGCGCTGTCCGAGCGGCGGGCCCAGGCGGTCGCCGAAGCGCTGGTCGCCGACGGCGTGCCGCGCAACCAGATCAGCGCCGCCGGCTACGGCGAGGATCGGCCGGTCGCGGCCAACGACACGCCCAAGAACAAGGCGCTCAACCGGCGGATCGAATTCTCCGCCACCAAGCTCGCGAACTGAGGTCGCGCGTGGGCAGCGATCCGATCGCCCGTTGCGGCCGCCTTTTACGAGCGGTCGGGCTCGCGGTGCTTGGCCTGTTCGTGACCTTGACCGCCGCCGACGCCGAGCGCCGCGTCGCGCTGGTGCTCGGCAATTCGCAATATCAGCACGCAGCACCCCTCACCAATCCGGCGCGTGACGCCGAGGCCATGGCGGATCGCCTGAAGAGCCTCGGCTTCGAGGTCGTTTCCGGTTTCGACCTCACCAAGCAGCAGACGCAGTCGACCGTCGCGCAATTTGCCAAGCAGGTGCGCGGTGCCGACGTCGCGCTGTTCTTCTACGCCGGCCATGGCCTGCAGGTCTCGGGCAAGAACTACCTGCTTCCCGTCGATGCCGCGCTCGAGGACGAGACCTCGCTCGACTTCGAGGCCGTGTCGGTCGATTTCGTCCTGCGCCAGATGTCGCGCGAGACCAGCATCCGGCTGGTGTTCCTGGATGCCTGCCGGGACAACCCGCTTGCCGAGGTGCTGGCGAGGACAGCCGGCGTCAAGGGCGCGGCCAGCGGCCTTGCCGAGATCCCGATCGAGAATGGCGGCGCCGGCACGCTCGTCGCTTTCGCCGCCAGTCCGAACCAGCTTGCCTATGACGGATCGGGCGCGCACTCGCCCTTCACCGCGGCGCTGATCCAGCACATAGGCGAATCCAACGTCTCCATCACCGAGGCGATGAACAGGGTCACCAGCGACGTCTTCAAGGCGACGGCTGGCAAGCAGCGCCCCTGGATCAACGTCTCGCTGACCACCGAGGTCGTCCTGCACAAGGTCGATCTCAACGCGCCGCTGATCGTTGGCGAGGCGAGCACCCCACAGGCCGAAGGCGGCTCGGACACGCGCAACACCGGAACAGCGCCAGGCCAGAGCGACGACCAGCTTGCGCTCAACCTGTTGCGTCAGAAGATCCCGAAACTGGCGACGGACGAGCCGATCCTTTTCGATCGCCCGATCAAGTTCGGCGACCCGGCCATCGACGGCAAGAGCATCGCCCAACTGATCAAGAGCGAGCCGCTGTTCAGTCCGGTGGAGGGCCTCGACAAGTCGGCCTGGGAAGGCAAGCATTGCAACGGCTGCCACGAATGGAACGAGGCGCGGCTCTGCGAGCAGGCGAAGAATTTCGCCGCCAATGACGTCTCGGTGCTGCGCCTGCAGCACCCGCTGGGAACCCGCTTCAAGGTGGCGCTTGCCAGATGGGCGCAAGGCGGCTGCAAGTGAGCCATGGATCTCGGGCCTAATATGCGTCGGCCGATTGCTGCTGCGCCTCCATCTCGGCCATCTGGATGCCCATTTCGACGAAGGCCGAAAGAACGGCAAAACGGTCGGCCAGCGATACCCGCGCAAGCCCTGCCAGAATCCCCGCGCTGACGGCATGGGCGGTGGGAAATTCGGCTGCCTGGTCAATGACCGGACCGCTGTCGCGCCAACCCGCCGCAAGGGCGATCCAGGAAACCGGCGTCACCGGCGGTACCTCCACGGCCTCGACCACCGCCGCGCGATGGTCCAGGTTGCCGGGCTCGCCGACCCAGTCGCGGACAAGCGCCAGCAATTCGAGATCCCTGTCGCCGAGGAGTTCCGCAAGGTTGCCCAGGCACTCATGCGCCCACCAGACCGCGGCCCGCTCGGGCAGCAGATAGGCGCAGAAGGTGACCGCCTCCTCCGGCACGCGCCCGGCCAGCAGCGCACGGCAAAACTCGATCGAAGGCTGATCGGTGGGGGCCGCTTTCATGTCCCGGGCGACGGCAGGGCAAGCGCTGAAGAGATCCCGCGCCGTCCTGAACCGAAGCCCCTTGGCCATGGCTGCCGCCCCCTCACTAGGAAGAAGATACTGAAGCCCCAGCGCGGCGCTGGTCAAGCTGTAGCTTAACAAACGGCAGCTGCTCCCAGCGTGTGTTTGTTCACAGACAATCGCCGCGGAATTTGGTATTTTCCGGCTGATGCGTGTCGCCCAAAACTGTGCAGCGGTTTTGGGGAAACGACATGCATGAAAAGGAGACTTAAAGCGCGGCGAGACGCGCTTTAACGAGATACGCTCAAACAGGGAGTAACGGTCATGCGGTTGGCCAGCTCAGCCTTTGCATTGGCGGCCGTGCTTTTTTCGACGCACGTTTCCGCTGATCCGCTTCAGAAATCGGAAGACATCGTGAAATTCTTCACCGGCGCGGGCAATCTTGGCGCCTCGCGAGGCATCTGTGTCGGCACCGAGGAAGAGTGCAAGAGCAAGAACGACAAGAACGCGGCCCCCACCAAACCGGGCTCGACATGATGATCAATTTCGCCCTGGATTCGGCCCAGCTCGACCAGACGGCGCGCACCGAGCTCGACGAGTTCGCCAAGGCGCTGAAGGACAACCGTCTGAGCACGTTCAGCTTCGTCGTCGAAGGCCATACCGACGCTTCCGGGTCGACGCGCTACAATCAGAACCTGTCGCAAAGAAGGGCGCAGTCGGTGGCTGCATTCCTGACCGCGAATGGCGTTCAGGCCGCTCGGCTCGAGGCGATCGGCCTGGGCAAATCGCACCCCCGCGTCGCCAATCCCTACGATCCGGTCAATCGCCGGGTGGAGATGCGGATCAGGACGGAGTAGAGCGCCGGCACAAGTCAGCCGATGCTTCACACAGCGATCGACGGGAGCCCAGCCTCAATAGGCCGGGCTCCCGTTTCTGTCCGCACATCGCATGCCTTGGAGACTGGCCGAAACGCCCATCGGTTCGTCATCCTGGGGCGGAGCAAGGAGCGAAGCGACGCGGCGCAGACCCCAGGATCCATGCCGTGACTTCGACGTGTTGCGGCGGTCCGGAATTCTGCTCTGTTGCGCTCTTCGACCGGGGTCACGGCATGGATCCTTGGGTCTTCGCTCCGCTTCGCGTCGCTACGCCCAAGGATTGTTTGAGAAGGATCGGGTAGTTTGGCGGCCGGGACTGCAGGCCCATCACAGCCGGCAGTCCCGGCGGCAGGCGACCGTCCTAAGGTTCGGGTA
>NZ_LPWA01000116.1 GCF_001510895.1 Mesorhizobium loti | reverse complement strand
CATCTACTACGCGAAGCGCGTCATTGGCGACGACTATTTTATGGACCACACGTCCACTGTCCATGTGGTGCGGCCCGACGGGACCCATGCCTCGACGTTCCTTTCGACGGCAAGCCCATCGGACATCGCAAGGCAAATGCGCAAATTACTTGGCGGCGGGGAAGGGATGTAATCATGATTGGACTGGCGAAGCTCCTGCATCGGTATTGTGCCGATACAGGCAAGGGTTTCGGCGGATCGGCGCAAACGGCTGGTCACGACGCCGCTGGGCTAGATCGGCGGGCCTTCGCTGCGTTTCTGGCGACCGCGGCCTTGCTTCCATGGATCGGTCGCGGGATCGGTCGCGCCAGCGCCGATCCGCTGCGGGACTCGCTGCCATCGCCCGGACTCGTCCCCGAGAAAAAATATCCACTCTTCGATGAAGCCACGGCAAGCGCGGTCCCGCCGGCCGGGTATCAAAGCCGGATCGCTCTGCAGGACAGCATTATTAGGCTGATCCGCAACGGTGTCATCGATCCGGCCAAGTTCCGCGCCCTGCAGCAGCCATTCGGGACCGAACAGGACGGGCTTGCCGATGTATTCGGCAAGCCGTCCGACGCGCCGATCTTTCTCACCAGCGGCAACGCCGCCGACTTTGTCAATCTCCTTTGGCCGGTCGGTCTCGCTAATCACATGGAAGGCAACAGGGAGAGCCGATTGTTCAGCCCAACTCTGCCGACCTTCGCCTCGACCGCCGGATGGACATTGGGCAGGCAGGAGCAGGGTAGCGTCTACTTCAACCGTTTTCCGATCGTCGACCTGACGCCGCCCCAGGAAGCGCTCGCCATTCGCGTCGCCACGGCGACATTCCGCCCGTGCTGCAACAATTCGACGTTCTTTCAGGACTGCAACCATGGCTCGGCCCTGCTGGGCGTCCTGCAACTCGGTGCATCGCAAGGCCTCCAGGAGGAGGATCTTTACAGGGAGGCGCTCGCCTTCAATTCGTTCTGGTTTTCGGACTACTACATCCGGACTGCGCTCTATTTCAAAGTCGTGCGCAAAGTCGAATGGCGCGACGTCGATCCGAAGGTCGTCATGTCGTCGGAGTTTTCCGCCCTGGGGCCCTGGCAACAGAACGTGCAGGCACTACTCGAAACCATCCCGAACCTGATCCCCGAACCGGGAGGGGGCGCTAACTGTGGGCTCAGTTCCTCCTATCTGGTCCGATAAGGCCGAGCAACACTAAAGAACAGGTCTTCGGAGCAGATCCAACCCTCTAACGGGGTTCCAATCCTGAGGAACAATACATGTCAGGAAAGAAAAAACGACTCAGAATGGGCAGGCCCATCGGCAGCAACCGTGGTCAGGGCCGTCGTCGCGCCCGTCGCCATATTGTACGCAGTGCGGCCAAGCACCTTTCGCTGTTTGCGATGGTATTGATGGTTTTCCTCGGGGCCGTGATGTTCCTGTTTGAGCAGAATTTGGCTCACGAGCGGGCCGTCGCGCAACATGCAAGAGAAGTGGGTGCGACAACACAAACCGCCGATGTTCGACTGTCTCCGGACGGTGGCCGGAAAGAGCCATGGACTCTCCTCGGGATAAACAAGATCACTGCTTCCCGTCCGCTGGACGCCAGCGAGTCCGGTATCGTCAGGAAATAAAGATCACGCGCAGGATAGGATCAGCGCAGATGGATGTGCCCCTTCAAGAATGGACGTGGACCGAACTCTGGCCACATGCGGTGCTGATGATCGTGATCGGCTCCTGGCTCCTCTATCACTTTCTGGCGCCGGCTGGCTGGCGGGAATGGGCTGGGGCCGGTCTCGTCCAAGCCTTCATCATCGCGCTCTACGCGGAGATGTACGGATTTCCACTCACAATTTACTTCCTCACGACCTTTCTACCGGTCAAGATTCCGCTGTTTCACAGCAGCGGTCATCTTTGGGCGACGCTTTTGGGCTACGGTAGCACCGGAGCGAATGTCGAGATGCTCATCGGCTCCGTGTTCGTCGTCGCCGGCCTCGTCCTGATCGTCAGAGGCTGGGTGCGAATCTACTATGCGCGCGGCACTTTGACTACGGACGGCGTCTATCATGTCATAAGACATCCGCAATATACCGGGTTGTTCCTTGCGATCGTCGGTCAACTTATTCACTGGCCGACTATTACAACCCTCGTCCTTTCGCCGATTATTGTCTGGCTGTATATTCGCCTTGCCTTTCGTGAGGAACAGAAAATGACAGAGAAGTTCGGCGCCGCCTACGCGGAGTATCGTCAACAAGTTCCGATGTTCTTTCCACACCTGTCGGATTTTCAGTAATTGTTTACCGCGCCCTGACAACTGGCGCGTTGCTTTCACGATACCTAACGATGGCGGGGTTGGCCGCGTCAAATGCCTGTAACTTAGCGCCCTAGGAGTATCTGTTGAGCGAATATTTCTTGCTGCCGCTGGCCTCCTTGCCCTTCCCCAGCATCGATCCGGTGATTGTCCATATCGGACCGCTGACGGTGCATTGGTACGGCGTCGGCTACATCGTCGGTATTCTCTTTGCCTGGTGGTACGCCAAGCGACTCGTCACCAACGCCAGCCTTTGGCCGGACGGCAAGCCGCCAATGAAGCCCGAGGACCTCGACGATTTCATCGTCTGGGCCGCGATCGGCGTGGTGCTTGGCGGGCGAACCGGCTACGTGCTCTTCTACGACCTTGCGCGCTATATCGCGCATCCGCTCGACATCTTCGCCGTCTGGCAGGGCGGCATGTCGTTCCATGGCGGGCTGCTCGGCGTCATCCTCGCCATGACCTTGTTTTCGCTCAAGCGCGGCATCCGCACCTGGACGCTGTTCGATGTCGTCGCGGCCGGCGTGCCGGTCGGCCTCGGGCTGGTGCGCGTGGCCAATTTCATCAATTTGGAGCTCTGGGGCCGACCCTCGGATGTACCCTGGGCGATCGAATTCCCGAATGGCGGCCCGTTCAACCGGCATCCCAGCCAGATCTACGAGGCGCTGCTCGAAGGCCTCGTGCTGTTCCTGGTGCTGCGCTTCCTCACCCATTCGCGGCTGAAGCTGAGGACACCGCGCTTCATCGGCGGCGCCTTCATCTGCGGCTACGGCCTGTCGCGCATCTTCGTCGAATTCTTCCGCGAGCCCGACCAGCAGCTCGGTTACCTGCTCGGCACCAACTGGCTGACCATGGGCATGATCCTGTCCTCGCCGATGGTGCTCGCCGGCATCTGGGCAATGGCGACGGCGAAGCCAATGGCTCAGCAATAGCCGAGCATGACAAAATGGCTTGGAAGCGACGTTTGTGGCAGCCGAGGACTCCGATTTCGATATGTCTTTAAGGCAAAAAGGGTTCGAATTCCGGAGCGAGGGACCCCTGGCTCGATGGCCGACGTCGACGCTTTTGTGAACCTGAGCCCGCCCTTTTTCAAACCTTCGCCTCAGTGCCGCCAACCCTCCGGCATCAGGACAGGGTGCAGTCGACCGAGTCGAATTGTAGGCGTTCGGCAGCTAGTTCCCGTGGTCACTTGCGCAGGCTTGCAGTATCTGATTGCGATGAACGTTAGCGGCAAACCCACGATGCCGGCAGATTTTGCCTGCAGGTCGGCTACCACCGAGCAAGCCAGTGAGCAGCTAAGCCTCCAACAACGGCTAGTGCGGCGATAGCAACGTGTACCAGATGGCCACGAAAAGCGGCGAGTCGGCGGCGCAATGGGCCACGTAGAAGGTGGCAGTGATGCCGCCTGCGAGCAATCCGGCGACTGCGCCTGAAAGAACCGGCCTTGTCGGCGCGCCGTGCCGCAATGCGACAACGATGATCGTCAGAGGAGCAAGGCCGATCAGCCATATCGCGAACAGGCAATATAGATTGTTGGCGCCCATCATCCTTGCCGGCCAGGTGTCAGGCGGCACGAGCATGAGTTCGAGAATGACCGCCACCGCGAGCATCGCCGGTGCGATGGAGAGAAAGACGATCGTTCGGCGCGAGTCCTCGCCAGGCCGCGAGAGCATGCGGATGAGGTAGAACGCTGACGCTGCAAGGCTGATGGCAAATACGAGCTTGAACAGGAACCGGGGAGTTTCGACTGCGACCTCGATGTCCGGCCTTGCAGTGAGTGTTAGAAAAACTATGGCGGCCGCGATTGCAGTTGCCATAACGATCGATCCCCACCACACATACGCGAGCGACAAGATTGATTTTCGGTTGTCTGCCGCCAGCGCCTTGATGAGTTCGGTCGTGTCCATTTCAACCCTTTTCGAGCCAGTTGGCGGTAGCGTCAATCGATGATGGACGGCTGCCAGCGCGGCGGTCTCGGTAGTCACCGGACTCTACGGCGTCCGGCATTCGCAACCGCCGACCGCAATCGAGGCTAAGACCGACCGCTGGCCGAGTGCAAAGTCTCGGAGGCGAAATATATCCCATCCAAGTCGATGTCACCATGGCGGCCACGACCTCGACGCTTCGGGCTTGCTTGCGCACGATGGCATGGAGCCACGGCTTGACAGCGTGAACCTCTCGCCACGTTACCAAGGCGGCGGATGGCCAATGCGTGAATGTAGTCCCGGAAGCGGAGGGCATCACTATGGCTGCGCGCGATGCTGGGGTCGGCCCCGTGGTCGCGGTCGCTCTAGCCGGAGCGGCCGGCATCGCGACGGCACCGCGACCACGACGGCAACCGCTTTCGAAATCCTGTTATCGGATCATCACTTTTTCCTTGCTGATCGCTTCGCTGGAAGGTTCCGTTTCCCCGGATGCGGCCTCGTTCCGCCTTCGCTTGAGTTCAAGCTGGATGCGGAATGGATCTCGATGGCAGTCCGATCAATGTCGCCGCCCGCCAGCCGGGTCATTGTCGGGGAGACGACCGCCTCGGGCTGCGATGGTGGGCAGCAACCTGGCGCGGTCGTGCTCGGGCCGCTTACGTCACTCTGATTTGTGCTTGTGCCGGAACTGGCCTTCATAACGCAGAGGCCGAGGGCGCACATGATGGCGCAAGGCGCAAACGCAATGAGGATCGGGGCAATGCCGGCGACCACCAGCCAGGGCCAGCCGAACCACAGGGCTGGTATGCCTGCGGCGATGATTGCAGCGACAACGCCGCGACGTCCCCGCAGCTGGTAACGGATGTAGTTTCCGACATCCTGGCTTAAGGGATTCCCACGAACAGAAGTACTCATCAATAGTCCTTTCCAGTTTGGTCTATGCTTTTGCTGTGTGGAAGCTTGATATTCTTTTTTCTATCTCTTTCCTTACCTTTCGTTCGGAGGGGCGCCCATAGCTGAACGGCTCCCCGCCGATGAAGATGCCCGGCGGGAATAGAACGCCACCGGCAATTGCACGCTCCTGTCCCTCCGGCGAGTTGATGTCCATCATCGTGACCGACATCGGGAACTCTCTTGCCAATTGGTTGAAGAGATTTTTGGCATCGTCACAGAAGCCGCAATTGTCTTGCGTCAGTATCAGAACGTCGATTCCAGGCATCGGAACCTCACTTCGGCTCGAGACCGCGCCGGATATCCGCGAGCAGGTCCGCGGCCGGAAGGAACATAGTATAATCGGGCGCCCCGCCGTAGTCCGCCCGCCACCGAATCCGGCCATCTGGCCCGACAAGGATGAAGGAGTGCCCGTCCCGCGCATCTCCCATCATTCCATATTTGTTGGCGTTGTAGGCCTTTGAGACCGACAAATCGGTATCTGACAAGACCGGCGTATGAATACCCAGCGAGGCAGTCTTCTTTTGTAGCAGGTCACTTGGATCTGTGGTGATGCTGACGATGTGGTCGATACCAAGCGACCGGAAAGCTTCCTGGTTCTTTTCAATGTCTTTGATCTGGTCCCAGCACGGTTCACAAGTTAATCCCTCCTGGAAGTAGATCAGAACTGTCTGGCCGCGCAGGCCGCCAAGGTTGAACGTTCCAAGCTGGATTTGCGGCGCCAACTGGCCAACAACCGGATCACCAACCTGAAATTTGTATTTCACCGCCGATTGGCGGGTATTTATAAAATAGATCGCGCCAAGCCCTAAAATTGCCGCGCAGACTATTGCGATCGTTTTCCTAGAAATGCGATGGTCAAGGCGCTTATCCATTGAAGAATTACCTCGATTGCGTTCGCGTAGTTGGCTGTCGTCATCATCAACTCCTGAAGCTTCGATGTGTTGTTGCAGGTTATTGGATTTGCGGATCGGCGGGGTGGTGCTCAGTTGCACGATCGCTCGCCGCACGAGGAACGCCGCCAAGCCAAGCAGGAGGGCGGCCCCAGCCCAATTGGGCAGCCATGAGAGCCAGTCCGTGACCACCTGGCCGGATTGCTGCAGCCAGAAAGTCACCCGGATTTGCCAATCGCTGGTTGCCGGCATGGCGTCGTAGGCCAAGCCCACCCAAACCGTCGCGGCACCCATTCCTGCCAGAAGCAGGCCGCTCGCGAGCGCGGTGCCGGAAATGGTACGAGTGAGAGGTCCGATTCTCCAGGTGAACTGTCGCTGGCGAAAGAGCCAGCTGGACCGCCAGTCGAAGCGGTCCCACATCACTGAAATCAAGAACAGGGGCGCCACCATCCCGAACACATACGCAACACCCAGGCCAAGCGCCGCCGTGAAGGATTGCGCGACGCTCGACAGTGCGATCACCCCCGCCAGCACCGGCGCACAGCAAGAACTCGCCACCCCGGAGAAGACGCCTAGCGAATAGATGCTGAGTGCGCCCTTTCGTCCACCGGCTGGCCGGCCCGGCATTGGCAGGTGCAACTCGCCGCCGGCGAGGGTATAGATGCCCATCGCCGCCATCACCAATCCGGCTGTGACGTAGACCGCAGTGTGTTGGCTGACGAAGATCTGGCGGAGCACGGAAGCGCCCATCGCGAGCGGCAGGATGACCGAAGCGATCCCTGCCGCGAACAAGAGTGTCATTGCGACCAAAACGCCCCGGTTCCGAAAAGAATTGGCGAAATAGGCGGGCAGCATCACCGAGATGCAGCAGGGCGCGAACAGAGCGATCACGCCCGCCACGAAGGCGGCGATCCCAGATCCCCCGAAGAAAATTCCGCTGCTCATGTCGTCAAATCCAATTCAACGACTTCGGCTCAACAATCGCCGCTCTGAGCGGGATCCACGCCCACGGCAAGGAGCGGGAGGAGCCAATCTCTGTCCGATTTGTTCATATGCGATTTCCTGTTTCCAAGGAGAGATGCGCCAGCTTGCCTGGGTCAGAGGGCGATGGCTTGGTTGTGCAGCCAGCCCTCACGCCAGCACCACGACGAGAAAGCCGAAGGTCAAAGCAAGGTGGATGCCGTTTTAGCCCAGCGCAAATGCGGGTCGCTCGCGAACCAGCAAGCCATCTGGTCTTGCTAGACCGAAGGGCGCCGGCAGGCGTGGCTTCATCCGATGCATCACGAGAACACGTGATGATCCGGAGCGGAAAGGAGAATCATCCGCGCAAGGCGGAGAAGCCCATCCTAAGCGAGGATATCGGACTTGGGAGGCAAGGGCTCTGGCGACCTTCGGAGGCCGTTGAGAAACCCAGTATCATAAGAATGGACGGCCGAAGCCATCACCGGCATTATGGGGCTGCCGTCCAGGGGGGAAACGCCAGGCATGCATGTTTGGAGTACGGAACACGCGGCCCCGATGGCCATGTCTCCACCCTTGCAGTTGTTGCAGTTGCCGGGGACTGACGCGCCAGCGGAAACTTGGACACCGGGCGCCGCCATGTCGTCCCCCTTGCCTGCAGAAAGAGCCATGCCGCCCCCGAGAACGAGGAGCAACACAGCGGCCAGTATGCAGCGGACGACTTTCATCTGTCGCGCAATATAGTGGAGGCAGTTCCAATTGCCAATCACCTCATCCGGCATTGCCTCATCCGACGCAGCTTCAGATACGGATTGCGCAAAGGTCCCAATGCCGGTGGCGGTCTGCGGTGTTGGCGGCCGGGTTCACTAAGTAGTCGGTTTTCGAAAAAGACCAGGCCCACATCAACTGTTTACCCACGGCTTGGCAGCATTTCGGCCGTTTTTCCAGTGAGATGATAGGCGGCCAATCCGAGCCACTCGTGAGCGGCGATGTCCATCAGTGCCAGGCCCTCAGCAATCGAATACACTGGGCGGCGCAGATTGGTAGGTCGCGTGCGGTAGTCGACCGGATATGGAACGATCGGGAAATTGGCCGCGCGGAACGATGCGACAGCTCTGGGCATGTTGTAGGCCGATGTCACCAAAAGCCAGACTTCCCCGGGCTTCGGTTTGACAATCGCAGCACTTTCCACCGCATTCTCAAACGTTGTGCGCGATCGCTCCTCAAGTTCGATACGCTCTTGCGGAACGCCGAGTTCGTCAAGGAGTCTGCGGGCTCCCTCGGATTCGGTGAATGTGTGACCGTTGATTAGGTGGCCACTGCCTCCTGAAAGGAGGATGCGGGCGCTCGGATATCGCCGGGACAATGTGGCGACCTCGACCACGCGCTCGGCATTGTCATTCAATGTGACGATGTTGCGATCTTCTGTGATGTGCGTGTTCACAGCCCCTCCAAGCATGACAATGCCAGTCACCGAAGCCGGCAACTCCGATGGCGGGAAGCGATCTTCAAGTGCCATGACGAGGACCGAACCCAACGGCGACGATCAGCAGCAGCGTCGAGATGGTAGGAAGTGCCAGACCGACGCGCCTGCGTCCCAGTGCGTAGGCCAGAACTCCAGTAATCGCGAAACCGGCGATATCGTTCGATGGAAGCAGAAGGGTTTCGCTCAGTTTCGAAATGATGAAGAGCATGGATCGATGTCGATTCCGTGATCGCTGCGTTATTCACCAACATGTTTGGCGGTCCCAATTCGGCCCGCTTCGATGATACTTTTCCGTTAACGTCTGGAGTGGAACCAACATCACTTGGATGTCCCGACCGTGTATTTCGGTGGCATTAGTTACGATTTGCTTGCTGCAAAAAGTCGCGAATGCGCATCGGCACGCTTCTTTTGATGGGAGCGCGGATCGACTTCGCAACGACAAGGCGGCGGGCTCTTGTGTTCAGCCCAATGCGTAGAGCAACTCCCCACCGCCGCCTGCGGAAGACACCCGTTATGAACGGGCTGGATGTTTCTGATCAGCTCTTGTCGATGCCCTTGACCTTACCAGCGCTGGAAGGTTTATTTATATGTGCGATCGAATAGGAGCGACGGAGATGGTTTCCTTGATCGCATCGCAAGAGAATATCCCGACCGCAGGTTCCCGCCAGCTTGGCTTCTCCATCGAAGGCATGAACTGCGCCTCGTGCGTCGGCCGTGTCGAAAAGGCAATCCGGGCGATACCGCAGGTCACATCCGCCTCCGTGAACCTTGCAGCCGAGCGCGCGGACGTTGCCTTCTCTGGTCCACCGAATGCCGATGCCGTCGTCAAGGCGGTGAAGGATGCCGGCTACCGGGTTGCAACGGAAATCGTCGATTTATCCATCGACGGCATGAGCTGCGCTTCATGCGTCAATCGAATCGAGACCGCCCTGAGGGTGGTGCCCGGTGTAGCCGATGCAAGTGTGAACCTTGCCACCGGGAAAGCCGCCGTGACCGTCTTGACTGGGACAATCAGGGCCGCCGACCTTGAAGCCGCGGTCGACAGGGCCGGGTACACGGCCCGTCGCATTGTCGCGGAGAAACCGGTCGATCACGGCGCCGAAGCGCGCGAGCGCGAAACGCGAAACCTGAGCCGAGCGGTCGCTCTCGCCGCCGTTCTGACCCTGCCAGTGGTCTTCTTGGAGATGGGAGCCTTTCTCTTCCCTGCGATCCAGACCTATGTCGTGGATCGCATCGGCCACCAGACGAGCTCGTACATCCAGTTCGTGCTGACAACGATTATCCTACTCGTGCCGGGATTCCGCTTTTTCAAGCATGGCATACCGGCTCTGTTGCGCTGGGCACCGGACATGAACTCGCTTGTTTCGCTCGGCACCGGCGCCGCCTGGCTCTATTCGGTCGTGGCGACCTTCCTGCCCGGCCTTCTGCCGGAGGGTACGCACAACGTTTATTTCGAGGCAGCTGCCGTGATTGCGACCCTGATCCTTCTCGGGCGCTACCTGGAGGCGCGCGCCAAGGGGCGCACCAGCGAGGCGATCACGCGGCTGGTCGGCTTGCAGGCCAAGACGGCCCGGATCCTGGGCGATGGCGCCACAATCGAGGTGCCTCTGGAACAGGTCAAGGTTGGCGACCTGGTTCTGGTCCGGCCCGGTGAAAAGATCGCCGTCGATGGCGAAGTGGTCGAAGGCTCCTCCTTCGTCGACGAATCGATGCTCACGGGCGAGCCGATGCCGGTCGCCAAGGGATCTGGCGACACCGTCTTCGGCGCAACCATCAACAAGACCGGATCGTTTTCCTTCCGCGCCACCAAGGTCGGCTCGGACACGGTCCTGGCCCAGATCATCCAGATGGTCGAGCGGGCGCAGTCCGCGAAGCTGCCGATCCAGGCCCTGGTCGACAAGGTCACGGCTTGGTTCGTGCCTGTCGTGATCGGTATTGCGCTGATTGCCTTCCTCGTCTGGTTCGCCTTCGGACCGCAACCAACCTTGACTTTTGCACTGGTGGCGGCCGTTACTGTCTTGATCATCGCCTGCCCGTGCGCCATGGGCCTTGCTACGCCGACCTCGATCATGGTCGGCATCGGCCGCGGCGCGGAAATGGGCATCCTTTTCCGCAATGGCGAGGCCTTGCAGACCTTGCGCCATGCAGAGGTGATCGCCCTCGACAAGACCGGCACGCTGACTAAAGGTCGGCCGGAACTGACCGATCTTGTCGCCGATAATGGGTTCGAGCGTGACGAGGTTCTGGCGCTGGTCGCAGCAGTTGAGTCGCGGTCGGAACATCCGATCGGCGAGGCCATCGTGGACGCGGCCAGACAGGCTGAACTGGCGATTGGCACGCCCGAGACGTTCGAAGCGATACCCGGTTTCGGCGTGAGCGCCAAAGTCGGCGGCCGCACGGTCGAGGTCGGTGCGGACCGCCTGATGGCGAAGCATGGGATCGACACGGCAGGTCTTGCCAGCGTCGCTGAACGCTTGGGCGACGAGGGCAAGTCGCCGCTCTACGCCGCGATCGACGGACAGCTTGCGGCAGTGATTGCCGTTGCCGACCCGATCAAGCCGTCCACGCCGCGCGCGATCGAGGCGTTGCATCGTCTCGGCCTGAAAGTCGCAATGATCACCGGCGACAACAGGCGTACGGCGAACGCCATTGCCCGCCAGGTCGGAATCGACGACGTCGTGGCCGAGGTGCTGCCGGATGGCAAGGTGGAGGCTTTGCACCGCCTGCGTGGAAAGGGCCACAGGCTTGCGTTTGTCGGCGATGGCATCAACGATGCGCCGGCGCTTGCCGAAGCCGATATCGGGATTGCCATTGGCACGGGTACGGATGTCGCGATCGAGAGTGCGGACGTCGTGCTGATGTCGGGCGAGTTGACGGGCGTTGCCAACGCGATCGGCCTGAGCCGCAGCACGCTGCGCAACATCAAGCAGAACTTGTTCTGGGCCTTTGCCTACAATGCGGCATTGATCCCAGTGGCGGCCGGCGTGCTTTATCCTGCGTTCGGCATCCTGATGTCGCCGGTCCTCGCCGCGGCTGCGATGGCGTTTTCGAGCGTCTTCGTCGTCACGAATGCGCTGAGGCTCAAGACCTTCAGGCCGACGCTGGCCGTCGGTCCCGATGCGACCTCGGACAAAGACGGCCAGCCAGTCCAGACGGCGCCGTAAGGGAGGTTGTGATGAACATCGGACAGGCAGCCCAGGCATCGGGCATATCGGCTAAGACCATTCGCTACTACGAGGACACCGGCCTCATCCCTGCCGCAGACCGCACTGGTGCGGGCTATCGTGTATATGACGAGAACGACGTGCACACGCTGCGCTTCATCCAGCGCGCCCGGCGGCTCGGGTTTTCGGTGCAAACCGTTCGCCGGTTACTCGCCCTCTGGCAGGATCGGAACCGGACGAGTGCTGACGTGAAGACGCTCGCAGTGGCGCAGATGGTCGAGGTCAACCAGAAGCTCGCAAGCCTCCAGGCGATGCGGCGGACGCTTGAGCACCTGATTGCGCACTGCGAGGGCGATGATCGCCCTGATTGCCCGATCCTGGACGACTTGGCAGCGCAGGAAAAGAAACGATCCCGACAGACGGCCGACACAGGACTGAACTGAAGCGCAACCCTTGCCGCGTGCCTTTAGAGCTCGCCGCTTCGGGCCTGATTTGCGCGTGCTCAGGGTTCTCACAAATCTCCACTTCGGCCGAACCGTGAAGGAGCTATCGAGCGACTGCCAGCCCATGAGCCGGACCCTCGATCAAGCAAAGACAGACGCGATGGCCTACCCAATCAGAGTTGACTTACATGCCACCCGAACCAATCTGCTATACGTTCCGTTCGGAGCGAAGCGGATGAGCGACCTTGATCAAGGCCACCCGAAAACCCGCGCCGCGGAAGTCGATGGCGAACTGAAGCAAGGCCGCGAGGCTTATGCCAAGCGAGCCTGGGCGGATGCGTACCACTGGCTTTCGCGCGTCGATCAGGCAGAGCCGTTGAGCGTGGACGATCTTGAGCGGCTGGCGACGTCGACTTTTTTGATCGGTCGCGAGGACGAATATCTGGCCATGCTCGAGCGTATCCACCACGCGCATCTGAACGCGGGCGATGGACCGCGCGCCGCCCGATACGCATTCTGGCTTGGGCTGCGCTTGCTCCTCCGAGGTGAAAAAGGCGCCGGCACGAGCTGGCTGACTCGCGCCCAGCGGCTGCTCGAACGCGAGGGTCACGATTGCGTGGAGCAAGGCTACTTGCTGCTGCCGGCAGTGCTGCAGCATATTGACGCCGCCGATTGGAGACCTGCGTACGCCGCGGCCACTCGTGCCGCCGAGATCGGCGAACGCTTCGAGGAGGCGGATCTGAGTGCGGCCGCACGCCATCTGCAGGGCCGAATCCTGATGCTGCAGGGTCAAGTCGAGAAGGGGCTGGCACTCGTGGACGAGGCGATGGTCGCGGTGGCGGCGGGGGAACTGTCGCCCATCCTTACCGGCTTGATCTATTGCTATGCCATCGATGGCTGCCAGCAGGTGTACGCGCTCGGCCGCGCTCGCGAATGGACAGCCGCGCTTGCGAAGTGGTGCGACGAGCAGTCCGGGCTGGTCTTCACCGGCCGATGCCTCGTGCACCGTGCCGAGATCATGCAACTGCGGGGTGACTGGGCAGACGCCATTGACGAGGCAAGGCACGCCACCGAGCGTCTGTGTCAGGGGACCGATCGACAGGTTGCCGCCGCAGCACTCTATCAGGAAGCGGAGATCCACCGGCTCAGGGGTGAATTCGCGGCAGCCGAAGAGAAATATCGCGGTGCCAGCCTGTGGGGTTGGGAGCCGCAGCCGGGGCTCGCGCTGCTGCGGCTGGCGCAAGGCCAGGTCAACACCGCGGCGGCAGCGATCCGCCGCGTTGTGAATGCCACTGCCGGCGAGTTGCAGCGCACGCGCCTACTCCCTGCCTACGTCGAGATCATGTTGGCGGCCGGCGATGTCCGGGCGGCACGTGACGTCTCCTGTGAACTGGATAAGGTCGCGTCGCGCTTCGACGCGGGCGTGCTTGGCGCGATAGCTGATCACGCCTGTGGCGCGGTCGCCCTTGCAGAGGGCGATGCTCGGGCTGCGCTCGGCCCGCTGAGGCGGGCTTTTGAAGTGTGGCAACAGGTCGAGGCACCGTATCTGGCTGCGCAGGTCCGCATGCAAATCGGACTGGCCTGCCGCGCTCTCGGCGATGAGGACGGGGCCGGTCTGGAACTCGGTGCGGCGAGGATTGTGTTCGAAGAGCTTGGGGCCGCCCCGGACCTTGCCCGCATTGACTCGTTTGCAGAGTTCGCTTCGCAGCCTGATCGTCCTCACGGATTGACCCGGCGCGAATTGCAGGTGCTCCGCCTCGTGGCGGCAGGCAAGACCAACAAGGCGATCGCCACGGAACTGTTCGTGAGCGAAAAGACGGTCGACCGTCATGTGAGCAACATCTTCGGCAAGCTCGACGTGTCCTCGCGAGCCGCCGCCACGGCCTATGCCTACAAGCAAGGGCTTATACCGCCTACCTAGCCGCGGAATGGAGAGAACCACCCATTTTTCCCCAAGGGCAGAAATTGGGGAATTCGCCCGAAGCAACACGGTGTTCCCTGAACTAGCTTTCATCCATCGGAAACGCCTTCGAAGGCGCCAACGCGGAGGAAGCCATGAACACACGAGAACCGGAACGGAACGTCCGCGACGGGACGATCAAGGGCCATATCGAGGAAGGGGCCGCCTTTTTGGCGCTCGCCAAAAGTCATGAGCGGACGCCCGAGTCGGCACCTTTGCCGTCGCCATCGCGGATCACGGACAACGCCTTCGCTTTTCAGCGCACGGCTGCGCTCCGCGCGGCGGTCGGGCTCGACATATTCACCGCAATTGGTGAAGGTCACGACACGCCGGCCACGCTTGCCGAGCGCTGCGGTGCGGCCGAGAGGGGGATACGCATCCTTTGCGACTACCTCTCGGCGATCGAACTGCTGAGCCGCAAGGAGGGGCGCTACATTGCAACGGCTGACGCAGCCGCTTACCTCGACCGCCGCTCGCCCGCCTTCATTGGCGATGCGTTGCGGTTTGTCGCCTCCGAAACTGCTCTGAAGGCGGTGCTGGGCGATCCGGTAGCGGTCGTCCGCAACGGCGGCACCATTCTCGACGAAACAGAGCACTTCGGCGCGCCCGATCAGGCCGACTGGTCGACCTACGCGCGGTTGGTCGCCCCTATGATGGCGCGGTCGGCGGCCCTTCTTGCTGATCTCGTGGCGGGCGGCGACGCGCTGGTGAAACGAATCCTCGATATCGCAGCCGGACCCGGCCAGAATGGAATTGCGCTGGCCAGGCGCCTGCCCGATGCCCACGTGAGGGCGGTGGATTGGCCAAGTGTACTCGAGATCGCGGCAGAGAATGCCCTGATCGCAGGTCTTGACGAACGCTGGCGCGCCCTCTCGGGCAGCGCGCTGGAGATGGAGTTCGGCGGTCCATACGACGTGGCGATCGTGGCCCGTTTTCTGCATCTGCTCGCGCCTCAGGATCGTGAAAGCCTCTTGCGGCGTGTGCACGCGGCACTGGCACCAGGCGGGCGGATCGTCGTCCTCCAGACACTGCTCGACGAGGATCGTGCCTCGCCGCCTTTCGCCGTAGCGATGAACTTCAACATCCTGGCGACCACACCATCCGGTGAGGTCGCGACCACAGGTGAGTTCGAAGCGCTGATCCATCGGACCGGCTTCGGCCGTCTGGGGTGGCACGATATTCCGGATTCGGACGAACGGATCGCCATTGCCTGGAAATGAAGAGTCGAAACCAAGGAGATCAAATCATGACTAGTTGCCTCTCTTTCATGAGCGCGAACGGTATAGGCTGGATGATTTGGGGCGCAGGCCTCTTCTGGCTGTTGGTGCTCGTTCTTCTTGGCCTCGCCGTAGCTGCGCTGATTAAGTTTCTGCGCTCTGATCCGAACAGCGGGGCCACAACCACGTCGACGAGACGCCACTGGGAAAGCTCATGAATACCCACCGACCGACTTCACGAGTGACGCCATGTCGGCGCCGCATCGCCTCGAGATGGAGGAGCGAATGGTAAGCGAGAGCATTGTGGCGGGCGTGGTTGCGACACTGGCAACCGATCTGTGGGCGCGCCTGCTCCATGCGGTCGCGGGTCGTGCGCCGGCAAATTGGGGGCTCGTCGGCCGCTGGGTTGCCTGTATGCCGCGTGGCGTGTTTGTCCATCGGCCGATCAACACAACGCCCGCGGTCCACCGCGAAGTCGCAATCGGCTGGATATTCCACTATGCGGTCGGGATCATCTACGCGGCGCTCTATCTCGTGATCATGAGGCTTGGCTTCGGCTCAGGGCCGACTCTGATTTCTGCCGTGGCCTTCGCTCTGATCCTCCTCGTTGCGCCCTGGTTCGTCATGCAGCCGGCGCTCGGGCTCGGCTTCATGGCATCTCGCGCTCCGAAGCCTGCAGTAGCTCGGGCGGTCAGCATCTCTGTGCACGCGTGGTTTGGCTTCGGCCTGTACTTCGGCGCCTGGTTGGCCGGAGCGTGATGAGCAGGCAGCCAGGTTGTCTCTCGGAGGGAAACGGAACCGGCCCCGACGCGCATTTGATGGTCGGGGCAAGACAACCAACGGAGAATTGCGATGACATCTGACATGATGACCGGAGCCGGCATGGGCTGGATGATGGGCGGCGCGGCCGTGATCTGGATCTTGACGCTCGCCGCGCTGGTCCTCGGGATCGCGGCGCTCGTCAAATATCTGAGGAGCTGACAAACATCGAAGATGAATTCGGGAGGACTGGAATATGGGTTTCTATCAGGAATACATTTTGCCGCACGTCATCAATCTGGCGATGCGCAACCGCGACCTCGTACCCTATCGCGAACGCGCCCTGTCGTCGGCCGAAGGACGCGTGCTGGAAATCGGCATCGGTTCCGGCCTGAATCTGCCATTCTATCCCCCACAGGCACGGGAAATACTCGGCCTCGATCCGTCGCCGCGTCTGATTGCCATGGCCCAGGAAAAGGCGGCCGGCTCCTCCGTCCCGGTGACGTTCATCGAGGGTTCGGCCGAGGCGATCCCACTGGACGCTCACAGCATCGACACGGTAGTGACGACCTGGACGCTCTGCTCCATCCCGGGAGCCACGAACGCGCTCGAAGAGATGAGGCGAGTGCTCAGGCCTGCCGGTCAACTTCTGTTCGTCGAGCACGGCCTGTCGCCCGACATGAGCGTGCGCAGATGGCAGAACCGGCTGACGCCGATCTGGAAGCGCATCGGCGGCGGCTGCCACCTCAACCGGCCAATCCGCACGCTGATCGAGGGCGCCGGCTTCCACATCGATCAGGTTGAAACCGGATATGCGAAAGGTCCGAAACCGATGACCTTCATGTACGAAGGCCGCGCCCGTCCTTGAGAACGACGAGTCCTGGCCTCGTGCGGCCGACTATTTTTGTTAGACAACATACCGATCCCAGGAACCGTAGTGCTCTTGGCTTCGTCGTCCACGCGGCAGGCTAAGCCCGACTACCAGAAGCCCGGCAGCCGCGTCGTTCAGGATGGCCGCGCCGGTTGCGCCGTCGAGCATCCATGGGGCGGCGATCAGCCCTAGCCCGAACGGCAGATTGAGGAACCGCAGCCGACGCGCCACCTCGGCCATAGCTCAGACCGCGATCGTGATGATCATGCTGCCGCGAGATAGTCGCTGTTGGCGATCCATCGTCTGTGCCGAAGATCAGCCGCGAAAACATGAGCAATGCACCGACGACGCAACTCCCGAGCAAGGTCCGGGGGACTGTCACGCCTCGGACCGCCGCTGCAGTCTGGAGCGGAAGTGCGGCGGAGAAGCCGGGATCCTTCTTGTCCGGGCTGCCGCTGGGCTCTGGACCAAGGTGGCGATGGCGAGGGCGCCGACGGCAATCAGACCATAACGTCCTCACGGACCTCTGGTTCGTCCGTTTTCGCCTGTTGTCACTGGCCTGCTACGCCTTGGGACATGACGGGCTGGCGATGATGCGACCGGTCGATGAGCACGCGGCAGCGACGCGTCAATGCGTCATACAGCAAAATGAACGAGTGCTTCTTCCGTTGCGGTGCACAATGTGGAATACGAGCGGGCATGAACTTCTGGTCGTGGTTGCGTAATTTGCTCTCAACCCTCGCGGTTGTGAGCCTCATCAGCGGGCCGCCTGGCGCGTCGGCGGCAGGCGAAGCGACGACGGCTGCCTCTATGGCTGTGATGAGCAGTGAAACCATGAGCGGCGAAATGCCCTGCGTGCAGCAGGGCAAATCCATTTCGCCGGACTGCCAGAAAACGTGCCCTTCGCCGGCGACCTGCGGGTCAAATTGTGCGCCAACTCTCTCGGTGAGCGCGTTTGCGGAGCCGCTGTTGCCAACTGCGCATCGCGCAACGCCCGTCAGTCACGTGGTAGTGTTCGGTTCCCAGACGCCGCCGCCACCGCACCGACCTCCGGAATTCTGAACTCATCATCGGTACTCGCGTCTACCGGTTCGCTATGGAGCCTCGGCTTCATGGAAGCGGAACGGTGCGGCGTTCGAACTGCCGCGTGATGCACGCGGCTGAATGATGAATTTACGGAAAAATTCGGACATGAAACTGATTTCAATGAAGCGCATTGCGGCCGCAGTGCTCACCGGCCTTGCAGTCAATATCCTCCCCCTGACTGCCATGGCAGGTGTGGACGATTACGAGTTCCAGCTCCTTCAGCAGGAGGTCAAGCAGAGCGACGGCGCCACGATCGCGGTCAAGCTTGTCGACAAACGGACGGGACAGGCCGTCCCCGACGCCGTGATCTTCGCACAGCGGGTCGATATGCGCCCGAGGGGATGGAGATGATGGCGGCGCCCATCGAAATTCTGCCATCTGACGATCCGGGCGTTTACCGGTTCAAGGCCAACTTGATGATGCCGGGTGGTTGGCGCCTCTCGCTTGGGGCGAAGGTCCAAGGTGAGACCGGCACGCTCGAAAACAAGCTCGAATTCAGGGCTGTGCCATGAGCAGGGCGGGCCATACGAGCCTTGCTGTCGCTGCCGTCGTCGCAGCGGGAGCGGGAGGCTATTGGGCAGGGCAGCGCGATCTTGCGCTGCCCGACACAGCATGGGTCAAGGTCACATCATGGTTGAAGAGCGCGGCCGGACCATGGGTAGAGAGCACCATCTTGGCGAACGCCAGTCCTGCGCCGTCGGGCGCGGTGATCTACTACCGCGATCCCGACGGTAAGCCGGTCTACTCGGCGACTCCGAGAAGGACAGTCGACGGGCGAGACTTCGAGCCCATTCGTGCGAGCGAGGACGTTAGTTTCGACGGCAAGCGGGCCATTGCAACTGAACCCCCTCCACCTCGAGGCAAACCGGCGGCGGCCGGCGCGTCAAAGAGGATCCTTTACTATCGCAATCCGATGGGGCTGCCGGACACCTCGCCGGTACCCAAGAAGGATTCGATGGGGATGGACTACATCCCCGTCTACGAAGGCGAAGGCGAAGAGGATGCCTCAGTCGTGAAGGTCGCGCCAGGCAAGCTGCAGCGGACCGGCGTACGATCAGAGGCAGCTGCCGAACGACCGATCGTCAGCCAAATCCGCGTGCCCGGCAGCGTCCAACTCGACGAGCGGCGGATCTCGGTGGTGGCAACACGCGCAGACGCCTTCATCGAAGAGGTTGCAGATGTAACGACGGGCGATCGCGTCGCGAAGGATCAGCCGCTCGTCCGGCTTTATTCGCCCGAGATCACCGCTGTTGGAGCCCAGTTCCTGACCGATCTTGGGAGCGCCGATAGCAAGGCGTCGGGTGGCGCGCGCCAGCGCCTCGAAAATCTCGGTGTGCCGGCAGAGACGGTCGCCGAAATCGAGCGCACACGCAAAGTCCCGCTGTCGATCGCCTGGCGCTCACCACGGGACGGGATCGTGCTGGAGCGGAACGCCATCAACGGCATGAAGACGGGATCAGGCGACGTGCTTTTCCGACTCGCCGACATCTCGATGATGTGGGTGATCGCCGATGTCCCCGAATATGAGCTTTCATCGGTCAAGATCGGCTCCAAAGCGACGGTGCGCGTCCGCAGCATGCCGGGCCGCACGTTCGAGGGTCGCGTCGCGCTGATCTATCCGCAGATCGCGGCAGAGACCCGCACGACCAGGGTGCGGATCGAGCTCGCCAATCCGGATGGAGTGCTGCTACCGGACATGTATGCCGATGTCGTGATCGCGAATGGCAGTGAGAACCCCGTCGTGACCGTACCCGACAGCGCCGTTATCGACACGGGCACCCGTCAACTCGTCATCCTCGATAAGGGCGACGGGCGCTTTGAACCTCGCGAGATCGGAACGGGGCAGCAAGGCGGCGGCTTCACCGAGATCCGTAGTGGAATTGCTTCGGGCGATCGCGTCGTCGTGTCGGCAAACTTCCTCATAGACGCCGAGAGCAATCTCAAGGCGGCGCTCAGTGCGATGACAGCTGTGCAGGCCACGCCATGATTGAACGGCTCATTGCGTGGTCTGCGCGCAACCTTATCCTGATCTTCGTTGGCACGGCCTTTGCCGTCGCCGCTGGCATCTATGCGCTGCGCACCCTGCCGCTTGATGCCATCCCCGATCTTTCGGATGTCCAGGTCATCGTCTACACCGACTATCCGGGCCAGGCGCCGCAGGTTGTCGAGGATCAGGTCACCTATCCCCTGACGACGGCGATGCTCACCGTCCCGAAATCGCGGGTCGTGCGTGGCTTCTCCTTCTTCGGCGTGTCCTTCGTCTACGTCATCTTCGAAGACGGTACCGATCCCTATTGGGCGCGAAGCCGCGTGCTCGAATATCTGAATGCGGCGGCAAAGCGGCTGCCGGAAGGCGTCATGCCGGGTCTGGGCCCGGACGCGACCGGCGTCGGCTGGGTCTACCAGTATGCCGTGGTCGCCAAGGAGATGACGCTCGCCGAACTCCGCTCGCTCCAGGACTGGATGGTGCGCTTTGCAGCCTCGAAGGCGG
Organism: Mesorhizobium loti; assembly: GCF_001510895.1. Classification (GTDB taxonomy): domain Bacteria; phylum Pseudomonadota; class Alphaproteobacteria; order Rhizobiales; family Rhizobiaceae; genus Mesorhizobium; species Mesorhizobium loti_A. The sequence continues at coordinate 55,796 of NZ_LPWA01000116.1, read as the reverse complement.
AGGGCGTGGCGGAGGTCGCCTCCGTCGGCGGATTCGTCAAGCAGTACAACATCGTCGTCGATCCGTTGCGGCTCCGGGCGCAGGGGATCCCGCTTTCTGCGGTGCGCGATGCGGTGCGCTCCAGCAACCAGGATGTGGGCGGCCGCACGATCGAGCTCTCGGAATTCGAGTTCATGGTCCGTGGCCGTGGCTACATCAAGACGCCGTCCGACATCGAAAGCATCGTCCTCAAAACCGAAAAGGGCGTTCCACTGCGCCTCAAGGACGTCGCCCGCGTCGAGATCGGGCCCGACGAGCGGCGAGGCATCACCGAGCTCAACGGTGAGGGCGAGGTCGCGAGCGGCATCGTGCTGCAGCGCTTCGGCGCCAACGCACTGACGGTGATCGAGAACGTCAAGCAGCGGCTCTCCGAAATCGCAACGAGCCTGCCGAACGGCGCCAAGATCGTGCCGGTCTACGACCGCTCGCAGTTGATCGAGGCAGCGATTGAGACGCTCAAAGGAACACTCGTCGAGGAGAGCGTCATCGTCGCACTCGTCTGCGTCGTCTTCCTGCTGCATTTGCGAAGCGCGCTTGTCGCCATCCTGATGCTGCCGGTGGGCATCCTGATTGCCTTCGCGGCGATGAAGGCTGTCGGCTCGGCTCCAACATAATGAGCCTCGGCGGCATCGCGATCGCAGTCGGCGCAATGATTGACGCCGCGATCGTGATGATCGAGAACGCACACAAGCATCTCGAACGGGGCGAGCCCGGCAGACCGCGTATTCAAATCCTCATCGACGCGGCGAGCGAGGTCGGGCCGGCACTCTTCTTCAGCCTTTTGATCATCACAGTCTCGTTCTTGCCGATCTTCACGCTGGAATCACAGGAAGGGCGCCTGTTCGGCCCGCTCGCGTTCACCAAGACTTTCGCCATGGCGGCGGCCGCGCTCTTGTCTGTGACGCTCGTGCCGGCGCTGATGGTGATCTTCGTGCGAGGGCGGATCATTCCGGAGTGCAAGAACCCGATCAATTGCTTCCTGATCTGGATCTATCGGCCTGTCATTCGCGGCGTACTCAGGGCGAAGACGCTGACGATCCTGCTAGCTCTCGTAGCACTTGGCGTCTCGGTGTGGCCGGCGCGCCAACTCGGCTCCGAGTTCATGCCGAGTCTGAACGAGGGCACCTTGATGTATATGCCGACGACCTTGCCGGGCCTGTCGGTGACCAAAGCGGCCGAACTGCTGCAGATGCAGGATCGCATCATCAAGTCATTCCCGGAGGTCGAGTCCGTTTACGGCAAGGCGGGCAGGGCGGCCACGGCGACCGATCCAGCGCCGACCGAGATGTTCGAGACGATCATCAACCTGAAGCCGAAGAGCGAATGGCGGCCCGGCGTCACCATCGACAGCCTCAAGGCCGAGATGGACCAGGCGCTGCAGTTTCCGGGTGTTTCGAACGCCTGGACCATGCCGATCCGTGCCCGCATCGACATGCTCTCCACCGGCATCCGCACGCCGGTCGGCGTCAAGGTGTTCGGCAACGATCTCACCGAGATGGAAAGGGTCGCGCGCCAGATCGAGGCGGCCTTGAAGACCGTGCCCGGCACGTCGAGCGCCTACGCGGAGCGGGTGATTGGCGGTTACTATCTCGACATCGTTCCCGATCGCGAGGCGCTTGGCCGCTATGGTCTTTCGATCAGTGATGTGCAGGATGTCATCGCTACAGCGCTCGGCGGTGAGACGGTCACCACCACGGTCGAGGGCCGGGAGCGTTACGGGGTCAACATCCGCTACCCGCGCGACCTGCGCTCCAATTCCCGCGCGATCGCAACTGACGTGCAGGTGCCGCTGCCGGGCGGCGGCGCTATCCCGTTGGGCGAAGTGGCGAAGGTGGAGCTCAAGCGCGGGGCCACCTCGATCCGCACGGAGAACGGCCAGCTCGCGACCTATGTCTTCGTCGACATGACGGGTCGGGACCTCGGCGGCTACGTCGCCGACGCGCAGAAGGCGGTAGCAGATAGCGTAAAGCTGCCGCCGGGCTATTCGATCACCTGGAGTGGGCAGTTCGAATATCTGGAGCGGGCCGAGGCGCGGATGAAGATCGTCGTGCCGGTCACGCTGCTCATCATCTTCCTGCTGCTCTACGTCAACTTCCAGGCGCTAACCGAAACGCTGATCGTCATGCTCTCGCTGCCGTTTGCGTTGGTCGGTGGTGTCTGGCTGATGTGGTGGCTGGGCTTCAATATGTCCGTCGCCGTCGCGGTCGGCTTCATCGCGCTTGCGGGCGTCGCCGCCGAAACCGGCGTCGTCATGCTGATCTACCTGGAACAGGCGATGGCCGAGGTGAAGGCGGAGCGCGACGAACACGGCCGAACGTTCACCCGGGGCGACCTTTACGAGGCAATCATGCTCGGCGCGGTAGAGCGCGTGCGGCCCAAGATGATGACGGTCGTTGCGATCATGGCTGGTCTGGTGCCTATCCTGTGGAGCACCGGCACGGGTTCAGAAGTCATGCAGCGTATCGCCGTGCCGATGATCGGCGGCATGGTTTCCTCGACCGTGCTCACATTGGTTGTGATCCCCGCCGTCTACGGCCTCGTCAAGGGCTGGCGGCTGCCGAAGTCGGCAGCCGCGGAGGTGCGACCGCATGACCCAGAAGTCGTTCCAATTCGCATGGCAGCCGAATAAGGGAGGCGCGGTAGTCACGGCAAAGCTGGCCATTGAGGACATCGGATAGGCGCTTCCTGGCGAAGCATCTTTGGGTGGAAGAAAGAAGCTATCGAGGAATCGAAGACATGTCGTGCGGCGCCGTCGCGGCTGGGGCCGACGAGCGCCCCGCCATCGTGGCTCGCGCATCCCGACAGTTTTGGATTAGAACGGCAGTCGCGAGGACGCTCCTGGGCGTCTTTCCGAACTTCCTCAAATGACCGGATGGCGGTGCTGCATCCCCGCTGTCAGCGGAGGCGGACGTGGCGGAAGTCGAAACGCCAACCGTCGTGCTGCCGCCTGCCGTGCTTTCTGACGAGCCGGTAGAGCCAGCGGTCAAGCCCTCCGGTTAGGTCGAAATAGGCCCGGTCAATGGTGAGCACGAGCGCGTCGCCCAGAACGGGCCCGATAGAACCAGTCGATTGGACGTCGCGCTCATCAGCCGTGAGGTGCGGAGCCCAGTGTCTCGTGCCTTGACGATCTGGGTCGCGGCCCAGATCAGGATGTCGTCTTCATCACTCTCTGTGGGGAATGTTGGGTTTGTGATCCGTCTTGACTACTTCCGGGCATCAGTGACCCCAGCCTCGGTCCAGCGAAGCATCCTCCGGCCAAACAGACTTCCCAGCCCGACCAGCACGAGCGCCGTGCCGACGTTCCACATTAGGATCATCACCGTGGCATCCAGCGTATGGAACAGCGAAAGCGCTGTCGCAGTGATTGCGGCCACTGCCAGGCTGCCCATGACGCTGGTAGCGGTCGGCCGGAGCAAGGCGGCATAGCGAAGCATCATCATCATCGCCAGCGACAGCGGCAGACTTGTCAACACCAACGTTGCGAAACAACGCGCGGTCTCCCCGAAGCTGATGCCGTCGGGGCTGAGGTCGACCCACCGATAAAGGCATTGATAGCCTATGTTCGACAACCACAGCACCAGCGCAGGGGCCGGCAAGAGCAGCCAAAGACGCGATCGATCAGGGAGACTGACCAGGAAAGCCGCGATTGCGGCGAGCACTCCTGTCAGAAGCGAAGCGATCATACTCACCACAAATACAGGATCGCCGAGGCGCTGGGCAAGATCCGGCCGAAGGCCCTGGCCTACGGCAAGCAGTGCCATAACGGCTGCTGCGAGCATGAGCCAGCAAGTCGCGCGCGTCAGCGGCGGCCGCAAGCGTCGTACTGGCGCCAGGTCGGTGGCAAGCGATGTGATGAGGTCGGATGTCTTGATCATGTGTCTTGCCGATCACCCAGCATCTTGCGAAGGCTTTTTAGTGCCCGATGCGTGGCTACCTTGAGAGAGACAATGGACATTCCGCTCGCCCTTGCAGCTTCTTTCAGGGACATCTCTTTGAGCTTGAGCAAGCGAATGGCCTCTTGCTGCCTGGGCGGGAGAACCCTTATCGCACTCTCCAATTCATCACAGTCCAAGCTCTCCTCTATATTCGCTCGATGCTCTACAAAGGTTTCGTGTTCTGACGTCAGGGGGGTCTCTCTTGCCCTCAGACGGCCCTGCCGGCGCAGACGGTCAACAAATCGGCGGTGTGCGATTGAAACCAGCCATGGACCAAACGGTCTGGCCGGGTCGTAGGTATGCCGAATGGCATGCACCGTCAAAAGCACATCCTGAACGGCGTCCTCGATGTCCTGTGGATTTTGCTGACAGCGTGACGCGAGCACGCGAAGATAAGGCGTTATCTTTTCAAGAAGTCGAAGATAGGCCTTCGCATCGCCGTCTTGGGCGCGCGCCATGAGGATCGCCCAGTCAATGTCGGGGATCGCACGGGAGAATTGACCAACATCCTCTCTCGAAGTGGAGTTGCGCAGACCATTGCCGTGCACAAGCCTCAGATGCGAGACATTGTTGCGAGGCTCGATCACCATGAACGTCAAACCTCGGCCTTTGCGGCGGCGGCACTTAGCCGATGAGCGTCGATATACGGTCCAACCCTCAGGGCAGGTGTCATGCGCTACCCCCTGGCGTCCAAGTGCGGCGAACCACACCGATCAGGTGATCGAGCGAGAGGCGCCCGGGACCGATCGCAATGAGCGCGATCGCCATGGCGGCCCAAGGAAGATGGAAGTTTGCCCACCCGTCGGGCACCACGAGCTGGATAACGCCGGTCATGATAAGGAGGCCGAGCGCGCTGAAACGGGTCGCCAGGCCGACGACCAAAAGAATCGGGAGGACGATCTCGGCAACACTGTCGAACAACGCCATCGTATCCGGCGCCGGAAAGTCGTAAACGCCACCGAAGATGTGCAGTTTGAACTCCTCCTCGAACAGAAAGACCGCCGCGGGAGACAGCGACAGGAATCCATCCCACTTGGTCAGGCCCGAGCGGAAAAACGGGACGGCCAAGGCGATCCGAAGCACAAGCGGGGCGATGGCATAGGCTGCCCACGCCAGCCATTCGAGGATGAGGCGAGCGCCTTGTCCAAGCTTCGCCATGCCGATCGTCGAGTTCCGAGCCTGATTCATACCCCTGTCCCTCGCATTAGCAGCTCCGGTTCATTACCGATGCGGCAATCGATGAACGCTCCAGCGGCGATGAGGTCGCGGATATTTCCAGAGAGATCGAAACGCGGATCCGTGCCAAGCGCTGTCTTCATCGCTTCAGTCAGCGATTGCCCCTGTTGCAGGGCTTCCACGAACTCGTAGCCACCAGCCGGCATTGCACGGAGTTCAACCGCGGCGGCCGGCCGCACCACGAGCACATCCTCGCCGCCAGCCGTGAGGTCCACCGGACCCGGCACGCCGTCCCCGATGTTCATCTGCCAGATTGTCAGGATCGGAAAGCGGGACCGGATCAAGCGCAGCGAGGGATGGAGGCTGAATGTGAGGCCGGCAGCCTGGTCGCCCGGCATGACGGCCAGGGCCTCGAACGTCAGCTGGGGCGCCTCGGGCGCATGGTAGGCCTCCAACCAGGCGCGTTCGAGCCGCGCGACATCGGCAAGGTAAGACAGCTGTGCCGCCGGTTCGAATCCCCAGATGAATTCGGCAAATCCGGCACCGTAGTCGAGAAGGATCGGCGATGTGGGCGGCTCGGAAACCACGAAGATACGCGCCATCGCGTTGAAGAATTCCTCGCCGACGATGCGGCACACCGCCGGGTAGTTGGCCTTCAACGCCCCGATGAGGCCGACCACTACATTGTTGCGATAGACGGCAAACCTTCTCAGACTTGGCTGGCCATCCGGCCCGACAAGTCCCAACGGCGTACTGAGCGCCGGGTCGAGCAAAGCTGCGGCAAAACCGTCCAGCCTGTCAGCGAGCGACAGCACGAGCCTGCTCCTTACGATGGGCTGAAAACATGATAGCTTCCGCCCGCTCGGCTTCAGCTTTGAGTTGCGGCCATGTGGGCACGTTGGCGTCCCATTCGATCAGCGTCGGCACTGGACCAAGACGCCCGATCGTGTGCTCGTAGAGATCCCAGACAATGTCGTCGACCGGCCGATCGTGCGTGTCGATCAGGAGAGGCCGTCCCTTTTCGTCCGCTTCCGGGGTGTAGCCGGCGAGATGAATCTCCTGCACATGCGCAAGCGGATATTCATCGATGTAGCGGATCGGATCCCATTGCTGGTTGGTCGATGCGACGTGAACATTGTTGACGTCGAGCAGAAGCCCGCACCCCGTCCGTCGCACGAGCTCGGCGATGAAGTCGATTTCCGAATAGGTGCTCTCTGCAAAGGCCAGATAGGTCGAGGGGTTTTCCAGAAGCATCTGCCGCCCGAGCGCTTCCTGAACTTCGTCGATGTGGGAAACCACGCGCGAAAGCGACTCTGCCGTGTAGGGCACGGGCAAGAGGTCGTCGAGATAGGCCGTGTTGTGTGTCGACCAGGCAAGATGTTCGGAAAACAGTCCCGGCTGATAGCGCTCAATGAGCCCCTTCAGCCTGTTCAAATGACTTCGATCGAGCGGCCGGTCGGCGCCAATCGAGAGGCCCACCCCGTGCAGCGATAGAGGATAGAGGCCGCGGATCTCGGTGAGGTAACGGTGCGGGGGACCGCCGGCGCCCATGTAGTTTTCCGCATGCACCTCGAAGAAGCCGATGTCAGGCCCGGCCTCGAGGATAGTCCGATAATGTTCGGGCTTGAGGCCGACCCCGGCGCGGGTCGGGATCGGGGTGCCGAGGCCTTGATCATGATTCACGGGCGTCATGACGATCTTCCTCCCAGGGAGCTACGGACGGAAGACCAAGGCAGCGTTCCTGCCTTGGTCAGGGCGGCATGATGTGTGCCTCCGGATCAAGCTGCCGCGGCCTCGTCAGGCTTTCGGGGTGAGGCTGCCATGCCCGCCAGGTACTGCCATGGTGGTGCAGGTGCCCTTTGGCACGATTTTGAAGGAATCCCCTTGGTAATCGACCGTGCTGGTGCCGGCACAAGTGGTGCCCGCTCCTGCCAGGCAGTCGTTCTGACCCTTGAGCGCTACGCCGTAGCACTTCTCCATCTTGCCGGCCTTAATTGACGCCTTGGCATCCTTCATCATCTTTTCCATTTTTGCATCGGCTGCGGACGCGGAAGTAGTCGTGGCCGTTGTGGCAAGCGAGCCAAGCGCGGCGGCAAAGGCGGTGGCGACGACGATGGACAAGGTGCGGTTGGACATTTGTTCCTCCATTTGGTTGGTAAGTGCGGCCTGGCGGCCGCCAGACGGCAAGCCACAAGGGCTTGCTTTTGTTTGTTCGCCAAGCGGGGGACAAAGGTTACGGTACTGAAGCAATAAAAAGCTTTGCACCACGCAGAGGTGCGGGCTCGCTGTATCAGTTGACGGCGACCGCCCCAGCGGCGAGCACGGACATGGTCCAGCAGTTCGGAAGCGCTACGCTGCCAACGACGCTCACGGCTTCGATAGGGCGCGATTCGATCATGCCGCTAGTCGCCTCCTGGCTCGAGGCGCTTCGCTCCGACAGGCGATGCATCGCCGCCAGCAAAGGCCCAGTGGACAGTCGACTGGATGCATGCCCAGAAGGCCGAGGCACATCAGCACCGCCGGGCGCCGAGTAGGCGCCTCCCGCCACTTGTGTTTGCTCAGTGCCGCCGGAATCCGCTAGCCGTTTCCTCGGAACAGAGTCTCGATCAGCGGACATTCCGGCCGCGAGCCATTGGCGCATTGTGCAACAACGTCCTTGAGAACCCGCTCCATGCGTTTCAGATCGGCGATCTTCTCCCGCACATCGCCGAGATGGGCGGCGGCGATGGCGCTTGCTTCCGCGCAGGGGTGATCGCGCTCGTCAACGAGCCGCAGCAATTCGCGGATCTCGTCAAGCGAGAAGCCGAGCTCGCGCGCCCGCAGTACAAAGCGAAGGCGTCGTTCGTGCGTGATGTCGTAGCTTCGATAGCCAGCCGCCGTACGCGGCGGCTCAGGCAGAAGGCCAACCTTTTCGTAGTAGCGCACCGTCTCCAGGTTGCTTCCTGTCCGCCGGGCCAGCTCAGCCCGCTGCAGCCCTTTCACAGCGCCGTGATCGCTCATCGCAAATATCCTCTTGACCCTGTAGTTGCTACAGGCCTCATGGTACTGCGCAGATCGGATTTGGGCAAGGAAAGCGACCCGACATGAATCCATCCCGCACCCTCGCCGTGGAGGCCCAACAGGTCCGACGAGAGCGGATGGTCGCCGCCGGTGGCGTTCTTGGTGCGCTTGCCGCCTCCGCCTGCTGCATCGTGCCGTTGATCCTGTTCAGCCTCGGCATCGGCGGCGCCTGGATTGGCAATCTGACGGCTCTCGCGCCGTACAAGCCGCTCTTCGTCGCCGGAACCACGGGGCTGCTCGGCTATGGCTACTACCTCGTCTACTGGAAGCCTAGACGAGCCTGCGCCGAAGATGCCGCCTGCGCACGCCCCATTCCCAGCCGCCTCGTTCAGGTCGCGCTCTGGTTCGCGACCGTGCTCGTCGCCGCTGCCTTTGCCTTCGACTACGTCGCGCCTGTGCTGCTCGCTGCCTGAGACAAGCAAAGAGATCCATCCTATGAAGACGTTCCTGAGCGCCCTCGTTCTGATCGGCTCGATTGCCGCGGTAACCGCCGCCTTCGCGGCCGAGCGTACGGTAGTCTTCGCTGTCGACAATATGAAATGCACTGCATGTCCCTTCATCGTGAAGACCTCGATGGCGGCCGTTCCGGGAGTTTCGAACGTGGTCGTCTCATTCGAAGCCAAGACAGCGACCGTGACCTTCGACGACGCAAAACTAACCCGGACGCTATCGCGGCCGCCAGCAAGAATGCGGGCTATCCGGCGCATCCTCAACAACAGGGCAGTTGAGATGAACGACCGCGCCCTGATCCGCACCGGCATGGCGGGCGCCGTCATCGCCGCGATCTGCTGCGCGACGCCGGTGCTTGCTATGGCCCTACCGGTGGTCGGCCTCAGCACCTGGCTGACAGGCGCCGGTCTTGTGGAGCTTTCCCTGGCGGTCGCGTGCCTTGGCTTCGTCGCATGGAGCGTCCGTCATGGCCGTGCAAATGTCGCCTTTTCCAACACGAAGATTCTAAACGAAGGCGTGAAGCCATGAATGACGGTTGCGCATCCTGCTCGTCCCGGGACAAGGTGACAGCTTTCGCACCCACGGCACTGCCCAGCTTTGCCGTGCGGCCGGGTGTGATATTCCCGGACTGGTCGGTCGTCGCCTCTCCCGTGGTCAAGGACGCTCTGCTTGCCATGATCGGCTCGAACCACGTGCTCAATCGCTGGAGCGGCTATGACCCCGCCACGGACCGCGTTCGCGTCGCGCTCCTCCAGCACTACGTGGATCACGGGAGAGCCCCGACCTCGGAAGTGCTTGGCAAACGCGTTGGGCTCGGCGCGACGGCCATTTGGCCACCTCTCGAAGAACTCCGTCGTCGCGACCTCGTCGTGCTCGACAGCGGGCGGATTGTCGGCGCCTATCCCTTCACCAACCGGGACACCGGCCACCGGATCACGCTGGACCGGCACGTTCTCAACGCCATGTGCGCGGTCGATGCGCTCGGCATCGGCGCCATGACCAGTCGCAACATCGCAATCGTATCGCATTGCCGCCACTGCGATGCGCCGATCCGGGTCTCGACGCAGGACCAGGGCCGGGCTCTGGCCGACATTACACCCGCGACAGCGGTCGTTTGGCTCAGCGTCCGCTACGAAGGTGGGTGCGCTGCGAACTCCCTATGCGCCATGACGGCCTTCTTCTGCTCGGATAAGCATCTTTCCGCCTGGCGTCACGAACATTCCGCGGACGGACCTGGGTTTCGGCTGTCGATCGAAGAGGCGTTGGAAGCCGGTCGGGCGCTCTTTGCGCCGAGCCTCGCCGGTGTGTGTGCCGGCGAGCCTCCGGACGGCCTTGCCGCAGACGCGCGCGTCGCGTTTCCACCGTCGTTCGACACCGTATCGAAGAACGGGCCGACAGCAGTCCGGCGGTTTGCTGCGAACGGTCACAGTAGCGGTGCCTACGACCTCGTCGTGATCGGCGCCGGTTCGGCTGGCTTCTCTGCCGCGATCACGGCCGCCGATCAGGGCGCGCAGGTGGCGCTCATCGGCAGCGGAACCATCGGCGGCACCTGCGTCAATATCGGCTGTGTGCCGTCGAAGACGCTGATCCGCGCCGCCGACACGCTCCACAACGCGCGCGCCGCGGCGCGTTTCGCCGGCATCACGGCCGAGGCTGAACTGGCTGACTGGCGCGGAACCGTCCGCCAGAAGGACGCGCTCGTCTCCGAGCTGCGCCAGGCCAAATACGTCGACTTGCTGCCGGCCTACGATGGCATCGCCTATCGCGAAGGGCCGGCCCGCCTTGTGGATGGCGGTGTCGAGATGAACGGCACGCGCATTCCGGCAGGCAAGATCATCATCGCGACCGGAGCGCGGCCGGCGATCCCAGTCATCCCTGGCATCGAGACTGTCCCCTATCTCACCAGCACGACAGCGCTCGAGCTGGAGGAGCTGCCCCGGTCGCTGCTCGTGATCGGCGGCGGCTATATCGGGGCCGAACTCGCCCAGATGTTCGCCCGTACCGGCGTCAAGGTGACGCTTGCGTGCCGGTCGCGCCTGCTCCCGGAGTCCGAGCCCGAGATTGGCGCGGCGCTGACGGGGTATTTCCAGGATGAGGGGATCTCCGTGGTCGCGGGCATCGCCTATCGCGCGATCCGGAAGGCTGACCAAGGCATTGCGCTCACGGTCGCACGCGACGGCCGGGACACGACAATCCATGCCGAGCAGGTCCTTCTGGTTACGGGGCGCACGCCTAACATCGAGGGACTCGGACTTGCCGAGCACGGCGTCGCGGTAGCGGCGAACGGCGGCATAGTCGTCGACGACCGCATGCGCACGTCCAAGTCCGGCATCTATGCCGCCGGCGACGTGACTGGCCACGACCAGTTCGTCTACATGGCCGCTTATGGCGCCAAGCTTGCTGCGAAGAACGCGCTCAACGGCGACAGCCTGCGCTATGACAACAGCGCCATGCCCGCGATCGTCTTCACAGATCCGCAGGTGGCGAGCGTGGGACTGACCGAGGCCGTAGCGCGGGCGGCTGGGCAAGCCGTTCGCACCTCAACGATCGGTCTCGACCAGGTGCCACGTGCGCTTGCCGCCCGCGACACCCGCGGACTGATCAAGCTCGTCGCCGATGCTGGCAGCGGCCGGTTGCTCGGCGCGCACATCCTTGCGCCGGAAGGCGCCGACAGCATCCAGACGGCGGCGCTGGCGATCCGACAGGGCATGACCGTCGATGATCTTGCCGACACGATTTTTCCGTATCTCACCACCGTCGAGAGCCTGAAGCTCGCGGCGCTGTCATTCGGCAAGGACGTCGCAAAACTGTCCTGCTGCGCCGGGTGAGCATTACTTGTGTCAGGCGCCCGAGATTGGGGTCACAGGTGATGACCCTGAAGGTGCGGATAATCTTTCCGGTCCTCGGGTCGATCCAGTTCTCCCACAAGGCCGCGAGGGCGAATGGCTGTCCTGACCGCATGGCAATGGCGTAGGGCTGCTATTCTTGCCCGTGCCATAGATGTCCTTCCAGAGGGGCAGCTGATTGGCGACAGCTGATATTTCGCCAGGTCAGCATAGCAGAATTTTGCCACCATTTCGGCGATGGTCGCGTCCGCACATGGCGCGAAGATAGGTGGCGCCTTGCAGGCCGTCGAGGGTGCGCTATGGACGTGGCGGCTGCTGATACTCGCCGGCGTCGGCGATTTAGTCGATCAAATGGCGCTCCAGCTCGGCCACCGCTTCGTCCTTTGTCGCCTCGCGCCCTCGCTGGCCGCCGTGCTTCCGCCAGCGACTATCAAGGGTAGAGATCGACCAGTACCAGGTGCCGGCGCTTGGGCCATGATGCTCGCCTTCGATGCGGCCAACACTGTCCGAGCCAAGGAAGGTGGCCGCGAAGTCATGCTGCGCCCTCCGACCCCTATGACTGTGCGGCCCCAGTCGGGCCAGATGCGGGGTGCCCTGATCGCGGATGAACTTCGCCGCCTCGACGATCGTCGCTAACGACCCACCATCTCACCCTGGCTGACAACCATCATAGTCGCCACTGGCGGCTTCGCGCACTTTCAGACGATCGGCCGGCATCACTTCACACGATCGAACCGAATCGGCCGGCGCCGCTCCGCCGCAAAGGTGTCGAGGTCTGCAATCCGACCGGCACCGCGCCGAAGGCGAAGCCGCACACCTCACTTGGGAGACGCAGCCGGTCCGTGGTCTTCACCGCCAGCCTGATGATGATGCCCTTCACCTTCCGAGGCTTCGGTGATCTTCTCGTATTCCGATTGCGATATCTCCGGCAGACGGCGAACAAAGGCCACCATCGCCCATAGCCCTTCCTCGTCGTGCGTTGGACCAAACGCAGGCATCCCGGACATTTTTATGCCGTTCGCACGATCCAATAGAGCTCAGCATCATCCAAGGTGGCAGCGATTCTTGTAAGGTCCGGCGGCTTGGGCCGCATGTTCTTGGCGAACTCCGCGGGAGAAATTCCCGGACCACCGTGACAGTTGACGCAGCCTTCCTCCTTGTAGTGATGGCCACCTGTGCGGATCATCTCCGGATCGTCAAGCGATCGATCCGTGGTGACATTGTGGCCGGCGTGGCGTTCAATGGAATTATTCCGGACTGTCTCCAGTGACCAGCGGACGAAATCCAGGTCGGGCTCGCTGGCAGCAACGTTGTAGAATCCGAAATAGCTGTAGCTTGCCAGTCCGAAGATGATTGCTAGCAGGACAATAGCGATCGCAGCCAAAGTTCGCACGATCAACCCCGTAGCGTAAGCCCGCCCCTCTGCCATCCCGAACGCCTGAAGCCGTCAAACTATTCCGCGGCGTGTCATCACGAAATCGCTACCACGTAATCAAGACCAACGCGGTGGTGGTCCGGCTGGTGTATCAGCCGGCATTGAATCGGAATCCCTTATTGGGTGCGCGCCTGCGGGTGGATCGATCGTGTGAAGAACTGACCAGCCTTCCCGGTTCGTGGAGAGAAGCAAATGCATGGTCTGGGATCAAACAACTAGGGCCTGGTTCAATATGTCGGCAAGTACGCTTCTGCTTGGAAGCGCGTGCCAAGCAGAAGTTTGACACTTCGTTCCATCCTGCCGCGACCGTCCGGCTTCCAGTATCCGCCGTGAGATGGCCTCCTGCTGATGGCGCAAGTGATCGCTCAGCAACTTTATGTAGCCTGCATTGACCCCTGGGATCGAGTGGTTCATCAGCAGGTGCACGTCAAGCTCTGCAACACCCGCGGCCTACGCGATGGTGCGGAAAGTCTGCCGAAGGTCATTGCCCCATTTCGACAGATCGTCGCGTTTCTCCTTGTGTTCGGCCATGTGTCCGCTTTCGCTGTCGGCCTGGAAGAGCCAGTCACGCGATTGCTCTTCATAGAGAGCCCGACCAATGCGCATCACCCGAACCAAACAGCGCATCATGGCGTTGGAAAGTGGTAAGTCGAAAGCCTTGATCTCGCCGCCCTTCGGCCTGGGGATGTGCAGCACACCCGCGAAAATCGACATGCTCGACCCGTGCCTTCCTGATCGCTTCAGGACGATGGCCCGAAAGCAGCATGAACAGATGGAACTCCCGGCGGACAGGGTTCTTCAAGGCCGCGAGTTGGGTGAACCATCCTCCCAGGTCCGACAGCCCGAGCGCGGTGTTGCGCCGATGTTCCGCATTCCAGTCTATGGCGGATACCGGGTTATCCGCGGGCAGCGAGCGAGCGGCCCTGCGGGCATGGTTGTAGACGGCGCGCAGCGTTCGCATGCAACCATTGGCGATGTAGGCGCCGTTTTCCTTGGTTAGTTTCTCGTGCCGCGCCGTTACCAAGGCGGGGTCATTGTCGAACTTTCGCTGCCGATCCGTGAGGCAACAAGCCCTTTAGGCGTTCTATTTCTAAGGCCTGTGTGGCCACCAATGCCTCAAGATAGGCAACCCTTGCTTCATAGTCCTGGAGTGATCGCGCGATTGCCCGGAGCGGCGAAGGTGGTGTGCTGGGTCCGCCTTTCGGATCGGGAATGCTCATTCGACCTCAGCCCTCCAGTTTGTCCGCAAGTTCCGTAGGTCCTTCCTGCTGCTCTCAAGAAGAACTGTCAAGCCGCCGAAGTCCTTGTTTCGTGCCGCGAACAAGCCTTCGGCTTCCAGGACACGTGCTCTGAGCGACGCTGTTTCGGACTACTGCCTTTTCCGGCCTTCATCCCGATAGCCTCCTGAGCGCCACTCTGGGCGGGCGGGGTTGGTCGCCACCAACTTGGTCCGCTCCCCATTTTCAGCAACGCAAAGTAGAACGGGCGGTCGGCGGGATCGGCGGCTATGCGACCATCGCCAAACAACCTCGGATGGTCGAAATCCGGATCGCGAGAAAGATCAATGTCTTAGTTGCTATGAGCCTGATAGCATCATAGCTAACCATTTGACTTTATTTGGAAAAAATTTTGACTTTGCCCAAGTGCCGGGTTAGCTTCTCGTATCAGACGAGAGTGATTCTAACCGTTCAAGCGCGCCTCAGATCGCGCCTACCGACGAGCAGGGCGACATTCCTACTTTGTGGAATCAAGACATTTCTATTTTGCGGCAATAATAGCCAGTTTCATAAGATAGATTACGCGACTTTCATCAGGCATCAGCAAATATTTCTCAATATTTCTCAGCCTGCATCGCGCATACAGCAAGTCTTTTCCGTGCCCTATCAGAGATGATATCCGGTTGACCTCACCGCATCGACAGATTATTACTTAGTTTCAATTTAGCGCATAAGCGTTTGGCGGAGAACCGCCGCCGACATTCGACAGCAGGTGACATCTAAACCCAGTTGGGGCAACTAGAGCGCGCTCAATCGACCTGCCGCCGACTCTCGACTAGCGCGTGCGTCGGATTTGGCGAAGCACGTTGTGTCCAAACTCTGCGCCGTTTACAAGGGCATTTGCGACCAGCCTCCGTGTCAAGGCGCGGTCGGTGTGAATTGCCATGAACGAGCTTTCATGTTTGCCTATGTCACGCCCTCGCTTGTTGCCCGAAAAGAATTTCCCGAGCTATTCGTATCTGCCCGGCAAACATCCGCATCCGGTGCGTGATCCCCTCGGCCACAGTTACCGAACGGATCCGGTGACCGTTGCCGTCGCCGTTGACGAAGCGCTCGGCTCAGATGTGTTTCGATGGGGGATCGACCTTTTCAACCACGGCTACTACTGGGAAGCCCATGAGGCCTGGGAGCCTCTCTGGCACGCTGCCAAACAAAGCATTCAACATCGACTGTTCTTCAAGGCATTGATCCTGTTGGCGGCGTCCGGGGTGAAGATCCGCCAGGGAAAGCGGCGCGCTGCGGCGCGCCATGCGGAAAGAGCTGCAGCGCTTTTTCGTCGGGTGGTGAGCGTGCCTAACGGGCTGTTTGAGACCGCACTCGGGATGACACCTGCCGCGCTGGCAGTATATGCCGAAGCGGCCGTAACCTCCCCGGTTGTTCCGCGACAGCCGAAGCCTGACCAGCCCGAGCCCGTTTTTGATTTTATTCTCGCACCAAAATCCGAGAGCGTCTGATTGGCGATCCCTTGGTGCTGTCCAACCGACTTCGCCGCGTAGAAGTGGGCGTTGACCGTGGTCCTAGCTGCTCACCTTGACTTGCGAGGGGTACGCCAAGCCTGTTCTTCCGCGCTCGGTGCGTAGAGACGCGCTAACGTGATCCCTGTATTCGCCGGACCACCGGGCCGACAGGTGGTTCGCTTGGCCATGTCGTGCTTAACCGCCTAGCCGGGGCTTTGCTCGGCGCGGCGGTTGGCGGGTATGAGGCTGATCAAGATCAGGCTGTTGTTGTCTTGAGGCTGGCGATCGCTCATGGCACTCAAAGGTATTGCCATCGGGGCGAACGGCTCTTGCAATTTTTCGCTTTGCTGCGTTTAACTCCACGGTCTTGATACGAATCGGGCCCGCCCGATTGGCCCATGCTGCAAATGTTACAAAGGAATACGCACATATGGCGACCGGAACGGTGAAGTGGTTCAACAGCACCAAGGGATTTGGATTTATCCAGCCCGACAATGGTGGTCAGGACGTTTTCGTCCACATTTCGGCTGTCGAACGCGCGGGCCTCAAGACGCTCGCTGACGGCCAGAAGATCAACTACGAGATCGAGCAGGACCGCCGCACTGGCAAGTCCTCTGCTGGCAGCCTCAGCCGGGCAGGCTGATTTTTCGCTTGCATCACGCAAGAGCCGGAAGAACGCGGCAAGTCCCGGATGTACTGACGACCGCTCGGTAAGTGCGCGCGGGAAAATGCCTCAATCGGAAGGCGGGGCAGCAGATTGCTGCAGGTGTTCGCGAATTCCATGTGGCATCAGGCTGTCAGCAATGGGAAGGCGGGGGATCCCGCCTTTTTTATATTCGGCGCAGGCCCTGATTGTCTTCGAAAGAGAAAATCAGGCCGCAGCCTTGTTGCGGGTACGCTTCGCCGGCGTCGGCGTTTCCGGCTCGTTCGGTTTGCGGCCTAGCCCCATCGTCTTAGCCAAAGCGGAGCGAGCGGCGGCATAGTTTGGCGCCACCATGGGATAATCCGCCGACAGTCCCCATTTGGCACGATATTCGTCCGGTGTCAGCCCGTAGTGCGTCGACAGATGGCGCTTCAGCGACTTGAATTTCTTTCCGTCGTCGAGGCAGACAATGTAGTCCGGTGTCACCGACTTCCTGATCGACACAGCAGGCTTGAGAGCCTCCGAGATTTTCGCGGAGACGTTGCCGATCGTGCCTTTCAGTGCTGCGTGCACTTGGCCGATCAGGGCAGGAAGATCGCCCACCGGGACCGGATTGTTGGAGACATAGGCTGAGACGACATCAGCAGTGAGCTCGATGAGGGCGTGAAAGTTTGTTGTCGGCTTCTTCTGTCATGAAACTCTCCCGGATGGCTCATCGGCGAAGTGTTGCTTCATAGTGGCCGTTGTCGCCGAAAGAAATAAAGCCCTGCAGGACTATTGCGACGCTGCGGTTAATGGCAACCCATTCCGCCGTTGAGCGTATTGATCCGGTGGGACAGATCCGCTCCTCATCATAGAGCTGCCGCTGCTCTCCGCTCGATGAGATGCGCCCGACGATGCTCTTCGTGCCGGTCAAATCGGTCGAGCAGCAATTAGCGGCGTATGTTGCATTGATCGGGCCTCAATGACGATGCTGACGGTGACGCCACGGGGACAGGTGACCTTCCGCAAGGACGTTCTGCAGCATCTGGGCATCAGGCCGGGCGAGAAGATCGAACTTGATCTGCTCCCAGACGGCCGGGCGGAATTGAAGGCAACGCGGGCAAGGGATCATTCCGGGAGCTCTACGGTTTTCTCAAGGGCAAGACGAACGGCCAGGCGACCGAGCCGAGCGCGGCGAGGCACAACGCCATGGCGAGGACTATCTTCGCCCCCATCACTCGCTCCCCGGTGTCACGGTCTCCTGGTCGCGCCGGTATCTGGTGACCTGGAAGCCGAGCGGGTTCTCGAAGCGCCACTCGTTCTTGATCGGCGTGTCGGTGTAGCGGAAGCGGACGACGGAGATCCAATGCCGGTCGATCGCCTCGGTCTCGCTCTTCTCGGTGGTGGAGAAGCGCACGATCGCCGTCGAACTGTTGGGGAAGCTGACCGATTTGATGTCGACCAGCACCCGCTTCAGCTTGCCATAAACCTTGGCGGGGTTTTGCGGATTGGCGGCGCTGTATAGGACTTACAGCTCGCGCGCGGCATCGCCGGTCGAAAGAAAGGCGGCGATCCCGAACTTTTCCTCGATCGCATAGGGGTCGTAGCCCTCGCGGTTGCGGATATAGCGCATGACGTTGGCCTGGGTCACGGCCTCCTGCTCGGTGAGGCTGGCGGGCCGCGTCAGTCCGGATTTCACCTCGATGTAGCGGTATTCCCTGTCGACCTCGACCAGATCACCACTTTCGTGTCGTGACGCCCATAAGCGCCGCCCCACTTTGTCGGCATCGTGTCAAACTTCGCTAAAGTCGTAGCGAAACCCGCGGACTTCCCAGAGTTCCGCTAAGGTCGGAGTTTCTTTCAAAAATCGCAGCACCTTCCTGGCCGCGATTATGTTGTAAGGAAAGATCCCAACAGACGAATGTCCACAATTGAGACGCAGCACCTCAGGCGGACGATTGCATTTCGTCAGAAGCTCTATCACCCGATCCGTAGCTTCTGGACATGCGATCGTATCGTCTTTGCCAAGTACGAACATCATATCCAAGTGAGGACGTGTGAGGCCCCACGTATGCATCTCTAGGCTAATGAGACTCCAAGCGGTTCTCAAATCTTCGAGTGACATGACTGGTTCAATACGACTACGCAACGACTTCATGGTCTCCGCAGTCCAAACAAGATCAGCAGGACTCATTGGCGATACCATGAGAACCGCCTTATCAACCTTCTCTTCTTGGGCAGCGATCAGACCAGCGACAGTGCCGCCTAAGCACATGCCTACAACGGAAACTTTATAATACCCCTGACTATAGAGCCAACGAACAATCTTACGGCCATCCAATACCGCTTGTCTCATCGACCGAATTGTACGTCCCAAATTTGCGTTGAAGAATTTTTCCTCGGAATAGTCGTCGGAACCACGACTAAAATGGTACGGAAGCGTAGCCTCAATAACTGTTATGCCTCTTGCAGCAAAGAACTTGGCGAATGCTGAGTAGCGGTTTCGCGCGTACCAATGATGAAACACTACAAGTGCATGGCTTTTCGATCCGCTATCGGTAACCACGCATTCAAATTTATTGTTTTCTTCATCCTCGGTTGTGATGTCAGACTGAAAAGTAGCACCGTTTGCCTCTTCTCTTAACGGCTTAGGGAGCAAAATCGGGGAGAATAACTGCTCTCCCTTGGAAATTGTCGTGTACGCCAAGTCACCAACGCTCGCATATTTGTCCTCAGTCTCGTTGCCCGCGAACTCCAAAGAGGCATCAAACCCTATGAGCTTGTGATCGATACGGTTCTGGCGTTGTAGTGACCTCAAAATGTGCTTGCGATCATGACGGCGTGCGAGATAACGAAACATGTTTCTCTCCTTTCTTGCGATTGGAACCTGATTTCATCATGAAATCAATGCAGAGCCCCGGTTAAGTATTATCCGGCCCTCTGCCGTAAGCGCTTGAGCGCACCAAGGTCATGATGGTCGCGCACGAAGCCGTGCTCGTACAGTTCGCCACCCGAAAGCTCGACCACGACGATATAGTTGTGGCCATGGAGACGCGCGCACTGATGACCGGGTGGCAGAGAGGTGAGCTGATGCGAGGCCGAGAAGTGGAACTCTTTGGTGATGCGGAACATCACGCGCTCCTTACCCGGATGGCGTTGATCCAGAAGTCCGCATCCTCATGGTCAGTCGGGTCGCAATGCCGGCCAGATCGAACGCCTCGCGCCGTTCCACGCATGTGCCGCAGCGACCGCAGTGACGGTCGCCGCCCTAATAGCAGGACCACGTCACCTCGAACGGCGTGTCGTACCTTGCCCCGTCTTTGACGACGTCGGCCTTCGACATGTTCACATAGGGAGTGTAAAGGCGGATATCGGCACAGTCCGCGAGCGCATGGTCCTGCATTGCCTGAAAGGCATCGATAAAAGCGGGCCGGCAATCCGGATAGATGAAATGATCGCCGCCGCGGACGGCGATGGCCACCGCGTCGGCCTGCTGCGCGGCGGCAACCCCGAAGGCGATAGCCAACATGATGGCGTTCCTGTTCGGCACCACCGTGATCTTCATGGACGCTTCGGCGTAATGCCCGTCGGGCACGTCCACACTGTCAGTCAGCGCCGAGCCGTTCAGGTTGCGGCCGACATCGCGGATATCGATGATCTGGTGCCGAACACCCAACCGTGTGGCGCATAGAAAGGCAAAGCCGAGTTCCTTTTTGTGCCTCTGGCCGTAATCGAACGAAAGCAGGCCAGTGAGTTTGTGCTCGGTTGCCACCCTGTCGGCGAGCGTTGCAAGCGCCGCCCTCGGAATTCGAGGAAGCGGGCTTCGAAAAGTTCATCGGCTAATGCACAACCCCGTCAAATGAAACTTCGCCGGGGGAAGGATCACACCTTTCTGTCCGCGGCAGGTTCCTCAAGCAGCGCCAGCACGGCCCGCCAGAACCGCAAATCCGCTTCCCGTTGCGCATTGCGGGCCGAAAGCGCGCACCATTCCATCGCTTGGGCGGCTTCGGAGCCAAACAGCTCGCGCGCCGCCCTGGCAATCGCCTCCGGGGTGCTGAGGGCCCAAAGGCCGGCGTCCTGTTTTGAAATCGAAGGTGCGGCGGCAAGCCTGCTGCAGGATATGGCTGTACTAGCCCCTGTTTCATGCGCGGCCGCCAGCGGAGGCGGTGTCGTCAACGATCGGCGTTTCATGTCACACGGTCTCCCCGCTGGTACATCATCACCGACATACAGACGTCATCCTGGCGTTTTCGCGGGTAAGGTCCCTTTCGGTCGCTGCCGGGCATGAACGCTCCCGGCTGCCGGGCCAGGCCTATGCGCACCAGATCGACGAGCGCGGCACGCAGCTGCGGCCAGGGAAAGTCTGTGCAGTCTTCAGCGCTTTCGCCCTCGCGCAGGACCGCGTCGAGCTTGCCAGCCACGCCGGCGAGTGTCGTGGCAGAAGCTGCCATCAGGGCCTCTACCAGCTCTTGCTCTTTGTCGGCGGCGACAAGTTCCTCCCGCTTGGCGGCGGAATAGCCGATGCGCCGGTCTGCGGCATCCCAGCGGGCTTGATGGGCAGCCAGATCAGCCTCGGCTCGCGCGCGCAAGTCGGCAAAACCAGGATCGTCGCCGAACAGATCTTCCAAGTCGCCCGGCCAGGAGACGGTGACGGTTACATCCTCCTTGGGCAGTTCGACCTCCGCCTTCGGGAAGCCAACGGCCTCGACCAGTCTGCTCTCAAGATGCTGTTGCTTGCGGCAGAGCGCGACGGTGCGCAGATAGGCGCCCTGCCAGTCGCGCCACAGCGCCAAAGCCGGGTCGCAAGCGGTGTCGCCGCCGAGCGCCCCGTCGTCCGCCGACGCGCTATCCTGAAATTGCAGCGTCCCCGCGACCGCTGCCGCACTCGTCAGCAGCATCCTGCGCGTGACGGAAGGACGGACTCGTGTATTGTCGGAATCACCCATGATCCGAGCTCCCTGTAGCTTGGGTTGTGGTCAGGCTGGGCGATGTGAGGCAACACCACGTCGTCCGGCCGTTTTGCAAGCTGGCAGATTAAAGGTCGGAATGTGAATGGGCAAGAAGAATCATCACCCCGTGATGAAATTGGTGCTGTCCAATGCAAGATGGCTCGGGTGGCGCTCGGGTGGGGTGTACGCGAACTGGCCGAAATAGCGCAGGTCGCGACGCAAACAATCACTCGCCTCGAAAAAGGTGACCGCCTCAAGGCCAAAACTGTTGCGGCGATCCGCGCGGCCTTTGAAGCGGCTGGCATCCAGTTCATTCCGCAAATGGTGGCGGCCCAGGCGTTCGCCTCGCGCAGCCCGCTGACGCCACGCGTACATCGACGCGGGATGGGCAACTTTGACCCGTTGCGGGCTCTCGGCTCCCCGAGCTCGCCCGGCATGATCGCGCTCAAGAAAGGCGACCGGCTCCATGAGCTCTGTCAAGCAGTGGATGCTTGGCGCGCGCTGAGGCCGATCTTGACTTCATTCGGGCTGATGTCCAGCGCCATCGCGTTAGCCTTACGTTCGTGACCGCGAAACACAGCTTCGAGGAGCAAGCGCTGGTCACGGTTTCAGTCTGGTGCTCTGGGTTTGAAGCGCCGCTAGACGCTCGGTTTCGGCGATCCGCGCCATCGCGCGCTCGCCGCTGTGAGCAGCGGCATAGAGCTTGGTGGCGTGGTCGAGCGAGGCCTGCGCCGATTTCGGCACCGATGGGTGCTGGAACGTCTTGCCAGCGGCGGAAGCCCGCAACATGGCCCGCGCCCCGTCCTCGCCGAAGCGGGCTTTGACACTGGCCGCAAAGCCTGCGACCTCACGCCCGATCTCGGGATCCGCCGCCAGCGTCTTGACTGCCTTGCGCGCGCGTTGTCGTCCTTGGCCGCCACCACCTTGCCAAGGGCTTGCTTGGCGCCGGCAGAGAGGTCTGGAACCGGAGTGGCGTCTGCCTTCATCTGCTGTTCGACGCTGGCGCGATAATCCTGTGCCGCGCGAAGCTCGGCTTGCGTCGCGCGGGTGATGTTGGGCCCGATCGCCGCGGCTGCCCGGATCGCACCCTCGCGCTCGTCGCGTGCCTTGGCCCCGGCGAAGAAGCCCTCGCGGCCGCGCAGGTCGCCGAGCTGTGCGGGATCGGAGGCGAGCCGCCGCGTCGCGCTCGTGGCGCCGTCGCGCGCGATGATCTCGTCAAGCCGCGCCGCGGCAGCCTTCGGATCGCGGTAGGCTGTCTTGAAGTAGATCGTCCGGTCAGCCCGCTCGCGCTGCACCTGGGCATCTGCCGCGACGCGCCGGCCACGCTTGTCTCGTCAAGGCCACGCCCGAGACTGTCACGACGAATACCATCAGGCCGCTGCCCGTCGAACGCGGACACGAGCATCTTGTGGTCGCTCGACCGCGCCGCTTGAGCTGGCGCCTCATTGGTGCCGGCGGGCCGGGCGGCCTCAGCTGCGCGTTCCATCGCTCCCTCCTTTCCGGCGACATCTTTGCGCGCCGCTCCGTCATGGCCGCTCACCTGCGCCAGCTTGGTCTTTTGCTCGGGCGTCAGTTCGTCCCCCGTCGCATAGGCGACCGAAGCCGACCTGATTTCATTGCGGCCAATCTGGCGTGCCAGTTGCCTGAGATCGCGCGCCGTCTCGGTCGCCACGAACACCTTGGCGCTTTCGCGCTGCCTGGTTAGGGCGACATAGCTCGAGGCTGCCCGCCAATGATGCGTGTGCATCAGATAGGTGTGATCGAGCGTCTTGCCCTGGCCCTTGTAGATGGTGCCGGCATAACCGTGCCGGAAGCCGTTGAACTCCGACGCGTACCATTCCACCTTTCGGCCATCCCGGCCCGCGGCCGCATCGAGCCTCACGCTGATGCGTCCCAAGTTGCGATCGATGTTCGTGATGACGCCAGCATTGCCGTTGTAGATGCCCGCATTCTTCAGCGTGTCGGTGAACTGCAAACGATCGCCCACGGCAAATGCCGCCTCACCATGTTTGGTCGTGAAGACAAAATCCTCGCCAAGCTCACCACGCTCGCGCCGCACCGCCCGCAGATCCTTGTTGAGGACGTCAACGTCCTTGTTGGTGTAGGCGAACACAAACCGCGATGCGCTCGGATCAACCGCCGTATCTTTCGCCCACTGTTCGACCAGCTTGGCGCGCAGCTCCTCCTGCTTCGATGTCCAGATCACCGACCTGTGCCGGGCAAAGGAGCGCAGCGCTTCCTCGAACCGCCCGTCCGCAAGATCCCGTGCCGCCTCGCGCTGCCAGTCGACATTCTGCCGCGTCACATGGGTAATCTCGACGGAGCCATGCTCCTTTTTCAGCTCGGTGAACAACCCGCCCCGCTCGATCGAACCCAGCTGCCGATCATCGCCGGCCAGAATGACCTTGGCGCCGGAGTGCCGCGCCTCGCGCAACACCTCTCCGGTTACCTTCGCATCCATCATCGCCGCCTCATCGACCACAACGAGCGTTCGCCGGTCCCACTGCGCGCGCCCGTTTTTCAGCCGGAACAGTTCGGCATGAACCGTCGAGCTTCGCGCAAAGCCGGTACGGTCAAAACCGTCCTCCTTCATTGCCTGCGCAACCGCGTTGGTCGGCGCCAGGCCAATCACGCGGTAGCCGGCCATCTCATGTGCTTCCCGGATTGAACCGAGCGCAAAACTCTTGCCCGTCCCCGCCCGCCCCTCAATGATTTTCAAGCCTCCCGATCCGGCCGCGTGCTCGAATGCGGCAAGCTGATCCGGCCGCAACGATCCCGATGCTGCGATCCCCTCCCGAATACCTTTTCCGAGATCCCCATGCCGTGCCGCCGCAACACGCTTTCCGTCGGCCAGCGCCGAAACTTCCTGGTCGCGCACCGCGCGCGCCGTCCAGCGTCCAACCGCTTCACCCGTTTCGCGATCATGAAGCGCCAGCGCATCCGTGTGACCGAGCACCGACGACTTCACTGCGGCCCGCTCGTTCTCGTCGCGGATGTGCTTCTTCAAGTGCCTGTCGAGATCATTTTCGGAAAAGCTCGCCTGGTTGCGCGTCAACGCGGCCAGCACCTTTTCCGGATCGCGCGCCGCTTCCTCGTTGGCGCGCCGAATATGCTCGGCCCGGACATTCGCCTCGGCATCGGCGATCCGCATGCGGATCGGTCCGATGTGTTCCTGCGGCACAGTTGCCCTCGCATCGACCCGGATCGAAAGACCTTGCTCGGCAAAATAGCGGTTCTGGTGATCGCGCCATACTTCCCCCCAGGCCTCGCCTTCCGCAACGATCGCCCTGCCCCCACCGCGCTTGATCACGGGATCGAGATCGCGCGCCTTCTTCGCGGCAAACCCATCCTCGCCGAGCCGCCGCGTCGTGATCAATAAATGCGCATGGTAATTGGCGCGCTCGCCCTCGCTTTCCGCGCCATGCGGCGCATGGACATCGATCTGCACGGCTAGCCCCTTCGACACGAAATGTTCTTGCGCAAACGACCGCGCCAGTTCGACCCGGTCGTCATGGCCAAGCTCGCTGTTGGCCGGCAGCGCCAGAACGAGCTCGCGCGCCAGCTGCGCGTCCTTGCGCTTCTCTATGGCCTCGGCCGCATTCCAGAGCGCATCGCTCGAGGCCAATTCTGCCGACGCGCCCTCGGGCAAAAGCATCTCGTGATGCTCGGGCGCGTCGCGGTGCCTGAAGTAGAAGACTTCGCCGGTGCGCTGCGCTTTGATCGCCTCACGGCCGTTATAGGCGGCGGAGCGCACCGCGCTCCCGCCGTCGGAACGAGAGATATAGCGGGCACGGGCGAAGGCGATGGCCATCTCGTCAGAATGCCATCGCCACAACATAAGCGCAAGCAGCATTCGCAGAATGCATATTGCGTCTGCACAAATCCATTCACTCAAGCTGGCCAGACCCATCAGAAAGGCCATGGGGCCTCATCCTGGGCCGAGCCGCCGCGGCATTTTAGGGGAAAGTCATAAGGTTGAACCCGAAGCACAAGCTTGGCATTGTGACCGCGGGCGTGGGGGATCAACGGGAAGAGGTTCAAAACCATGCCCCGAACTTCGCTTGCCGAGCGCATGTCCCGCCTCGAACAGCAAAAGGCGCGCATCGCCGAGCAGGAAGCCAAGATCAAAAACGACGAGCGCAAGCAGCGCACCAAACGGCTGATCGAAGCCGGCGCTCTTCTCGAGCAGGCGGGATTACTCGAGCTCCATACCGATGCACTCTACGGCGCGCTGCTTGCGCTGTCGGCGAACGCAAAGGACGAGAAGCAAATCGCCGCCTGGGCGGCGGCCGGAATGAAGGCACTGGCTCGCGAGACAAAGGCGGCCGGCGCGACAAAAGAACCGTTGACCGTCACCTTCCCCGCCGCTTTGCCGACGGAGTTCTCTACCCGCCTGCGCGGCGCCGGCCTGCGCTGGAACAAGGTCTTGCAGCACTGGGAAGGGCTGGCCGACCACACGACCATTGCCGCACTGGCGGCCGAGCACAATGGAGCCGTGACCCGCATTGCATCGGGCCGTGGTTCAGTCGACCACGATCCCGCGACCGCGCCGGCGAAGCCAGCCAAACGCTCGTAAGCCGAAGTGGGACGAAAATGTTCGGGCGCATCTCATACGACTTGGTCAAGGCCGCGTTTAAGGCAGGGCTTGCGATCCTCCCGCTTGTCATCTGGTATCCCGCGTGGCGCTACGCCCATGCGCTATGGGGCGATCTTATGCTCGGATGGTACCAGGACGGTCTTGCGCCGTCCTCCGTCCTTTATCAGTTTGCCTATGCCGCCTGGCCAGCGGTTGCGCTCGTTGGTCCTGCGCTGGCCATGGCGACCGCTCTTCTGTTGCGGCGATCCGGATTGGCGCTCCCGGCAACGGCAATCGCTGGTGTCGTCGGCATGGCGTCCGCCGCGGCGCTCACCGTCTGGCCGGAGATAACGCGGCTGCTTTCCCACCGTCCCACCTCCGCTTGGATCGACATACTGCGCCTCGCCGACATGTCGATATTCTACGCTGGCGCCATCGGCTTTCTCGCAACCGTCGCCGGCCTGCGCACGCTGGCTGGAAAGTCGCTGCGCGGCCAAGAGATAAAAAAACCGGTCGAGCGCGCCGCCTCCGATACGTTCGGCCATGCCGACTGGATGGATATTTCTGAAGCGCAGAATCTGTTCCGCGAAGCACCCCTGTCTGGATCGCAAGGGGATCGAAAAAAGATAGGCGGCGTCGTCATCGGCGAAGCTTACCGCGTCGACCAGGACGCCCCGGCACGGCGCGGCAAGCAATTCGTTCCCTCCGATCGCGCCACCTGGGGCAAGGGCGGCAAGGCGCCGTTGCTCAGCTTCGACCTGTCATGGGGCGGCACCCACGGCCTGGTCTTTGCCGGCTCCGGCTCCTACAAGACCGTCTCCGTCTGTGTGCCGACACTGCTTAGCTATCGCGGCCCGACCGTCACCCTCGATCCCTCCTCCGAACTGGCGCCGATGCTGACCGGGGCGCGCACGTCCATGGGACGGCGTGTCATCTCGATCGATCCGCTGAAGGGCACCGGCGCTTTCAACGCGCTCGACTGGCTGAACAAGGACTCTGCCCTGATCGATGGCGACATCCGCTCGGTCGTCGATTGGCTCTGTGGCGAAAAATCCACCGCCACCCGCGATACCCATGCAATGTCGGGCAAAGCCTTCTTCGAAGGCCGCGGCAAGGCGATCGTCGAAGCGCTGCTCTCCGACATCGTGCTCGACAACAGCCTTGCCGCGGCCAGACGCAACCTCGTCACCTTAGCCGAACGTCTCGCCTTCCCGGAAAAGGCGATGCGAACCGAGCTCGGCCGCATCCACGAGCACTCGTCCTCGTGCCGGGCCCGCCACCTCGCCGGTCAGCTGATGGACCTCGTCGCCGAAACCTTTTCGGGCGTCTACGGCAACATGAGCGAGCAGACCGAATGGCTCGCCAATCCCGCCTATGCCAGACTGGTCTCCGGCAACAGTTTCGCCACCGCCGATCTCGTCGCCGGCAATCTCGACCTGTTCGTCAACATTCCCATGAAGGTGCTGGAATCGACTCCGGCGCTCGCCCGCGTCGTCGTCGGATCGCTGCTCAATGCCGTCTATGAGGCCGACGGCCGCTTGCCCGGCGGCAGGATCGTCTTCCTGCTCGATGAGGTGGCAAGGCTGGGTTACATGAACTCGCTGGCGCGCGCCCGCGACGCCGGCCGCAAGTATGGCATCACCCTGGTCATGCTCTACCAGTCCGAAGGCCAGTTGCGCGAGCAATGGGGCGAAGGCGGCAAGGCCTCCTGGTTCGAGAGCGCCTCATGGCGCTCCTATGCCGCGATCGGCTCGCTTGAACAGGCGCGTGCCGTCTCCGAGTCGCTTGGCGAGCACGGCGTGGTCCTGAACTCCGAGACAACCAACCGCGGCAAGAGCGCCAGGCCGCTCGAGATCGGCACCGCCTCGATCGGCGCTAGCGCGCAGAAATCGGAACGCGGCCGGCGGCTGGCGACGGTTTCGGAAATTCTAGCCGACATCCGCGCCGACGAACAGTTCGTCTTCGTTCAGGGACGAAAGCCCCTGCGCTGCGGCCGCGCGATCTATTTCCGCCGGCCCGAGATGGTCGCGAAGGTCGCCGCCAACCGCTTCGCCCCCAAGCCCGTCGCCGGATGAGGCCGGGGGCAAAAAATGCGGTTCGATCCAACGCCCATCCTGCTCGGTCTCGCCGTCTTGATCGTCATTGTCGCGATCGCTGAGACCCATGCCGGCACCATCTTTCTCATCGCCGTCGCGATCATGGCCTGGCGGCTGGTCCGCGCCGATAAGCTCGGCATTCCCGCACCAGCACGAGCGGCGAACACGGCAGCCGAACCAAACGGCCAAGGCCCCTCCACTCTCGCTATTCGCAGACCAAAAGACCGGCCGCTGGAGGACGTGCTGGTCGAGCTCGACGCCATGACAGGCTGGCATTCGGTCAAAAAGGAAGTCAAAAAACTGGCCGCCGTGCTCAAGGCCGAACAGGAACGACAGCGCCATGGCATCAGCACGTCGGACCCTTCGCTGCATCTGGTCTTCCTCGGCAATCCCGGAACCGGCAAGACAACGGCCGCCCGCCTGATGGGCGACGTGCTTCGCGCGCTGGGCCGGCTCAAATCCGGCCATGTCGTCGAGGTCGACCGCAGTCAGCTCGTCGCCGGTTATGTCGGACAGACGGCGATCAAGACGCGGGCGGCGGTCGAGGCCGCGCTCGACGGGGTCCTGTTCGTCGACGAGGCTTACAGCCTTGCCCCGGCTGACGCCGGCAACGATTTCGGCCGCGAAGCGATCGAGACCCTTTTGAAGCTGATGGAGGACCATCGCGGCCGCCTCTGCGTCATCGTCGCCGGCTACACCCAAGAGATGCGCCGCTTCCTCGCCAGCAATCCGGGGCTTGCCTCCCGCTTCACGCGAACGCTCCTGTTCGAGGATTATACGGCGGCGGAATTGGCTGAGATTTTGCTGGGCCTGGCCTCACACGAGGGTTTCGTGCTCGACGACGCGGCGGTGGGGGCGGCAGAGCTTGCCAGCGTCCGCGTGGAGGCGGAGCGCGGCGGGGACAAAAGTTTTGGCAATGCGCGTGCCGTGCGCACCCTGTGGGAGCGTACCCGCGAGGCTCAGGCCATGCGGCTCGCGACCGAAAATATCGGCTCGGCCAATCGGCAGGCCGTCATGAGCATCGAGCCACAAGATTTCGAGGCGGCGCTGGCTGCGCACGAACGACAGGATATCGGGACATGAGCGGCACACCGGTATTTAAGTCGGCGCGCGCCATGCTGGCGCGCTGGCTAAAACTTGTTCCCGCCCTGTTCAGGCACGATCCGTTGTTTCGCTATGCCAGCATCGCCGCCGTTCTGGCTTTGATCCTGTTCGCTGTCAGTATCGGTCAGCATGTTGTGGGAGCCGTTGCCGTCACCGGCGCGGGAAAGACCGGCCCGGCCGCAACAGTCCCGGAAGGCAGCGAGCGGCGGGGCCGCGCCGACATGACGGGCGGCGCGGCGACGGCCAGGCCGCCTGCCCCCGGATCGCCGGGCGCGCCGATGGCAACGACAGACACGGCACCGATAGCGCCGGGCCACACGCTCGATCATCTCCGGGTCGAGCCGGCCTCGCCAGACAAGTTTGGAACCATGCCATGAGGAGACCGGTCCCGATGTTAAAGCCCTTGATCCTGTTCTGCTTCGCTAGCCTTTTTGGTGCGACCGGCATCGCCTTTGCCGAGGACGCGCCGCCCGACGCCACCAGCCAAAGGCTTGACCGCATCGAGCACAAGCTCGACGCCATCCTGCGGCGGCTCGAGGCTTCCGACAAAGAGGCATCGGAAGACGCCGGCGCGGCCGACCCGGACAACCATCCGGTGGAGGAAGAAAAGGCGGCGCAGGCGCAGGCGGCAGCGCGGACAGACGCGTCATCCTACAAACGAGGCATCGTCGCCATCGCCCGCATCGCGCCAGAAAAGCCCGACGCGTTGTCCGACATTCCCGCCGACAGCTCGGCAGCTATGTCTATGCCGGCGGCGTCGTTCCGCTGAGCGAGCTCTCCCGCAACGGCGTCGTCTATGACGGCCTCGGCGCGGTCGAGCTCCAGGGCTGGCTGAAAATCACCGACCCCGGGCGCACCCAGCTCGCGGTCGAATACCGCGCCACCACCGGCTCCAACGTGTTTCGCAGTCCCACCTGCATCGCCTCTGTCTGGCTGGAGGATCGCCCTATCGGGTCGAAGCGGGCCGAAATCCCGATGCCGGCGCGTGAGGAAAAGACCGTCTCCATGCTCTACGGCGCCGACCTTAAGCCTGGCCTCTACAAGCTGCGCGCCTGGCTCGCCTGCACGCCCCCGCGCGACCTGCGCAGGCTCAATGCCGAGCTGCGCATCAAGGGTCCCAATGACATGAACCTGCGCGCGATTAGCGACGCCGACCTGCTGCATCAGGAGAAGTAGAGGCATGACGAAGGTGAAGAAGGATCACAACCAGTACGTCGCCTCGGAATGTCTTGTCGAAATGCAGGAACCCGGCATCGACAAGCCCGTGTATCGCCGGCTGGGATTCAACGGTGTTGTTTCTTACCAGGAGATGGAAGAGACGCTCAGCCACCAAACACGCGGCCTGACCGGCGCACTACTCGCTGCCATGCTGGGCTGATCGACGCAGGTGTTCGGGCAGCTGCGAGGTGCCCGTCTCTCCAAAATGCATGTGACGCGATCGATCCATGTCTGCGAGCTTACCGGCTCCCTGTCGAAGGGCATTTGATCGGAGCGCCGATTTGCTGCTAGGTTGATGTCAAATTGGTCCTGTTTTGATAGAGGAAGGACCGATGGGGGCAAAGACGCGTGTCATAACGACGTGTTTTTGGGGCAACAGGAAAAGGCCAAAGCCGTCACCATGGCGATCAAGGATATTCAGAAGTATATCGACGAGTATGGGCTCGTCGAAACGCGCGATGAAGAATCGGAAAAGCCGATCTATCGCAAACCAGGTTTCGAGGGCATTCGAAGCTTCGGCGAGATGGAGCAGATATTCAGCCAGTTCATCCGCGAGCATCGTGACGCGAAGCGGCTCAACCGCGCTCAGGTCGGCATGATGGTCGGGCTGCATGAGACGATCTTCGCGCGCTATGAGCGGGCGTTTTCGAAGCTGCAGGCGACGCGGCTGATCCACCTTTGCGAAATACTTGACTGTTCGCCGGTGGAGATAATCCATGCGGCCGCGCCGCATTTTTTCGGCGAAAGCCGCAAGGAGGCCGCCGACAAGCTGAAGCTCATGCTGCGCATTCTGGCCATGCCGGCCTCGACCGCATTCAGCATGCTCAGTATGATCGAAGGCTTGGTTGGGGAAGACCGAGGCTCCGAGCTACCATCGAGGTAGTGGGCAAAGACGCCGACCGGGGGGCCGCGAGAGGGATCGTCACCGGAGGCCGCGATGGCGAAGCCGCGGTTCGGGGAGCGGCGGCTCGCCATGAGTAGAGCCCGTCCCACCGAAGGCGGCTCGCCCAATCTATCCCCACTTGCACGCATCAGAATTGTAAACCGATGAAGCCGGATCGATTCATCGAACTCGTTGGACGAGATGGACGTAAGCGGCGAATGTCGCGTCATGCCGACAGATGCCACGATACCCCTCCACCGCATCAATCCCGCGTGCAACATGGCACGGTCAGTCGACAACGCCGACCTGTTCGGCGACATCTTTGTGTGCGGGAGTGGGGGAGGTTCGGACGGCCTGGCAGTATCCGTATCGACTCTTTACCAAGAAGCAGAAGAGGCGCAGGCGGCTGCGCCCGCTTCTCGACGTCACTCGAAAACGCCCGCTGCTAGACAGTGCCGAAATCGTAGACCTGAGCGCAAGGATCGGTCTGCTCGCGCGCAAGATACCCGAGCCTGTAGCACCTAAAGCAAGCGGTCTCCTGCAACCGCCGACCACCTGGTCAAGTTCGTCCTATCACTGACGGCGGCTGCTCCTTGCGCTGTGTGACAAACTGATATATTCTGCACACAAACCGATGGAGATCCGAGATGACGACCGCGCGGGGGCTAGGACAACCCGGAGGAACTGCCACTGGAGTGAGACGGAAAGCCGGCCGGGCCACGGCTGCCGTGGCCCTTGAGGACGCGCGCCGCGCCGGTCTGCTTGACGGCGACAAAACCGAACATCTCTCCTTCCGCGCTCCGAAAGCGCTGGTCGAAGCCGCCAAGCGCGAGAGCGGGATTGAGTCTCCCACCGACCTCGGCATCCTCGCGCTGGCCACCCTCGCACAGCCCGACCCGGTTGCCTCCTTCCTCGCGCGCACCCAGGGCAAGCTCGGCTCGGGCCACAAGCTTGAGTTCTGACCTGCGGGCCGCGCTGCGGCGCTTTAAACCCGACAAACACCGGACGCAACTGACGCCGAGAGCGCGCGGCGAGCTTGTAAGCGTGACCGA
Source organism: Mesorhizobium loti (assembly GCF_001510895.1). GTDB lineage: Bacteria > Pseudomonadota > Alphaproteobacteria > Rhizobiales > Rhizobiaceae > Mesorhizobium > Mesorhizobium loti_A. Next base: position 23,618 of record NZ_LPWA01000116.1, on the reverse strand, counting down.
CATCAGCCTGAGCGGCCGGCCGGCGCTGGTGCCCGACACCAACATCTACATCATGGCAGCGGCGGGCACGCTGCCGGAGGCGGCACGGCTGCTCCTTGAGCGTTCGCTGTTGTTTCACTGCTCGGTCTGCTTGAGCGAGCTCACTACGGGCGTCGCCAACTACGATCCGGCGAGGCCGGACTGGCGCCGGGTCCGCGATCATTACACCGCGCTTTTCGATACCATCCCCGACAGCCGCATCCTGATCCCGGACGATCAGGCCTGGATCGATGCCGGCGTCATCGCCGGCTCTCTGTCTCGCATCCAGAATTTTCACAAGAATCAGCGCAAGGAATGCCTGAACGATGCGCTGATTTATCTCACAGCCGCCAAGGCCGGTTTGTCCGTGCTCACCGGCAACACGGCCGACTTCGATCTCATCCAGCAAGTTGCGCCCGGCGGGCGGTTTATCCATCTGTGAGCAACAAGCAATCGGGTTGCCGAAGGGAAGCGTTTGCCTAGACCGCTGTCCCCTCAGGTGATGAGGGATTGCTGCGGCTCTTTACGACGCGAAAAAGGGCCGGCGACGGGAGACATCCGTCGCCGGCCCTTTTTTGGGGTCGCTTAATCAGGCGCGATTGGGGGGTTGCTGGAACTTGCCGCCAAAACGCTTCACGCTCTGGACGACCGCCGGCGGCAGTTTGTCCTCGGTCAGCTTCGAGGCGACATCGAGCGGCAGCGGCATGAAATCGTAGCCATGCGCGACGGCAGCATGGTGAAGATCGTCAAGCGCTTCGAACGCGCGATCATGGGTGCCAAGCCAGAGCGCGGGCTCGTCGGTCTCTTCGTGGGGGAACGCCTGCAGGAAGTAAGTTCGCAGCGGCGGATCGTAGCCGATGATGGCCTCGGGGTCCGAGCGGCCATGTCCGGTGACGGTGATGGTATAACGGCTCATCATGGCCTCCTTGTTCCGGGAAGGTGAGGTGAAGGGGCCGGCCCCTTTCGACGCCGGCCCGCTCGTGGCTGTCACTGCGGGTTGTTCCAGAGGATCACCTTCTTGTTCTCGTCGCCGCCGGGGGCGGGAGCGAGGTTACCGAAGATCACGCCGATCTCGGGGGCCTCGAGCTTGACCGAGAGGTATTCCTCGCCCGAACGCTGGGAGATGCGGTGCCAGCCAGCTCCGATCTCGAAGCCCGTGCGCTTGTTGACGATGCGGTAGTCGGGAGCATCCTCGCGCGACTTGTTGGTGTTCGGGATCAGGGTGATCGGGGCGTTGACCCGGAGCGTGGCGAAGACGCCTTCCATCGAGCCGTCGGCCTTGGCGGTGAGGTTTGCGATCGTGGTGGCCATGGTGGTTCTCCTTCGGTTGCATCGGGACCATTCCCGATGGCGCCAAAGGAGAGGGCCGTCCTGCTGCGGTCATCTCGGCGAAAATTCTGGAAAATTCTATTTGCCGAAAAACAGCGGGCAGGCCCTTCGCCTGCTCGCGAACAAAAACAGAAATCGAATTTTCCTGAATTTTCGTCGAGTGTACCCCCAACGGGGGTTGACCGCACAAAGCAGGCGGTCGTCTACAAAGGCGACATGAAACGGGAATGGTCCCGGATGCGGCAGATGGACAAGAACCCCGGCCGCCATCGCTTGGCCGCCCCGCAACGCTGCCGATCGAGGTTGGTTGCCACCGCAGCCTCCCGGCTCATGTCGCTTGCATCGTCAATACCTCGAACAGCAACACGTCGCGTCAACCTCCCTGCATGTCCGGTATGGCTGCACAGCGGTCTTGAGATCGGAGCCGGTTGGCAGCGAACTTCATGCCCTCGGTAGGCAATGCCTCGCAACCAAATTGGATGACTATGCAAGACAGGATGCTCGGCAAGCTTGACCTCGACTCAGATGCGAGGCGGGCCAAGATGATCATCTGCACGCGTCCCTATAGTCGCGCGTGGGCCGGCGTCGAATGGGGCGGACTCCCGGGCGTTCACTCAGCGGAGTTGGAGCGTGGGGGCGCGTCTAGCATATGGGGGTCGGGCCTGCAGGTGGACCGTGCGGCCATCATCCTGGCAACGCCATTCGCTCATCCGGGGTCATGCGGGCTTCGGCTTGGCGGCGGATTTCCGGACCGGCATGGCGGAGCATGGCGCACCAGTCTTCCACATTGTATGTGGTCGCCACGCTGCCCCTGGCCAGATCGTAGATGACGCACGGCTTGTTCGCCATGGCGAGCCGAAACACGTTGATGGCCGTGCCCGGCGATGTGCCATCCCAGACCATCATTCCGAAGTCGGCGCGCCGCGCCATCTCCCGGTCTTTGGCAGCGTGGACCCAGTGCCCATGAGCGCCTTCAGGAGATGGGACATGGTAGGCAGCCCAGTCGCCAAGATTGTTGCGGGGTTCCTTGCCGGCATGGAAGACGCCGACATGTTCGTAGCCGTAGCCCGCGAGCAGGCCCTGCGCCTCGGCATCGGCTCCAGGCGCGTCGCCGATCAGCACGCCGTGATTGGCAGCGACGATCGCGCCGATGCGAGCGATGGCGGGTTCGGGCAGCTGGAATATCTCGCGTGATCCACCTATGAATATCATCGACATCGTGACTTTCCCTTTTTCTCCAGCGTCCCCCGCGCCACTCCGGCCTCCTCTCCCTCTGTCCCAGCGCGAGGGATCGTCACCGAAGGCTGAGACGGCGAAGCCGGCTCGGGGAGCAGCGGCACGCCGCGACTAGAGCCCGGCCGGCCCTGGGGCCGGCGCGCCCGAACCGGACCGGAACCGGAAGACGAACTGTCGAGGATCTAGTTATTGGTGTTCGCGAGTCAGAAGCGGACGTACTGGATCCAGCATCAGGAACCGAAGGATGGGCTCGTGCCGGCATGAAGTCCCAGCTCTGCCAGTAGCGCCCGGCCTCGGTGTCGATCGCCCTGACGACCGCACTATTGATATCGGCCCCGGCGATACAGCGTTGCAGCGCGTCCTTCGCAGCCTGCTGCCAATCCCTGCCCGGCACAGCGTTGATCGACGGCGAGTTGCCCGATTAGGAGACAGGTACAGGCAGCAGAGAACGGCGATTTGATCCGAGCCGAGGCATGCTCCTGCCGAGACGGAAAAGGTCAATCCAGACGGCTAATGCGTCGCCCATCGCTGCGCGCTCCAATAAAGGCGCCCGCAACCTTCATCATGAATGCCCTACTGAACCGACCAAGGGTCTTCCCTTCGGGTTCGATGTACCAGGAGCGTTCGGCAACATCGTAATTGTATTCGTCAACCACGATCCAACAGCGTTTCAGGTCGGTCAAACCAGCGCGCCGGCACTCGATGGCGGAGACTTCCAAAGCGACCCGATCGGCGGGTGGTGGCTGGGTGGTTATCGCGAGGAGCGCCAGATGGGTCAGGCCGTCTCTTGTGCCGCGGACGGCGACGACCACGCAGGTCGGCCGGCTCTTGCGGCCTTCCGTTTCGCCGCGCTCGTGTTGCCATGCCCAAAGATACGGGTAGGAGATGACCTGACCGGGCAGGAATCTACCGCTCATCGTCGTATCCCTCGCCGCGCGCCAGTCGGTCGATCTCCGTAGCGAAGAGCTCCGTGTGCTCTTCCGGCATCTCGGAGACGCGGTAAGCGCGGCGGGGATCGCCGCCGGCACGCATCCGTTCGTAGTGCTCGTAACTCATCAACACGAAACGGGGTTTCCGGTGTTTGGTGAGGATCACGGGTTCGCGGCTGGCAACGTCGGTGACGTCGCCAACCTGCTTGTTGAGATCGCCTGTCGTGAACTGACGCATGGCTGGACTCCTTATCGATCTCCATAATATCCATATTTTCCGCATTTGCAAGAAAACGGCGCTTACGCGCCGCTCTCTGCGAACCGCCAGACGGGGATGCCGAGGCGGCGGGCTTTGTCGGCCAGGTTCTCGGTGATGCCGGAGCCGGGGAAGACGATCAGTCCGTAAGGCATCACGGAAAGCAGTTGGTCGTTGCGGCGGAACGGTGCTGCCTTGGCATACCGGTTCCAGTCCGGCTTGAAGGCGATCTGCGTGACCTTGCGGTTCTCGGCCCAGCAGGCGGCGATGCGCTCGGCGCCGCGCGGGCTGCCGCCGTGGAGCAGGACCATGTCCGAGTGCTTCTCGCGGACCTTGTCCAGTGCGTCCCAGATCCGGTCGTGATCGTTGCAGTCGAGGCCGCCGGCGAAGGCGATCTTGGTGCCGGCCGGCACCAGCACCTCGGTCTCGGCGCGGCGGCGTGCAGCGAGGAAGTCGCGGGAGTCGATCACCGCCGCGGTCATCGCCTGATGGGAGACCTTGGAGCCGGTGCGCGGCCGCCAGGCCGAACCGGTCTGTGCCTCGTAGAGGTCGGCGGCCTCGTCGCGCATGATTTCGAGCACGTTGCGGCGTTCTATATAGGTGATGCCTTCCGCCGTGAGGCGTTCCAGCTCGACGGACTTCACCTCCGAGCCGTCCTGTTCGCCCTGGCTCGACCGCTGCGCCTCCTCGTTGCGGTCGAGGTTGCGGGCGACGCGTTCGGCGGCACGGTGGAAGACGTTGGTGAAGGACCAGAGCAGGTCGTCGAGGTCGGGTTCGAGCCTGGTGTCGCCGAGCATGCCGGCGAAGGTCTCGACGATCCCGGCGAGGCCTGCTCGGATCACCTCGTCGTCAGGCAGCGGGCGGGGATCGGGTTCGTCCTGGTGCGGACGGTGGCCGTACATCTGCAGTTCGAGGATGACGCGATCGGTCGGCGAGGAGGCGTGGTAGGGCTCGTAGGCGTCGTCGAGAGGAAGCTCGAAGGTCATGGCGTGTCTCCGTCGGTTGTGACCGCGCCTGTCGCGGCCTGACAGCGCATCCCGGCCGCGCGCAGGGCGCGGCAGCACCGAAGGCCGGAGCGCGAGCGGAGGACGGCGCAGCCGTTGCGGCCGCGGCCGGGGCGTGGCAGGGAACGCCTCTGAGGCAGGCCGCGGGCGCGGCCTCTCCGGCGGACGCCGCCATGCCTGCAGACCTTCCGGTGAAGCCAGCTTGCCCGCATGCCGGCGTGAGCCGTTCATCCGCGCGGCAGGAATAGTCGGGCGTCCTCAGGGACGAGCTGATCGCTGAGCGATGCCGCGAGATGGGCCGGGCCGAGATGGCGTAGATCGTCGTTGAAGTCGCCGAGCTGCGGCCGCAACACCAAGGCGAGGATTCCGGACTCGCCTGCGCGCTGGCTGAGACGCTCGATGCCGTGCCGGCCGGCGGCGTCGGCGTCGGCCGCGATGTAGAGGCGGCGGCAGTCGGGCGGGAAGATGAGGCCGCCGAGGTGATTGGCAGAGGTGGCGGCGGCCACCGGCAGCGTCGGCATCACCGTCCGGAGCGAGGCCATCGTCTCAAAACCCTCGCCCGCGGCCATGACCGGAACAGGCGTACTGGGCTGAAGGCCAAGCCAGATGGCGTTGCCAAGAAGAAGCCCGAGAGAGCGGCGCGGGTCGGCGATAGGCGCCTTGCCGCTGCCGCTTGCGTCGAGCCAGGTACGTTGCAGGCCGGTGATACGACCGTCGAGACTTGTGACGGCCACGATCAGCGCTGGCAGCGTCCGCATCTCGCCCGTTTCGAGATCCCGGTAGTAGCAGCCGGAATGGAAGCGCAGTGCACGCTCTTGGGCAGAGAGCAGAATTCCGCGGTCGGCCAGATAGCGTTCGGCCAGCGTGCCGGCGATCGGTTGCGACATGGCGAACAGGCGACGCGCCGCGTCGGGGGAACCGCGTGCCGTGGCAGGCTGGCACTGCGCGCCATGGCTCTGCGCCTGCGGCCCTGGCATGGCGAGGAAGCGCCGTGCCTCATCGGCGACATCGCGGAAATCGATGAGGCCGCAGCTTTCGCGGATGATGTCGAGGAGATCGCCATATTCGGCTGAGGCGGCGTCGGTCCAATGCCCGGCCGCACCGGGACCGGATTCCGGCCCGCTGAGCCGGACGAACATCGACCGGCCGGGCGTGTTGCGCACATCACCCACCGTCCAGTAGCGGCCTCGGCGTCGGCCATTCGACAGATAGTGCCGGCAGACCGCCTCGGCGTGCCGAGCCAGGCGGCGAGACAGTTCGGAAGCGTCGCGGGGCATCACGACACCTCCCGCGCGCTGACGTTATGTTGCGTAGAAGCCGCCGATCTCTTGCGGGACAGCGCCCAATCGCAGCGGCGCAACATAACTCCCGGCGCAACATATTCGACCCACTTTCCTGCCGGTCCTTTCGCGTTGGTGTTGACCCGCACATGCATGGAGCGGCGCGCGTGTTGCGGACATCGCCGACCATCCAACGGTTGCCGGAGCGATGGCCGTTGGAGAGATACTCGCGGCACACCGCCTCGGCATGTTCGCCAAGGCGGGCGTGCCAGCTCGGAAGCCGAGCCGGTCATGGTCTCGTCCTCTGCTCAAGCCGCGGCCGACCGGTCGGTAAGCCCGAGCGGCATATGGCGATCGAGAAGGGAGGCGAGGATGGCGGGGCCTTGCCCGCTCGTTGGGATGAACAGCCGGAGCTCCATGAGATGATTTCGGAAATCAGCCCCAGCGCTTTCAGCCGGGCGACCATGGCGTCGGTGAAGCCGATCAGCTCCACGCGATAGTCGCTCATGACGCGGCTGCGACGCAGGACCAGACCGTCGGCAAGCTGGAGGCCGATCCGGCCTTCTACAAGGCCGGTCCACGCATCATCCGCAGACAATGGAGGAACATGATCGATGCCGAGATTGCGTAACATAGAGGCAACCAGCGTCGGGGCGATGTGACGGCCGATGATGCGTTCGCCGGCATCGGTCTGGATCCGGTAGACCTGGCAATCATGATCGGGCAGCCGCCGCCAGATCGGCAGCAATAGGCCGGTGACAATGTGGAAGGTGCTGGTGGTGAACTCCGGGACGGCAGCCACCTCCGCCTGCCAGAGCTCACAGAACAGCTTCCGGTCGGCGGGCTGCCAATGGGTCTCGGCGAGGGTTTCGAGACCGAAGCGCAGCTCGTCGGTTGGCCGCAGCAGGCGCACGCGCTGCTCGACCGTTCCGTCGTCGAGCATCAGGCTCGCCGTCGGAAGCTGGATCGCCGCGCGGCTCGAACGCGCGTTGACCAGCAGGATCGATTGCGGCTCCGCGCGAGTGATGGCCAAAGCGTCGGCCAGGCCGAGCGGACGGATGCGATCCTTGCGCGCGACGGTCAGCACGTGCGACTGAGCGCTCGACACCGGATGCGTGTAGACGGTGCGGCGATCGGTGACGACGATGCTCTCCGCCGTGATCGTCTCCAGCCCCTTGTCGTAGGTGCCGGCGGCGATGGCACCTTCGACCTTCGCCGCCATCAACTGCTCGAACACCTCGAACAGCAGGTTCTGGGTTTCGATGCGCAACGCCAGCAGGCGATTGAGCCAGGTCGTGATCGGCGGCAGTTCGTCGCGCAGGCCGCCCTCTTCCGTCGTCAGCGACAGGCCGGTTACGGCCTCAAAGGTCGAGAGCGAGCAGCCTTCGATCTTGCCCTGGTGCAGCAGCACATAGAACTGGCGCAGCGCGGCGCGGGCATAGGGGCTTTCCAGATTGTCCTCGGACCGGAACAGCCCTGCGCCGCCGGTCTGGCGCTGGCCGCGCGTGATCGCGCCCAACGTGTCGAGCCGTCGCGCGATAGTCGACAGAAAACGCTTGCCGGCCTTCACATTGGCGGCCATGGGCCGGAACAGCGGCGGCTGCGCCTGGTTGGTGCGGTGGGTCCGGCCGAGCCCCTGGATGGCGTTGTCGGCGCGCCAGCCAGCCTCGAGCAGGTAATGCTTGCGCAGCCTCTGGTTCTTCGCCCCGAGATCGGCGTGGTAGGAGCGCCCTGTGCCGCCAGCGTCGGAAAAGACGAGCACGCGCTTTTCATCGTCCATGAAACTCTGGGTCTCGGCCAGATTGGCCGAGCCCGGACGGTTCTCGACGGCAAGCCGGTCGATGCTGTCGCGGCCGGTCTTCTTGACGATGCGGCGCGAGCGGTCGGTAACCTCGGCGACGATGTCGGTGCCGAAGTGATGGAGGATCTGGTCGAGCGCGCTGCCGACCGGCGGCAGCGAGGCAAGCTTCTCGATCATCTCGTCGCGCCGGCGAAGCGCCTCCCGGCATTGAACCGGATTGCCATCTTGGTCCTGGACGGGCCGCGAAGTGACATTGCCCTCGGCGTCCGAATATTCCTCGAACAGTTGCGTCGGAAAGGAATGCATCAAATACCCGCCGACGTGCTCGCGCGGCGTGACGTCGACATGGAGATCCGACCACTCTTCGGTCGGGATTTCGGCAAGCCGCCGCTCCATCAGTGCTTCGCCGGTCGAGACGATCTGAATGACGACGGAATGGCATGCCTCAAGGTCGCGCTCGATCGCGCCGATCAGTGTCGGCGTCATCATCGAGGTGATGAGGTGGTTGAAGAAGCGCTGCTTGGTGCTTTCGAAGGCCGAGCGTGCCGCAGCCTTGGCGTTGCGGTTCAGCGTGCCAGACTCGCTGGTGATGTTGGCCGCTTCGAGCGCCGCTTCAAGATTATTATGAATCACCTGCCAGGCATCGGCATAGGCATTGTAGATGCGGATCTGTTCGTCGGTCAGTTCGTGTTCGAGCAGGTCGTATTCGACGCCGTCATAGGAGAGCGAGCGCGATGTGTAGAGGCCGAGCGATTTCAGATCGCGAGCAAGCACCTCCATCGCCGCAACACCGCCGTCTTCAATGGCCGCAACGAACTCGGCACGGTTGGCGAAAGGAAAATCCTCGCTGCCCCAGATGCCGAGCCGCTGCGCATAGGCGAGATTTTCGACCGCCGTCGCGCCAGTGGCCGAGACGTAGACGACACGGGCGTCGGGCAGTGCATGCTGCAGGCGCAGGCCTGCCCTGCCCTGCTGCGACGGCGTGACGTCGCCGCGTTCGCTTTTTCCACCTGCGGCATTGGCCATGGCGTGCGCCTCGTCAAAGACGATGACGCCGTCAAAGGGCCTTTTGGTCGCTGTCGCGTCTTCGCCGAGCCATTCGAGGATTTGCGCGATCCGGGATTTTTTTCCTTCACGTTCCTGGGATCGAAGGGTTGCGTAGGTCGTGAACAGGATGCCTTCGGCAAGGCGGATCGGCGTGCCCTGGCGGTACCGTGACAAAGGCTGGACGAGGAGTCGTTCTTGGCCGAGTGCCGACCAGTCGCGTTGAGCGTCTTCCAGCAACTTATCGGATTTGGAGATCCAGATTGCGCGGCGCCTGCCCTGCAACCAGTTGTCGAGGATGATGCCGGCGACCTGGCGCCCCTTGCCGCAGCCGGTTCCGTCGCCGAGGAACCATCCTCGGCGGAAGCGGACTGCATTCTCGGCGCTCTCGGGGGCGGCCGAAACGACGTCACAGGTATCGTCCACGGTCCAGGCGCCGGCGAGATGACCGGAATGGGCCTCGCCTGCATAGACGACACTTTCGAGCTGGGCGTCGGACAGCAGGCCCTCGTCGATGACCTCGTCAGGCAGGAAGGGCCGGTAGGACGGCTTTGGAGGTGCGACCGCGGCCATGGCGGCCGACTGAACCAACGGGGTTGGATGCGGCTTGGCGCGCGGAATGTGGATCGACTGGAGGGCATAGGGCTCGTAGATCGTGTCGGTGAGCCGGCCGCCCTCCTCCGGCATCCAGTCGCGCAACTCGTACGTAAGGGGAACGGCAGGCGTGCTGTTCGGCATGGCCGGACGGGCTGGCTTCGACCGGGCCACCGGGCGGGCGAGCCGGTTGGACTTCGCAACAGACGCCGCAGCTGCAATGGGTGTGACTCTCGCCGCAGATCGAGCGGCTATCTGCGCTGCGACGTTGCGCAGAATCCCGTTCGACTTAGCGCCGATGGAGTCCGGAAAGCCGCCTGGCGTTCGGGGCGGCAGGTGGGATATCCATGACAGGAGTGTCTCGACATCGGGCGCCCTGCCCGGCGAGGCCGCGAATGTGGATGGATCGAACGCTGGCGTCTTATCGATGATGGTCAGGCGCGTCTCGGCGGTTGTGCCATGCCGGGCATAGACGCGTCCGTCAATCGCCGCGGTGAAAACGACCCTGCCCTGCCGCTGCAGCCGTTCGAAGGCGGCCCGCCATTTGGGGTTGTCGGGCGACAGGCCGGTGCCGGTGATGGCGACCAGCCGGCCGCCGGCGCGCAGACGGGCGAAGGCCGAAGAGAGATGCCGCCATGCCGCATCGGGGACATGGCCGTCGACATAGGCGCCGACGGTGAAGGGCGGGTCCATCAAAACTACAGATGGCTGCATGGCCGGATCGAGATGATCATCGATATGGGCAGCGTCGTGCCGGAAGATTGGAACGCCCGGGAATAGCAGGCCGAGCAGATCGGCGCGCGTCGCGGCAAATTCGTTGAGGACGAGCGAGGCACGCGCCGTCTCGGCGTGGACGGCAAGAAGGCCTGTGCCGGCTGAGGGTTCGAGAACGAGATCCGAAGACGAGATCGCGGCGGCGTGAGCCGTGACGAAGGCGAGCGGCAACGGCGTCGACAGTTGCTGCAGGGCCTGGCTCTCGTCGGAGCGCCGCGTGTGCGTCGGAACGAGCCCGGCGATGCGCTGCATCATCGCCAATGTCGCCTCGGGCGAGGCAGATCGCGACAGGATCGCCGAGCCAAACCGGCGGAGAAACTGTACCTCAGCGACTTCGAGCGCCTCATAGGCGTCTTTCCAGACCCAGAAACCCTCCGCGTCGCTGCCGCCGAAGCTATCCGTCATGACACCGCGCAGTGCCGCGGTGGTGATTGGCTTGCCCTGTTCGAGGAAGGGAAGAAGTCGGGTGGCCGCCTGCAGGATTGCCTGGGCGGTGTCGATGGTGTCCGATGCGGGATCGACAGAGGGGACGGCCGTCCGGGCGACGGCCGAAGTGGTCGAAACGATGTTCATGGAAATATCCTTCGCTAAAGGGGAGCAGCCCCGCGCGCCGGCACTCTCTCCGCGCCGGCCGGGCCGCACTCCTTCCGGCTCCCCTCTCCCTCCGGGCCGATGCGCCAAACGGGTTGCGCTCTGCACGAAGCCGTGACTCAATGCGCGAACGGGGATGCGGCGGCGACCTGGAGCTGTGGAGGTGATGCGACGGTTCAGAATTGGCAGTGAGGTCTACGAGGATGGAGTGCCCGACCTGCAGGCAGCGCTGGCGGATGCCTATGAGCGCAGGGAGCGTCCGCTATGCCTGTGCCGAGACCCCGGCTGCCCGATGTACATAGCCCAGATCGGCGACCTTCACCTGATCAAACGCATGCCGCTGAGCGGCGGCGGGCATGATCCGACCTGTGATTCCTATGAATCGCCCTATGAACTGTCCGGCCTGGGCGCCTTGATGGGCAATGCGATCCAGCTCGATCCGCAAAGCGGCATGGCGGCATTGAAGCTGGACTTCAGCCTGTCGAAGACCGGAAGCCGGGCTGCATCACAACAATCCGGACTTGACCCGCACAGCGTATCCAGTGAACCCAGGAAACTGTCGCTGCGCGGGGCTGTTGCATTACTTATGGCACGAGGCCGAGCTCACGGTCTGGACGTCGTCATGGACGGGCAAGCGGCATTGGTGGAACGTGCGATGGCACCTTCGCGAAGCCGCAAGGCAGATGATCGTCAAGGGGCGGCCGCTCGCCGAAACCCTGTTCGTGCCAGAGCCGTTCCGGTTGGATAAGAAGGAGGAAATCGAGAAGCGCCGGGCGGAGGCATTGGTGCCCGCGAACGCGCAGGCGTCGGGGCCACGCAAGCTGATGGTCCTGGTCGGCGAGGTAAAGGAGTTCGAGCCGGCCCGAGCCGGCCGCAAGCTGGTCGTGCGGCACATGCCTGGCTTTCCGTTCATGGTCGACGACGATCTTTACCGTCGCTCGCGGCTGCGCTTCGAATCGGAGTTTTCGTTGTGGGAGGCAGACGACCGGGCCCACCTGATGGTGATTGCGACCTTCGGGCTCAATCCGGCCGGGCTCGCTGTGATCGAGGAGATTGCCGTGAGCGTCACGAGCGAGAACTGGATCCCGTACGAGACCATCCACGAGAAGAAGCTGATCGAGGCGCTGGCGACGGTGCGGGAGAAGAACATGAAGGGGCTGCGCTTCAACCTCTCCGCCGGCCAACCGATCGCGAACGCCATGTTGCAGAGCCGCACGCAGCCAGTCGCGCTCTATGTCGTGCCCGCCGGAGCGGACGAGACGTTCGAAGCGTCGCTTGACGAGATGATTGCCGCCCGACCGGACATCGGCTCCTGGGTATGGCGGGTCGGCGAAGGCGATATGCCGCCGCTACCGCTTTGAGCGTCGAGCGGAACCTTCCCTCCAAGACCTCGGTAGGCTTTACGCGAGGCCCAGCTTCTTCTTGAGCTCGGCGTTCTCCTTGCGCAAACGTTCCGCAAGCAGATTCTTTAGCCGCTTGTTTTCTTCTTCGAGCGCCACAAGATCCCTGAGATCGCCGCTGTCCGAAGGAGGCGCCGCAGCCTTCTTCCAATGATAGTAGGTCTGCTCCGATATGCCTGCCTGGCCGACCGCGCTCTTCATAGTGGCGCCGCCGGCGATCGCCTTCTCGATCTCGCCAAGCTTCTGGGCGCGTTCCTTCCCGGAATAGGTCTTTCGGGTGGTCCGGACTGCGACTGGAGGTTCAGCCGTATGGGGCGCTGGCCTCGCCCCGTTCTTGCGGGCAGGCTTTGAAAGCTCTGCCTTCGCTTTCTTTGCTCGCGGAACTCTTTTCTTCGGTTCAGGTGCTTCCACTTTGGCTGGCGCCACTGTCGTCTGAACAGTTTCTGCTTGCTCAGGATCGGCCATGATATGCTCCGCTGCTCGCGATTTGTGCCCTTCTTCAGCATCGATGGGTCTTTTACTGGAGTCAACAAGCTCCCGATTTAGCGCCTCAGAAAACTCAGACTGCAGCTTCGCCTCCGCGGCAATCCTGGACAGATCGAGACCACCCCAGATCGAATGACCCGGCTTCTGCTTGCAGCGCTTTTGTTTCACTTCCACGATAAATGGCCGGGTTTGGCGCTTCATTGTTGCTTCCTTGATTGACAACGCCTAGCAAGCCAAGTCGCTGTTTAATGCCGGAGCTGAGTCTACGCCCAGGCATTTTTCGCCCTCGCAGAGCTTTATCGGACAAGGCCGGCGATGAGCAAGGGAGGTCAAGCGCATACCCGCTGTCGGCACCCCCCATGACTGTGCACAAACCGAAAGTGTCGATTGCAATCCTGGGTTTCCTGGGGGCAAATCTGCTCATGGCGGCGGATGAGCTGGACGCGATTGTTTTCCGGATGGCGGTCGAAAGCGTCCTTGCGCTTCCTCTTGGCTTCACGGAAAAAGTCGCGGAAATCGCCATCAGAAGCCACGGCGTCATGCTTTTCGATTTGCGGGTTGATGGCGACATGGCACTGCAGCGGATCGCCGCCATCCGATATCCAGGCAACCAGACAGGCGTTCTGGCGCTCGACAAGCGAGGTGCAATGACCAACCATTGCATGGTCAATGGCACTTTCTCCAGGTTTATCGCTCCTTTGGAGGACTGGAACATCCTGCCGTTACCGATGCAGGCCAGGACGAGTATCGCCGGCCAGACCAGCCTCTTCATCGGCGCCTTACGCAATGCCGGATACATCCCGCGCGGCAAGCCTTGATTAAAGTTTACTCGGCGACTGGTTGGTGGTCGTCGAGCCTGTCGGCCATACGGGCTCCCATAGGCGATTGCGACAGTGATCAGGAGAGCAGGATGGTCCGAGTTGAAGTCTGATCCCGACATGTGGCGCGCTTGACCACGAACACCTCGTCGGTGGTGGCCTCAAACAGCTTGTGGATGCGCCCATCGATGGCGACGCATTCATTAAGCCAATTGCGGTCGCTGTCACGATATCTTGGAAAGCGATCCGGCAGCACATAGACGATCGTAAAGTGCGAGAGTGTCTCGCCCGTCGGAACGTCTCCTCGACGGCGACCACAACGCCCACCAGTGCCGTAGGAAGTGGCGATAATGTCGCCCGGCCGCACGAGATCGGCGACGGTTGGCGCCCCTGGCGGCGTGCGCCGGTATCGGCGGCGATCCGGGACACCGAGACCGGCGTTATAGGTCGAATGCGCTTCATAAGTACGCTCGTCCGCCAGTGGCGGCTGCTTACGAGGGGTCCGCATCGTTGCCCCCTCTCTTCTTGGCCTGTGCGCGTATCGCCGGCATGCGGCTGTCGATTTCGTCGGCCGACAGATCTTCAAGCAGTTTCAGGATCGTGCCATGGCGACCGCCGTCGACGAGTACTGCGCGTTTGCCGTGGTGCTCGACGGGCCATGCGTCGGGGTTGATTTCGCCGGCAATCCCCTTGAAGTCGGGATGAGTCGCGTTCCAGATGGCCTCGAGCTTTTCCTCGCGGGTCATACTGTCGGTCGCGCCCGTCTCGTGGGCGATGATGGCGGCGCGCATCTTATCTGGAGATTGCCGATCCGAGAGGTCGCAAAAGCCGTGATACCAGCGTTCGCGGCCGCGGATCCTGATCGCGAAGAAAACGCTGGTCACGTTGCCGGCCTTGAATTCCGATATCCCGAACATGCCGGTCCTCTGGAAGAGCGGCGGCAGCAAATCGAGCATGAAGTGGTATTCCGACGCGGTGATCTGGAACCACTCGCCTGCATAGGCAGTGCCGGAAAGAGGATCGACACCGGCAGTGTCTTTGTGTCGGTTGAACAGCTGGAACATCTGCTCGCGTGTGGCGACACCGTCGAGCACCTTCCTGAACGGTGGAAATGAGGTCATGGCGGTTGCTCCTGAAGCAGATCGACACTGCGTGGTGTGACCTGAAGACGAAAGAGCCCGACGCGATGGCTGGGCTCGGGTAGATAGGAATGGTTTGGAGAGCTCTGAGGCGCCGTGCGATTTGCACCGGCGACGCCGCAGGCTTCGGATGTCGCCGGGGCGGCCTCAGGCGGCGCGGCGGTCTGCGGAAAGGGAGGCATCCCGGCCTACGCCCGTGATGGCGCGTACGGCCGCGGCAAGCGCCGGGATGTCGTCGAGCATACCGAGCGCGACGAAGTGATTGGCGCCGCCGGTATAGTCGCGCCGTCCCTTGCAGGTGCGGATTAGGATGCCGTGGCCAGAGGAAAGGCCGAACTGGCCGACCTGAATATAGGCTCGGTCATGGTGGAGGGTGACCTCGCCCGAGACGGCGACGCCGCCCTTGTTCGAGCGGATCTCGAACGAACCATGGGGCAGGCGCAGCTCGGCGGCGAGCTGCTTGAGGCGCGAGCGCGCCGTGGCGTGGAAGCGGCGCTTCTGCGCCTCGTCATAGGAACAGGACTTCATCCAGTCGAACATGATGGTCTCCATGAAGCGAAAGCGCCCGGCGATCGCTAAGCGATGCCGGGCGACACGGTTGATGGTTGGGAAGGCGGATCAGGCCGCGGCGCGGCCCTCGACCACGTCGGCCGTGACCTCTTCGAGGCGCACATTGAAATGCGGGTGTCTGGCGAGCCAGAGCTCGGCCGCCTCCATTTCCTCGGCGAGATGGATCAGCTCGCTGTTGTCGCCGACCGCCTGGATGACACGCACCATGCCGACGGTCGGGCGCTCCCTCACTTTGAAGGTCAGCGCGCTATCGACCGTATAGGTGCGCATGACCGTGACGATGACGATGCCGTCCGAGCCGAAGTCGCCCTCGTGCAATGTAAAACAGGCGGGTGAGCTATAGGTCGGACGCTCGCGCGGCGGCTCCTTCTTCACCAGCCGGCCGACGCCGTTACGCGATTCCCAATCGCGCAGCTTCCGGGAGAAGCGGGCGGGCGGTTTCGGGGCGCCGTCCGAATAGGCGATGAGGCTGCCCAGAGGAGCGTGGTCGTAGACTTGCAATGCGGACATGATCGTCTCCTTGTCCGGAAATGACAAAGGCCCGGCGCTGTGGCCGGGCCCCAAGGGTAGTGGGTGGCAGAAGAGCCTTATTCGGCCGCCTGCATGGTCTCGGGCGCGGAATCGCCGACATCGTCGTGTCCGGCGTCCTCGCTGAGATAGGCGGGTAGCTCGGCAGCTTCGCCGTCGATAGCCGTCTCGTCGGCCGCGTCACCGGTGACGGTCTCATCGGCATCGACGACCGCGTCGTCGCCATCGAGGCGCAGCGGCTCGGGCAGCCAGTTCGATCCTTCGAGAAGGCGAGCGGCCTCACGTGCCATCAGGTCCTTCTTCATGTGGTCGATCAGCTGCGCGGAATCCTCGCCGCGACCTTCGCGCACGGCCTGAACGATCCGGGCCTTGGTGATGCGGCCCAGATAGTTGTCGACCGTGGGCGACCAGCCTGCCTCGACCATGCCGAAGCCAAGCGTGGCGGCGAGCGCGTCGGCATGGACAAGCGCGCCCGGGCGCCTGTTCCAGGGCTCGACGACGGCGTTAAGCGAGAGCGACGCGCAGTGCGCAAACAGCGCCTTTCGGCTGGCGTCGTCGAGGCCGAGGAGGAATGCCCACAGATTGTCGCTGTCGGGCATATCCCTGTCCCAGGACTCGTGACGCTCGGCGATCTCCTTCGCCCAGGGCGTGTCGGCGAGACCCTGGACCTGACCGAAGTTGTTGCTGGTCAGGGTGATCTCGAGGCAGCTGTCCTTGGCGAACCGATAGAACATCTGCAGGACGAGCGCGTGGAGGACCGTGACGAAGGCGATGTCGACGTCACCCGCCAGCGCGTTGCGCAACGCGAGTGTCTTCTGCGCCGTGAGATCGAAGACGAGCCGTTCGGGCAGTGGCTTGATGCCCTCATCCTCAGGCTCTTCAGCGGTTTCGGACTCCTGACCCACAGGGCGACCATTGACGATCACCCTACCCCTGTCGTCATCACCTTCATCGTGGTTCGACGTTTCGAGATCCTCGCCTTCGGTCTCCTCGTCATCATCGTCCGTCCCGACCCGCGGTTCGTCCTCGGGACGGACGAAGCCGGCTTCGACCTGCAGCTGGCCGTTGGCGCCCAGAGTCACGAACGCACCGGCGATACCCTTCTGCGCCGGATCGTAGACTTGGGGACGATCGGTGAAACCGTCGAGTTCGGCGCCGAGCTGATCGAGCCTGTCCTCGATCTCCTGGTCGGCGTCCTCCATCTTGGCGTATCTGGCGTCGAGGGCGTCATACTCAGCCTTCACCGCGTCGTAGCGGGCGATCTCCTCGGTGCTCATCTCCGCCGGTTCAGCATAGACGCGCCGCATGCCGGAAGTGTGGCCATAAGGGAAGCTGATCGCCGCCTCGACCCACTTCCAGCCGTCGGTGCGAACAGCCTCAGCGTCCACTTTCAGCTTATCGAAGACCAACTGTTCGAGAAGAGCCGCATCCTGGAACCAACCGCCAGAATCCTGCTCGAAGAGGTCGCGCAGAATGACGCCACTGGCAGCCTCATAAGCTTCCGCGCCGACATAGACGGCGCGGCGATCATCGGCGCGCACCGTGGTCTCCGTCAGCAGGCGCCTGATGTAGAAAGGCTCCTGCATGTGCTGGTTGCTGGAAATGCGCTCCCAGACGTGCTCCTGACGAGCATGGTCGTTTGACACGGCGAAGGCCTGGAGCTGGTCGAGCTTGATCTCGTCCTGCTCGTAGAGGTCGAGCAGCCGGGGAGAGACCGCAGCGAGCTTCAGGCGCTGCCTGACCGTGTTCGGCGAAACGAAATAGCGGGCGGCGATCTCTTCGATGTCATTGCCGTGGTCGCTCAGCGCTTTGAACGCACGGTACTGGTCGAGCGGATGCAGGTTTTCGCGATGGGTATTCTCGGCGAGCGAGTCATCTTCCATGCTCGTCTTGTCGGAGCGGTTGACGACGCAAGGAACCGGCTGGGTCTTCGCCATACGCTTCTGGCGCACCAGAAGTTCGAGCGCCCGAAAACGGCGACCGCCTGCGGGCACCTCGTAGCGGCCGGCTTCCTCGCCATCCGCATCCTTCTTCGGACGAACGTTGAGGCTTTCGATGAGCCCGCGGTACCCGATGTCGTCGGCAAGCTCCGGGATCGTGACGCCATTCACGATCTGGCGCACATTCTTCTGTGATAGATCGAGCTTGTCGAACGGGATATTTTCGGCCTGATTGAGGGTGATCTTCTGATTGGCGCTCTTTGCCATGGTCAGGTTCTCCATGACGGGCGGCCCGGGGCCTCTCCCCGGACCTCCAGACCCGTCAGGAACCCTCCCCTCCCCCCTCTGCCTCCAAGCCTCGCGCCACCGCCGGCAGCCCCGGCATACCATTTTGCCGGGTGGTGACTGCGTTGAGTGGCGCCGCGCGACCGTGTCGCGGTAAGGCTCGGGCCGTTCCACCGACGAAAACGCCCTCCGAACATGATCATCGGCGAGCAGGCCAAGCACGCAGTTCATGAGCTAGCGACGGCATGGCTGTTTGAGTTCGTTTCTACGGGTTTGATTACACGGGGCTGCCGAGCTTCGCACCGACCCGTCACGCAAAGGAGCTGCCGTCCCCGGTGCTTCTGAGGACGGCACTCCAATCGATGAGATACGAACAGGACGTGGAGACCAGTAACTGCTGCCGGCCTCGCCGGGATCAGGCGGCGAGCTCAAGCAGCTTCTTGGCCTTACCCTCCATTTCGAGGCGAACATCCTGGTGCGGCTTGTCACGCGCGATCCGCGTGATGCCCTGCACGAAGTCGAATATGCTCGTCGGTGGATGCCCCTCCTCCGAAAGCACGGCATCGATGATCTTCGTCGTCTCCACCTTCGAAAAGCCGCGCTGGCGCAGGAAGCTCTGCCGGTCCTCCTCATCTCGGGCAACGATCCGCTCCCGCGCGGCCTTGATCCCGTTGACGAATGGCATTGCCGATGATTCGGCGAACTGGATCAGCGCAGGCTCGGCTTCCAGGGCGAAACGCGAGGCGGCATATTTGGAATGCCGGATGGTAATTTCCTCGAAATTTTCCACGCCCCACAGGCATCGATTCTGGCACACGGCGCGCAAATAGAAGCTAGCGATTCCCAGCGTCCGGGCGCGACCTCCGAGTTCCAGCAATAAAAACCCCTGAAAAAGACGTCGGGCGAGCCATCGGGCAGCTTGCCGGCTTCGATCGGATTGAGGTCGTCGACGAGAAACACAAAAACATCGCGGTCGGACGCGTAGAGCGTGGTGGTGTCCTTGGTGATGTCGACATTGGGGTTGTAGATTCTTGTTGACCAATCGAGCGCACCTGGCGTTTTCCAACGCGTGTCGCCGGTGCCGTTGCCGGCGATCTTTTGGACGGCGTCGATCAGTTCCGCATCGAATATTCTGCCATACTCTATGCCCGTCACAGCCCGAAGCTCGACACGGCCGTTGTCGTTTTCGAGCGTCTTGATCTGCTCGGAGCGTTGGTTGAGGAGACCGTGTTGGAGGTTGATCGCCGCCAGCGGGGCCGGAAGCTGGCGCAGATAGGCGGCCGGAGCGCCAACCAGGCTGGCGAGTTGGCCAAAACTCCAATGCGTGGGGGCTACGGGGGCAGGCGCATCGGGTAGCATCAGCCTCAGACGCTCCGGATCGTCGCGGCTTGCCTCGACGCGGATCAGCTCGCTTTCGACGATGCGCGTGCGACTGCGTTCGGATCGCCTTTTCACCGAATTATGGAGATCGGTCAGAGAAAGGTAGCGCTCGTCAGCCGGTCGGTTGAACCACTCCGACGACACGCGGCCGATACGCTCGCCGCGACTAACGTCGACCTTGTAGCCGGCACGCGCGTTACGGACGGGCGTGTGAATTTCCATCTGTGTCATGATTGCTGCTCCGCAGCGGACGCCGGGAGCCTCTCTCCCGGACCTTCGCCCGCCTCCGCAAGCCGCCCGCCCTCTACCTCTGCCGGCCTCCCCGCTCGCCGCCAAAGGGGCCGGAATTGCAGCAGAGTCTGCATCAGGTGGTTGGCGCGCGAAGGCCGAAGGCCGTGCGAAGGCGACGATGATGACTATCTTGGCTGCAATCCATCCGGCGCGACGCTAGACACACACGGGTTGACAGCCTGTAAGCGTGCCGCTCCATTGCCGTCATGCTTTTCCAGGATCCCAATGCCCTTCAGATCAGGATCGAGCTAGCCGGCATCGAGCCGGCCGTGTGGCGCCGCGTGATCGTTCCATGGAACTGGCATCTTGGACAATTGCATCTCGTCATCCAGGCCGCCTTCAACTGGTGGAACTACCACCTGCACCAGTTCCAGGTTGGCGGTTTGTGCTATGGCGATCCTGAACAGTTCGGCGAGATAGAATATGAAGGACAATCCCGGTCCTTTGATGAAAATGAGGTCCGGCTTCTGGATTTCGAGCGCCGCCCAGGCCTCTCTTTCATCTACCTTTATGACTTCGGCGATAACTGGGAGCATCTCGTCACAATCGAGGAACTCCTGGCCCTGGACCCGATTCCAAGGACAGCGTCCTGCATAGATGGCGCTCGCGCCAGGCCACCGGAAGATGTCGGCGGTACCGGCGGTTTTGAGGATTTCCTGGCCATCATGGCCGACCGGGAGGATCCCGAACATCGAGACATGAGGCGCTGGTGCGGCGGTCATTTCAATCCTGACTGGTTCGATCTCGGGGTTGTCGACAAAGACGTCAGGAACGCGCTCAAGCCGAATGTCCGGCGACGCCTTCACCAGCCAAAGCCTAAACGCGAGACCGGCGAGCGCGAACGGTAAGTTGAGAAGCACGTCGACAGCAAGCTGGTCGGGCGATTGGCTGTGGGCGCACTCACGCCATTCCATTGCCTTCAACGCCTCCTTGAACAAAGCGATGGTGATGGACAATCGGCGCTAACAAATCGCACTGACCCCGGAGAAACTAAACTACTGGTGTCGGTCCGAGGCCTTGAGGTTGCCGAAGCGCCGAGCGGCGCGGCGCCGCCGCTAGCGACGATGCCTTCTGTGCCGAGCTTGGCCGCGCTTCTGAACGTCTGCATGCTGTCGCCTCGGCACCACTGACACAATCGCCTTGAATTTTCCACCGCGGATCGCCATAATTCGTTCCTGGCTAGGAGATAATTATGAGCCCCGCTCTTTTGACCCCCAATGAAGTCGCCGCGCTGGCCGCCACCTCGAAGACGGTTATTGAGAAAGCACTTGAGCAGAAGGTGTTCAGCGTGCGACGCGGAACGGCTGGCGATCGCCGGCTCCTGCCGCTGCACGCTGTTGCTGTTGCCGCGGCTGCGAAATCGCTCGGCCGACGCATGACCGTCAACGACAAGAAACTCGTTGCGCGCAAACTGTCGGCGATGTCCCCGGCGGCCCTCAAGACGGCGGAAATAGAAGTGGCGCCTGCCGTTGTCCTGCATGTTGGATCCTTGGCTCGGGACGCGGTCGAGCGCGCCGAGCGCTACGCCGCCGACCGCGATGCGTTCATTGAGAGCGCCGAAGGTGTGCAAGGCGGGCGTCCGGTGATAAAGGGTACTCGGCTCACCGTCAGCGCGATCCATGGCCGCCTCACCTGCGGCGACACGATCGAGACGCTCCTGGAAGACTATCCCGATATTCCGCGTCGGGCCTTCGAGGCGGCCGTGCTTTATGCGCAAACTCACCCGCGGGTCGGCCGTCCGGTGCAGCCCCGCCGGGGATCGGCTGCGTGAGATTCTTCATCGACGAGTGCATCTCGCCGACACTGAGCCAGCATCTCAACCACGAGGGCCTGCACGACGCCATCCATCCGCGGGATCGTTCCCGGCTGCGCGATCCTGATCACGTCGTCTTCGCGCGTGCCATCGAAGAGGACCGGATCATTGTCACCGAGAACGCCGACGATTTCCGAAAGCTCGCGAGCGCCGTCGATCTAGAAACGCCGGACATTCAGTCGAAGTCGCCTCTGGCCAGACCTTCGGCAGCAGCCAATACCAAATCGTCCTTGCCAAGTTGAAGGGCTCGAAGACCGGTGCGCCCATTGAGCGCGCCATGGCGCGATACCAAAAACCGGTAGACTGCCCAGGCACTGTTGCCCAACATCGCGTGCAGTGCCGGCAATGCTCTGAACGGGCGACCATCCTTGTCCAGTTGCCAAATCGGGAAGCGAAAGCCTCGCGTGGCACCATTGATCCCGAGCACCTGCCCGCTCTGCCGCTTGGCGTTGACAGTCACCCGCGATGTGCCAAGCAATTTGGCAAAGGCGTCCGCGCTCAACATGTCCTCACCGGCGACGATCTCGGCAACACGCTTGCGGCCACGCTTGCGCGCCTCCGCGAGCGCCGCCACAAGTTCGGTGTCAGGCGTTCCGGTATCCTCAACAGGAAACCTGTCATCGGCAACAGTCGCCTGTTCCTCGACCGGCGTGATCGTCTGCGCGCCGGCCGCCGGATCGACCTCAACCCGGAACGAGACGCGATGACCGAGCTTGTGACTGCGCGCAACCGCTTCCTGGTATCTTTCGAGCAATACCTTCTTGAAGTTGGCCTGAGCCGGCAGCTTCGTGGTGAAGGCCATCGTGCTGGTTCCTCCGCGCGACGCGTCCCGCTATGATTTGTTCGTTTTGGCGCGGCCATTTGAGAACTCCTGCTTGTCACCAATTTGGTTGCAGTCAGCAAGTTCGTCAAGTTCGATAATTTCGTAAAGCCTAAAAGAATCTGTCGAGCGAGCCTACACTATCCCCCACGCCCGAAACCTCCCTCTCCCCGTCATCTCGCGCAAGCCAAGCTCGCCGACGAGATTGAGCGCACCCTGTTTTGAGACTTTGAGCCGATCCTGAATCATGCCGGTGGCGACGAGCGGCCGCGAGAGCACAAGCTCGACCAGGGCTGGCAGTCTCGAGTTGGCGCGGCGCTCACGCAGCCGCCGCTCCATCTGGTTCTTCGCCAGGACCAGCCGATCGTGCTCCTTCAGTCCGTTCAGCGCTGCGTCCTGGATGGCATCGACGAACGCCAGCAAGCGGTCGTTTCGCGCTCGTGCCCGCCGGCGCTCCCGTGAAATGTTCTTGGCCCCGACATGCAGGCTGGCTAGATGGCCTGCCGAGACCCCCTCCTGCCGCAGGAGCGCACCAACCAGGAGCGGTCCAAGCCAGCCAGCATGCTGTAGCACTTCGATTTCGTGCCACGCATCGAGCAGGACCGCCGCGCGCAAGACCACCGGCTGCTGGCGCGTCTCGGCGGCCACGGCCTGCCATTCGGCGAGCCTCGCGCCCTCATCCCAGTCGAGATCATAGACCAGGGATGGTCGATCAGGCTGCGACGTTGTCGCCTTGCGGGCCGGCGCCGCCCCGCCCTCCAGCACCTTGGTCGCTCGTTCGAGCACCGCGTCGATCGCCGCCAGCTCCGCTGCCAGCGGATCCGTCTCATCCGCCTCTTCAACCCCGAGTTCCCCCGGCGCACGCTCCCCTGCGTGCCGGCCTTCCTCCGCCGGTCCCGGCGTGGTGCCACGTCCCGTCAGTTGGCGCAGGCCTTCGCGGCCGAGCGCCCAGTCGGCGGCCCGCGCAAAGATCTGACGGCGAGCACGAAGCACGGCATGTGCGCGGGTCAGTTCGTGGGTGGGCGCGCGCACGTCCATGTGGGCGTCGTGCAGGACAAGGTCCTCAAGGTGGACGAGCTCGCCCTCGAGCCAGAGTGCTGCCGCGGCATCGGCGAAATTCTGCCGCTCGATCCAACCCTCTCGAACCGAAGACCGCGCCAGGCGTTCGTCCAAGCGCACCAAAACCTCGGTCGCTGTCGCTTTTACTTCCCGACTTCAAACGGCAAAATGTCATGTGGCGGTTAGGTTTAGGCGTTAAAACGGCCCCGATTTTTCGCTAACGATTTCAACAA
>NZ_LPWA01000115.1 GCF_001510895.1 Mesorhizobium loti | reverse complement strand
CTGCCCGAAAGCCTCAACACCTCCAACGACAACTTCCACATCGACCTTGCCGCGGGCAAGGTATCGCTGTCGGCGACGGCGACGGTGACCGATGGCGACAACGACCAGGCGACCTCGACGGTCAGCACCGATCTCGGCGGCAATATCGGCTTCGACGACGACATCCCGTCGCTGACGGTCGGCACGGTCGCGGACGGCGCCATCACGTTGGTGACGCAGGACGCCCAGACCATCGGCGGCAACTCCGACACGGCAACCGCCAGCTTCGCGGCCGCCTTCCTGGCGGCGGTGACGCCGAGCTATGGCGCCGACGGCGCCGGCTCGACGGTGATCAGCAATTATACGCTCAACGTCACCAACGCGGTCTCGGGCCTGACCAGCCAGGGTGAGGCGATCACGCTGGTCAAGGTCGGCAGCGATGTCGTAGGCCAGAACTCGTATGGCGACATCTTCAAGATCTCGGTCGACGCCTCCGGCACGGTGACGCTGACCCAGTACCAGCAGATCGATCACCTGCCCGAGAGCCTCAACACCTCCAACGACAACTTCCATATCGACCTTGCCGCCGGCAAGGTGTCGCTGTCGGCGACGGCAACGGTGACGGACGGCGACAACGACCAGGCGACCTCGACGGTCAGCACCGATCTCGGCGGCAATATCGGCTTCGATGACGACATCCCGTCGGTATCGGTGACGGCAGCTGCGGCGGTCAAAGTCGCGCTTGACGAGACAGCGACCTCGAGCGGCGTCGCCACGATCGACACCGGCGTGATCGTAAAGGGCGACGATCCCGATGTTTCGGGCTCGGGCTACATCTCGACGGCGACGAGCGTTGGAGCTCTGGTGACGGTAAACGCGGCCTTCGGAGCGGATGGTCCCGCCGCTTCGGGCAGCACGGCCTATGCGCTGACGGTGACGAACGCCAATTCGGGCCTGACGCTGACCGACGGCTCGGCGATCAGCCTGCAGCAGCTGGCCAATGGCACAGTTGTCGGCGTTGTGTCGGGCGGTACGTTCAACGGCCAGGCGGCTTTCGCAATCTCGATCAACGCCACGACAGGCGCGGTCACGGTTGAGCAGTATCTGTCGCTGGATCATCCGGCCGAAGCAACGGCCGCCAACAGCTACAACAGCTATGACGAGACCTTGACGCTGGCCAGCGGCAGCCTCGGCGTGACGGTCACCGTCACGGATGGCGACCACGATATGGCCAAGAGCAACACGGCCGATGTGTCGAACCAGGTCACTTTCGATGATGACGGGCCGACGCTCGGAGCCTTCACTCCTGGCACCATCCCCAACGAGGTCGGATCCGTTAATGGCCTATTCGCCTTCGCGGCGGGCGCCGACGGCGTCAACCACTTCAACATAACCGGACCGGCGACCACCGGAGTCAGTTACACCACGACGGTACAGGCTGATGGCACGACGGTGCTGCTGGCGGAGTCCTCCACCGGAACGGATATCTATTCGCTGACCGTCCACCCTGACGGCACCTACGCTTTCGCGCTTATCACGCCTGATGCTGCAACGACGGTCACTCAAACCCTGACGGGGTTGTCGCCAGGCGGTCCGACACCTTTCCTCGAAACCCCGGACGGCTTGATCGAGTTCACCGGCACCGGCAACGGCGTCAATTCATCGACGCAAGGCTTTGGCGTCGACAATCAGTTCATCGACGGCGGTGAAAACTTCACCATGGAGTTTCACACGTCTGCCACCGCGGGCAACGATGCCCCGACACTGAACCCAAAACTCATCGGCAGTCTCGATTTCAACGTGAACAACGGCTCTGGCTCCGTTCATTGGACGGCGACCAATTCCGTGACCAACCAGACAGAAAACGGAACGGCTACGGTCGTCAACGGACATCTGGTTATCGATCCTTCGATCGACTTCAACCTGATTTCCATAACCGGGGATCCCGGTGCCAAAATGAGGCTGGCTTCTGTCAATATCTCGCAAACGATCCTCCCGTCCGACACGACGTTGCATTTCCAGGTCAGTGCTGTCGACGGGGACGGAGACGTCAGCGCAACCCAGTCCCTGGATATCCACCAGGTGGCGGCGAGCTCGGGCGGATCCTTCATCCTCCCCGGCTTTGCTGGAACGGTAAACGACGTGATAGCCGGCAGCACGCATACAGACACGATCTCGGGTGGCGCCGGAACCGACATTGTCGATTACACCGGTAGCCTGACAGCCATTTCAATCAACCTGGCCGATGACGGGCATGCGAATCCGGCGGCATTCTCGACCAATCCCGGGGATGGGACGATCGGCGGCGGCGATGCCCAGGGAGACACGCTGACGGGCATCGAAGGATTGATCGGCGGCAACGGTGATGACTATCTGTTCGGAAACGCCGGCGCCAACTACCTGGCGGGCGGATTGGGCAATGATACGCTCAAGGGTGAAGGTGGCGCCGACACGCTTGTCGGTGGCGCCGGCAACGACACGCTGATCGGCGGAACTGGCCAGGATACGCTACCGGCGGGACGGGAGCCGACACGTTCAAGCTCGACAGTCTCGACATCAAGGACCTAATCACCGACTACCACAGCGCCGAAGGCGATAAGATCGACCTGACCGCACTGTTCGACACGGCGCCCGGCGCAAACATCAACGACTACGTCCACTACGACAGCGGCACGAACACACTGAGCGTGGACACTAACGGCACTACCGGCGGGGCGAACTTCGTGGACGTTGCGCAAATCACGAACGCGCCTGCCGCGGGCACGATCACGATATTGTACGATGACACGACCAATACACAGCATCAAGCCACGATTTAGTGTTTATGCGCGGCCGTGCTCCCGTGCTATGCATTAGCGAACCATGAATTGGTAATTTGGAGAGGGGACTTACATGAAGCGTGGTGCAAAACTTCTGGCTTCGGCCACGGCGTTGCTTTTGGCCGGATCGACGGGCTTTGCGGCCGACATCATCGGCGAACCGGCGGTGAACTATTGCCGCGCCGTCGGCACGTCGGACCTGGTGCTGACCGACAACATGGTCGAGCTCAAGGACCGGGTGGTGAAGCTGATGGACGAGTCCATCGCCGTCGCCAACAGCCCGGAATGGATCAACTCGTCGCGCCCGGCCTTCGTCTGGGCGTCGGAAGCCAAGGTCGCCTGCGGCAAGGCCTATGGCTACCTCAAGACGAACTACAAGGACGAGGACTACCTCAACAAGTGCGAGTGCTTCCACGACCGCATGGTCGAGTACATGCACTGAGCTGACGGTCGAACGCTGCGCCGATCGGCCTCGATGATGATCATGAGAGCCTGGGCGGAGGCGATTGCCTCCGCGTGCCCGGCGCCGGCTGACGCGTATGCCGGCGCGGCGCGGCAAACCGATTTCCAACGCCGGTGTCCGCGAAGCTTGGCGCTCGCGCTCGTTACTGTCGCGGCCGTCTCCGGCTGCCAGTCGAAGAAGAGCGCATCGGAGGTGCTCGATCCCTCGGCGATCGCAGCGCCTGGCAGCCAGGCCGGCAGTCCGGCGCCTGCCCCCTCACCCAGCAGTCCCGCGGCGAGCACCGCGCCGAAGGGAGATCTGACGCTCGGCACGGGCTCGACGAAGATAACGATGCTTTTGCCGCTGTCGGCCTCCGGCAGCGCGGGCGAGAACGGCAGGAAGATGTATGATGCCGCGCGCCTCGCGATGAGCGACCTCGGCGACAAGCTGGTGACGCTGACGATCGAGGACACGCGCGGCGACAGCGGCTACGCCAAGGATCTGGCGGTGAAGGCGATCACCTCGGGCGGCGCGAAGGCCGTCATCGGGCCGGCAGAGCTTGCGGCCGCGCAGCACCTTGCCAAGCTCTCGGGCACGCAGCGGCCGCCGGTGCTGGCGCTGGCCGACAATTTCGCCGGCGGCCCGGGCGTCTATTCGGTGCGGCTGAGCGAGGCCGACAGCGCGGCCGCGGGAGCTGCCGCCGTCGCCGGCAAGGGCGCCAAGAAATTCGTGCTCATGGTGCCGGCGGGCGCGAATTCCGGTGCCATCGAGGCCCGCGTCACCAACGCGCTCAGCATCTATGGCGCGACGCTTGCCGTGACGCTTCCCTATTCGGCGTCGGACGGCGCGAAGGTGGTATCCGACATGGGCTCGCTGGTGGAGGCGCCCGACGCCATTGTCGTCGCCAGCGGCGACAGCAGCCCCACGGCCGTGCTTGCGGCGCTGAAGGCGAAAGGCATTCCGGGCAAGGCCGTGAGCCTGATCGGCACCGACCGCTGGCTGGAGCGCCCGATCGATCCGCTCTACGAGGGCGCCTATATCGCGACGCTCGACCAGGGCGAGACCGGACCGATCGCCGACCGCTTCAAGGCGACTTACAATTATCAGCCCGACGTCAACGTCGCCTACGCCTATGACATGGTGGCGCTGTCGGCGGGCATAGCGAGCTCGGTCGGCCCCAACGGTTTCTCCAAGCAGGTGCTGGAGAACACGAGCGGCTTCCGCGGCTCGACCGGCCTGTTCCGCTTCCGCGCCGACGGCTCGAGCCAAAGATCGATGCCGTTCTTCAAGGTGGAAAAGGGTAGACTGAAGCTGGTGGAGAAGCAGACGGCTGGGTTTTGAATTCTCCGGCGAAGCCAACCCCTCACCCACGGATCGAGCTGGCAATCAGCGACTTCTGACGGGACGCCGGCTCGAGCTCATGAAAAACCGTGGCACCAGCATTGGGACGCGCCGGGCATACTCATCATACTCGGGGAAGGTTTGCCGCAGGATGGCTTCCTCATTTTTGGCACGGTTGTATTGGAGTATAAACTGGAGGACGCCAATCACTATTATCGTCACCGATAAGTGCGAAATGACTATTCCTAGAACAAACCCAGCTTCGCAGACGTAGAGGGGATGTCGGACTACCGAGTATGGACCTGTGGTAACTAGACGTCGGGCTGTAGCCATGATAGAGAACGATCGGCCGAGCCAGTACAGACAAAAAATTGAACCGACCGTTCCTCCGAAAATCAAGCAGAGAGCTAAAATCTGTGCTATTTCGTTGTCGAATGCTGGCGTCAAAAGCATTGCTGCCAGCATCACGAAGGCGCCACCTACCGACGCAACTCTAGGCCCGATGCCCCTGGCGGTGCCCTTTGGGGGTATTCGGCTGATCGTCATCAGAAGCTGGAGGCCTAGGAATATTGTGGAAGCTGTTTGAGTCAGCACAGCTAGCAAGCTTGCATGCGAACTTTGCTGTAGTTGAGTTACTAAAGTCGCACCAGTAAAAATAACCAAAATCGTCATAATGATAACGATAGCGATGCGGCCGATAAAATCTTCGGTTAGCATTGTCAGCCCCCCAGTGCCCATATGAGCATCCTCGTTTGGAGCAGGCAAGCGCGTAGTTAATAGAGGGTTAACGTCAAGCCACCTTAACGAATAGGTAAGCCAATGGCCCTATAACGACGGAATGCCTAGCGTTCTTTCTCTCCTTCGGGTCCTCGCTCCGACTACGGCGACCCTTTCGGTGATCACGGTTTTGGCGCTTAATCCACATAGCGCCTCCTTCGCATTTGCTGTGGTACTGCCTTTGAATGCGACAGCATGGCGAGCTTGCGCTGAGCCAAGGGTAACCGAGCTTAGTTCAGCTGCTCCAATATCCCGGAACTGCTCGCCACTATCAGGGCGTGATAGATTTGCAGACCTAGCGCACACATCGCAGCGGCCGATATCGGCACGCCGAATGGCACAACGCCCTTTCGGTCCACATGCTGCAGGTAGTGGCGAAACATTCCCGCAGGCAGCAGAAAGGGATTCTTGACTAATGCTGCCGTGACGATCGCGAAAGCCAGCAGGAGGATGGAAAAAACTGCAAGATTGTTTGCACCAATCAAAAACGGCGTGACGCTCATGAGCTTCACATCGCCAGCGCCCACCTTGCGCGAGAGCCAGAACGGGAAAAAGGCAACGAACAGGATGAGGCCGCCGAGTGCGCTGATCCCCATTTGCAGCCACGAGCCCGTCTGCAAAGCCTGAAACTGCAGCGCCCCAAGTCCTAGGCAAAGCAGCAATAGCACATCGCGATTGGATATCCTCTGCGTTGTAAAATCGGCCCAGGCGATCCGCGCCAACAGCAGGATGGTCAGCGCTTTGAACACCAGTGATGCAGCAAGCAAAAGGCTCATGATCGCTCTATGTTCTGCACGCTGGACGATAACAGCTTCAAATTGTTGGCCACGGTCGGATCGTTGGGCGTAAGCTCATAGGCCTTGAGGAAATTCGTCCGCGCCTCCTGCAGCTTGCCGCGCAGCAGGTAGGAATAGCCGACGTTGTTGTAATATTCCGGTGTCGCGCCAAGCAGCCGGTAGGCGCGGCCATAGGCGAGATCGGCGAGGTCAAAGCGCCGGATGCGATCGCAGGACGCGGCAAGGCCCAGCCAGGCGACACCGTCATTCGGCGCCAGCCGCGTCGCCTTGTAGAACAGCGCCCGCATTGCCGTAGTTTTCGGAACGGAACTGGGTCTTGGCCTCGGTAACCGCCTGGTCCGAGGCATAGTAATCGACATCGCTCACTGTCTTCAGCCCGTCGAAGGCATCACCAAAGGCGGTATAGTCACCTTTGGCAGGCTCGTTGGTGCGGACAACACCGTTGGCGATGTCGTTCGTTTGGCAGCCCGCAAGGAAAATAAGCAGCAGGCTGGTCACGACTGCGAGGCGCTTTGGCCGTATCATTGTGTGTCCCACGAATCCCCGACTCTGTTTTAGAGGCTAATCATGCGACCGGCTAGAAGAAAATGCCCTTCATGCGAATGATCACGGGCAGCATAATGACCATCATCACGACCGGGAAAATGCAAAGCCCCAGTGGGATCATCATCTTGACCGGCAAGGCGTTGGCGCGCTCTTCCGCTTGAAGTATCCTCTGGCTTCGCATCTCGGCGCTGTAGACGCGCAAGGCCTCCGTCAGGCTGGTGCCGAGCTCTTCAGACTGCCGGAAGAGCACGGCTAGAGCCTTTGCCTCGTCGAGACCGATGCGGTCTGCCAGTTCACGCAGCGCCTCGCGCAGCGGCTTGCCAGCCCGCAGCTGCAAATTCATGATCGCAAGCTGGATGCCCAGCCATTTGTGAGTAGCAGCCATTTCCTGGCTCACCCGCTCGACCGCCGCCTCCAGGCTCATGCCAGCATCGGCGCAGGTGATCATCATGTCCATGAAATCGGGGAACGAACGGCGATAGATCTGCTTCTGCGTCCTCTCGAAGCGGTCGAGCATAATGCTGGGGATAACGATGCAGGCAAGCCCAAATAGTGCAGCGCCCGCAACTGGAATAAACGCCGGCAATTTTTCTGGCAGTATCCGAGAAAGCAATGCGTAGACAACAAGAAAGCCTATGCAGACGGCACCAAGCCGGCAGAGTGTATAGATGAGCGGCGCACTTGACTGGTAGAATCCAGCACGAAAGAGCTTGGCTTCGAGAGCACTCGGCTCGGTGCGTTCCTTCTCGATCGATTTGAAGTAGGCGTCGACAGGCTTTTGTGCCGCAATCTTCGCTCGCTGGTCCTGGCCCAAAATCGAGCGGCGGTCTATCGGACCATCGCCGACGAGGCTGTCCGCTACCAGCCTGCGCGTCTGCATTGCCGGCAGGAACACCAGCGCTGCGAACAAAAACAATGCTACCGCCGCCGCAAAAACCGCCATGGAGACCAGAAAAGACAGGTCGTTCAAAAGCACGTTAATGACTCACTCCTAGAAGTCGAACGTAACCATACGATACATGATGAAGTCGCCCAGTAGAGCCCATGTTCCGAAAATCACGAATACTGGCAGCACTGCGGGATTACCCCAAATATTTCCGTAGTAGGCTGGCGCAATGAGCTGCAGGATAAGGAACATCACGACTGGAAAAAGCGAGATGATCCATGCGGAGACGCGTCCTTCCGCGGAAAGGGCTCTGATTTTCATTCGCAGCTTTTGCCTTTCGCGCAGGACCGACGAGAGATTGGCAAGGATTTCGGTGAGATTGCCGCCCGTCTTGGACTGGATTGACAACGATACGGACAATAAATGAAGCCCCTCGAAACCGACCCGTTCGGAGAGTTTCCTAACCGCCTGCTCCATACTGAGCCCAAAGGTGATTTCATCGGCGACGATACCGAATTCCGTGCCAAGCGGATCCACTATTTCACGGGCGACAAGACCGATAGCGACCGAGGCAGGGTGGCCCGCGCGCAATGAACGAACGATCATGTCCAGTGCATCGGGCAATTGCTTGGCAAACTTCTGGATCCTCTTATTGCGGGCTCGCCGCAGAACGAGAAGCGGCGTTACAAATCCCACGAATAGGAAGACGCAGAAGGCTGCTGGTGCGGCGATACCGATGAGGAACCAAAGCAGCAGCGCCAGCGCCAGACCGGCGAGAAGAAATGACGCTGCAAAAGTCAAAGGGTTTCCCCGGACGCCCGACTGTGTGTATAGCCGGTTCAGCCACACTAACCCGAAGACAAAGTCTCCCGAGTCCGTCAGGCCGCGTTCGCGCAACAAACCTTGCAAGGTCCCCTCGGCCGGCGCGTCGTCGGCAAGGCGGCGCAGACGGTGGTTGACCGCAACGATTCGTGAGCGTCGACTGGACAGCGAAAGATAGAATGCCTCACCGGCAAGAATGACGGAGGCGGCCGCTACGACATAGATAAAATAAAGGAGCGCCTGTCCGCTAAGCATTAGAGGGCAACCTGGGGGTTGAAGGCGTCCTTGCCGAAATGAAGACCAAGCGTGGCGACCTCAGGAGCGAAGCGGGGACGAACGCCGGTGGCGCGAAACTCGCCGATGATTGAGCCATCAGCGCCAACGTCGCGTTTGATGAATTGATAGATTTCCTGCAACTGGACGACGTTGCCCTCCATACCCGTCAGTTCCGATATGGAAATAACCCGCCTACCGCCGTCGGAAAGACGTTGCGTCTGCACGATGATGTCGATGGCTGAGGCGATCTGGGCGCGAATGGACTCGTTCGTCATCGGCATTCCGGCCATGCCGACCATTTGCTCAAGGCGCGATATGGCATCGCGGGGCGTGTTGGCGTGGATGGTGGTCATCGAGCCTTCATGACCGGTGTTCATGGCCTGCAACATGTCGAAGGCCTCCTCGCCGCGCACCTCGCCGACGATGATGCGATCCGGCCGCATGCGCAGCGCGTTCTTGACCAATTCACGCTGGCGAACCTCGCCCTTGCCCTCGACATTGGGCGGCCGCGTTTCCAATCGGCCAACATGCGGCTGCTGCAGCTGCAGTTCCGCTGCGTCCTCGATGGTGATCAGCCGTTCCTTGGCCGGGATGTAACTCGACAATGCATTCAGCAGCGTTGTCTTGCCGCTGCCGGTGCCGCCCGAGACCAGGATTGACTTGCGCGCCTGCACGGCGATGCGCAGCATATCGACCATCGGCGGGCGGATGGAGTTGAAGGCGATCAACCTCTCCAGCGAATAGGGATGCTTGGAGAATTTGCGGATCGACACCAGCGGGCCATCCACCGAGATCGGGCGCACGGCAATATTGACGCGCGAGCCATCGTCCAGGCGCGCATCGACCATCGGCGCGGACTCGTCGACCCTTCGACCGATATTGGAAACGATCTTGTTGACGACGCGCAGCAGATGCGCCTCGTCGCGGAAGCGGATCGAGGTCTCCTCGAGCACGCCGCGACGTTCGATGAAGACATGGTTGTGAGTGTTGATCAGAATATCGGCGATCGAGTCGTCCTTGAGCAGAGGCTCGATCGGGCCAAGCCCTAGCATCTCGTCAGCGGTGTCGCTGGTCAGCTGATCGAGCTCGCGCGCGTTGAGCGGAACGTTTCGTCCGCGCACGAACTCGCGCACGATCGGCCGTATCTCATTCAGGATCTCGTCCTTGGAAGCATTTTCGAGGGCAGTCAGATTGAACCTGTCAATAAGATGCCGGTGCAGCTCGACCTTGAGGGTCAGGAAATCGTCATTCTGTTCGGCTTCTGCCGCAGGGGCGCTTGCCGCCCCATTCAAAGACGCGACGACCGGCACCGGCTGCGTCGTCTTCTGTTCGTTCGGCCCTTTGATGAAGCGACCCAACATATCGCGGCCCCTTGCGATTTTTCCCCGACATCGAAACTAAGCGTTAACCACGAGAGGCACAAGCGGCCTGGAGGACACACTGGACGTATTACTCGAGACATAGTTAAAAAATAGCGATGTTAGAAATCGTTTTATTTCTGATCACTTCAGGCTCGCCGACCAAAGTCCTAGGACCTTTGTCGCAACACAGCTCGACAGCACCACTAACCCGTTTAATATAAATATATATGTCATACCTCTAATGTGTTGCCCCACGGGCACGGCCATGGCCGAATTGTGAACGAATGGTTAAGATCGCTTGAAAATCGAAGCGAATCAAGCCGTTGTCAGAATTGAGAAAGTCTCAGATCGAGTATTGGAGGGTTAAAGAACTGTTAATCCGTTTGACTCGGCTTTTTTGCGGGACAAGGATTGAATTCGACGGGGGATGCTTGGGTATGGGGTTCATTCCTTGGCTCTGTCTCGTCGGGTTCAAACCTCCAAAGGGAGAAATTGGCATGAACAAGCTCATGACGATGGCCCGGCAGTTCCGCGACGACGAAAACGGCGCTGCTATGGTCGAATATTCCATCCTGGTCGGAATCATCGCTGCAGCGGCCATCCTGGTCATCCTCGGCATTGGTACTTGGGTCACAGGCGCGTTCACCGGCCTTTGCACCGCTCTGATCGCCACTGCCACCAAGCTGCCTGTGCTCCGGCTGCGGCTGGTTGACGGGTCAAACATTTCAGGCCCGGGTCGCAAGCCCGGGCCTGAAGCTAAGTGATGAACAGATGAACGCCTGAAGGGATTTTGGGGCTTGGGGTAAATGCGCGCTAATACACTCATAATGATCGTTCTTGCCGGTATATTCGGCGTTCTGGCGGTCGTGCTCGTAAACATCTGGCTGGCCAGCCAGCGTAGCGTGCTGGCCCAGTCGAACGGTGTACAAGCGAGCAGTATTGTGGTTGCGGCGGCCCCGCTGAAGTTCGGGGACGCACTGAGCGTCGACACGTTGCGGGAAATTCCCTGGTCGGCAGGTGCAGTGCCGACAGGTGCCTTTAAGACGATCAAAGACGCCCTCGCTGGAAACGGCACGCGTCAAGCGTTGCAGACGATCAGTGTCAATGAACCGATTTTGGCCTCCAAGATCACTGGCCCAGGTCAACGCGCGACACTTTCGGCAGTCCTCGGCGAAGGCATGAAGGCTGTTTCGATCCGCGTCAACGATGTACTCGGCGTTGCCGGTTTCGTTTTCCCAGGCGATCGCGTCGATGTACTGCTGACCCGCAACGTCCACAGCGACGAAGGTCCCGACAAGAGTTTCGTCGACGTCTTGCTGCAGAGTGTCAAGGTGCTTGCCGTCGACCAGGTTGCCGACGAAAGCAAGGATAATCCGACTGTTGTGAAAGCAGTCACCGTTGAGGTCAATACGAAGGATGCACAGAAGTTGACGCTCGCCGCCGGCGCCGGCCAGTTGTCGCTGGCGCTTCGCCAGGCAGCAGCAAGTAAAGGCGAGACAACCGAGCGCATCACGCTCTCGGATCTCACCGGCGATACGCCCGAGGATGTCGCCAAGCGGCAGGCTGAACTCGAGAGGCAGAAGGCTGCCGACGCTGCGGCTGCTGAGGAGCGCAAGCGCGCGAATGAGAAAATCGACGGGCTGGCTCAGGCCGTGGAACGCGTTGGAAGCCAGATCGATAAATTGAGCAAGGTAAAGCCCACCCCCGCTGTGGCACCAGCACCACAAGTGCAGGAAGTTGTAAAGGAAGTGGTCAAATATGTGCAGCCAGAACCGCCAGCCCGCGCTACAATCGGCGTGTTTCGCGGCGTGAAGCTCGAAACATACGACGTGCCACGACAAAGATAGCGAACGGCGCATTTCGGATTAGGGGGATCCGGGTGGGTCTGCGAGGGGGACGGTCTAGATGCGTATTTTTAGGGGATCACTGGCCGCCGCCACTCTGGCGTGGTCCTGTATTGTGTTGCCGTTGATGAGCCCCGCGGTTCATGCCGCGGACCGCTTCATTGACGTATCTAGCCCGTCGCTACACCGCGTCTTCGTGCCGGTGTCGCAATCCGTCACACTCCAAGTCAATGCTACCTTGGGTGACATCGTCGTGGGCGATGAAAAAATCGCCGACGCGCAGCCGATGACCGACAAGACGCTCTATATCATCGGCAAGAGCCTCGGCACCACCACGGTCAATCTGTTTTCCGAGGACAAGCGCTCGCTGGGCGCCATCCAGATCGAGGTCGGGCAGGATGTCAGCGATATGGCGGCCGCGATCCGCCAGGTGGCGCCGCGGGCACGCATCGAGATCGGCTCGATCAACGGCAAGGTTCGGCTAAGCGGCCACGTCAAGGACGCGGCGACGCTGGCGCAGATCGTCGAGGTGACGCAGCAATACGGCCCCGACTCGATCATCAACGCCGTGACGATCGACGACAGCGAGCAGGTCAACCTTTCGGTGCGCATCCTGGAAGCCAAGCGCAATGCCGGCCGCGATCTCGGCGTGTCGATCAGGAGCACAAATGGGAGTGGTACGACAAGAACCGGCACCGGCGTCGCCGCAGTAGATAAGAATGGCGTGGTGCTCGGGCCTGGCGATCTTGTGAGCGGTCTGCTGTCCACTGCAAGTCCGTTCGGCGCGCTGATAACCCGCGTGATCGACAGCAACGTCAAGGTCGATCTTATCATTGAAGCATTGGAGTCGAAAGGAGTGGTGCGGCTTCTGGCTGAACCGAACCTCACAACAGTTTCCGGCGAAACCGCGAGCTTCAACGCAGGCGGCGAAGTGCCTATCCGTAGCGTCAACGCGCAAGGCGAAGTCGAAATCCAGTTCAAGCAGTTCGGCGTCAATCTAAACTTCACGCCGGTAGTGCTCGACGACAGCAAGATTCATATCAAGCTGGCACCGGAAGTGAGCGACCTGACCGGTTTCACCCCTGCGGGTGACCCGATCTTCACCAACCGCAAGCTGGCGACCGTGGTCGACCTGCGCGACGGCCAGAGCTTTGCCGTGGGCGGTCTGCTCTCCAGCAAGAACACCAGGCTCCAGGACCAGGTGCCGTGGCTGGGCCAGGTGCCGATCATCGGTGCGCTATTCCACAATTCGAGCACGCAGAAAGAAGAAACGGAGCTGGTCGTTATCGTCACGCCGCATCTGGTGCGGCCGGTGAAGCCCGGCGAGCAGCTGGCGACGCCTTTCGACAAGACCAAGCCCGCCAACGATCCGGAGCTTTTCCTGCTCGGTCAGCTCGAAGTCAGCAAGGACATGATCAGGAAATATGAGCACGGCGACGGCGTCACCGGCCCCTATGGCCACATGCTGGACGTGAAATCGAAGGACAAGCTGGTCTATGTCAAGAAATAAGCTCCTGCTCGTCCTTCTCGGCTCCAGCCTGCTAGCGGGCTGCGCGGCGGACTATTTGCACAATTACGACACGATGACCTTGGCGTCGGGCGACTCGCAGAAAGCCAACCAGCTTCTGCAGACGGTCGATCCGTACAATCCGGCTTCGAACAACACGAAGATTGAAGGCGACGGCGCGCGTTCTGTCGGCATCGTCCAGAAATACAAGCTTCCGCCAGTTGGGTCGGCGGCGCCGGCAACGAATATGACCGTGAATGTCGGACCTTCGGGGGCAACAGGCCCAGCGAATTGAACAAAGGATGCGGTGTAGAGGGCATACGAGGAGCCTGGCCGAAGGGTAGAGAGTAGGGCCATGTTGAGGATCATACGCAAATTCTGGCGTGATCAGAGAGGCATAGCGCTGATCCTCGTCAGTATCATGCTGCCGGCGATCATCGGTCTTTCGGTGCTCGCCATAGACATGAGCCGGGCCAACAACCTGCATAACGACATGCAGAAGGGCACCGATGCGCTCGCACTGGCTGCCGCGGCCGAACTAAACGGCAGGTCGGATGCCTGGACCCGAGCCGAGAACGCTTTGAATAATCTTGTTGCCAACAGCACGCGGTTCTCGGACGGTGGGAGGGTTGCGCTGACCACTGGCACCGGAAGTGTTAGCGTCAACCCGACCTATTCCGCATGCCGGTCCAAAGGGCAGATCTCCTGGTGCTTCCTGTCCAGCTTGCCGGCCAGCGATGCCAGTCCGATCACGTCGGCCAACTATGCGGCGTCAGCGCCGTCACTCGTTTCATCCAGGTCATCGCGCAACCGGAAAGCTTTACCTCGATGTTTCCGGTGTCATTCAACTCCGGCAACACAGCCAACGACAGCTTCACCGTTGGCGGCGTATCTGTCGCTGGCTTCACTTCGGGCGTCTGCAACTACACACCCGTTTTCATGTGCAACCCCTATGAGATGGTGAACGGCACCAATTCCGCGGGCGGAGTGACGCTCGAACAGGCCGTGTCGGATCCGGCCATCCGTCGCCGTCTGATCGAACTTCGGCTAGTGGGCAACAATGCCGCCTATGGCCCCGGCAATTTCGGCTTCCTGCAGCCACCAGACGGCGTCGGCAATGGCGCGCAGGCACTGGCTCAAACGATCGCCACTTCAAAGCCGATCGGCTGCTACTCGGCACAAGGCGTGAGTACTAAGACCGGCCAGAATACTGGCCCCGTTCAGGACGCATTCAACGTTCGTTTCGGTATCAAGGCTAGCGGCAATGCTTTCAACAGCCCAGAGTATGGACCGGCCGAAAATGTACGCAAGGGCGCAATAAAGTCTAATGGGAATGCCAGTCAGTGCCCTTCGTACAACCAACTGACGTTTAACGCACCCGGCACCAAGGCGCTGCCTAGGGACCTTACTACCCCGTATATGGGCGGACGCATGGGGGCTGGAAACTATCAGTTGCTTGGGGCCGGGAAGTATTGGCAAACCAATTATGGCGCCGGCGCGGCGTACCCCAGTTCATGGAACAATTCCACGCCAACGCGCTACGAAGTCTATAAATACGAACGCGAGGCTCTGGCGAACGGCACGCTCCCGTCCACGCCACCATCGCTCGCGCAGTCGATGGTCGGTGTAACGTCGCCTGGCGGTGAGGTGGGAACGTCGCCGAGCGCCTGCCAACCACCGGTTACTTCAGTCGATCGCAGGCTGATCTACGGCGCGATCCTTGACTGTAATGCGCTGCAAGCCGCCGGTAACAATCTAAACGGCAATAGCACCAACCTACCCGTCGAGGCCTTTGCCAGCTTCTTCCTGACGGAGCCCGTTCCGGGCGCCAATGCGGGTGGGTCTGTGTTCGTGGAACTCGTCGATATCACTGGACGGGGTGGCGCTGGAACGCTCGACAGTTTCCTGCGCGATGAATCGCAGCTCTACCGGTGACGGCGATGGCGAGCTTGTTGTCACGCACCCTCAACCGTTTCCACCGTGACGAGCGCGGCACGGTGCTGGTCGAGCTGGCGGTCGTCGCGCCGCTGATGTTCCTCATCTCGGCAGGTGTGCTCGAGTTCGGCAACCTCATCCATGACAAGCTTTTGATGGAGGCTGGCCTCAGCGATGGGGCGCGTTTCGCCGCGCGCTGCAATAGCCAGCTCTACACTAATGCCGGGCTCGCTGCGATTGATTGCGCCAAGATTGCCACGAATATTGCCGTGTTCGGCAATGTGACGGGGACCCCACCCGCACGCGTCTTCGGCTGGCAGACAGCCAACGTAACGGTCACCATCGCCGATCCGACCACCTGCAAAAACGCGGTCGATCCCACCACCGGTACCGTGCTCTATCTGTCTACAACCTCGCAGGTCTGCATCGTAACGGCATCGGGCACCCTCGCCTATAGCGGCGTCGGCCTGCTGTCACTGCTCAACCTCGGGCCGATCACGCTTAACGCCAGCCATCAGGAGCGGTTGATCCGGTTTTGATGATGCTGAAGCGGTTCGCAAGATCGGAGGACGGAGCAACGATGGTCGAAATGGCCATCGCCATGACGTTGCTGCTTTCGCTCACCCTCGGCTTCGTCGATTTCGGCTATGCCTTCTACCAGTGGAACGCCGCCACCAAGGCCGTGGAGATCGGAGCGCGACTCGCATCGATCTCGGACCCGGTTGCCGGCGCTCTGGCAACCGCCGCACCGACCTCCAGCCCTGGCGCGCCAGTGGTCGCCGGGGCCTACGGTCCGTTTGTATGCACCTATAACAATGCAGGCACTGGTTCGTGCAGCAACAGCGGCAACTTCAGCGCCGCCGCCTTCAGCCGCATTTTTCGCGGCGACACCGCGAACACTAGCAACGACGCCTGCCCTGCCTTGGGCGCCAATCAGCGACCGGGCATGTGCCACTTCTTCCCGGGCTTGCGGCGTAGAAACGTCGTCGTGACCTACACCGCCACCGGCCTCGGCTACCAGACACGTTTGGGCGGCCCGGTGCCGACCATCACCGTCAGCCTGCAGAACATTAACTTCCAGTTCTTCTTCCTCGGTGGGTTGCTCGGGTTCGGCAACATGACCATGCCTTCCATGCTGAGTACTGTAACGGGTGAAGATTTAAAGAGTACCTCGCCATGAACGCCATCGACACCAGGGTTTTGCCGACAAAACGAAAGCAGGTCGCGCTGTTTTCGTCCGATGCGAGTTTCAGGCACGACGTGACGACGCGGCTCGATGCCCTGGCGATCTATGACGTCAAGGTTTCCGAAGCGGTCGAGTTCCTGAAGGGGTCGCCTGTCGATGCGCGGCCGGGCATCATCATCCTCGATCTCGGCAGCGGCGAGCTGCTCGGCGACAGCGCGATCGTCGAGGCGCGCTCGAAGTGGGCCTCGGTGCCGCTGATCGCCGTCTCGGGCGAACTCTCCTCCGAGCAGACGCGCGTGCTGGTGCGCATGAACGCATCGGACTGGCTGCACAAGCCGCTCGATGCCAAGGAGCTGCTCAATGCCGTCACCTTCCACGACACCGGCAACCAGGGCACCAAGAGCCGCATCGTCACCTTCATCGCCGCCAGCGGCGGCGCCGGCGCCACCACGCTGGCGATCTCGGCGGCGGAGCATCTGGCCTCGAAGTCGGCCGAGCGGGCGGCCTCGACCTGCCTCGTCGACCTCGACTTCCAGAGCGCCAATTGCGGCGCCTATCTCAACCAGTTCAACCAGTTCGACCTCGCCGGCATCATCGGCCAGCCGGACCGGCTCGATGTCGAGTTGATGGACGTCATCAAGCTGTCGCGGCCTTCCGGCCTCACGCTCTATTCCTTCGAGCGGCCGCAATTGCCGTTCGAGCCGCAGGGCGCCGATTTCGTCTTCCGGCTGCTCGACCTCGTCGCCTACCGCTTCGACGACATCGTCATCGACCTGCCCAACATCGAGACGCGTGGCACAATTCGGTGCTGCAGACGAGCGACGAGATCTTCATCGTCTTCGAGCTCAACGTCGCGTCGCTCAGGCAAGGCAAGCGACTCTACAAGAAGATCCGCGAATTGCGCGGCAACGCCGTCTCGATCACGCTGGTCGCCAACAAGCACAAGCGCAAATGGTTCGGCAACCACTTCTCGCGCAGCGAGCTGGAGAAGATCTTCAAGGCGCCGCACATCAAGTCGCTGGCGCTCGACAACGCGCTGCTGGCCGATGCGCTGAACCGCGCCATCCTGCCTTCCGAGGTGGACGGGCGGGCCCGCTTCAACAAGGACCTGAAGCGCATGTTCAAGGAGCGGCTGGACAATGCCCAGCGCTAGAGCAATTCCAGGAAAAGTGCGCAGCGGTTTTCCGTCCGGAATTGCGTCAAAGCAAATGCGCCGGATCGCGACGCACCTTGCCGGCGCCTGCCTGATCGGCATCGCGCTGGCGTCGACCTGCGATCTCGCCGCAGCCGGATCGAGCCTGCCGCCGCTTCCCGCCATGGGCCCCAGCCTGCGCAAGGCGGTCGCCTTCCCGACCGGCGAGCAGCCGGGAACGATCATCATCCGCAGACTAGAGAAGGCGCTCTATCTGGTCACCGGCCAGGGCCAGGCGCTGCGCTACCAGATCAGCGTCGGCCGCGACGGCTTCGGCTGGACCGGCACGGTCAGGATAGCGGCCAAGACCGAATGGCCGGAGTGGCGCCCGCCAAAGGAGATGCGCGCCCGCCAGCCGGAACTGCCGGCGATGGTGCCCGCCGGCCCCTACAATCCGCTCGGCGCCAGGGCGCTTTATCTGTCGCGCGACGGCCGCGACACGCTCTATCGCATCCATGGCACCAACGATCCCAAAGGTGTCGGTTTCGACGGCACGTCCGGTTGCTTCAGACTGACGAACACAGATGTGATCGATCTCTTCAAGCGCGTCGCGGTGGGCGCAAAGGTGGTGGTTGAATGACGATGATCAGCGTGCCGGACGTTCCGGCAATCGAGCTTGGCGAACAGGAAAAGGCGCCGGGCAGGCCGAACCGGGCGAGAACCATCGGCGCCGTCATGGTGGGTGCTGCGCTCGTCACCTTCGTCAACGTGACGGCCGCCATCTATCTCTATCGCGGCGTCAACGACCTTCGGGCAATGGAGGCACGGCTGGACCAGCTCGGCCAGTTCGAGCAGCGGATCGGCGCCCGCATCGACACGGTCAACAACGGCTTCCAGAGCCGGTTCGAAACGCTGGATCGCCAGTTGCAGGCAAGCTTCGGCCAGATCAACGGCAATATCGCCCGGCTGGAGCAGGGGCAGCCCGCTGCCGCCGAGGCCGAGATGCCTCGCGCGCCCGAGCCCGGTTTCGCTGGCACGACCGTGGCGGAGGCGTCGGCAGTTGAAAATCCCGCCGAGCCGGACTCCGTCGACGGCTCGCCTACGTTCAAGCGGAAGGTCGCGCCGCTTGGACCCAATCCGTCCTATCAGCGCATCCAGCAAGCCGACGGCAAGGTCTATTACAAGAAGATCAACTGACGCGGCACCGGGCGATAATGGAAGGTGTTTCGATCAGAAGCCGACGGCTTATTTAAAGATCGCGCTGCAGCGCCAGGATGCGGACCGAGCGGGCTTCGGCGCGCAGTTTCGCCTCGCGCAGAAAGGCGACATGGCAATAGGCGCAGGCCGCGAGGCCTAGGCACAGCACCAGGCTGTTCTTCCAGCTGAAGTCGATCGCCAGCGAGAACTGGAAGCCGCGCGGCGCGGTGAAGGTGGCAATCGTGCTTGCCGTTTCCGAATGGCTGCCGACCGCGATCATCAGTCCGGCGAACAGCAGCGCGGCGTGGTTGGCGAGGAAGAAGCCGGCGGATCTCTTCGCCTGGCAGGCCATCCAGCAGGCGGCCGAGGCGGCGAGGATGATGGCGGCGTCAAGGCTCATCGAGCCGCCGAGGTAGAAATCCACCTGCTGCCAGAACATCGTCGAGAAGGGCCGCAGTTCGAGCCAGATTCGCCACATGGCAGGGCTTGCCGAATAGGTTCCGAGAAGGAATGTCGCCGTCCGCTCCGCCGCCAGCAGGAACAGCACGAGGGCCGGAAAGGCAAAGAAGAGTATCGGCTTGCGCGTCATGTCGTCCTCTCGACGTCCGATGCCGAGTGTAGGCCGCATTGGTTGCGCGAGACTTAACGCAACGCCTTGCTTTTCAAGCAATGTCGCCAGCGCCTAATGTATGATCCGGTGAAACGACGAGGCGCGCTTGTGGGCGAGGTGAAATCGACCGGCCGGCTTGCCACGACGCTGGGCAGCCTCGGGCTGGTCGCCGGCGCGCTGCTGATCGCCGGGTCCAGGCACCGGCTGGCGAGCGAGCCTCCCTCATATCCGCCGGCCCAGGAGATAAGCGAAGCGCGGCCCGCCCCTCCCGTTCCCACTCATGACACGCGGCCCGGCCAGCCGGCGCGCAGGGTAGCCGAGGATCTCATCGCGCCGCCGCCGCTCGAGGCGTCGGGCATAGAGCGCATCGAGCCCCGCCCCCCGCTCGGCGAGCTTGGCCTCGCCCCGCCGCCGAAGACGCCGATGCCGCAGGACTGGCGCGAGACGCTGCTTTATCGCCCGGTCGCCACCTCGTCGGCGGCCTTCGAAGCCATGGGACGAAAGGTGGTCATCAGCGGGACCGTCGATATCGCCCCCGACAGGACCTGCGCGTTCGGCGATGCCGTCTGGCCCTGCGGGCAGCGCGCCCGCGCCGCCTTCAACGCCTGGCTACGCGGCCGGGCGCTCAAATGTGTCCTGCCGCCCGATGGCGACCGTTTCGCCATCGCCGCGCCCTGCGCGCTCGGCAAACAGGATGTCGGCGCCTGGCTGGTTGCCAATGGCTGGGCCATGGCGTCGGCCTCGGGCGTCTACGGCAAGGCCGAATCCGTGGCCAGGGGCGCCCAGATGGGCATCTTCGGCCCGCCGCAATAGAGCATTCCAGGAGAAAGTGGGTAACCGCCTTCCGTCCGGGATTGCGTAATAACGGAATGGTTAAAGCCGTTCGGCGATCCTACCAAACGCTGACCTGTTTCTGGCGACCGAATCGGATCATCGAAGCGAGAACCAGACGCAGCCGCCGGCGAATGCGCATCCAGCGCCGCCCCCCGGGAGAAAGACGATGATTTCCTTCAAATTGTAGGCTTCGCTGCAACGGAAATCGTAACACAAGGCCTTTAAGCCAATGCGTCCAACGGGAGATTGGCCAGTGAGCACAGAAACCGAGACCGCACCGGC
Source organism: Mesorhizobium loti (assembly GCF_001510895.1). Taxonomy (GTDB): domain Bacteria; phylum Pseudomonadota; class Alphaproteobacteria; order Rhizobiales; family Rhizobiaceae; genus Mesorhizobium; species Mesorhizobium loti_A. Next base: position 57,919 of record NZ_LPWA01000115.1, on the reverse strand, counting down.
AAAAGCATGGAAGCATGTCTTTTGGCTGTCCTTGCTGGGCACGGCCGGCTGCCTGTGCCTGTCGCTCGGCCTGAACTATCTGCTCCTGCTCAGCGACGCCTTGACGCCGTTCGGCCGCAGCGTCGTCACCGCCACGCTGCTGCCCATCGTCATCGGGCTGCCGCTCTTTGCCCTGCTCGGCTGGAGAGAGGTCGAGCTCCGCCGCTACCGGCAGGAACTCACCAGGTCCGGCACCTACGACCGGCTGACCGGATGCCTCAACGGCGCGGTGTTCACGTCAATGGTCGACAGGCGGGCGGCGAGGCCGGCCGGCCCGCGCTCGGGCGCCTTTCTCGTCATCCACCCGGAGCATCTTGCATCGATCAATCTGCGCTTCGGCCTCGGATGGGGCGACGAAGCCTTGCGGCTCATCGCTTCGGCTATCCGGTCCTCGTTGCGCAAGGACGATCTGATCGGGCGCATCGGAAACTCGATGTTCGGCGTTTTCCTCCCCGGCGCGACGAAGCAGGACGCCAAGGAGATCGGCGAACGCGTTCGAGAGGCTGTCGGCCAGATTTATTTCGCGCCGAAAGGCGACAAGGACGTGCTTGCCATCCGTGTCGGCGGCGTCGTCTTCGAGCATGAACTGGCGTTCGAGGACATGTTCCGGTCGGCGGAGGAACTCCTGCTGGAGTCCCAGGACGAGGCTGACCTGGCGTTGTCGCATATCAGCAACTGAGCCTGCGAGCGGAGACCTGCTTGGGCGATAATTCCGAGGCACGTCGTTCTTCACCAGCGGCCCGGGCGCTTTATGCCTTCGCATCGCGATGAAACGGATTCGGGCGATGCGCTTTAAGCCTTTGTCTTGATGCATGTCATTGTCCCAGAACCGCTGCACACTTCTGGGCGACATGCATTAGATGCCGCCCATGCACAGATACTTCATCTCAAGGTAATCCTCGAGGCCATGGCGGGAACCCTCCCGCCCGATGCCGGACTGCTTGACCCCACCGAAGGGTGCGGCTTCCGAGGACATGCGTCCGGTGTTGATACCGACCATGCCATATTCCAGGGCTTCCGCCACGCGCCAGACACGCTTCAGGTTGGAAGCATAAAAATAGGCGGCGAGGCCGTAGATCGTGTCGTTGGCCTCACGCACGACCTGATCCGCATCCTCAAAGCGGATGACCGGAGCCAATGGCCCGAATGTCTCCTCCTGCGCCACCGCCATCGCGCTGGAGATGTCGGTAAGGACCGTCGGCTGGAAAAAGCTGCCGTCTCTCCCAATCCGGCCTCCGCCGCAGCGGATCGCACCGCCTTTCCCGACGGCATCGGCGATGTGGGATTCGATCTTGGCGAGCGCCTGGCCGTCGATCAGCGGGCCGATGGCGACGCCTGGATCGAAACCGTCACCGACCTGAAGCTGGCGAACCCGTTCGACGACCTTGTCGACGAACTCGTCATGGACGCCCGACTGGACATAAAGCCGGTTCGCTGAAACGCAGGTCTGGCCGGCATTGCGGAACTTCGCCTGGATCGCCCCATCCACGGCGGCGTCGATATCGGCATCATCGAAGACGATGAACGGCGCATTGCCGCCCAGCTCGAGGCTGACCTTCTTGATCTGGTCCGAACACTGGCGCATCAGCAGCCGCCCGACCTCGGTCGATCCGGTAAAGCTGATCTTGCGCACTTTGGGATTGTGGCAGAGCTCACGCCCCACCGCGGCGCCATCCGAGGCGTAGATCAGGTTCACGACGCCGTCCGGAAAGCCGGCCTCGGCAGCGAGCGCGAACATGGCGCCGGCGACAAGCGGTGTCTGTTCGGCGGGCTTCAACACGATGGCGCAGCCGCCGCAAGCGCCGGCGAGATCTTGCGCGCCACCATCGATGCGGGAAAGTTCCATGGCGTGATCGTGCGACGACACCGATGGGCTGCTTGATCACCAGCATGCGGCGGTCCGTCGACGGCGCCGAGATCGTCTCGCCGTAGATGCGATTGGCCTCCTCGGCGTACCATTGCAGGTATGCGGCCGCGTGAGAGACTTCCGATTTGGCCTCAGCAAGCGGCTTGCCCATCTCCGCGGTGAGGATCGCCGCGAGGTCGTCGGTGTGGGTGACGATCAGCTGATGCCATTGCCATAGCATTTCGCTGCGCTCCCGGGCGGTCAGCCCCGCCCATCCGGCCTGAGCGACATAGGCCCTGTCGATCGCCGCGCGCGTCTCCTCGACGCCCATATCGGGAAGTTCCGCCAAGAGCTCGCCGGTCGAGGGATTGAAGACCTCGAACGTCCGCCCGCCGACCGGCGCACCAAGTGCTGGCACACGGTCGATCGCGCCAAACAGGTCGGGGGATTTCAAATGGCGGATCATCGGCGGGCACAGGGGCAATACCGGTCTCCTCGTCAAAGAGATTGGTTAGTATCAACGGCGCCAAGATTTATTCCGCACATCCGTGCCTCTCATAGGGCCTGGGAAGGACGGCGGTAGACCCACTTGGGCGGCCGGCGTCCTCGAAGTCATACGAAGGAGAGGAGAAAGCGGCTGGTGCTGCGAGAGAGGATTGAACTCTAACTTATATCAATAAAATCAATGATATACGTGACATTTTGTAACATTGTGACGGACGACGGAATGGACAAAAAATTTCGCAAAGGTCTCAATCTTTCTTGGGCAGGACGCCGATCAGCACGGCAGCCGACACGGATATCGTCGTCTATCGAAGCCCTAACCGCCGGGCCACTGCCTTCGTCCAAAGCGATCCAGACCTTTTTCATATCCGCATCCGGCTTCATCGTCTTCATGCTCGCGTCGGTGAAGAACGGCGCCATCATCTTGGGCTCGTCGAGGGCGCCGGCAATCGCCGCGCTACCGACAACGGTGAAAGCGAGTGCTGCGAAACAGGCAGTTTTGAATCTCATGGCACTTTATTTCGACGACCGTCATGGGTGTGAGCCGACGGCCCTGTGATGAGCTAAATTTCGGTGACACCGCCAGGCGGTTATCGGCAAATGCAACTTACCGATGACGCCGGGAGGGTCGTGTTTCGACCCTCTCTGCCCATCCTTCCATCGAGGCCAATGGCGAACCACGGCCCAGAGCGGTCCTTTGACGCTGTGCTAGTATTTAGGTATCTAGCGAGTGGCAACGCTGAGGTTGTGTTATCCGCGTTGTCAAACTGTTGGGCCATGGCTGTAGCGTCGAAATTACAGATCATCGCTTGCAAATCGGCCGCCGCTGTCTTTTGCTCGCGCGACAGTCGTCCCTTGGCTGTTGAATGGTTGGCGAACGGATGAACAAAATCGATCGGCGACGGCCAGAGTCTGAAATGGACGCCACCGTAAATGCCGCGCGGCTTGGAACCCGGTTGCGCCTCGCCCGCCAGACGCGTGGCATGACGCTAAAGTCGCTGGCCACTGCTGCGAACTGCTCTGAAAGCCTACTGTCCAAGATCGAGAACGGAAAGGCTTCACCATCGCTGCCTATGCTTCACCGTCTGGTCGAGGTTCTGGACACCAACATCGGCTGGATGTTCGAGGAGGTCGACGACGACGAGGCGATCGTGTTCCGGGCAGGCGCACGGCCATTGATCACGCTCGACGCGTTGAGGCGCGGTGATGGCATCTCGCTTGAGCGAGTTATTCCATATTCGGCCGGTCACCTGCTGCAGTGCAACATCCATCACATCGAGCCAGACGGCGAGAGCGAAGGTCCCATCCAGCATGTCGGCGAGGAAGTCGGTTATGTGCTGGCTGGCCGCATCGAGTTGATCGTCGACGAGAAGCGCTATGATCTCGCCACCGGCGATGCGTTCGTGTTCAGGTCGGAGCTGCTCCATCATTACCGCAACATCGGCAAGGAGCGTGCGAGCATTTTCTGGGTCAACACGCCGGCGACGTTCTGATCGGCGAGCTGCCATTCAAACTCATTGACAAATATTCAAGCCTCTTGAATTGTTGCGTCGTGCCTGTGCACCAATGGGACCAGCCAAATGAGGTTTGGCCCGCAAGCAAGGGGAATCGCAAATGCGTCTGTTCAAACTTCTCGTCGGTTGCGCCGCCTTCATCTCCATCGGCTCGACAGCCATGGGATCGGCTCTCGCTGACACGTTCGCTCTCGTCAACATCAACCAGCAGGCCCTGTTCTTCAACCAGATCAACGAAGGCGCCCAGAAGGCGGCCGATGCTGCCGGCGCCAAGCTGGTCATCTTTAATGCCAACAACGTCCCGAGCGCGCAAAATGACGCGATCGAGACCTACATCACACAGAAAGTCGACGGCATCATTCTGGTCGCCATCGACGTGAATGGCGTCAAGCCTGCGATCACCGCCGCCAAGGCGGCCGGCATTCCGGTCTCGCCATCGATGCGCAGATCCCTAACGGCGACAATGTTTCCTTCATCGGTGTCGACAACACCAAGGCCGGCGTGGATATCGGCAAATTCTACGCCGATTATGTGAAGACCGAGATGGGCGGCAAAGCCAAGATCGGCATCATCGGCGCGCTCAATTCTTTTATCCAGAACCAGCGGCTCGACGGTTTCAAGAAGGCCGTCACCGACAGCGGCGAGGCGATCACCTTCCTCGATACGGTCGACGGTCAGAACGTTCAGGAAACCGCGTTAAGCGCTTCGGAGAATTTGATGACCGCCAACCCGGACATGACGACGCTCTATGCGACCGGCGAGCCGGCGTTGCTCGGTGCTGTTTCCGCCGTGACCAGCCAGGGCCGCACCGGCGACGTCAAGGTGTTCGGTTGGGACCTGACCAAGCAGGCGGTTCAAGGCATCGACGATGGTTGGGTGGTGGCGGTCGTCCAGCAGGATCCGGCCGGCGAAGGCAAGGCGGCGGTCGAAGCGCTGACCAAGCTCAAGAAGGGCGAAAAGGTCGATCCGATCATCAACATTCCGGTGACGATCGTGACCAAGAAGAACGTCGACCAATACCGCGCGATGTTCAAGTAAACTGCACCGACGACCGACCCGCGGCGGCGCTCAACGCAACGCCGCGGTCTCTTTGCTAATTCCGCGGATTCAAGATGAGCAGTGGCGAGATCTATCGGGTGCGGATGAGCGGCATCTCAAAGCGCTACAACGCCATCCAGACGCTCGACGACGTGTCCCTGACGCTGAAGCCAGGCGAGGTCCTGGGCCTCGTCGGCGACAATGGCGCGGGAAAATCTACATTGAGCAAGGTGCTGTCGGGAGCGGTGATCCCCGACGCCGGCACGATCGAGATCGACGGAATGCCGGTGAGCTTCAGTTCGCCGGCGGACTCGCGTGCAGCACGCGTCGAGATGGTTTATCAGGACCTTTCGCTCTGCGACACCATCGATGTCGCCGGCAATCTCTTTCTCGGCCGCGAGCCGCGCCGGCACATCGCCGGGATCTCCTTTCTCGACAAGAAGCGCATGCACGAGCAAACGCGCCAGATGCTCGACCGCCTCGGCATCGTTATCGCCGACACGCGGCTGAAGGTCGAAAACCTGTCCGGCGGGCAGCGACAGTCGATCGCGATCGGGCGCGCCGCCTCTTTCGAGCCGTCGGTGCTGATTATGGATGAGCCGACGGCAGCGCTTGCCGTCGCCGAGGTCGAGGCCGTGCTGGACCTGATCCGCACCGTGAGCGCCCGCGGTGTCAGCGTCATTCTGATCACCCACCGTCTCCAGGATCTGTTCCTCGTCTGCGACCGCATCCAGGTCATGTATGAAGGACGCAACGTCGCCGAGCGGCTGATCGGCGAAACCAATATCGAGGACGTGGTCAACCTGATCGTTGGCCGCAAGTTCAATGCTCGTTCGGCTGCCAGTCGATATCGCGATGGAGCGGCGACATGAGCGAAGCGACTCACTCCGCTCAGTCGCGAAAGGTGCGCGAAGGCACATGGCGAGAAGCGATGCTCGCCAACGGCAGTGTCGTGTCGATTGCACTGTTCTTTCTTGTCGTTTGCATCGTCTTTTCGGTGGCGACGAACGCCTTTCTGACATCGCCCAATCTATTGAACATCCTGCGACAGTCGGCGCCGCTTCTGATCGTTGCCGCGGCGATGACCTTCGTTATCACCACGGGCGGCATCGATCTTTCAGTCGGCTCCGTGCTGGCCCTGGTGGCAACGCTGTCGGCGACACTTCTGCAGTTTGGCTTTCCGTGGCCGGCGGTCATCCTCGGCATGCTGGCATTGGGAGCCCTGCTTGGCGCGGTTCAGGGTTATTTCGTGGCTTATGAGGGCATCCCGGCCTTCATCGTCACTCTTGCTGGGCTTTCGGTGATCCGGGGCGTGGCGCTGCTCATCACCGGCGGCTATTCCATCCCCGTCGACCCGGGAAGCTCTTTCACGGTCATAGGCCGCGCCTGGTTCCTCGGTGTGCCGGTGCCAGCGCTGATCGCGCTGGCGATCCTCGCGATCGCCTATCTGGCCTTCAACGAGACACCGTTCGGCCGCTATGTGACCGGCATCGGCGCCAACGCCGAAGCGGTGAGACGCGCCGGCGTTAACACGCGGCAGATGACGCTTTTCGTTTATGTGATTTCCGCCACCGCGGCGGCGCTTGCGGGTATCATCATTGCTGCCCGTCTCGGTTCCGGGTCCTCGAATGCCGGGCAAGGCTTCGAGCTAGAGGTGATCGCAGCCGTCGTGCTTGGCGGCACCAGTCTCTTCGGCGGCCGCGGAACGATCATCGGCACGGTGCTCGGCGCACTTACCGTGGCCGTCATCGGCAACGGCCTCATCCTGGCGCATCTGTCGCCTTTCCTGACGCCGATCGTAACCGGAACGATCATCTTGATCGCCATCTGGCTGAATTTCCGCCTGTTCCGCGGCGCCGTGCGGAGCCGTTGAGCCCATGAGCAACCTCTTCGATGACGCGCCGCCCAAGCAACGGCTGGAGATCGGGGTTGATACCGGCCATGTGATGACCGTGCTCGGCCCCATTCCTGTCGACGAGATGGGGATTACCCTGATGCACGAGCACATTTTGCTCGACGGCGCGCGCACCTGGAAATGTCCCTGTCATCCGGGCGACATGGCGCTCGCCGAGCAGCCGGTGAACATCGAGATCATCGGCGAACTGCGCATGAACCCTTATGTGAACCGCGACAACGTTTCGCTCGACGACAGCGACCTGGCGTTATCGGAGCTCCAACGCTATCGCGCGCTGGGGGGCCACACCGTCGTCGACGCGACCAATATCGGTATAGGCCGCGAGCCGGAAAAGCTTGCCCGCATCAGTCGCATGTCCGGCTTGAAGATCGTCATGGGCAGCGGCTTCTATCTCGAGCACACCCATCCCGAATGGCTGAAGGCGATGGACGTCGACGCGGTGACCGAGTTCATCGTCAACGATGTCGGCGGCGGCAACACGCAGCCGCCGATCATGGCCGGCCTGATCGGCGAGGTCGGCGTCAGCAAGGACTTCACCGCCGAGGAACGAAAGTCGCTGAGAGCTTCCGCGCGAGCCTCGCGCATCACGGGCGTGCCGCTGTCGATCCATCTGCCCGGCTGGGAGCGGCTGGCGCACGAGGTGCTCGATATCGTGCAGGCAGAGGGCGCCGATCTTCGACACACCGTGCTCTGCCACATGAACCCGAGCCACAACGACCTCGACTATCAGAAAAGCCTCGCCCGACGCGGCGCGTTCCTCGAATACGATATGATCGGCATGGACTACTACTATGCCGATCAGGATGCCCAATCGCCCTCCGATGAAGAGAATGCGCGAGCAATTGCGGCACTCGTCGAAGCGGGTTTCGGCGACCGCCTGCTACTCTCGCAGGACGTGTTCCTCAAGATCATGCTGACCCGCTTCGGCGGCTTCGGCTACGGCTATATCTTGAAGCATTTCATACCGCGTCTGAAACGGCATGGCGTGGAGCAGCTAGCCATCGACTGCATGCTCATCGCCAATCCGAAGGCCGTGTTCGCGCGGCAGACCTAAGCGGCCAAGACTGACGACGGAGTTCTAATGTCCAAGAAAAAGATCCTGCTTGCCGGCGAATCCTGGGTGTCGACTGCGACCCATATCAAGGGTTTCGATCAGTTTCCGACGGTCACTTATCATACCGGCGCGGACGAATTGCTGAAGGCGCTGAAGGCGACGGATTTCGACGTTACCTTCATGCCGGCGCATGAGGCGCAGCGCAGCTTTCCGCAAACGATGGATACCCTTTCGGCGTATGACGCGGTGGTGCTCTCCGACATCGGCGCAAACACGCTGCTTCTGCATCCCGACACCTGGGTTCATTCGAAGACGACGCCGAACCGCTTGCGTCTGCTGCGCGACTATGTGAGAGCCGGCGGCGGACTTTTGATGTTTGGCGGCTATTATAGCTTCCAGGGAATCAATGGCGGCGCGCGCTACCACAAGACGCCGGTCGAGGACGTGCTGCCGGTGAGCTGCCTCGCGGTCGACGACCGTGTCGAGGTTCCGGAAGGCTTTGCGCCGGTGCTCAAAGGCTCGTCGAGCCATCTCATCCTGAATGGTCTCGGTTCGGACTGGCCGGTCCTGCTCGGGTTCAATGAGGTGACCCTGAAAGACGGGGCGGAAGTTCTCGCCACCGTGTCATCGGAATATGGGTCACTGCCGCTGCTTGTCACCGGCCACTACGGCAAGGGCCGCACTGTGGCCTGGACATCCGATGTCGGGCCGCATTGGCTGCCACCGGAGTTCATTGCCTGGAAAGGCTACAAGATCCTGTTCGAACAGATGCTTGACTGGGCGACCGGTGGGGACTGAGCAATGCACGTCCACGTGGTGGGCAACGCCTGTGTCGACACGACGTTTCGCGTCGGCCGCTTCCCTGCCGTGGGCGAGACTTTGAACGCCGTTGCCAGCGCTGACGGCCTCGGGGGTAAAGGCGCAAACCAGGCGATCGCAGCGGCGCGCACGGGCGCGGCGGTGACGCTATGGACCGCGCTGGGCAAGGACGCCGCGGGTGCATGGATCAGGGGTCGGCTCGGCAGGGAGCTATCCGACGTCCGGGTGAACGAATTCGACCTGGCGAGCGACCGCTCGATCATTGTCATTGATGCTAGCGGCGAGAACTTCATCGTCAGCGGCGTCGCCTGCAGCGAAGCGTTTGATCCGATTTCGCAAACCGCGCTTGCGCGCCGGATCGGTCCTGGCGGCATCCTTGTCATGCAAGGGAACCTGCCAGCCGCCGCGACCAATGCCTGCCTCCGCGCAGCACAGCAAAGTGGCGCGCGGACCATTCTGAACGCCAGCCCTATCGATGAGGCGGCTCTGCCTGACTTCGACCTGGTAGATATGTTGGTGGTGAATCAATCCGAGGCGAAAGCACTGACCGGTCGGGAGGATATGGCGGCGGCGGCCGGTGCGCTCGCGGCTAAAGGCGCCGGGACAGTCGTGATCACGCTTGGCGGCGAAGGTTGTCTCACTCTTGGCCCGGGCCAGGCAGGATCGGTTCGCTTACCTGCCCCGCGCGTCGAGGCGCTCGATACCAGCGGTGCCGGTGATGTGTTCTGCGGCTGTCTGGTCGGTGGGATTTCCAAAGGAATGTCGGTTACCTCATCGCTGAAGTTCGCGCTCGAGGCCGCAGCAATCTCCGTGACACGGCCGGGCACGTTGTTATCCTGCCCTTCCGCGTCTGAAATGGCGGCGCTCGTCGATCAAACGGAGCTCTCATGACCCAGCCCCCACGTCCGATCGGTCAATCAGGCGGCGACGCACTCGACCAGCTTTTCGGCCGCAGCAAGGTGGTGATCGGCGTCGTTCACCTTGCGCCGCTTCCTGGTGCGCCGCGCTATGACGGCGAGGCCGTAGAGGCGATCTATCAGCGGGGACTCGATGATGCGCGGGCCTATCTCAATGGCGGATGCGACGGCGTGATCGTCGAGAACCATGGCGACATTCCCTTTGCCAAACCTGACGATATCGGACCGGAGACAGCAGCCTATATGGCCGTGATCTCGGACCGTATTCGCCGCGAACTCGGCAAGCCGATCGGCATCAATGTGCTTGCCAATGCCGCGATCCCGGCACTTGCGATCGCCAGTGCCGCTGGCGCGGGATTCGTCCGAATCAATCAATGGGCCAATGCCTATGTCGCCAATGAGGGGTTTGTAGAGGGTGAGTCGGGCCGCGCGGCACGCTACCGCGCCCGACTGCGCGCCAACGGCATCCGCATCTTCGCCGATGCTCATGTCAAGCATGGCGCGCATGCCATTGTTGCCGACCGCCCGGTGGAGGAGTTGGTCAAGGACCTGGTCTTCTTCGACGCCGACGCCGTCATCGCGACGGGTCAGCGCACCGGGCACGCTGCGGATCTAGGCTATATCCGCAGGATCAAGGAGGCCGCCGGCCTCCCAACCCTGGTCGGCAGCGGCGTGACGCCCGACAACGCCAACGATATCCTCCGTATCGTCGATGGAGTCATCATCGCCAGCGCGCTGAAGCATGACGGTGTGTGGTGGAACCAAGTCGACCCAGCCCGAGTAAAGACTTTCATGGCCGGCCTGAGGCGATGACCGAGCCGCAATCAATGCCGAACGCCTACTGGGTGTGGCGCGAGGGTAAGGCAAAGCCCCCGCAGAGGACAGAGGATTGAACTCTAATGTTTTTCAGTAAAATCAATCACTTACAGCACTTTTTGTAACGCCGTCGATGGGAGCGCTATTGATGGAATGGACCGGCGCCCATGGGACCTTGGCGGTCTTGTCGGCCCTTGCGATGTTCAACGTTGTATTAGCATCCAGCCTAGGCTGGCTCCTCTTGCAACAACGGCGACCGCACTTCTGTTCTACACCACACTGACCCGATCGTCATGTTCAAACTGCGGCCCGTCACAGTCCCGTGCCGGCGCCGAGCAGGCCGCGGACTGGCTGCGATCGACCGGGTATGAGGTCGTGGTGACGAACAGCAAGGACTCGCTCGCAGCTGGGCTTCTGCGGCCGGACGGAAAGCGCACCTATGTGTTCTTCATGCGCAAGACATCGGGCCGATTGGAAACGTCCCTCGCCAATCTCGGCGCAACGCCAGTCTACGCCCCGGACGATACCCGGCAGGCACTGCTGTCCGCGATCCGGGGATGGCCATCATCGACATTGAAAGTCACCGACAAGCTTACTGGCTGGCCTTCTGTGAAGCTAGATGAGCTTATGAGCGAGCCGCTCTGGAATGCGGTCACATCCTTCGCGAGGGACATCGCAAATGGCTTTCGGACAGTAACCGGCTCATGAGCTGCGCCCCCGGCAACCGGAAACTCAGTTCGCTTCTTTGACGCGTTGCGACCCCAGCAACAACGAGGGAAACAAATGTCGCTGCCGATCACCCGTCTAACGTGGAACGCTTTGGTGAAGGCCAATAAGGAGGCCGTTGCTGCAGGGGGGCTCAACCCGGAGTATTCGCCACGGGCATAGGTCGGCGATATCGACCTGGGGCACCGGCAAGCGTCCTTTATGTTGGAATGAGCGCGGGTCCAAAGGCAGAATCCGTTGGCTCGGGCCTAACGCAATTGGATAGCTCAGAGGCGTCTCGAGACTGGATGATTAGGAGAGAAAATCGAGGTTCCCCCTTCTGGCAATTCATCGAGCGAATTTCCCCGGATCGTATGGATATCGCTTGGACGAATGTGTGCAAGATGGACCGGCTCAATGTCAGCAGCAGTGACGCCGGCCCGCCCTCTTCGAACCAATGGTCCATGATAGCAGACCCATGCCTAAGGGCACTCTCCGAAGAAATACATTGCCTATCTCCGGCGCTGATCCTGTTTGCAACCTCGGCGTTCCGTGCAGAGATCAAAAAACTCCTGGCTGAGCACGGCTTTTTGAAGTCACGAACGTTAGGCGACGGGCACACGGCGATTTTTCGTTCAGCGAATGGGGGAAACGCCATTACGACCCGGCACCCCGGTTATTGGAGGAGGATGCGACTAGCCCGCGACGAACAAATTGTCGCAGCGGCAGTCCTGAACTTGCTTAAGCGGCAAGTAAAGAACGGTTGAGCCCGCTCCCCTGGCGGAGTGTTGTGGTAAGGGCCACACGCCTTCAATATCCATGACTGCGCAAGCCACGTCATGGTGGATAAAGTCAGACAACAGTAGAAATTTGCTGAGGAATGTCGGAACGTTCCTAGCTGGGTTTGTAATGCCGGACGTTCTTCCGGTGGTGGGGTGAAATAGCAGTTATGTTTAGTTCAGTGCTTGAGCTGGGGACCTTGGTAAAGGACCTGGTTCTTTCCGCTGCGTCATTTCTGACTGGCGATGCGGCGCCGGGGATCGTGGTGATCGTGCTGCTGATTGCGCTCGCGGTCATTCTAGCGTCGGCGTTGCTCACCTTCCAGAAGCGGATTGGCTCGATCAAACGTTTGCGCCGCGAACTCGGCAGTGGCGACTCGCCCCTGCTTCAAGGCCGCGAGAAAATCAGCGCGTGGTTCAATAGCCAGAAGGGAGGCAAAGAGCAGGAAGCTCTGCGCGAAGCTTGGAGCGAATTCGACGAGACGCTGTTCATCGACAATTCGAGCGGCCAACCGGTGCTTCGCAATTCAGTGCGTCCATCGGCATTCTTCAACATCGACGATCTGCATTTCGGCCAGGGCTTCTATCGAATCTGGCCTGGGCTGTTCGTCTCGATCGGTCTTGCACTCACCTTCCTTGGGCTGATCGCCGCGCTGAATGCGCTGTCAGGAGAGCGCATCGACGAGACGGCAATGGCCAACCTGCTACGGATCGCATCGGCCAAGTTCATCATGTCGCTGACGGGGCTGGTCTGTTCGATCGTGTTGACGATTGCCCTCCGGATCTTCGTCGGAAGCCTTGATGAACAGTTGCATGGGCTTTGCAGGACAGTTGAAGGTCGGATCAATTTCGCCAGCCTGGAGCAGATTGCAGTCGATCAGCTCCGTGCAACGATCGAAAGTCGCGAGCACCAGCGGCAACTTACCCTGCAAATGATCGCGGAGATCGGTGGCCCTCTGAAAACTGAGCTGCCGCAGGCCATTTCGTCCTCAATCACAACGGCCTTGCAGCCCATCATGGACAAGGTGAGTCAACAAGGCACCGATAGCATTGCGACAATGGCGACGGACCTGTCGCAGCAGGTAACACAAGGCGTCGCCGGTGCGCTTGGGCAGGCAAGTGAGCACTTGGCGCGGGCTGGCGATAAGATCAGCCAATTGGCCGACCGCATGGATCAATCCTCCGGCCGCATGGGCAGCGAAATGGAGACAGCGATCGCCCGTGTCGCACAAGCGGTGGATGAGCTGCGCGGAGCTATGTCGGCTTCAGCGCAATCTGCATCCGGTGTTTTCAGCCAGGGCGCAGAGCAACTACTTGGCGTTATGAACCGGACGTTGGAAAGCATTCGCGACAACACCAGCGAGGGCGCTCGAGCGATTTCGGCCGCGGCGGCGGATATGCGTGACGCTGCTACCAGCATTCGTAGTGAAATTGAGGTCGCAGCGCGCAATGGCGCTGATGCGGCAAAGGCTCGCCTGGAACTCGCGGGCGAAGATGCTGGCAAGGCGATTGGCGCAGCTGGGCAGACAATGCTGGATGCTTTCAGCAAGGCGGGTGCCGAAATAACCGGAATGACTCAAGCGCTTTCTTCGAGGGCGGGCGATGATTTGATAGCCCCGATCGAGTCGATCGCACGGCAGCTCGACGGCATGGTCAGTTCGCTCACCGGCGGCGTCGACCAAATGCGTAGACTCGCGGATGCCGTGCGCGACGGGGCATCGGCCAGTTCTGAAGCCGCAGGCGCATTCCGCGGAGCTTCCCAGGAACTCGTCGCCGCAGCCGCGCCGGTCCGCGCGACCTCGGAGCGCATCGAGGGCACGCTGCGCCAGTTTGCGGACGGGACGCGGGATGCTGTCGCGACTGTCAGGGAGAGCTCGCGCGCGACCGCAGAAGCGGCCGCCCAGACGTTGGAGGCGGCGCGCGAAACGATTGCCGCGGAGCGCCAGGGCGTCGAAAGCTCGCTTGTCGCGGTGACGACGATGCTCGAGCGGCTGCGCGGTCAAGGTGATCGCCTTGACACGATTGACGAAAAGCTTGGCCATGCGTTCGATCTTTACTCCAGCCAGACAGAACAGGCGATGCAGGCGGTTCGCACCCACGTCCAGACTATGGCGGTTCAATTGAACACGGCGTTGTCGACGCTTCAAACGATTCTTGACGGACTGCAGGAGTTCCAGCCGCAGCAGGCGCACGGCTGATGCGTGCCACCCCCATGCGTCGTCGCCGGCACGAGGAAGAGGAAGAGTCGGCCTTCGTGTCCATGACGGACATGACGGTTGGCTTCCTCTTCATCGTCATCCTGCTGCTTGCCTTCTTCGCGAGCCAATACAATCCGTCAGAGATGGTGCCTCGTCCCGAATACGAGCAGGTCTTGAACGAACGCGACGCATTAGCTGTAGAACTCAAACGCTTGCAGCAACGCATCGCGCAACTGGAAACGGAGCGCGACACGGCCATTGCAGCCCGCGAAAGGGCGGATAAAGAAATTGTCAAGCTGAAGACCCGGATTGCGAAGCTCGAGGCTGAACTGGAAAGGCTAAAAAAGCCAAATCCGCTCGAAGCCTATATCAACAGCAGCATGGAGGCTCGGCGGCGCATCCTTCAGCAGTTGCGTGACCATATCGCGCTCGACTTTCCAGATCTCCAGCTGATGCTGAGCGAGGAGTCCCTCCGCTTCCAGGGCGAAGGGCTTTTCAAGCGGGGGGAGTATACGCTTCTCCCAGACCGGCTGCGCCTTGTGCAGGTATTGGCAGATCGCCTGCACGAAATACTGCCTTGCTACACACTGGGCGATGATGCCAGATTCGACACGAACTGCAATTCGGGGTTCGCCCTTATCGAAGCCGTCCAGATCGAAGGCCATACAGACTCCGACGGTGACGATATGGCAAATCTCGTGCTGTCCACCAATCGCGCCACGACCACGTTTCGTGCGATGACCACGCACCAAGTGAAGTTGTTGAACTACCGCAACTTCCAGCAACAGCCGGTCTTGTCGGTGGCTGGCTATGGCCGGATGCGTCCGATCGCTTCGAACGACACAGTCGAGCACAAGGCATCGAACCGACGCATAGACCTGCGCATTATCATGCACGTTCCCCGAGACACCGATGAGATCGATAAGGTGCGCGATGCGCTGCTTATTGGATCTCGGATGAATCCACAGTGACCAACGAAGCAACCCAACGGTCTCTATCCCGCCGACTCGGCGATCTACGACCGCTCGCGACGCCTTCCCTGCCATCTTTCGAGTTGATCGAGCGGAACATCCGTCGGGTTCTTGACAGATACGACGCACCCGACAAACCTCCGGAACGGGACGCTGAGCGGCTCTTCTCCGAGATGCTGCGTAGAATCAGAGAACACGATTGGCGCAAGGTGCCAATGAGTTTCGTGACGCGCGTAGCTTCTCTCGTCTATGCGGCAACACACCGGTTTCGTGATGATCTGGCCGACATTCGCCGCTTCCTGTGCGCCGAGATTCGCGCAGCGACGCGGCATGGTTTTCTTAACCCGATGGTGCGGATCTATATCGAGAGCTACGAGACAGGCAAAGCCCATACGATGGAGTTAGCTGAAGCGCTGCAACACTCTCGCTCCAGGATCGGAGCTCGTTGGCAGCCTCTCCTGGAGAACGTCCCGGAGTTGCTCGACGCACACAATGCGCCCTCGGCGCTTGCCGCCAAAATGGACCGTATGCCGGACCCTTGGCATGGCCTTCGGTCGTTGGGATTGCATCAGCCACATGCGCCCGGCCTAATGGACGCGGCTCATCTCGAGTTTCTCAATGTCATCGAGCCGCAACTCACATCGCTTGGTGAAATTGAGCGATTGCTGGGGTGGCTTAAACCGGATGATCGTGCGCTCAGACAGGTTGGGGCAGGTAAGGCGATCGAAGTTCTGCTGGGCCACTGGCGGACACGCAACCCTCCCGCAGAGATTCAGAGCTTGCTGGTCGATCGATTGACGCAGCTCTACAGTCATCCTCGTGTGAACCCTCACCCTGCCTGGAATGAGGTCGATCCAGCTTTGGTTCAGATCTTCCTCCGCTGGCTAATGGGTGCGGATATACGGTTCTTGTTCCGAGTTCTAACGGAAGTCGAACGCGGTCACATGTGGGCCGACAGGGAGAAGTTCTGGTGGACACTCCATGAGCAGGGCCGCATCGATGAAGTCTGGATCGCCTTCAACGATGATGGACACCGTGCGGCGCTGTCGAAGCTGCCCACAGATGCCCGTCAAAATGGACGGCGTTTCGGCAGGCAGGTCGGCGACCGCGACAAGTCTCTACTCGTCATGCGTATCCGCAACAAAATCGTCATTGAAGGGACATTCAACTTCAAAGTCCATTTCTTCAAGGCTGATCAGCCACGCACCCCTGAGCTTTATCGACCGCGTTATGACGTGGCAGATATCCGGAACCTCCCAAACGTCGATGCGATCGCGCACTTGGGCGACTGGCAATCCCGTGTTCTGATGGCCCTGTCCCGATGACATTTGAACTCAGCTACGACGCTTCCAAAATCACGCTGCGCCTCTTATCCGACCGCTCTGGTCTGCTGGGGCGTTTCATGCCCGGCAGGAAGATCGATCTCGGGACGCTTTCAGGCGCCGACCGTCGGCTAGTCCTGGCTCTCGCGGATCTCAAATCCACGGCCGACCGCCTCGACGAAACTATTCAGATATCGTCGGATCGCATCACACTCGGACATCGCCTGGCCGCCGCACTGGATAACTCCACCGCTGTTGAGATCGGCTTGCCTGCGCTGACGGACCTGATCTTGCGCACTGATGCAGAGGGCGTGCTCGGGACGGAAGGCTTTCGGCTTCAAGTCCAGTGGTTACGGTCGGGTCAGCAACGAACTCCGAAGAGAACCGGAGCCATTCTCGAAACAGACCGAGGCTTGCAGCGGGTGCCCATATGGATGCTAGAGGCGATTCAGGTTGCCGAGGGATTGCGTAAGTCTAGGGACGACGCTGAGCACTGGGAGGCTTTGGCGCGCTTTCGCAAGGCGCTTGAGCCAGGTATCGAGATGTCGGCGGATAGTGCCATGGCTCGCCTTTCGATGACGGACTTCCTGTCTGGACTTGAGGTCTCGCTCGCCGACGGATTCTCAATCAGTCCGACACACGATGGTGACGACTTTGAAGTATTACCCTTTGCCAACGAGAGGCTCGATCCTGAAGCGGTAACAAGTGAGGCCATGGCCGAGCTCGCAGGTGCCGATCTCGCACAGTTTCAGCGGCGATTGCGCGAGCGCGGATCGCTTAACGCATTTCGACTCGCACCAGGCAAGTTCCTGGTGGTTGACCGAAGCGCAGGAGCTGCACTTAAAGTCATCGCCGACATGCAGCGCGCTGCCCCCGAGGAGCGTAGGGCATTCGTGCGCAACCCTCGCGCACGAATAACCGAGGCGGTTGAGGCGCATCTACGACGGCAGAGTGGTTTTCAGGAACTGTCTCCGGCGGCTCAGGAAGAGGCTGTCGAGGCTGCGGCTGGACCACTGTTCATCGAGACGGAGGAATATTCCCGGTTCTCAGAACGCGTGACGGGTATCGAGGTCTACGCGGGAAACCGGGTGGCAGAATTTGGATCAAGTGGCACGACCTGGTTGCCCGAGGCGTTCGCGGAGGCAGTGCTCGAGCGCCTAGATAACCTCCCCACCCCCGAGCTTGAGGACCTGCGCAATCGCGTGCAGGTGGCTATTGATCGTGGAGAAGCAACTCTTTCGTTCGAGGACATTGAACTTCCGGCAAACAGCCAAACGCTTCAAATTCTCGAGGGACGCCTCCAATCGCGGAAACCTTCAGAGGCTGAATCTGATGACCATGAAGTGGGCCGGAACGGTCCTATAATTCTGAAGACCGAAGTCAACTTCGAGGACGTCGCTTGGCGCCCCGCCCGGGGTCCTCGGCATTCAAACGTCGGCGACGGGGTGCCCCATGCGATCAAGACCAGGCTGAAAGACCACCAGGTCGAGAGCTTAGGGTGGCAGATTGATTCTTGGAAGCTGGAATGCCGGGCATCCTGAACGCCGATGAGCAAGGCTTGGGTAAGACGCTGCAGACAATCGCATTCCTCGCGTGGCTGAACGAGCATATGAAGCGCGACGGAACAGTAACTCGCGGTCCAATGTTGATTGTTGCTCCGACGTCATTGCTCGAGAACTGGGAATTGGAGGTCAGTCGACACGTCGAGTCGCCGGGACTCGGACATCTCATACGGCTCTACGGATCCGCTACGGGGGCGAGGAAGCTTGCGGGGGCGAACGGGCGCGATATCGAGAACGGCGAATCCAAGCTGGACTTCTCCGATGTCCGCGGTGCACTCAATGCCGGGGCGGGGCACCTTACCTGGATTCTAACCACCTATACGACGCTAACCAACTATCAGCATTCGCTTGGCAAGGTTCCGTTCGCAGCCGCCGTCTTCGACGAGATTCAGAATATTAAGAATCCGGGCACCTTGGCGGCGAACGCAGCTAGGGCAATGAATGCCGATTTTCGTATAGGTCTTACAGGAACACCGATCGAGAATTCGACCGTCGATCTTTGGGCGATTATGGATCAGCTGGCTCCTAGCGCGCTGGGATCGTTGCGAGAATTCCGCGATCGATATGGAACCCCCGATGAAGATAACATGTCGGAACTCCACTCTCGCGTGTTCAAGACGCAGAATGGTTTGCCACCGCTAGCCTTTCGACGCTTGAAGGAAACCGTCGCCCGAGACCTTCCGACAAAGTCACGTTTCATGCATCCGCGAGCAATGCCGCCACTCCAGGCGGGCCGCTATGAGGAGGCGCGCGTGAAGCTTGCAAGTGGTGGGCCCGGCGCTGCGTTGAAAATGCTGCATCATATTCGCTCCGTTTCGGTGCATCCGGCAATCGACGCGCAAGAAGAAGCGCAGGACTTTATTGATGCGTCAGGACGACTGACAGCAACTTTCGACATATTGCGGCGCATCAGGTCGGCGCGTGAGCGAGCGCTGGTCTTCATTGAGAGTCGTCAGATGCAGTTCCGCTTCATTGAACTGGTGCGCGCCGAATTCGGCTTAGCGCGAGTTGATCTCATCAATGGCGACACGCCCATCCAGAAACGTCAGGCGATTGTGAACCGCTTCCAGGAGCACCTCACCAACGATGGCGGATTTGATCTTCTGGTTCTCGGTCCAAAAGCAGCGGGAACCGGTCTCACCCTAACGGCCGCCACCCATGTGATCCACTTGTCGCGCTGGTGGAATCCGGCCGTTGAGGAACAGTGCAACGACCGCGTCCATCGCCTTGGTCAAACCAGACCGATAACAGTCCACGTGCCTATGGCAGTCCATCCAGAATACCGCGAACACTCTTTCGACTTGCTACTTCAGAGCCTCATGCAAAAGAAGCGCAAGCTTGCTAGTTCCGCGCTTTGGCCGATGGGTGATTCCGCGGACGATGCAGCACATCTCCAGCATATGTTGCGGGAGGAAGGCGAACCTATATCCGGTCGCACAATCGACGACGCCATGGCCGCGATGATGAGACGCGACGGTGTTAGCTCAGCAGCACCGAACTCCATGGGTGCTTGGGAGTATAGATAGTCTTTGCCGAATTTGGTTCGGCAGCGCGATGATCAATTCCCGGCTTTTTCACAGACAACAGACTCGTGGCTGGCATAGCGGCGTCTTCGGCCATGTCCATTGGCATGATCTTCGATCGATGGCCTCAACTTGATAGGCCACACAGCGCCGGCATTATTGCGACGCCCGGTCAGCACGACTTTTTTCACGCTATTCTAGGCGGCCTTTCCGTCTTACTACCGATTGACCGACCACGCGTGAGAGCTAATGTGATCGCAACGTTCGGATCGCCGGCAAATACGTCGCGTATGACAAAAGAAGGCCCGCACAAAAAACAAGCTAGTTAGAGAACAGTGTGACCCATTCGCCAGGACACCCTACCAAACCAACAACCATGAGGACGCTTGCGGTTGGCAAGGTCGAGCTGCGATTGGTCCAGAAGGGCGACCAATTTTACGGCCTAGTGAACGGGAAGATAGAGGTTAAGGGCGATGAGCCAGACGAAGTTTGGCGCCTCCTGATGGATGGCAGAGGCCCGGCGAACCCGCGCTACTTCGGCTTTGACGGCGCGAAGAATCACTTTCTGCACTACTATCCTAATGGCTTTCACTCAGAGGGCTTTAGCGAACGCGGCTATAAGGAGCGGGCAAGTTCGAATCTCAAGCTGGCAGTGCCTGTCGAAGCGGCAGCCGGAGGAACAGGTTTTGCCGAGCTAGTTCTTGCGGCCTTTCGAGCCACCGATTTACTCCACCCGGTGGAAAAGTCGCGAACGCAGGAGGTGCTTCGGGGGCCGAATGCTGACGCATTCATTCAGGCTGCAGCCCGTTTCACGCTCGATGACAATCCCCGTCAAGCTCTGCGGAATATGGAGCGCGCGCTATACAAACACGATGCCGCGAAATGGACGATCGCGACCTACCTGCCCTTTATGTGGCGACCCGACAGGCACATGTTTCTCAAGCCTGAGGCAACCAAGGACTTCGCGGAGAGGACCAAACAGGCATTCAAGGAGATTTACGAACCAGCTCTCGAACTATCGGTCTATGCAAGCCTTTTGAACCTCGTTAAGAAAACGCGGGTTGAGATCGCAGACCTCCAACCCCGCGACAACATTGACATACAGAGTTTCATCTGGGTTGTGAGCGGCGCCTACGACGGCGAAAAGCCCCGTCCTTGACCGGTCATGGCTATGGAATCGCAGAATCGCAGCGGCAAAGCGGTCCGACGATGACCCAAGCGCCCGAGATACTGGCTTCAACCGCATTCTTGGATGTGCCGCCTGAGTCACGTCCATCGACTCGATTTTATGGACGAGTTCGCTAAGCTTGCGACAACCATATGTGCGGGGGTCAAAGTTCGGCGCCGATTGACATCTTGCGGCCAAAATTGCCGGAAAGATCGGGTCGCTTTCCCGGCCATTCCGTCGGTAGTTTGGGATCAGGTTTTCGAGTTTTTCGAGCGAGTAGCCAGCCAGCTTTTTCTCGTCCACGATAATCCCCAAACCAGCGCCCTACGCAAAGCCGTGACGAACGCGATGCCAAGCAAGGTTCTTGCAGTGGCCGGGCGTTAGATTGAGCAAGGGAGGCGTCCC
The DNA here is from genome assembly GCF_001510895.1 of Mesorhizobium loti. Lineage (GTDB taxonomy): Bacteria > Pseudomonadota > Alphaproteobacteria > Rhizobiales > Rhizobiaceae > Mesorhizobium > Mesorhizobium loti_A. The sequence goes on along the minus strand of NZ_LPWA01000115.1, from coordinate 36,824 downwards.
TTCGGCGCGTAAAGCAAGGCGCGCGTCTTCGCCCATCGCTGGCGAGAATAGCGCCAAGCCCTCATCGCTGAACGAGACCAGGCCGGCATCAAAAGCGGCATCCCACAAGGCAGACAAGAGCAGTCCGTTGTGCACGTCCAGCCGCTGGGCATCGTTATCGCACAAGGCCCACGGAACAATGTGTGAGGCGCGCAGCAGTGCCGGTTCGTCTATGCCCGTTAGAGGACAACGATCTCGCCAGTATCTGAGCAGTGACCTCCGAAAAATGTCCTGGCCCACGCGCTGGATGACCAAGCGCTCAACCTCGGTCGTGGTCGGAAGATTTGCGACGGCAGTTTCAAACTGCTGCAGCGGGGCATCCGGCAGGCTGTCGCCGAGGCGATAGGCTTCAGAGAGTGCGGCATAGAGTTCCGAGAGGGCTTCGAACCGATAACGCGCCAGCCCTGGCCCTTCCTTATCCGATCGTGGCAATCCCAGCTCTGCAATCACGCCCGAATGATCGAGAGCGAGATACCAAGGCCCGGCGTTGGTTTCCGCCGCAATGTAAACTTGCCCTTGGGCAGTGGTGGAACCGAAAATGGCCCAGCCGTCCTTCTCGCCGCGATCAATGCGAAAGCCGTTAGCGAAGGCGGCCTTGCGCGCCTCCGTGCGGATCACGAAGCCAGGCGGAGACTGGATATCGAAGCCGGCGCTCACGCAGCCGTCGATTGAGCCGGCGGGAGATTGAGTTCCCGCAAGAGATCGAGCGCCTTGCCGAGGCGATTGTTCTCGGTCTTGGGGCCTTTTCGACGGACGATTTCCTTCCGCCAATCGGACACCTTTTCTTCCTCGGCAAGCCAATGAGCCGTGGCGGCCAGTTCCAGGACGGTTACATTGGCGTTAGCCAGCTTTCGAACGATCTGCTTGGCCTTCGAGACGTCCAGATGGCCGAACGTGTTCGATTCCGGCGGCTTCTTGATCTCGAAAACGCTGTAGCGTGCGCCGTCGCTTTGGCGGCTCTCGAATTTCTCTTCAATGTAATCAAAGGCTTCAGCATCCAGAATGGCGCTATCGAGATCGCGCGAATACGGACCGTAGTGGTAGTATTGATAGTCGAAGCCGCTATCCATGCCTAGTTGATCGAGAAGATAGGCTATCTTCTGCAAGCGAACTCGGCTTACTAGCCTTCCGCCGGCGGCGTCGACGATTGCGGCAACATGCTCCTCGCGCTCAATCATGGATCTGCCCTTTCTTCCCTCTCGCCTTGTCGCGGTCCTGATCGTTCTCGAAATAGAGCCGCGTGAATTGTTGTTTTCGCTCAAGCGCCTTTATCATCGGTGAAAGGACACTGATCTCGACCGGCTTGCCTCCATCGAGAATGTGAAGTTTTTTGTGAGTTCTGTCCTCATCGCCGCCGATCTCCGAATAGATGCTTATGGCGGCCTTCTCGTCGAGGATCACCGAACCGTCAGCCAGCTGCGCCTCGAAATCCTTCTTGATCTTTCGCAGCCTTTGCCGCTGCCTGCCCTCGTCATGGCCCACATCGGCGATGTCCAACGTCTTGTATAGTTTGCGTTCGCGCAGCCTTAGCGCCAGATCCGAGATCTCAGGATCGATGGCCCGAGCCATTGATCCAAGCGCACCGAAAATAAGGGCGTCATCGAGGCCAAGGTAGCTCACGACGGTCTCCCCACCCTTGCCGAAGAACTTGATCACAGGATGGTCCTTTTCCAGCCCAGTCTGCTTCTCAATTTCATTTTCCTGAGCGGCATGTTTTGCGATCCTGCTGAGCAGCTTACCGATCATGTGCTCCACGCAGCGCGTCGTCTTATGGAAATAGACCTGCTGGTGGAGCGTGTAGCGAGCGAGAAGAAACTGTTCCGCTGCAGGCAGCGCCTTTGCGGTCAGACAGAACGTGGCGACCTTCTCGACGGGCTCCTCCTCTTCATCCGGCGCGCCGAGCTCGATCTCCGCCACGCGGACGTTGTCCATGAGCCAGTCGAAGTCGATCGCGCCTGCCCCGGTTCCCGTCATCAGCTTGTCGCGCCGCAGATAGTCCAGCCGGTCGGCGTCAAACGAACTGGAGACCACGGCATGGTAGATGTCGACCGGATCTTCCGCCTCCAACAATTCTGCAACTTGATCGCAGAACCCTGCGCGAAACTTGTCGAGCAATGGGCGTATGCGGCCGGCCTCGTTGCGGATGATTTCCGCAGTCCACTGTTCGTGGCGCTTCTTTACGCCGCGCGCCTCCTGCACGCCCTCGAAAGTGTGACTGAACGGACCATGGCCCAGGTCATGCAGCAAAGCAGCGATCTGGACAATCTCCGCGCGCTTTTCGTCGAATTCCTGGTTCTTTCGCTTCATCTCGCGGCGGATGATCTCCACGAGCGTCCGAGCGTTGTGGAACACACCGATTGAGTGGGCAAATCGAGTATGAACCGCGCCTGGGAAGGTGAACTCGGAGACGCCCAGTTGTCGAATGCGACGGAGGCGCTGGAATTCGGGGGCGTCGATCAGCTTCCACGCAAGCATGTCAATCGGGCTCGTCTCCGAAAAGACGATAAGCCCGTGCACAGGATCACGAAGTCTTTTGCTTTCCGAATCACCCATTCAGACGGACCTTATCACCTCGACCGGCATCAATGATAAGATTTAATTCCTATGCCGTCGAGCTCCCCAACCATTTGGCCGATTTCGGATGCCGGTTAGCCATTTGGCGGCCGCTCATACCCGCGCAAAATTCTGATCGTCGCTCCTACCCGCGGTCCCTCTCGTCCTTGGCTGACGAGGAAGCGGCTCAGCGCATCGGATAGTTCCGGCCAGACGGGATTGGAGACGTCAATCTCGGTAGCGTTCTGGCGCAGGACGCCCCGCTGGCTCTCGGTTCGCCGACCACTAAGCGCTTCGTGATTCGGATTGCCTTTGAGATATCTGGTATAGCGCTCGCCGGTCATATCCTTGTAGCCAATGAACTTGGAGAATCCGACCATCCATCCTTTCTGTGGATCCCACGTCGCATACCAACGCTTGACGCTCCGCAGAGACTTGTTCCAGGCGCTCCGCCAGGAATTATCGAAACGCTCCGGCCGCGACGACAAGTAGGCGTGCAGAACCCGAATGTTGTCGGCTGCTTCTTCAATGAAATCGATCAAAGGGGGATATTGGTAGTCTTCATTACGATTTCGCTCTGGCACTGACTGTCCCCTCGATCAGGCAAATCTTCCCACTATCCATCTTGTCTCATGCTCAAGCACAAGCCACCTCGTCGGGTATTCGCCGCATTTCGTCATCTGCAGATGGCGGGCAAGTCTGGAAGCGAGATCGGCGGAGGTCGCGTCTGCTGGAAGACGTTCCGTCAATCAGTCCTCTCCCCATCCTAAACCTGACGTGTAGGACCGATCTCATGACAACAGCTCAGATCCGCAGCTGCTGGATCCAATCGACTTCTGTAGGAGCCATTTGCCTGCTTAGCGGCTTCCATCTCGCCATAGATATCCAGCACAATACGCTTGGTTCGAAACTCGCCATACTCCTTTTCTTCATACTTTCGAAGAACAGTGAAAGATTCAATAAGCCATTCAGCTTGAGAGTGACTCATCCCGTATAAATGAAGAACCGCAGCATCGATTTCGGCCTGCAAAATCACGCGCCGATGTGGATCCCAACGAAACGGAGGGTGAGTGCGTCCAAGATCCTCACCGAACGACGACAATTCTTCGTTAGTATAGCATAGTTCCAGAACACGATCCGCTAGCCAGTCTATCGGAGATGATCCGATCCAAGGCTGGTTTGATTCAAGGATGGTTACGCTTAAAATTGGAAGCTGCTCTACCACGAAGAATGTCATTCGGTTCGTCTTCTGCCGTGCAGCATAGTCGACCACGAGACTTGAGAGAATCCCGCATAAAGCTGCTCTTTTCCTCATTGGCGCTCTTGAGATCAGAATGGGCGCCGTGTGTCCGATAGCTGTTCTCGGCACCACCGTTCCGATGAACGTTCGCTCGGACGGCCCCACGTCCCGCCAGGCGAAAAACCATTTTGCGCCCAATTCTTCGCCCAGAATTTGATCTGTTGCTCCCGCATCGACCCAATAACGGGGCACACTGCGATGCGTCGGATTGTCGTGCTGTGCGTCCGACACATGGGGTAAAACGCCTTTGTTGGCCTGTTTTTCGGTCTGACCCGCATACGTCCCGTAGCGGTGATCGAAATGCCAGAACATCTTTCCCTCATACAGGGGATAGACGGTCCTGCCATCTCGAAGAATGGCCAAGGCTTCTCTCCTTTCAACGATCAGTGGCGCAATGTCTTGATCGTCTTGGAAATCGCCCGAGGCACCAGCCATGTGAAACAGCGTCCTCATGTTGACATACCAAGGATTGTCCACTTGCCCGTCGGCGCGCCTATGTATCAACACTGGCGCATTTTTGTGAATCGCTGCCGTTACCTCAGCATCTTTTGCCTGACGAAACGCTGGCAAATTGAGAGTATTCGGGTTTATAGCTTCAATTTCATCAATTGTGAGTTGATACCTTCGTTCAGGCCGCTTTATTCCGTCGGGATGACGTAAGTGGGCAGTGAACCAAGGTTTTTCAACGGCGCCCTTAGATCCATGGATAGTCAAAAGACCAAATTTAGTTTCGTTATGAACGCTAGGAAAAATCTTATCCTCGTTTTCAAATCCAAAAAAAGATGCCAGTGTCTTTGTGTTCAGCAGGTGGCGTAAGAAATCTCTGTAGCTGTAACCAGTCACCAACCCGTTCGGCACGATCAGTCCAGCAATTCCCCTTTGGCTTATAGCCTGTCGAAAAAAATCGGCAAAAACCGCATAAGTGTTAATGTCGCCAACTCCGCCTAACGGGTATCTCCCAGAAAGTCTGATAAAGGCACTTTCACACTCTGCAGTTCTAATGGCATCCGTCCATTCAGCTGCCAGCCGAGGATTTATCTCATTAAGTTGCGCAATAAGCCGCTTCCTCGCTGCTGCGTTCTTGGCGCTGGCGATCTCCGGATCTCTAACAGCGAAAAACTCTTCTTCCTGTAACTTGATTCGCTCCCACGGGGGATTGCCGAGGACGCAATCGAAACCGCCGTGCTCCATTATGTCAGGAAATTCCAGCGGCCAGTGAAAGGCACGCGCGTTACCGGCGACCTCCTGTGCACGACCGACCAGCGGTCCGTAGACAGTATGGCCGCCTAGCGCCTGCCAGACCTGACCGGTCGTTGGGATCGCCACCTGAACACGGTTTGCCGGCACTCCGCCAGTCTTCGGTGTAAGGAAGGCCGCGACATAAAGATCGGCGGCGATACGCCAGGCCCAGCGCCTTGGGTCGCGCTCGGCGGCGGCCCAGCTAGTTTTCTTGCGCTCCACTTCCTCGACCGTGTCCTCGGGCAGCGCGCGCAGGCTTTCGGCAGTCTTGCCAAGCGGCGGCGCTGCTGGAAGCCTGCCAGCACCACTGGCGAAGTCCAGTGAGCCCTGGCCCCTTTTCTCGGCCTTGTTGCGAGCCGCGAAATGTTTAGCGGTTTCCTTGTCGTCGCCCGTCAGGGGCTTGTAGGCCCCGTCGGGAACGCCCTCCTTCAACGCATCAAGGTCGAAGACGCCGAGTAGCGCGTCGCCGCAGCGTATGTTGGCATCGAGGAAGCCGAGTGGCTTGCCTGGCTCAACGGTCTCGATCCATAGCGCGACCTTGGTCAGTTCCACAGCCATTGGATTGCGGTCGACGCCGTGGATGCAGTTGCGCACAACATCGCGAAGCGCATGACGATAGTCCGCCGCGCTCGCCACGCCACCGGAGCGCAAACGCGCAAGTCGCGTTGCTATGCGGCGAGCAGCGGCGAGCAGGAAATGGCCCGAACCGCAGGCAGGGTCGATGACTGTCACTCGCTCCAGCGCCTTTGACGGCTCATCGGCTTCCGCCTCGATGCGATCGAGCACCGGGTCAAGTGCCGAATCCAACAACGCCTGCACAAGACTGTCCGGCGTGTAATAGCTTCCGGTCGTTTTGCGCTGGTTGCCTTTCGTTTCCGCGCCCTCGGCAAAGGTCATGGCGCGGCCCTCGTCGACAAGACGAGGCGTGAGCTCCAGCAGACTTTCATAAACCGAGCCCAGCTCCTCGGTCTCCATGTCGCGCCAGTTGACCGGCTGGAGCGAGGAAGCGTCCTTCAGCCACGCGAGGCGGTAAATCGCTTCCATGAGCGCCTTGTTCGAGAGGCGCGCATGCTCGAGGTCGGGCACCTCGCCCCGCGCGAACAGACCACCCAGCGCCGGGAGCCCGAGCAGTTTCTCGCCCCGGTCAAGCGCCGCAAAGGTGATTTTTAGGCCTTCCCAGCGGTCGCGATGAGCGTCCCACGCAGAGCGGCGGACCGAGCGATCGCGCAAGGCGGCGAGCGAATAGCCCTGCGCATAAAGCCTGCGCGCAGCGGCCGGTGCCGAGGGCGAATGCAACAGATCGCGATCTTCTGCTGCCATCAGGAAGATCAGCCGGTAAACCAGCCGCAGGAGCTCCGAGAAGAAACTCGTCAGCGGCAGCTGCCCAGACGTGACTCGTTCGCGCAGGGCAGGATTCTCGGCGAGAAAGCCGGTGCCCAGCGCAACCAGCGCGGCCTCTACGCCGTCACGAAGGCGATCGCGCGCGGCGATGCCCTGCTTCGAGCCCTGCTCGCGCCATCTTTCGAGGGAGCAATCGGTGGCCGGCGCCGGCGGCTTGCCGAAGCGACTGGCATGAACCAGCAGCCACAGCGCAGCGAAGCTGGCGAAATCCTCCGCCTCGAATATCTGGCGCACATTGGCCTCGATATAGGTCGGCCGTGTCAGGCTCTGGTTGTCCCGCATCAGCCGAAGCTTTTCGCCATTGGATGCGAGACCCCAGAGTGCAGCGTCCGAATGGTTCAGCCAGTCCTGCATCGCCGTGGCGGCCGAGCGCTTGCGGCCATCGGTCGGCAGGCTCTCGCTGGCATGGTCGAGATCGTCGGAGGGCGGAACGACGACGACCGGGACGCGCCCGGAGAGCGCTTCCAACGTGACTGCAAAAAGCCGACCGTCTTCCGTGCGGCTGCCGACATGGGCGATGTCGGAGAAGCCCAGCACCTGGCCGAGCAGCCGTTCGATGAAGCGGGTCGTAGCGTGCGACGAGGGCGTTTCAGCCTTGGCGAAGTCGGCGAACAACGCCTGGCCTATTCGAAAATAGCGCGCGACTTCATCGCGGATGGTGAGCCCCTTGGGCACGCCGTAATCGGCCTCGGCTTGGTTGCCCGCGGCTTGTCGGTCGATCACCGAGAGCATAGCGGGCGAAATCAGGTTGCCTTCGATCTGCAGCGCCGAGAATTCGAGAGCGATAGGTTTCTTTTTCATCAGTTTGCGGAAGGCACGAGAACAAAAGGCCGATTATGTCAGCGGGACGCACAGGCTCCACGGAGACGCGCGACAGGAAGCGGCTGGCGTCGGCGCCCGCTCGCCGCAAACGATCATGGTCTTCGCCAAGCGCCTCGGCGCGAGCCTTGGCATGGTCGGCAATCGGACCGTCAATCAGAGAGGCAATGCGGGCCAGGGCAGCGTCGACGAGGCGCAGGCGCGCAACGTCCGCGAGGTTGCCGGCTGCCTCCGCATCAAGCAGTCTTCGCGCCGCCTCGCCGGCGGCGCCGACGCCTGTGGGGTCGAAGGCGATTGCACTCGCCTCCTCCACCAGCAGCATGCGTTCCGTCCGGCCATGCACGGTGAGCTTGAAGCGAAGGCGTAGAAGGGCGACGGTCGTCAGCGCCTTGACGGCGGTCGACGACCAGGCGCGACGCGACCTATCGGATCCAGCGGGCTGGAGACCGGATCCAGGGCACCTTCGAGAAGCGATTCCGCCAGTGTCGCCGGCAACGGGTGGCTGCGCGTGACCACGCTGTGGCCGGCCAAGGGCGGCTCGTCGAACGAAAGTTGGATCGTGCCCACAAGGCCACGCGAGACCAGACGCTCCGCAATGGGCTTCGGCAGCTCGCTCAGATGGGCGCGATAGGAATTCTGGTTGGCCGTTTCGAGCTGCACGCCAAGTCGGCTCATGGCGCGGCTGGTAAAGCGAAGCAGCTCCGCAGGGCCACCAAGCAGCTCGCGCCACTTTTTCCACTCCGGCGCCACCTCTTCCGGCTTCATGGCATTCTGGGCAAACCGGGCGCGAGAGGCCTTCTCGCCCTCTTCGGCGTCACGCCAGCGTATCTCGAGACTCTTGGCATCCTGCTGGAGGCCGAAATCGAGGCTGAGCTGCGGCCGCGGCCTTTTCTTAGAAGGACGGCATTCATCAATGCACCCGTTACCGCCCCGCGCTCTTCGGGCAACGGCACGGTTACCCCCGTAGCCCGACGAATGGCCTCAGCTTTGCGCAGGATCACCTCCAGCACCGCTCCGTCGACAGCGCTGTCCGGCGAGAATAGCAGCACCGAGCGCACCAGCGTGGCCGACTGGCCAAAACGATCGACGCGACCCTCGCGCTGCTGGTGCCTGGTCGGATTCCAGGAAAGGTCATAGTGGATCACCGTGTCGAAGAGGTGCTGCAAGTTTATGCCTTCCGACAGGCAATCCGTTGCGACCAGCAAGCGCTGCCGTTCGTCGGCCATACCTTCGACACGTGCACGGCGTTCCTCGCCTGTCAGGGAACCTGTCACCACCTCGGTGCGCAGCTTTGGGAATGCCTTGCGCAACCCCTCAGCGACATGATCGGCCGTGGCAATGTATCGGCAGAACACCACCGGATTGGCGCCGCCTGCGATTAGAGGCTGCAGGACCTTTACGGTCGCCGCAATCTTGGGGTCGGGCAAGCGCGCCAGATGCTCCGCCTGTGCGACGAGCGACGCCAGCGGACCAGTGTCCAGCCCCGAGGCCGGCTCGACGTCGATCGCGTCCTCGTCCTCACCGTCGTCGTCGAAAACATGATCCCCCAGGAGTTCCAGGTCGGATCTCAAACGGTTCCGGAGCGCGCTCGCCGCGGCCGCAGGCGACGAACCGACGCAGCGCATCAGCGCCAGCGTGCCCCAGAATGCCAGACGTCGTTCGCGCTGGCCGATGCCTGCGCCTTCAACGACACCGAGGCAGTAGTCGAGCACGGCGTCGTGGAAGGCGCTGTGGGCGTTGTCGAGCTTGTAGGCGCTCTCGCTCGTCTCGTGACGCGGAAATGAGCGCTCTTCTCCCCAGTCGCGCGAAGTGACGTCGATGCGCCGCCGCTGCACGAAATGACGGGCCAGACGGATGCGCGAGCGCTCATCTCGAATGCCCTGCCGGAGAACTGCGGATCGATGAGCCCGAGCAAGCGCTCGAACGCCTCTTCGTCGCCGCTATGCGGCGTAGCGGTGAGCAGGATGAGATGGCGGTTTGCATTCTCGGCGAGCCGCTTCAGCAGCTCGAATCGTTGTTGACGCCCCTGGTGCGTGCCGACGCAAGCATGCGCCTCGTCGACGTAACCAGATTGGGGCAGGCCCTGGCGAAGGAGTCGCGTCGCTTGTCGGCCTTGATATAGTCGAGGCTGACCACGGTCTGCGGGTGCGCGTCAAACAGCGTCATGTGTTGCGGTAGCCCGCGTTCGAGCCTGGCGGCCGAAGCTGCGGTGACGGCAACCGCGTCGATATCGAACTTCTCTTTCAGTTCGCCGGTCCATTGCTCGACGAGATGCGGTGGGCAGAGGACAGTAAATGCTTCTGCCTCGCCGCGATCGACCAGCTCGCGCAGGATGAGCCCTGCCTCAATGGTCTTGCCGATACCCACGTCGTCGGCGATCAGCAGCCTAACGGTCTGCATCCTGAGCGCCATGATGAGCGGAACGAGCTGGTAGGCGCGAGGCTCGAACGACAGCCGGGCTGCGGAACGGAATGGTCCGGCGCCGCGGCGGAGCGACAGTCGCAGTGCTTCCGACAGCAGTTGGGCGGCGGACTGCGTGGCCAATGGCTCCCGTTCCGGCAAAGCAAATCGCGCAGGCCGGGGCTTGTCAGTCTCAAGTTCAGGATGAATGAGCTGAATATCGGCCTCGGCCCCTGAAAGCGGCCGAAGGCAAAGCCACCCCTCTTCCGGCGAAGGCAGAGCCACCCATTCCCGACCACGAGCGTGGACGAGGTCCCCCGGAGAAAATGCTGCAGTCAATCCGATACCCCCAGCAGATGCCGCAATTCCGTCAGGGCCGACGGCGAAGGACTTGGCGGCAATTGAACAAATGCAAATCCCCGCGCTTCGATCTCGGCAAGATCCTCAGGTCCTACCGGGGAATCGCTTGCGACAACCAGATGGGAGCGCCACACGAATGGCAATGTCTGTTTGCCGCTTTTCAGTGGATCGGCGTCATGGCTGGGTATCCCTGCCTCCTTGAATGCCGAGACCCAACTTCCGCCGCCCGTCGCGACCGTCGAGTTGATTGGTGCCGGTCGAACCTCGCTGCAGGCCAGTCGCAAGAGCATGCGCTTGGCATCGCCATCCGTGCGATCGATGAGTTCCTGGTCCGGCTGGTTGTAGTAGGAAAGCAGGCAGCGATAGCAGCCCTTCACGCAATTCGCGTCCGGCACATCCACCAGCAGGGCAGGATCGCGAGCGGCAATTGCTTCGTCCAGGCCCTGGAAGTGCATCAGTTGCAGCGCCGTTCTTGCAACTCGCCTGATGGCTTCGGGCTCATCGACAATCCGGCCGAGCACACCCGCGCCGCCCTCAGTGGCCTCGAAGGCGAGGATGGCTCGCCGGTTTTCGCGGCTGGGCACCGGCTCGGTGAGGACTTCGCCCTCCTCAAGCTGAAATGCAATCTCGATGCCGCGCGTGAGCGCGTGCTGAACCGTGGTGATCGAGGTCTCACCCATCTGCGCATCAACCGGACGAAACAGGGCTGCGTTCTTGTTATCCTGGACAATAGGCACGACTCGCTGCGTCACCGGACCGTCCGGCGCCTCTGCCTCGTCGCCATCGTCGTCGGGTGTCTTTGTCCATCGCCCAGTCGCGGCATCTATACCGAAACCGAGAATGGCCTTTTCTTTTCTCCTGCGAAGGCCCTTGTTGATACGGCTTATGAGCGCGCCGTGAGCGTAGTGGATGTTGGCGATCGGGCCGTCCTGATCCGACAAGCTCGCCGAGGTCACATCGATCTGGCCATCGCGTGACGGCCAACTAAAGACGGTCTGGATCTCGAAACCTTGTCTTTGTCGGTCTTCATCGTTCGCCGTTATTCGCTCGGCTGGTGTCGTCTCGACATTGTCGATGCGCAGGATGTTTCGGATCGGATGAACATCCGCGATCCGCGCGCCACAGGCATGGCATCGATCCTGTTCGTGGTCGTGGGCGGCTCCACAGGCGTCGCAAATGTAGAGTTTCGTCGTGGCGAGCTTGCCGTCCGTGGTGCCGCGCATATCCGGTGACAGCTTTGCCTTGTAGACACGATAGGCGCGACCCTCGTGATAGATCAGGCTTCGCGGCCCAAACTCCGCGATGGCAAGAAAGCGCGCCCGCTGCAGGTAAGCGGCCTTGGGGCCGCCGGCGCCAACGGCCGGCACATAAGCGTAGAGCGGCAGCCGGGGGAAATTGTAGCCTGGCAAGAAACCTTCGGTCGCCAGATAGCGATAGGTGTAGAAGTCCGAACCTCCGGTCGCCTGGCCCTTTTCCAGAAGAGCGAGCTGCTCATTGGCTTGGGCCTGGGCAATCTTGGCGTCCCTTCGTTCTTGTTTGTCGAGGCCATGCATTTCCGATTTGCGATTGGCTTCGATCAGCTGCGTTCGCGCGCCCTCGTAAAGCTGCCGCCAGCGTTTAAACGCGCCGGAGAACCGTGTGCCGGCGTTCGCGACAACCGAGGCAAGAAACTCTTCCCGGTCGCTGGCCCAGCGGGCCTCGGAAGCCGAGAGCTCGAAGTCGATGCTGTTGAGAAGCCGGCGCATCGGCTCAACGGCCCGCTCGGCAAGACTGCGGCTCGAGAAATTCTCCGCAATATCCTTGTTCACCGGCAAGCCCGGTTGCGAGAGGTCCAGCACATGCGGAATGTCGGGCGACAGCTCCTGACCGGCCTCGGCGATCCACACGGCGTGCAGGTGGGCCTCGACCAACTCGCGATTCGCAAGGTCGAGCGCCGGCGGGCGCACAATCCCGCCGACCATCTGGTCGCGGCGCGAAAAGTAATACTGGTCATGCGGACTTTGAGCAGCGCAGTAGGTGACAACAAGTGCTGCCTGACCGGAACGTCCGGCGCGCCCGGATCGCTGGGCGTAGTTTGCCGGTGTGGGCGGCACATTTCGCAGATAGACCGTGTTGAGCGCCGAGATATCGACGCCTAGTTCCATAGTCGGTGAACAGAATAGCGTCGGGAGGAACTGATCCGGTTCCATGGCCAGGCGCATCGCTTCGCGATGCTCGGCGATGCGCTCTTGGTCGTCCGTTCCGTAGCGAAAACGCCATTCGCGCCATTCGCGGCGTTCCTGATCAACCTGAGCAGTGTGTTCGCGACTCTCCAGCCCGAACAGGCCGTCGCCGTCACCGTCAAGTGCCGCCGCCAGATAGTTGTATAGGTCGAGAAAATAAGGGTTCGCCTGCTTTCTGCGACGGGTGCTTCCTGCAACCAGTCGCACCGCGCTGGCCGCCAGTTGCCATCCCTCAACGTCGAAGACCGTTGGGACGCGACGGACAAGCTGATACTCGGCGGCAGCGCTCAACAGCGCTTCGAGCACCTCTTGATACCTGCTGCCGGAGAGCCGTTCGCCCCAAATGCTCGCGCGGTTCAGGTCCTTTGCAAGCCTGCTCCTCGGTCCGCCGCGGATGATCAGCGATTCGCTCCGGAGATTGGTTTCGCTCCTCTTCGGTGCAACGATAATCAAGGCAGCCGCCGAGCGGAGATTCTCGCGCTCCGAAATAGACCAGGGTTCGCGCAGGAACTGTCCCGCCGAGCGCATCGTGGTTTCCAGCGTCTGTTGCTCTAGCGCTTCCGCTGTGATCGCCAATCCATGCCGGAGCGCCTCGAACAGAATGCGCAGGGCCTCCTTCCTTCGATCGGGCTCCAAATTCCGGAGCTCAGTCGGCGCACTCGCGAATGCCTCCTCATCCTCGGCCAGTTCGTCCAGCGCCGAGTATTCGGCCGATATCAACCCGAGTTCTTCGAGATTGGGATTGGTGAAGCGCCAACCACGCTTCTGGTCGGCCCAGGCGCGGTAGGTCAGAACACGTGAAAGGGCACGTTCGGCGTCTTGACGATGGATACCCTTCGTCTCCGGAGCGATCATCCATTCCTGGCGGCGATCGTCCCTGCCGGCGAGGAAGCCCAGCTTTGCCTGGACCCTGCGCCCGAACTCGTCTTCGCCTAGCCCCTCGGTGCCGGCGTCGCGGACCGCCGCGAGTATTGCTGCCCGCAGCAACGTCACGAATAGCGAATCGTTGAAATTGCCTGCCTGCAGCGCCGCATCCTGTCGGTTGTCCGTGAAGCCGAGGAGCTTCCGCTTGTCGAGCGGAATGCCGTGCTCGCGCTTGTTCATCCAACGCAACGTGCTCGAAACAAGCAGAGTCGTCGCTGAACTGCGTCCTTCGGCGGACAGGCTTGCGAGCTTGTTGATCTCTCGCGCCCGCGTAGATGGCTGGTCGCCACATGCCGGGCAAAACCTGAACTTCCCGGATATGAACAAACCATGCCTGCCATGTTCGCCTGGCTGTCCGTCTACCTCCACGCTCAGCGCCCTCGGGATCCACTTTCGCCTGTCCCTTCTCAGTTGAGGACCGTTTGGACCCGGCTCGGTCCAATCCTCTGGAAAGTCTTCGGGCGCTCCGCTGAAGCTAAAATCCGCGTCGGCCTCGGGGATCGGCATGAAATAGCCGGCCTCGTCGTCCGCATCCGGGTCTTCGATCGGCGTTTCGTCGATTGAGCGCGGCAACATTCGCCGCACGCCTTCCTCGTCATCAGCAATCACTACCGAATGGAACTCCTGACCGCACTCCCTGCAGAAGAAGGTCGGATAAAGCCTGGCTTCCTCATCGTCGGGATCAAAGCGCTGCCCCTCAAGAGTCACATGGCGATCTTTTGCCCTCAAGGTGGCGTAGACACGTCCAGCGCCGGAAAAGAACCGGTGTAGCTTGAACGCCAGAAATGCCCGCTCACCCGAGCCGCCCCGGTCTTTCTCGGCCAGACTCATCAGGGTCAGCATCGTTTCGATCTGCCTGCGACAGACGTCCTGATCGCAGCCAGTGAAATCGGCCAGCTTCCGCGAGGCCTGGGAAATCGTCATCGGCGCCCGTCGGCTCAGCGTCTGCTTGTCGAGCAGCCCGATCTCGAGTTCGATCCAGGCGGCAAGCGGATGTTTGTAAAGTGCCGCATCGTCGAGGTGCGCGGGAATCTCGCCGTTGACGATATCGATGAGAGCGCCCTTCAACCCGTCTGTCTTGATCGACTGATCGGTAGCCCGCTGTAAGGTTTCGTCGATCACTGCATCCGGCGATACGCTCGTCCCGAACAGCCTGGTCGCGATGCTGGCCACCACCTCCGCACGTTTCGTTTCGGATCCTTCGCTGGCCATAGTCGCGGACGTGCCGATGCAGACAGGCTCCTTGTTAGCGCAAAGCCTATCCCGGACCCGCCGGACAAGCATTGCGACGTCGGCGCCTTGCCGGCCGCGGTAGGTGTGCAGTTCGTCGAGGACGATAAAGTCCAGATCCCGTGCGTTTTCGATGACCGCTCTGTCCAGTTTGGCTTGGCGTGTCATCAACAGCTCGAGCATCATGAAGTTGGTGAGTAGGATGTCTGGCTTCGCCCTGCTTATCAGCTCGCGCTCCTCCGCCGATTCCTGGCCTGTGTAACGGGCAAAGGTCGGGCGGAGGCTCTCGTCGAGCCCAGATTGATCGATAAACCTCTTCAGTTCCGCCATCTGGCTGTTCGCCAGCGCGTTCATCGGATAGACGATGATGGCTCGTGTTCTCTGCGGCTCCCCCGCAGCCCGAGCGCGAACCGCCGCGTCAATTATCGGGACGAAGAAGCAAAGGGACTTGCCCGATCCGGTTCCCGTAGTGACGACGAAAGATTTCCGGGAGACCGCCTTCGAGACCGCCTCTTGCTGGTGCCGATGCAGCGTGATCGGTGTGCCGGCGACGCGAAAGATCTTTCCGGTGTTGGCGTGGAGGGTGCCGTCACGCACCAGGTCGTCTATCCTGTCACCACGTTCAAAATGTGGGTTGATCGAGATTAGAGGCTCAGGCCAGAACCGGCCGCTGGCGTAGATTTCATCGACGCTCCTGCGAATATCCTCGGCCCTTATGCGCGTGAACGATCGTGAGAAGCGCTCGTAGTCGTTTACGAGAACTCTGTCCAACTCAAATACATTCATCGAATCCCCCGCAGCAGATGCTGCAAACCTCGCGCCCGCATCTTGGCGAAAACTGTTGCGGGGTCAATGTGCATATGTGGACGGTTCATTGGCTCAAGTGCGGGAAGCTGACCAATCCAGCCGGCTTACGCGGGGCGGCCATCTGCCCGATGTCGACAAATCGAGCTTCCGGATACCTGCTGCGCCGGGCCATACAGAGAGGCGGCGGTTCAAATCGCCCGACGGTTGATCGTGTGTTTGAGCGACCTAGCGTTCCAATCCATCAGAATTTGGTATGGCATATAGCGCGTTGTAAGTCAGTATTTACTTACGTATTCGACAATAATTCTCTAAGTATCATCCAGTAATACTTAAATTATGATGCCTTGTCTGACTTTGACCTGATATATGCCTCGAAACACCTTACAAGTAGGTCTTTCATCGTAATTCCCTCTCTGATCGCTTCGATCTTGAAGCGGTAATGAAACCCCCTGCCGACCTTGAAGCTCATGTCCTTCAAACCCTCTTTCGCGGCCACTTCCGAATTATCTTCCACAGCAAATCTCCTCTGCTTTACGCTCTAAGAATGGATCAGCCATTTAGGCGCTTCAATGGAGGATCGAACCGCGCTCGCTGTAATGTTACTTGGATTCCCAACCTGCGATTCCCATTACGCGTGCTATCGACAGTCCGTTCAATGAATTCGAGCGTTATGGAGGTGGCTCGGTGCGATTTTAGGCTGCTGAAGCAGAGCGAAGCTGCTATTTCCGCACGGCAATTTCATCCTACTAAGCCGTGGCTACCCGTCTAGCTTCTGCTTGGTCGACTAGGCCGGACGTCGCCCTTCCGCATAGCTTCTGCCTTCACCCAGGCCTGGCATAGGGAGTTACCAACCCCTCCAATGCGTGATCGGATGCGCAGTGGGAAATGTATTAGTTCTTGGCCAGATTGCCTTTTGGCACCCCCCGCTGCTGCGCTCACAGAATGGCCGAAGTTCTGAATGGACGTCAGGAAGCCAGCGACGTCCTTGTTGCTGTTGCTTCCCTATGGCGCAATCGAATGGTCGCGACGCTCTTCGGATGTTCCTGCCAAGCAAGCAGTTTGAGTTTACCTGTCTCCTCAAAAGTGAGTTTTCGAGGCAAATGAGGGTAACTCCGTGGAAACATGCGGTAATTCCCGTCATAATCGCCACAAGAAAATATACAGCGCGCGGAAACCTAGACTGTGTATGGCAATGAACGGACTAGGGCTAAGGGAAACGTTTGTTGCCCTTGACGACAACCGAGAGGCACACGGCGGATGGTCGCTGACCCGTTCATGGAAGTTTAAAGCCGAAGACACATTATCGCTTCCGCTTTGCCTGAGCGGCCTTGAATCTCGTTCGCCGGGGCTGCGCAGATGCGCGTGGAATTTTGTCGCCATAGATAATGAAGATGTTCGGTCTGTGCCGCAATTTGTAGTGCAACAAGGGATCGTTATTGGCTGTTATCGCGCTTGTGCCTTGCGCTTCCAAAGCCGCGATTTTCTTGGCCCGGAACTTGGCGACTTCCTCCTTAAAAGCGGCTTCCTCGTCACGCTGCTCCTTCATTTCCTTTTGGAAGTTCCGCTTGGACAGATATGCGGCAAAAACGACGATGCCGCCGGTGATAGCGAAAAAGACAGCCATCATTTGAACGCCTCCTACACAATTGAAATTAGGGGCAAGGCCGCAATTAGGCAAACTGTCTTACCAAGCCGTCCGTCGTGAGCGTTCAGGCTGGTTGCGATAGTGAAATCTAATCGGCGAGTTGACGGGCCGCCGACGGTAAGGCCGTAGCCGAAGCAATTTCCAGTGTCGTCATTCGTGCTGTGATGAGCCCACTGCCCTTCGCGTTCGGTTGCCAACCCACAGAAAATGGTGGACCCGACGAAATATAGTCGGTGGCAGCAGATGGCATCCCCATCCTGGGCAGAAAAAATCCCTAGGACTTCGAAGGTTTCCCGGACGGAACTCACCCAGGGCGGATCTCGATTGGTTCCTGGCGGGTCGTGAGGCGCCTCCTTAGTCCCCCTTCCCACTCTTAAAGCGCTCAAAGCGATTGCAGCGCTCTCCGGCCGCTGATCCCTGGGGACATCAAGCCTTTGGTCAGGCCCAGCAAACGTTACCGCCGGAGCTTATCGCTTCATGGCGTCGTCCCCTACTGCGCCTCGCTGCGGAGCGGGAGTATGGCAAGGACTGCGACGGAGACCCGGCTACATCGCGGCACCTACATCCCACCTGTTTCCGAACGAACCCCGATGTCGAGCAGCTATATCACTCAGTAGAAGCAATCAAGCTTATGAATTGGAAGGCAAAAATGACCGACAACACCGAGCATCGATCAAGGAGCAAGCTCGCACGATTTATTGCTGAACATGCTGCAGCTTCGGGACGCACATTCCAGGAAGTCGCGTTGGCAGCGGGATATTCGCGCGCTTCCAACATCATCCGTGCATTCGCTACCGATCAGGCGAAGGTTCCTCTCGATCGCGTCGCTGCCTTGGCAGACGCTCTGCGATGCAGCACTGTCGAACTATTCGAACTCAGTCTCGAGCGGCACTTCGACCAGGAGACATTCCGCCGGCTGCGCCCTCTCTTCTTCAGAGACGTCACTGCGAACGAAAGAGCGTGGCTGACGGCCTTGAAGGAGGTCTCAGGGGAAGGAGATCCCATTCTCGACTCAGACCGCGCCGCGCGGCTGAAAACCCTCTTCGATTGAACTTGAACTTTTGGAAGACGAGGTTGTCATTCCCCCAGCCAGCGGCCTAGTGGACGATGGACCTATCTCCCAAAAGTGCAAACGGAAGGCAGAGCGGCCCAATTTGTGCAGCGCTTTTTGCAACCCGCTATATCCGATCTCAAGAGAAGCCGGATATGAGGATCACGTGAAGAGCTACGATGTGATGATGGGGGCCATTAATGACTGTGGCCACACCTTGCTTAGCTATCAGCCGTCAAAGTTGTCGGCCAAGCAAAAGCGATTCGAAGGTCGCCATGGCCTCTATCCGGACCTCGACTTTCGATTGTTCACTTGCCGGGCTGTAGTCGACTGGATCGAGGTTCAAATCGAGCTGCAGAAGCCTACACAAGGGATCTGGATCAATGCGAGGCTTAAGCGGGCGACCGGCTGCAATTGCTATGCGAAGCGAAAGGCAGACACGACGTTTACCGTTCGATTCCAGCAGCCAGACTTCACAGTGGTGAACAGGGCGATAGATTTTCTCGAGCAGCGATACGGACTTGCGACGGGAGCTATGATAGCCTCCCTGGAAGTCAGCGTCGATTTCAAGCCTAAACACCAAGGCTCAGAGCTGCTCCGCCGACAGTTGGTAGGGGTGCTGTGGCGCCACTTGTCACCGCATCGAAACCTGTTCAAAGAAGGCCGAGACATGCCCAGGTTCGTGTGGGGTCACCGTGCGGCATTCGTAGCCGGCATCCACCCCAGAAGAAGGAATTCAGATCCAATTCCTGAACTGCTCCTGGTCAACGGCGAGGATATTCGTCCCTATGCAGATGCGACAGTCTATTTCGGGGCAAGGGGCGCACCTTCGTCCTGGCGCGTAATGGACAAAATTCTAGACCAGCAAAACCCACGCACCGGCACAAAGCTAGAGCTTTCGGCTACACAAAGGCGCGTCCGTGTCGAGGTGACATTGGGCTCGGATCAGCTCGAAGCGATTGGTGTTCGATGGTTGGATGATCTTCGCACCTTCAATTTCTGCGAGCTCGCACATGATTACTTTAGATTCGTGGTGCCCACGTTTGTTGACTCCGATCAAATCGTCGGAATGCGCCGCAGATTGCTCTTGGGAGCGTGGGAACAGGAGCGGACAGCGAAGTTCCTCAACACCGGCGTTGTCGGCCTCGAGGCCATGGACAGACATTGGGAGACCTTACGCCGGCGAGGACGCCGGGAACTCTTCAAGGACATGGCAAAACGAGGATTGCAACCGAAGCACCAAAGGACGGGGAGCACCTTCATGGCGTTCACCGATCTCAACAAGCGCATCGATATGGCACTAAGGAAACTGACTGAGCGGATAGAGCGGCAGTTCTTGCCTCCTGCCCCATAACAAGCTGACAAGTTATTAGCGGCCGCGCAGCCAAACACCCTGGACTCGTTGCGCGATAAGTAAACGTTGACTGTTGAGCTGTCTGTTTTCGGTCGAAAAAACTTGCGATGGCAGCCCTGCATCTCGGCCTGGCGCGGGTGCCGCGGCAGCGGCTGAGTCGAAGCTGCGATCTTTCTTGCGCAGGATTGGATAGGCCGCATCAAGTCTGCAGATGAGCTGGGCGCCTGCATTCCTCAAGCGCCTTGCGACGTTAATCAGACCCAGGCCCCGCATTGGGGCTGAACGCTGCACTTTGCGATCCCTCCGCTGCTGACACATCTATCTGCACCTTCCGGACTGATCTCGTTCCCTTCATTCTAACGCGTGCAACGGCATCGCCTGAGGAATCCACGACGAACCAGCGGCTAAGTGCTGAAAGCAAGTCTTTCAAGCTTAGATGACCATACGTTCGGGCGTCGAAATCGGTCGTCCGTCGGTTAAGTTCTCGCTCCAGGAGAGAGACTTGAACCCACCCGGCAGGATCATCAACTAGGCCGGCAATCGCACTCCTAATACCGCGAAGGGAATCGGTGACTGGACGCAAGGGCTTGCTTTTTCGGTTTCCTGCCGCTCGTGCGGATTCGAATTTGAGGTTCTCAAGGAGGATGAACCGGCTGCACGCTTGTCGCAATCTCTCGGGCGCGCAGTCCGACCCGAAAACATAGCACTCGAGATGCTGCTCTCTAATACGGGTTGCCAGGCTGGCAAAGTCACTGTCGCTCGACACGATGCAGAATGCGTCGAGGGCGCCGCCGTGCAAAAGATCCATGGCGTCGATCACAAGGGCGATATCCGAGGCGTTCTTGCCCCTACCGGCAATAGGAATGTGACGAGGGTCAATAGTATATCGCACGAGCGTCGGTTCCCACGCTTGCCCTAGCGGCCCGCTAAAGTCGCCGTAAGCCCGTCGCTCGACTGGTTGGCCGAATTTGGCAATCTCCGCGATCACCTTGCCGATCGCGTTTCGCGGGACGTTGTCTGCATCGATCAGCAGAGCAACCTGCCTCGACAGATCGCCAATTGGCGCATCCGACTCGGTGCCCGCGTCCTGTCCCGGGTCAGAATGTGCATCGTGCAGTTTTGGGTCCGGTCTCACTCAGGCCTTCGTCAAATTGGATATCTTGGAAACTTCTCGATCGCAGCCTTTCTGGCCGCAACAGTCACGTCACCGTAACTATCACCCGCGGTTTTGCCGGCGTGGCCCTGAATAGCATCCAGGACTCGATCGGAAATTCCTAGTTCACGCCCGACTGTCTTAAACCGATGTCGCCAACCATGGTTCGGGCTAACTCCATCCGGGATCACTTCGAGAGACTGAAGCCATTGGCTGACCCTTCCAGCGACGGTGCGCGCCGCCGTTACTCCGTCCTTGAGCCCGGAATGGAAGAGAGGACCATTTGGGGCATCCTCGACGAAGGCCATGAAGCCCATCTCGATCAATTGGGGGTGCAAAGGCACATCTCTGTAGCCGCCAGCCTTTACCGTGCCGGCAGCCGGCGTGATGCGCATGACTGGCGTATCGCCTTCCATGCGAAAGTCCTGTTTTCGAAGCTGAGTGATCTCGGCAATGCGCGCGCCGGTGACGGCGCACAAAATCGGCGACCACCGCTTAGCGGCCGATGTCTGAGCTGCTTCGGTCGTGCGAGGATTGTCAGTTCGAGCTGGAATATAGTCGCGAGCCTTCCGCAAAATTGCTACGGCTTCCGGCAACGTGAAACCCTGCTCGCGATCGAGAGACCTTTTCGGAACCTCCTGCCGAACCTTTTCGGCCACATTGGCTTCCAGACGGTCATTAGCAACCGCCCACGCCAGAACACTGCGCACGGATGCAAGGTAAACGTCTGCTACCGTCTTCGGGCTTAACGTCTTGAGCCTTGCGTCGCGCCATTCGAGAAGATTCTGTTTCGACAGGCGTCTGGCATCGTCGTGGCGAATGAACTTGGCGAGGTCGTCGAAGACAGGCGTCCAACGCCTCTCAGCCTCCCTCCCCTTCCCAACTTGTTTCCGGGCAGCGACGTAGTCGGTGAGTAGACCCTTCAGCGAGACGGGAGGCAATTCGTCTGCAGCCGGTTCGGAATCCAAAAGCAGTGGGTGGGTAGGCTTCCCGCTAAAGTCTCCTTCGTTGCGCTCATCCTCTCGCAACAAGGCTTCATAGGTTGAGGCGCAGAGGCCCTGAGCAATGCTCCGCCATTCGGATGTGCCCTTGGCAGCGTCGTGATGGCCGCGTGATCGAAACTTTTCTATGCGGCGCCCGACGAGGTCCTCCAACTCGTCGTCGGAGAGCCGTCCTGCGAATCCATCACGGAATCGCCTTGCCTGTTCGTAGTCAACTCCTATGAGCGCATAGTTTCGATTCAACGCGCGAAACTCTGCGTCGGCCGCGAGTTGTGAAACATAGTCTCGGCTTGCTATCTGAGAAACTGTCAGCGGGTATCTGAGCGTGTCTATGCGCTGGCCAGTGGCCGCGGCGGCTGTCCGTTCCGCAACAGCGATGCGACGCTGAAACTCTGCAACAGCGCCCGGAAGTTTCGACAAAGCAGTTCGGCGATCTGCACCCAGTGGGGCGCGCAACTCGGTTTTGCCGTCGATGTAGGGGCGAAGAGGCCTTGGAATTACCAATCGAGCGTAGTAGCGACCTTCACGGAAAAGGAGATATCGATCGCGTCCAGCCACAGCTTGTCGAACCATTTTGTTACGAGTTTTGTAACAGAATAATGGGCGCAACGCCTTGTAAGTCAAGCACTTCAGCAATTTCAAGGGGATAGGCTGGTGCTGCGAGAGAGGATTGAACTCTCGACCTCTCCCTTACCAAGGGAGTGCTCTACCACTGAGCTACCGCAGCCTGCGATGGCGGCGCTTCTGCCATATCGAACCGGCAAGCGCAAGGCCAAGAAAACCTTAAAACGACGCATGTCGCTGTCCCAAAACCGCCGCGCAGTTTCGGGCGACATCGTTGAATGCCGCAGCTGCGAAAGCCGCGTCCAAGCGGGCTTTCATGACAAGGCGGCGCCATAATGTTAACTATCCCTGGAACTGCAGCCGGCTATCCGCCGGCGGGACGGACGATGAGCGACAAGGCAAATCCACCAAAAAAGGGCGATGGCGAGCGCAAGGACCGGCTCGCCGAAGCGTTGCGTGCCAATCTGCAGAAACGCAAGGCGCAGGCGCGTTCCCGACGCGCCGGCGATGCCGATCAGCGGCCGCAAGGGTTGCCGACTGCTGGAAAAATGCAAAAAAAGTAACTCAAATCAGCCACACTGGCCGGCCACACTTGGTCCACAGGGTGGGGAAATCCTATTTCTTGAACCAAGCCGGCCAATAGTCTAGAGCCGGACATACTCAACCGATTGAAACCGGCCCGTCCGGGCCGAGGGGACGTTCTTTCATGGATCGCATCAGAATTGTCGGCGGCAATAAGCTTGCCGGAAGCATTCCGATCTCGGGCGCAAAAAACGCGGCGCTGCCGCTGATGATCGCCTCGCTGCTCACCGACGACACGCTGACCTTGGAGAACGTGCCGCATCTGGCCGATGTCGAGCAACTGATCCGTATCCTCGGCAATCACGGCGTCGACTATTCCGTCAACGGCCGGCGAGAGAGCCAGCAGAAAGGCTATTCGCGCACCATCAATTTTTCCGCCCGCAACATCGTCGACACCACCGCTCCCTATGAGCTGGTGTCGAAGATGCGCGCCTCCTTCTGGGTGATCGGGCCGCTGCTTGCCCGCATGGGCGAGGCCAAAGTGTCGCTGCCCGGCGGCTGCGCCATCGGCACGCGTCCGGTCGACCTGTTCCTCGAAGGCCTGCAGGCGCTGGACGCAGAGCTCGACGTCGACAACGGCTACGTCATCGCCAAGACGAAGAACGGCCGTCTCCACGGCAATCGCTACGTGTTCCCGAAAGTGTCTGTCGGCGCCACGCATGTGCTGATGATGGCGGCCTCGCTCGCCAAGGGCGAGACGGTGCTCGAAAACGCCGCGCGCGAGCCGGAGATCGTCAACCTCGCCGAATGCCTGATCGCCATGGGCGCAAAGATCCACGGCGCCGGCACCTCGACCATCACCATCGAGGGCGTCGAGGCGCTGTCCGGGGCGCGTGTGCGGGTCATTCCGGACCGCATCGAGACCGGCACCTATGCCATGGCGGTGGCGATGACCGGCGGCGATGTGATGCTCGAAGGCGCGCGGCCCGACCTGCTGCAGAGCGCGCTCGACGTCATCGCCGAGACGGGCGCCGAGATCACGCCGACCAATGAGGGCATCCGCGTCAAGCGCAATGGCGCCGGCATCGCGCCGGTCGATGTGACCACCGCGCCCTTCCCGGCATTCCCGACCGACCTGCAGGCGCAGTTCATGGGCCTGATGACGATGGCCAAGGGCAAGTCGCGCATCACCGAGACGATCTTCGAGAACCGCTTCATGCATGTGCAGGAGCTCGCCCGCCTCGGCGCCCATATCACGCTCTCGGGCCAGACGGCGATCGTCGACGGCGTCGCCAAGCTGAAGGGCGCGCCGGTCATGGCGACCGATCTGCGCGCCTCGGTGTCGCTGGTGATTGCCGGCCTTGCCGCCGAGGGCGAGACCACCGTCAACCGCGTCTACCACCTCGATCGCGGCTTCGAGCGCCTGGAAGAGAAGCTCTCCGGCTGCGGCGCGGTGATCGAGCGGATTTCGGGCTGACGCTTCGCCGCATCCGTTTCGGGCGAGTTGCACCGGCGGGAAAGACCGCATAACAGAAGATTGAACCATCAACCTTCAGGTGCGCATTCCGCATGGCCGCTCTCAAGCTCATCGCGCTCGACGACCAGGATCTGAGCATCGTCTCGGCCCACGTCCAGGACGCCGTGATGAAGGTCTCCGACCTCGAATACCTGCCGGTGGCCAAGCGCTTCGTGCTGACCATGAACCGTTTCGTCTGGGAGGCGAAATCCGGTTTCTTCAGCCAGCACAATGAGCGGCGGCAGAGTGTCCTGCATTTCGACCGCGTGCTCGGCGCCAAGACCAGCGGCATTCAACGCGACAAGCCGGACGAGGTGCTGTCGCTGCTGGCGGTCAGCTTCGTCGCGATCAGCAAGCCGGCCGGCATCATCGAACTGGTGTTTTCGGGGGGCGGCACGATCATGCTCGACGTCGAGTGCATCGAGGCGCGGCTCGCCGATATCGGCGGCTCCTGGGAAGCCACCTCACGACCCGTGCACAGGACCTGAGCCCGCGCAATGGCCATCACGCTCAACCAAACCGACGCCGATTTCGAGCAGCGCTTCTCGGCATTCCTCACCACCAAACGCGAAGTTTCGGCCGATGTCGAGGCCGTGGTGCGCGGCATCATCGCGCGCGTGCGCGCCGAGGGCGACAAGGCGCTCACCGACTATTCGCTGAAATTCGACAAGGCCGATCTCGGCAAGCTCGGCATCGCCGTCTCCAGGGACGACATCGCCAAGGCCTATGCGGCGGCCGACCCCGCCACGGTCGAGGCGCTCAAATTCGCGCGCGACCGCATCCGGTCCCACCACGAGCGGCAGAAGCCGAAGGACGACCGCTACACGGACGCCGCCGGCGTCGAGCTCGGGTCGCGCTGGACGGCGATCGAGGCCGTCGGTCTCTATGTGCCCGGCGGCACGGCGAGCTACCCGAGCTCGGTGCTGATGAATGCGGTGCCGGCGAAAGTCGCCGGCGTCGAGCGCATCGTGATCGTGGTGCCGGCATCGGGCGGCGTCATCAACCCGCTGGTGCTGGTCGCGGCCGACCTCGCCGGCGTCTCCGAGATCTACCGGGTCGGCGGCGCTCAGGCCGTTGCCGCGCTCGCCTATGGCACCGAGACCATCAGGCCGGTCGCCAAGATCGTCGGGCCGGGCAATGCCTATGTTGCGGCGGCCAAGCGCCAGGTGTTCGGCACCGTCGGCATCGACATGATCGCCGGGCCGTCGGAAGTGCTGGTCGTGGCCGACGCCGAGAACGACCCCGACTGGGTCGCCGCCGATCTGCTCGCCCAGGCCGAGCATGACGCGTCGGCGCAGTCGATCCTGATCACCGACAGTGCCGAATTCGGCAAGGCGGTCGGGCAGGCGGTCGAGCGCCAGTTGAAGAGCCTGCCGCGCGCCGAAACGGCCGCAGCAAGCTGGCGCGATTTCGGCGCGGTGATCCTGGTGCCGACGTTAGAGGCCTCGCTGCCGCTGGTCGACCGGATCGCTGCCGAGCATGTCGAGCTCGCCTTTGACGACGCCGAAGGCTTCCTTGCCAAAATGCGCAATGCCGGCGCCGTCTTCCTCGGCCGGCACACGCCGGAAGTCATCGGCGACTATGTCGGCGGCTCCAACCACGTCTTGCCGACGGCGCGCTCGGCGCGCTTCTCGTCGGGCTTGTCCGTGCTCGATTTCGTCAAGCGCACGTCGATCCTGAAGCTCGGCCCGGACCAGCTCAAGGCGCTGGCGCCAGCGGCGATCGCGCTCGCCGAGGCGGAAGGGCTCGACGCGCATGCACGCTCCGTGGCGATCCGGCTGAACATGTAGCGATGTCCGGCCACCACCAAAACCGCCACAGGCTGATCGACGTCGAGCTCGACGAATCGATTGGTCGTTCGACGCCCGATGTCGAGCATGAGCGGGCGGTGGCGATCTTCGACCTCATCGAGGAAAACAGTTTTCGGCCGGTCAATGACGATGGCGCCGGTCCATACAGGCTGAAGCTGTCTCTGGCCGAGCAGCGCCTCGTGTTTGCCGTCAGCCGCGAGGACGGCGCCGACGTGGTCACCCACATCCTGTCGCTGACGCCGTTGCGGCGCATCGTCAAGGATTACTATCTGATCTGCGAAAGCTACTACGAGGCCATCCGCTCCTCGACGCCCAGTCACATCGAGGCGATCGACATGGGCCGGCGCGGCCTGCACAATGAAGGCTCGCAGACGCTGATGGACCGGCTCGCCGGCAAGATCGAGATCGACTTCGACACGGCGCGCCGGCTGTTCACGCTGGTCTGCGTGCTGCACTGGCGGGGCTGATCCTGACCGGGTTGCCGCATTCGATCCTGTTTGTGTGCGGCATGAACGCCGTGCGCTCGCCGATGGCGGAACAGCTGGCGCGACGGCTGCTGCCCGCCACCACCTTCGTCGCCTCGGCAGGCGTGCGCAGCGGCGAGCGCGACCCTTTCGTCGACGCCGTGCTTGCCGAGGAGGGTCTCACACTCGGCGAGCGGCAGCCCAGAACGCTGGACGAGCTGGAAGACGACTATTTCGACCTGATCGTGACGCTGGCGCCGGAAGCGCACCATGCTGCGCTTGAGCTCACCCGCTCGCTCGCCGTCGAGGTCGAGTATTGGCCAATGCCCGATCCGACCGACACCGGCGGCACGCGCGAGCACATCATGGCGGCCTATCGCGATGTGCGCGAGCGGCTGAAAGCGCGCATTGCCAGGCGTTTCGCGCCGCCGGAGGCAAAAAGCGCCGCCGATTAGGAACCTTTCCGGCCTGGATTGAGCCGTTCTGCCGAAGGTGCCGATTCTATCCAGGCTGGAAAGGTTCTAAGCATGTTCACAAGCGGGCGATTATCATATAGGTTCCGCCGCAAATTCCGGCCGGAGTCGGATCAAAGAAGTAGAGCATGATGTCGTCCGAAAACCGCTTGACACTTTTCGGCATCATGCTCTAGGCGCCGGAACCGCCATCCAAGCAAAGGTATCGAATGCCGAAGGAAGAAGTCCTCGAGTTTCCGGGTGTGGTCACGGAACTGCTGCCCAATGCGATGTTCCGGGTGAAGCTCGAAAATGAGCACGAGATCATCGCCCACACGGCCGGCCGCATGCGCAAGAACCGCATCCGTGTGCTGACCGGCGACAAGGTCCTGGTCGAGATGACGCCTTACGACCTGACCAAGGGCCGCATCACCTATCGTTTCAAATAACAGTCCGGCGCCAACCGCGATGAGCATTCCGCAGAAGCTGGTGCTTGCCTCGGGTTCGCCGCGCCGGATCGAACTGTTGCAGCAGGCCGGCATCGAGCCGGACCGCGTGCTGCCAGCCGACGTCGACGAGACGCCGCTGCGCGCCGAACATCCGCGCTCGCTGGCGAAACGCCTTTCCAAGGACAAGGCCGAGAAGGCGCTAACCTCGCTGAAGAGCGAGGAAGATTATGCGTCGGCCTTCATTCTCGCCGCCGATACGGTGGTGGCGGTCGGGCGGCGCATACTGCCCAAGGCCGAGACGATCGACGACGCGGTGAACTGCCTCGGCCTGCTTTCCGGCCGTTCGCACCGCGTCTATTCCGGCATCTGCCTGATCACGCCGGGCGGCAAGCTCAGGCAGCGGCTGGTGGAAACCAGAGTCCGCTTCAAGCGGCTGCCGCGCGAGGAGATCGACGCCTATATCGCCTCGGGCGAATGGCGCGGCAAGGCCGGCGGCTATGCCGTGCAAGGGCTCGCCGGCTCCTTCGTCGTCAAGCTGGTCGGCTCCTACACCAATGTGGTCGGCCTGCCGCTCTATGAGAGCGTGGCGCTGCTTTCCGGCGAGGGTTTCAAGGCGCATCGGAACTGGCACGTCGCGCGCCCATGAGCCCGGACGACAAGGTTACTCCGCTCAGACCGAAGCGGCCTTGCCCCGAATGCGGCAAGCCTTCCGCGCGCGAGCACTATCCATTCTGCTCGGCGCGCTGCAAGGACATCGACCTCAATCGCTGGCTGAAGGGCGCCTATGTCATCCCTGGCCGCGACGACGAGGAGGAAGAGGACGACGGCTCGAAGCAAGGCCCCTCGCCCAAGGACGAGCCGTGAACGCGCGGCTAATTGGCCGTTTCCCAGCGATTTTTCTTTATCAACACCTAAGCGCTGGACAGCCAAGAATCCCGTGCTATAACCCACGCGCTTTCAAGGGGCGCCGCGTGGTGCTCCCGCGAAACCCGGCGGGCGAATCCCGTTAGCCGGCACAGGCCCAGATAGCTCAGTTGGTAGAGCAGCGGACTGAAAATCCGCGTGTCGGTGGTTCGAATCCGCCTCTGGGCACCATTGCCTCTTCTCCTCACACACACTTTCACCGAAGCCGCTACGCTTCTGTTCCTATAAGCGATGGAAATCGTTGGTCTTTTCAGCGTGCACGGCGTACTCAGGCGCGTTTCAAGAACTTTAAGCGCATTTGGGCCAACGACGCCGAGGGCTGGTATTTCCGTTGGTAGTAGACATCCTGATGGTATCGAAGCAGCCATTTGGAGGTTCCCGGAAATGGCCCTTTCCGACGTGAAATGTCGAAATGCTCGACCCGCTTCCAAGCTATTCAAATTGTCTGACGGTGGCGGGCTCCAGCTTTGGGTGCAGCCCACCGGATCCCGCCTATGGCGCCTTGCCTATCGCTTTGACGGTAAGCAAAAGCTCCTGGCATTGGGCAGCTATCCTCTCATCTCCCTCGCTGAGGCACGCCAGGCGCGCGATGATGCAAAACGTCTCCTCCTTGCTGGCATGGACCCCGCACACGAACGCAGGTCGCGAAAGGCCGGTTCGGCAAAGGACACGTTTCGCTCAATCGCCGAGGAATATGTCGACAAACTTAAGAAGGAGGGGCGAGCCGACCGGACGATCACCAAGGTCAAGTGGTTGCTCGACTTTGCCTATCCGACGATCGGCGACACGTGTATTCGGGAGATTGACGCGGCCACAATCCTTGTCGCCCTCCGGAGCGTGGAGGTTCGCGGTCGATACGAATCGGCTAGGCGACTGCGCTCGACGATTGGGAGCGTTTTCCGATACGCAATTGCGACCGCACGCGCCGGCACGGATCCAACATCCGCATTGAGGGATGCGCTCATCAGGCCAATCGTTACGCCACGTGCCGCGATTACCGAGCCTAAGGCTCTGGGCGGCTTGCTGCGGGCAATCGATGCATTTGACGGGCAGACTACAAGCCGAACAGCCTTGAAGCTGATGGCGCTACTATTTCCCCGCCCCGGCGAACTGCGCGGCGCCGAATGGGAGGAGTTCGACTTCGAAAGCTCGGTGTGGACCATTCCAGAAACGCGCATGAAGATGCGGCGGCCGCATCGTGTTCCCCTTTCAAGGCAGGCAATCACCATCCTGATCAGGCTTAGAGAAATTTCCGGCGCTGGAACGCTGCTGTTTCCAAGCGTGCGATCAACCTCCCGTCCAATTTCCGACAATACGCTCAATGCCGCCCTGCGTCGCATGGGGTACTCTAAGGAAGAAGCAACGGCTCACGGTTTCCGAGCGACGGCATCAACTCTATTGAATGAATGCGGCAAATGGCATCCAGACGCCATAGAAAGGCAGCTAGCCCATATCGAAAAGAACGATGTTCGGCGCGCTTATGCCCGTGCAGAGCATTGGGAAGAACGCGTTCGGATGGTGCAATGGTGGGCAGATTATCTTGATAAGATCGGGAATGCCAAAACGGAACGGCGCCCTTTAGCCCCCAAAGCCCTTAGGTACGAATGACAGGCGGTGCTCAGGTAGCGCACAAGACGCGTGCCATATCGGCGACCATTGGAGCTACTATTTATCGTCGAGGATTTTGACCCGCGCCCGGATGGCAGCGATCACCGTCTCGTGTATTTGCGCAGGAAAATCGGGCGGAAGAGTCTGCTCGACCTTTGTTATTGCCTCCTCAGCAGCGGCGATAATTTCGTGGAAGGCCTGCCGAATGAGCTGCTTTGGCAGGCCCGCCTTTTCGCCTGATTGAACAAAATGCCGGGCGTGGATGGCATCGATTCGGTAGTGATTGCTGTCGCCGACCGCCATGGCGAGCTTCATCTGTTTGCGTTCGATCTGGCGGACTTCAAGGCTCGGCTGCGCGGTTAGGATGTCATAGAGCGGCGTCAGCCGATAGCTGCCCCCGGGACCGACAAACACGCTGAAGTTCTTGGCATGGCCGTCGGTCGCGCCGATCAGCCAGAATAGAAGCTGGGCTTTGAACACCGTTTTCTGGTCTGTCGTCGGATCGTCGCTGCCTCTAAGTAGGGAAAAAATGTCCGCGACTCCCGGCCCGCCTTCGCTCTGATATTTGCGAGAAGGCGGCACAGACAAGGCTTGGCAGCAATCTTCCTGCGGGCGACGGAGCAGCCGACCGTCCTTTGTCCAAAGGCGGTCAAAGCGTTCAATTACGAGCGCTGTCGTTTTGCCGAATGTATGCATCGTCGCATCATTCACGGACAGGCCGAACGCCGCCGCAAGCTTGAGGCAGTAGAACTCGTTTTCGACGCTATTCGACAGATCGACGCCATTCGGCAGCGTACCGATCTGCGGTTTGAAGATGTGAGTTGTCGGTGTCGTGCCGGTCGGCTTGAGCCAGTATCCGTCATGTTGGAGGAGAGCCGTCTTTTCTTGTGCACCCGCGACCGAAATGCGGAAGGCGTCATCTGGGCTCAGACCCAGCGGGGCGTGCGCAAGGCCCTTAAGGAGCTTCTCGATGGCGACATCATCAACAGGCTCGCCTTCTATGGTCATGTCGATTGGCTGGCCATCTCCGGCGATGAATTGCAGAGCGCCAACACAGTCGTGGCCGATAGCGGCGAGCAGACTATATGCGTCGGCCCCTTCAGCGCCGACGCGTTCGGCAACGCGGCGGCGAAGGGCCTCGGAATCCGGTAGCAGGTTTTCGAATACGGCAGCCACAGGCGCGCCGCGATAGGTATCTTCGCGCAGCGGAAGGGATAGCGACACGGGGATCGCATTGTCCCAGGCCAACCAGGCAGAGTCATACTGGAAACTGATCGCGCCGCCTGGATCCTTGAGCAGATGCCCTACTGAGCGATTGTTGAGATACACGCGCAGCGGTGCATGCGTGCGACGACGCGGCATCAGAACAGGGCCTCGATCGCCTTGCCTGTCCCTTTCGAGCGGGTGCCTATGCGGAGTTCGAGGTCAAGGGCGGCAAGGACAGCCAGAATCGTATCCAGCTTTGTTGCCGGGTTACCAGTCTCGATCAGAGAAATCGTCTCTTGGCGCAACCCGGCTTTATCCCCAAGGGCTGTTTGGCTCCAGCCAAGGTTTTTGCGGGCACGACGGACGATGTTGCCTACTTGTTTCGGGTTACGGGCCAAATCCATCATGCACTACTTATGTTCTAGATCCGATAAAACGTCAATATCGGAATTGCCGCATATTTTACATTTATGTGCCAATCGCGATAAAACAAAAATATCGGTTTTAGCGCATAGACTTGCCCCACGCTTTCAATAGCAGCTTTTAGGGTAACGCCCTCGAGTCAGCCCGCGATCCATCCGTTTCTCACCTTGCTACCAGTTTCCACCGAACCCGCTTAGCCAAGGGTTTGCGCCTCACGTGACTCCTCCCCCTTTAAGTGAGCACGATCTCGTCTCTGCGGAAACGGTACGAGGATAGACTTTATGCTTCGACACCAAGACGCCCGGAGTATAAGGGCCGAGGCTTCTCGACGTCACAACCCCTTCGGCTTTTGCTATAGCGGCACGGCCCCAAGCTTCGACCTCCGAGGCGGCGTCCATGAAAGGTGACGCAATTTCCTACCCGCCACGAGGTCTCTCACGGGATGAAGCGGCTCGCTATGTAGGGGTGGGGCCGACGCTTTTCGACGAGATGGTTGCTGATGGGCGCATGCCGAAACCTAAAAGGGTCAACAGTCGTGCCATCTGGGACCGTGTAGCACTTGATATCGCGTTCAGCTCCCTGCCAGATAAGAACAACGGCCTCCAAGAGCTGCTGGAGCGAAGCAAGAAAATCGCGAGAAGAGCAGAGTAATACGCTGCTTGCGTATGCGCAGCTAGCGTAGTACGATCGTACCCGGGTGGAAGGCGCGACATGAACGAGCGTGAAAAGCTTGCGCAGGAAGTGAAAGCTTGGCGGGCTAAAGGAGGGTTTACAGCCGAAGCCGCGGCCAAGGTCTTGGGCATACCGAAACGAACGTTTGAAGGCATAGAGCAAGGCAGAGGCTTTCCTTACCCTGTGCTCCTGCGCATTGCCATGGAAAGCAAAAGCCTTTCGCTTCAGGCGATGCTGGAGGACTCTCCGCGGGTGGAGCATCAGCGGCAAAAGCCTCGACGGAGTATTTAATGGCCAGGCCGTTCAAGAATGCCCGCTACCCCGGCGTCTCCTCGCGCATCAAGAACGGAGAGGTAGTCTATCGCTATCGTGCAAAGGGCATGCCCGAAGTTCGACTTCCCGGCAAACCGGGAGAAGCGGAATTCGAAGCTGCCTATGAGAAGGCAACGCAGGGTCAAAGCAAGAAGGCGGCGATCATCGATCTGCCTGGTCGAGCTCTGCCAAAGACCTTCGGTCATGCTGCGCGGCGCCTTGAGACGACCATGGAATGGTTGGACTTTGATGAGGCAACGCAGCAGAAGAACGTGCGGCTCATTGAACGTTTCCTCGAAATGCAGGTCGATCCGGCCTATCCGCTGAAATGGTGCGATACCCCGGTGGAACATCTTGATGCCGATCGCCTACGCACGATCATTGAAGGCATGTTTGCTACCAACCGGACAGTTGCCAAGCACCTGCTGATAGCGATCAAGAAGCTCCTATGGGTGGCGATCGAAGTCGAGAAATGGATCAAGCCGCAGGACGATCCATCACTATCAATCCGCGTACGGGTAGCCAAATCGACCAAAAATCCGGCTTGGCCGGTCGCAATTCGCGAAAAGTTCGAAGAGCGGCATCCTATCGGTACTGCTGCTCGCACCTGTTACGCGCTTGGTTTCTGGCTCGGCAACCGGCGCGGGGATGTCGCCGCCCTCGAGTGGGACGACCTTGTGAGCGAGGAGATCGAACTTTTTGATGGCTCGCTGGAGCTGATTGAAGCCTTTGATTTCCGCCAGAAGAAGAACCGCAATCGCCATGGCGGGCGCGAGATGTTCATTCCGGTCGTGGACAAACTAGCCGCAGCATTGGAACCGCTCGACCGATCGAGAGGCGGTACCGTCTTGAAGAGCGCTTATGGCAGGCCTTTCTCGGAAAAGAGCTTGTCCGGCATGATGCAGCACTGGACGCGGCAAGCGGGAATTCCCGACGGCTACACGCTGCACGGCCTGCGCCGTACCTTTGGCACCTACCTCGCTGAATGCAACATTCAGGCGCGCGCCATCATGGAGGCGATGGGGCACTCTTCAATGACCGTGACAGACCACTACGTCCGCGAGGCCAACAAGAAGCGCATTGCAGTTGATATTGCCCGCGCCATCAATGAGCGCGAGGCCAAACGTGACGCCATGAAGCGTCGAGCAACCCTGCGAGTCGTCAAGTGAGCAACTCCACCCGGAACAAAGCGCGTCCGCCAATGGATCACTGGGCCCATAATGGGCCCAAAACGTTTTGGGCCGAGGGCACTTTTTGCTAATAAAATCAATGGTTATGGTGGGCCCGGAGGGACTCGAACCCCCAACCAAGCGGTTATGAGCCGCCGGCTCTAACCATTGAGCTACAGGCCCCACGCGGGCTGGCTTAGTGTTTTTCGTCGCGCGGCACAAGGCTTTCGAAAGCGCTGGCGGCAAACGCCAAAATCAGCCCATATTCGCTCCGTACAGCGGCGTGCGCGCTCATAAGGCGCGTGAACAGATCCGAGCCTGCACCGCACTGCCGGCAATCGACATTTTTTTCTGAGTCGGGACGGAGGCGACAGGGATATCGGATCGCAGATCTCGAGGAGTTTTCATGACCAGACATCTTTTGCCTGTCGCGCTCGCAGCCGCGATCGCGTTTCCGGCGCTGGCGAGCGCTGCCGACACCCAGCCGCCTCCGCGCATTGTCGTCTCGGGCGAAGGCGAAGCGACCGTTGCGCCCGACATTGCGATGCTGACGCTCAGCGTCATGCGCGAGGCAAAAACCGCGCGCGCAGCGCTCGACGCCAACAACGACGCCATGGCGGCGGTGATCGCGGCGATGAAATCGGCCGGCATCGCCGATCGCGACCTGCAGACGGCAGGCATCCAGATCAACCCGCGCTACAACTACACCAACAAGGCAGACGGCAGCCAGGAAGCCGAGCTCGTCGCCTACCAGGTGACGAACACGCTGTCGGTGCGCGTGCGCGACGTCGACAAGACCGGCGACATCCTCGACAAGGCGGTGTCGCTCGGCGTCAACCAGGGCGGCGGCATCGCCTTCACCAATGACGATCCGAAAGCCACCATCGTCGAGGCGCGCAAGAAGGCGGTTGCGGACGCGATCGCCAAGGCCAAGACGCTCGCCGAG
Organism: Mesorhizobium loti; assembly: GCF_001510895.1. Classification (GTDB taxonomy): domain Bacteria; phylum Pseudomonadota; class Alphaproteobacteria; order Rhizobiales; family Rhizobiaceae; genus Mesorhizobium; species Mesorhizobium loti_A. The sequence continues at coordinate 2,288 of NZ_LPWA01000115.1, read as the reverse complement.
GCCGCCGGCGTCAGCCTCGGTCGGGTGATCGAGATCGCCGACCAGAACGTCGCGCCGGTGCCGATGCCGATGAACGCCAAGGCGTTCGATGCCGCCCGTTCTGCCGTGCCGGTGCAGGCCGGCGAGAATTCCTACTCTGTCCAGGTCACCGTCACGTTCGAGCTGAAATAGCCAATCCGCCACGCTTTTGCCTCGGGCACAAACAAAAACCCCGGAGGGACCGATCCTCCGGGGTTTTTCGAGCCGCGCGCTTCAACCTGGGTGAAGGGGCTCCGCTACTCAAAGTCGATCTTCGAAGAAGATCGTACTCAAGGATGATCCTCGCGAGGATCATCCTCGGGACTGACCTTCGCAGAAGGTCATGTCTGATGTCGATCTTCGATCGTACTCAAAGCTGATCCTCTAGAGGACCATGCTTCAGGACTGACATTGCAAACGTCATGTCCATGTCGGTCCTCGTAGAGGATCATCCTTCCTGACGATCTCAGCGATAGATGATCGGGCAGCCGTGCTCGTTGGCGAAGACCACCACCACGCGGTCGCCATACTGGCGGCCGGCCACCTTCACCGTGCGCCGGGTGATATCGACGATGCGGACGCGGCGCAGGCCCATGCGCTCGGCCTTGTCCAGCGCGCGGTCCGGCGAGCAGCCGCGGCGGCGCCAGTCGCGATCGCGACGGTAGCCATCGTCATCGTCGCCGGTGTAGACGCCGAAACGCGGATCCTGGTTGTTGCCGAAGCCGAGATAGAGGCTGTCCGCATGCGCCGCCGGGATGGCGCCGAGCGTGCCAAGCCCGACAAGGGCCGAAAGGGCTGCCGTCTTGATCTGATTGAACATCGTCTCTCTCCTTGTTGCAGGCCTCTGGCCCTTGAATTGATGATTGGCGAAGCAATGATTGCAAAATGCCTTTTCGTGTCTGAACTTTTTGCGAACCGGCCGTTCATGTCCGGTTCATGTCGAAGGAAGCCAATATCCCCACGCATCCATCGTCCCGTCCGCTTCAAAATCTGGAGCCGGAAACGCGCCACGGCGCGCCCGGTTCCTTTCAAGGCTCATCCAAAATGCGAACCCGTCAGGGTTCGTCATCAAAATGCGAACCCGTCAGGGTCGTCATCAAAACGCGAACCCGTCAGGGTTCGTCGTCAAGCATATAGTCAAAATAGTCGTCTGGCTCGGCGAGATCCGATTCCTTGGCCTTCACCCGGCCGCGGATCGATATCCCGGCCTCGTGCACGGTCTCCGCGCTTCCCGAGACCAGCCTGTGCCACCAATAGAGATCGTGGCCCTCGGCGATGAGCCGGTAGGCGCAGGTCTTGGGCAGCCATGTGATGGTGCGCACATTCTGCGGCGTCAATCCGACGCAGTCAGGCACGCGCGACAGCCGGTGGGTGTAGTCCGAGCAGAGGCATTTTTCGGCGTCGAACAGCCGGCAGCCGACGCTCGTCCAATAGATCTCGCCGGTGTCCTCGTCCTCGAGCTTCGAAAGACAGCATTTGCCGCAACCGTCGCAGAGTGATTCCCACTCGGCCGGAGTCATCGCCTCAAGCGTCTTGGTTTTCCAGAACGGTGCGGTCATGCGGTTGGATTTGGCCCTCCGTGGCCTTCCGGTCAAGCGTCGCTGTCGCAGTGACCCAGTATCAACATTAGAAAAACACGAAATTGCCTTCAAAAGGCCGGCCGGGCATCCTTGGCTGCCGCCAATGCCTGACGGAACCAATTGAGGTTGATGAAAGTTTGGGCAGGGATGGGACCCCACTTAGGAGAAAATTGATATGAAACGCCAACCACGGATTCTGGCGGGTACGGCAATCGGCCTGCTTATGGCATCCGCGCCGTTGGGCGCGTATCCGCTGCAGGCCACTTTCGGCACCTCGCAGCGACCGCCACTGGTTCTGGCACAGGCGAACTGCGCCGAAGGCCAGTCGGCAGAGGAGTGCGCGCAAGGTGGCCAGCAGGGGGAGCAACCGAGGAAGAAGAAGCGCGAGCAGCAACAGCAGACGGAATCGGCCCCCGCCGAACAGCCCTCCCAAGCCGAGCAGAAGCCGCGCAAGAAGCGGCAGGACCAGCAGCAAGAGACCCAGGCAGCACCTGCCGATCAGGGGGCGCCTGCGACCGACGAACAGCAGCCGCGCAAGAAGAAGCGCAACCAGGCCGAATCGGCGCCGGCTGAGCAACCGGCCGAGCAGGTTGCGCCCGACCAGCAGCAGCAATTGCGCAAGAGAAAGCTCAATCAGCAGCAGCAGAGCGAGACGGCCCCGGCCGAACAGGTCGCCCCCGACCAGCAGCA
>NZ_LPWA01000114.1 GCF_001510895.1 Mesorhizobium loti | reverse complement strand
TAGCGGGTGTGTCCCACACGACCATGATGAGGCTAGCGCGATGGCTCGACCTCGACCGCTACGAAGACATGCGCAGTGTTTATGCGAAGGCGCTGCGCACGTCTGCCGAATCGCCTCTGCCTGAGCGTCGGCAAGATGGCGATGGCGGTTACTCAACGGTCGGAGTCGTCGCGGGGACACTGGCAGCGGAAATCGCGAGGCTCGGTGAATGCGCGAACGCGATGCAGCTGATCGCTGCTGCCAGTGTCCTTGCCGAGAGCCGAAATCTCTTCAGCCTTGGCCTGCGCGCAGAGCATCCGGTGGCGCATCATTTTGCCTATACGCTGTCACGGCTCGGCCGGCAGGCGGTCGTTCTTGATGCAGCCGGGGGACTCGGCATCGATGCCTTGCGAGGTGTCGGGAAAGGCGACGTAGTGCTGGCGGCAGGCATCGAGCCTTACTGTCGTGCAACCATCGAAACGGCTAGGCAAGCAGCGCACCAAGGAGTGGCTGTGGTTGCCATCACCGATAGCAGCGTATCGCCGCTTGCCCGTATGGCCAAGGCAAGCGTTATTGTAATTAGCAACTCTCAATCCTGCTTCAAAAGTATCGCGCCGGCTCTGGTAGCAAGCGAGATCTTGGCCAAGTTGATCGCTGCCAAGTCCGGAATGAATGTTGATGAGGTGGTGAAGGAAGTCGAGCGCCAGCTCGCGGAGCTCCATGTCTTCTGGAAGCCGCCCGATAGCCGTAAGCGCGGCGGGTTGGCGGTAAGTTAGCCAAACCGCTGGAAACGGGATTAGCGCGTTTCCGAAATTACTTGATGATTACCCGCGTGATTATCCGCGCAAGGCGACATGGAGGGTGCGCTTGTCGCAAGCGCCTGGACGACTCGGCGTGGATTGTCAATTCCGGCAGGGACGACTCCTGGGCCGCTTTTGGATACTCACGATCGCGCGACGCCGCAGTGAGCCGCGCGACGTCGCGGTGAGCAAGGAGAGTTGGTCGCCAGGAGTGGATGCGTTGCCATGGAATCACCCGCTCTTGATTGTTGTGCGCTTATGAATCTCAGACATAGACGCGTGGAACGTGGTCCCGGAGCTGAGCATACAGCCCCACGATGTCGGTGCCCCACCAGGTGGTGACCTCATGCTGGCTGATGGTCTGGTCTCCCTGCTGCCCGAGCAAGAGTACCTGGTCGCCGAAACAAGCATCGGGGATGTTCGTGAGGTCGATACGGAGATGTTCTAAATGAACCGGCGGCAGCAGAGGCACACGCCGGCCTCTTACCAGTGCCTCAGCGCCAGGCGGGAGCTGACGTGGCAGCCCGTCTCCCCAACCCATACCGAGCACTCCAACGACCATTCCTTGCTGGTAGCCAGGCAGGTCCGGCGCCGTCCCGAGCGAGGAATCGGTCCGCTTGATTGAAACCAGAGAGCTCGAAATGGCCTTAAGAGCCGGCCGCAGGGCGACAGGACGGGCGGAATGGTCTGTCTCGGAGACACCAATGAACAACGCGCCGGGATCGACGGCATCGAAATCCATCTCAGGGTATCGAAGCACGCCCGCCGTGCTCGCCACCATCGCAATGGGAGGTCGTGTCCCAGAAGCATCGGCCGATTGAAGAATCTGCTGCAAACGGGAGCGTTGTTCACTTACATGGAAGGGCGCCTCCGAAGGCAGTTCGCTGAGATGTGCATAAAGTCCTTCGACATCGACATCGTCATAAGCATGGCCGGCCGCGAGCAATGCCCCGACTGCCGACGGCGTTGCCCCCGACCTGTAAAAGCCGAGATCAACCTTTACAAAGACCCGCGTGCTGTCCATTGCGGCACGCCAGCGTTCCAGCTCCTCGAGGCTGGAGATCGTGACTGTAAGCCCGAGCCGTTCAATGATGTCGGCCGATGACGGCAGAGGTCCTGGGTAGAGCAGGATTGGAAGCTCGACTCCCATATGCCTCATCGCGACCGCATCCGGCAGCGCGGCGACGCCGAAACCGTCAACCCCCTCTGCAGCCAGAGCTGAAGCCACCGGTCCGGCGCCGCACCCATAACCGTTGCGCTTCAGGCACGCGAAAATCCGCACTGCCGCAGGCAGATGTGAGCGAAGCTGGCGATAATTGTGCCTGATCGCGTCTAGGTCGATCTCGTACCAGCTGCCGCGCAGCGGCGTGCGGTGGGGGTCAGGGGCATCGGGTGGACCGCAATGTATCGGTGTCTGATAGTCAAGCTGCATGACAAAAAACGATGAAAAGAATCCCGAGAACCGTCAATTTATCAAGTTTTTCCGATACCGTATAAGTCTTGGTGATAGTTCCTAACCGCGTTCGGGAGCATTCCACACTCAAGGAGCCATCAGAGTGGCTTGGCCCGATCGATGCCTTGCCTTCAGTGCTGACAAACCCTCATGCCCTTAGGTAAGCTTGCGGGCCTCTCTCAGCGAGCGCCGCTTTTGCTTGTCAGGTAACCTTGCGGCCAAGTCCCATTGACTTAGCAAGCGAAGAACGAGCGGCCGCGTAGTTCGGGGCCACCATCGGATAGTCCGACGGCAGGCCCCACTTGGCGCGGTATTCGTCCGGCGTCAGGCCATAGTGAACGGAAAGATGCCGCTTCAGCGACTTGAACTTCTTCCCGTCCTCCAAGCTTATGATGTAGTCCGGCGTGACGGACTTCCTGATGGGCACTGCCGGCGTGAGAGCTTCCAGCTTTTCAGCCGCGCCGCCGCCGGCGCTCTTCAACGCATCATGCACTCGATCAATCAGGGCCGGGAGATCTCCGACCGGGACTGGATTGTTCGAGACATAGGCTGAGACCACCTCGGCGGTTAGCTCGATAAGGGCCCTGGTGTTGTCGTCGGTTTCTTCCATCGCGGTGCACTCCTGGCCTGAAGCAACGTCATCGAAGCTCTCGTTTTTTTTAATGGTGGCGGGGCGTGAACGCAACGAAGTCCTCGGGTAACTGGTCAGGTTGAAAGTCCACGGAGGCTTTTGCAACGACAAGCCCCGGAATCGTGGGAATTGTCGTCGCCCCCGCGGACTCAACGAGGTCGTGAATCTTATCGGACCTGTAAGCCCGCTTGATCATGATGGCGGTTTGCGCGATTGTCGGCGCGGTGGACACAGGTGAGTGATGTGCCAGACAAAGAAGGCATTGCTTTTCGTGCCGAGCGAAGGCCTGTCGGATATCGTGCTCGACGCGCACGCTGCCGACCCGGTCCTGAAGGCCATCCGTTCGATCCGGTCGAAACTGGGCCTGCATAAATGAAAGCCCGGTCGTAAGCCGGGCCGAGGAGTTAAACTGGAACGGAAGGGTCAACCGGAGGGATCAGCCGTCCCTCAGCTTGCATCTGCATCATGACGGCTGAATGAAGTCTCGCTAGGCAACACTTTGCGGTCGCCGCCGTGGCCGACCGCAAACGCCTCGAACGCTTCGGCGTGGGTGAACTGGACAGCAACTGATCAGGTGTGGCGAAATCGGGAACCGCGGCGACTGAGATAGGCTTTGTGCCGACTTCTCGGTGCGAAGGACCCCCTCCGCCTGCCATCGGCCGAGGTTCTCTGCGCGGTCGGCTGCGCAACATGTGTGGACACTTCGCCCGTAGAGGCTCCGGATGCGGTCTCAAATGTCGGCGATGTGCACTGAGCCCGAGATAGCGGGCCGACCCAGTTTGATGGTCTTCGGCAATCGCGGAGTCGCGACGGCTGCCGCCGGCCTGAGTAGCTTCAGAAAGTCTTCTCCAACTGCAGCGACGTGTGCAGGGTAGGGCAGGGGCGGCTTTAGGCGTCCATCCGGCGAGAGGAGATTGTCCGATTCGGATGGCGACCCGAGCCGCAAGTGAGCTCTATCGTGAATAGTCCGGCGAGACAAATTACGAAATGTAAAGGCCTTCGCCCGAACGTGATCTGAAGGAACCAACCCGTTGCCGGTCCTGCCCGGTGAAATGGGCCTGGCCGGCCACGGCCTGGCAGGTTCCCCGCTTTGCCGCCTAATGCCGGACTAATCCGAGATCAGTGGCAATAACAGCCGGCCGTCCGATCCAAGGTGAGCTCTTGGACGGTTTTGCTGCGTTTGTGGGATGCGCCGACGAAGGCCGCGGCAAAATGGCAGCGCTCGTTTATCGATACCGCGCAAGAAATCGGCCGGGCATCCATGAGGACACCCGACCGAGTTGCCTGAGCTGATAAGCCCATTCGCAATCCAGGAAGCGCGAAGCACTTGTCCCGGATCTACTCTCCTGGGCTATTTCTTGGCCGCTGCCGCGAGTTCGTGGTTCGCTCCACGATCAGAGGCAGGGATGACCCACTTCACGAGTGGCCGCAACCAATATCGTCACGGATCCAAACCATCACGCCGCCTTGATGGCCAACACCGCATTGGTGCCCGCGAACGCAAAACTATTGGAAAGCGTAACCTTGACTTTCCGCTCCCGCGCCACGTTGGGTGTAACGTCTAGATCGCAATCTGGATCTGGTTCCTCATAGTTGGCGGTAGGCGGTACGATGCCGTGACGAATTGCCATCACGCAGGCGATCAGCTCTAGCGCACCCGAGGCCCCGAGGCAGTGGGCATGCATCGATTTGGTCGAGGATACCGACATTCGATAGGCGTGGTCGCCGAACGCTCGTTTGATTGCTGCGGTCTCGATCTGATCGTTTGACTTAGTGCCGGTGCCGTGAGCGTTCAGGTAATCAACCTCCTCTGGGACCAGACCCGCGTCGGCGAGACAAGCGCGGATCGCCGCCTCGGGACCCTCAATGGTCTGTGCCGCGATGTCGAAAGCGTCGGCCGAAAGGCCCGCACCGGCCAATTCCGCCAATATTTCGGCGCCTCTGGCGCGGGCATGGTCGTAACTTTCCAAGATTACCATGCCTGCGCCTTCGCCGAGAACAGCGCCCAGCCTGTTCGCGGAAAAAGGACGGCAGGTGTCAGGCGATAGCACTCGCATAGCCTCCCACGATTTCACTACTCCCCAAACCAATGGCGCATCGGCGCCACCTGCCACCATCACATCAGCGCGGCCCCATCTGATCTGGTCGACAGCGGAGGCAATGGCATGGTTAGAGGAGGAACAAGCCGAAGTCACGCCATAGACGGGACCACGCAGTCCAAGGTCCATGCTGACATGTCCAGCAGCTGCGCCCGGCATGACCTTGGGTGCGGTGAAGGCCCCAGTCCTCTTTCTGCCGTGGAGCAGCATAGCCCGGTAGTCTTGCTCAATCGCCTCCCATCCGCAGACGCCCACACCGACCGTCGCACCCAGGCGATAGCGGTTTCTGTCAGTCGCAGTCAGCCCTGCCTGCTGGACGGCTTCGCGAGCGGCAAGCACTGCAAGCACGCTGAACCGATCCATCGAAAGAATTTGCTTACGCTTGATCTCATGCTGAGGAAGATTGCGGATCGCGCATCCCGTGCGCGCGGTTATGTCGTGCAGGGAGAGACTGGTCAACACGCCGATTGCTGAACGGCCTTCGCACATGGCACCCCAAATATCGGCAGCACAGCTGCCGAGCCCACAAATCCCGCCTATGCCGGTGATAACAACGCGCTTGTTCATGGTCAGTGCTCAATAAGCGCACGGACGGCTTCGACCACGCTTCCCACATTCTGCAAATTGCTCCAGGCGTCGGTAGTGTCCGTTTCGATCTGGATCCCGTATTTCGTCTCAAGATCAAACAGGATGTCCGTCATTTCCAGCGAATGGATGCCCAAAATCAGTCAGCTTCGTATCAAGAGTGATCGGATTCGCATCCGGTTCAGCATGCTGCAGATCTCCGCTAGGATTTCGGTCGTTAGCTGGTCAGTCATTCAATTCTTCCACCTCCCGTCTGGCGGCCGACCATGAATCTCTCGGTGACGCGGAAGATTCACCTATCAGCATTATTCTGATGCAAAATTTCGCGCTATTAGGGAAATTGATAGTTTGGATAAAAATCATTCAAGCAATGGATGGTGGGTCTATGAGGTGGACCCCCAGCTATTTGTTTGCGACCGGCGTCAGATTGGAATAGCCGTCCAGCATCACCGGAAGGCATTGTGAAGAGCGTCGTTCACAAGTCGCGTTTTCCTGACATCGTTACGTGTTGGAATTTCAGGACGCCGGAAATGGTATCGCCGGTCGATCGGGGTACGATGAACGAGCGCTCGCTCGAAGGGCAGTGTTTCGTAAGATTTCCGGCAATGTCAGGCTTTCATGCCGTGCCGGCAGGCGTGCCGACGGCAGTTCCCCAATCTGCTCCGACGCTGGCCTCACAGGCACCAACGGCAGCACGGCTGGCTCCTCTACGCCAGCGAAACGGCTGGCTCGCATTGACCCGCGGCCGCGCCGGGCAGGGAACTAGTCAGTGTACAGCTGCGCCTCCTGGAGGAGATGACAGGCGGCCACTCGCCGCAGAGCAGACCGCCAAACGCCTCAGCAGATCCAGATGTGCGCACGTCATACCGCAGCGTTCGGCGATGGCACCAGGCGAGATGCCTCCTCCAACAAAATCTTCCGCATCCAGATGCTTGCCGGGTCGCCATTCTGAAGCGCAGGCCACTGCATCGCCAGGGTGAACGCTGGCAAGGAGAGCGGAAGTTCGACGACGCGCAGAGGTAGCGTTTTTGCGAAATGCTCAACCAGTCTCAAGGGCATGGTCCCAATGCGACTGGTGCCTGGTAGCATCAGGGGGATTATGCTGAACCCCTGCACGACCACCTCGGCACGCCTCTTGAGGCCATGCTCAAGCAAAAACCACTCGTCAATGGATGGCCTGAGCGAGCGCCCGAATCTGGCCATTACGTGGCCCATCGACATGTATTTCTCGAATGTGAGCTTTCTCGACAGTTCCTTGTTTTTCCGACAGCCTGCACAAGCGAGTGTATCTTCGAAAAGCTTCGCTTTTGGATACTCGTTTGACAAGAACAATTCGGGGAGTATCAGAAAATCGGCGCCACCGCGCCGAAAAAGTTCTTCCACGTCATCAGAGAGAGGCAGGAGTTCGAAGCTGACGAAAGGAGCTTCTCGCGCAACACGCTCGATGACTTTCTGAAATAAAATGATCGTCATGTAATCGGAAAGCATAACCTTGAAACGGCGGTCGGATTTCCTTGGATCAAATTCGTCCCAGGAAATAACCGAGAGCTGAATATGCAGCAGCGCCTCGCGAACCGGCGAGGCGAGTGCCTCGGCTCGCGGTGTCGGCACGAGTTCGCGGCCTCTCATTGTAAAAAGCTCATCGCCAAAATAGCCGCGCAGCCGGGCAACAGCCGCGCTCATGGCTGGTTGGCTAAGGTTGATACTACGAGCCGCCGCTGTGAGGTTACGCTCAGTCATCAGAGCATCGAGCGCGACGAGGAGATTCAGATCAAGGCCCTTAAACCGCATTCCTTTTCCAATCTAGCGCATGGATGCATCTCATCTAAACAATAGATTTTGCCAATGTCACGAGACGCTGCATTTGGAAAGTGCCTTAGATGCAAAATCAAATCGGGGAGGCTAAAAGAAGCAGGCGACGGCCCGGGACCTCATTAGCTCCGGCCCGAGATACGATCCAAGATTCCTGCGTCCACGCGGCCCACCCCATGATCGGGACGGCAGATCTCTGAGCGCCATTGCCCCGACCAAAATCCGGGCTTCGGCAAACGGCAATGGAAGAAGGTCTTTGCATGCGCCGCTCTCAGGTAGGAGAATGTCGAGCATTGAGCTCGCTGAGTTCTTTCGAAAGACCTACGGACCAACCGGAGCCTTCAACGCAAAACCGCTCGAACATGGCCGGTGCGAGACCTGAGCTGCGTGCGATCGGTATGACTCGCGCGGTCTCGGGGCTAATATGGGACCTGCACCGTTTCATCAAACTTGGCATGGTCGATCTCCTGATGACGGGGCCAGACTGTATGGGGCGCGCCCGGGTCTTGAAAGCTCTCGGGCTAGTTATTCGCTACGCACCGCGTACCTGGGACGATCGTGTGCCATTGCCTGCGGTTTGACTCGGCATGCGATGTACAAACAGTTGCGAGGTTCACTCGCCAGTTCCTTTGCGACCGTTCTCTCGGGCACTCCACTGCCTGGTTTCGACAATAGGGCCAACTTACCTTGGGAGCGCATACTGTCCTGTAGTAGTCGCAAGGCAACAGCGCCATCGACTGTCAATAGGGGCGTCGCAGTCAGCGGCCCGTGCGACCCGACGAAAGTCATCGCTGCGCGGAGGCTTATGGTGCGCGTATGTGCCAGACTGACGCTCGAGGGCAAGCCATCATAATAACAGCTTCGCGTCGAATATTTCACGCTACACTTCTTCAAACCCGCATCTAGACAGGTCCGGATGAGTCATCGTGTGGTTGCCTACCTCGTGCCCTTCTGCGACCATTCGTTGAATTAGCTCCGGCTGGCCCGCCGCATAGGCGCCAATGATGAAGAACGTCGCCGGGACTCGATGTTCCGCGAGGACATTCAAGACCTGCGGTGTCCAAAGTGGATGGGCGCCGTCGTCAAACGTCAAATAAATATTGCGGTGACCGATGCCGTCGTCGCAGTCACTTTGAACGTCCCATAACCAGTCGGATGCATCATTGGCTCTGGCCCGTTCTGATCGATTTGTCGCTCCGGCCGGCCGATCTAACGTTTAAAATTCAACCGGTGTAACAGCGACAGCTGCGTTTTTCGTGCGCTTGGGGCGTATCGGGTCGCGAAACCTTGAAGGTTGACCTTACATCGAATTGACTCCAAGTCGTTCCAAGCCTGCCTGACGTCGATGTTCGGTCTCCTGAATGCAGGATTCGGAAAAGTCAGTAAAATTGATTGGTTGGATAAATCGCATCCGCACTGTGGATTGATATGGCGCGGAGCCGGTCCGATACATTTTGCTTGGCGAGGCCGTCAGCAATCCCCCGCACGTATTCCGGCGCCGGCCCAAGCATCAGCAGCTCACCATTCTGGCCTCCTCCCGGCTTGCGCTCTACCGGCTCGGCGCGGTGCCTCTCACGGCGAAGGCCCGCGCCTGGTGTCAGGATGAGTTCGCGAGCCGGGTAAGAAATAGCTTGTCGACGAAATCGACACGCAACCTCACGATGGCCGCCCTGGCTGAGGTTGGTGCTATGGTCCCCGTGAGGTTCCACGCGGTAGCAGAAGCATTGCGCGCGACGAGCAGATCTGATCGAAATCCTTGAAGCACCTGAAGACCTGATATCCATCAAACGAATGTTTGCCATCCAAACAATCGATTTTACCAATCAATGGCGCTGCTGCATTAGGAACTCAAAATAAAGGGTAGGGCTCAGGAAGGAACACAAGTTTTGAGAGAGCCCATCAGCGCTGGAACCCCCGTCGTACGAGGTTCTGCCAGTCCAATTGGCTAGTATCGCGATCGCCGACGACAGCATCTGAACTCGCGCCAAATCGCGCGGCGGTGAACGCGTAACGCGTGCCCTCGGGAAGCATCAGAAAAGGAGTTTTGTATGCGCTCTCAGGTGCGGTGGAAGCTGTGCTGGGAAAACGAGTTGCAACTTTCCGACCATGTCGAACTCGCCGAGTTTTTTCGAAGGACCTACGGACCGACCGGGGCCTTTAACGCCAAGCCGTTCGAAGGCAGCCAAAGTTGGGCCGGAGCTAGACCTGAGTTCCGCGCGATCGCGTATGACTCGAGCGGTATTGCGGCACACATGGGCATGCTGCGCCGTTTCATCAAAATCGATGGGGCCGATCTGCTAGTGGCTGAACTCGGATTGTACGGGATACGTCGGGATCTCGAGGGGCTCGGAATCGGCTGTTCATTTCGCGTCATGCTTCCCGTGCTGCAGGAACTCGGGGTTCCATTCGGCTTCGGCACGGTTCGGCCAGCGCTGCATAAATACGTTGCAAGATTGGGGCGAGGCGGTCTGCTGGTCGTCAAGTCGGGCATTCGCGTGCGCTCCACCCTTCGCGTCGCGCTTCTCGACAAAGCGCCCACGCGCATCGAGGACGCACTCGTCGTCGTCTTGCCAGTTGGACGTCCGATTTCCGATTGGCCCGCCGGCGCGATGATTGATCGGAACGGAGCAGAGCTTTGAGCCACCTCGACTGCTTGTCCGAAGTGTACAGCGAGTGCGCTAACGGTGCCGGCCAACCTAGCGTTTATTTGACGTTTGACGACGGCCCTCATCCGTTTTGCACACCGAAGGTGCTCGATGTGCTGGCGGAACACTGTGTGCCAGCGACTTTCTTCGTCATTGGCCAATACGCGGCAGACCAGCCGGCACTAATCCAACGAATGATCGCGGAAGGGCACAAGGTAGCTAACCATACGATGACCCATCCTGATCTGTCCGAATGCGAACCCGACGAAGTGCAACGTGAGATCTTCGAGGCGAACAGAGCCATCAAAGCGGCCTGCCCTCGGGCCTCGGTGCAGTACATTCGCGCTCCTTATGGCGTCTGGACCGAAGAAGTGATCGCTTCTGCGGCCAGCGCTGGGCTGTCGGCTGTCCACTGGTCGGCAGATCCGCGAGACTGGTCTCGTCCCGGAGTCGATGCGATCGTCGATGCAGTGCTGGCGTCCGTCCGGCCTGGCGCAATCGTGCTCTTGCACGACGGGTGCCCTCCCAGAGAGATGAAGCCTGGCGATGACGCCGACTTGCGGAGCCAAACCATCATGGCGCTGTCACGCATAATTCCAGCATTGCACGACCGCGGCTTTGCAATGCGCTCGCTTCCCCAACAACACTGAACGAACCAAAGATCTCATGGACCTACTTGGTACAGCCAGCACTGTCGGCGTCTCGTGTTATGCGCTGCTCTCGACCGCATATAAGAGCATGCAGGCCGCTTATGCGCGGCCCGCAAGCGTTTCGTCGGTCTCGGACGACTTGGCCAATTCCGATCTTTGGCCGAGCGTGGACGTCATCGTTCCCTGCTACAACGAGGATCCGCACACACTCTTCGAGTGCCTCACTTCGATTGCAAACCAGGACTACGCCGGAAGACTGCGAATCTATGTAATTGATGACGGTTCTGGAAATCGGGAAGCCGTTACGCCTGTACACCAGAGCTTCGCGCAATATCCGAACTTCAACTTCATTCTGCTCCCCAAAAATGCCGGAAAGCGCAAGGCACAGATCGCCGCGATACGCCGGTCATCTGGAGATTTGGTGCTCAATGTCGACTCGGACACTATGCTGGCGTCCGATGTCGTCACGAAGCTTGCGCTGAAGATGCAGGATCCAGGAATCGGCGCGGCAATGGGCCAGTTGACAGCCAGCAACCGGAGCGACACCTGGCTGACCCGGTTGATCGATATGGAGTACTGGCTGGCTTGCAACGAGGAACGCGCAGCGCAGGCTCGCTTCGGCGCCGTAATGTGCTGCTGCGGCCCGTGTGCCATGTACCGTCGATCGGCACTCCTTTTGCTGCTGGATCAGTATGAGACCCAGACATTTCGGGGAAAGCCAAGCGACTTCGGTGAAGATCGCCATCTTACGATCCTCATGCTGAAAGCAGGCCTTCGAACTGAGTATGTCCCGGACGCCATCGCGGCAACAGTGGTTCCAGATAGCCTGGGGCCTTATCTGCGCCAACAACTCCGGTGGGCACGCAGCACTTTCCGGGACACTTGGCTTGCACTGAATTTGCTACCGGGCCTCGACCGCTTTCTAACATTGGACGTGGTCGGACAGAACCTCGGGCCGCTACTACTCGCCCTGTCAGTACTAACAGGCCTCGCGCAGTTCGCACTGATGGGCACAGTGCCATGGTGGACAGTCCTGATGATTGTATTCATGACCATCGTCCGCTGCAGCGTGGTGGCGCTTCGTGCTCGCCAACTTCGATTTTTAGGCTTTGCTGTCCACACATTCATAAACGTATTTCTCTTGCTCCCCCTGAAAGCCTATGCGCTGTGTACGTTGAGTAACAGCGATTGGCTGTCGCGCAGCGTCGCTGCCAGCCTGCCAGTTGAGGATGGGAAACAGGCCCCAGTCCAAAGCCAGACCACTGGATCAAGCACTACAAAATTGTCGGGGGATGCGGTGCAGAATTGTATGCGCCATCTTGCACGGGATTGTTCGGCGCTGGTGACTTCCGACGAGTGATGGTTGCGATATCGAGGTAGACGAATTTTGAAACAGGACAATAATCATCGATTGTTGGATCGGGAGTTGGCCGCAGACGATCCGTGGCTCCTCGATGCCAGTCCGTTCGAGCGGGAGCGTCACGCGCAAATGCTCCGGCTATCGCTTTCCCAGGGATCCATCACAAATGCACTTGAAGTCGGGTGTGCGGCAGGCGCATTCACGGAAAGGTTAGCGCCCCATTGCCAACGGCTCACAGTAATCGATGTCGTGCCGCGCGCGATTGATCGAACGCGCCGACGGATGAAGGAGCTAACGCACATCACCTGGGTAGTCTCCGATGTACAACAGTTCTCGCCTGAGGAACCATTCGATCTGATCGTCGTGGCGGAGGTTCTATATTACCTCAACGGCATAGCGAGATGCACGCTGCCATCCGCAACCTTGCGCGGATGCTTGCGCCAGCGGGACACCTGGTATTCGGATCGGCGCGCGATGCCACTTGCCGGCGCTGGGGTCACGCCGCTGGTGCCGAGACTGTCATGGCGATGCTGAACGAGACGTTGATCGCCGTCGATCATCTGCAGTGCCAGGGCGACTCCCCCAACCAAGACTGCTTGCTCGCCCGTTTCCGGAGTCCGGTTCGGCCTCCGGATCTGTCGAATTGCCCCCCTTAGACGAGGAAGCACTATGCGCATTTGTGGTATCAAGCTGACGCATGACGGGGCGGTTGCCCTTGTCGAGGACGGACAACTCGTCTTTTGCATTGAACAAGAGAAGCGGGACAATAACCGACGATATCAAGCCATCGACAACCTGGAGTCAGTTGTCTCCGCCTTGGCGAAGCACGGTCTGGATCCGCGGGACGTCGATCAATTCGTTATCGACGGCTGGGACGGCGATGTGGAATCGCAGTTCCAGGTCCTTAGCGGGGCCGGTCCGATCACTCTCAAAGGGGCGCCCTACGTCGAACGCGATGCCGAGGGGCTCCTCAATTCGCTCGACGGCTGCGGCCTAATGCTTGATGGCCGGCTTTTCTCTTATAGTAGCTACCCGCATGTTACTGGCCATGTGACCTCTGCATACTGTACCAGCCCTTTCGCCAAAACCGGACAACCCGCATTCTGCTTGGTCTGGGACGGGTGCATCTTCCCACGTCTCTATTATGTAGAACGCCGCGGCGCCCGGCTCCTGGAATGCCTGTTCCCAGTGATAGGCCATGTTTACGCAGCTGCGGGCCATCACTTCGGGCCCTATAAGCGGGCGGGTCGCGGCGACTGGGACCTAGGTGTTGCCGGCAAGCTGATGGCCTACATCGCACTCGGGTCGGTCGATGAAGCCATCGTGACAGTGTTTCAGGAACTCTATCAGGAGCGCTTTGCGGGCGACACAGAGCTAGCCAGCCGTTACCGCGCGGATATCGACAGCGCGGAGCCGTCGCTTGCGGCCGTGCATGACTTCTTCGAAGCCAGTGCGGTCCGATTGAGGGATCAGGCACCCGAAGATGTGCTTGCATCCTTTCATGCTTTTCTCGAGCGTCTCCTTGTCAGCGCAATGGCGACCGCTGTGGAGCGGCACGCACATCTTTCGGGAGCGCGGAATTTGTGCATCGCCGGCGGCTGCGGCCTCAATATCAAATGGAACAGTGCCTTGCGTGAGGCAGGGCTCTTCGATGCTGTCTGGGTGCCGCCGTTTCCGAATGACAGCGGCTCGGCAATCGGTGCCGCTTGCAGCGCAATGGTTGCGCAAAATGGCTTCGTTGATCTGGAATGGTCGGTTTACAGCGGCCCGGCCCTGCTAGATGGCCAACTGCCTTCTGGATGGGACTCCGCACCGTGCAGTATGCGAGAACTCGCTTCCGTTCTCGCCAGCAACAAACCGGTCATTTTCCTTACCGGGCGCGCCGAGCTCGGGCCAAGGGCACTGGGTGGCAGGAGCATTCTCGCGGCCGCGACTTCGCCGGAAATGAAGGATTATCTCAACGACGTCAAACTTCGCGAACATTTCCGCCCAGTGGCACCGATCTGCCTTGAGGACCGTGCGCCGGAAATATTCAGCCCCGGAACGCCGGATCCTTACATGTTGTTCGACCACCAGACACGGGCGGAATGGCGGGACAAAGTCCCCGCTGTCGTGCATCTCGACGGTTCTGCGCGATTGCAGACAGTTTCCAGAACCTCTGAGCACAAGGTGGCCGAGCTACTTATCGAATATGAAAAACTCACGGGCATTCCGCTGCTTTGCAATACGAGTGCCAACCACCATGGACGTGGGTTCTTTCCGGATGCCGCCGCAGCCTGCCACTGGGGACGTATTGAACATATATGGTCCGACGGTGTGCTGTTGACCAAAACTCCTGCAACTGAACCGTCGCCGGTCGACGGCGCCCTTACGCTGGTTTGAGTGCGCGACCATGGTAGCAATCGACTTTGTCGGCGTGACGAAATCATATGGCAAAAGGGTCGTTGTCGACGCCATGTCGTTCACTGTTGCACCGGGAGAGTGCTTAGGGCTGCTGGGACCGAACGGCGCGGGCAAAAGCACGATTACCCGCCTGCTCCTCGGAATGGCAACGCCTGACGCAGGCAAGATCACGGTGTTCGGCGTGCCAGTGCCGGCACGTGCCCGTTTGGCACGTGGACGCATCGGCGTGGTCCCGCAATTCGACAACCTTGATCATAGGTTTACGGTACGTGAAAACTTGCTGGTGTTCGGGCGATACTTTGGCATGAGCAAACGCGAGGTCGAAGCGGTGAGCCCATCGCTGCTCCAGTTCGCCCGCCTCGAGAACAAGGCGGATGCTCGCGTCGCCGAACTGTCCGGCGGCATGAAGCGACGCCTGACGCTGGCCCGTGCGCTGATTAATGACCCGCAGCTCTTGGTCATGGACGAGCCGACCACTGGCCTCGATCCACAAGCGCGCCACCTGATCTGGGAACGCCTGCGTTCCTTGTTGGCGCGGGGCAAAACGATACTTTTGACCACACACTTCATGGAGGAGGCCGAGCGGTTGTGCGACCGGCTGTGTGTGCTCGAGCAGGGGCGCAAGATCGCCGAAGGGCGACCACACGCGTTGATCGACGAGCAGATCGGCTGCCAGGTGGTCGAGGTCTATGGCGGCAATCCACATGAACTGAAATCGCTGGTCAAGTCGTACGCGCAACGCATCGAGCTGAGCGGCGAAACCCTCTTTTGCTATGCGCCCGATCCCGAGCAGGTGCTCACGCAGCTGCGTGGGGTTGCTGGTCTGCGCCTTTTGCAGCGCCCGCCGAATCTCGAGGATGTCTTTTTGCGGCTCACTGGACGCGAGATGAAGGACTGAACGATGATCGCAGGTTATATGGCCGTCATGCCCGCCAATGCCTGGAATTGGGTTGCAGTATGGCGCCGCAATTATTTGGCTTGGAAAAAAATTGCCCTTGCGGCGGTTCTCGGGAACCTCGCTGAGCCGATGATCTCGTTGTTCGCTCTCGGCTTTGGCCTCGGGATAATGATAGGTCGTGTTGAAGGCACTTCCTACGTAGCTTTTCTGGCGGCTGGCATGGCCGCGGTAAGCGCGATGACCTCGGCGACCTACGAAACGATCTACTCGACTTTTGCTCGCATGGGAGGCGAACGCACCTGGGAAGCGATGCTGTGCACTCAGCTCACGCTCGGCGATATCGTACTTGGTGAATTAGCCTGGGCCGGGACCAAGTCTCTTCTGGCCGGTACGGCAATTACGGCAGTTGCTGCCACTCTCGGCTATGCCGCGTGGCCATCCCTTCTCTACGCGCTGCCAATCATCGCCCTGACCGGCCTTGCTTTCGCAAGTCTAGCCATGATCGTTACGGCGCTTGCGCCCAATTACGACTGCCTCGTGTTTTATCAAACGCTTGTTCTCACACCTATGCTGTTCCTGTCGGGGGCCGTCTTTCCGGTCAGCCAAATGCCAGGCGCTTTTCAGCAGGTATCGTCCCTCTTGCCACTGGCTCACTCGGTCGACCTGATCCGCTCAGCCATGCTTGGGCGCCCGGCAGAAAGCCTCGGACTGCATATTACGACACTTTGCGTCTACGCGGTTTTGCCATTCTTTTTGTCGGCGGCGCTGTTTCGTCGGCGCCTGATGCGCTGACGCTGCTGCGTCGGTGCCGAGGCTTGGCACTCGCCCCTGTCAGCGCAGACCGTGGTGCTATCCTTCGATTGTACGATTTGCTTGAGTGCGAGCTTAATCCGACCGGTTGCGTTCCTTGAGCGAGCCAGTGTTGAAGATAGCAGTCAGGCTTCTCGTCCGGAGCGCCACCCGAACTGCCGCGACTAATGCTGGTTAGGAACACTGCAATGACTGATCGCCACATACCCCCGCCTGCGCCATTTGTGATCCTGGCCATGCCAAGAACTGGGACGCACTACCTGGAAGAATTGCTGAACGCGCATCCGAATGTATTGAGCAACGGTGAGCTGCTCAATCCATATGCAACGACTTGGCCTGATAAGCATCGTCTGCTTCGCAGCGATCAAGAGCTGCTTGAGCTTGCCTACTTGCGCTGTCCCGCGCAGAGCGACAAAAAGGTGACGCACGTCGGCTGCAAGGTCAATGAACCTCAATTCCATGATCGTCCGGGTTTTTTTGCCGAGCTGACACGCTGGCCGGCCCTCAAAGTCATTCTCGTGGTTCGCGAAAATACCTTGGAATCGCTGCGGTCGCTGGTACAGGCGAGGCAAACGCGCCAATGGCTGAAGTTCCGGTCGGACAATGATGCTCCGCCGCCGCAAGTTAGATTATCGACCGCCGACTGCGAGACATACTTCAAGGCTGCTGACGATTTCCACGCTCGGGTCGCATACTCCTTCGCGAAGAGCAATATGCTTAAGATCGAGTACGAGTGCCTTCTGCGCGAACCTGCCACATGCTTAGCAGCGATTTGGGATTTCCTGGGCGTTCCGGCGCTTCCACTTTCCGGTACGGCGGCCCTTCAGCGCCAGGAAACGCGACCGCTAGAGCAAACGATCGAGAATTTTCATGAGTTGCGCCGCCACTTCGCGCACGGACCTTACGCGAGATTCTTTGACGTCGGCGAGGGGGAAGGGCAGTGGGCGATCAGCTGACAACCGAAACTATCGAAAAAACAAAAGCTCACGCGGACACCGAGAACGAAATTGCCGTCGCGACCCAGCTCGGAGATCTGGCATCCATTCGCTCGAATTATCCGAGATCATGTTAGATATCGAGGAGGCCTACGGCATCGAAATCGTGCTGGACACAGCCGAGGCTTGGAACAAGCTCAGCAATGTCGGTGACATCGTCGATGCGACGCGCCCGTTGATTGCAGCTAACGAGTAATGATCCGTCGGCCTGGCCCGGTTGCGCATCGTTATCACCATGGGCGATATCTGCCTATGTCTTCATCCATGACCGGGCCGGCGAAGCTATCTTCGAGGCTTCTCCTCAGTACTGCGCCTGTCTCCTAGTCGTTCCTTTTCAGTGAAGCGAGAGACCTGAACCAAATGTGTGGGATCGTTGGAATAATTGGGCAAGCTCCAGTTGCGCCGCTTATCGCAGATGCTTTGAGGAGACTGGAATACCGCGGCTATGATTCGGCCGGCGTGGCCACGATCGAATCTGGCCTGCTGGTGCGCCGCCGAGCGGAAGGCAAGCTCGTTAATCTGGAGAGGCGCCTCCAGGCGGAGCCGTTGGACGGCAAGATAGGAATCGGCCACACACGCTGGGCAACGCATGGAGCGCCGAACGAAACCAACGCCCATCCGCATTTTTCAGACGACGTCGCCATCGTCCACAACGGCATCATCGAGAATTTCGCCGAACTGCGTAACGAACTCATTCGCGACGGCTACGAATTTTGCTCGGAAACCGATACGGAGGTGGTCGCACATTTGGTGTCGCGTGAGATAAAGCGCGGTGCTGCCCCACCCGAGGCGGCCCACACGGCAATCAAGCGGCTGGAAGGCGCCTTCGCACTCGCCATCATGTTCCGCTGCGACGAGGACCTCATCGTTGGCGCGCGCAGCGGTCCGCCGCTCGCCGTCGGCCACGGAAAAGGGGAAATGTTCCTCGGGTCGGACGCGATCGTCCTGGCACCATTCACCGATTCGATCACCTATCTCGAGGATGGCGATTGGGCCATCCTGCGCCGAAATCAGGCGCAGATCTTCGATCTCGATGGTAACCCGGTCGAACGGCAACGGCAGCAGTCGATCGGCACGAGTCTTCTCGTCGATAAGGGTAGCCATCGGCACTTCATGGAGAAGGAGATCCATGAGCAACCGGAGGTCATCTCCCATACACTCGCGCACTACCTTGACTTTGCCGGCGGGAGTTGGCGCCCGCTCGACATGCCGTTCGACTTCGCCAAGCTCGACCGCTTGACTATTTCCGCTTGTGGCACTGCCTATCTCGCAGGCTTGATTGGCAAATACTGGTTCGAGCGGCTCGCGCGGCTGCCGGTCGACATCGATATCGCTTCCGAATTCCGCTACCGCGACATCCCTCTCGCGAAGGGCGCCGCCGCGCTCTTTGTTTCGCAGTCCGGCGAAACGGCCGACACGCTCGCTTCCCTGCGCTACTGCCGCAACGCGGGCATTTCGGTCGCCTCCGTCGTCAATGTGCGGGAATCGACGATGGCACGAGAGTCGGACGTCGTCTTTCCAACGTTTGCCGGCCCGGAGATCGGCGTTGCCTCGACCAAAGCTTTTACCTGCCAGCTCGCGGTAATCGCTTCGCTCGCCGCTCGTGCTGCTGTCGCTCGCGGCACTATCTCGCGCGAGGAAGAAAAAGCACTGATAAGGCAGCTGTGCGATGCGCCGCGCCTCGCAAGCCAGGCGCTGGAGCTTCAGCGCCGCATCGAAAAAGTGGCGCACGAGCTCGCCCACGTCCGCCATGTCCTTTATCTCGGGCGCGATACCAACTATCCGCTCGCAATGGAAGGTGCGCTGAAGCTGAAGGAAGTTTCCTATATTCACGCTGAGGGTTATGCGGCGGGTGAATTGAAGCACGGTCCGATCGCGCTAATCGACGAGACAATGCCAGTAATCGTGATTGCCCCGCATAACCGGGTGTTCGAGAAGACCGTGTCGAATATGCAGGAAGTCGCGGCCCGTGGCGGCAAGATTATCCTGATCACAGACGGAAAGGGTGCAGCACAGGCTTCTGTGAAGGCTTTCGAGACGATTGTGCTACCTGACACGCCCGACCTCATCGCGCCGATAGTCTACGCGCTGCCACTTCAAATGCTCGCTTACTTCACGGCCGTCTTCATGGGTACCGACGTCGATCAACCGCGCAATCTCGCGAAGTCCGTGACCGTAGAGTGAGCGTCGGTTGTCCACTTGCTTGCCCTCCAGCGAGACACTGGCGGAACTTGGACGGCACCGTGCGCTTCGGCTTCCAGCCCGGCTGGGGAACGTGCAAGGTGCAATGGCGCGTGCTCGCCGTGCTCGATTGGGCTTATGGAGCGCTCCCCTTTGAGGAGATCTATGGCTTGCACAACAACCGGGCTGCCGGCGGGCGCTTCAAGACTGCGCCGGGGTGCTACGCCAGCGAAGGACAATTTTGGGATCTCCCTAAAAGGCATGTCGCCCCCTGCGCGATAGGGCCCGACCGGCATCAGCGTCCGTTTCGGACGAGTCCGCGACGCACTTCCTCGCTTGCCGCCTCCCCGGCGCTGATCCTCGAAAAGTGGCTGCGGTGTGCCCCCGAAATCTTTTGATCCGCTATTCACCGCCTCTGGCGCCAATGCTTTCAGGCAGACGCACTGGCTCGGCCATCCAGTCGCGGTCCAACCAGCTGAGCTTGGGAACCCCCAGCCCAAGACTTCCTGCGATGCCGACGGCGAAATCAGGTGCGACCGGGTAGGTCGCGACACAGAGTCCGACAAGCGCGAAGGTCACCGCGCGGGCCGCGGTCCGGTCAAGCGCCTCGTTTTCCTTCGCCCCAGCTGGAACGTGCAGCACTGAACATGAATAGCGCTCGATTGCGTCGACGAACGCCTCGATTGCACGTGTCAGCTGACGCACGTCCGGGTAATCCGCTTCGGAGCGCGCCCGCACTTCTGCGTTGAAGCGTCTGCACTCCGCCAGGAACGCAATGTCGGTGGCTGACCACTGGCCAGGACATGGGAGCTCGTCTGTTGCGATCCGCCCGATGACCTGGTTAGCCTTCCCGGTCGATCTTAACAACCGTCCATCCCAGAAATTCCGTTTCCAGCTCTCATAAGAACTCAGGGAGAAGTCCTCGACAGAACCTTCCGGGCGGCGGCGACACAAGTAGAAGCGCAGCGGCTCGCCGGTTTCTTTTGCAGTGATATCGTTCACCCAGATTGCGTGATTTCGTGATGTTGAGAACTTGTTCCCATCGAGAGTGAGCATCTGATTTACGAAAATCCGTCGAGGGAGCATCTCATGCAGATCAAGCGCCGAAAGTACGCCGGGAATGACCAACAGGCGTCCGAAGGCGTTGTCCGCCCCGAAAAGAATGTTCAGCTCCGGCATCTCGTCCCGCGGAATTTGGTACCACAAGGCAGGGCATCCGCTCTTTTCCCTTATCATTTCTAAGGCAAGCAGGTGCCGAGGCACGTGTTCGATGGTGATGTTGAACCGCTGACACTCAATCCCGGGATTGGAATCCGGAATCCTCTCGCTTTGGGTTAGAGATGCAGACTTCCGGAAGCCCCCGGCACAGCCAGGATTCGATGTAGTGCTTGGCGTAAATGGGCAGGAAGGACCGCGAGGCGAAGGATTCGAGCGCGTCATGCATCGGAGCGAGGTTCAGGAAAAGGCGCTTCAGGGGGCGACGTTCCAGGGAACGCCCCTTGAGATCAACCGGATCCTGAAGCTCGGCATCGAGGACCAGGGCGCCGCAATCCTCGCATTCGTGGCCGGAAGCATAGCCGCCACAATAAGGGCATTTGCCGTGGACGAAGGCTTCGACCCTGAAGCGCCCGCTTTCGACGTCATATGGGACCAAATGCTCTCTTTCAGCGATCAGGCCCTTGCTACAAAGTCGCTTGAACACCTCGAGAACGACCGCCTTGCCGCGACGGTCTGGCTCTGTCCCAAGGAAAATATCCGGGACTGCATTGAGCCGATCCAGAGCCTCCTGGAAAGCAGCCGTGTTTTTCTCGGCGAGCTGGTAGTATTCCAGTCCTGCGGCGTCGGCCGCAACTGCAATGTGCTCCAGGTGACCGTGTGTGCCCTGCAGCACGAAGACCTCTCGGCCGCCTGTCTCGGCAATTCGGCGCAACACATCCGCGTGGAGGAATGGTCCTGAGGCATGACCCACGTGCATATGCCCATTCGGGGTAAGCATGGCGGGGACCAGCAACAGCGGTCTGTCCTTTGCTGTCGCTTCCTCCGTGGAAATCGCCTCTTCGAACGCTGTGCGGCTGTGCCACCACACAGTCTGCATGACCGCACCGCTGTCCAAAGCCTCAATCTTGTGCCTGCGCAGCGGGTCAATCCTAATGCTCTCTCCGCCAAGCAGCAGGAAGGTCTTTTCATCCAGGTGAATTCGAACGCCGCCAGAGATCACTGTCCAAAATTCGACTTCCCCGTGGTTGTGACGGCAAGTGGTCGCGCCTGGACTGAACTTCAACAGACGTACCGAAACGTTACTCCCTTCTGGGAAGGGATCATGCCTGACGATGCCGCCATCAATCGAGATAGGGACCGCACGTGTTTCATTTTTGAGATCTATTATTTGCGAAAACATCATTTCGTTCCACTCTCGAATTTCGGGTTGGCCATTTAGCTGGCGAGATTCTGGGCGATCCTGAAGGGGGCGAAAGCACGTGCCCGTCTTGAAGCGCCTTCGCCACGACCGCCGCCCGCTCGGCCAGACCGCCGAGCGTGTGCTCCGTTGGGCCCCGAAGGCCAAAAGAGTGGTTCATGAGGAAAACGCGAGGTCGCGGACCGGAGCGGCGCAATTCTGCCGTCTGAACGAGTCCCACTTCGAATGACTCGTCGATAACGAGACCGGCGTCTTCGATGCGCGGTTGCAGCGGTTGAAGGAAGGATAAATGGCGACGGTTTGAAAAGCCCGTCGCGCAAACCAGAAGGTCGACCTCAAGCGTTGTCAGGTCTTGCCGGCTTCCGATTCCGCGAAGGTGAAGACGAAGGCTATTCTCAACGCGCCTGGCCGCCGTGATTTCCGTATACGGCAACAGCCTGAGCCTGTCGCGTCCACAAATTTGGTCTTCGAAGCGAAGATCATAGATGCATTTGAGCACGTCCTTGGTGACGGTGGAGAAGTTCGTGTTCCTCGTGTCGGTAAGAAACCTATTGCGATCTTCGGGTGGCAGCTTCGCGAACTTTAGCGAGTGCGGATAGGTGTAGAAGTCATTTACAAACGGGTTGTCATCCGTCTGTTCAAAGAGGTGCCGCCGGCCAACGACGACAACTTCCGATACTTCCCGATGTTGAAGCAGGAATTTGACTATCTCGCCGGCGCTCTGCCCGGACCCGACGACTGCAACGCGAGCGTTCGCGTTGATCATTCCCTGGTTCGCATGGGACAGGAAGAAGTTTGAATGCACCACGCGGCCGGGATCGACGGCCAGTTCTTCGGGAAGGTATGGTTCATGCCCAAGGCTCACGACCACGTCGTCAGCTTCGGTTTCCGAAACGTCCCCGCTCGACACATCCCGGACCGTGACGACAAGGGTTTGGGTTCCTGACGGCTTCTCGCGGGACCTGACCTCCACTGCTTCCTTGCCGAAACAAATCTTATTCGCAAAAAACCGGCTTACCCAGACCAGATAGTCGGAGAACAGCTTCCTTGAAGGATATAGGTCGTTCGTATGAATAAAGTGATAGAGAAGGTCCCTGTCGTGGAGGAATGAGAAGAAAGTGAATGGGCTTGCCGGATTTCTCAGGAACGCCAGGTCCTTGAATAGGGACACTTGGAGCCTTGAATCGTCGAAAGCAATGCCTGGGTGCCATTCTGCACTGTCGCGGCGCTCAAGGACTTTCAGCGAGTCCAGAACTGGCGAACGCCATTCTTTCAGGCACGTCAGCAGTGCAAGGTTTGCTGGTCCGCTGCCCACGAGCAGTGTTTTCCGTCTTTGCATGACCGGTTCCAAAAATCGTGCTTGTTTCCAACAGTCCAGTTGCGCGCTCGGCTAAGGCAGCCATCCGGCTTCCCCTCATTTTCTTGAGGGCCATCGAGGCGACTTCGGCGAGAGTGGCTTCACCGGGGTGTATGGCACCCCGCAACTGTCTGCGCGTGACGCATTCCACGGCTGCGGCCACTGGAACCGCGGTCGCGATAGCCATGCTTGAGAAGCCTCGTTCCTGAAGTGCGGAGCGAAGTATGCACGTCCAGCGGCCAAGTTTGCCATGGCGATCCTCAATGGCCACATCAAGGATGACCTGGTCGCCATGTTCCTTTGGGCTCCGGCGAGTTAAAAGCGCTTCCGTGACGTCCTTGACCCGCAGGCGCGCGCTCCCGATCTCGATCTCCTCCTCCGACAGCAGCCCGAGGCGATGCAACATCCGAACGCCATCCGCGAAGCCCGGCCATCGCACGGTCAATTGTCGGAGGGTCGGAATGCTAAGATGAGTGCTTGCGGCAGTCGAGGAAACCATTGCGTCATCGTATGACTCAAGAAGTCCGACACCCTCTACGAACAGCGAAGATACGCTTTCGAATCGATTTCGTGTTACGGCTCGGCCATTGACTCGAGCCAACGCAGGTCTCTGCTCTATGGGCAGCCGGCGTCCAAAGGCGAGAGCATAGTTCAGCGGAGGTTCCGGAATTTTGGGAATTCCTCCGCAATGAGTTACGATGCTCTCTAAGCCGTCTAGTTCAGCTGCTGCCAGCGAGATTAACGATTCAACCAGTCCTGGTTCGAGACCCGCTCCCAAGACCACCGGCGCACCGTTAGGCGGCATCCGGGCAATGTCAGGATCCTCGGGGTCCGGCCTGCCGACGCAAATAATAGGGGTATGTAGACCTGCCTCGTGCATTTGGTGCGCGAGTTTGCCGACCAGATTTCGGCAGTCATTCCAAGACGTCGCCATGATCAGCGATCGCGCTTGAATTGAGAGAGCGCATGGACCCAATGACACGTCGAAACGGATGTTTTTGAGGTCGCCCAGAAGCCCTTGCGCCGCAGCAAGCACAGAATGGCTCCTGTCAATCATCAGAACCAACGAGTCCGGCTGGCCCGCAAGTTGCAGGGCCACCGCCCGGCCGACTGGCCCGGCTCCGATGACGACGTGGGACCTCCCGCACATGGTGCTTTAGCCTTTGTTGCAGGCCACCGTCGAAGCCGTATTGCGTCGGGTCATGCGATAGCCAAGCAGAGCAATAGCCGTTTGCAGTAGAGCCAAGCCGGCAATTAACAACGTCAGCGTATCGTACCCTAGGTGGACTGAGACGATGCCGGCGGCGAAAGGGAAGAAATACAGGCCAAGGAAATAGGAAAGACTGAAGATGATCTGCACTAAGGTTCGGGACTGCGGCGCAGTCACGCGGACAGCCTCTGCCTGCATCAGGGGATACGATAGCCCGTAGGTTATGCCGGTCGCCAGTGATCCCATCGCGTAAATAACAGGACGGCCCGGGGAGTAGTGGAAACCGAGAAGTGAAATAACCATCCCGCCCAGGAGTAGCGGCAAGATCCGGTCGGCCGCGCCGCGGCTCAAGCGCGGACCAATTGCAAATCTGGAGCCGACCGCTCCTATCGCCCAAGCGCCAAAGAATATTTCATACCGAAGGCCGGAATTGTTCGCAAATGGAGCTTGGAAGTTTATCAACGTGGTGTAAATGCTTGCCGACAGCAGTACTAGTAAAAAAACATTGCAGAATTGCTGAATAGGAGAGTGAAGAGATCGCGTGCGAGCGAGGCGTTGTCGGGGATATCGGCGTCGCGGATGTTCGCCGCACGCTGCGCTGCCCACGATGACAATGCGGAGCCTGCCGTCGCCGCAAGCATCGCAAGAATGAACATGTCCAGCGTGCTCAAACCAGTGAAGCGGGTAAGGAGGCTGCTTAGCAGAGGTCCGCCAGTTACCCCTAACGTTGAGAATGCAGAGTAGGCCATAAAGCTCGACGACCGGTCTGCATCGCTTGAGAGCGCGGCAATGCAGATCGAGCCCACGGTGAAGTGCAGCGCCCACCCGCCCGATTGCAGCATGTAGCTCATGAAGTAGGGGAGTGTCGCGCGCACCCCCGAAAACTCGTTTACGAGGATGGTCGCGCAGCCTGCTGCATAGAGAAGCCCGCCGATTGGTGCAAGCCTTCGCACGCCAAACTGCCGGGTGAGCGAAGGACTGATCAAGACTATTAATATAGCGGTCGCCATACCTGCTGCTGAGACCGAGCCAAAAAAGATCTCGTCTCGCCCAATCGACAATAGGTAGACTGGAAGCAGAGCAAAGATGCCCATCGCGAAGGAAATCAGGCATCTTTCAGCGATGAACATGCGCCTATACCACAGAACACGAGTACTGACTATTGAAATAGTGGGGGCGGTCATTTCTCATTCCATGAAGTTGTACGCTGCTTCCGCGCGGGGCGATGTTGAATTTCAAGACTACTCGGACATTCTGTGCACACATACCGTGCCAGGAGGAACGCAGCCGTAGGAGCATTGCATCACTTCAACCTCCCTCGTGGCCACCCGTGACATGAATCAAGACCGTCTGCTGCTGCCGCCTGACAACGGAGACCCTCAAGATTCATGCCAATTTGATTGATCGAGCCGAAGAAGGACTTTTGTCGTTTCTTTTCAGTCGATTAGCCTTGGCAAAGCAAGAGATCGGCTAAAAGTGGCCTCTATCGTGAACTCGACAAACCCGACAAGATTGTTGGGGCCGTTGAGACTGCTATGCCCTGCTTCGCCGGTGAGTCACAACTGTCGTACAGGAGTTGAGAGGCGGGTAGCGCCTCAGGCTGGCCTGGCCGCGAGGTGCGCGACCGCATGATGCCGTTGCTGCAGCGCGGAACGTGCCTGCGACCCAGCCACTATGCCGGTGGGGCGCAACAGCGGTCGAACTTCCAAGGTGAGAAGCGGTCGGACGACACGCACGCCACGACTGCCGATCCAGAAGCGGGCCTCCACCGCAAAAAGCCAACGGCGCCGGGACTAAGCGCTGCTGCATCTGGGATGAGTGGTGAGATCCGTAGCGGTTGCTCGATGCCGACCCGGATTTGGCTCGGGTTCCTGTCGCCCAGTGGCGGTGCCTTACCTAATAGAGCAACGCCGTGTCTATCGGCAGGCGATCACGCCCGGAGCCGGAAGTCTGCGGTCCGAAGACTTGTGGACGAAACGCACTCCGGTGCCGATGACACATCGCTGGTGCATTAACGAAATCGGCCCGCATTGCGGTTATCTCGGCCGCAATGGTCCGGCCGCTTTCATCTTCATCGGGACCGACAACAAAGGCGGTCGGCTTTCGCGTTCCGCGGCTGCCTCCGATGCGGGCCAGCATTCGTTACTGCCGCAGTCCAAGGCCTCAGTTGAGGTCTAGGATGAAGCGCCGATTGGCTGAACGGATAGGCCGCGAATTCTGGGGGTAAAGCGAGGCAAATCGGGCAATATCCGCAGCGTCGACCTCTACCGGTTCTTTTGCCAACATCCATTCGACATTCTCGGTGCAAGGCGGCGTCGTCAATGATCCCTCATAAGTCCAGTTGCTAAGCGAGGCCGGGAGAAGCCCGCTGGGATCGATATCGACGGCCATTGACGCGCCTGGCCACGCAGGGAAGAGCGCTGCCAGGCTTGCAAAGCTGGCATTTGTCGCGCCTGGTATCAGAAAAATGCCCAGGACACCAAAGCCGTCGCTCTTCGTGTCCTTGTGGACGAAATGCGCTTCCATCGGGAAACTCTTGCCAGCTGTGCGATGCTCGCTCGGCGCATGAAAGTGGAATTGGATCAATTCGAAGGTGCGACCTCCGCGGGTCAGCGTGCTGCCTTCGGCCATATTGATTTGAATGGTGTGGCCGTTATTCACCATCTTGCTGCGGCCCTTGTGCCAATTTACGGCGATACGCGGCATGTCGGCTTTGACGGCATCGGCGATATCAATGGGTGATTGCTGCATGCCCGCCGAACAGACGAAATTCTTCCTGTCCAGATCGGCCCAGTGCTCGGGGCCCACCTGGCCAGTATATCCCCAATGGGCCTCATTTGCACGCGCGGCCGCGGCGCAGATGATGCAAGCGCCCTGTGCAACGAACCCTTTGATCAGGTGACGACGATGCATATTGCTTTCCCTTCCTTTACAGACTGATGCTCTTGGGGTTGCGAGACAAACCACTGCGGCATCCGCGACTCGATGAAGGGAGCCAGTGGGGACAACGGCAATAAAAAGAAGCAGTGTGAGCGCCTGGAGGCGCAGCTTCGAAAGCTTGGCTATCGGTCGAGTTCACCCTCAAGTCACCGAGTCGCCAAGTCTGGTGACCTCACTTCCATACTTTCGAGCGCCGTTTGCATTCGTGTGCTGGACATGCTTTGAAACCAACCAGATCGAGATTTGCCTCATTTCAAAAAATCGAAAAATCAATTGTTTCGATGAAACTCATCCACGCCATGGATTGTAGGGCGGCTGCATAGCCATTGAAGGGCGACTTTCCGTCACCGAGTGCAGAAGCGATTGCCTGGGCACTTCGAAGGCCGTTGCAATCGTCTATTGTTGAGGCTCCGTTCGACCCCGCCCGCCGATCCGCGGTTCGGATCGTGTTTTCCGATTTCGCGACAATCATATGGTCGTGGTGCGTCTTTGTGGGCAAGCTCCTCACATTAGCCTGGTGATGGTCTGGTAGCGCAGTTATGCGGCTCTCCAGTTTCATCTCGCTGAGAGGGCCGAACGAGAAGAATACGGGAGCAGAGTCGATGAACGTTTTCCGGTGATAGGGGTATGGCGGAATTCTGTCGTTATGCTCTGCCGTAGCGAACCGCTCAAAGAGAGCGAATCTCGCCTCAAATGTTTTCCGGCAGATAAATCTCGAACGGAAAGAACGTCTGCCATGGCGCCTCTGCGGTGCCTGTCTCGATTGCCCTGGCCATCAGCGTTATCAACTCCTGGCAAAGCAGGCGCAGGGGCGTGGCAACCGCCATCGTAATGATGTCGTCCGCGAGTGCTGCCCTCGACTCTGGCGTGATCTCGTTGACGATCGCGAGGAGATTCCGACCTTCGCCCTCTTCCCGGAGCGCAGCGATGGCGCCCTCCGTGCCACCGCCGGTGACATACAAGCCGACAAGTTCAGATTCGCACTGTATGACATCGAGCGTGGCCTCGTAGGTGGTTTGCCGTGTATCGAGATTCACGCGCGTGTCCAGCACCTCGAACATCGGCGCTTTCTCACGAAAGTATGAGCGAAAGCCGGTTTCTCGCAATTCGGGGCCCTGAAAGCGATGGCCGGCGACCAAGACCGCCACCTTGCCTGGCCTTGTTGCAACTTTGGAAAACATCCAGGCGGCCGTCCGTCCAACCTTGCGATTGTTGAGGCCCAGATAGCCCTCGCGCACGCCGGCGGCAAAATCGGAAAGCAGCGAAAAAACCGGGGTTCCGTTCGATTTGATTTCTTCGACAGCTGCCGTGACGGTTGGATGATCCGGTGCCATCATCGCGATCGCGTGGCAGCGAGCACCCATGTCCTCGAGCAGCTCGACCAGGTCGCCAGGCCTATGCGATGGCGCGAATTCAACGACTGGAATGCCGCGGAAGGACTGTGCCGCGCTGACAGCAGCTTTGATCTCTCGCGCGAAATCCTGATAGAAATGCTCGGCCGGCATTCTGAGAATAAAGCCTAATCGGTACTCCGGCAAAATCCGCTGCGCGCGCTGCTGCATCAGACCAGCTGCGTTGTAGCCGATGGCGTGGGCCGCCTCGCAGACGCGTCGTGCGGTCTGTTCCCTCACCAGTCGACGATCTTTCAAAACCCGATTGACGGTCGCTACGCTAACCCCGGCTTCGCGGGCGAGATCTGCAATTGTGGGGCGCTTAGTCATGATTCGAGTCTAGCAGGAAGTCATGGGGAACATAGAGGACGGGTCCCGGAATTTGACAAAATGTGTCAGTCTGCGTTGATGCCGCCGATGTCTCAGCAGATCCCTTCTTCGCCGGATTCGGCGATTACAGCGCGTGCTCGTTGGCAGTTCGACGCAACTGCATGAGCACGCATCGACCGAAAGAACAGATATGCAGCAAAGAGCGCGCCCCTGACTTATCCGCACGGGTGAAGTGTGTATTGGGCGCAAGCAGCTTTCATTTTCCCGGTGCCCACAAGCCCATAGCAGCCTTTCCGCGATGGCGCGTTCAAGAAGATTTCGAACAATCGCTGCTGCTTCGATACACGCCTGGAATTATTCCATAGCGTTTCAGCTTGTCGTAGAAGGTTTTGCGGGGCACCTGCAGAAACGCAGTCGTCCTCCTCACGTCGCCATCGCATTCCCGCAATGCGTTGCGGATGACGGTCGCCTCATAAAGACTAACCTTTTCGGAAAGAGAGAGGCTCAATTCGGCGTCTCTTTTTCCAGGGAGCGAATTCGGCGCCCCTTCAAGTCCCAGTGCAACCCGATCCGCGAAATGCGCAAGTTCGCGGACATTGCCGGGCCAAACATGGCCCATGAGATGATTACGCGCGGCCGCGGTTATCTCCCACCCTGGCTTGCCGAAGCGTTTGCACGCGCGTTCCAAGAAATACGCAAAGAGGATCGGGATGTCCTCGCGCCGCTCGCGAAGAGGCGGGATATGGACCGTCACGACGTTCAGGCGGAAATACAGATCTTCCCTGAAGTCACCGCGGGCGGCCGGATCGCTCAAATCGACCTTCGTCGCAGCCACGACACGAACATTGATGCTGCGGGTTTCGTTGGTTCCGAGTGGCGTGACCTGACGGGTCTCGAGTACCCTTAGGAGTTTAATCTGGAGTGCAGGCGGCATGGACTCGATTTCGTCGAGGAATAGCGTACCGCCATTCGCATATTCGAGTCGACCGATCCTGCGCCTATGCGCACCGGTAAACGCACCTGCTTCGTGGCCGAAAAGTTCGCTTTCGATAACGCTTTCGGGCAGCGCCCCGCAGTTCAAGGCCACGAACGGCTTCGTGCTTCGTCTGCTCCAGCGGTGAAGCAGATCCGCGACCACCTCCTTACCCGTGCCGGTTTCACCCTCTACAAGGACGTCCACATCCGTATCGGCGATCTGGCGGATCGTTTCTCGCAGCCATGTCATACTCGGCGCGTTCCCTAGGAGAGGCATATCGCCCGCGGATCGCACGACCGCATCCCTGAGGCGCCTGTTTTCCAGGACTAGGTGCCGGTTTTCGGAAGCGCGATTCAGCGTCACCAAAAGCCGGTCGTTCTCATATGGCTTGGAGATGAAATCGTAAGCGCCGTCCTTGATGGCGGCAACGGCGAGTTCGACGTCGCCGTGCCCAGTGATAAGGACAACAGGGATGTCCGGATCGATTGCTTTCACCCGGTCAAAGAGCTGAAGCCCGTTCATTTTGGGCATGCGGATGTCGCTGACGACGGGACCATTGAAGTTCTCGTCGATTCTGGCGAGTGCGGCCTCGGCGGAATTGACGACGATAGGGCTAAAGCCGGCAAGTTCCAGCATCTGCCCTGCAGCGGGCAGCAGATCCTCGTCGTCGTCGACGAAGATGACAGGCCCTTTTTCGCCACTCATTCGGCACGCCTCAATTCGATGGTGAACGAAGTCATCCCTTTCTCGTGGCTGGCATCGAGTCGCAACGAGCCGCCGAGCTCCCGGGCGATTTCCTCTGAAATAAGCAGACCAAGACCGAGCCCCTTTTCCTTGGTTGTGGTAAATGGCATGAAGAGGCTCTTGCGAATTTCAGGGGCGAGGCCGGCACCGTTGTCTCGAACCGAAATGGTGACCGTTTCCCTGCTCTGGGCAATCGCTATCTCGATCCGCGGCTCCGGCAGACCTTTCAGGGCATCGAGCGAATTCTGCAGGAGATTGACCAGGATTTGCTCCAGCCGAACGCAACTTGCCATCACCATCGGAGACGGATCTGTCCGTTGCCGTTCGATCGTCACGCCAGATTCGCGGATTCGGCCCGAAAGCAGCGAAAGCGCCCCGTCGATCGCCTCCTCCGCCAATATCGGCCCCACAGAAGCGGGTGCGCGGCGGGAGAACGATCGCAGCGTTTCAGTGATCGCCCCAATGCGTCCCGTTATAGCGATGATCGATTTCAAATTCCCTGCGGTTTCTTGCGGCCTGTCGCCTTGCAGAAGACGTGAAGCATTTTCGGCATAGGTGCGAATTGCTGTGACCGGCTGGTTAATCTCGTGAGCAACTCCGGCTGCGATCTGTCCAAGAATTGAGAGGCGATTCGCCTGAGAGAGTTCGTCACGTAACCGGCGCACCCTTGCCTCGGCATTCTCACGCTCGGCTATCTGAGCTGCGAGCGCTTCGTTCGAGCGGCGGAGCTCTGCCGTACGCAAGTTGACGCGATGTTCCAGTTCCGCGTTCATGCGCGCAAGCGCGTCCTGCCGTTGTCGGATCGCCCGGCGCGTCGAACAATAACGGAAACGGCAAATGCCACGAGCACGAGGGCAAGCAGTGCTGTCGCGCGGGCTGTCATCATCGCCGCGGAAATCTCTGCGTCGGCAGGAATGAGCAGTGACAGCCGCCAACCTGGGATCACTTTGCCGAGATCCTGCGAAACCGTGACAAAGCCGGCTGCTTTGTCGGCGGTACTTGCGGTGACCAGGTTGCCGCCGCGGTGCGAAAGCGGAACGGGCTCGAACGCCGCGCCAGGCAGCTGCAGAAGATCGCGGGCGATTTTTGCCTCTTTTTTGGAAAGAGGGGAGAGAGCGCCAAAACGCCATTGAGGCACGCTGGTCGAAAGGACGACGCCGCGCTCGTCGCTCGTGAAGACCACGAGACCGCTCTCGCGCCAGCTCGACTCCACACGGTCGAGCTCGACCTTCACCACAACGACACCGAGCGGCCCCTCCGGTCCATCGATCCGGCTCGACAAGAAGAGGCCGGGCCGCTTGCTGATGGTACCAAGTGCGTATTGCGTGGCCATGCCGCTCGCCATCGCTTCAACGAAGTAGTGACGGAAACGGTAATCGCGGCCGACAAAACTGGTGGGCTTGCCGGCATTGCTCGCAGCAACCGTCGTTCCCTCACTGTTGATGACGTAAATGACTGAAGAAGCGGCGTCGCGCGCGATGGCTCGAAGCTTTTCATCCAGCGCAGCTTCCCCACCGGTGCCCGGACTGCGAAGCATCTCCTGGACCGCACCATCACGAGCCAAGACGCGCGGAATCAGCCGCTGCTTCTCGACGTCTCCTTTCAAAGTGTCGGCTGCAAGTGGGCGCGCGGCAAGAGCACGGTCGCGTAGGTCTGACTCAGCTTTGGTGCCGGCAATACGGCCGGCTGCAAAAACAAAAAAACCGAGCCCCGGACTAAGAATTGCAAACAAAACCGCAAGCCAGAGAAATCTACCGGTGCCCAATCTGCCAGGGAAGTTGAACGGGGTCTTATGCAAGCCACCCTCGCTGATGCCGTCGTCTGCTACCGCGATCTCCAGACTGAACCTTAGTGCCGGATTTCGCCAGATGGAACCAGAAAGTGCGGAAAATCACACACATGCATGGCGCAGCCTTCCCGAAAAAATCCTAATTGCGCGATCCGCTCGGGCCTCTCGGTTTGGCATGGGGCTTGCGACGAACAGCGCAGCAGCGTTCGACCGGAGCGCAGCGATCGGGAAAAACCCGGGAGGAGAGGCGGTGCCGAGATCCGGTCTGGGAGAGAGATTGATGTTGAGCCCACAGCCCCCCAACGCGCAGGTCGCGCCCAGAAAGCCTTTCTATTCACGGCTTTACGTGCAGGTGATTGCCGCCATCGCCCTGGGCGTCGCGCTCGGCCATTTCAGCCCCGAAACCGGCGAACACATGAAGCCGCTTGGCGACGCCTTCATCAAGCTCGTCAAGATGATCATCGCACCAGTGATCTTTTTGACCGTCGCGACTGGCATCGCCGGCATGCGCAACCTTCAAAAGGTCGGCCGGGTAGCCAGCAAGGCGATGGTCTATTTCCTCACCTTCTCGACGCTGGCACTGATCGTCGGCCTCATCGTGTCCAATGTCGTTCAGCCGGGCGCCGGTCTCAACATTGATCCGGCCTCGCTCGATGTTCAAGCCGTCAATCCCTATGCCGCAAAGGCCCACGAGCAGTCCGTCACGGGCTTTCTGATGAACATCATCCCGACCACGATTGTAGCCGCCTTTGCAGACGGTGACATCCTTCAGGTCCTTTTCTTCTCGGTCCTGTTTGGCATTGCGCTTGCGATGGTTGGAGAGATGGGCGAGCCGATCAGTTCCTTCCTCCAGGCGCTCACCGTACCGGTCTTTGCGCTCGTCGGCATCCTGATGAAGGCTGCCCCAATCGGCGCGTTCGGCGCCATGGCCTTCACAATCGGCAAGTACGGCATCGGCTCCGTCGCCAATCTCGCAATGCTGGTCGGGACGTTCTACGTCACGGCCTTTCTCTTCGTGTTTATCGTTCTCGGCGCGGTCTGCCGTTACAATGGCTTCTCGATCGTTTCTCTCATCCGATACATCAAGGAAGAGCTGCTATTGGTTCTTGGAACGTCCTCCTCCGAGGCCGCGCTGCCCACTCTCATGGAGAAGATGGAGAAGGCTGGCGCCAAGCGTTCAATCGTGGGCCTAGTCATTCCGACCGGATATTCCTTCAATCTGGACGGCACCAATATCTATATGACGCTTGCGGCC
This sequence comes from Mesorhizobium loti, assembly GCF_001510895.1. Taxonomy (GTDB): domain Bacteria; phylum Pseudomonadota; class Alphaproteobacteria; order Rhizobiales; family Rhizobiaceae; genus Mesorhizobium; species Mesorhizobium loti_A. Next base: position 46,533 of record NZ_LPWA01000114.1, on the reverse strand, counting down.
CTCTTTATCGCCCAGGCGACGAATACGGATCTTTCGATCGGCGATCAGATCCTATTGCTGCTCGTTGCGATGCTTTCCTCCAAGGGGGCGGCGGGGGTCACCGGAGCCGGCTTCGTCACACTGGCCGCTACTCTTTCTGTGGTGCCGTCCGTTCCGGTGGCTGGCATGGCATTGATCCTCGGGATCGACCGTTTCATGTCCGAGTGCCGGGCCCTCACGAACATTATCGGCAATGCCGTGGCAACGCTCGTGGTCGCCCGTTGGGAAGGCGAATTGGACCAGGCGCAGTTGGAAGCGGCGTTTGCAGGGCATCATCTTGCCGAGACACTGGCCGGCCAGCCACCCGTCGCGCAGCCGCCGGGTGAGGTCGCCTCGTTGCGAGTCGTCTCTTCGCCTGATCGGTCACCAGCACAGCACGGGCGAGCCGCAGACACCAAGCGAGGACTCGCGGATTGATGAAAACAACGGCGCCGGAAGCAGCCCAATCGCGCTTGAGCAAACAACGTGCATCTATATGCGTCGGGTTTTCGCCTGGAGCGCTGTACACCGGCACAGGGTCGACAAAAGAAATTCAAACGAGTCGACCCCGGGAAATCCAGCACGAGAATCGGGAGGTCCTGGCCGGCTATTGACGCGAGCGGTAGAAATGCTGTGGCGCCGCATTAGCCGTGGCCGAAAAGCGATCTTGCGCAGATCAACGCCGGTTCGCAACCAACCTCCAATAAGTCCATGAACAACGGGCGAGGCATGCATAAGCAAAGCATAGCTTCAGAAAGGACGGCATCCTCATGTGCTCTTCAAAAAATATCGCATGAGGGCAGGAAAATTCTATAACCCGGACTGACGGAAATAAAATAGTAAGTCGCCTCATCGAAGAGCATTCATCTAACTTTGAATGCACGGTGAGAAAGAACGATATTGCACCGAAAGATTGAGTGCAGCGAATTGGCGGGGGGTGAACTCGAGCAAGTCGAGGGTGGATAATTGCGCCCTCAAGTCAACTGGAGAGGATATGTCGGGAACAAAACTAAAAAGCGTGCTGTCGTCGTTTTTGCAGGTGCCAAGGGAACTAGAGCCTTTGCCGTCCGATCGCCCTTCGCTGGACGATAGCTGCGTCAGGCTAAATACGAACGAGAATCCATTTCCGATGCCGGAAGTCGTAATGCAAAGTGCAATTGCCGCCCTTGAGCAGCAGTATTTATATCCAGAGCACGACAACATCAGCTTGAGGGAAGCGGCGGCTGATGCCTTTGGACTCACCAAAGATCAGGTGATTGCCGGAAACGGATCCTCCGAACTCCTCGGACTCATCTACAAAGCCTTCCTAGCCCCTGGCGACAGCGCGGCGATGCTATCGCCAGGCTTTTCGTTCAACCGCAAACTCGCCATGGTGCAGGGAGCTCAATTTCTTGAAATCGAATGCGGTCAATCTGATGTCCTGCCGGTAGAGGAATTGCTCTCTGGTCCTGCAGAAGGCGCCAAATTCATTCTTCTAGCTAATCCGAACAATCCAAGTGGAACATTCGTTCCGGTGGCAGAAATCGAACGCCTCGCGGCGCAGTCGGATCGCCTGATCGTTCTGGATGAGGCCTATGTCGACTTCGCTCCTGATAATGGCCTGCGCCTTATCGATCATTATCCCAATATTCTGCTCCTGCGGACATTTTCAAAAAGCTACGCCGCCGCCGGTATTCGTATCGGTTTTGGATTTGGTCATCCCGAAATCATTGGAAGGCTGCGCAACATCCAAAATGTTTTCAACATGAACGTGATCGGCCATGCGGTTGGCGTCAGCATCCTTGCACATCGCGATGCCTATGAAGAGAACCACAGGCACATCAAGCAGGAGCGGGAGCGCGTGTGCTTCGCGCTCTCGCAACTGGGATTTTCCGTAACGCCTTCGCATGCAAACTTCCTGCTAGCCCGCGTGCCGGCAGGACAAGACGGTAGATGGTGGCAGCAGGCCTTGGAACGACGTAAAGTACTGGTCGCCGTTTTTTCTGAGCCATGCTTGAAAGAACATATAAGAATAAGCATAGGCACAAGAGCGCAAATGGACATGCTGCTGTCTGAGGTCTTTAAAATAATAGATGGCCTAAAGCAGCAGGTAGAATCCAGCCGCCTGTAGAACCCACATTTGCATTTCCGCGGAAAGCGGTTGCTTCGCAAAAATCTGTCGTTGATCTGATCGCTTCGATCTTCGTCCGAAGCAAGGACCTTCCGCGTCAAAAATCCGGAGACAATAGAGTGAAAAACGCCTTGCCTTCAAAGCCGACCATCGGAATCTTCGATCACTTGGATGAGGACGGTCGCCACATCGGCTCTCAATACGCCGATCGCCTCAAGCTAGCGGAGGCGTGCGACGACCTCGGTTTTTATGCGTACCATCTCGCGGAGCACCACTGCACCCCGCATGGGAGTGGTGCGTCGCCAAATCTCTTCTTATCGAGCGTCGCACAGCGCACCCGCCAACTGCGTGTGGGTCCGCTGGTGATGCTCCTTACCCTTTACCATCCGCTTCGGGCGTTCGAAGAGATCTGTATGCTCGACCAGTTGAGCGGCGGCAGAGTGGAGCTCGGTATAGGGCGAGGCTCTCTCCAAGCCGAATTGAGTTATTTTGGGATTAGCGCGGACGCGGTGCCAGGCCGTTATTCGGAAGCCAGCGAAATCGTAATCGCCGCCATGAAAGGCGGGAAGTTATCCTATCGAGGCCGCCACTTTGAGCTGAATAGCGTTCCCTTGACGCTTAGACCCCATCACGCCCGCATCCTCCGACATGGGTCGCCACCAATCGACCCGAATCGGCAAGCTGGGCCGCCGCGAATGGCGCAAATCTCGCGTGCGTAGGACATAGCTCCTCCGTCCGCAAAGTTACCGACGCCTTCCGCGCCAAGTGGGAGGAAACCACTGACCAAGCTAATCCGTCGCCGTTGCTGGGATTGCTGCGCATGATCGTGATTGGGCGCTCTGACACGCATGCCTATTCGATCGCGGCACCTGCTTATGAAACATGGCTCAAGAACTTCAAGTTTCTTTACGACCTCAATGGCATCCCGACTCCACCAAACCTGCCGTTGACCTTCGAAGCGGCGGTCGATAGCGAACTGTGCATAGCGGGAACGGCAGCTTTTGTGCGGGACGCTCTTCTTGGTCAGTTGGAAGTGGCTGGGGCCAACTATCTTCTTTGCCAGCTCGCGTTTGGAGATTTGCCACTGGAAGCGTCTCTGTACACCGCAGTGACGATTCATTCTGAAATCATGACCCGATTTGGCTGACTATCAAACCGTGGCGTAGGGCGGGCTCGAAGGAGTCGCCCTCGCCAGCGACCAGCCCGCTGGCAGACTATAGCCTGGCAGCGCGTGGCTGCGTGGGGGCTCCACCTCTACGCCTGCCTACGCCGGATGCCGTTCCGGACGACGTTGAGAACTGGTTTTCTGGAACGCGAGATTTCACGGGACCACATGTCCCACGCTTCCCAGCCCGTTCTCGCTCAACTGTCGCTGTTCACACTCACCGTTTGCCACTGTCCGTCTTGCAGGCGGCAATCCACTGCATCGCCGAGGTCGGATCTTCCAATATGGCGGCCCGTTTCGCAAAGCCGTAAAAGGCAGCGCGGGCCGCACTTAACGGCTTGTGCCCATCGTAGGCGTCACAACACGCTTTAAGGGCAGTCTCGTGGATCAGGTCCCTGCGATCTTCGGGCCACTCATCGAGAAAATCGATGGCCTCCTCGAGGTTCGCAATCTCTTGCACGACATAAGCGGCACGCTTCACGAAAATAGGACTGCCGAAGGCCTGCGCCTTCATTTCGTTTCCTCCCGACATGCTGAACAGCCGACTTGCGAGGCGGGCCTCATCGACACCCGCCGACCATTGCAGAATGTGTTGTCAGCCCGATGACGCTTCAAGAGGAAAAGGCATCATCCTCGGGAGGAACCATTTCGGTCACCAGTCTACTGCCGAAAAATTGGCCACGTCAGTGACAATGTCGATCGTTCTGGACGCCGCCGATGAACGCTGACGCCTAACCCGGTCGTTCACCGCAGAGCAGCGAAGACGGCACGGCATCGCCTGGCAGCGTGCCGATATAGGAAGCCCGCAAGCTCAGGCTGGATTAATTCAGCCCAAGCCTTTTCTTCAGTTCCGCGTTTTCCTTGCGCAGACGATCCGCAAGCAGGCTCTTCAGCCGCTTGTTTTCTTCCTCGAGCGCAACGAGATCCTTCAGCTCGTCGCTGTCCGCTGCAGGCGGCGCCGCTTTCTTCCAAAGATAATAAGTCTGTTCCGAGATGCCGGCCTGCTTCACCGCGCTCTTGAGAGTGGCGCCGCCGCCGATCAGCGTCTCGATCTGAGCGAGCTTCTGGCCGCGCTCCTTTGCGGAGTAGACCTTGCGACCTGTCCGTGCCGATGGCGGTGCTTCAGTGGTCGCGGATATCTGCCTGGCCCCGTTCTTCCGGTTAGTCGCGCTCGGCTCAGCCTTTGGCTTCCTCGACCGCGGCGTCCTCGCCTTCGGTTTTGGTGTCTCCGCTTCGGCCGCCGGTTCGCTTACTGCTGTTTCGGTTTCCTGGCGATTTGCCATGAAATTCTCCATTTGCGGTTTGTGCAAAGGTTCAGCATCAAGGACCACGACAGTAGAGTCAACAAGCTGACGAGTTGGCAATTGAATCTTCTGGAGTTCCTCTGTTGTTTCGGCCATCGCCGCGGCGATGTCGAAATCGCCCCATATGGAGCGGGCAGTTTTTTGATAACGGCGCTTCTGTTTGACTTCCACGGTGAATGGTCGCGTTTGCCGCCTCATAGTTCCTTCCTGACAAGAAACGAATAGAAGAATGAAGTCGCCGCTCGGAACTCCTGGCGCTTCCTGATTCGCGCGGAGCTTTATCGTAAAAGTCCCTCGATGAGCAAGTGACACCGATCATGCCAGTGCTCGCCAGCGGGCTGAGCGCAGGCCGCCGCGCGAGGAGAATAGCTGCAACGCTACGGAAGTGGGTGCATTCGGCTCGGAAACGCTTTAGCGTCCGAAGCTGCAGAGCGGTGCAGTATCAAATGTCACACCTTGCCGTTGGGGAACTCGGGAACTCTTCTTGAACTTGAAAAACTGCTGCATTTCGATTGCGTTCAGGTGCGCATGAAGAACTCGCCAGCAGATAACGCCGGATCGGCAGCGGCTTACCGTCTGCCCATAACTATCGGCCTGGGTTAGCAGGCCCGCTCACTGTGGCAGCTTGGCTTGAGCGGCGAGGCCGTGGTTAAGCTGAAGAGATCCAGCCTCGCGATCGATTCCGAAGCTTTCCACAATGGCCAAGAGAACATCTCCACTCGTACCCTTTCAGCACAAGACATTCCGTTCTCTGTGGTCGGCAGCGCTTGTTTCGAATCTTGGGACGCTGGTTGAAGGTGTGGCGGCTGCGTGGCTGATGACGAGTATTGCCAGCTCCCATGGAATGGTGGCGCTCGTACAGGCATCGACCACCTTGCCCTACATGATCTTCTCGCTCGCAGCCGGAGCCCTTGCGGATAACTTTGACCGTCGGCGGATCATGCTGATGGCGCAACTGCTGATGGTTTGCATATCGGCGTCGCTGGCGCTCTTGACCTACGCCGGGGAAATCACACCCTGGACCCTTCTGGGTCTCACATTCCTGATCGGCTGTGGTTGGGCGCTGCACGATCCGTCGTGGCAAGCCTCGATGGGAGATATCCTGCCTCGCGAAGACCTCCCAAGCGCAGTTGCGCTCAACGGCATGAGCTACAACCTCATGCGCAGCATCGGACCGGCGATTGGCGGCATAATCGTGGCGACCGCCGGGGCGGCCTTCGCGTTTCTGTTCAACGTATTCTGCTATGTCGCCCTAATCGCGGCGCTGTTGCGCTGGAGAACCGTCCCGGCGCGACGAGCGCTGCCGCGGGAGGCTTTCGGGAGCGCGATTGCGGCAGGCTTCCGCTATGTGCTCCTGTCGCCGAACCTTCTCAAACTGATGTGCCGGAGTTTCATTTTCGGCCTCACCGCGGTCGTCATTTTGGCTCTCCTGCCGTTGGTTGTTCGCGAACAGGTTAAGGGCACTGCGGTCACCTACGGTGTGATGCTCGGCTTTTTCGGTTTGGGGGCGATCTGTGGCGCGCTCCTCATCGGACGGGCCCGCGAAATTCTCTCCAACGAATGGGTCGTTCGTGGTGCCTTCTTAACACTGGCGGTTAGCTGCTTTTTTCTGTCGTGGAGCGAGCACGTCTGGCTGAGCTGCCTCCTCGTCATGCCAGCCGGTGCGGCGTGGATCCAGTCATTCTCGCTGTTTAACGTCACAGTTCAGCTTTCGGCGCCTCGGTGGGTAGTGGGACGAGCCCTCTCTCTCTATCAGACGGCCGCATATGGCGGCATGGCAGCGGGAAGCTGGCTCTGGGGCGAATTGGCGGATCTGCAAGGCGTTTCGGGAGCCTTGCTCGTCGCAAGCTTGGTTCTTGTGTTTGGAGGACTGCTCGGCGTTATTTTGCGTCTTCCGGATCTTGAAACGCTCAAACTCGATCCGACCAACGCCTTCTGCGAACCAACCCTGCAGCTTGATCTGCGACCACGAAGCGGTCCGATCATGATAATGGTCGATTATCGTATACGTCAGAAAGACGTTCCAGAATTTCTCAATGTGATGGCATCATGGCGAAAAGCCCGACTGCGAGATGGCGCCAGGCAATGGGCGCTGCTGCGTGACCTGGAAAAGCCCGAACTGTGGACCGAGTGTTATCACGTGCCGACTTGGGTCGAGTATGTTCGCCACAACAAGAGGCAGACCCAAGATGACGCCGAAATCGTTGCGCGCCTCGAAGCCTTGCACTGTGGCGAATGCCCGCCCAAAGTTCACCACAAGATCGAACGGCAAACCGTGAGCGTACATGACGATATGCCGCTCCGGCCTCATTTGGACAGGACTTGAGCGAAACTGCAAACAAGTAACTTGGCTCAAGATGAGGCGGCGTCGACCGGAAGCCCCGTTTGCTCAAAACGATGTGGCAGATCTTGAGCCAGCCATGCGCCAAGCGCGTCGCGTTTGCGGCTTCGTTCATGAGGCTAACGCGACGTCAGATTTCGACGATCTACGTTATGCCAATGAATAACCGACCCTCGTCGGGCCTGTTCAGCCAGTCTATGACGAGTGCTTTGGGAGACGCCGCGAAGCTTGGACAAAAAGTCACGGGACCTATCGCGAGCCTTTTTCGTGAAAATCAAATGCCAGTCATGGGTGGTGGCGATCTCGGCATCGCGCAGGCGCTCGATCTGCTTGTGCAAAGCCGGCGACGCGTCGGCTATCACCGCTCGGCAAAGCGCTTGCACGAATGCGCTGGCTCCTCGCAGCTTCGCGCCTCAGATCTGTAGCCGGCTGCTTCGGAGGTGTCGAGTTGCTCATCGGGCGTGTCGTCGAACGAGGCGTGGTTGAGCCTGTAGAGTTTGGAATAGAGACCGCCCTTTTCGATCAACTGGTCGTGCTTGCCGGATTCGGCGACTTTGCCATTCTGGAGAACGACAATACGGTCGGCGCCTCGCACTGTGGCAAGGCGATGGGCGATGACGAGGCCAGTGCGGCCTTCGAGGAGCCTGACCAGCGCTTTCTGGATCAGCATTTCCGTATAGCTATCGATATTGGCGGTTGCTTCGTCGAGTACCAGAATCTTGGTGTTTGCGACGAGCGCACGCGCAAAGCTGATAAGCTGGCGTTGGCCCAGCGAGAGATTGCCGCCGCGTTCACACAGAGCGGCATCGTATCCACAAGGAAGGCGCACGATGAAGCTGTGCGCGCCGACCGCCATGGCGGCCTCGATAACCTCTTCCCGCGTGGCTTCAGCCTTGTGGTAGCGGATGTTCTCGAAAACCGTGCCGGTAAAAAGGAACGGCTCCTGGAGCACCATGGCGATCTGACGGCCAAGCGATTTCTGGGTGAGATCGCGCACATCATATCCGCCGACCAGCACCTGGCCCTCCTGGACATCATAGAAGCGGTGGACGAGAGCCATTGCACTGGATTTACCTGAACCGGTCGGCCCCACCAAGGCGACGGTTTCGCCGGGATTGACCCGGAACGACACGTTCTTCAATACCGGATGCTTGGGATCATAGCCGAAAGTAACGTTCCTGAACTCGATCGAGCCGTCCATCTCGGGCGAAAGCACCGTGGCATTGGGTTTGTCCTGGACCTCAATCTTGACGTCAAGCACGTCGGTCAGTCGCTTTCCCGACGCCATCGCCCTTTGCATGATCGAATACTGCAAGGTGAGGGAGCGGATCGGATCGAAGAAGCGCTGGATGTAGAAGAGGAACGCGACCATCACACCCAGATCGATGCGGTCGCTCATGACCATTGAGCCGCCGACGACGATGACGACAGCCATGGCAACGCCCGTCAGGCTATCGACGATCGGGACCATGATCTGGGCGTATTTGGCGGCGGTCAGATGTGTCTTGAGATTGGCGCGGGCTTTGTCGTCATAAAGCATTAAATTGACCTGCTGCCGGTCCATGCACTGCACTGCCCTTACGCCATGAATGGCTTCAGCCAGCGCGCCATTGGAAACCGAATTGGCCTCATTGGCGGCCATGAAGGCGCCGCGGGCGCGCGGCAGCCAGAAGATGCGCACGATGAGGAGAACAGGCAGCACTGAGAACGTAAGGAGCCCCAAGCGAACATCGAGCCACAGCATGACGAAGACGATGCCAAACAGAAGGGTGATGTCGCCCAGGCAAAACACCGAGGTTTCGAGGAGTTCCTGCATGGAATTAACGTCGCCTTGCAGACGCGACATCAGCCGTCCCACCTCTGTCTTGTCCATAAAGGAAAGCGCCACGTCCTGCAGATGGCCGAACATGGCGCGGCGAATATCGAACAGAACTTTCTCCGCCATTTTGTAGATCACGATCTCTTGCGTGTAGCTGGCGCCAAAATTGACCGAAATGGTGAGAACGAAGGCGCAGGCGGCTGCGAGCAGGGCCGAACGATCGCCACTTTCCGGCTGCATGCCGTGGTCGATTGCAAAGCGGATGATCAGCGGGACGAGAAGCTGCGTGCCGGTCAGGATCAACATCGCGGCAACCGAGACTATCAAGTTGGTGCGGTAGGGCCGCACGAACGCCCAAATGCGTCGGACAATATTCTTGTCAAACGCCTGTCCGAATATCTCCTCTTCGATGCGGTGCGAACCGACGACCGCATGGGGCGGACGCCGGTCGTTGTGGGCATCGTCGCGCTCCGTCTCGACTTCGCCACCCTGGAGCATCAGCTCACCCCTCTTGGTTGGGCTGCATGTCATCAAATGCGCGCACTTGGAGATTGTAGAGGGCCTTGTAGCGTCCGCCCTTCGCCAGAAGGTCTTCATGAGTGCCACGCTCGACAATCTCGCCGTTCTCGATAAACAGGATTGCGTCGGCATGCATGAGCGAACTCAGCCGGTGGCCGATGATGATGGTCACGCGGTCCTTGGCAAAGAGTCGCATCGCGGAGCGAACGCGCTGTTCTGTGGCGGCATCGATCGCGGCAGTCGAGTCGTCGAATATGATAACCGACGGGCGCAGCATCATCGTGCGAGCTATCGCCAGGCGCTGACGCTGGCCGCCCGACAGGGATAGGCCGCGCTCACGCACCACCGTTTTGTAACCGGCCGGCAGCCGGAGAATGTAGTCGTGAAGCTGAGCCGACTCGCTTGCGCGCTCGATCCGCTGTGCGTTGGCCCAGGGATCGCCGTAGGCGATGTTGTTTTCGATCGTCGTGGTGAAAACGAATGCATCCTGCTGCACGACCGCGACGGCTCTGCGAAGCGTGGCCAGGGTGACCTCGCGGATATCCTGGCCGTCAAGCGTAACGACGCCGCTTGCGACGTCGTAAAAACGAGGGATCAGATGAGCTATCGTCGACTTGCCCGAGCCGGGCGGGCCGACAATTGCAATCGTTTCGCTCTTGCGGGCTTCAAAACTGATATTCTTCAGAATTGGGCGGCTCTCGGTGTCCGGATAGGCGAATGAAACATCGTCGAAGCGCAAGGTGCCCTCGCTGATCTCGAGCGGTTTGGCGTCTGCTGCGTCCTTGATCGCGATATCCAGGTCGAGCAACCCGAACAGGCGCGAACCGCATGTCGAGGCTCGGGCGAAGCATCGACTATCAAGCCTATCTGGCGAACCGGCATCTGGAGGATGGTCATAAAGGTGAGGAACGTGGCAAGTTTTCCGACGCTGATTTCGCCTGCGATGACTTTGTTGCCGCCGATCCACAGAACCAGCCCCATGGCGAAAAAGAACGAGAAATTCATCGCGGAAACATTGCGCACGTAAATCTTGGCCCGTTCGTGCATGAGGCCAAGCGCACTCTTCGATGCGCGGTCGAACTTCAGCATCTCGTAGGCCTGCGCTGCAAACGCGCGGACAACCCGGATGCCGGTGAGATTTTCTTCCATTACACGGCTGAGGACGCAAAGCCGCTCCTGCAGGTCAAGCCAGGTGGCGCGCAGCTTGAGCTGTGTGATTGATGAGCGCCATCCGACGAAGGGCACAAAGCTCAGCGCGAGGAGACCAAGAACCAGATTGATGGAAATCAGCATGTGGGCGCCGAACCCGATCAACATGACGAGCAGGACGGCGCGAACCAGAGCGGCAGAGAAGTACATACGCACGCCTTCCAGATCGAGCATGCCGATCATGATCAGATCGGCTGAATGCGCCTGGTCGTGAAAAGAAAAGCTGAGCCGCTGGATCTTCTCATAAAAAGCGACCCGCAGTTCATACGCGACGTGATGTCCGACCGCTTCGGCAAGATAGTTCTGAGCCAGCGTGAACAGGCCGCGCAGCACGCTAATGGCAAGCAGCAGGAGCGCCGAGGCCCGCAGCTCCTCTTGCGCCGCCGCTCCGCTGACACCCCCGCCGATGGCTGTCTGGGTCTGGTCGATGGCCTGGCCGAGGAGCTCGGGGATGAGCAATTGGAGCGATACCGCAACCAGTGTCGAGCCGATAGCCACGGTGACCTGCCACGGGTGCCGCAAATTCATCCGGGTAATGCGGGCGATCGTGCTCAGAGCCTGGACCGAACCGGCCGCTTCTCCATTCGCGAGCGAATTCCCGGACTTCGTCACGCCGCGGACAGCCCTACTGTTCGGGGGTGCATTCCAGTGATATTGGGCTGGTTGGAGGGCCTTGAGGCGCACGACGCCCCCATCAAATGTCCATGACATGCAAAGCTGGCCATCATCTGCTATACGCCTGTCCCAACCAGTTGGGCCGCGGCTTCGCCTGCCGGCATGTCTATGACCGTGATTGCGTTTGCTGCAAGGAAGCGGCGTTCGTTTTTGGTCAGCGTTGCCGAATCAATAACCGCGAAGTGCGGGCCGCTTGAGCGCTTGATGACCTGTCTGGCGTAGGTGCGCAGCATCTGGTCGTCGAACCGGCAGCCGAAGAAGAAGAAGCCGCGCTTGGTGCGCCGTTCCTTCACGGCTCGAGGGATCGGAGTCTGGATATCGATTTCGGTTAGGGCTTCGACGTAATCCGAATCTGCGATAAGGAAGTTTGCCGCCGGCTTGATAGTGCCGTGCGGCGCATAGAGGACCGTCGTTGCCGTCGAGTCTGGTTGGAGTTCCATTCCAGACAAATCGTACGTTTTCGTCCAAACGTCGCCAATTGCGTCCGCCCGCGTGACGCCTTGAATTTCGACGACATCGGTGCGGCCTGTGTCTATGAGGGCCGCGCGCATGGCGCCGTCGTACCAGCTATCGACGATTAGCGAGAGAGGAAGTGTCGCGAGCCAGGCATGGAAAACGGTCGGCGCCGCCGGCCCTGCGAATATCTCAGCCATCCAGGCTTGGAGCGTCCGCCGATGCCGGCGCTGCTCGATGAATTGAGCGACCGACCACATATTGGTGCGAATCTTGGAAGGAGCAGGCGCCCGCGCGTTGAATGCTGCGGCAACGGCTTGCGGCGTGTGGGGTACCGGTGGTTCCCCATACCTAAGCCGAAGCAGGTCGGGACCCAGATACGGGATGATCTCATCGGCGCAGAGTGCCTTCTTCAGCAGTTTAAGCTGCTTTGCGGCATGACTGTCCCGATTGATCATGAGATGGCCCAAGGCCAGGATCTTATTCATGCTCGTTTCCCGTTGACGCTCTCAGGTGCCGACCTGCGGCATCAATCCTCGTCGGAAATCTTCCTTGCCTCGACGGTGATCGGCAAAGGTGTATCTCGCGGAAGGTCGGGCAGGACGAGCCGCCAGCCGTTCCTGAGCGTTATGGACCCTCCCCATAGCTCTTCATTCTCGAAGCCGATGATCGGCTCTTCGAGATCCTTCTTGGGCACATACGCCGATAGGCCGGCGTCGGTCTTGCGGATCATAACCTTCATCGGGCTGTTCCCTTGTTAGTGACCACAAGTGATTTCGGCGCTGCAAGGATCCCCGGATTTCTCGAGGCTGATCAGTTCGTGGGTGCGCATGCCAACGACGGTGCCGCGATCGAGCCATTCGACCGCATAGATGTAGAACTGTTGGAGAAAGGTGCCGATGTCGCGGACATAGCCTTCATCGCCCTTCCGCACGAGGTTTGCTCCTATCTCGCTACCGGGATAGGTGCCGTCATTCTTTACGTGGCGTGTGGCGCGGACCCGCTCGCCCGGCATAAATCGTGGAGGCTTGCGGATCTCGACCTCCTGTTCGCGTCCGAGGCCCATCCCTACCTACCTTCCTTTCCTGCGGCTGCAGTATGTCAACAAAGGAGGTCATGGCGTTCTCCGGAAGCGAAACGACCGTGCCACTGACCCGACTAAAGGTTAGGCGGGAACGCAGGTCTTCGGCACCGGGCATACCGATGCGCATTGCTGGGTTTCGAAGGCCCCCTTGCATTCGGTGCATTGTTCCGGATCGATCACGTAGGTCTCACCCTTGAACTTGATCGCGCTCGAGGGACATTCGAACTCGCAGGCACCGCATTGCGTGCATTGCGAGGCGACGATCTTGAAGGCCATTTCTCAACTCCTGATTCGGTTGGGGACGAGACGCTCAAGCCGTCGCCGCCAGTGCTTCGCTCCCAAACTCGGCGGCGTAAAGCGCGCCGATAGCGGTCTCGATGTAGTCGTAGCCATAAACGTCCATTGCCCGGATTCCAGCTTCGGCGAGCTGATCCTTGGGGCAATCTCCGATTTTGGCGCACAGAACGATGTCGACGCCTTTGAGCGCAGCTACGACGCCGTCGAGGGTGGTGTCCGCGCCTCGGCCGCCTTGGCAATACTGCTCGACCTTGCGATGCCCGATGAAGCTGATCCCTCCCTGAGAGGCCTCATAAACCTGGAATTCCTTCGAATGGCCGAAATGCTCGTTGATCCGGCCGCCGCCCTTGGTCGCTACAGCGATGACGAGTGTTTCGCCGGAACCCGCTGCCTTGACGGCCGCGACCGCTTGGCTCTTGGCCGCCACGTGATCGCCGCGCTCGCGCGCGACCACCTCGCGATAGGCCTTGCGTTTGCTGGCGTCGTAGGTGATGTCATCCGAAACCTGGTCGATCGTGAATTCCTGGCCACGATCCTCGCCAAGCAGGCCGACAGCGTCGGCCCGGCACTGCCGGCAATGTCGCATCAGCTTGACGCCACCTTCGAGGCGATCTTGAACCGTCTTCAGTTCCAAGGCCGTTGGGGCGCGCTGCCCGGTCAGGCCGAAATGCGTACCGTGCGCCGGGTCGGAAATCAGCGGCACGACATTGTGCAGGAACGCGCCGCGCTCCTTAACCCATTTATTGACCTCGATCAGGTGTTCGTCGTTGACGCCGGGGATCATCACCGAATTGATCTTGGTGAGGATGCCGCGCGCGGTCAGCATCTCCAGGCCCAACATCTGCCGCTCGTGCAAGATCCTGGCAGCGTCGATGCCGGTGTGGCGGCGATGGTTGTAAAAGATCCAGGGATAGATCTTTGCGCCGATTTCGGGGTCGACCATGTTGATGGTGATTGTCACGTGATCGACATTCATGTCAGCAAGCTCGGCGACATGATCCGGTAGCGCGAGCCCGTTGGTAGAGATGCACAGCTTGATGTCGCGGATTTCCCTGGCGACGCGTTCCAAAGTCGCCTTTGTCTTGTCCCAGTCGTAACAGGCGTCGCCCGGTCCGGCGATGCCGAGCACGGAAAGCTGGGGCACTTCGTTGGCGACCGCGATCACCTTGCGTAGCGCCTGGTCTGGGGTCAGCTTTTCCGAGACGACTCCAGGCCGGCTTTCATTGGCGCAATCATATTTGCGATTGCAGTAGTTGCACTGGATGTTGCAGGCTGGCGCGACCGCCACATGCATGCGCGCGAAATAATGGTGCGCCTCTTCGGAATAGCATGGATGGTCACTGATCTTCTGCCACAAAGCGGAATCCATCTCGTCCGGCTTTGCGGACGAGCCGCAGGATGAAGATGCGCAGCCGGCGGATTTCGCCCTCGTCAATAACTGGTCGAAGGATTTGGTACTGACCAAACTCTCAAGCGAAATCGCCGGTACGGACATTGAACGGCTCCGTTCGTGGGTGGACGTCGCAGTTCAATTCGCAAAAGTAGTGCCAGCTCGAAAAAGGCAGTTTCAGTTCAAGATGTCGACTTTCATGTGCGATTCCGCCTGTTCGCTACGTCACAATTTTTGTCGGGCTTGCGACTTGAACCGGCGAGCGGCGTCTGAAAGGCACCACTCACAAGAAGCACGAGGAGGCCTGATGTTTGACGTCGCAGGCGTTTAGAACTTCTTCACCTCGATGCCATGCCGACGCAGGGCATAGCCGACCTGTCGTGGCGTGAGGCCGAGGATACGACCAGCCTTGGCCTGAACCCAGCCGGCCTTCTGCATTGCGTCGATCAGGCGGGCGCGATCGGTCACACGCATGCCTGTTGCGCCCCAACCAAGGTCGTTCGGATCGCCGGCGTTGCCCGGCACCAGATCGCCCTCGAAGGTGGCGCTGCGCGTGTCACCCAGCGGCGATTGAACCGGCATCCTGTCGCGGCCGCACGCATCGCTGGCAGTGGAGCAATTTGAATGATCGCGTCCTTTCCAGAGCAGGGAAGACAGGCATTGGCCTTTCTGGCAGGCGAAATCTGAAGGGGCGACCGTGCTTGAGCGCGCAAGCGTGGCCGTCCTTCGCACGCAGTTTTCCAGCTCACGCACGTTACCAGGGAAGTAGCATTGCGAAATCAGGTCAAGCGCCGACGGCGCGAAGGCGAGCTCGCGGTGGTTCTCGCTATTGAATCGATCGAGGAAGGCCTTCGCAAGACGTGGAATATCGCCGGGCCGCTCTCTGAGCGGTGGCAACATGATTGGCACCACATTGATGCGGTAGTAAAGGTCGGCCCTGAACTCTCCATTCACGACAGCCGTCTCGAGGTCCTTGTTGGTGGCGCATATGAGCCGGACGTCGACCGTTAGCGTCCTGGTGCCGCCGACGCGCTCCAACTCGCCTTCCTGCAAGACGCGCAACAGCTTAGCCTGAAAGGCAGGCGAAATCTCGCCGATTTCGTCAAGCAGCAGGGTTCCGCCATTCGCTAATTCGAAACGGCCGGCGCGCTGTGAGACAGCCCCCGTGAAGGCGCCCTTTTCATGCCCAAACAACTCCGATTCCAAAACGCTTTCAGGCAGTGCGGCGCAGTTCAGTTTGACAAACGCCTTCTTGCTGCGAGGCGAAAGCTTATGGATGGCCTGCGCAAAAAATTCCTTGCCGGTGCCGCTCTCACCCCGCAAAAGCACGGTAGAATTGGTCCTTGCTACGATCGTGACGGTTTCAAGAACCTGCTTGAGTGCGGCACTCTCTCCGATGATCCCATCGATTTTGACAGGCGAATGGCGCGCAGGACGTGTCTCCTTCTCGTCGAGCGATTTCTCCGCTCTCCGTTCCTCCTCAACAAGCCGCTGACGATCTGTACCCAGCATGCGATGGAGGCGGATGGTTCGGCCGACAAGCTTGGCGACCATTGTCAGGAAGCGTACGTCTTCGTCGTAATGCACGCTGGCGGCACCGTCCCATACACGGTCGATCGACAGCGTACCGAGGATTTCGTCCTCAGCCTCTATTGGCACTGCGATAAAGGCAACCGGCATGATGGCGCCGCTCGAAGCCGCTTGGAGATCAGCCTGAAATAGTTCGGACTTGCTGACATCATGTAGGACGAGCGGCCTCCCCATGGCGAAGATCCGCTCTACCACGGCCTGCGGTATGAAGCGGCGCCAATCTGAGTGAGGTGCGTGTTTGTTGCCGGCAGTCGCGGCAATCTCCAACTCCCCGTCCGCGCCCTGGACGACCATTGCTCCATGACGCATTTGCACAAACGAGGAGAGAATGTTCACGACATTGGCAAGCGTGATCTCCAGCCGCGTCGGAGCAGTCAGGATCTCGGATATTTCATAGATTCCCCTGAGCGGGATGTTTGCGCCGTGCATGGCTTTGACAGGTGGCTGGGCGTTGCGAAGCCCTCCGTCCACCCGATCCCGCATTACCTGACCCATGGAAACACCTCAGGGGTTGCAAGGTGCTTCCTCCCAAAGCGCCTTCTTTCGACTCGCGACATCCCAGTATTCACGAGCCCCTGCTCAATTGCAAATTGTCATGCTACAATCGCGGCAATTCCAGGTATCGGCACGCTCTGGCAACGGCGCGCGCGTGCGCGGGTCATCCGAACTTGAAGAGGACACCGAAGCCGCCGCGCGGATAATTCCACTCGATCTCACCACTGGCCTCGCACAGTAGCCGACAGGTGCCGCACTCCATGCATCCGTCGGCGGTGATCTCCACTTGCCCATTGTCGTTCAATTCATAACATTGGGCCGGGCAGACGCGGGTCAACGCGAGCAGGTTGGCGCTTGGCTTGTGGTGCGGTCGCACTTTTATATGTGGGCGCCCCGGATCGACCAGGTAGCGGTTCTGGTAAAGTTTCTCCTCAATGCGTGACACTGCGATTGTCATCTCTTCCTCCTAGCGCCAGGCGAATGCCAGGCGGACCAGATCGCTCACCAGCCCCAGGCGCGAACGCGCCTTGATGACGGCAGCAGTGGTCGCCTTTTCCTTGTCGATTTTCGGGATGCCGTCGACCCGCACGAAGTTCTGAGCCGCCTTTGACATCAACTGCGGGTAGGTCGTGAAGAAATTTTGGGAATTGGTATGGAGCAGGGCCGGCATGTCCTTGTATTTCTTCAGATCTTTGATCACGAAGGACTTCTCCAGCATGGTCTTGTAGAGGACAAGGTTCTGTTTGGTCATCGGCCGCTTGCGAGTCTTGACCTGCATGATTGCCTCAGCCGCGATGCGACCGGAGGTCATGGCGAGGTTCGAACCCTCGCGGTGGACGGCGTTATTCAACTGCGCAGCATCGCCGACCACCACCCACCCGTCGCCAAACAGCTGTGGAATCGCCCTGTAGCCACCCTCGGGAATGAGATGCGCGGCATATTCTTTCACCTCCGAGCCGGCGATCAGCGGTCGGATCGAAGGATGGTTCTTTAACGCATCGAGTACGACATATGGGCTCTCCATCATCGCAGCGAAATCCGAAACGAGGCAGCCGATGCCCAGTGAGATCGACTCCTTGTTGGTGTAAAGGAAGCCAAGCCCGGCCATGTTGCGCGAGATCGTACCCACCGCCTCGACTACGCAGCCTTCACCGGCCTTGAGGCCGAACCGCTGCTCTATGACCTCTTCAGGCAGGAAATGCATTTCCTTGACGGCGAGCGCCACGGATCTGGGCTTCGGAATCTCGCGAAGCCCGGCGCGCGTGCCAAGCAGTCCGCAGACACCTTCTGCGAGAATGACAACGTCCGCGAAAATCTCTCCGCCGGCCCGGTCGGTGCGGACGCCGACTACCTTGTCCTTGGCATCGCGGACCAGTTCCGTCACGGTCGTCTCGCACAGGACCGTCGCGCCGGCCTCGCGCACCTTACGCGAAAACCATTTATCGAACTGAGCGCGGATGATCGTATAGCGGTTGGGCTTGGCCTCGTTGAAGTCGTCCGACCGATAGTGAAGACCGGTGTGGGAGGTGTCGTCCATGACCCAAAGCCGCTGTTCAACCAAATGCCGCTCGAGAGGCGCATCATCGCGGAAATCCGGGATGATCTTCTCCAGCATGTTCGCGTACAGGATTGCACCCTGAACATTCTTGGAGCCCGGATATTCACCCCGCTCCAACTGCAGCACCTTCAGGCCATGGCTTGCCATGGTATAAGCAGCAGCGTTTCCGGACATGCCGGCCCCAACAACAATGGCGTCGAATTTTTCCTTGATCATGTCCAGCTCCCTAGCTCGCAAGCTTATCGCGACTGTGGGGCGACAGCCGCCGCGTGAAGGCCTCCGTCAGTGCGGGCAGGAAGCGGATCGCGTCGGTGACGATCCCGAGGTGGGCGAAATCGAAAATCGGCGCGTTCGGGTCGGTGTTGATAGCCACGATGAGATCTGCCCCTTCGACACCAACCCGGTGCTGGATGGCGCCGGAAATCCCAGCCGCTATGTAAAGCTTCGGCCGGATGGTCTTGCCTGTTTGGCCGATCTGCCGATCAGCCGACAGCCAGCCCTTCTGGACCAACGGGCGCGAACAGCCATGCTCGGCGCCAATTGCTCGCGCGAGATCCTTTACAAGCTGCAGGTTCTCCGCCGCGCCTAGACCGAGGCCTCCCGCAACCACAACGTCGGCATAGGCAAGATTGGCCTTTCCCGACTGGCTATCGGGCAGGAAGCCGAGGATTTTGGTGATGATGTCATCCTCGGCCACCGATAGCTGGTGCCGGATGACACGCCCGACCGGCTTATCCATCCGCTGCGGCATGGGCATGACCCTCGGTCGCACTGTCGCCATCTGCGGCCGGTAATTGAGCGTATAGATCGTGCATAGCAACGAACCGCCGAAAGTCGGACGGGTCGCGGCGAGCGAACCGTCGGCATCGACGTCGAGTTCGGTGCAGTCGGCCGTGAGCCCTGTCTGCAGGGTCGTCGCGACCGAACCAGCAAGATCCCTGCCGAGTGTGGTCGCCCCGAGAAGCAGGATCTCGGGTTTGTGGGTATCAACCAGATCCGTCATCGCCTTGGTGAAAGGCTCGTTGCGATAGTCGGCAAGTAGCGGCGCCTCAACGTTGTAGACAAGATCGGCGCCATAAGCGAAAGCCTCGGCTACCGCAGACTGATTGCTCTCTCCGGGCGGTCCAAGCACGATGCCCGCAAGCTCGACGCCAAGCTTGTCGGCGAGCTTGCGGCCTTCACCGAGCAGTTCGAATGATACGGGATGGACCTGGCCGCGCTCGAGCTCGATGAAAACCCAGACGTGCCGATAGTCCTTGAAATGCTCGGGTAGCTCCTTCTTTGTGCCGGCACGGCCGGAGGCAGGGCGAGGGGCTTCTCGATTCGCGGTCGACATCATCTCTCCTTGCCGTCACTCGCCGCCGTTGAAGGCGAGTTCCTGTTCCAGCGCTGGCCGGCGGGTTAAGATTGCGGCGATAAGTTCGTCAGCGAGATCGCGCAAAGTCATTTCGGCGGTGTCGATTAGTGCTGCCTTTTGCGCCCGCGCAGTAGGAGCGAAAACGCGCTTGACGACCGTCGGCGAGCCGCGCAGGCCGCATCTGGTGAGGTCATCAATGCCGGCGTCGGCCGCACTCCATTTCAGGACTTGGCTGCGCGCGGCGTACAGGGCGTCCTCGAGCGAGCCCCGACGGATCTCGTTTGTACCTTCCAGGATGGTGATGAGACAGGGCAGCCTGCTCTTGAGCATCTGCGTGCCGCCTTCACAGCGGCGCTCGACCTTGATCTCGCGCGCAGCGAGGTCAACGGAGGGGATCTTTGCGACATAGGTGAGTTGCATGAGATCGAGGCGCTTGGCGATGCCGGGCCCGACCTGGGCGGTGTCGCCATCGATTGTCTGCTTGCCAGTGAAGACGATGTCTGGAGTGCCGAACGTCTCGCCAACCTTCGCGATTGCTTGCGAAAGAGCGTACGAGGTCGCCAGCGTGTCGGAGCCGGCAAAATAGCGGTCGGTCATCAGCACTGCGCGGTCGGCGCCGTAACCGAGGGCCTTGCGCAAGGCATCCTCTGCCATGGGCGGACCCATGGTGAGCACGGTGACCTCGCCGCCGTAGGTGTCGCGCAGTCTGAGCGCTTCTTCGAGGGCGAATAGGTCGTAGGGATTGATGATGGTAGGCACACCCTGGCGCATGATCGTGTTCGTAACGGGATGGACCCGTATCTGTGCCGAGTCCGGCACCTGCTTGATGCAGACTACGATGTGCATTGGCGGTCTCTTTGGGCTTCTATCAGGATCCGGGTCTGATCTCGTCGGCAGCACTATTCGTGCCAAGTCATGTTGCGTCCTCCTATTCATGGAGGCTCGGTTGGTTCCTTGCAGGGGCGTGTTCATGACGACCGGATGTGTCGGGTTCTCGACATTGTCGCGTCGCAACCATGTCACGCTCATTCTTTTGCGAACCGCTTCAGTACGGACTCGAACGGGACGAAGGTGCGGCCCGGCGTGGCAGGCTTGGTCGGGTCGTGGTCTTTGAGCACCTTGAAGACCCGGTGCGTGAGTGGCGAGGAAGTCGCGAAGTCCTCATAGGCGCGTTGCAGTGTGGCGCGCGCCCGCGCCGCGACCACCTGGTCGGGCAGATCGGATAGATCTTCTTCGGCAAGATATTGGCCCACGCGCTTCATGATATGAAGCCGGGAGACATCTAGCACCTTCGGGTCATATGAGACCCTAAGAAGCGCGAAGAACTCCTCAGCGGCCGATAGACCCTTCAGTCGCGCGAGGATGTTGGTAACGTCGATGGGGCGGCCGTCAGCGGAACAATTCATTGATGTCTCCCTGCTCGGACAACTGTGCAGCCGCTGGGTGCGTCGCACAGCTGGCCTAGACCGGCGAGATCCGCGATGCGTGCCTCGCTGCACATTCCATCGTAGAGCTCGACCAATTGAGCTGAAGTAAGGGTCGATTTGATCTCGCCCGCCTTGCGGCGAACGCGAGCCACCACCGCGGCTGCCAGATGCGGGTCGAGATCGCGACCGTTTTCGTTCAGCATGCGGGCAATCGCAGTGGCACCGGAATGCTTACCGATGACGATACGAGGGCAGCGACCCACAAGTGCCGGGTCGAGCCCCTGATAGGCGCGCGAGTCTTTCAGCATCCCTGCGACGTGAGTGCCGGATTCGTGCGTGAAAACATCGGCGCCAACGACCGGCTTAGTAACCGCGATCTGCCGGCGGGCGGCGCGAGCCACCTGGGCGGCGAGGTCGGGCAATGCAGACAGCTCGATGCCGGTATCCGCGCCGTCGATGACGGCCATCGCGGCGGCCACTTCTTCCAGCGCGGCATTACCCGCACGCTCCCCGAGCCCAAGCACGGTGAGGGAGGCATGGCGCGCGCCCGCGCGGATCGCAGCCAGCGTGTTGGCGGCCGCAAGGCCGAGATCGTTGTGCGCATGGAACTCGAGGTCGATTTCAGACTTCGTCATGAGCTGGGCGACAAGTTCGAAAGTCGAAAAGGGGTCGAGAACGCCAACCGTGTCGGCCAGCCTGACGCGGCTTGCCCCGGCGCGCGCAGCCGTTTCGATGACTCGGGCAAGATGATCCCCATCAGCCCGCGAGGCATCCTCGCAGCCCACAGCGACGAAGAAGCCGTGAGCGGCTGCGCGCCGAACCATATCCTCGATGGCCTGGAGCGCTCCCGCCTGATCGAGGCCGAGCTTGGCGGCAAGTTGGATGTCGGATGCAGGCAGCGACAGATTGACGGCGCCCACGCCGCACTCGATCGCCGCATCGAGATCCCGCGCCTTCATCCGGCACCACGCCATGAGCCGAGCCGGGAGACGCCGCGCGACTGCGGTACGAATTGTTTCGATTTCGTCGGCGCCCATGATCGGCGTGCCGATCTCGATCTCTGGGACGCCGGCGGCCGCGAGAGACTCGGCGAGCTCCAGCTTTTCCGCCGTCGTAAAGGCGACACCGGGCGCCTGCTCGCCGTCGCGCAATGTCGTGTCATTGAGGAAGACATCACGGTTCATGAATTGCACCCTGTTCTGCTGCCGCTCAGGCATGGACCGGATCGAACGTCTTCGCGACTTCGCTCACGCGGCCCAGAACCGGGAGAGCCACGCAGCTTCTCGACGATTGCGGGCATGACCTCAAGTACCCGGTCGACGTCCGCTTCGCCGTTGTCGCGCGCAAGCGAGAAGCGCACTGCCCCATGTGGCGTTTTCATCGCGCTCAGGACATGGCTCGGTTCCAATGAGCCGGAGGTGCAGGCGGAGCCGGAGGAACAGGCGATGCCCACGCGACTGAGCAGATGTGGGATTCCATCGCTTTCGGTATTTTCAAAGGAGATGTTTGCGGTGTTTGGCAGTCGCTCCATCCGATCGCCAGTGACAGAAGTGTTTGGGATGCGCTGCAGGATCCCATCCTCCAGGCGGTCGCGCAGCGACTTTACCCGTGTGGTGGCGTCGTCCAAGAATTTCAAAGCGAGTTCGGCTGCCATGCCGAGCCCGACTATGCCGGGCGTGTTCTCGGTGCCGGCACGCCGGCCGTGCTGCTGGTGCCCTCCCTTGATCAGCGAGCGGAACTGCACGCCACGCCTAATCCAGAGCGCGCCGATCCCTTTGGGGCCATGAAGCTTGTGGCCTGACAGCGATAGCATATCGATAGCAGTCGATTTCAGGTCCATTGGAATTTTGCCGACCGCCTGCACCGCATCGGTGTGGAAAAGGGCGCCGATTTCCTTGGCCAACTCGGCAAGCTTGGCAACGGGGAAGATCATACCGGTCTCGTTGTTCGCCCACATTATCGAGACGATCGCCACGTGCGGGGTGAGGGCGGCCTTATAGGCGTCGAGGTCAAGCTGCCCACGGCGATCCACCGGGATCCTGTGGACCTTGACGCGGCGAACCTGCTCAAGATGCGCGCACAGCGTCAGGACGGCGGGATGCTCCACCGTTGATGTCACGATCTCGGTTCGGTTGGGCGCGACCTCGAGTGCCGAAAGGATCGCTGCATTGTCACTTTCTGTCCCACCCGAGGTGAAGGTGATCTCATCGTCGGACTGCGCGCCGATTAGCGCCTGCAACTGCCGCCGCGCCTTTTTCATCGCCGCACCGACTGGGGCGCCAAAAGCGTGCGCTGACGAAGGGTTGCCGAATTGATCCGTAAAGAACGGCAACATCGCTTGCACGACTTCAGGATCGACCCGTGTCGTTGCGTTATTGTCGAGGTAGACAGGCCTCATACGTCAGGTCCTCAGTCAGCTGAAGGACTTGCCGCAGCCGCACTTCTCCCTCGCGTTGGGGTTATCGAAGACGAAGCCAGAAGATTCGAGCCCGGTCACAAAGTCGATGGTCATGCCGGCGACATGGGGCTGGGAGCCTGCGTCCACGAACAGCTTGACCCCATCTGTCTCGGTGACCACATCGCCCTCGCGCGACACACTCTCCAGGCCCATTGAGTATTTAAACCCGGCGCAGCCGCCGGTCTGGACCATAATTCGAAAGCCCTCCGCCGGTTCGCCGCTGCGGGAAAGAGCGGTCTTCACGGCGGCAACAGCGTTGTCGGTGAGCGTAATCATGGCGAGCTTTCTCCTCGATCCGGGACGTCTTTGCGGATTACGTTGCAGGGACCGTGCCAAGGGGGAAAAGCCGTTTCAATGCGGCGCGATCCGTCTAGAGCCGCTGTCAATCTTGTGCGCCATTGTGGAAAAACGTCTGGCAACCGACACGTACTGTCGGGTTTGTCGCGTACGTCACACAAAGTGTGCGACCTCGGTTTCCGCTGAACTCTCACGCAAATCGTCGATCAGTGTGCAGAAGATTTTTCTGTGCTTGGTCAGGCGAATTGGCATGATTTTTGAAGCTCCTGTTGTCGATGCGGCAAGAACCGCCAAGACGACAATCATGCCGGAGTGCCCTCGCGATCGATGAAACGAAGCAAGGAAAGCAACATGTCAGGTCTGGGTCAGATCCGCTCTGGGCTGGGGGAATCGGCTCCTCGCCGCTCAGACGACACACCCGGTTTCGATGGCGATCATGCACTCTCGCTAGCAATACCCTGTTCCTGGACGAGCAGGAGGTCGGCATCGAGCACCTGCGCTGCGCTCAGTCGACCGACCACCCGGCAGGGCAGCTGATCCTCAACAAGCAGATGAAGGTCGTTAACACATGGACCAGCGCGAGAGACCATCGCCGCACGAAATCCGGCGGGCGCAGCAAGACAATCCAAAGATCCGTGAGCACGATCTCGCCGCCCGACTGGGCATTTCGGAAGCGGAACTGGTCGCCGCGCATTGCGGTCTGGGCGCGATTCGTATCGAGCCGCGCGTCAATGATCTGCTGACCGGCCTCGAAGCGGTCGGCGAGGTGGTGGCGCATACCCGCAATGAAAGTGCTGTGCACGAAAAGATTGGCGTCTACGACAAGGTGGTCACCGGCAACAAGCATGCTCTGGTACTTGGCGACGACATCGACTTGCGCATCTTCCCGAAAGTTTGGGCGCATGGCTTTGCTGTCGAGAAGCGCAATGGCAACGACATCAGCCGTAGCCTGCAATTCTTTGATGCTGCCGGCAAGGCGATGCACAAGGTGCAACTCGGTCCCGCCTCAAACCTCGATTCTTATCAGAAGCTGGTGGCTGAGCTGGAATCCTCGAACCAGGAGCCGATCGTAGTATTCAAGGCGAGCGGAGCCAACGATGACGCAGAGGTTCCTGATCAAGCCGCCACGGTGGAGGATCTACGCGAGTACTGGAGCCAGCTGACCGACGTCCATCAGTTCTTCGACATGTTGAAAACACTGAAGCTCAGTCGTCGCGAGGCGGTGCGTATGGTCGGCGAGGATTACGCTTGGGCGCTGGACAAGGACGCCATCGGCGCCATGGTTCAACAGGCGGCCGAAGACGAAATGCCGATTATGTGCTTTGTAGGCAATCGTGGCTGCATCCAGATCCATTCCGGTCCGATCAAGTGGGTCAAAACAATCTGGCCGTGGATCAATGTGCTCGACGAGACCTTCCACCTGCATCTCGGGACCCACCACATCCGCGAGGTCTGGGCTGTGCGCAAGCCGACCAAGAATGGTCACGTCACCTCGCTCGAAGCCTATGGCGCCGACGGCAAGATGATCATCCAGTTCTATGGCAAGCGCCACGAAGGCGAGGGCGAGCGCGAGGACTGGCGGTTCCTGGCCGAGACCTTGCCACGCATTCCCGGTCCGACTGCTGCATGATGTAAGACCCATTGCATGTTGTTTTCCGTTTCGCTCGGCGCTCGCGCAGGGGCTCGGCATTCTGCTGGCCATCGCTTTGCCTGCGAAGCGAGTGAGCGCGTAGCTATTGCTTCGCGTGCTGTCACGGATCGCTCGATCAGTCGCAATCGTCTGCGTGCCTAGCGAGGAAAGACATCTCGCCGCTCGGAATTCGACGAGCTACTACCCGAATTCCACTGGAGGTTGACCGATGTCGGGCGCATGCGTCAGCTGTCGGCCAAGGCTGTTCTGTCGGTCAGTCCGCCCAACATTGCGGCCTTGCACCAAGGGCTTCCAAAACGGGGTCCATCCTTCGTTCAAATAGCCGTCCACAAAGTACTAAGATCCTTTGTCCGGCCATTGCTTGCTTGTGATCTGTACAAGAGCCGCAGCCGGGAACAACTCTTGATCTGGCGACAGTACCATCGGCTGATGGGGTGATCTCCGGCGCGGATCGAAATGCCCCGGCCGCCTATCGTGCGCTGTGGAGTGCCGCGCCTGATCGCTTTGCTCAGGCATTCAGCCACCCTTGCTTCAAAGACTCGACTGCGAGGTCGAACGATCATTCTGCCCCTGCTTCCACCGCGGGAGGCTCCGGCTTCAATAAGGTCCCGCTCAATGATCACATTCCTGGAAAACTATTTTCCATCACGTTTCACGGGCACCAAGCGTTAGACATCCACTAGCAGTGAATCGGCGGCCAGGGGAGCAGGACGCCCCCGCAGGGGCGCGCGTGTTTTTGGCATCCGCTGGCACCCGCCTCGCGTCATTGCGCGCACGACCCGGTGGCGCACATGGCGCACCCGAAGATTTGAGGCGAAAATGCACACACATCCATCGCGTAAATATGTTGGATCGGAACAATCAATTTGGCCAATAACCTGAAGAGAGATATGAAAAGGTTCAGGTGGCGTGGGGACGCATGATAAAGAGTGTCTCTGATGGCTATCCATGGCAGTCCGCGTGACAATTCCCTCTTCGGCACCAATGGTGACGATCTGATCATGGATCCCGACGGCAATGACTGGATCGACGCTCGTGCGGGCAACGATTCCATTTCGGCGGGCCCCGGCAATGATCGAGTCTTCGGTGGCGCAGGCAATGATCAAGTCTTTGGGGAGGAGGGCAATGACTACCTCTACGGCGACAACGGCCGAGACAAACCGCGTATCACCGATGCGGATAATGACAAGCTCTATGGGGGTCCCGGTCACGACGTCCTCTTCGTTGGTGACGGCAGGGATTTTCTGACCGGGGGCACCGGCAACGACACGTTCGTGTTCCAATTCCACAACCCAATTCCTGGATATGACCCGCGTTTCGGGCCCGATCCGGATAATACCTCGATCTTGGATTTCAACCCGGCGGATGACACTTTGGCCTTCGATGCGGTCGGCCTCGACAGCGACGGTTTTGGCGCGAACTTCGTCGGCCACGCCAGCTCACGGCCTGGCCATCCTGTTGACACTTTCTACAGCGGCGACGCCGCGGGTGCGAACGGCGAGCATGTCGTCGTGCTTACCAACTCGTTCAGCAACGGCTCCCAGGCTGCGGATGCGATCTCCAATGAGCATACCGGCGACATTATCGTGTACTATGATCCGTTAACTCAATCGGGGAATCTGGCCTATGTCACCTCCGAGAACCATGCCGACGATTTTGCTCATCTCGGTAATGTCCAAAGTGTCGCGGATCTGGCCGGGCTGGGATTGAGCGCGTCGGATTTCACCTTCGTCTGATCCGCAGGAACCGTTCGGAAACCGTGCCCCGCCGGCTCGGTGGAGGCACGTTGCTTCTCGGCGACTTGCCGCAGTCATACGAGGGAGCCCCTGCGCGATCGGACAGTATCTACATTGACGATCCCTCCCTAAAGCGCGTCGCGATCTTCCAGGTTCGCTCCGTGCGCTTTAGTTTTTTATTTTACGCATGTCTTTGCACCGAAACCGGCTCCCACTTTCGGGAGACATGCTCTAGGCCAGTCGATTAATGACATGGCCAGTGGCGCTCAAACCGCCTTACTCAATCCAGTCGACCCGCGTCATTGCATCCGCGCAGGCCCAGCTCTGCGGTTTTTGGGCGTTCCCACTGCCTTCGCGTTTATCGCTGACGTTTTTGGGGTCAGCCGCGTGGTGAAGAAGGTGGGCGAAGGCCTGGACCTTGGGTTGATTTGTGAAGGCGAGAGCCGAATGGCTAGCTGCTTGGCGACGACCCGGCAATGCTTGGCGCATCGGCGACCAAAGAATCTCACATGTTATGCCGATTTGGCAGAAAGAGCCTCGCAAACCGCGTTCTGCACACTGTTCAATTGTTTGAACCAAGGTTCAGCAGGAGCCAAGCCGAACAGTCCCCTCTGTCGCGGACTCGACAAAGCTGACCGCAGGTGTCGGTTGTCGGACGCTTTCGTGGGACATGCGGTCATCAAATGAGCGGCGGCGGTCCCAGTGCTGGCTGGGCATAGCTCGCTACAGCGCCATCGGTACGCCGATCCGGCACGCAACTTGCTTAGATGATTGCGGGGCGCCAGCAGCAGTGCCACGGAGCTCAGCGTTGTTGACCTGTCTCTCAACTTCAAGGGGATAACCAGTGGTTACGCTTTAGGACCGCACCACGAAGCAGATGCCTCTGCTGCTTGAATGCGCGACCGATCTCTTGCGCGCAGGTGCGCAGTTTCGGCTGCATCGCGCAACACAATCGCGACGCGCCAGAGCTGGGACTTACCGGGCGCTGGCCAATTGACCTTAGGACCGGCCGTGCGATCTCAATCGAGCCCATAAACGCCTGACGTTCAAGAGAAGAAGCCAAATGGCGACAAATCCAGTTCCAGATCATGTCCCGCCCGAAATGGTGAGAGACTTCAGCCTGTTCACTTCGCCCGGCATGTCGCCGACTCCCAACGGGGATCCCCATGCGGCAGTCGCCTGCGTCCATTCCGGCCCCCCGATCTTTTATTCGCCCCTGAACACCCGCGACGGCCGGGGTACATGGGTGATCACCCGCGCCAGCGACCAACGCCGGGTGCTGCAGGACACCGAAACCTTCTCCAGTCATCGCAGCATCTTTGCCTCCGCGCTGGGCGAAAGCTGGCCGATGATCCCACTTGAACTCGATCCCCCTGCCCATGGCGCCTTTCGCTCGCTGCTCAATCCGCTGTTTTCGCCAAAGCGCGTGTCGGCATTGGAGCCGGCTGTCCGCGAGCGGGCAATCAGGCTCATCGCCGGGATCGCCGCTTCGGGCACAAGCTGCGATGTCATGAAAGATTTCGCATTTCCGTTCACGGTAAACATCTTCCTTCATCTCCTAGGGCTGCCGGATGACCGAATTGACACATTTGTCGGATGGGCGAGAGATCTTCTGCACGGCGACGATGTGAAACGACCGGCGGCGGCCCGGACCATCGTTTCGTTCATTGACGAACTTGCAGCCGCGCGCCGCAAGGACCTGGTCGACGACTTCATGACTTTCATCGTGCAGGCACAGGTCGAGGGCCGCCGCCTGACCAAACAGGAAGTGCGCGGGGTCGGCATACTTGTTTTCGTCGCCGGGCTCGACACTGTCGCAGCAGCCATAGGCTTTGACTTGGCCTATCTCGCACGCAACCTCAAGGACCAGGAATTGTTGCGCGGCGAACCAGATCGGATCGTGCTCGCGGCCGAAGAATTGCTGCGCGCATATCCGACCGTTCAGTTGATCCGCGTGGCAACGAAAGATATCGACTTCGAAGGCGCGCCGATCCGCAAAGGAGATTATGTTTCCTGCGCCACGGTGATCGCCAATCGCGACCCAGCGGAATTCGAATGCCCCAACACGGTCGATCTGGCGCGAGAGGACAACCGCCATGCCACCTTTGGCTTCGGTCCTCATCGTTGCCTTGGCTCACATCTTGCACGGCGCGAGATTGTTATTGGCCTGGAGGAGTGGCTGGCGCGCATCCCGACCTTCCGGATCAAGAAGGGTACGGCACCCATCACCTCTGGCGGCCACGTGTTCGGGATCGAAAATCTGATCCTGGACTGGTCGTGAGCAGCCTCGCCCCCCAAGCCGAGGCAAAGACAATGGAGGCAGCGCCATGCGCATCATCGTCCAAAGTGCCAAATGCCAGGGTCACGCGCGATGCGCGGCGCACGCGCCACACATCTTCAAGCTCGATGACGCGGGTTACATCCTGCCCGGTAATATCGAAGTCGCGGAAGGGGAGGAACTGACTGCATCGCGAGGCGCGCGATCCTGTCCCGAACGTGCCCTTGAACTCGACCGTAAATCCTGCAGCACGGTTTGAATCAGACGTCATTCCACCAAGAGTCCGTCGGCATGAAAGGGGCCATGTGGCCGCATACTGGAACGGACGGCAACCGGCTTCAGTCCCACCGCTCAACTGTGCAGGGGGCATCTGCGGCATCAAGGTGTTGCCATGATGGGCAAACGCCAAGGCGTGGTTGGCGAAACGCCACTTCCAATCACAGAATTTGCAACAGAGCCGATGGATCAGACGAAAATTACCGAACTATTCGACCGCGAGGGGATTCGCGACTGCCTCTATCGGTACAGCCGCGGGATCGACCGCGCCGATGAGGCGGCGCTGCGCAGCGCATATTGGCCCGATGCGCATGACAATCACGGCGCCTATTGCGGCCCGGCAGAGGGCTTTATCGAGTATGCACTCGGTGTCTTCAAGATCGGGCCCCGCAACATCCACCAGATCACAAACATCCTGATCGAATTCATCAACTCGGCAGAGGCCGCGGTCGAGAGCTATTTCACCGCGCTACAACGCGCATCAGATCAAGACGCAGACATACGCCAGACGCTCCTGTGCGGCCGTTACTGCGATCTGTTTCACAAGAGGGAAGGAGAGTGGCGGATTGCCGAACGGACAGTGGTCTACGATTGGCTCGAGGAGCAGATCCCACCAGCGGTCGTTGAGGCAGAACGGTTCGGCCCGAGACGGCCAATTGGAGCGCCGCATCCGAACGATCCGGTCTACATGCTCGGGAAGCATCGCGTTCCTTCTGGGCTTAACTCTTCGGGGGCTTAGAGCGAGAGGGCCGGATCGGTCGTGGAGGCTAAAGACTTTGACAATCGTGCAAGGCCGCAGCGATCCCGGCGAGAGAGTGCCCGGTGAAGGCGGGGCAAATAGGATGGCCTTTCTGGCCCGCGACCGCGGTCATCGATCGGCGCTGTCCCACAATCCTGCCGGCAACACTGGTGTCCACAAATTTGCGGGACCCGGCAGCGCTGATCATCGAGCCAGGCGCCTGTCCTGGTCGGTCCCTCAGCAGCTTCGGCTTTCAAATCGGGAGCTCGATCGCTGCCAGACCGCTGCGTCGCATATCCAGATCTGCAACCGGCGACAGACAGGATGCGCTGCTTTAGCGCAACCATCTTGCCGCTCAAAATGGATCGCCTGAACCGCTGAAGGGAGCGCGGGAGAAGTTCTCATGATGCAGACAGGACGCGTCGTCATCATTACGGGCGCCGTGGGTGGGATCGGCCATGCCCTGGTCGAAGTTCTTGCCGGGGATGGAGACACTGTCGTTGCGGTAGACCTTCCTGGCAGCGGCGTCATTGAACTGGCCCGAGGTCTCGGCCACCCGCATCTCGGCCTCGAGTGTGACGTCTCGCGCAAGGAGGATGTCCTCGCGCTTTATGGTCGGGTCGAAGCACAGTTCGCCCAGATCAGCGTCCTCATCAACAACGCCGCGATAGGGCCCGCCATGGCTGCGAGCGTCGACACTGGTGTCGACGCCTTCCGCCTCACCCTGGCAGTAAATTTGATTGGACCATTCGTCATGGCATACGAAGCGGCAAGGCGCATGAGGCCGGGCGGTGCCATCGTCAATGTCGCTTCGATGACGGGCGTGGTTGGCAATCCTAAGCGCAACGCCTACGCCGCCTCGAAGGCGGGCCTGATCTCGTTGACGAAGTCGCTCGCATGCGAGTGGGCTTCTCGCGGCATTCGCGTGACAGCGGTAGCGCCGGGCTACGTGCGCACGCCGATGGTGGCAGAACTGGAACACGCAGGCAAAGTGGACCTTAAGGCGGTGCGCCGCCGCGTGCCGCTGGGTCGCTTGGCGCGCCCGGACGAGATCGCCCTTGCGGTGCGCTTTCTGACCAGCACGCAGGCGCGCTACATCACCGGTTCGGTGCTGGCGATCGACGGCGGCTGGACGTCATTCAACCAGCCGGGGGATGCGCACCCGCCGGTGGATGAGACGCCACAAGCCGAACTCTGCTGTCCGGCCGAACACACCGGCGCGCGAATCGTGCTCGTCACCGGCGGTGCGAAAGGCATAGGCGCAGCCGTCGTTCGCCGCTTTGCTGCAAACGGCGACACCGTTGTGATTGCGGACAAGGATGGCGCTGCAGCAGCAGAGCTCGCTGCGTGGCTCCGCGGGAAGAACCCGGCCAAATGCGTCGACGTTGCCGTCGAGAGCGAGGTGGTGGCGCTGTTCGAGGAGCTGCGGGCGCGCTTCGGGCGCATCGATGTGCTCGTCAACGGTGCTGCTGTCGCCGACGCTTTGTTGTTGGGAACCGAACAAACACCGGAACACATTGAACACGTCCTGGATGTCAACCTTACCGGCGCCTTCACCTGCGCGCGCGAGGCGATTAAAGCGATGTGCCCTGGCGGCGTGATCCTCAACATCGCATCAATCAACAGCTTTGTTCCGTTCGCGCCGCGCCATGCTTTCGGCGCCTCGCAGGCGGGGCTGGACATTTTGACCCGATGCCTGGCGGCCGAACTCGGGGCGGTCGGCATTCGAACGGCCACCGTCGCTCCTGGCTACATCTGCACGCCTGACGTTGCCCGGTTGGCGAAGGTCGGCCCCATCGACATGAAAACGATCACACAACGCATTCCGATGGGCAGGATGGGACAGCCGCAAGACGTTGCTGACGCCGCGTTCTTCCTGGCTTCGTCCGCCGCCTCATACGTCAACGGCTCCATCCTCTACGTGGACGGCGGCTGGACCTGTTTCGGTGATGCGGGAAACGCCTGCGAACTCGATAACGAGTATTTTGCGGAGGCCGCGTGTTGAGTTTCGACTTTTCGTCGGGCGACCGGCTGCGGCTCATCGAAGCCGGGGCCGTCGAAGGGTCTGGGTCCGGCTGCGCGTCGCGCCCGCACTGGTGTGACCGAAGATATCATCCTCTGTTGACGAAAACGTCCGTCCTCATCGTGATCGAAGCTTCGTGCGCCTGCAGCCGCCGATGACGTGCGCTTGCCGCATGCCTACGCCGCCACCAAGGGCTGGATCGAGACCGCGGCCAAGGCCTTGTGTGCGTACTTAGCGCAACTGCCGATCGGCCCATTCCCTCCATAGACAAGGAACACCATGGAATTCGCAACCTTCATCCTGGCCGCCCAGCGTGGTTATCATCAGTCCTGCGAGAGCGTGATCCGCAACTCCATCGAACAGGTGGTCGTTTCGGAGCAGGCCGGCTTCGATACCGCGTGGTTCGCCGAGCACCACTTCAACAATTATAGCCTCATTCCCTCGCCCTTGATGATGGTGGCGCACTGCGCGGGCGTGACGAGCACCATTCGCCTTGGCACTGCCGTGTGCGTGCTCCCGCTCTATCAACCGCAGCGCCTGCTTTCAGAGATCGCTTCGCCGACATCGTTGCAAAAGGCCGTCTCGAGCTTGGCGTCGGCTCGGGATACCAGCAATTCGAATTCGAGCGCTTCGGTATCAATATCGACGAGGCGCCGGCGGTCTTTTCGGAATACTTGGACATCCTTCTGAAGGGCCTCAACCAAAACATTTTCGACCACGACGGCCAGTATGAGAACATACCCCCAACGGCGATTTCGGTGCGCACCGTCCAGAAGCCGACCCCGCCGATCTGGATCGCCGCCGGCATGGCGCGCATGGGCCGAGCCTATCGTGAAGGACACAATCTCTTTGTGACGGCGTTCCACAACGGATTGGAAACTTTGCGCGCGCTGCGCGAAGCCATCGAGAAGGCGGCTGCTGCCGAAAGCAAGAATGTCGCGGACGCCAAAATATCTTTGCTACGTTGCTGCTATGCCAGCGACGACGAGGCAGAGATCAAAAGCTATCTCGACAACGCACGCTTTCAGCGCCGGCTGTCCGAAGCACTGCATCAGCGTCGCCAGCAGAGCCTGGACGCTACCTGCTAAAGGAAACGCCGACGCAGCAGGATCTTTCATTTGAGACGATGCGCCAGAATCTGCCGGTTGGCAGCGTGAATCGCGTGATCGATCGCCTGCTGGAAGAGATGGATATCTTGAAACCGGACCAGATCGCAATTCAGACCCAGTTGGGGGATTTCGACCAACAAACGATGCTGCGCCAGATCGAGCTCTGGGGAGACAAGATCATCCCGGCCGTCGGCAAGTCGCTAGCTCATCGGGCCGCTTGATAGGACAAAACCAGGAGAATGACGCGCATGTTCGCCCACCACTGTAGCCTCGGCACTGGCCAATCGGCGCTGACTGCGTTGGAGTTTGACCGGCATGTGCTTGCCTGCGTTCTTTCGTGTGCGCTCGAGGAACTCGAAGCCGGTGAGGCGACGGCGACAGAAGCAACCGGTCTTACGCGCGCCGAGCTACGCGATGTCCTGGCCGGCAGCTTCCCTGCTGCCCCCGTCAATGCATTCGCGCTGGAAGAGGTGGCCGAGCCCGCGCGGGACACGGAGGAGGAACTTCTACGCGATCTGCTCCTGGCGCATGCGCTACCTGGCGACCCGGCAAGTGCCCGGTTCGCCAAGATCATCGCCAGGCGTGCCATGCGCGACGACCATCTCTGGCGGGACCTTGGCCTTTTCAATCGGACCGAGCTCAACCGACTGCTTGCCACGCATTTCCCGACGCTGGCGGCCGGCAACACCCAAAGCATGAAATGGAAGAAGTACTTTTACCGCAAGCTCTGTGAGGCCGAAGGCTTTTCGCTATGCGCCGCGCCGAGTTGCGGGGAATGCAAAGATTTCCAAAGCTGCTTCGGCCCGGAGGAAGGCGAAAGTCGCCTCGCGCGGATCAACAACGGGATCGCGTTTGATTAGAAGCCGCTTTCTTCGGTGATCCGAGCCGGCCATCTTTGATCGCCATCGGCCACAGGCCGCTCTTCCTGGCGCCGTTGAGTGAGGAGGGGATGTACATCGCCCCGATCTTGGTGAGCGGTCAATGACGCGCCCGGCCGCCGACAGGGTTGACTGGGTCAGGGAGCACTGTAGCAATGATGCGGTCGGGCGAAGAACGGCACTGCCAATAATCGAGCGGATCGCGTCTCAACCATGGCGGATCGGTCCCGGAATAAAAGCGCCGTGGCGACGCATTCGCGATATTGCAAAGAAGGATATCCAGTGGTTAGAAAGCGAGGCCGAAAGCAAATGAGAGCCCTCTGCAGAGCCTGGTTGATTGAACTGCGCCCTGCTGCCCGGCCGACAATTCTAGCTTGTCGCTAATCAAAGATGGATGGCGCTTTTGAAGAGCTGACACGTGCGACTGAAGCCTGACTCTAGCGACCGCCCCATCCGTGCCAACCTTATGGTGGCCAGCACCGCTTCCTTCCCCTGAGATGACATGAGCAGATACAAGGATTACCGCAAGCCCCGTAGGCGTCGAGATGACGACGGCCCGTTTCCTTCTCCAGAAGAGGACCTTGTCCCGAGCTTCTTTCATCAAACATCACCTGTGACGGCAAAGCCGGTAGACGCAGAGGTCAAGTGGTTCAATGCAAGCAAAGGTTTTGGCTTCGTCAGAATATCGGACGGAAAGGACGCCTACCTGCATATTCGGGCATTGGAAGCGGTTGGAAGGCGCAGTGTCCCAGAGGGAGCGCGGCTCAAGGTCACCTTGGAAGAGACGCGAAAAGGCCATCAGGTCGCGCAAGTCCTGGAGATCGCACAGGAGACGGCCAACACTTCGACATCCGCGCCTGAAAGCGCCGGCACCGTCAAATGGTATAACGCCGAGAAAGGCTTTGGCTTCATTGCTCCTGAAGCCGGCGGAAAGGACGTATTCGTCCACGCCTCAACGTTGGCCCGCTGTGGAGTCAGCGAGCTCGTGGAAGGACAAAAGGTTTTTATCGAGTGCGCGCAGGGCAAGAAAGGTCTGGAGGTCCAAAGCATTCGTGTAGCTGCTTGACGACGGCCACCTGCCCTTTTGTTGAACGCGCAATGGTGAGCCATCCACCGCGCATAAGCACATCAGAAAGGCGCGTTTGTCGCGGTCACCGATCCTCATCTTTCAACGAGGGTCGACATGGTTCACATCGTGCTCACCGTCCTTGGCATGGTCGTTCAAATTGAGGCTGCGGTTCATCACGGGATGCGGGCGCGACGGAATCGAGCAACGCAACGGCACCTATAAGGTGGCAGAGATTATCATGGTACTGCTTGCCGACGGCCACGGCCCAGCAGGAATTGCCATACTGGTCGGCTGCTGCAGAATGCAGGTTTATCGGATCATTCAAGCCTCCAATGAATCTTCTGCTGCGATAGCGAGAAGTGGTGGACTAACGCCGATATAAGCAGATCATGCTGGTCTTCCTCGACAAAGCCGGTAAAAGAGTCACCGGTATTGTCACGGAATAGGAGTAATTGAATGCCCGAAGACACTGCAAACAGCCGAGGCCTGCTGATTGAACTTACGGCCGATATTGTATCTGCCTATGTCAGCAAAAACGCGGTTCCCCCCGCGTCACTGCCAGAGCTTATCGCAAGCGTGAATTCGTCATTGTCGAATATTGGGCAAGTGGTGGAGCCAGAGAAGCCAGCCCAAGCGCCCGCGGTTAATCCGAAGCGGTCGGTGTTTCCCGACTACATCATCTGCCTAGAGGACGGTAAGAAATTCAAATCGCTCAAGCGGCATCTCAACGTCCACTACGGTCTGACGCCCAACGAATATCGCGAGAAATGGGGATTGAAGCCCGACTATCCCATGGTGGCGCCGAACTATGCGGCCCAACGGTCGGCGCTGGCGAAATCGAGCGGTCTCGGCCGCAAGGCTGTCAGCAATCGCGAAAGGAAGTCGGCGCCACGCAAATCTAGGTAGTGGGCGCAATGCCTTCCACAGGTCGACGCGCCATACGGTGGAATTGACCGGCCAAACTTCAATCCGGCATCGCCCCTGCGCACAGCCGAAGCAAACTCGGAGAGCAACAAGGACGCCGGCAATCCTTTCGTAGCAAGTTCTGCTACGGCTAAGTGGTCGCCGGCTGGTCCTTGTGCAACCGCAGCCGATCGCGTCACAGCGGCTGCCTAGCTCCTTGAGCTGCGCCGCCAGATCGCTAGGCTCGACTGGAAAGTCTGGGCGGCCTCGAAGACCGCTTCGATTTCGCAGGCGAAGTCCAGATAAAATTGCCGGGGGAGGGCTTTGAAGAGAAGCCGAGGCGGTATTGCGGCAGCGGCTCCCGTCCTTCGCCGCCATCGACGTGATAACCGAGTATACAGATAACTCCGCAGCCCCCAGCCGGCAGACTTAGAGTTCGACGGGCTGATGGATCGACACCCGCGCCCCGTGATTAGGAGCGCGGGTGGCGCCACTAACTCCCGACTTTTCCGCTGTCGATTTTGTCGGATTGGCGACAACCGTAGCTCGACCGAGACAGGCTCTTCGAGCGTAACCGCTGCAAGTTTGAGAAAATCTCGGTTGGCCTGAAAATGGCATGATCCTTGTTGTTCTCCGTTCGACGGGGGCGCCGCGGGTAACAAACGCGACAGTCCGCTCGCAAAACCCGATGGAGGAAAAAGAATGGTACGACCGGAAAGCTCAATCTTTGGTCAGGCACAGATTCTCCTTGAGGGGCGCGAGGGCTTCACCGGCAAAGTTCCGGTGTGCTTTTCATCTGGTTCGATGTTCCCAATCAAGCGATGCAGGCCCATGACCCGTTTCGACCGGCATGCGCTTACTTGTATCCTCCTGCGAGCACTCGAGGAGATCGACTCAGGCACGGCAACGGCAACCGAAGCAACGGGCCTTTCGCGCGCCGAGCTGAGAGAAATTCTGACCCACTGTTTCCCCGCCATCAACATCTCTGCTTTTGCCTTGGCAAGGGCGACCGACCCGGAGCCGGACATGGAGGAACAACTGCTGCTCGACCTGCTCTTGGCGCATGCCCGGCCGGGCGACCCCATCAGCGCTTCATTCGCCAAAATCATTGCGCATCGCGCCATGCACACGGACTGTCTCTGGCAAGCCCTCGGCCTTTTCGATCGTGACGAGCTTAGCCGCTTGCTCGCAACCCATTTTCCGGCGCTCGCCTCGAACACCGAAAACATACGATGGGAGAAGTACATTTATCGGAAGGTCGGCAAGGCCGAGGGCTGTTTTCATGTGCAACGCGCCAGTCAAGACTGCAGCGACTTCGATGCTTACTTCGGACCCGGAAGAAGGTGATATCCATGCCGCGTGTGGTCTGAACGGGCCGGATGTGAACTGATAGCAGTACTCGTTAGAGCCAGGTTGCGCTTGCTAACACGTTCGACGCACTCGTCTTGGCGTGCATGCAATTCAGGAATGGCTTCCAACTCCAGTTGCGAAGGCGCGATCCGGGCGCTGCGCTAAAGCAGGTCGCGTGAAAAAGGATTCACGCGACTGCTTTAAGTTTTTGATTTTAAGCATGTCTTTGTCCCGAAACCGGACCCACTTTCGGGAGACATGCTTTAGTTCGTTTGAATTTGCGCCAAAGGAATAGTGGGTAGTCACGTCGATGGGCTTCGTGAAGACGTTTCTTGTCCCCTTCTTCCGTTTGTCGGCGGGATTGGCGTTGTCCTGTGCTGCACTGACATGCTGCATGCTTGCCTCCACAGCCGTGGGGCAGGACAACCTGCTGAATGTTGCGAGATCGCTGTTTAGCCCCATTCCCAAGCGCGCTGCAGACCTGGATGGCAATCCGGCGACCTTAGAGAAGCTCGAGTTGGGCAAGATGCTCTATTTCGAACCGCGGCTCTCGCAAGCTCACAACATCAGCTGCAATACCTGCCATCAAATCGGCCGCGCTGGCGCCGATGGCCGCTCCACCTCCATTGGCCATAACTGGCAGCGCGGCGAACGCAATGCGCCAACCGTATTCAACGCGGTGTTCAATATCGCCCAGTTTTGGGACGGCCGGGCAGCGGATCTGACGGAGCAGGCCGGCGGCCCGATCTCCAACCCGACGGAGATGGGGACCACCCCTCGGCACGCTGTCGAAGAGCTCAAGGGCATTCCCGGGTACGTTGAAGCGTTCGGCAAAGCCTTCCCTGATGAAATCGATCCCCTCAGATATGACAATATCGCGAGAGCCATCGCCGTGTTCGAGGCGACGCTGATCACGCCTAACGCACCCTTCGACAGGTATCTGGAGGGTAACGAAAACGCACTCACCACTGAACAGAAGGAAGGGCTCAGGCTTTTCGCCGACAAAGGATGCTCGTCTTGCCACAACGGCATCAATCTCGGTGGGAGCATGTACGCTCCTTTTGGGGTATTCGAGAAGCCCGGCTGGGAGTTCCTGCCGCCTGACGACAAGGGACGCATCGAGGTGGCACGGAAGGTGGATGACGACTATGTCTTCAAGGTCCCGACCTTGAGGAACGTCGCACTCACCGCCCCCTACTTTCACAGCGGCCATGCATGGGATCTAGAGCAAGCTGTGGCGGTGATGGGCACTACCCAGCTTGGTACGCAGCTCAGTCCTGAAGAAGTCGATAAGATCACTGCCTTCCTAAAGGCGCTCACCGGGGACCAGCCGAAGGTGACCTATCCAACTTTGCCGCCGAGCGTCGCGACGACACCCCGGCCCGAGCCGTGACCATAATCCTGCGAGGGTGGCTAATCGACGCCGAGAGGGGGCCAGACGCCTGCTTCAATCTTGATCGCCAGTGAGCCATAGCCGCTTTTCCCGGCGCCGTTGCACGGAGGAGGGGATGTTCATCGCCTCGCGATATTTTGTGACGGTGCGGCGCGCAACGTTGATGCCGGTTTCCTTCAGCCGGACGGCGATGTCGTCGTCGGAAAGCACGTCACCGGCCGATTCTTGAGCAATTATCGCTTTTATCCGATGGCGGACAGCTTCGGCGGAGTGCGCGTCACCGCCCTGGCAGGAGGCAATCGCGACCGTGAAAAAATACTTCAGTTCGAACACCCCGCGTGGGGTAAGCATGTACTTGTTCGAGGTCACCCGGCTCACCGTCGACTCATGCACGTTGATCGCCTCAGCGACAGTCCTGAGATTGAGAGGCCGCAGATGGTCGACGCCGTGTTGGAAAAGGCATCCTGTTGGCGCACGATTTCAGTCGCGACCTTAAGAATCGTCTTGGCACGCTGATCGAGGCTGCGGATTAACCAATTCGCGCTTTGCAGGCATTCGTTCAGAAATACCTGATCTTTTGAATTCTGGGCGGTGTGTCGCGAGATCTCGGCGAAATAGGTTTGGTTGATCAAAATCTTGGGCAGCGCGTCCGGATCAAGTTCGATGTGCCATCCCCCTCCGGGCGAGGGCGTGACCCAGACGTCGGGTATGATGGATTCTGGCGCTCCGGATTGGAATCGGTTGCCAGGCTTGGGATCGAGCGCACGGATTTCATGCAACATCTCGAGAAGGTCTTCTTCATCGACGCAGCAATGCTGCTTCAACGCCTGAAAATCGCGTCTGGCAACCATCTCAAGGTTCGCGACCAAGGCGGCCATTGCCGGGTCGAACCGGTCTCGCTGACGCAACTGGATCTCGAGACATTCGCCGAGAGTGCGAGCAAAAATTCCCGGTGGATCAAACTGCCGCAAGGTTGCGAGAACCCGTTCCACATCCGTCTCGCGGGCGTTCAGTTTGCCGGCCAGTTCCAAAAGGTCCACCCGAAGATAGCCCGTATCTTCCAGATGGGCTGCGAGCTCGCCGGCAATCAGCCGCTCCTGTGGTGTGAATGCAGTGAGCGCGATCTGACCTGCGACGTGGTCGTGCAATGTTTCGGTACAGGCGGCAAACTCGTCCAGGGCAGGACGACTATCCGCAGGGATGTTCGTCGTGTTGCGCAGCGATTTCCATTCCCCCAGTCGCTCGGCGGCCTCCGCGCTTGTCGGCCTATCCATGTCTTTTTCGCGTGCGCCGGTGGACTGGTCTGCCGAAATCGGCACGTCGCCAAGAGCCTCACCGTCGTTTGAAGCTGGCTCCAAAAGCGGATTTTTCTCGAGTTCCTGCTCCACGAATTGATGCAGTTCGGCGCGAGCCAGTTGCAGGAGGCGAATCGACTCGATGAGCTGAGGCGATGCCACCATAGATTGCTTCTGGCGTTGAAGCAGCCTTGCCGAGGACAGCATGTTGAGCGCGAAGCTCCGATCGAGGAGGCTCTTGGCCGTGCGTTAATGGGATTGCCAGACGCTCACTTGGTCATGCGGCGGCCTGCATTGTTTCAAGAACGTTCTGCGGGGATGAGACATCATAGGGATCGCTCTCGCAGTTGTCGGAGAAACCTTCTTCCTCGAACCACTGCTCCACCGCACCGTCGTTGATCAGGGCGGCGTAGCGCCAGGAGCGCATTCCGAAGCCGAGATTGTCCTTGGCCACAAGCATGCCCATTTTGCGCGTGAACTCGCCTGAGCCGTCAGGGATAAGCTCGACCTTCTGCAGCCCCAAGGATTTGGCCCATGCATTCATGACGAAGGCATCGTTGACCGAGATGCAGTAGATTGCGTCAATTCCTTCCTTCTTGAACTCGTCGTAGAGCTTTTCGAAATTGGGCAGTTGGTAGGTCGAGCAAGTCGGGGTGAAGGCGCCAGGAAGCGAGAACAGGATGACGCGCTTGCCACCGAAATAGTCGTCTGATGTCTTGTCTTCCCAGCGGTATGGATTTGGCCCCTCAATGGAATCATCGCGAACACGCGTGCGAAAAGTAACGAAGGGGACCTTCTTCGTGATGGTCATCAAGTAGCTCCTTTTAGAAGAAACCTGGCATGGCTTCTCGGTTTGGCCGACGCAACGTCGACTCGGCAGGCATGCCGGACATGAGATGAAGGCCTTGGCGGCTTCCAAATCGCTCTTCCATCCGGTGGTGCGGGAAGGCATTGGCCCACCCTCTTCGTCATCCGAACGGCCGGACCGATATGAGTGATTTGGGCGGATCGAGCAACCCTTTCGCGGCAAGTGGCGCTGGAAGGGATGTCGATGACCGGCTGGCTGTTCTCGAAGGAGAAAGAAGTGGTGATCCACAGTGTCAAAATAGGCGTGTGGTGCCGCAACTTTGACGTCGCGCAAGGGTCTCGCTTCACGAAAGTGGTTCTGCGAATTGTAGCTGGTTGCCAGTGGCGCGCCGAGGTCGGTTGGGACGGTCCTTCGATGCAGTGCTTCGGCATTCACATGCTGATGCGGACCGACGAGCAGCAATTGGGCGCACGCCGCGCATTTGGATGTCGGCCTCCGACCACACCTGCGCAGAAAAGCTAGCGAGCACCGACGTCTGGAGGGGAAGCCATCCCGATGTTTATCCGCAATAGTCACCGTCGCCTCAAGCGCTTGTCTGGAGTCACCAATGATTCGCTCTTCGCTTTGTTTGTGCTTCGATGGTTCTAATGAGCTGGCGCAAATGCCGTGCCATCTAATTGAAGCAGGGATGGAAGCGATTTTTACCTTGAGTAGAAGGACCATGCTTTCGGGGCCGCCATGGAGCAAAGCCTTCCGTCCAAGACGGCGATCTCATCGGTGTGAACTTGTGACACGTCAGGCTGCTAATGCTCGGGAAACATACAAGGCGTTTCCACGTACCGACTCGACGAACCTTCTTGTGTCAGAAGCTGGACGAAAATGTCGGAAGCTCTACCAAGGGCAGGGGCCGGGCCGCGAGAAGGGAGAAGTGGTGGAACGGAGACGATACTCATGCTGAACCGAAGCGCAGCTTTGTCCGCGCGTAGCCGAATGGGAAAGGCCCGGAGTAACTCCGTTTATGTCAATGAACTCTGCGCTCTTTCTGCACGTCGGTAAGAACTCGCGGCGGCAGCCGGAGCACTTGAAAGCGCGCCTG
Source organism: Mesorhizobium loti (assembly GCF_001510895.1). Classification (GTDB taxonomy): domain Bacteria; phylum Pseudomonadota; class Alphaproteobacteria; order Rhizobiales; family Rhizobiaceae; genus Mesorhizobium; species Mesorhizobium loti_A. The sequence goes on along the minus strand of NZ_LPWA01000114.1, from coordinate 4,363 downwards.
CGGAGTGCGTAGCGGCCGAGAAGGCCGGAATGCGGGCAGACGGGCTTGCCATTCGCCTTTGGCCAGCGGAAATGGCAGAAGGTCGTGGAGGCTTCCTCGTCGTCAATCCGACGAGGTCCTGGATCGGCATGTCCCGCCATGCCGCGGACATCAGGAAATGCTGCCCGTTCTGGTATTTCACAACCCCGTGTTCGTTCTGGATCGCGATGGCGACTTCCAACCCCTCCGGGCGCTCCAGAATCCTGAGGGGCAGGCGGAGCGGGGGAGAATTAGAGGCCTGGGGTAAATGTTCAGGCTCCTGGCTGGGCAGTCGTCGATGCGCAATGGCGAGGCAGCGGCCCTGGAACGCCCTCGAAATCAGCGTCGTATGCTTATCCCTTCAACATGGGGCGGACCCGTGGTGGTATGGCCGCGGAAGTCGATCGGATCCTTGCATTGGAGCTGTCGAGCGGAACGGGTCGTTGTGCTGCGGTGAACTCAATTATGAGGCGCGATGCCATCGCCCGTGGGTCGACTTTGTCGGGCGAAAGAACTATATACCGAGCATGGTTCGCGCGATTACGAAGACCCATGTCATTGGTGCTGCTGAAGGTTTTTCAGCAGTGGACGGGCTTGTATTGGCTACGGTCAACGCGCCCTACAAACGGGATATCAGCGTAGCGGCGCTGCGGGAGTGTATTGCCAAGGCCAAACTGGACGACTGGCCCGTCCATGTCGCCACGTTCTTCACAGACGTGGAGCCTTTTCTCGTTTTTCAATTTGCAAGCGCTCACGGTATCTCTAAATCCAGGCTCGCCAAGGCTTACATGGCAACGAAGGCCGCGACGGGCGAGTACAATCCGGATTTGGAGACCGAACTTGTCTCACTGGCGCCTTCTCCTCGATAGAGCAGTAGCAGGCCTCGACCGACTCCGCGCGAAAGGGCAACCCGTCCCCGATTGGGTGCTCGGGGGCGGTACCGCTCTGATGGTCCACACTGGTCATCGCTTGAGCAAGGACATCGACGCTTTCATCGATGACCCCCAGTATTTGTCGATCCTTTCACCCCGATTGGGTGGCGAAGGCATCTGGAATCATCAGGCATATGCTGAGGCGGCAAACTACCTCAAACTCATCTATCCAGAAGGCGAGATCGATTTCATCGTCGCGTCTTCCATTACTGGTGTGCCAACGGGGCGCAAAATCATTGACCTGAGTGAGCTTAGTCCGGGACTTTCTCGTTCGATTGAAATCGAACACCCGGTGGAGACGGCCTTAAAGAAGCTGAACTATCGCGGCACTTTGTTGAAGGCCCGTGACATATTCGATATCGCGGTGGTGGACCACCTATTTCCGGACTTGCTGCGGGACAACCTACATTTGGTGTCGCATTTGAAAGCGCCTATTGGCACCAGGTTGATCAATCTCCAAGAAGACTATGTTCGCAACGAATTGGGGGAACTCAATATTGCTGAAGAATGGCGACCCATCGCCGACATTTGCCTCGATCGTATGAAGGAGATTGCGGAGGCTATTCCCTAGCCCAGATCCACGCCTAGCGGAAGCCTTCGTGTAATTGGTCCTTCGAAGAAGACGCGGTCCCTGCGGCTGAATAAATCCAATAAGGGATTTGGTGGCGGTTGCTGCCGAATAGCGCGATTTTCTAGGGTCTGCCGCTCATCAAGAAGCTGAAATCATCGTATTTTCCGGTGGACCTTATGTTGGCTTGAGCGATATTCCCCGCCGACAGGTTTCAGCGTTCAGGCGCAACGTCGAGTTCGATAACTTCTAGAGCGTGTCGCGATTAATCGGCCTCATATCCTGCAGCTTTGAAGAAGTTTCTGCATTCTGTAGGCTCGAACAGGTGGCAGATGTCGCCGAGCGCTTCGCAAAGTGTGTCGAAGGTTCTGGCCGCCTTCTTTCGCAGCCGCGCCTTGAGTTTTGAGTAGGCCATCTCGATCGGATTGAGGTCGGGCGAGTATGGCGGCAGGAACAGGAGCCAGGCGCCTTTTTGGCGGACCAACTGGGCTGCGCGCTCGGTCTTGTGGAAGCCGACATTGTCGAGGATGACGACATCGCCGGGCGACAGCAGGGGAGCAAGCTGCGTTTCGACATAGCCCTCGAAGATGGTGGCATTCATCGGCGCGTTGACGATCCAGGGAGCGACAAGACCGTGGCATCGCAGTCCGGCGATGAAGGTCTGTGTCTGCCATTTGCCGAATGGGGCGTGCGTCCTGAAGCGCTTGCCCTTCGGCGCCCAGCCGGTGCGTTTGGTCAGTTTGGTGTTGGTAGACGTCTCATCGATGAAGATCAGCCGCGTCAAAGCCTTGTTGAAGAAGCGCTTTCGCCGCCCGATCCACAACTCACGCGCCTGGCGCACGTCGGCCCGCTGCTGCTCGCTGGCCTGCAGAGTTTTTTTTATGACTAAGCCCCAGGCGATTAAGCAGACGCCCGACATTGGAGCGGTGCACGCTCACCCCGCGCCCTTCCAGTTCGACGCAAAGCTCATCTAGCGTCAGTTCGCCGACCTCAGCCAACCGTAAGCGAACAAACTCGGCATGCGGCTCAAGCTTCCCGCCTCCCACATGGCCCTGCCGGCGGGCTTCAAGCGAACCGGTCTGCCGGCGCAGGTTGATCAGATTGTTCACAAAGCGAGGCGAAACGCGGAAATGGCGCGCCGCCTCGCGGTGACCATGTCCCTCATCCACATACGCAACAACACGCCGACGCAACTCAAGCGGTAGCGGCTTGCCCATCGCGGTCTCCTTTCAACCGCAATGAATCACGAACTCAAATCAAGGGGAATCTGGAGGCTTCTGTGAGGTCCGCATGCTCGACGGAGCGAGCCGGCTGATTGTCGGACCTCATTGCAAGCCGGATTGAGCGAAGCTGCGGGTCGGTCTGGCGCTATGGGGATTGTAGCCTGGAGGAGCGGTCGGGATTGTCTTCGCCAGGCCGATGAACGGCGTTTGCGATTCGACCACAGCGATGGACAGCATGGCGGAAGGCAAAACCGTGATGGCGTGAGCCGTCAGACAGGCAGCAGTGGCCTCTATCGCCGGGCTGGCTGCTTGCGGCTTTGTGTGGTGGGACAAAGGTCTGGGTGCCGGCGCGCATGGCGACGGGTGCCGAACCAGATGATGTGGACGCACCCTGCGTGATCATGAGGTGTCATTCCAGAAGGGGTTCGGCGGCGCCTGCCCGCACCGCCAGGTGGCGAGCGTGACCATCGCCCCTCCGCAGCATGGGCAGCGATGCGTCAACGCCAGGCGCTCGGCGGCGACAGCGGCGCTTTCGGCACTCGGTTCGAGATTGTTCTGCTGCTGGCTGGCCAGCAGTCGGCGGCACAGGCCGAGCTTGGGGGCGCGATGACCGTTGGCGAGGAAGCCGTAGTGGCGGATGCGGTGGAAGCCGTCGGGCAGCGCGTGCAGGAGGAAGCGGCGGATGAACTCATGGGCATCGAGCGCCATGACCTTCGTCCTGGTGCCATGACGATAATCCCGCCAGCGGAACGCGACGCGATCGTCGGCCATGCTGACCAGCCGGGAATTGGCGATGGCGACGCGATGGGTGTAGCGGCCGAGATAGGCCAGCACCTGTTGCGGCCCGCCGAAGGGCGGCTTGGCATAGACGACCCATTCGAGGCGACGGACTTCGGCGAGCAAGTGGGCGAAAGCATCGGGCTTTGCCAGATGGGCGAGATCGCCGAAGAAGCCCAGTCGGCCTGTATCGTGGGCCACTCGCAGTTCCTCCAGGAAGCGGCGGCGAAACAGACGCGACAGCACGCGCACGGGCAAAAAGAAGCCCGGCCTGCACGAGATCCAGCGTGTGCAGTCGGACGAGATGCCGCCGCCCGGTACGATGCAATGCAAGTGGGGATGGTAGGTGAGGGTCTGGCCCCAGCTGTGCAGTACAGCGATGAGGCCGATCTCGGCGCCGAGATGCCTGGGATCGGCGGCGATTGTGCGCAGCGTCTCGGCCGCCGCCTTGAACAAGATCGTGTAGAGTACCGTCTTGTTCTGGAAGGCGATCGCGGCGACCTCGGCCGGCAGCGTGAACACCACGTGGAAGTAGGGCACCGGCAGAAGCTCGGCCTGCCGCGCGGCGAGCCAGTCCCGGCAGGCCTTCCCCTGACATTTGGGGCAGTGCCGGTTGCGGCAGGAATTATAGGCCACGCGGATTGTCCCGCAGGATCGGCAACCCTCGACATGGCCGCCCAGTTCGGCGGTCCGGCATAGCTCGATCGCGCTCATCGTGCGGCGCTCGACCCGCCCGAGATGGCCGCCATGGGCCTGTCGATACGCCTCGCCATGGCGGCGGAAGATATCCGCCACCTCCAGTCTCGCCGGCATGGGCGGGACCGGATCAGCCCGGCGGCACGACC
>NZ_LPWA01000113.1 GCF_001510895.1 Mesorhizobium loti | reverse complement strand
CCATCTCAAGCGCGGTCTGTTCGGGGGCGGGTCGCTTCAACATGACCCAGTGAATCAAAAACCCCCAGCTAACGCCAGGGGTTTGTCAGCAGTCTGAGCCCGCCGGTGTGGCGGGCTTTTGCTTTGGCTGGAGGGCCGAGCTTAGTTGAACTTGTACTTGGCGTCGATCCGCACGGTGTGGAAGGACGGCGTCGAGGTGATGCTGCCGTCCGGCGCGCCCAGATCCGCCGAAAAATCGTGCTTCTCGAACTGCGAATAGCGGTATTCGATGCCGACCGTCATCTTGTCCGACACCGCCGTTTCCAGGCCGCCGCCGACCGAGAAGCCGCTCGAGCCCCAGTCGATGATGTCGCCGATCGGATCGGAGGCGTTGAGGTCGAAATGCTGCCAACTGTAGCCGGCCAGCGCATAGGCCAGCGTCGCTTCGTTGACCTTCATGCCGACGCGGCCGAGCACGTCGAAGCCATAGTCGGTGTCGAGGTTGATCTGGCCGCCGCCGAGATCGAGCTCCGAGGTCATGCCGGAATAGCGCGCGTCGACCATGATGCCGGCCACCCAGCTGCCGAAGTCCTGATCGTAGCCCAGGCTCGCCTCGCCGAATACGCCCTCGCCGCCGATGCCGTTGAGCTTCACGCCGGCCGGCGGGACATCGATCTGGTGCACGGACGCGCCGGCGCCAAGCCCGCCGCCGACATAGAAGCCGGTCCAGTTGTAGGTCGGCGTCTCGAAGCTTGTGCCGCCGCCATTTGCGGCGTTGAAGCGGTAGCTGGCGGCAACCTGGAAGGTATGGCGCGAGGTGTCGAGGTTGAGCGCGCCATCCGGCGCACCGAACTGCGAAAGCAGATCGTCCGTGGTGCTGAAGCGCGTGTAGCGGTATTCGCCCTTGAGCGTCCAGTTGGCGCTGATGGCGGTTTCGACACCGGCGCCGACGAAATAGCCGCCCTGGTCCCAGTCCATGCCGAAGCCGGCATTGGTGTCGAGCTTGTATTTCTGCCAGGCATAGCCGCCCAGCACGTAGCCCAGCGTGCTCGGCGTCAACAGATAGCCGGCACGCACGCCGACGTCGAAGCCGTAGGTCTCCTTGACGTCGGCATCGAGCCCGAACGCATCGAGCGAGGTCTTGATGGTGCCGACATGGGCATCGAGCAGCGCGCCCAGCAGGAAGCGCTGCGAGACCATATAGTCGTAGCCGACGGTGGCTTCGCCATAGATGCCTTCGCCGCCGATGCCGTTGAGTGAAATGCCCGGAATGAAATCGCTGCTGATCTCATGCACGTTGGCGCCGGCACCGACACCGAAGCCGACATAGAGACCGCTCCAGTTGAAGCCGGACGCCTGTTCCTGAACGACATCGGCCGCATGCGCGGCGGATGTCAAAGCGACCGCCGAAACGGCGCACAACAGAATAGATTTCGCTGAAAAGCGCGTAAGCATAGCCCCGTAACCCCTTTATGAACCCGACGCGTTTCTAGCAGAGGTTGTCTAAATTGGTGGTGGCAGAAGTGCCACACCGATAGGCAAACTGCCGTAACGACAGGCAATTCCGGGCGATGCTCCCAGAAAAGGTCAGGACGGCTGTGGATAGCCGCGGCGCCTGGACCTGCCGCTCGGTTGTGGCTGGACCAGCCGCAAAGACTTGCCGCTCGCGCGTATGCTCTCTCGTCCCGAGAAGGCCGAGCTGCAGCGTTTTTTGCGCGCCAGGGGTGTGTCGTGCCGACGGCGGTCGCCGTGGCTACCGCCAGCTCACCACTTTCTGGCGCGTGAAGGGCTGGCGGCAATTTTTGCGCGGCAACCAGGGCTGGGGCGGGATGACGGGACCGGCCTCGGCGGCGGGAAGAAGTGAGCCCGGCCGCCCGCTCACGCAAGGCCCGGTCAGGCCAGCGTCCGCTCGATCTCCGCGATTAAGGCATCGAGCGCCGCGCGGACGGCCCCGCCACCCGCCTGCTCGATCAGCAGCGTCTCCAGTGTAGACGCTCGCGCGCTGTTCTCCGCAAAGCCGAACGTCCCCGCCGCCCCGGCGAGCGAATGGGCGAGCCTGACCAACGGCTCGTTGCCGGGCAGGGGAGCGCTCTCACGACACGATCGGCAGCTTTTCGCCTCATGTCTGCCGAGGTCGGTATCGGACAAGCGACCAAGTCAACCTGCCTCGCTTGCTTGCCCGGTCGTGGTCGCAGCCAACCGCGCTTCTTCGCGCGCAATCAGGGCTTGATATCGCGGATGGCCGTGCAGTGGCATCAAATCGGGCTCTCGCGTGATCCACGTGAGGTGTTTGGGCGGAACTCTGCGAACGCAAGTCTCCAATAGATCGATAGCCTGATCCAGCTCGCCCATCTGGGCAAAGGCGCATGCAATATTGTGGTGGTCCATCACATCGTCCGGCTCAATCGTCAACGCTCGCGCGGCCCATTCCTTGGCGCGCGCTTTCTCTCCCAGGTGGGCCAATGAAATGGCTCCTATCGCCATGGCACGTGCGTTGTCGGGGTGCAGCGCAATCTCCCTTTCGACGCGCTCCAAAATCCGACGTGCCGCAGTGCTGAGTTCGTCATGCCGGCCCAACAATCGATAGCAATCAGCCGCAATGCAGGGAGCCCAGTAGTCTGCTTCAAAAAGCTGGGTGGCGCGCTCGGAATGCTCGATCGCGTCTTCGTAGCGGCCGAGGTAGAGGCAGATCGCGCCAACGTTAACCCGCACCTCAAACGAGTCCGGTTCCAGGCGTAGCGATTCTTCCTGCGCCGCCAGCGCCTCATCGAAGCGCCCCATCTCAGCCAGTGCCCGCCCCCTGGCAGTATAAGCCTCGGCCAAAGTTGGATCGAGCGCGAGCGCCTTTTCGGCGGCTGATAAGCCTGACTCCTCTGACCTTCCCCTGAAATGCAGGCCCGCCTGGCAGAGGGCGGCCAAAGCCCAGGCGCGAGCGTAGTCAGGGTCGATTTCCAGCGCTCGCCGGCAAAACCGAACGGCGATCTCCAGGTTTCTCGCTCCCTGCTGCGTCCGGTAATACCGACCTTGGAGATAGAGCCGATAAGCCTCCGGGTCTTGCGTCGAGCGGCTCTCGATCGCCTTCTTCTCGGCCGGCAGCAGTCTGATCTTCAGCGCCGCCACGATGGCCTGGGCGATTTCGTCTTGCAGCGCAAAGATGTCCTTCAGTTCGCGGTCATAGCGCTCGCCCCAGACGTGGCTGTCCTTGCTCGCGTCGATCAGCTGCGCCGTGATCCGCACCCTCCCGCCAGCCTTGCGCACGCTGCCTTCGATGACGTATCCGACCTTCAGCCGCTGAGCCAGTTGACCTATTTCGACAGCCTTGCCCTTGAACGTGAACGTGGTGTTGCGCGACAGGACGTTGAGCGTGGAGACCTTCGAGAGGTCGGTGATGATGTCCTCGGTGATACCATCGCTGAAGTATTCCTGCTCGGGGTCGCCGCTCATGTTGACGAAGGGCAGAACGGCGAGGGAGGGCCCGTCGGGAATCAGGAGCGCTGGCTGCACATCCGTCCCTTCCTCCCGGGTCGGGTTCCTTGTCGCGACCACCGGGCCGACGAACCGATAGCCGCGGCGCGGGAGCGTCTCGATCCAGCGCTCGCCGCCGGGTTCTTCCTCGAACACCCGGCGGAGTGCCGCGATCTGGGCAGTTAGATTGCTTTCCTCAACGGCGAGACCGAACCATGCGGCATCCATCAGCGCAGCCTTGGAGACGGGTGCGCCCGCTCGCTCCACCAGCACGCGCAGGAGCGCAACCGCGCGCTGCCCCAATGCAAGGGGCTCGGCATTTCGAAACACGATTCCCGTTTCCGCATCGAGACGGAACGGTCCGATTTGGTGGATCGTTGCCATAACCCGAATTTACCCCGACTTCGGAAACTTTTCCGAACTCTTTGACGAGGATTTCACGACTTTCGGCCGGAAAAGCCAGAGGCTTCGCCAATATCTCTGGAGGTTCGACATGACAACGACGGTGAAATCCATGCTGCCATACGCAAGGACGTTCGCGATCTCGACGGCGAATACCTGGCGCCGCAGGTCCTCATCCGGTGTCGGCCGCGTTTTCTACAAGGTCGCGTTCTGGTGCCAGGGTGAGGTACTCCGGATCGCCACGATCAACGAACTGAATCGGCTCAATGACCATTATCTTGAGGATGTGGGTATCGATCGCGATGACATCTGTTTGATCGTCGATGCGATGGTGAAGCGCCGGGCCTCACGCATATCCCCCTGACATGGCCGCCACCCAACGCGTCCGTCACCGGCCGCGTTGGCGCCTTGCTGGATAGTCTGTCAGGTCGACGGCGAAGCCAGTCCCGCCGGTTACGCCGCGTTTAGCTGCCCCATGTAAGAATCCGGACTCCGGAGGCGGCAGGGCAATGTTGGACAACTACGAGGTGGACGGGTTTGGCGTGATCCACCAGATCGACTTCACGCCGATCAAGTACGACAAGCAATATATTTCCTATTACGAGGACCTGAGCGACCGGACCATCAAGCTCGGATATCAGCGGCTGGGCTGGGTGCTGGGAGTAACCGGCGAGGTTCCTCGCTCGGTGCTGGAGATTGGATACGGCACCGGCACATTCATCGAAGCGGCGAAGATAACCGGGGTCGCCGATTGCGCCGGCTATGACATCGCCGAGTTTCCGCTGCCCACGGGTGTCCGCTTTGTGAATTGGGGTGAGGCGCTCGCCAGCGCGTGGGATCTCGTCGCCATGTTCGACGTGCTCGAACACATCCCGGATCTGGGTTTCCTCGCCCGCCTTAAGACCCGGCACCTGGCCGTCGCCGTCCCTTATTGCCGCTGGCGCGAACTTGGCGCCGAAGGCGACGCCTGGTTCCGCACCTGGCGCATGCGTCTCCCCAACGAGCACCTGCACCACTTCGACCGCGACTCGCTGGTGGCGCTCCTCGCGCACAGCGGCTTCGAGTGCGTGACGCTGAACGGATTCGAGGATGGCATCAGGCTGCGGCCCGGCGAAGCGGGGCCGAATATTTTGTCGGGGTTTTTCAGAAGGCGGTAGAGCGGTTTCTATCCGCGCCGGCGAAGGTGGAGCCGGGCGAGGGGCTCATGAGCGAGGGCCTTCACTCCGCGAGCTGATCGGCGGGCGAAAGCTTCTCCTGGCTAGACTAAGCTTTGAATATCGGGCTGTATCAGCTCGGACGTACTTCTAAGCAACGCATTGCAGAAGATCATGGCATTTGGGGTTTTCATTCACCGCTCGGATTCGCGATACAACGACCGCCCTACAGAGCAGTACCAGTTTCCCCGACCGTATCTCAGCCGCGTCGAAGCATGCGTTGGCGACTGGATCATTTACTACGAACCCAGCAAGGTTAAGGATGCACGTGGCTATTATGCGATGGCCAAGGTTCAGCAGGTCATTCCCGATCCTGTGACGCCGGATATGTATGTCGCTCTTATTGAACCGGGATCGTACCTACAGTTCGTCAATCCAGTTCCATTCAACGGAATGGACGGTCTAGTTGAACGAGGCTTGCTGAACGACGAGGGAAAGATTTCCGGTCGCGCGCAATCGGCGGTTCGTCCGATCAGTCCAGCCGATTTCAATCGCATTCTTGATCTCGGTCTGGACAGAAACGAGTTGTTGCTGCCACGCGTCGACGAGATCAATATCGGCTTTCAGGAAGAGCAGACTCCATTCGACTTCGAGCAGACGCGCAACCGCGTGAGCTACCTTGGATCGCGCATCGTGCGAGACCGCATCTTCCGCCGCATAGTCCTGCGCGCTTATGACGAGCGCTGTGCAATCACGGGACTGAAGTTGATAAATGGTGGTGGCCGAGCCGAGGTCTCTGCCGCTCATATTCGACCGGTCGAGGCGAACGGGCCGGACGTCATCAACAACGGGATCGCGTTATCCGGCACGGCGCATTGGATGTTCGATCGCGGGTTGATCAGCCTATCAGACGATCTGGAAATCCTGATCTCGCGACAGGTCAACGACCTCGACAGCGTGCACGGGTTCATAAACAAGACTCGCCGCGCGCTTCCGCCGAGCCGATTGTCTGAACGCCCGCATCCTCGCTTCCTGCAATGGCACCGCGAGCACTGTTTTAAGCAGTGAGGTGGCCTATCTCGCTGAGGTCATATTAGCCGGCACGGCGTCCTTTGCCGGGGCGTGCTGTCGCTGTCGCAGGTCGATGCGCTACCGTTTCCCGACCGCCAAGAGGAAGAAGCTGCTGTTTTTGCTTCTTACCCGGAATCGGCAACAGGAATTGTGGTTGTTCGCGTAATTCTCCAGGGGTCTTGCGTCGCGTCTTTTTTGTAGTTCGCGCCGATGCGGATGCAGTATCAACTGCGGTGCGTGCGAAGTTGAGTTCAAGTAACCTCGCCAAGGCGTCTTCTTCGGAAATGTCGGCCGGCCAGCCATAGGCGGCGGCGACAGCGGCGTCTAATTCGTGATGTGCCTCGACAAGCCATTGCGGGCGCTGGTTGTAAAGATTGGTCAGGGTCCGCTCGCGCAGGATCGCCGCTGCAGAGGCGTCTCTAGGCAAAATGCGATCTGGATAACCGGCAACGACCTCAGGCTCGATAAGAATGAGATCGGCAGGGTTGAGCCATGCATTGCGAAGATCATCGAGCCGCCTAGCAGCTTGAGCAATCGCTATTGATCTGGGGTCATTCTCATAGCGTCCGGCAGGAATATTCGGAGTGAGGCCATCTGGAAATGGGAAAGTCTCAAAGGAAGAACTAATGGTGTAACGAGGATCATTGCCTACGCCGTGCCACGACCCTACGCCTAGCGACCAAGCCAAGTGCCATTTGGAAAGCAAAAGCCCGAAAGTGGTATCGTCGTCACGGGCAATTACCTGCAACTTGTGGTCCGGTACGATCCGTGTTGATAGCCAAGCAAACACACGGTGCCGCGAGACTTCGGGCGTAACTATAACGCGGTTTCTTCCCTGCAGCGCCCGCCACATGCCCGGCCGTGGTTCGACATGACGCCACCATCGATCACGATACGCATCGCGCCGATTTTGGGCGCGTTCGGGAAGAACTTGTTCTCTTATGTATTCGAAAGGGGCTTCATACAGCGAGGCCGTCTGCTGAGACATTTCCCAACCGAAATCGACAATCCACATATCTCTCGCTCGGCGCGTCATGTCCATTCCGTTGCGCCACGGGCGCAGCACGTCTGAATTCGGCCTGCCATTGGGATTGATGGGAAGCCGCAGCCATTCACGCGCAAGCGCGCCTGGAACATCAAAGGCGCCGCCCTTTGTGTCTCCCATAAACGCAACGTTGAGGTTCTCGGCGAGCCGGCGAGCACGGGTGAGGTTCGTAATTCCTGCTGTAAGATCTGGATTGATCGCCGCTACATCGTTGCCATCGAGCCGCAACGCGTCATCACCCTGGCCGAAGCATATGAGCGACACACGAACGGCCGCGCCGTCGACGATCCACGGCTCATCGCTCCAAGCTTCAAAAATGCGGCTATCGACAGCGATCCGATCGAGGACCTTTCGGTTGGCGCCCCCACGGATCGAATTGGTTGCGACTAGGCCGACGCGCCGCGAGCGTCCGGATTCCAGAGCAGCACGCGCTTTCTCAAACCAATAGCAGACAAGGTCAGCTTCCCGCGAAACGCGGCCATCATAGACATCGAACAGGCGATCCACGGTTTCGTCGCCCAAACCGTCGCGCATCAGCCGTATGCCAAGGAATGGCGGATTGCCGACGACAAACTCAGCTTCCGGCCATTCGGTTGCGACAAACTTCGGCTTGGCCGCCATAATGTCTTGTCCACTTTTGGCCGGGGATGGCATGATCGTGACAAGCGCGTCGCCTTTTTCGATTGCCTTAAGCTTACGCAGAATGGGAATCGATTTAGATCGAATGCCGTTGCGCAACTGCCACTGGATGTCGCCTATCCAAATCGTGGTTCGGGCAAGCTCGGCCGCCGGTGTATTGATTTCTATTCCGCGAAGGATTTCTGGACCGACCAGTGGCAGTTGAGGCTAAGGCCAAGTATCTCGCATTCGAGGTTCGCTCTGTTTTCGATGTCCTTGACGCCTTGGAGGGCAAGATAGAGAAAATTGCCCGACCCACATGCCGGATCGAGAATACGCAAATTGCGCAGACGTTCCAGGAACTGAGAGCGGACTTCTTCTGCCGCCTCTATCTGGGTCATGCGCCGGTGCGGCTTCTTACGCATTGGCGGCGTTCGTTCACCGCTCAATAGTTCTGCGATTTGCTGTTTCGCGACCTCCCATTCTGCCCGAAGCGGCCTGAGAATTACGGGGTCCACCAGCTTCATGATTTTGTCGGGATCGGTGTAGTGCGCTCCAATCTGCGCTCTCTTGTCCGGGTCGAGGAAGCGCTCGAACAGCGTTCCGAAAATTGTCGGGTCGATCAGACTCCAGTCGAGACTGTCGGCAGCAATCAGCAGCCCGATATCGCCGTCGTCGAGCGACAGAGCACGGCTGCCGTCGAAAAGGCCGCCGTTGAACCACGCAATTTCGGTGAGGTCGAACTCGCCGCCGCCTTCCATCGCCTCGAAGAGCTTGCTGAGGTAGCCTTTTGCTCTCTCAGGATTCTGTGCGGAGCGCCTTAGTAGCTTCGTGAATAGCCCGTCAGGCAGCAGTCTCACACTTTGGGCGAAGAAGCAGAACACGAGCTGATTGACGAAATGGGCAATTTCATCGGGCGTGCCACATCCTTGCAGTCGTAACGCGATTGTCGAGAACTTGTCGGCCGCCTCGGCCGTCAAAGCAGCGCGCGTCTTGGCCGGTTTCAGTTTCTCGGGGTCATAGAAAACATTGCGCAGGATTTCACGCGAGGCCGGCTCGGCCAGATCGTCAAGTGCGATCTCGTACGTCACCGGGACCGTATTGGTCCAGGCAGTGTGAATCCTGAAGCGTTCTATATCGCAGACGACTTGAAGAGGCGGACTTTGTAGAGCTGGCGCGTAACGGACAAGCTGTAGAAGGGCGTCGTCGAGATTGCCATTCTTTCGTTTATACTCCCACGCGAAGTGGCCCTTCTTCCAGACGTCGGCAAAACCCCGCCCGCCCGCCACTTTGTTTGCACCCTTCTCGAATGCAAAGAATTGACCTTTGGGGTCTTCTTCTGTCGGCGTTGGATGACCGAAGAGAGCGCAAAGATCGATGAAATGTTCCTGAGCCGTTTGGCGCTCAGTCAGTGAGGCTGTCTTCCACTTTCTGATGAACGCAACAGGCGTCATCACAGGTGCGAGCGCACCGGCACTCGAACTCACGACGCAACTCCCCTCAACCCACTGCTTGCTTTCAGGTTGGCGCCTTAACAATTAAATTTATTGTAAAAAGAGTCAACTGACTGAAGAAGATAAGGTGAATCTGCCAGTTATGGCTCGCGGCTTGACTCGCCACTTGGAAATTTGGACGCAGGATTATTCGAGTAGGCTCATCAATGTTGAATTGAGATTGATCAATGGGGTTTGAAGGGGCGCATGCTGTTCTGCTAAGAGGATACACGGTAAGGGGATGTTGGGAGGGCGCCTTGCAAAGCGACTTTGAGCACTACGAAGATCCTTCGCGTCCGAAGGACATGCCTGTACCGCAGGACACTCTTTCTCGCTTGGCCAAAGCCGCGAAGGAATTTCTAAGGGGTGAGGCTGATCTTCTTGAGGTCGGTGTCAACGAACGCAGCTTGACGCATCGCTTAGCCGTTTACATCGGTCCCTATTTCAAAGATTGGCATGTCGACTGTGAGTACAATCGGCTCCGCGACAAAGTGAAGAGTCTACCGAAACCTGAGGGGGAGGCTCCTCTAGACGACACTAATGCGATCACCATTTACCCGGACATCATCGTTCATCGACGGCAGACCGATTATAATTGCGCAGTAATCGAGGTGAAGAAGCGTGGAAACAACGATATAAAACTCGACGTTGAGAAGTTGCGAGGCATGACGATGGCAGGTGAATACGAGTATACCGTCGGCCTTCACCTAGTCATAGATTGCAAGGCGAAGTCTTTGAGCGGTGTCGTTGCATATCGCGGAGGTGATGAGGATGCCGAACTGACCGAATTAGCCAAGGCGATGTTCATGGGATGATGCTGGGGCTTCCCTTACGGCTCGCCACAATCGTATCCCCCTTGCCAACCTCCCCACCTTCCCCTAATCTCCTCTTGAGAAAACCTTTTCCCAAATCGCTCCGCGCCCGCTGACCTCACCCATTGTCACCGCGCAGGGCGATTAGAGAAAACCTTTTCCCAACTAAGGATTCGCCGCGCGTGTCTTCTGACGCCTCGCCAATCTCCGCCAAGCCGCCCGTCACCCTTCGCGAGGTGGCGGCCGCTGCTGGCGTCAGCGTGGCGACTGCCTCAAAAGCGCTGAACGGGCAGGGGCGCATGACGGCTGAGACGCGCGAGCGCATCCGCGAGACGGCGCAGCGGCTCGGTTTCCGGCCGAACAGCCTGGCGCAGAGCCTGCTTCGCAAGCGCTCCTTCACCGTCGGGCTGCTCACCAACGATACCTATGGCCGCTTCTCGCTGCCGCTGATGGCCGGCGTCTCGGATGCATTGGTCGACAATGGCGTGTCGGTGTTCCTGTGCAATGTCGAGGACGACACGCGGCTCGGCCAGCTGCATGTCGAGGCCATGCTCGACAAGCGCGTCGACGGCATCATCGCCACCGGCAAACGCATCGACCGCCATCTGCCGGTCGACCTTTCCAATTTGCGTGTGCCCGTCGTCTACGCCTTCACCCAGCCCGACCCCGGCGCGGTCGGCCTCGTCTCCGACGATGCCGGCGGCGCGCGGCTGGCGGTCGAGCATTTCTGCCGGCTCGGGCGCCGGCGCATCGCCCATGTCAGCGGCCCGGCGAGCTTCGCGGTGGTGCACGCGCGGGCGCAAGCATACCGCGATGTTCTCGAGGAGAACGGCCTGCCGGTCGGCGAGCCGCTGCTTGGTGCCTGGTCGGAAGCCTGGGGCCACGATGCAGTGGCAAAACTGTTCGGCAAGGCGGGCAGGGAAGGGTGGCCGGACGCGGTCTTCTGCGGCAACGACCAGATCGCCCGCGGCGTCATCGATGCGCTGCGCGAGCGCGGCATCCGCGTGCCCGACGATGTCGGCGTCATCGGCTTCGACAATTGGGAGATCGTGGCCGAGGCGACGCGCCCGCCGCTCACTTCGGTCGACATGAATCTTTCGACGCTCGGCCGCGAGGCCGGGCTCGCTTTGCTTTCGCTCGTGGGCGGCCAGCCGGCCGCGCCGGGCATCAGGAAACTGCCGTGCCGGCTGGTGGTGCGTCAGTCATGCGGCCGTCCGCCGGGCGGTTGAGGAGCAATGCATGTCGCCCAAAAGTGTTCAGCGGTTTTGGGACAACGACATGCATCAAGTGAAAAGGTCGTCGCGCGTCCGACCCCCGCGGGTGGCACGACCAAACTGGGAGGAGAACCATGAGGAGGAATACCTTGAAAACCATGTTTGCCAAGCTGGCTTTAGCCGCGGCCGTGATCGGCGGCGGCCTGCAGGCCGCGTCCGCCGAGACCGCCAACATCTGGGTGCGCGCCGACGGCTCGAACTTCATGCCGCGCATCGTCGATGCCTTCAACAAGGCGCATAAGGACCAGATCAAGCTCGACATCATCCCGAACGCCGAGATCATTCCGAAATATGGCGCCGCCGCCGCCGGCGGCACCGCGCCGGATGCGCTGTCGCTCGACCTGATCTACACGCCGTCCTTCGCCGCCGCCGGCCAGCTCGAGGACATCACCGACTGGGCGAAATCCTTGCCCTATTTTTCCAGCCTGTCGCCGGCGCATGTGAAGACCGGCACCTACAAGGGCCGCGTCTACGGCCTGCCGTTCTCGGCCGATTCTTCGGTGCTGATCTGGAACAAGAAGCTGTTCAAGCAGGCCGGGCTCGATCCGGAAAAAGGGCCGAAGAACTGGGCCGAGATCGAGGCCGACGCCGAGAAGGTCAACGCGCTCGGCGGCGACATCAAGGGCTTCTATTTCTCCGGCAATTGCGGCGGCTGCAACATCTTCACCTTCACGCCGCTGATCTGGGCCTCGGGCGGCGATATCCTCTCCGAGGACGGCTCGAAGGCGACGCTGGACAGCCCGCAGCTGCGCGGCGCGATCGACCTCTACCGCTCGATAGTGAAGAAGGGTTTGGTGCCTGAAGGCGCGCAGACCGACACTGGCGCCAACTTCTTCGCCGCCTTCGCCGGCGGCAAGATCGGTATCTCGCCGTCCGGCGCCTTCGCCATCGGCGCGCTCAACACCCAATATCCGGACATCGACTATGGCATCACCTTCCTGCCCGGCAAGGACGGCGGCTGGTCGTCCTTCGCCGGCGGCGACAATTTCGTCGTCACCAAGGGCACCAAGAAGATCGACGTGGTGAAGGAGTTCCTGGACTTCGCCTACTCGCTCGAGGGCCAGACGATCCTCGCCAAATATGGCAGCCTGCCAGTGCGCGGCGACATCGCCAAGGACGCGCTGAAAGATCTCGATCCGCGCTACCAGGTGGCGGCCGAGGCGATGGCCAAGGGCAAGACCCCCTATACGGTGGTGTTCAACGACCTGATCAACTCCGCCAACGGGCCGTGGACGCAGATGGTCAACGAGGTGTTCTTCGGCGACGATGTCGACGGCGCCATCTCGAACGCGCAGGAGACGATGCAGTCGATCATCGACCAGGCGCCGCAGAAGTAGCGCCGACTCCACCTCCCCCTTGAGGGGAGGTCGGACCGCAGGTCCGGGTGGGGTCGCTCGCGAAGTGCTCGACGCTATCTCCCCGTCGGCGCGCGTCGCGGAGGACCCCACCCCCGGCCTGCGGCCGGACCCTCCCCTCAAGGGGGAGGGGGACGCCGCGCCAACGGAAGAGCGGCCATGACCGCCATCACCGCAACCTCCGTGCCCGCCCGCGCCCGAGCACGCCTCGGCGTCAGCCGCCGGCAATGGGTGGGCCTGCTTTATGTCCTGCCGGCCGTCGCCTTCGTTGTCGTCTTCTTCGTCATTCCGCTCGGCATGAGGCGTGGATGTCGCTCAACAACTGGCCGCTGATGGGCGATCACACCTTCATTGGCCTCGACAACTACTTTGCCATCCTGCGCGACACCCGCTTCTGGAACGCGCTCAAATTCACCTTCTACTACACGGTGATCGTCACCATCGCGATCTTCGCCGTCGCCTTTCCGCTGGCGATCTTCATCGAAAGGCCGCGCCCGCTCACCAATCTCTACCGCACCGCCTTCTTCATGCCGGCGGTGGTGGGCTTCGCCTCGGCGAGCCTGCTCTGGTCATGGCTGTTGAACGTCGATTCCGGCCTGTTCAGCCCGGCCGCCTTCGACCTCGGCCTGACCGAGAAGAAGGTCAATCTGCTCGCCACCTTCCAGCCGGCCTTCTGGTCGATCATCGCCATGGTGGTCTGGAAGGTCGCCGGCTTCACCATGATCATCCTGATGACCGGCCTGCAGTCGATCCCGCAGGACCTGCAGGAGGCGGCCGTCATCGACGGGGCAGGGCCGTTCGCCAGATTCAGGGCGATCACCCTGCCGCTGATGCGCCGCACGCTGGCGCTGGCGCTGATCCTGTCGGTCGCCGGCTCGATCCTTGCCTTCGACCAGTTCTACATCATCCTGCGCGGCGGCCCGCGCAACCAGACGCTGACGGCGGTCTACTGGATCTTCAACCAGTCCTTCGTGTCGTTCAAGCTGGGCTACGGCGCCGCACTTTCCATGGTGCTCCTGGTCATCCTGGTGGCGCTCAGCCTCATCCAGCTCTGGCTGCTGCGCAAGCCCGAGGGGCTCGACTGATGGCCGAGGCGATGTCGCAGAACCGCAAGGCGGCCTTCAGCCTCGCCAGGCATTCCACCGGCATGATCGCCTCGGTGCTGTTCCTGGCGCCGATCGTGTGGACGGTGCTCTCCACCTTCAAGCCGGCGCAGGAAGCGCGCCAGCCGCCGCTGCCGCCGTGGCCGACCACCGGCTTCTCGGTCGAGAATTATGAGACGCTGAACACGTTCGGCGACGGGCTCTGGGTTTCGGCGCAGAACAGCATCTACGTCTCGGCGATGACGGTGTTGCTCTCCGTACTGGTCAGCGTGCTCGCCGGCTACGGCTTCTCGCGCTTCCGCTTCCCGTTCAGGGACTTCTTCTTCGTCCTCATCCTGTCGACGATCATGATCCCGTTCCAGTCGATCCTGACGCCGATCTTCCTGGTGCTGACGAGGCTGGGTCTCCACAACACGCTGACGGGCCTAGTCTGCGTCTACGTCACGCTGCAGCTGCCCTTCTCGATCTTCATGATGCGCAACGCCTTCGACGCCGTGCCGCGCGAGATCGAGGAGGCGGCGCGCATGGACGGCGCCAACAACGTCACCATGCTGGTCAAGGTGATGCTGCCGCTGGTCTGGCCGGGCGTGGTCACCATCGCGCTGTTCGCCTTCCTCGGCGCCTGGAACGAGTTCCTGGCGGCACTCGTGCTGATGACCGATCAGTCCAAATTCACCCTGCCGGTGATGATGACGGCGCTTCAGTCCGGCCGCTTCGGCGCCATCGACTGGGGCGCGGTGCAGGCGGGCGTCACGGTGATGATGGTGCCCTGCCTGATCCTCTTCCTGGCGCTGCAGCGCTTCTACATCCGCGGCCTCATGGCCGGGGCCGTCAAATAATCAGAATGGAGTGACGTTATGACCGCATCGCAGCCCGCCGCCTCAACCAAGGCGGAGACATCCGCGAAGCTCGCCTTCCGGCCGTTGCCTGTGCCGCAGGTCGATGTCCGCGGCTTCTGGGGCGATCGTGTCGACGCGGTTGCCGCCAAGACCGCCGGCATCCTCTACGATCGCTGCGTCGAGGCGCGCATGCTGGAGCAGATCGATCCGGATCGGCCGTCGCCGCGTGTCGTCATCCCCTTCCATGTCAGCGACGGTTTTACCGCGCGCACCGTGACGACGCAGATGTTCTGGGATTCCGACTGGGGCAAGACGATCGAGACAGCCGCCTATTCGCTCTACCGGCGCCGCAATCCCGATCTCGAAAAGAAGATCGACGCCGTCATCGACATGTACGGCAAGCTGCAGCAGGAGGACGGCTATCTCTCCAGCTGGTACCAACGCATCCAGCCCGGCCTGCGCTGGACCAATCTGCGCGACTGCCATGAGCTCTACTGTGCC
This sequence comes from Mesorhizobium loti, assembly GCF_001510895.1. Taxonomy (GTDB): domain Bacteria; phylum Pseudomonadota; class Alphaproteobacteria; order Rhizobiales; family Rhizobiaceae; genus Mesorhizobium; species Mesorhizobium loti_A. The sequence continues at coordinate 65,296 of NZ_LPWA01000113.1, read as the reverse complement.
GGCCACCTGATCGAGGGCGCGGTCGCTTACTTTCAGGCGACGGGAAAACGCAAGCTGCTCGACATCATGAGCCGCTATGCCGACCACATCGCCGACACCTTCGGCCCCGAGCCCGGCAAGCGGAAGGGCTATTGCGGCCATGAGGAGATCGAGCTGGCGCTGGTCAGGCTCGCCCGTGCCACCGGCAACGAAAAATATATGGAGCTGGCAAAATACTTCATCGACCAGCGTGGCCTTGAGCCGCACTATTTCGACGAGGAGGCGCTGGCGCGCGGCGCCGACCCGAAGGATTTCCACTTCAAGACCTACGAATACAACCAGTCGCACAAGCCGGTGCGCGAGCAGGACAAGGTCGTCGGCCACGCGGTCAGGGCGATGTATCTCTATTCCGGCATGGCCGACATCGCGACCGAATATGGCGACGACACGCTCAAAGTGGCGCTCGAGCGGCTGTGGGACGACCTCACGACGAAGAGCCTCTACGTCACCGGCGGTCTCGGTCCGTCCGCCGACAATGAGGCTTCACCAACGACTACGACCTGCCCAACGAAACCGCCTATGCCGAGACCTGCGCCTCCGTCGGCCTGGTGTTCTGGGCGAGCCGCATGCTCGGCATGGGTCCGAACGCCCGCTACGCCGACATGATGGAACGAGCTTTATACAACGGCTCGATCTCCGGTCTGTCGCTCGACGGCTCGCTGTTCTTCTACGAGAACCCGCTGGAGAGCCGCGGCGGCCACCACCGCTGGAAATGGCACCGCTGCCCATGCTGTCCGCCCAATATCGGCCGCATGGTGGCCTCCATCGGCAGCTATTTCTACGGCCTCGCCGACGATGCGCTGGCCGTCCATCTCTACGGCGATTCGACCGCGCGCTTCGAGATCGCCGGACGGCCGCTCAGCCTCGTCCAGACCAGCAATTATCCGTGGGACGGCGCGGTCGCGATCGCGATCGAGGCCGATGGGCCGATTGCGTTCACGCTTCACCTGCGCGTGCCTGCCTGGTGCCGCCAGGCGGCGCTGCGGGTGAACGGCAAGATGGTAGACCTCGATACGGCGACCGTCGATGGTTACGCCGCGATCCGGCGCGAATGGCGCCAGGGCGACCGGGTCGAGCTCGACCTCGAAATGTCGATGTCGAGGCTTTTCGCTAACCCGCAGGTGCGCCAGGACATCGGCCGCGTCGCGCTGGCGCGCGGCCCGCTGATCTACTGCGTCGAGGAAACCGACAATGGCGGTGGACTGCACCGCATCGCCTTGCCGCGTGAGGCGAAGCTCGAGGCGCATCCCGAACCGAACCTGCTCGGCGGCATCGTCACCCTCTCGGCCATCGCCAACAGGGCCGAGACGGAAAACTGGGGCAGCGATCTTTACCGCCCCGAGCCGCCGGAGATCGAAGAAACGAAGCTCAAGGCGATTCCCTATTTTGCCTGGGACAATCGCGATCCCGGCGAGATGCTGGTCTGGCTAAGGGAGGAGTGAGGCGGCCGGCGCTGCGTCCGCATCTGGCGCGATGCAGCGCGCCATCTATTGAATTCCTGCAGCCGGCGCGAGCAACGCTGCTGCGTCTGCTGCCGGACCGTCGACGTTCATGCTCACTTCGGTCACCAGCTTGCGGCGAAGGGCAGCGACGTAATCGTGCGGCCCCTTCGGCGTCATCACGAAGGCTTGGGAGCCGCCGATGACGGACCTGGCAAAATAGGACGCCAGCGGTTGCTTGGGATCCTCGCCGCCCGCTGGAATGGCGATCGCGTTGATCGTGTATCCCTTGGCGATGGCGTTCAGCCTGCTCGGCTGAACGGGAAGCCCGTCATTGTTCTCGCCATTGGAGGAGATGTCGATCACCTTCTTCATCGCATTTCCGGGGAATCGGTCGAGCAGAAGACTGCCGACATCGATAGCCGCCGAGACCGATGTGCCGCCCCGGCCTCGGCGTATATAGCCGGTGTCGCCCTTGCTTCTGATCACAGACGCCGCCGCTTTGGCGTCTTCCAGTCCGCAGATGCGTGTCCATGGCAGCACGGTGCGTGTGTAGCCGGGACTCGACCATTCGAAATAGGCCACGCCGATGCAGCCAAGGTAATTTTGCGATATGGCCCTGATGATTTCCGGTGAGGTGAGCGCCGCGGCGTGCCCCTCGCGCTGCATGTCGGCGATCTTGGGGTCGATCGAGGAGGAGAAGTCGACGGCGAAGACGACCGCGACATCGACATTCAGCCTCGCACCATCGACGTCGGCGGCACCCACGGTCGGTCCCCAGAGCGCCACGGCCGCGAGCGTCGCCAGCCTCAGCAATGAATGGGCGCGCTTTCCGGCTTGACGGTCCGGCGACGCAGGAAGTCTGCCGCGCACCTGTTCGCGACAGAGGGCGGCGTCCGCAAGCAGGAGCAGCAAGTTGGCTGTGAGCTTCGACATTCGCTGTATATCCGGGCGGAAACCCATGACAGGTTTCAGGCACAACTAATTCAGCGAAATCTAACTGACCTATCGTCACGGCAGCGCTTGGAGGCGGGGCGGCGGAGGTTCTACAGCGTTAGTTTTGAGTTAGAATTTGGAGAAGGAGGCAAGGCAGTTCTTGGCCAAAGCTACTCCACCTTCTCTACAAATTGCAGGAACTCGACCGGCGGGAGCAGGTTGAGCTTCCTGGCAACCTTCATGTTCACCAGATAGGCAAACTTGTCGATCGCTACGACCGGCATGTCACCTGGCTTGGCGTTCTCCATCAGGATCTTGGCAACTTGATCTCCCGCAAGCTTGCCGACGTCGTAGTCGCGGGCCGCCACCGACATCAGCGCTTGAGACTCGCTGACCAGATGCTCGTAGGGGCTGAGAACTGGCAGGCCGTTGGCCACGGCAGCATTGGTGAAGGCGTCGGCGTTCTTCTCCAGGAACGTGCTCGAACCGAGATAGACGAACTGCACGCCGGCCTGTTTCAACTGGGCGGCAGCGTCGGGCAGCTTGGCTGGATCCGGCGTGCCGTCGGGGAGTGTCGGGAGCGGCAAGGCGTTGAAAGCGAACTTCATTTTCTGTGACAACGCCGTCAGTTCCTCCATCTTCTTCACGGAGTTGGGCTCGCTGCGATCGAACAGGAGACCCAGATGGTTGAAGCTCGGCAGGTAGCGCGTGATGCTCTTGATGTTGACGCTTTCGGGGACCCTGTTTCGGGTGCCGGTCACGTTGGCGCGGCCGGTTTTGTCGTAGCTCTCGATGATGCCCGACCCGACCGGGTCGGCCACGACGGTGAACACCACTGGGATGTCGTTGAGAAGTTCGGGATTCTGCCGGTCCTTCAACGTGCCGACCATGCCGAGCGTGGTCTTTGTGCCCCAGGTGACCACGACGTCGGCCTTGCGCTGGCGTGCGTCCTTGATGAAGCCGGGCAGCTTTTCCTTGTCCTGGGCCGCGTCGTCAACGATGAAGCTGACATCGACCTTCTTTTCCTCGAGCGAATCCTTCAGCCTTTACAGACATCCTCGCAGCCCAGCCAGGTGATCATCACGACAGTCTTCTTTGCCGCTTCCGCCGTAGGCGGGAGAACGACGCAAGCAGCCAAAACGGTCCCGACCAACATATGATTCGCGAATTTCATGCTTTCCTCCCGTCCATAATCGGCAAGCCCGGGCTTGCCACGTGGTAGATGAAGTACGTGCCGACTCCGGCCAGCACCAAAACGGCGATCAGGCCCATTCCGGCGGAGTAGCCAAACCTTCCCGCGACGCCGGCAATGACGATCAGGCCCGCGACGCTGCCGAGCCGCTCCATGACCCTGACAGTGCCGAGGATCTTTTCCGAGCCGATATGGGCGAGCCGTCCTTCAGCCAGCTCCATTATCGTGGCCGTCTGGGGCCCGGTTACCAGTCCGTAGCCGAGGCCGGTTCCGATTGCGGCGGCAAGCATGGTCCAGCCACTGGTCATTGCCGCCGCCGCGAGCAGCGTCACTCCGCCAAGCAGCGCTCCGGCCATGGTGATGATCACAGTCGGGATCTTGTCCGCCGGCAGCCGCCCGTAAAGCGATCCCGACAGGATGACCATGAGAAAATAGATCATCATCATACGTCCGGTATCGGCTGTGGACGCGCCCAGCGCATTCATCTGCAGCGACAGCAGGTACGAGATGAAGACCTGATCGAGGATCGTCTGGGGCAGGATAATGCCAAACAAGAGTGTCGCGAATTTCCCGTCAGCCATCGCTCCAAGCAACTGCCCGAGGCTGGCGCGATCGCTGGTTTTGGCCATCGCCGGAACGCGGCTGGCTGCGGGCAGCATCTGGGTGATCATAGCAGCCGAAGTCAGGATCAAAGCTGCGCAGACCAGGAATACACTTCGCTCGCCCAGGCGGTCGGCCATCACGCCGCCCAACGCAGTTCCGGCATAAAAGCCGCCGAACAGTGCCACGTGGAACAGGCCGAGCGCCTGGCCGCGTTGCTCCTTTGGGGCAGCGTCGATGACGTAGTCTTGGCAGGAGAGCGAGGCAAAGGCATAGCCGATGCCGCTGAGAACACTGAAAAAGATGATTTCCACTACATTGCTGGAAATAAAGTAGCCAATGTTGGCGAGAGCCGCCGGGATCGATGCAAACAGGAACAGGTTGCGGTGGCCAAAGCGCTTGGACAGCGGTCGCGCGTAGGGTGAACCGGCAACGATGGCGATGAGATAGGCGGCCAGCGGCAAGCTGATGACGATGCCTGGATTGAGCCAGGTCAACGGGTTGTCAGCGTCGCGGACATAAAGCGAAAAGAACGACAGCGAAAAGGAGTCGGCCGCCGCGATCAGGAAGAGGGGCAGCCGCACGTCGCTGAGGCTGCAGAACCGCATCATCAACGGCCTGCCGGCCGGGATGATGAGGCCTGGTTCCAATTGCAGGGCGCGGTTGCCGTCGGGCGGTCCGCGAACGGCCGCCATCATTGCCCCAAGCCGCTCCGCCCTCAAGGAAAGGGCTTGGCCCAGCCGATCGACGGCGCTGATCCCGTTTGCCAGTATGCTGCGGGAGAAATCGCCGGCCGCCTGTAGCTTCAGGATGTAGTCGAGGCGGTTCAGCGGTCCGGCCAGCGAGTGGTTGGTCATGACCGAAACCAGCTCGACGGCCAAAAGAATTGTGACCAGAGTCACGACCAGGAGGTCGAGAACCACATCCCGGAACTCGCGCGACAGGTAGCCGGCATTCTTGATGACGACGAGATTGGCGATCGCCTTGCCGTCGACGACGATCGGCACCGTGGTCCCGGTCCCAAGCATCGTAGGCGTCGGGGGCTGATCGCCCACCACCAGGATGGGGCGGTTGGTGACAAGCGCGAAGTTGGAGATTTCGGGAAAGTCGTGAAGCAGGGACCTGAAGAAATCCCGTCCCCCAACCATCATGTCGAGCGGTACGCCGGCCTGGAGCGTGCGGGCGATGGCGTCATTGGCTATGGTGCCGATAAGCCTTGTACGTCTTTCAAGTTCGGGGGCGAAGGATTGATCTATGCTCCGGTAGGCGACGGCGCCGAGCGACGCGGTTGCCCCCAATACCAGGGCGGCAATGAGCAGCGTAAGCCTGCGCGATACTGCAATGGCCATGGGGCAGTCAGGAACCGAGATCACGTCAGCGCTCTGCACGCCTGCCGGTGGATTGCCTCCGCGGTCGGCTGGCATCATCGCCGTAAGGTTCGCCAGTGCCACGCGGTATTTTGCGGTGCCGGCGACAAGCGCGGTGCGAAAATCGGCAAAATCGCGGGCCGCCACTATGGTGTCATCTTCGGCGTGGCTGGCGATATCGTCGAGGGTCCGAACGGTCGCGCGCAGCCGGTAGCGCAGCGCAACGTAGGCCAGTGCCGAGAATCCGGCCAGGAGCGCCACCGCCGACATCCGAATCTTCGAACTGATCAGGCTATTGTGCGTCCGCAATTCCTCCGTCGGGTAAATGACTGCTAACGCACCTGACGGTTCACCGCTCTCGTCCAGTATGCTTGCGCCGCTGACCAATGCGGCTGCTGTCTCAAGATCCCACATGCCATTTGAGCCCTCTTCCATGGCGCGCCCCATTTGCCGCGCGGTGAATGGAATGGGTTCGTTCGACACTGACGAGACGACGTCGCCCGATGTATCGAGCAACACGATGTTGGAAATGGCCGGGTCTGTCCGATAGGCCCGGTTCAGCAGATCCTCTGCATTGCGTATCGTGGCGATCGGCAGACCCAACTCCGAGACCGACCTGAAAGGGGCGGCGGTCGCCGCAGCGATGACCGAAAGGCGCTGTCGCAGAAGCTGCGAATAGACGGCCTCATTCTGCAACCTTACAAGAACAGACAAAATAGTAATAACAATAGAAAGAACAACAGTCAGAGAAAGCCAACTTCGCGTAAGTAGTGTCATGATTGTTATGAGATAATATAATCTCTAGTTTCGTTTCTACTTAAAGATAGAAATGGCTTATTCCGGTGCGGTAGAAGATCTCCGGAATTTGGCCAAAACGATCGGCGGCTCGGCTGCATATCACTACGCTAGGCCCTTCGTGGGGAGCTTAGTTGATCTGCCGTCACGACAGCGCTTGAACGCGCGGTCTTACGGTTTGCGAAGCGTTAGTTTTGAGTTAGGATTCCGTCAGGCTGGGGCCTGTTAAACAATGGTAAGTTGGGACGGCGTCGCTGTCGGCAATATCTCACTCTTCGGCGGGTTCCAGCTTGAAAAGGAAACCGGCGACCCGGTCTGGCTGACCGGAAAGCGCGGCCCCGCGATCCTCGCCTATCTGGCCCGCTGTCCGGGCATGGCGGCGCCACGGGAGAGGCTGGCCGACCTCTTGTGGGGCGATAGCGACAGCGAACACTCGCGCAACAGTCTGCGGCAAACGCTCAGCGTCCTGCGCCAGGATCTGTCACGGGCGGGCATCGATATCATCCATTCCCGCAAGGAGCTGATCGGCATCAGGCCGGGCGCGGTGCGGGTTGACGTGGAGGACTTCGAAACGGGCCTGTCAGCCCGTTCCGCGCCGGAACTCGAAACGGCTCTGGCACTTTACGCCGGGCCATTCCTCGATGGCCTCTACCTCGGCAGCAATGCTTTCGATGATTGGGCGGCATTGGAACGCGAAAGGCTGCTGGGCCGCGCGCTTGAGTCGATGGAGAAGCTCGCTCGTCTCGTGGATGCCGAAAGCGGGCTGGCCGTGGCCGATCGAATCCTGGCCATGGAGCCGACGCGAGAGGAATCCTACCGGCTGAAGATGGAACTGCTCATAGCCTGCGGACAGCGAGACAAGGCGTTGCGAACCTTCGAGGTATGCAGAAGCGTGTTGAAGAAGGAGTATGGTGTCAACGTCAGCCCGGAGACCCGAGCGCTTTGGCAATCGCTCTCTGTTGCCGATACTTCGCCAGGTCAGCAGCCGGCAAATGCGGTTCCGGCCGGTCAGCGCCTCGGGCGTCCATCCATCAGTGTCGGCGACTTCGTCAATCTGACGGGAAAGCGAGGCGACGACTTCTTCGCCAAGGGCCTCGTTCATGACATCACCACGGCCCTCTCCGAGGTGGCCAACTATGTCGTTCTCTCAGGCTCCCGCCCTCGGAAAGCGGCGAGGATTCCAAGGCGCCGGCTACCCTGCGGGCCCGCTACATGCTCAATGGCAGCATCCAGAGGTCCGGGGCCGGATTGAGGGTGAACGTCCAGCTTGTTGACGCTGCCGGCGGTCACAATGTTTGGGCGCAGAAATTCGACAGCCACTCGGAGAACGCCCTCGAATTCCAGGACAGGATCGCACAGTCGGTCGTGCTGGCGGTCAGCTCGAACTTCAACTGACCAACTGGAAAGTTCGCGACAAGAGTCCGCCAGGCTCTCCCGAAGTGCGCAGGTTGGTGAATGAAGCTCTGATGAAGTACTTCGAGATGACCAGGGATTCGCTGTTGGAGTCGAAGGAGCTCGCCGCGAAGGCGCTGTCGATTGCCCCTGAAAATGCCCGGGCGAAGCGGACACTCTCCATCGCGACGACCATGGGGCTTGCCTTCGGCGCGCTGCCGGGCAAGCGGGAGCACGTCAACAAGGCGATCCGGCTTGCCGAAGATTCGGTACGGGCCGTGCCGGACGATGAAATCGCCCGCTGCATCCTGTCTTTTGCCTATTTGTGTGACGGTCGGGTCGACGAGGCGATTGTCGAATGCCGTCACGCCGTCAGCCTCAACCCGAGCTATCCGAGCGGCCACGGTGACCTGGGCGAGCTCTACGGCCTGCGCGGCCAAGTGAGCGAGGCGCTGCGCGAGGCCAATGAAGCGATCCGGCTCGGCGCGCATGATGTCATCGACTTCTGGCGCCATCACGGTCTGGCCGTGGCGCTGTTCGCCGGCGGCGACGACCGCAGGGCGCTCGAAGTCGCCCGCAGGGTGGTCAGGACAAAGCCGGGTTTCGTCCGCGGCGCCCTGTATTGGGCGGCCGCTGCCTCGGCGACCGGAAACAATGAAGAAGCCTCACGCGCCATCCATCATTGCCTGTCACAACTGCCTCATCTCAACCTGGGCAATGTCTGTCCCGGCTTTCTGCCGCGCTATGTGAAGGAAGACCATCACGCCCGCTTCCTTGAAATGCTGTCGAGGGCCGGCCTTCCGAACTCCTAACTCCGTGATAACGGGGTGCCGTCATTGCGCTCATCCTCGAGTGCGGCCTGCACAAGAGCGTTGGCTGCCCACACCGAAAGGTTTTCACCCTCTTCCGCGCCAAGGCCGCATACGTCGCGCTGCACGATCAGCGCCTCCCAACCGATCACCATGCCAACGCCCGGACAAGCTGATTCCATCGGTCCGGATCCAGCCGATCCCGCAGCGGCGACAGCGCCGACTCGATCCATTCGATCCGGCGGTAGCCGCGACGCGGCACGCCTTCCTCGTTTGGCGCGCCGTTCGTGTCGACGGTCAGGCGGATCAGCGAACGCCCGAGACGCTCGACCTCGGGACTGACGTGATGCAGCGCGCGGACCAGATGCTCCACGCGCGCTTCGCCGTCATCGCTCGCCTGCTCGATGGCGCGATCGACCGACGCCTGGCTGAGCGCGCCGACGGTCGCATCGAGCAGCAGCTGGTCGAAGCTCGGAAAATAGAGATAGACGGTCCGGCGCGAGACGTCGGCCGCGGCCGCCACGTCGTTGACGGTCGGTGTCTCGCCGCGGGCAAGCAGCGTGATCGCCGCGTCGACGATCGCTTTGCGCGTGCGACGCTTCTGTGCGGTGCGGAGGCGTGGATTGACATTCATGCGGGGTAAGTATACCGAAGTGCACTAATTGCACAAGAGTGCAATAGAATATTGGACAAATTGAAAGAGGGCTTTCATGACAATCTCCAGCCATACCGCCGATGACGCCCGTTTCCTGGGACCGGGCGAGGGGGAGGCGATCTGGTTTCTGAGGAACCGCATGACGGTGAAGGCCACCGAGGCCAGCACCGGAGGTGGCTTTGGCCTGCTGGAATCGCTGATCGCACCGGGTTTCTCGCCGCCGCTCCACATCCATCGCCGCGAGGACGAGTCCTTCTACGTGCTGGAAGGGGAGTTGACGATGAAATGCGGCGATCGCACCTTCCGGGCCACCGCCGGCTCATTCGTGTTCCTGCCGCGAAACGTTCCCCACACTTTCGTGGTCGAAGGAGACAAACCGGCGCGGATGTTGACGCTGCTGACGCCGGGCGGCGGCGAGCGGGTATTCATCGAGGGCGGACGGCCGGCGGAGGCGCAAGGATTGCCGCCTGCGACGCCGCCCGATATCGAGGCTCTGAAGCGCGTGAGCGCCCGCTATGAGGCCGAAATCATCGGGCCGCCAATGGCGCCGACGGCCAGCCATGCAGCGGCCAACGCTTAGCTCGGCTAGAGATGCACGAAAGCGGTCAGCGGCAAATGATCGGAGGCGACTCGCGAGAGCGGCGTGTCATGCGCTTCCACGGCTGAGACCATGCCGTGCCGGTTGCCCATGATACGGTCGAGCGCCAGCACCGGCAGGCCCGACGGAAAGGTGGGCACCGCCGGCGGCGTGTGACCGAAGGTCGTGTGCAGCGTGTTGAGCGCCGAGCGGTTGCCGAGGCGCCATTCATTGAGGTCGCCGAGCAAAAGCGTCGGCCTTTCATCCACGCTGCTCATGATATCGAGCACGACGCGCGCCTGTTCAGAGCGCGAGCGGCGCAAGAGGCCGAGATGGGCCGCGATCACACGCAGCGTCCGGCTCTCGTCGAGATCGATCTCGGCGACCAGCGCCCCGCGCGGCTCCAAGCCCGGCAGCTTGATCTGATGGACGTCGCGCACCGTGCCGCGCTTGAACAGAAGCACGTTGCCGCGCCAGCCATGTGCCTTACTGTTTCCGGTGATCGGTACCGGCACCAGTCCGGTTTCGATTTCGAGACGGTTGAGGTCGAGCAGCCCGGCGCGATCGCCGAAGCGGTTGTCGGCCTCCTGCAGCGCGATGACATCGGGGCTGATTTCACGGATGACGCGCGCGGTCCGTTCGGGGTCGAATTTTCGGTCGGTGCCTATGCATTTGTGGACGTTGTAGGAGGCGACCACCATCTCGGCGCCTTCTACCCGCTTGCGCGGTGTGGACGTCGCCTTGCGCATTTTTCTGCCGCGGATCGACAGAAGCACGGTCTCGGGAAGGTTGCGTGCGTTTCGCTCCATTGGTCTGATGCTCGTCTTCCTCGTCTAAAGATAGGGCGATCCCAGCCACAGCAATCGGTCGAAAACGCGAATGATGAACGGCCGGGCCTTCAGCGTCTGCAGTGTCACCGGCTGTGCGGAAGCCATCGCGCCGCCGATGCGGGCCTCGATACCGGCGGCGAAGCCGGCATCCAGAATCTCCATGTCGATCTCGAAATTCAGCCTCAGCGACCGGGCGCGAGATTTGACGAGCCGACATAGGCCCACACACCGTCGATCGCCATCAGCTTGGAATGGTCGAACGGGCCTTCGTGGCGCCAGACGCGGCAATAGTGCTTCAGCACTTGGTCGAACTGCGCCGTCATCGCATGGTCGACAAGGAAAAGGTTGTTTACCGCCGGCACGACGATGTCGATCTCGACGCCGCGCCGGCCGGCCGTGGTCAGCGCGCTGATCAGCTCACGGTCCGGCAGGAAATAGGGCGACATGATACGGATCGATTTGCGGGCGACCGAAAACGCCCCCATCAGCAGTTTGTGGTTGGTTTCGTTCGAGGCATCCGGGCCCGTCGCCACGGCTCTGATCAGCATCGGCTGACCGGGCGGCGGGGCGGTTCGTTCGACTTGCCAGATGTCGCCCTTCAGCGCCTCGTTGCCGGCGAAGCGCCAATCCTCGGCGGCGACCGCGAACAGGTCGGCCACCACCGGCCCGGTGACCTCGAAATGCGTGTCCCTGGAACTGTCGGAACCGGCAAATTCGGCGGAGAAGCCCTTGCGGATGTTCATGCCTCCCGTGAACGCCACCGAGCCGTCGACGACCAGGATCTTCCTGTGGGTTCTAAGATTGGCATAGGGAAGTCTCAGGCCCATGACGATGTTGCCGTTGAAGAGGTCGACGGCGACGTTGGCTTCCTTCAGCTGGTGGAGAACGCTGGGCACGGAATAGCGCACGCCGACGGCGTCGATCAGCACGCGCACGGTGACGCCGCGTTTGACCGCGCCGGCAAGCGACTGGACGAACATCAGTCCGACCGCGTCATTGTCGAAAATATAGGTCTCGAGAAGCACGCTTTTGTGCGCGCCGTCGATCGCCCGGCACATCGCCGTATAGGCCTCGTCGCCGGTCTCGAGCACGGCAATGGTGTTTCCCGACGTCAGCGGCCGCCGCGCCACCCTGTCGCCGAGCGTCTTCAGCCCGATGAAGCGCTGGCCGTATTGGGCGCTGATCAACGCCTCCATGGCGACGTCGCGGTCGTGCCTTGCCTCGGCGGCCTCGCCGGTGACCGGCCGCATGGCGCTGATCGTCGCGCGGCGGATGCGGTTGATGCCGGCGATGGCGTAGATGATGGCGCCGAGGAAGGGCGACAGAAGCATCACGCCGACCCAGCCGGTGGCGGCGCGTACGTCCTCCTTGGTCATGATGGCGTGGACGATGCCGACCGCCGCCATCGCCAGGGAGAGGGCGAGGATAAGCGTAGACCAGTGACTCGCTATCGCCTGCAACATTGGCCCGACTATTGAGCGAGCAGGCGCGGAAGGCAATGCGGCGGTTCAGAGTCGGGGAGGTTTGACGCGTCAGGGCTGTTCGGACGCTTGCTGCCTTGTGCCAAGAATGGCAGCCATCTGCTCGACAAGTTCCGAGACCGGCCCCGTTTTCTCCCAGGCATAGAGCGAAACCACCATCGAGGGCTCCGCGCCGAACGGCGCATAGTGCCGGACGCGATGGCCGGCTATGGCGCTGCGGGGCAGGAGCGAGAGGCCGAGCCCGGCCTCCACGCCGACCAGCACGTTGCGAAGGCTGCTGCCCGAAAAGGCGATGTACCAGCGGCGTTGCTCGCGCTCGATCCGCTCGAACATGGCTTCGCGATAGAGCCCTCCGGGAGGGAAGGCGACCAGAGGGACCGGATCGGGCCAATCGGATGGCGCGTCGGCGCTCTCGAACCATGCTATCGGTTCGGAGAAGCTCGCCCGGCAGTCGGGCTCGGCGGCGGCTTCCTTGACCACGACGATATCGAACTCGCCGCCGCGATAGCGCCTCGTCATGTCGCGGCTCAATCCGGTGGTGACGTCCAGCCGGATCTCGCGGTGGCGCTTGGCGAAACCGCCGAACACCTTGGCCATCGCGGCGTTGGCGATATCCTCCGGCACGCCGATCCGGATGGGTGTCGTGCCGGCCGGATCGCCGAGCGCTGTTTCCGCCTCCTGCTGCAGGGCGAGGATGCGGCGCGCATAGCCGAGCAGCCGTTCGCCGGCCGCCGTCGGCCGGATCGGCCGCATGACCCGATCGATCAGGCTGTGCCCGACCGCGTCCTCGAGCCGGGCGAGCTGCTGGCTGATGGTCGACTGCGTCATGTTCAGGCGCTCCGCTGCCTGGGTGAAGCTGCCGGCGTCGGCAATCGCGGCGAAGGCGCGCAGAAGACGAGGATCGAGCATCTTTTTCAACCCGTCGGTGTGATGGCTATATTTAGAACGATAATGATATCGATCCATACATTTAATTTTTAAATGGCGTTTTCCGCTCCTATCTGGAGGTTCGAATACGAGCCGGCCGACCCGGCCGATCCGATCACAGGCCGATATCGGCAGGAGTGAGGAATGTTTCGTCTCTCGACCGTTTTTGTTCTCGCATTGCTGATCTTCGCGTCCGTTTCGGCCATTGCATCAGGAGCAGCCATGAACCAATCCGCTTTGCATGCCGCGGCGGCTACCGATGATGTAAGCACCATCGAGAAGCTTCTGGCCGAAGGCGTTGAGATCGACGCGCGCGACGGCAGCGGTGCCACGGCGCTGCTTGTCGCGACTCACGACGACAACATCGCCGCTGCCACCGCGCTGATCGAGGCCGGGGCAAACGTCAACGCCAAGGACAATATCGAGGACAGTCCCTATCTCTATGCCGGCGCGCGCGGCCATCTCGAAATCCTCAGGATGACGCTTTCCCATGGCGCCGATCTGAAGAGCGTCAACCGCTATGGCGGCACCGCGCTCATCCCGGCATCCGAGCGCGGCCATGTCGAGACGGTGCGCACGCTGATCGAGGCCGGCGTCGACGTCGACCATGTCAACAAGCTCGGTTGGACGGCGTTGCTCGAGGCAATCATCCTCGGCGACGGCGGCGAGCGCCACCAGCAGATCGTCGGACTGCTGGTGAAGGCGGGCGCCAATGTCAACCTCGCGGACGGCGACGGCGTGACGCCGCTGCGGAATGCGCGAAGCCGTGGCTTCAGGGAAATCGAAAAGCTTCTCCTGGCGGCCGGCGCAAGCTGAGGGAAGGGCGGTTGCGGGAGATGAACGCGTATAGGGACATAGGGTCCGAGGTCACCTCGCCGAACGGCCTGATGCTCGCTGTCGTCGTGCTGATCGGTCTCAACCTCAGGCCGTTCATCACCGGCATCGGGCCGCTGGCGGCAAGCGTGCGTGCCGAGACCGGTCTCGGCACGCAGGGCATCGCGCTGCTCACGCTGGTGCCGATATTGCTTATGGGACTGTTCGCCTTTGCCGGCCCGTCCCTGGAAGCTCGCGTCGGGGCGAGCCGAGCCCTGATCGCGGCACTCGCCCTTCTCGGCCTCGCATCGTTTCTGCGCCTGTTCGCCTCGACCGGCGCTGAGATGGTGGCAACGGCGGCCCTGCTCGGACTTGGGGCAGCGGTCGTTCAAGCCCTGTTTCCCGGCATCGTCAAGCAGCAGTTTCCAGGCCATGTCGGCCTCGTCATGGGGCTCTATTCGGCGATGCTGATGGCCGGCGGCGCGCTTGGCGCGCAACTCGCGCCTTTGCTTGCCACGGCTTCAGGCGACTGGCATGTCGGGCTAGTCTGGATGGCGCTTCCCGCCTTGATCGCCGTGGTCCTCGCCATGCGCTGCCTGCCGCGCGACAGCAATCGCAAGCATGGAGGCGGGGTGACAGCCACCTTCCTCAAACGGCCGCGCACATGGTTGCTGATGGCTTGCTTCGGCCTCGTCAATGGCGGCTACTCGACCGCGGTGGCCTGGCTTGCGCCCTTCTATCAGGAGCATGGCTGGACGAGTGCCGCCAGCGGCGGCCTGCTGGCGGTCATGGCGGTGGGACAGGCGCTCGCGGCCCTCTTGCTGCCGGCGCTTGCAGGCAAAAGCGAGGATCGGCGGCCGTGGCTTTGGCTGACGCTGGCCATGCAGGCGGTCGGCTTTGCCGGGCTCGTCCTGCGGCCCGAGATCGCGCCCTTCGTCTGGGCGCTCTTGCTGGGAGCTGGGCTGGGTGGGTCTTTCTCGCTCACTATGATCGTGGCGCTCGAACATCTCCCGGACCCGACGGAAGCTGGTGCGCTTTCGGCCCTCATGCAGGGCGGCGGCTTCCTGATGGCGGCGATACCGCCATGGCTCGTCGCCGTCCTGCACGATCTCACCGGCAGTTTTCGCGCCGGCTGGCTGCTGCATCTCGCCTGCATCGCGATCGTCACGGTGCTGACGTTCCGCTTGGCACCGCGCAGCTATGAGCGGGCCATGATGCCCTCTCCGCCGAAGCCAGTGGCGGTGTGAACGGCTGGACACACGTCCGCCTGGCCGCTCCTCGGGGTGTCTACTCGTAGCGATCGTGACGGCGCACCCAGTCCATTCCGTCGGTTTCGTTGCGGCCCTTCGGAGCGAGATCGAGCATATTGTAGGTGCCCATCATCACCTCGACGCCGCGCCCGTAGGTGGAGTAGGTGCGGAAGATGTCTCCGGCCTCGTCCTTGAAAAAGGCGCTGACGCCGGGCCATTCCTCGCCGGTCCCCGACCACTCACCGAAATTGTAGTCGATGTGCCCACTGGCGATTTCCTCGGGTGTGAAGCTGACGCGGAAATCGTAGTTGAAGTCGTCGCCGAAGGACGACACCCATTTGAACTGCCAGCCCATGCGTTTGCGGTAGCGCTCGATCTCGGCGAGCGGCGCGCGCGAGACTGCGATCATGGTGACGTCGTGGTTCGCCAGATGTATGTTCATGCCGTCGGTGTGATCGGCCATGAAGGAGCAGCCCGGGCAGCCTTCCTTCCATCCCGGCGCGAACATGAAATGTTGGACCAGCAGTTGCGATCGTCCGTCGAAGAGATCGGCGAGCGAGCACGGTCCATCAAGCGTTTCAAACATGTATTCCTTGTCGATGCGCACCCATGGCAGGACGAGTCGCTCCCGGGCGACCTTGTCGCGAAGACGAGTGAGTTCCTTCTCGGCTTTCAGGAGGTCCCGGCGGGCGGTTAGCCAGTCGTCGCGTGAAACAACAGCGTGTTGCATTGTCAGTCTCCTTCAGTTTGGGGGTTGCAGTGCTGCGAACAGGAGGAAAAGAGGCTCGTCCACGGCGAAGGATTTACTCAGCTGCCTCACCCAACCCGCCCTGCCACCAGCCGCAGCCATGGCGCCAGATGGAAGGCGGCCATCAACAGATACATCGGCACCATGCCGCTGAGCATCGAAGCTCCGGACCCGGACATGCACATCATGTCCCCGCCGCTATAGGCAGCCGTCAGCAGTGCCATCGTGGCGAAGGTCGGCGCCGCGGCGAGGCAGAGCCAGTCGGCCAGGCCGAAGCCGCTTAGGCGAGGGGCGGGATTGTCGATGCTCATGATCTCCACCTTCCAAACTGATCGGGCTCTGGGGAAAAATCGGCTCTGGCGGCGCGGGTGGCGCCGCCAGAGTCGCTTCACGCTCAGGCGTTCTTGTTGCGGAACGCCGCTTCGCCGGCGTCCGAAATCTCGACCCATCTCTGGTCGGGCGCGGCGCCTTCTTCGTAGTTGTCGTGCCAGTTCCACCACTTGTAGGTCTGGGTCTGCGGATAGCCCTTGGGCGAATCCTCCCACACCTCCTGGCGGCCGAGCGGGGTGACGTCGAGATAGCTCCACACGGTGCCAAACGCCTCGTCGCCGCGGTTGTTGACGAAGTAGGTGCGGAAGATGCGGTCGCCGTCGTGGATGAAGACGTTGTGGCCATGCCATTCGTCGACGCCGAAATCCTTATCCCAGCTGTCGGTGATCGTGTACCACGGCATCTTCCAGTCCATGCGCTGCTTCAGCCGCTGAATGTCGGCCTGCGGCGCGCGCGAGGCATAGGCGAGCGTGGTGTCGCGGGCGTGAGATGGGCGAGGTTGCCGACCTGGTCGGCGCCGAGCGAGCAGCCGCGGCAGGCGTGCTCCGGCCAGCCATAGACGCCCGGCTCGAAGAAGGCGCGGTAGATGATCAACTGGCGGCGGCCTTCGAACAGGTCGAGCAGGCTTGCCTTGCCGTTCGGGCCTTCGAACACATAGTTCTTCTCGACAAGCATCCACGGCATGCGGCGGCGTTCGGCAGCGAGCGCGTCGCGGGCGCGGGTGAGGGTCTTTTCCTTCACCAGCATCTCGTCATAAGCGCCTTCCCAGGCCTCTGGCGAAACGACCGGTGGTGTGTGCATTTGCTGGGTCATTGCTCTTGTCCCATTCTTTCGGTTTGGTTGCGGGGTGACGAGGACAGACATAGGGCCGGACAGTGCGATGGTGAGAGTTACAAGTGTGACGCGATTTGATCCGGCGGACCCTGAGGCGGGCATTGCATGGACTCGTTGATCAATGCCGCCGGCCGCGCGCTTGCCGCGGGTGATCCGCTCGGCGCCTTGAAGCGCGTGGCGCTGCGCGAAGACGCGCCGGCGCTGGCGCTGCGCGGCATCGCTATGGCGCAGCTCGGCGACCTGGCCAAGGCCAAGGTGCTGCTGAAGAGCGCCGCCCGCAGCTTCGGCCCCAGGGAAGCGGTGGCGCGGGCTCGCTGTGTCGTCGCCGAAGCCGAGATCGCGCTGGTCTCGCGCGATCTCGGCTGGCCGGAGAAGGCATTGCGATCGGCGCGTGCGACGCTTGCCGCGCATGGCGACCGCGTCAATGCCGCCTATGCGGGAAGCCTCGAGGCGCGCCGTCTGATCCTGATCGGCCGCCTGACGAGGCCGAGCGCCTGCTCGCCGGCTTCGATCCGGCGCCGTTGCCGCCGGTCGCGCGCGTCGCGCATGAGCTCGCGGCCGCGGGCATTGCGGTCCGGCGCCTGAGGACGAAGGCCGCGCGGGCCGCGCTCGGCCGGGCGGCACTCGCCGCCTATGAAGCGAACATTCCGGCGCTGAAGGCCGAGGTTGAAACCGCCTCGCTGGTGGTGAACACGCCCGTCGCACGGCTCGTATCGAAGGGTTCGGAAACACCGCTCCAACTCGATGAGGTCGAGGCGCTGCTCGCGTCCGGCACGCTCGTCATCGATGCCTGCCGCAATGTCGTGCGACAGGCAGATACGGCTGTCTCGCTGGCGACGCGACCGGTGCTGTTCGCGCTGGCGCGCACGCTGGCTGAAGCCTGGCCGGGCGATGCGTCGCGGGAGGCGCTGCTGAGGCGCGCCTTCCGCGCCAGGCACGCCGATGAATCGCATCGTGCGCGGCTCAGGGTCGAGATGGGACGGCTGCGCGCCGAGTTGAGCGCGTTGGCGGAGATCAATGCAACGGCTGCCGGTTTTGCACTCACGCCGCTGAATACCGGCGAGGTCGTGGTGCTGGCGCCGCCGGTCGAGGAAGAACACGGCGCGGTGCTCGCCTTCCTGGCCGACGGCGAATCGTGGTCGAGTTCCGCGCTGGCGATCGCGCTCGGCGCCAGCGCGCGCACCGTGCAGCGGGCGCTCGAAGAGCTTTCGACGGCGAACAAGGTGCAAGCGGTCGGGCGCGGCAGGGCGCGCCGCTGGATGACGCCGCCGATGACCGGATTCCCGACCGTCTTGTTACTCCCGGGTCCGCTGCCCAGCGACTAGTCTGCAGCCATTGTTCAAATGGAGATCAAAATGAAACGAGCCGCTGCCGAGATCCTGCGCGAATATGGACCCTTTCCGGACGCCGAGCGCATTAATGGCGTCACCTATGACGGCAAGAATGTTTGGTTCGCCACCGGCGACAAGCTGAAGGCGCTTGACCCGGAGAGCGGCGCGATCGTGCAGTCGATCGACGTCGCCTCGCATGCCGGAACCGCCTTCGATGGCGAGCACCTCTACCAGATCGCCGAGGACCGCATCCACAAGGTCGATCCGAAGACCGGCAAGGTCGTCGCCACCATTCCCGCCCCGGGCAATGGCGGCGATTCCGGCATGGCTTGGGCCGAAGGCTCGCTCTGGGTCGGCGAATACAGGGCACAAAAGATCCATCAGATCGATCCTGAAACGGGCAAGGTGATCCGCACCATCGAATCGAAACGTGTCGTCACCGGCGTCACCTGGGTCGATGGCGAGCTCTGGCATGCCACTTGGGAAGGCGAAGAGGGTGACCTGCTGCGCATCGATCCTGAGACGGGCGACGTGCTGCAGGAGGTGGCGATGCCCTCAGGCGTGTCGGGATTGGAATCCGATGGCGGCGGCTGCTTCTTCTGCGGCGGCGGCAGCAGCGGCAAGATCAAGGCCGTGCGTCGTCCCGGACAGGGCGCGAAGGAGAAGGGCTCTATCAAAAGCTGAGCCGCTTAGGGCGGCCGTGCTGTTGCCTCAGGCCGCCTCGCGTGCCGGCTGAGCAACGCCCTTGTTCGAGATCTGGCCGGCATTCGGCCTGTCGATATGCGCCCAGGCCGGCCGCTCGAACAGGAAGTTTCCGAAGCCGGTGCGCTTGACGACAAAATAGAGAATGACCGGGCTGATGACCGAGACGAGCAGCACCGCCAGGCTGAGCATGCCGGTGTCGGTCAGAAGGCCGCTGGCCAGTGCTGCACCGCGGAAGATCGACATTGGGATGGTGAAGGCGACATAGACGACCAGCGAATGCTCGCCGAGCCAGCGCAGCCATTCCATCGCGGCGAACTTCGACAGGAAGCCGCCGGCGACGCAAAGCGCCACCGCTCCGGCGACGGCAAGCGTTAGATGCAGCGGCGGCCAGGCCGCCAGGCCCATCTCCATGCCGACCGGCTGAACGGCATAACCCGGCGAATAGACGAGCAGGCCGTTGACGATTGCCCACACGACCAGGCCGGCGACGGCGATCGCCGGCCGATCTTGCGTCCATGCGACGAGCCGGAACACCAGCGGCGCGAGCACGAAGCCGAGATAGAAGAACACGAAATAGGCGGCGAATTGCGTGAGGGCATAGCTATCCGAATGCGGCGCCCACATTTGCAGCGCGGCCGCAGCCGCAATCACGGCCCAGTGCGGCACGCCAAGCTCGCGTAAGACGCGTGCGACGAGGCCGAACACCGCCAGCATGTAGATGAACCACAGCACACCATAGGGCTGGACGACGGCCGTTGCGAGATCATGCAGCATACCGGCGGGGTCGCGGCTGAAGATGCCGATCTTCAGCCCAATCGAGATGATCGCCCACAGCACATAGAAATAGAGGTAGTGGACGACACGCCGGTCGACATAGCGCCGCCATGGCCGGTCGATCACCTGCGACAGGAACAGGCCGGAGATCAGGAAGAATTCCGGCATCCGGAAGGGAGTCGCAAAGCCGATGACATAGTGCAGGAAACCGACGCCGCCGGTATATTCGCCGGTGTTGTAGGCGGAATACATCATCACCACCAGGATGATGGAAAGACCTTTTGCCGTGTCCACCCACGGCATGCGCGTCGAGCTGCTCATGAAGGATCTCGAGGAAAATTCACCTGCGCAATAGTACCGGACAGGCTCATCTCTAGCAGCATGAAGCTTCGGATATCGTAAACGCGGCGCTGCTAGCGGCGAAAGTCTGACGCTTGGTGCCCAAGTCGAATCCCTGCAATGGGCGGCGAAACTGCCGTTGCGTGCCGCTGGCGCAACGACTTGGTAGCGCCAAAGCCGTCAAAGGTGTTCGATGATCGCTTCATCGGCGTGCGATGCCCGCTGGGAGACGGCGCAGGCCATGCAGTAGTTGCGGAAGAGATTACCGATTCAGGGTAACGGGATCGGCTTGTCACTGAGTGTGCGCAAGTAGGCGATCAGGTTGACCCGTTCGGTCTCGTCGGGAACACCAGACATCTCCATCTTAACGCCCGGCGTGGTGAGCATGGGCCCGAAGAGATATCTGTTCAGGTCTTCGTACGTCCACGTGCTTCCCAGCTCAGCAAGGCGTCAGAATAATCCATATTTGCCATAGATGCCTTGTCGCGGCCGACGACGCCCCACAAGTTCGGTCCCGCTTTGGTCCCTCCCTTTGGTTCGGCATTGTGGCAACCGTGACACACACGGGTGAAGTAGGTCCGGCCTTTCTCGACATCGGCGGAAGCCAACTTCATCGAGATCGGGGCTGGTGTTGGCAAGACGACGCCGTGCGAAATGAGATAGTCGGCAACTTCACGTTGCCCCTTGCGTTTTGCCAGATGGAGCGGTGTCTTGCCGTCATTTGTCTTCGCATTCACGTCCGCGCCGGCCTCGACCAGTGCCTTCACGCAGTCGAGACAGCCGAGAATGACGGCGACATGAAGGGCGGCTTCGCCGTCACGGTCCGAATTTGGATCTGCGTCATGCTCCAGCAAAAGCTTTAACAGGTCGATCTTGCCTTTCCCCATAGCCGCCATCAGCGGGCGACCCCAAGTCGTCTGGGCGTTGACGTCCGCACCACGTTCTATGAGCAGTTTTGCCGCCTCGATGTGGCCCATCATGACCGCAAAATAGAGCGGCGTTGCGTCTCCATCGCTCTCATCGACGCCGGCACCTGCGTCGAGCGCTGCCGTAATCGCCGCGACATCGCCGTTCTTCGCGGCGTCATGAATGGCGGCGGCGCGCAATTCAATCGGGAAATATACAAGCGGTAACGCGATGAAAGGCAGGAGCCTGCGCATTTGGCATCTCCCCAAGGCAAACCGGAGGACGCAGCACGCTTATAGGCGTATAAGCATACCTCAAATGCCCCGCGAGAACGAGAGTTTTCAGGAGGACTGGCCATGGCCTTGCTGCCCTCTGTCAGCGGGCTGTGAGGTCCCATCCGGGTCAACTCGTGCCGTACCAAGCATCAGGCTTTCGCCACTAGCCGTCGCTTCGTGCCGGCGTGGGCGCTGTCGTCTGTTGCATCGCTACCGCTACGATCACGCCCGACAGGAAGGTCAGCGCCGCGATTGCGGCGATCGCTGCGACGAAGCCGAAGAAGTCGGCGATCAGGCCCGCCGACAGTGCTCCGATTGCGTAGCCGAGGTCGCGCCAGAAGCGGTAGACGCTGAGTGAGCGCGCCCGCCAGGAGGGATGCGAGGCGTCAGATACCGCCGCGATCAGGCTGGGATAGACCATCGCCGTGCCGAGGCCGAGCAAAAGACTCGCCAGCAGCCACCAGCCGAAATCTCGGGTCATGGCGGTGAGCAGAAGCCCCGCTGCCTGCACCCACATGCCGGCGACGATCAGGCCCTTGCGGCCCCAGCGGTCGCTCAACGGTCCGGTCGCCACTTGGAGGACGCCCCAGACCGCCGGATAAACCGCCTTGAGGACGCCGATCCGCTCGACGCCGAGCCCGTTGGCGACGAAGAAGAGGGGAAAGAGGCCCCAGCTCATGCCGTCGTTCAGATTGTTCACCAAGCCGGCTTGCGAGGCGGCGAACAGGTTGCGGTCACCGAGCGAGGTCAGCATGAAGATTTCGCGGAAACTGAGCGGCGAAGCGGCTTTTGGATGGTTCGCCAGTTCCAGCCGCACATGCTCGCGCGTGTCGCGCACCAAAAGGATCGACAGCGCGGCGCCGAGGATCGCATAGCCGACGCGAGATAGATCGGCACCGGGCGCAGCCCGTAGCGGCTTGCCAGATAGCCGGTGAGGAAAGCGGTGATGCCGACCGCGAGATAGCCGGCGAACTCGTTGAGGCCGACGGCGAGCCCGCGCGATTTCGGCCCGACGAGATCCACCTTCATGATCACGGTCATCGACCAGGCGAGCCCCTGGTTGATGCCGAGCAGCGCGTTGGCGGCGACGATCCAGCCCCAGCCCGGCGCCCAGATGATGATGAAGGGCACCGGCAGGCCGAACAGCCAGCCGAGGATCAGCACGCGCTTGCGCCCCCATGTGTCGGCAAGCTGGCCGGAGACGAGGTTGGCGCAGGCCTTGACCACGCCGAAGCTGACGATGAACGAGACGACGAGCGTGGTGGAAGCGACGCCGAACTCCTCCGCGCCGATCAGCGGCACGACGGTCCGCTCGATGCCGACCATGCCGCCGACGAAAGCGTTGATCAGCACCAAAAGCGAAAACTGCTTCCAGTTGGCCTTGAGGCCGAGCGCTACAGCAGATGCGGCTGCGCTCAAGATCGAGCCCCGGCGTTCGCGGCCCGGGTCCGGGCGGCGTCCGGCGGCGGGGGCGGGATGTCGGCGGTCATGGCGGCGACGAACTGGTTCTCGTCCTCGATGCGGAAGGCCTTGTTGAAGCGCCGCTCGAAGCCGATGGTCGATGTCGGCTTGCCGCTGAGCGAGCGGCCGCAGACCGAGCCGGAATAGGCGCCCGGCAGCACCTCGATGTGGTCGGGCAATTCCTTCAGCCGGCGCACGCTGGCATAGAGCGCGCGCGCTCCGTCCTCGGCGCTTGAAGCAAGCTCGGTGCGGCCGAGATCGCCGACCATCAGTGTGTGTCCGGTGAGCACGAACCAGGGTTCGGTCGACCGCGTCCGGTCGGTGACCAAAAGGCTCAAATGCTCAGGCGTGTGGCCGGGCGTGTGCATCACGGTCGCCGTCACGTTGCCGAGCTCAAGCACCTCGCCGTCCTTCACGCGCCGGAACGGGAAGCCGGCCTCGGCGCCTTCGAACAGCACGTATTCGGCGCCGGTCGCCTCGGCCAGTGCTCGCCCGGCCGAGATGTGGTCGGCATGGATATGCGTGTCGACGACGTAGAGGATGCGCATGCCCGTCGCGCGCGCCGCCTCGATATAGGGCGCGATATCGCCGACCGGATCGACGACCGCCGCGGAAGCTTGCCGCCGCAGCCGAACAGATAGGAGGCGGCAACCGGGTCGCTATGCAGGAATTGCCTGAGAATCATCGCGTTTCCTCCGAACAGGCGGCGGCGCCGGGCGAGCCGCCCAGCTTGACAGCAAGCCGAAACTGTCATTCAATAATTCTATTGAATGACGATGCGTCGCTGAAAGGCCAATGTCAATCCGCAATCCGAAGCAGGCGCTCTACGAACAATTCGCGATCGTCGCCAAGGCGCTCGGCCACCCGTTGCGCCTGGAAATGATCGAGCATCTCGCGCAAGGCGCGCGCAGCGTCGAGGCGCTAGCGGCGAAGCTCGCCCAGCCCGTTGCCAACATCTCCCAGCATCTGCAGGCGCTTCGCCGCGCCGGCATCGTCTCGGCCGAACGCGATGGCAAGTTCGTCCGCTACACGCTCGCGGACGAGAGCGTGCTCGCCGCCTTCGCTTCGGTGCGCGGCGTTGCCGAGCGGCATCTCGCCGAAGTCGACCGCATCGTGCGCGGCTATTTCGAGGCACGGGACAACATGCGGCCAGTCGGGCGCGAGGAACTCCAGGCACTGATGCGCGACGGGCTGGTGACGCTGATCGATGTCCGTCCGCCGGACGAGTTCGCGTTCGGCCATGTGCCTGGCGCGATCAATGTCCCGCTCGGCGAAATCAAGACGTGGTCGGCCAACGCCTCTATTGACCGGGAAGTCGTCGCTTACTGCCGCGGTCCGTGGTGCGTGATGTCCTTCGAGGCGGTGGCCGCGCTGCGCTCGCTCGGACTTGCCGCGCGCCGCCTCGATGAGGGCATGCCGGAATGGAAAGCCGCCGGCCTGCCGGTGGAAATGGCCGCCTGATATCGTGGCCGCGTAATGGCCAATGTCGTGACCTCGGCGACCTGCTCTGAGCGGCCGTGGCCCAGCCGGTCATGCGCGACGACGCGATAGCCCTTCGACAGGAAGAAAAGCATCCGCGCGTCCCAGTCGTCGAGGGCCGGCAAACGGATCGATCCCGACCCTCACCGAAGTGCTCGCCATCCCGGCCCGGATCAGCCTTCGCTCGGCACAGGCGTCTTGAGGAGCTGCTGCTCCCAGAGGAAGGCAATGCCGCTGCCGGCGGCATGCTGCACAAGCAGCTCCGAAAGCTCGGCGGCATGCCCAGTGCGGGCCCAGTCGCGTTGCCATTCCGAAGCCACCGCCAGCCAGGTCATCATGTTCGCGCCGGCCGCGGTCATGCGCTGGATGGCGACCTTATGGGCCTCGACCGAAGTGCCGCCTGACGCATCGGTAACGACCGTCACGTCCCAGCCTTCGCCGAGAGCCTGGATCGTCGGCATCGCAACGCAGATCTCTGTCCACAGACCCGCGATGATCAACTGCTTGCGACCCGTCGCCTTGACCGCGTCGACCACCTTCTGGTCCTGCCAGGTGTTGATGAACGTACGGTCGATCACCTCCTGACCGGGGAAGACATCTGTGATCTGGGGGAAGATAAGACCGCCGCGATCGGCGACCACGCTCGTCAGAATCGTCGGCACGCCGAAGGCCTTGGCGGCCTTCGCCAGAGCCGTCGAATTGTTGACCACCATGTGCGGATCGTGGCTGTTGAGGTTTGCGAGCTGATAGGGCTGGTGGTCGATCAGAACGAGGACCGAGTCTTCAGGACGAAGAAGCGATTTAAGGCCGTTACGAGGGGTCATCAAGACTTCCTTTCTCTGCCGCTATGGACGGGATGGGTTCACGGGAGACATGCGCCAGCGGGTGACGTTGCCTGGACGCAATTTGCTGTTCCTTTTGGTGATGCGGTAGTGCCATATTCGGGCAAGCTGTGTCGCGAAATGAGGAACGCCGAAGTGGACATCGAAGATCTAGAGACATTCGTCGCAGTGGCCGATGCCGGGGGCGTATCGGCTGCAGCGCGCCGGCTCGGCGTCTCCAAGTCAATCGTCAGTCGGCGGCTCTTTCGGGTAGAAGCGGAACTTGGCGTCCAGCTTCTTGCACGAACGACCCGCGGCGCCGCGCTCACAGAAGCGGGAATTACGTTCAGAGACCATGCGGCCCGAGCCATCGCCGAGATCGACACGGCCAAGGAAACGATCCTCCCAACCGGTGAGCTGCGCGGTCGCCTGAGGGTTGCCATGCCGCTTTCTTTCGGACCGACCCACTTCGCCCCCGTGCTTGCGGAAATGGCGCAACACCACCCGCAGCTCCACATCCATACCTCCTACAGCGATCGCTTCGTCGATCTGATCGCCGAAGGTTTCGATTGCGCGATCCGGGTTGGGTACCTTCAGGACTCCAACCTGATCGCGAAGCGCGTCGGGCCGATCTATGGAAAGCTTGTCGCAAGCCCGGATTATATCAAAGCGCACGGTTCACCCGAGACGCTAGAGCAGCTCGTCAACCATCAGGCCCTCATGCAAGGAACGGAAGCCTGGCAGTTCATGGATGGGGACAAGATCGTCACGGTTCAGCCGCAGGGCAGGTTCAAGGCCGACAACGCTACGGCGCTTGCCGCTGCGGCGGCGGCAGGACTCGGCATCGCCTGGCTCCCCGATTGCATCACACACGAATATGTGGCGTCCGGCGCGCTCGTTCCGGTGATGACACGCTATCCCCCACCTTCGGCAGGCGCGTATGTTGTCCGGCTACCGGGTCAGCACCCCGCGCGGAAAGTCCGGATCCTTATCGAAATGCTGATCGAGTACTTCGCACGAAATCCGGACGTTTGGGGTCTAGACCGTTAACCCGCGGATACGTGCTGATATCGTCGCTTTCGGAAGCTTGGCTGACCTCCCGCTGAGAGCGCCCAAAAGGACACCCTTGCGGAAGTCGACGGCGTGTTCGCAGGCGGTCAGCCACTTCGGTGCACCACGCCCGGCCCACGCATTCCCACAGAGTGACCCTACCATTACGTTGGCTTAGGGGCGCGAAGATGCCGTTCCGCTCTCGACACTGGTCAAAAGGCAACCTTAGCTGTGGCTGTTCTCAGGCGAGCCGTGGCAGGGCTTACTGTAAATCTCAATCCTTGGCGCGCTCCACGTAGGAGCCGTCGGCGGTCATCACCACCACGCGCGTGCCAGCGCTGATATGCGGCGGCACGGCTGTGCGCACGCCGTTGGAGAGCATCGCCGGCTTGTAGGAGGACGACGCGGTCTGGCCCTTGGTGACCGGCTCGGTCTCGACAACCTCGAAAGTGGCGCGTTGCGGCAGCACCAGCGAGATCGGCACGCCATTGAACTGCGCCAGCTGCACCGCCATGCCTTCTTGCAGATAGGGAGCCATGTCGCCGACGACGCCTTCGGTGGCCACGACCTGGTCGTAGCTTTCCGGGTTCATGAAGTGGAAGCCTTCGCCGTCGGAATAGAGGAAGGTGTGCTCGCGCTCCTCGACATAGGCGCGCTCGACCATCTCGGTCGTGCGGTAGCGCTCCGAAACCTTCACGCCGTCGCCGATGCGGCGCATGTCGAGCTGCGTTACCGGCGTGCCCTTGCCAGGGTGGATGTTTTCGGCAAAGAGGATGACATAGAGCTTGCCGTCCTTATCGACGACGTTGCCTTTGCGTAAGGAACTGGCGATGACCTTGACCACGGTATTCGATCCCATTCGAGTTTTTCGGCCTGCAAGCGTCTATGCCCATGAAGCGGCGACGGCGGCCATCGCGTGCGCCCTAGCGCATCTTGCGCCGAACTGCCAGCCTTCCGCGCGATTTTCCTGCCCATGACCGCCGCTTCGCCCTGGTGGACGCCGCATATTCATGCCGATCGCCGGCCAAGGCTGATAGCGCGAAACGCCATTGCGAACGCCCTGCGCGGCTGGTTCGCGACGCGCGATTTCGTCGAGGTGACGACGTCGGCGCTGCAGGTGTCGCCCGGCAACGAGGCGCATCTTGCTGCTTTCGCCACCGAGGCGATCGGACCTGACGCAGCGCGCCGGCCGCTCTACCTTCACACCTCGCCGGAATTCGCCTGCAAGAAGCTGCTTGCCGCCGGCGAGAAGCGCATTTTCAGCCTAGGTGCTGTTTACCGGAACCGCGAGCGCGGTCCCTTGCACCATCCGGAATTCACCATGCTCGAGTGGTACCGCGTCGGCGAGACCTACGAGCGCCTGATGGCCGACTGCGCCGAATTCCTGGCCCTTGCAGCGGAAAAGGCCGGCACAAAGCGCTTTCGCTTCCGTGGCCGGGAGGCCGACCCGTTCGCCGAGCCGGAGCGGCTGAGCGTGGCCGAAGCGTTCTTGGCGTATGCCGGTATCGATCTGCTGGCGACCGTCGCCGCCGACGGCAGCACCGATCGCGACGCGCTCCACGCGGCGCTGGTCCGCGCCGGCTTGCGCACCGCGCCCGACGACAACTGGGCGGACCTGTTCAGCCGGGTGATGGTGGAAAAGGTCGAGCCGGCGCTGGGGCAGGGGCGCGCCACCATCCTCTACGGCTATCCGGTGTCGGAGGCCGCGCTTGCACGACCGAGCGCCGAGGACCCGCGCGTTGCCGAGCGCTTCGAGCTCTATTGCTGCGGCGTCGAGCTTGCCAATGCCTTCGGCGAGCTCACCGATCCGGCCGAGCAGCGCCGCCGCTTCGTCGCCGAGATGGACGAGAAGGAGCGCGTTTATGGCGAGCGCTATCCTCTGGACGAGGATTTTCTCGCAGCCCTTGCCATCATGCCTGAGGCCGGTGGCTCGGCGCTCGGCTTCGACCGGCTGGTGATGCTGGCGACGGGCGCCGCCAGGATCGAGGACGTGATTTGGGCGCCGGTGGCTGGACCTTGATTGCCGTCCGGCAATGAAGCTGGAGTTAGTGCGCGAACACTTGCTCCAGCGACCGGAAACCCTTGAATTCCAGCGCATTGCCTGATGGGTCGCGGATGAATAGCGTCGCCTGCTCGCCGGGCTCGCCCTGGAAACGCACCATCGGCCGCTCCAGCCAGTCTATGTCGGAGCGAGCTTCGAGCCGCGCGGCGAGCCGCTCCCATTCGTCCATCAGAAGCACCGCGCCGAAATGCGGGATAGGCACGGCGACGCCGTCGACCTTGCCGTCACGGGCGGCGTCGGCCGCCTGCGGCCGCAAATGCGCCGACATCTGGTGGCCAAAGAGGTCGAAATCGACCCAGGTGGCCGACGAGCGGCCGATTGCGCAGCCCAACACCTCGCCATAGAAAGCGCGGGTTTCGTCGAGATCACGGACCGGGAAGGCGAGGTGGAAGGGCGTCATGCAGGAGCTCCGCACAGGCAATTATGCAGCGGCTGGCCATTCCAGCCGCTTCGGGCGATTCGGTTGCGGCAACCTGATTGGCCTTCGCCCATTGCACAAGCGAGGATGGAACAATAGATGGTGCGATAGCATCCATGGATGGTGCGACTGCATCCTTAGATGGTGCGGTAGCAACCTAGATGGTGCGGAAGCGTCTCTCCTCCCGGACAGCTTGAACAAACAGGGCTAAGTGCATGACCGATACGCTCGACGCAGCGAAACTGACCGACCGTGTCGCAGCACTTGTCGAAGCGGCGAAGCGCGCAGGCGCCGACGCCGCCGACGCGGTGGCGGTGCGCGGCCGTTCGGCCGGCGTGTCGGTCAGGCTGGGCAAGGTCGAGGGTACCGAATCGTCGGAGAGCGAGGATGTCTCGCTGCGCGTCTTCGTCGGCCAGCGTGTGGCGAGCGTCTCGGCCACCGCCGCCTCCGATCCGAAGGCGCTCGCCGAGCGCGCCGTCGCCATGGCGAAAGTCTCGCCCGAGGATCCTTATCAAGGCCTCGCCGATCCGGCGCTGCTCGCTCGCAATCTGCGCGATCTCGACCTCTTCGACCCGACCGAGGTTTCGGCCGATCAGTTGAAAGAGGCAGCGCTTGCGGCGGAAGCGGCTGCACTTGCCGTCAAGGGCGTCACCAATTCTTCCGGCAGCGGCGCCAGCGCCGGATTGGGCGGTCTGGTGCTTGCCACCTCGCATGGCTTCCTCGGCCAGTATGTCGCCTCGCGCTTCTCGCGCTCGACCAGTGTCATTGCCGGCGAGGGCACGGCGATGGAGCGCGACTATGAATTTTCCTCCCGCCAGCATTTCGCCGATCTCGACGCGCCGCAGGACATCGGTCGCAAGGCCGGCGAGCGCGCGGTGCGCCGCCTCGGCGCCCGCAAGGCGGCGACCGGCCCGGTCGATGTCGTGTTCGATCCGCGCGTGGCGCGCGGCATCGCCGGCCATCTTGCCGGCGCCATCAACGGCGCTGCGGTGGCGCGCAAGACGAGCTTCCTGCGCGACATGATGGGCAAGCAAGTGGCTTCGACCGCCGTGACCGTCACAGACGAGCCCCTCCGTCGCCGCGGGCAAGCCTCGCGCCCCTTCGACGGTGAAGGCGTCGAGGGCGACAAGCTCTTGATGGTCGAGAAGGGCGTGCTCAACCACTGGTTCCTGTCGACCTCGGCCGCCCGTGAGCTCGGCCTTATCACCAACGGACGCGGCTCGCGCAGCGGCTCTTCGGTTTCGCCGTCCTCGACCAATCTCGCCATCGAGCCCGGCGAACGCGCGCCGGAGGAGCTGATCGCCTCGCTGAAACGCGGCTTCTACGTCACCGAGGTTTTCGGCCAGGGCGTCGACATGGTGACGGGCGAATACAGCCGCGGCGCCTCCGGCTTCTGGATCGAGGACGGCGCGCTCGCCTATCCGGTGGCCGAGGTGACGATCGCCTCGAACTTGAAGACCATGTTCCTCAACATGGTGCCGGCAAGCGACCTCGACCGCAATTTCGGCACCGCCGCTCCCACGCTCCTGATTGAGGGGATGACCCTTGCCGGTGCCTGACGCGGTCATCTCAGCCGGGGCACGCGAGGACCTCGCTTTGCTGCGCGACGCCGCCCGTGAGGCCGGCGCCATCGCCATGCGCTATTTCGGCAACAACCCGCAGGTGTGGATGAAAGGCGGCACCTCGCCGGTCAGCGAGGCCGATCATGCCGCCGACGCCTATCTGCGCGAGACTTTGCTCAAGCGCGGCCGGATTACGGCTGGCTGTCGGAGGAGACCGCCGACGATCATGCCAGGCTCTCGGCCCGCCGCACCTTCGTCGTCGATCCGATCGACGGCACGCGAGGCTTTCTCGACGGGCTGCATTCCTGGTGCGTCAGCGTCGCCGTGGTCGAGGACGGCCGCTCGCTGGCCGGCGTGCTCGAATGCCCGGCAAAGCATGAGACCTACTGGGCGCTGCCGGGCGAGGGCGCTTTCCTCAACGGCAAGCGCATCCATGTGCGGCCGCTCGGCGACACTGTCGATATCGGCGGGCCGAAGCCGCTGGTCGACCGCATGCCGGAAGCCTGGCAGGGCCGGCTGCGCCGCATCGCCTATATTCCCTCGCTCGCCTACCGGCTGGCGATGATCGCCAACGGCAAGATCGACGCGACCTTCGTCAAGCCCAACGCGCATGATTGGGACATCGCTGCCGCTGACCTCATCTTGAAAGAAGCGGGCGGCGCCTTGCTCGACCGCGGCGGACAGCCTCCGCGCTATGCCGGCGAGGTGATCAATCACGGCGCGCTCGCCGCCGGCAGCGGCGAGCTGCTCGACGTCCTTGCCGGTGTCATCGCGGGAGCTGACGAAGGGTGAGCCGGCCCACAGTTCCAAAATCGACTGCTTTGGTCTAAACGTTTCACAAAATTCATGAATCTGCGAAGGATCGGCATGGCCGTGGAAGACGGAAAGAAACAGCTTTTGCACCTGGTGTTCGGCGGCGAGCTGAAAAAGCTGGGTGGAACCGAGTTCCGCGACCTGGATGCGCTCGACATCGTCGGTATCTACCCCGACTATCAATCAGCGCACGCCGCCTGGAAGGCAAAGGCGCAGGCCAGCGTCGATAATGCCCATATGCGTTATTTCGTCGTTCACCTGCACCGGTTGCTCGACCCGGAAACAAAGGCAGCCGGTTGACATCGATGGAGCATGAAGCGGTGAAAGGGGCGACAGGGCGCGCCGCCAGGCGGGGCGGGACGCGCACGCTGTGGCGCCGCATCCGCGAGCCGCTCGCCCAGTCGCGATTCGTCAAGAGTTTCATCGCCAGCCTGTTCGCCTGGTTCGTGCGCCTGATTCGCATCACCAGCCCGCTGGTCAAGGGCTCGACGCAGGTTGCCGGCGGCGCCTATGCGCATCTCGAACCCGGCATCATCGCGCTGTGGCACGGCCAGCACCTCCTGACGCCCGCCTACTATCCCAAGGGCCGGCCGCTGGTCGCCATGGTCTCGCGCAGCGCGGACGCCGAGCTCAACGCGCTGATGATCGAGAAATTCGGCATCGAGGCGGTGCGCGGCTCCGGCGGCCGCGACAGTTCGAGGCATCTCGACAAAGGTGGCGCCAAAGCCTTGATCGCGCTTAAGAAATCTCTCGTGGCTGGCAAGAATGTCGCCATGATCGCCGACATTCCGCATGGCACGCCGCGCGACGCCGGGCTGGGGATCGTGCTTTTGGCCAGGCTGTCCGGCCGGCCGATCCTGCCTTCGGCGATCGCCACCAGCCGCCGCAAGGTGCTGGAAAAGAGCTGGGACAAGACGACCATCAACCTGCCGTTCGGCCGCTCCGCGGTCATCGTCGGAACGCCCGTCTTCGTGCCGGCCGATGCCGACGACGCCGAGATGGAGCGCAAGCGCCAGGAACTCACCGCCTCGCTAAACGCTGCGACGGCCGAGGCCTATCGCCTCGTGGACGGCGACAAATGAGCGAGCGCTGGGCGCGCGCGGCCCTGAGGGCCTACCGCTATGCGGGGGCCGCCGCCTATCCGCTGATCGGACCCTATGTTGCCTGGCGCGCCTCGCGCGGCAAGGAAGACCGCGTTCGCCGCCGCGAGCGCTACGGCGTCGCCGGCCGCCGCGTCCGGAAGGGCCGGTGATCTGGATCCATGCCGCGAGCGTCGGCGAGACGATCGCCGTCGTGCCGCTGGTCGAATGCATCCTCGACTATGGCGTCAACGTCGTGCTGACGACCGGCACCGTGACCTCGGCGAAGGTCGCCGACGAGCGCTTGGGGAGCCGCATTATCCACCAATACGTGCCGCTCGACCTCAAGCCCGCGGTCAGCCGCTTCCTCGATCACTGGCGGCCGGAATTAGCCATCATCGCCGAATCCGAGATCTGGCCGATGACCATCCTGGAGCTTGGCGCGCGCAACGTGCCGCAGGTCCTGGTCAACGGACGGCTGTCGGACCGCTCCTTCCGGTCATGGAAGAAGCGCGCCAGCGTCGCAGAGGCGCTGTTCGAGAACCTCGCCCATGTCGTCGCCCAATCGGATGTCGACGGCGAGCGCTTCCGCGCCCTCGGGGCCCGGCCGGTCACCGTCTCAGGCAATCTCAAGGTGGACACCAATCCGCCGCCGGTCGACGAGCGTGCGCTGGCGACACTGCAACGCCAGATCGGCAACCGCCCGACCTGGGCGGCGACCTCGACCCATGATGGCGAGGAGGTCGTCGCGGCGGAAGTCCATGCCACCTTGCACAAGCGCCATCACGGCCTGCTGACCATCGTCGTACCGCGGCATCCCGACCGCGCGGACGCGCTTGCCGCGCAGATATCCGGTATGGGGCTGAAGGTCGCGCGCCGCAGCAAGGGTGATCGCATCACGCCCGACACCGATATCCTGCTCGGCGACACGATCGGCGAGATGGGGCTGTATCTCAGGCTGACCGAGATCGCCTTCGTCGGCCGCTCGCTGACCTCGCAAGGCGGCCAGAACCCGCTGGAGCCGGCGATGCTCGACACGGCCGTGCTTGCCGGCCGCAACGTGCAGAATTTCCGCGAGGCCTATCAGCGCCTGCTCGACCGCGGCGGCGCCAAGCTGGTGCGCGACCGCGACATGCTGGCCGGCGCCGTCAATTTCCTTTTGACCAACGAGGCGGCGCGCCACGAAATGATGGCGGCGGGCGCCGCCACCGTCGACGAGATGCGCGGCGCGCTCGCCCGCACGCTGAAATCGCTGGAGCCCTACATCCAGCCGCTGGTCGTCAAGGCGCGCCTGAAAGGCGCCAACGGGCGTTAGCGCATGGCCCCAAAAATCGGCAACGATTTTGGCAAAGGATCAGGCGCAACCTCAAAATGCGTGGAACCGGCGCCATGACCAGCGAAGCGCCGCCCTTCTGGTGGGAAAAGCCGGACTGGCGTGTGCTGGCGCTGTCGCCGCTATCGGCGGCCTACGGACTGGTGGCGGGCCGCCGCATGCGGCACGCGCCACGCGAGAAGGTCGCAGCGCCTGTGCTCTGCGTCGGCAACTTCACCGTCGGCGGCAGCGGCAAGACGCCGGTCGCCATCGCGCTGGCGAAACAGGCAAGGCGCATGCAGCTTAACCCGGGCTTCCTGTCGCGCGGCCATGGCGGATCCTTCGCCAAGCCGCATGTCGTCGACGCGCGTCATGACGCCGCCAAGCATGTCGGCGACGAGCCGCTGCTTCTGGCCGAGCACGCGCCGGTGGCCGTGACGGCGAACCGCGCTGCCGGCGCGAAACTGCTGATGGAAGAGCATGGCTGCGACTTCCTCATCATGGACGACGGTTTTCAGTCGGCGCGCATCCATATCGACTATGCGCTGGTCGTGGTCGATGCGCGGTTCGGTATCGGCAACGGCCGCGTCATTCCGGGCGGGCCGCTTAGGGCCAAGGTCGTCGACCAGCTGGTCTTCACCAGCGGGCTGCTGAAGATGGGCGAGGGGAGCGCCGCCGATACGGTGGTGCGCCAGGCGGCGCGCGCCGGCCGGCCGATCTTTTTGGCGCATGTCGAGCCGGCGAACCCCGCGCGCTTTGCCGGTGGTCGCTTCCTTGCCTTCGCCGGCATCGGCCATCCGGAAAAATTCTTCGACACGGTGCGCGGCGCCGGCGGCGAGGTCGCGTTGTCGCGCGCCTTCCCTGACCATCATTTCTACGCCGCGGACGAGCTCGCCGATCTTGCCGCGCTTGCCAAACGCGAGGGGCTGCGTCTCGTCACCACCGCCAAGGACGCCGCGCGGCTTCGCCATGGCACGGCGCCAGCCGGCTTCCTCGAACAGCTCCACGTGCTCGAGATCGAGGCTGTGTTCGAGCTCGACCACGTGCCGGAACGCATCATCGGCGAGACGCTGGATGCGTGGCGGTTGCGCAAGATGCGGGGCTAGCGTGCGACTACCGCCGGCTGCGCAGCTCCGGATGCATCTCGATCTCGCGGCGCAGTGACGCGATCGCGTTCACGTAAGGCTCCTGCCTGGCGACACTCCAATATTTGAGTTCGTCGAGCGGAATGCTCTCGCCGGTCACCGCGCAGCGCACGAACGCGCCGGGGCTCGTCACCTGGAAGTCGCCGTCGAGATAGCGGATGCGCGCTTCCTTGCCGCCGGGGCCTTCAAAACGGTTCATCATGAAATGACGCTTGGGTTCATGTGGGTTCAATCGCCACAAATCGCGGGCAAGGTCAAGCTTGGCGCAATGCTCATGTAATATTGCCGATCCGCACAATGGTTGTCAGGAAACGCCATGGACATCGCCAATGCCAGCATGACGTCGCTCTTGAAAGAGGCGCTCACCCCGCAACCGGTGCCTTCGGCCAAGGCCGATCCGGCGACCGCCGCGTTGGTCAAGGCGCTGGTCCAGCCGCCGGCGCCGGCCGTCGTACCCTCCGCACAGGTCGCCGCGCAGGCGCTGAACGGCTCGTTGCCGCAGCCGGCTGCCCAACCGTCCCAGCGCCAGTCATCGGCCGAGATCGAGAGCGCCTACAGAGCCGTCATGGAGCCTGATGCCGGCACTGATGACGCCTCGACAAGGTCTCCGCCAGGCAAGCAGGGAACTGATACCTATCAGCCTTCGCGAATGGTGACCCAGGCGCAGCCGGCAGCTGCCGACAACGCGGCCGGGGTCATGCCGCCGCCGTCTTCCTTCTCGCCCGCGAACGCTTCCGCGGTGCTGGTTGCGGCTAACGCCAATGCGCGGCAAGCACGTGGCGCGGCCATCCGCCCTGCGGGCCACGCTCCGCGATCTCAACCCGGCCAGGTGTCGCTGTGGACGATATCGATCGTGACGGCCATCGTCTCGGCCGCGACCACCACGATCGTGCTGTTGCTGCTTCGCTGATTTCGGCGAGGTCCCGGATCTGTTTAGATTCGGGTTAGGCAGAGCCGAAAATGGTGGCTTCCGAGAACCGGAGCGGAGCGTACTTTAGGTACGTGGGCACCGGAAGCGCAGGAAGCCGCCGTTTGCAAGCCGGCCTCACCCGAATATCAACAGATCCTAGCCGTCGTCCTGCAGGAAGGTTTCCAGCTTTTCCGGCGCCAGCCCGGCCTGTTCGGCGACGCGCCTGGCAAGATCGGCCGCGGCCGCGCGCGGCCGCCCGACCGGCCGGTCGAGCCAATAGGACACCGGATTGAGGGCGATGCGCTCGTCGACGGCGACGATGCGGCCCGACTTCAGCTGATCCTGCGTCAGTGGCGGCCGCGCCAGCGCGACGCCGAGACCGTGCGCCGCCGCGTCGAGCACCAGATTGTAGTCCTCGAAGCGCCGGTCCTGCGGGCGCGGGCGGTAGTCGATATCCTGCGCCGCGAACCAGGCGCGCCAGCCGGACGCGTCGGAATCGTTGATCAGTGGGAATTTGAGCAACCGGCCAGGGTCGCCGTGCCCGATCTCCTTCGCCAGCTCCGGCGATGCGATCGGGAAGATATGTTCCTCGAAAAGCTGCACCGAGACGCGGCCCGGAATGCGGCCGCGCCCGCAGCGCACCGAAAGGTCGATGCCCTCGTCGGCAAGGTCGGCCTGGCGGTTGTCGACATCGAGCACGATGCGCAGCCGGGTCGGGTTGTTTTCCAGTTCCGCCATCCGCGGCATCAGCCACAGCCCGCTCACCGAGGGAATCGAGGCCAGCCGCACCACGGCGGTGCCGCGCGGCTCGACCCAGCGGTCGGAATTGATCGAGATCAGCGCGAAGGCCTCGGTGGTCCTCAGATGCAGCCGGTTGCCCTCATTGGTCAGCGTCACGCCGCGTGCGTTGCGCTCGAACACCTTGAGCCCCAGCCAGTCCTCCAGCTTGGCGATCTGGCGGCTTACCGCGCCATGCGTGAGGTTGAGCTTTTCGGCTGCCGCGGAAAAGCTCCCGGTGCGCGCCGCCGCATCGAAGGCGCGCAAGGTCTCCAGCGGCAGTATTTGTTCCGAGCTGTGATCCATGCTCACAGCTGACCCTCGAAATGCTCGTTTGTCAATCGGCCGGCAATGGCGTTTTCTATCTTCATGGCATTGAAAGACGGGGATTCGGCAATGAACGCTTACACCGGCACGTTGAATGAGACACAGCGCATGGACACCACGGCGGCCATCGCGGTGGCGCTGACGGTGGCCGGTTGGGCGTCGGCTTTCCCAGCGATCCGCGCTGGCCTTGCCGCCTTCCAGCCGCTGGAGCTAGGCGCGCTGCGCTTTGCCATCGCGGCTGTCCCGGCGGCGATCTTTCTTGCCGTCAAGCGCCCGGCGCTGCCCAGGATCGACGAATTGTGGCGCTTTGGCTTCGGCGGCGCGATCTTCGTCGCGCTCTATACGGCTATGCTCAATTTCGGCGAGTTGACCGTCTCGGCGGGCGCCGCCGGCTTCATCATCAATGTCAGCCCGATCTTCACGGCAATCATGGCCATGGCGCTGCTCGGCGAGCGCTTCTCGCGTCTGGCCTGGCTAGGCACGGTGATCTCTTTCACCGGCATCGGCATCATCGCGGTGGCCGACGGGCACGGCCTGCATTTCAACGCCGGCGCGCTGCTGGTGCTGGGCTCCGCGCTGTGCTCGGCCGTCAACACCATCGTCCAGAAACCGCTCTTTGCCCGCCATCATCCGCTGACCATTGCCGCGTCCAACATGGTGCTCGGCGCGCTCTGCCTGTCGCCCTTCCTGCCGGAAGCGTTCAAGCAGGCAGCAGTCGCCGACACTGCCGGTCTCGGCGCCGTCAGCTATCTCGGCATCGTGCCCAGCCTGATCGCCTACGCCGCCTGGGCGACCGCGCTGTCGCGTCTGCCCGCTGCCCGCGCCTCGAACTTCCTCTATCTGGTCTCGCCGACCTCCGCCCTGATCGGTTTCTTCTGGCTGGGCGAAGTTCCGACGCTGCTCGGCATTCTCGGCGGCGCGCTGGCGTTGGGTGGTGTGATCGTCGTGAATTTGAAGCGGTAAATCAGAGGTTTGCGACTGTTTCCCGATTCGAATTGATAAGTTGCACCTCGTCGGTCGTCGGCTCTTGATGCGCGCATGAGGCAAGCTATCCTGATCCGCCTTGATGGAGGGGATCGGGATGCGAAAAGGGTTGATCGCCGCGGTTGGCTGTTTGCTGCTGCTAAGCCAAAAGGCATTCGCGGGCTGGTACCAGGTGGAAAACTACGAAGGGTCCATCGGGGCAAATCCGGTCCATCTGTCGCTGCAGCGATATGACAGCTTCGGCAGCGGCATTACAGTCAAGGGGAGTTATTTCCACGACGCGAAGCAGAGCCCCATCGCGATCTACGGCAAGGCCGATGGCGCTATGCTCACGCTTTGCGAGATTGCAGACGACAAGGAGTTTCAACGCGTGTTGGTGATGGGGTCGAAGACTCCAGTCGACACCGCCGGATGCCCATTCTCTCTCGAGGTCAATGAAAGCAGCGCGACGGGAAACTGGAGCAAGGGCGCGGACAAATTTCCCGTCATGCTCAAGAAGGTCGCAAGCCTCGACGATACTGGCGAGGGAAAGATTGTGGGAACCGCCGAGATTCCCTTCTGGGCCGAGACTGCCACCGACCGGTTTGCCGGCGTCTACACCAAATCCGACGCCGGTATCTGCATGACGAAAATGCAGGTGATCAACAAGAAGAAAAAGAAGGTCGTTCAGGAGATCGGCTTCGACGATCCGGACTGCAACGCCGGTATGTCGACGACGCCCATTTATATGAACGTGCAAAATGGGTGGAGGGAGGCAAGGACATCATTTCAGTAGATTTTGGAGGTGGCAAATTCGCAGGCGCGAACGACTATGTCCTCAACCCGAAGACAAAAAAATACCATCTGAAGAAATGATATTCAGCCGCCAACCCTGCTGTTGCGCAACGAGCCAGGGGACGCTCACCGCCGCCCGAACAGCCGTTCGATATCGGCAAGCTTGAGCTCGATATAGGTCGGGCGGCCGTGGTTGCAGGTGCCGGATCCGGGCGTCGCCTCCATCTGGCGCAGCAGCGCGTTCATCTCCTCGGCCTTGAGCAAGCGGCCGGAGCGCACCGAGCCATGGCAGGCCATGGTGGCGGCGATCTTGTCCAGCCGCTCCTTCAGCGTCTCGACCGTGTCGTTGTCGGCGATCTCGTCGGCAAGGTCGCGCACCAGCTGCTGCACATTGGTTTCGCCGAGCATCGACGGCGTCTCGCGCACCGCCACCGCCCCAGGGCCGAAGCGTTCCAGGCCAAGTCCGAACTTGGCCAGCGTCTGCGAATGCATCGCCAGCCGCTCGGCGTCCTCTTCCGGCAGGTCGACGATCTCCGGCAAAAGCAGCATCTGCGAAGGTACCGCGCGCGAATGCAGCGCGTTCTTCAAAGCCTCGTAGACCAGCCGCTCATGCGCGGCATGCTGGTCGACGATGATGAGCGAATCCCTGGTCTGGGCGACGATATAGTTCTCGTGCACCTGCGCCCGCGCCGCGCCCAGCGCCATGCCGAGCAGCGCCTCAGCCGGTTCGGCCATGCCCGCGCGGCGTCGGCGCTGGCAAGAGGTCCGGTGTCGAAGGCCGCCTGGTCGTTCTCGGCGAACCCGTTTCGTGTTGACCGCGCTTCGCCATAGTCCATATCGAGCGGCCGCTGCGGCGAGCGCGCCAAATTCGAACCATGATCGAAGCCGCTGAAGCCGGAGGCGTGGTAGGCCGCGTCGTAGCTGCGGTGTCCGTTGGCCGGCCCGGGATGCGCGTAGGGCGCTGCGCCCGGCCGGAACGCCGCCATCATGCCGGCCGCTCCTGAGGTCGCCGCGCGGATGCCGGCGCCGGCCAGCGCCTCGCGGATGGCGCCGACGATCAGCCCGCGCACCAGGCCCGGATCGCGGAAGCGTACATCGGCCTTGGCCGGGTGGACGTTGACGTCGACGGTCGCCGGATCGAGCGACAGGAAAAGCACGGTCACCGCGTGGCGGTCGCGCGGCAGCACGTCGGCGAAGGCGCCGCGGATCGCTCCGGCAATCAGCTTGTCGCGCACCGGCCGG
Source organism: Mesorhizobium loti (assembly GCF_001510895.1). Taxonomy (GTDB): domain Bacteria; phylum Pseudomonadota; class Alphaproteobacteria; order Rhizobiales; family Rhizobiaceae; genus Mesorhizobium; species Mesorhizobium loti_A. The sequence continues at coordinate 25,736 of NZ_LPWA01000113.1, read as the reverse complement.
CCGTTGACATAGGCATATTGCTGCAGCGCGTTGGCGCGCGTGTAGGACGGGATCGAGACATGGCCGGCGAGATGCACACCATCACGCATGGCGTCGATGGCAATGGCATTGTCGGGGAAATCCTTGCCCATCACCTGCGCGACACGAGCGAGCCGGCCGTCCGGCGTGTCACCGGTCGCTGGGAGCTCCAGCGTCGAGCGGTCGGAACCGGCGAGCGTGAAGCGCACGGCGGGAAAGGCGATGGCGATGCGCTTCACCACATCGCTTGTCGCCGAGCTTTCGGCGCGCTCGCCCTTCATGAATTTGAGCCTTGCGGGGGTGGCGAAGAAGAGGTCGCGCACCTCGACCGTGGTGCCGCGATTTGCTGCCGCCGGCTTCACCGCCGAGACGCGTCCGCCCTCGATGCCGATCTCGGCCGCACTGTCGCCGCTGGCCGTGCGCGAGCGGATCGAGAGCCGCGCCACAGAGCCGATCGAGGGCAGCGCCTCGCCACGGAACCCCAGCGAGCGGATGTCGTGGATGTCGTCGGAAAGCTTCGAGGTGCAGTGGCGGGCGACCGCCAGCGCAAGCTCCGGTTCGGCAATGCCCGAGCCGTCGTCGCTGACGCGGATAAGCGAGAGCCCGCCACCGGCCGTGACGACCTCGACGCGGGATGCGCCGGCGTCGAGCGCGTTCTCGACCAATTCCTTCACCACGCTCGCCGGACGCTCGATCACCTCGCCGGCGGCGATCTGGTTGATCATCGTTTCGGAAAGCTGGCGAATGGACATGCTGGGATTATAGGCGGATTCGACTGGCGTGGGGGAGGGGCTACTTCACGCCTGCGCCACCAGCCAGTCCCTGACCTTGCGCGCATTGTCGCTGAGCTCGCGGTTCTTCGGCCAGACGACGTAGAACGCGATGCCCGTCTTCAACACATGGTCGGTCACCGGCACCAGCAGGCCGGATGCCACCAGCCGCTCGACAAGATGGCGCCAGCCGAGCGCGATGCCTTGCCCCTCCATGACCGCCTGGATCACCAGGGCGTAGTCGTTGATGCGAAGCCCACGCTCGGCGTTTCGCAAACTGGTTCCGGCAGACGCGAACCATTCGTCCCAGTTCGCAGCCTCGCGATAGGGCTCCTCAAGATGGATGAGCCGGTGCGTGGCCAGTTCCGCGACGGTCCTCGGCATGCCGAATTTCGCCAGATAGCTAGGGCCGGCAACCGGGAAGATCTCCTCGTCGGCCAGAGGCAGCGAATGATAGTCCGCCCATTGCCTCGGCACGCCGCCGCGCACGGCGAGCGGGATGCCTTCGGCGATGATGTCGAGATCGCGGCCGGCGGTCTGGATGCGCAGATCGATGCCAGGCAGTTCGTCACGGAACTGCTGCAGGCGCGGCATCATCCAGAACGAGCCGAAAGCCGTCGAGGCGGCGACCGTGACATGGCCGCCCGTCGCCTGCAGCCTGAGATCCTCGGCGGACTTGCGGATATGGGACAAGCCCAGCGAAACATCGGCATGGAAGCGCTCGCCGGCTTCCGTCAGGCTGACCTGCCGGTGGCGGCGCTGGAAGAGCTTTGCGCCAAGCTGTTCCTCCAGTCCGCGCACAGCGTAGGAGACCGCGGCTTGCGTCATGCCGAGCTCGCGCCCCGCGGCGGTGAAGCTCGACAGCCGGCCCGCCGCCTCGAAGACGATCAGGCTGCCGGCCGAGGGCAGGAGGTGGCGTAGGCTTCGCATAAATCCAGCTTATACAAGAGATCAGGATTTTCCAGCGTCACAGCCATATTTCATCTCGCTAACGTGGCTGTGCGGGAAGAAGGAGGCTCCATGAACGCACCGGCCGCTGAAATGACCGAACCGACCCACCGCCGCGGCGGCGGCCGCCTCGGGCGCAAGGCGCTCAGAAGCGCGCCGGTTACCTCGTTTCCGACGCTTGTCCGGCAGATTCCCGTCTACGAGATCGTTCCAGACGAGGCGGTGGAGCTGATCCACGAGGAGTCGCTCAAAATCCTCGAGGAGGTGGGCTGCGAATTCCGCGACGATGAAGCGATCGCGCTTTGGAAGGCGGCGGGCGCCGATGTCAAGGAAACGCGCGTCCGCATCGACCGCGCGCTCCTGATGGAGCTCGTCTCGAAGGTTCCGCCGGAGTTCACCCTCAATGCGCGCAACCCCGAGCGAACCGTCCGCGTCGGCGGCAAGAACTCGATCTTCGTGCCGATGTATGGCGCGCCCTATGTGCGCGACCTCGATAACAAACGCCGCTACGGCACGCTGGCCGACCTCAACAATTTCCACAAGCTCGCCTACATGGCGCCGGCATTGCACTCGTCGAGCTCGATCATCTGCGAGCCGATGGAGATCCCGGTGCCGAAGCGGCACCTGCATATCATCCATTCGGCGCTCAAGCATTCCGACAAGCCGTTCATGGGCATCGTGACGTCGAAGGAGCGCGCCGAAGACACGATGGCGATGGCCGGCATCGTCTTCGGCGAGGAGTTCGTGCGCGACAACCCGGTGCTGGTGGCGATCACCAACTGCAATTCGCCGCTGGTGTGGGACGCCACCATGCTCGACGCCATGCGGGTCTATGCGCGCCACAACCAGCCGCTGATCCTGGCGCCCTTCGCGCTCTGCGGCGCGTCGACTTCCGCCTCCGCCGTCGGCGCGGTCGCGCAGGTCAACGCCGAGGCGCTTGCGGGCGTGGCCTTCACGCAGCTCATCCGTCCCGGCTCGCCGCAGATCTACGGCCAGTTCATGGTGACCGTCGATATGAAGACCGGCGCCCCGATGGGCGGCACGCCGGAGGCAGCCCAAATGATGTATCTGATGGGCGCGCTGGCGAGGAAATACAAATTGCCGTGGCGCACTTCCGGCTTCCATGTCGGCTCGAAGCTCAACGACGCCCAGGCGGGCTACGAGGCGAACATGCTGATGCATGCCGCGATCCTCGCGGGCGCCAACTACATCTGGCATTCCGCCGGCTGGCTGGAGGCCGGCCTCACCTGCGGCTACTCGAAATTCGCCACCGACTGCGAGCAGCTCGTCGGCTGGTACAAATATGCCGGCGGCGTGCCCTTCGACGATTTCAAGGAGGCCATGGCGGCGATCCGCGAGGTCGGTCCGCAAGGGCATTTCCTCGGTACCCAGCACACGCTCGAGCATTTCGAGAGCGCCTTCTTCATGCCAAGCATCATGGACTTTAACTCCTTCGAACAATGGACAGCCGAGGGCGCGAAGGATCATGATACGCGCGGCCTGGAAAAGGCGCGCAATATGCTGGCCGACTATCAGGAGCCGAAGCTCGACGAGGGCATCGCCGAAGGTCTCAAGGATTTGATCGCGCGGCGCGAGGAAAAGCTGCCTGATAGCGTTAGTTGATAGAGAACGGGCGAAGATCCGGCGAAAACCAATGGGAGAACGAAAATGACACTTTTCAAAAGCAATGGTGATCGCGTTCCCGCCGCCATCGAGGCGATGGCGGAGGAAGCGCGCGCAGGCCGCGTGGACCGGCGCGAATTCCTGGCGCTGGCAAGCGCTTTCGGCGCATCGACGGCTTTCGCCTATGGCATGATCGGCCTTGCCGCGCCCACAAAAGCCCTGGCCGACGAGCCGAAAAAGGGTGGAACGCTGCATATCGCGATGTCCGTCAAGGCCCAGAAGGATCCACGCACCTATGACTGGACGGAGATGGCGAACGTCACCCGCACCTGGCTGGAGCCGCTTGTCCGCTACACGCATCAGTTCACGTTCGAGCCGGTCCTGCTCGAAAGCTGGGACGTCAACGACGACGCCACCGAATACACCTTGCATCTGCGCAAGGGCATCACCTGGAACAATGGCGATGCCTTCAACGCCGACGACGTGGTCTTCAATCTGAATCGTTGGTGCGAGAAAGGGGCTTCCGGCAATTCCATGGCGGCACGCGTCGGCGCGCTGATCGACACCAAGACCGGTAAGGCAAAGGACGGCGCTATCACCAAGGTCGACGACCATACGGTCAAGCTGAAGCTGTCCGAAGCCGATATCGCGATCATCCCGGGCTTCACCGACTATCCGGCGCTGGTCGTGCATCGCGACTTCGACAAGGACGGCGCCGACCCGATCAAGAAGCCGATCGGCACCGGAGCTTTCGAGCTGGTGTCCTACGCGGTCGGCCAGAAAGCGGTCGTCAAGCGCCGCGAGAACGGCAAGTGGTGGGGTGGCGAAGCGCCGCTCGACGGCGTCGAGTTCATCGACTACGGCACCGACTTCAACGCCACGCTGAACGCCTTCGATTCCGGCGAGATCGACCTCGATTTCGAAACGCCGGCCGACTTCATCGATCCCCTCGACAAGATGGATCTGGTGAAATCGGAGGTCGCGACGGCGACCACGCTCGTCGCCCGCACCAACATCACGCACAAGCCCTACGATGACAAACGGGTGCGCAACGCGCTGCAGATGGCCGTCGACAACAACCAGGTGATGCAACTCGGCTATAACGGCCGCGGCACGGTCGGCGAGAACCATCATGTCAGTCCGATCCATCCGGAATACTATCCGCTGCCCAAAAAGGAGCGGGACGCGGCGGGCGCTAAGAAGCTGATGGCGGATGCCGGACAAGCCGACTTCGAGCACGAGCTGATCACGGTCGAGGACGAATGGCAAAAGAACACCGGCGACGCGATCGCCGGCCAGTTGCGCGATGCCGGCATCAAGGTGAAGCGCACGGTGCTGCCTGGCTCCACCTTCTGGAACGACTGGACGAAATATCCTTACTCCATGACCATCTGGTACATGCGCCCGCTCGGCGTGCAGGTGCTGGCGCTGGGCTACCGCACCGGCGAGGCCTGGAATGAGACGGCCTATTCCAACCCGGATTTCGACGCCAAGCTCAAGGAGGCGCTGTCGCAGATCGACGTCGCCAAGCGCAAGGAGGTGATGAAGGACGTCGAGCAGATCCTGCAGGACTCCGGCGTCATCATCCAGCCGTTCTGGCAGAAGCTCTACTGCCACATGAACAAGAAAGTGAAGAACTACGCGATGCACCAGACCTACGAAATGGACTTCCAGAACGTCTGGCTTGAGGCTTGAAACGGCAGCGCCAGGACTTCATGCGTCGCGAAAAAGCCGATATGCAGGATGCGTGGTGGTGATCTTGCCGCCACGCCCGCCGAACATCCGGAGATCCTGCATGAGACCGATAGTGCTGGCCGCTGCCATGTCGATCGCCTTGCCTGCCGCGGCGCTGGCAGGGCCGGCTTCCAACGCCGTGAAGTTCTTCTATGTGCCGTCAGTGAAGTTCGAAGCGGACGCGAAATACCGCGACCGCTTCACCGAGCCGGTCACCAAGCTCTTCGAGCTCAACGACAAGGCGCAGAAGGAGAAGCCTGACGAGGTATCCTGTATCGATTTCGACCCCGGCCTCGACGCCCAGGATTTCGATCAGAAGACCGTCTCGAAGACCCTGAAGCTCGCCGAGACCGTCAACAGCGACACCGCCGAGGTGACGGCAAGCTTCAACCTTTTCCCGGAAGGCGATGATTCCAAACGCGAGATGGTTTGGTCGCTGAAGAAAGTGGACGGCAAGTGGAAGGTCGCCGACATCACCTCCAAAACCAGCGACTGGACGCTCAGCGCGCTGGGATGCGGCTCCTCGACGGATTGACGCCGTGCTGCGCCGTCTCGTCCTCGCGCTGTCGAGCTTGTCGATGCTGGCCGCGGGGCTGAACGGCGGCACCTCGGCGCAGGGGTTGTTCGGCTCGCCGCCGCCGAAAGCCTCTTCCGGTGGCGACACGTCGCCGCCAGCCGCGACCCCGGAAACCAGGCCGGCCGAACCGGCGCCTGCCGCGCCAGTCCTGCCCGGTTCGCCGACGGCAGTGGTGAAGCCTTTCTATGAACATCTCGGATTGGAGTTGGACCCGGCCCAGCGCAAGAATTTCATCGATCCGGCGAAGACCGTGCTCGACAAGAGCGATGCGCTGCGCACCTCGGGGCAAGGCGAATGCCTTGACCCCAACATGGCGCTCGACAATGCCGATTACGACAAGCTCGCCATCGACAAGAGCCTGCGCACCATCGAAGCCGTCAATGGCGACGAGGCCAAGGTGGTCGTCGCCTTCGTCGTCGAAGGCCATCAGCATCGCCTCGAATGGAAGCTGAAGAAGGTCGGCGGCAATTGGAAGATTTCCGACCTTCTGTCGGTCACCGGCGAATGGGCGCTGAGCCAGTACCAGTGCGAATGATGGTGGTTGACTCAGCCTCTTCCGCGATAGGGCGCGACGCCGGTGTCGGGCAGCCAGGCGTCCTTGGGCGGCGCGCCGGTCTGCCAGAAGACGTCGATCGGGATGCCGCCGCGCGGGAACCAGTAGCCGCCGACGCGCAGCCAGAGCGGCTTGGTCGCCTCCACGATGCGGCGGCCGATCATGACCGTGCACTCCTCATGGAAGGCGCCGTGGCTGCGGAACGAGGTCATGAACAGCTTCAGCGACTTCGATTCCACCAGCGTCTTGTCCGGCGCGTAGTCGATGACGATGTGGGCGAAGTCCGGCTGGCCGGTGACCGGGCACAGCGAGGTGAATTCCGGGCAGGTGAAGCGCACGATCGCCGGCGGTCCGTCGCCGCGCTGGAACGGCACGGTCTCCAGGACCGCCTGTTCCGGGCTCTGTGGCGTCTCGACGTGCTTGCCGAGCTGGGTGAGGTTCTTTGCATCAGTCATGGGCGGAGCCTTCTTGGTTTTTGTCGCTCCTTTAGCATCGGACCGAAAAGTGCGCAGCGGTTTTCGGACGAATCCGATGCGTGAAATGGAAGCATCGGACCGAAAAGTGCGCAGCGATTTTTCGGATGGATCCGATGCGTGAAACGGAAACGGGAGCCGCACGTTGCTCCCGCACAATTTGAAACGGCAGGAAGACGATGACCAGCAACGACCCGCTTCTCCAACCCTACCAGCTCAAGCACCTGACGCTGAAGAACCGGGTGATGTCGACCAGCCATGAGCCGGCCTATTCCGAGGACGGCATGCCGAAGGAGCGCTACCGGCTCTACCATGCCGAGAAGGCCAAGGGCGGCATGGCGCTGACAATGACAGCGGGCTCGGCGGTCGTGTCGCGCGACAGCCCGGCGGCTTTCGGCAACCTGCATGTCTATGACGACCGCATCGTGCCATGGCTCAAGGAATTGGCGGACGCCTGCCACGAGCATGACTGCAAGGTGATGATCCAGATCACCCATCTCGGCCGCCGCACCGGCTGGAACAAGGCCGACTGGCTGCCGGTGCTCTCGCTTCGCCGGTGCGCGAGCCGGCGCATCGCGCCTTTCCGAAGACCATCGAGGACTGGGACATCGAGCGCATCGTCGCCGACTATGCTTCCGCCGCCCAGCGCTGTCAGGCGGCCGGCCTCGACGGCATCGAGTTCGAGGCTTACGGCCATCTGATGGACGGCTTCTGGTCGCCGGCCACCAACCACCGCGACGACGAATTCGGCGGCTCGCTCGACAATCGCCTGCGCTTCACCGACATGGTGCTGGACGCGGTGCGCGCGGCGGTCGGCGAAAAGTTTGTCGTCGGCATCCGCATGGTCGCCGACGAGGATTTCGAAAAAGGCCTGCCGAAGGAGGAGGGCGTCGAAATCGCCAGGCGCTTGGCCTCGTCAGGCAAGGTCGATTTCCTCAACATCATCCGCGGCTCGATCGAGACCGATGCGGCGCTGACCAAGGTGATCCCGGTGACCGGCATGCGTTCCTCGCCGCATCTCGACTTCGCCGGCGAGGTGAGGGCGGCGACCAAATTCCCGACTTTCCACGCGGCGCGGATTTCCGATGTCGCCACCGCGCGCCACGCGATCGCCACCGGCAAGCTCGACATGGTCGGCATGACGCGCGCCCACATCGCCGATCCGTATATCGTGCGGAAAGTGATGGAAGGCCGCGAGCACGAAATCAGGCCTTGCGTCGGCGCCACCTACTGCCTCGACCGTATCTATGAGGGCGGCGAGGCGCTCTGCGTCCACAATGCGGCGACCGGGCGCGAGGCCGATATCCCGCATGTCATCCAAAAGACCGACGGGCCGAGGAAGCGCGTGGTCGTTGTAGGCGCTGGGGCGGGTGGTCTGGAAGCGGCGCGTGTCGCCGCCGAACGCGGGCACGAGGTAACGGTGCTCGAAGCGTCCAGCCAGGCAGGCGGCCAGGTACGGCTCGCGACCCAGAACCCGCGCCGCAAGGAACTGATCGGCATCATCGACTGGCGGCTTGCCGAACTCGACCGGCTCGGCGTGGAAATCCGCTACGATACATGGGCCGAGAAGGAAGACGTGCTGGCGCTGTCGCCGGATGTGGTGATCGTCGCCACCGGCGGCCTGCCGCAGAACCCGCCGCTGACCTCTGGCGACAATCTCGTCACCTCGAGCTGGGACATCATGGCGGGCAGCGTCAAGCCGGCCGAGAACGTGCTGCTCTATGACGACAATGGCGGCCATCAGGGCATGGGCGCGGCGGAACTCATCGCCAACAGCGGCGCGAGGCTGGAGCTGGTTTCGCCCGAGCGCTTCTTCGCGCCGGAAATGGGCGGCCTGAACCACGTTCCTTATATGCGCGCCTTCCACGAGAAAGGCGTCACCGTCACCATCAACACCCGCCTGCGCTCGGTGCGCCGCGAGGGCAACCAGCTCATCGCCGAGTTGGCGTCCGACTTCGCCGATGGCTGGCGCGGTGAGCGGCGCGTCGACCAGGTGGTGGTCGAGCACGGCACAGCTCCGCTCGACGACCTCTACCTTTCGCTGAAGCCGCTGTCGAAAAATGGCGGCGCGGTCGACTATGAGCGGCTGGTGAGCGGTGGCGAGATTTTCCCGCAGCGCAATCCCGAAGCCGGCTTCGTGGTGTTCCGCATCGGCGACGCGGTCGCCTCGCGCAACATCCACGCCGCCATCTATGACGGCATCAGATTCGGAATCAGGATCTGACGCGTGGAGCATGATCCCGAACCGAAGGTCAGCGAAGCAAAAAGTGGAAACTGGTTTTCGGAAAAGATCATGCTCAAACAAAAAAGATAGAGCCCCATTCCGATAGGATCGGAATGAGGCTCTATCGGGGGCGCGCAACCGGTCTCGGCAAAGAGAGCCACCTGCTGCTTCGGCCGGCTGCGCGTCGCGCACGATCGCCGGCCTGGCGCCGGCGACGTGCGATATCTCAAAACATCCTGGCGGTCGCCATGCAAAGCACGGTGATGACCAGCAGCCCGCCGGCGATGCGTTCGCCTTTGGTCATTTTCGCCCGCAGCTGGGTTTGCGTCGCTGCATCGGCGCCGGCCAGCTGCCGGCTGGCGGAGGCCACAAGGGCGCCCTGCACGCCGGCGGCGATCAGCGCCGTCGCAATGCCCAGCGCGAGCACCATCTCCATCGAGCCGAAAGCACCCTCATGGAAGAAGTACCAGAGCAATATGCCGGTCAGGAACACCAAGCCGGAGGCGCCGAGTTGCGGCCGGATGAAGCGTTCCGCCTTGATCTCCGGATCGCGCGCGACCGCGATGGTCGTGCCGGCCCAGAACACGCCGGCCATGACATGCAGGCCGATGACGACGATGTAGACATATTGCATGACTGCATTCCTCTTTCCGCCCGTCGCCACTATCTGCCGCCGCATCGCCTTCAGTCCGGCGATGCCATCAATAAGACAAAGTTAGATATCTAACGGTTAGATGTCAATGCATGATGCTGAGTTTCGCGTGTCCCTTGCTTGTCCTAGGGTTCAACCATGACGCCATTTGACCGCCCGCCAGTCGGCATGAATCTCGCTCGTACCTCCAAGATCGTGGCGCAGGCCTTCGACGCCGCAATGGTCGAAGCCGGCGGGACGCTGCCGGTCTGGCTAACCTTGCTCTCGGTCAAGTCGAAGGAGCTGGCCAACCAGCGCGAGCTTGCCGGCATGATCGGCATCCAGGGCGCGACGCTGACGCATCATCTCAACTCCATGGAGGCGCAAGGGTTGCTGACGCGCCGCCGCGATCCGGGGAATCGAAGGGTCCATCAGGTGGCGTTGACCGAAGCCGGCGAAGCCATGTTCGAGAAGTTGCGCCTCGCAGCGATCGCCTTCGACAGGCGATTGCGGGCCGGAATTGCCGATGAGAAGCTGGCTGAATTCGCCGACGTGCTTGCAGCGCTGAGGACCAATGCGGGCGGCTAAACCACGTTAGTCATAACCGGCAATAGCGCCGAAGGCGTAGTGGCGCAGTTTAAGCGCCGCAATCAGCGCCGCGAGCTTCGCCTTGCCGTCGAAGGCGTCCTGGAACATCTCGTCATGCATCAACAGGATCAGCTTGCCCGGTTTGACGAAATGGCCGTAGCCGAACAGATGGTCGATTTCACTGACCAGATGGTCGACGCTCTGCACCGGCTTGCCGCTGTCCTCATGCACCCATTCATGGTCCCAGCCATAGAGCCAGAAGCCTGACGCGGCGACGAATTCGTAGTCCGGGTCCTCGCGGCCGGCCTGCGCTAGCCCGAGCGAGTTGTCGTCCTTCGACATCGACGGCAGTCGGAACACGTCGCGCCCCGGCAGCCGCGCGTGCACGGCGGGCTTTAGGCCAAGCACGGTATTCGCCCTCAGCATGTCGGCGACCACGCCTTCGGTGTCGCCGTAGAAATGCCGGTAGTGATTATAGGCGTGGCTGTAGCTGTGATTGCCGATCGTCACCAGCGGCATCGACTTCGCCCGCTGCACCAGCGCCCGGTTCACCGCATTGGCCTCGGCATGCATGCCGACCATGAACAATGTCGCCGGCACCTGTTCCGCCTGCAGCACGTCGAGAATGTTGGCGGTGCCGGCGAGCGGACCATCGTCGAAAGTAAGATAGACGGTGCGGTCGGCGGCTAAAGCCGGCGATGCGACAAGCAGCCAGAGCGTTGCAGAGAGACGAAGCAGCATCGGCAGGACCCGTTTGGCGATCACGGCAGGCCGCCATGTTCGCCATGGCCTGTCAAGCTCGTGGCCGGATCGGGGCTAGGCCAGGCTGCCTTGCAGCACCTTCAGCTTCGCCTTCTTCGGGCTGCGCGCCAGCAACCATTCGCGCGCCTTGTCCTGCGGCATCGGGAAAGCGATCGAGTAGCCCTGCACCTGGTCGCAGCCGATCGCCATCAGCGAATCGAGCTCGGCTTCGGTCTCGGCGCCCTCGGCGACGATCGAGATGCCGAGACCCCGGGCAAGCTCGGTGATGGCGCGCACGATCTTGGTGTTGTCGCCGTTCTCGTTGATGTTCTGGACGAAGCGGCGATCGATCTTCAGCCGGTCGATCTCGTTCGGGTTGACGTGGCTGAGCGACGCATAGCCGGTCCCGAAATCGTCAAGCTCGAGATGGACGCCCGCGGCGCGGATATGCCTGAGCTTGGCGGCGATGCCGGTTTTCTCGTCGTCGAGGATGACCGATTCGACGATTTCCAGCGACAATTTCTGCGGCGCGAGCCCGGCCTGCTCCAGTGTTCCGAACAGGAACCTGTCGAAATCCGGCTCGCGCAGCTCGGTGCCCGAGACATTGACGGCAATGCGTCCGAAGTCGATGCCGGCGCGATCCCATTCGGCGGCTTCGTTGATCGCCTTGGTGATGACGATGCGGCCGATGTCCGGCATGAAGCCGCATTTCTCCGCCACGGGGATGAATTCGCCGGGCGAGATCATGCCGCGCCCGGCATGCTTCCAGCGCACCAGCGCCTCGATGCCGCTGATCTTGCCGCTGGTCAGCGACACCTGCGGCTGGAAATAGACCTCGAAGGTCTTTTCCGCGATCGCGGTGCGGATGTCCTGTTCGAGTTGCTTGCGGTAGTCGAGCTCGCGCCGGAGCTCCTCGGAGAAGAAGGAGAAGCTGCCGCCGCCCATCTTCTTGGCCGAATAGAGCGCGAGATCGGCATGGACGAGCAGGTCCTGCGCATTGTCGGCGTCGACCGGATAGACCGCGATGCCCGCGCTGGCGCCGGGCATGATGGTTGTGCCCTGGAAGATGATCGGCTCGTTGATTTCGCCCAGGATGCGCTTGGCCAGGGCATGGATGTCCTCGGTGTTGCCGGCGCCGTTGAGGATCATCACGAATTCGTCGCCGCCGAGCCGGGCGCAAAGATCCGACGCGCGGCAGGAATCGCGCATGCGCTGGGCGGTGACGACAAGCACATAATCGCCGGTTGCGTGCCCCAAAGTGTCGTTGATCTGCTTGAAGCGATCGAGGTCGAACTGGATCACCGCCAGCCGCTCGCGGCGGCGCTGCGCGCCCTTGATCAGCGTGTCGAAATGATCGGTGAGGAAGGTGCGGTTGTGCAGGCCTGTCAGGCCGTCATGCACGGCGATGAAGGCCATCGAATTGCGGGCGTCGACCAGCTCATGCGTCTTGCGCAGGATGGCCTTCGACATCGGCCGGAAGATGAACAGCGCCACCAGCACGATGACGCCGATGGTGGCGACGAAAAGTGTGCGGTGGAGATCAAGCAGCTTTTGCGAGCGCTCGTCGGCAAAGGCGCTGATGCGCTGGCCAAGCGCCGCATAGCCCGACAGCGTCGCATTGGCGACCGAAGCATCGAGCTTTACGCGCTCGTCACCGCCCTTGTAGCCGTCGCTCTGCATACCGAGCTGGGATTCGAAGGACGAGATCATCCGCTCGCCGTTGGCAACCAGGCCGACCGAGAAGTAATCGAGGTGGAACGGCTTGCTGAACAGAACATACTCGATCGATTTCGGGTCGTTGCGGGCCGGCGACAGCGGATCGGCGCCGGTCTCCTTGAGCAGCCGGTCGTAATTGGTCTCGAACTCGCCCGTTGCCTGCTTGAGCGCCGTGACCAGCGCCGGCTGCTTGTCGCGCGAGGCCGCACCCGTGGCGCTGGCCAGGAAGACGATGCGCTGCGACAGCGCCTTCTGGGTAGAGACGATATCGAGCAGCGCATCATTGTGGCGCTGCTGTGCCATTAGCTGCTGCAGCAGAATGAAGGATGCCATCACCATGGCGGCAATGATCGTAAGCGCCAGCCAGTAGCCGGTCTTGATGAGCAGAATCAGCTTGCGCGAAATGCTCTGCACTGGCTGCTGCGACATAACTCGGTGACCCCTCCGATCGACGGATTCCTGCCCTGGATTCGTGGCGGGAAGACCCTTGACGTGAAAGGGTTAACAGCTCGGCAAGCAGGCGCGGCGCCCAGCCCGGCTGCGCGACAAAGCTCACAAAATGGTTATCACGTCCTTTCGGGCATCGCCGACATTTGAATATATCCTCGCCACAATGCGGTGAGGGGATTGCTGCGCGGCTTTCGCAACGCCACCGAAGCGGTCGTTTTTGCGATGGATTTTTCGCATCAGCGGCGCGACAGTCCGCGTCAAACGAACAGGGTCAGACCATGAGCGCAGCGTTTCTCTCCCACATCGACAACGAGCTTGAGGGCCTGAAATCGGCCGGGCTTTATAAGTCCGAGCGGGTCATCTCCTCGATGCAGTCGGCCGAGATCGAGGTTGCCGGCCAGAAGGTGCTGAATTTCTGCGCCAACAATTATCTTGGCCTCGCCGACAGTCCCGAATTGCGCGCGGCGGCGAAGCAGGCGCTCGACCGCTATGGCTATGGCATGGCCTCGGTGCGCTTCATCTGCGGCACGCAGGCGGAGCATAAAGAGCTCGAGGCGACGATCTCGTCCTTTCTCGGCATGGACGACACCATCCTCTACGGTTCCTGTTTCGACGCCAATGGCGGGCTGTTCGAGACGCTGCTCGGCGAGGAGGACGCCGTCATCTCGGACGCGCTGAACCATGCCTCGATCATTGACGGGGTGAGGCTCTCCAAGGCCAAGCGCTTCCGCTATGCCAACAATGACATGGCCGACCTCGAAGCGCGGCTGAAAGAGGCGAAGGACTGCCGCTTCCGGCTGATTGCAACCGATGGCGTGTTCTCGATGGACGGCATCATCGCCAACCTCCAGGGCGTGTGCGACCTCGCCGAGAAATACGACGCCATGGTTATGGTCGACGACAGCCATGCGGTCGGCTTCGTCGGCAAGAACGGCCGCGGCTCGGCCGAGCATTGCGGCGTCGAGGGCAGGGTGGACATCATCACCGGCACGCTCGGCAAGGCGCTGGGTGGCGCTTCCGGCGGCTATACGTCGGGGAAGAAGCAGGTGGTCGACTGGTTGCGCCAGCGCTCGCGCCCCTATCTCTTCTCCAACACGCTGATGCCGGCGATCGCCGGCGCCTCGCTGAAAGTGTTCGAGCTGATCCGCAATGGCGGCGCACTGCGCGAGCGCCTATATGCCAATGCGGAACGTTTCCGATCTCAAATGGGCAAACTGGGCTTTACGCTAGCCGGTGCCGATCATCCGATCATCCCGGTAATGCTGGGCGATGCCGCGCTTGCGCAGGAGATGGCGCAGCGCATGCTGAAGCGCGGCATCTATGTCATTGGCTTCTCCTTCCCGGTGGTGCCGAAGGGCCAGGCGCGCATCCGCACGCAGATGTCGGCCGCCCATTCCGGCGCGACGTCGATCGCGCTGTCGAGGCGTTCGGCGAGGTTGGGCGCGAGCTCGGTGTGGTTGGATAAATCGCGAATGTTTTCGCTCCACGGCGTCCCCCTCTGTCCTGCCGGACATCTCCCCCGACGAGGGGGAGATCGGCAGTTTCGGCGCCGGCGCCTTTTTCAACTTCGGAAATTGGCGAAGGCCGAGGCGACGGCCAATCTCCCCCCAAGTGGGGGAGATGTCCGGTAGGACAGAGGGGGGCGCGAAGGAACGCAACTTCTCAAGGTGTCGGGAGCCCAGGATGTCGAACATGATGAAGGCGCTGGTGAAGGCCAAGGCCGAGCCGGGCATCTGGATGGAAGAGGTGCCGGTGCCGGAGATCGGGCCCAACGACGTGCTGATCAAGGTCAAGAAGACCGCGATCTGCGGCACCGACGTCCATATCTACAACTGGGACCAGTGGGCGCAGAAGACCGTGCCGGTGCCGATGGTGACCGGTCACGAATTCGTCGGCACCGTCGCCGACTACGGCGCGGCGGTCACCGAATACAAGGTCGGCCAGCGCGTCTCGGGCGAGGGCCACATCGTCTGCGGCCATTGCCGCAACTGCCGCGCTGGGCGAGGGCATCTCTGTCGCAACACGCTCGGCGTCGGCGTCAACCGTCCCGGCGCCTTCGGCGAATACATGGCGATCCCTCAGCACAACGTCGTGCCGATCCCCGACGACGTGCCGGACGAGATCGCAGCCATCTTCGACCCATTGGGCAATGCCGTCCACACGGCATTGTCCTTTGACCTGGTCGGCGAGGACGTTCTGGTCACCGGCGCCGGACCGATCGGCATCATGGGAGCGTTGGTCGCGCAATGCGTCGGCGCGCGAAAAGTCGTCATCACCGACATCAACCCGGTCAGGCTGGATCTGGCGCGCAAGCTCGGCGTCCAGCACGTCGTCGACGCCTCCAAGGAAAAGCTGCGCGACGTGATGCCTTCGATCGGCATGACCGAAGGTTTTGACGTCGGTCTGGAGATGTCAGGCGCAGCACCGGCCTTCCGCGACATGATCGACACCATGAACAATGGCGGCAAGATCGCCATCCTCGGGATAGCGCCTACCGGCTTCGAGATCGACTGGAACAAGGTCATCTTCAAGATGCTGCATCTCAAAGGCATCTATGGCCGAGAGATGTTCGAGACCTGGTACAAGATGATCGCCCTGGTGCAGGGGCCGCTCGATGTCTCGGGCCTGATCACCCATCGCATCGGGATCGATGATTTCCAGATTGGCTTCGATGCGATGAGGAGCGGCAGTTCGGGCAAGGTGGTGATGGATTGGTAGGGGCGCCTCGATAGAGACGTAGAGTTCCTTCGCGCCCCTCTGTCCTGCCGGACATCTCCCCCACGAGGGGGGAGATTAGCAGCTTCGCCGGCGGCGCTCATTCTTCAACGCTGGAGATTGGCGAAAGCGGACGCGACATCTGATCTCCCCCCAAGTGGGGGAGATGTCCGGCAGGACAGAGGAGGCGCTGTCCCGCCAGCGTATCAGTAGTCCCATTCGGCCTGTCTATTTCTCGCTCAACGCCCTCTCCAGCGCCGCCACCCCGCCCACGATCGCCGCGCGCTCTTCCACACCAAGCCTCGCCAGCAGCTCCCTTTCGAATACCTTCGCCAGCGGCACCATCTCACGATAGGCGGCAAGCCCGGCCCTGGTCAGCGTCAGGTGCTCGACCCGGCGGTCGCTCTCATCGGGTGTGCGCGTCAGCCAGCGCCGGCGCTCCAGCTCGGCCACCGCGCGCGAAACCTTGGTCTTGTGCATGGCCGACTGCTCGCCGAGCTCCGTCGCCGTCATCGTGCCACGCTGGCCAATGCCGGAAAGCGTGCGCCATTCCGGCCGCGTCAGGCCGTGGCGTTCCTTATAGATGCGCGAGAATTCGCGGCTGACCGTATCGGCCAACCGGTAGAGCCGGTAAGGCAGGAAGCTTTCCAACTCGAGAGTTTCAGGTTCCATGGACGCACCACGAAAACGTCAGCCGTTGATAGTTACATTTTCGATGGTTACAAATGAAACCAGTTTGGTCAACATCCCCGGAAAGCCGCGCTTCGGGAGGCGGAACACGGCGGCCCGGGATCAGGGAGGATCGGATGGCCTTTTCCTACATGCCGGGTTTCGGCAACGATTTCGAGACCGAGACGCTGCCCGGCTCGCTGCCGCAGGGGCGCAACTCGCCGCAGCGGCCGGCTTATGGCCTTTACGCCGAGCAGCTGTCAGGCTCACCCTTCACCGCGCCGCGCGGCACCAATGAGCGCTCCTGGCTCTACCGTATCCGCCCGAGCGTAAAACACACCGGCCGCTTCAAGGGGGCGAGCTATCCACTGTGGAAGACCGGGCCAAACATCGGCGATCACGAGCTCGCGCTCGGCCAATATCGCTGGAACCCGGTGCCGATGCCCAGCGGGCCGACCGACTTCATTTCCGGCATGCGCACCATGACCACGGCCGGCGACGCGATCGGCCAATCCGGCATGGCCGCGCATGTCTATGTCGCCAATCGCTCGATGGTCGACGACCATTTCTTCGATGCCGATGGCGAATTGCTGGTCGTGCCGCAGGTCGGCGCGCTGCGCTTCGTCACCGAGATGGGCGTGATCGAGCTTCGGCCCGGCGAGATCGCCGTTTTGCCGCGCGGCCTCGTCTTCAAGGTCGAGCTCGCCGACAAGGAGGCCCGCGGCTATGTCTGCGAAAATTATGGGGCAAAATTCACCATGCCCGACCGCGGCCCGATCGGCGCCAACTGCCTCGCCAATCCGCGCGACTTCAAGACGCCTTGCGCCTGGTTCGAGGAGAAGGAGACGCCGTGCCGGCTGATCGTCAAATGGTGCGGGACCTTCCACGTCACCGAGCTCGGCCATTCGCCGCTGGACGTCGTCGCCTGGCACGGCAACTACGCGCCATACAAGTATGATCTCGCGACGTTTTCGCCGGTCGGCGCCATCCTGTTCGACCATCCCGACCCGTCGATCTTCACGGTGCTGACGGCGCCGAGCGGCGAGGAGGGCACCGCCAATGTCGACTTCGTCATCTTCCCGCCGCGCTGGCTGGTGGCGGAGAATACATTCCGTCCGCCTTGGTACCACCGCAACATCATGAGCGAGTTCATGGGCCTGATCCACGGCCAGTACGACGCCAAGGAAGAGGGTTTTGTCCCTGGCGGCATCAGCCTGCACAACCAGATGCTGGCGCATGGGCCGGATGCCTCCGGCTTCGAGAAGGCGACCGGTGCGGACTTGAAGCCGGTCAAGCTCGACAACACCATGGCTTTCATGTTCGAGACGCGCTTCCCACAGATGCTGACGCGCTATGCCGCCGAGCTCGACACGCTGCAGGAGAACTACGTCGACTGCTGGGCCGACCTGAAGAAGCGCTTTAACGGCACGCCGGAGGGCGACTGGTCCTGAACGGCCGGATCGCCAGGAAAACTTGAGTGGGTGGCTTGACGTTCGCCCGCTACGGCCTTGTTGTAGAACCAGGCGGTGAGAAGGCCGCATCGGGAGAGGAAACCGCATGAAGCTTGCCACTTTGAAGAACGGGACGCGCGACGGAAAACTGGTCGTTGTCTCGCGCGATCTGACGCGGTTCACCGACGCCTCCTTCCTGGTGCCGACGCTGCAGGCGGCGCTCGACGACTGGCGGCGGATTTCGCCGCATCTGGCGGCAATGGCTGAGTCGCTGGAGAGCAACGCCGTGCCCTCCGCGCGCTTCCACGAGCATGACGCCCATTCGCCGCTGCCGCGCGCCTATCAGTGGGCAGATGGCTCGGCCTATGTGAACCATGTCGAGCTGGTGCGCAAAGCACGCGGCGCCGAGATGCCGGCAAGCTTCTGGACCGACCCGCTGATCTACCAGGGCGGCTCGGATTCCTTTATTGCGCCGCGCGATCCGATCCGCATGGCGGATGAGCCTTCGGCATCGACATGGAGGCCGAGGTCGCCGTCATCGTCGACGACGTGCCAATGGGCGCCGGGCTGGCCGAGGCACGCGAAGCGATCCGCCTCGTCATGCTGGTCAACGACGTCACGCTGCGCGCCATCACCGGGCCGGAACTCGCCAAGGGATTCGGCTTCTTCCAGTCGAAACCCTCTTCGGCTTTCTCGCCGGTGGCGGTGACGCCGGACGAACTGGGCGACGCCTGGGACGGCGGCAAGGTCAACCTGCCGCTGCTCGCCGACCTCAACGGCAAGCCGTTCGGACGGGCAAATGCCGGCATCGACATGACTTTCGACTTCCCGGCGCTGATCGTGCATGCCGCGAAGACAAGGCCGCTCGCCGCCGGCACCATCATCGGTTCGGGCACCGTCTCCAACAAGCTCGACGGTGGGCCGGGCAGGCCGGTTTCGGCGGGTGGCGCCGGCTATTCCTGCATCGCCGAACTGCGCATGATCGAGACCATCGAGAGCGGCGAGCCGAAGACGCCCTTCCTGCATTTCGGCGACACGGTGCGCATCGAGATGAAGGACAAGGCTGGACATTCGATCTTCGGCGCCATCGAGCAGAAAGTCGAGAAATACGAGGGGTGAGAGGAGAGGAATCCACTGCGGTGACCCTGCTCGATCATCTGCGCCGCATGGCGCGCAACAATCTATGGTCGAACGACCGGCTCTACCGCGCTGTCCTGGCGCTTCAGTCCGGCGAGTTCGAGGCCAGGCGCACCAGTTTCTTTCCCTCGATCAAAGAGACGCTCAATCACATCCTCGCGGTCGACCGTCTCTATCTCGATTTCCTGACGGACGGCGGGCAGGGTGCTGCCGCTTATGATGACTTCGTGCCATTCGAGGACGCGACAAGTCTGGCGGCGGCACAGGCCGATTTCGACCGCAGGCTGGTCGCCTTCTGCGACGGGCTGTCGGAAGCCGACCTCGATCGGCGTGTCATCACAGATCGGCGCGCGGACGGCATGATCCCGGAAAGGATCGGCGACATCCTCGCCCACGTCTTCCTGCACGACATCCACCACCGAGGGCAGGTGCACGCCATGCTTTCCGGCACTTCCGTTCCGCCGCCGCAACTGGACGAATTCCTGCTCGACTATGACATCAAGCTCAGAAAGGACGAGGTCGAACGGCTCGGGTTGTGACCACGCGGGGACGAACACATTATTGTAGTTACGAAAATTCTTGACTCGATTATTTGTAGGTACATAAATTCGGATGAAGTTGTCGTGGTGATCTTCGCAAGGCTTACCTCCGAGGGCATTTCGATGCGGGCGGCCAACCGGCGGAAAGGCGATTGTTCGATGGCAAAGTCTAAGCTGAACGTCACCAAGCCCGACAAGGAGTTCAAGCCAGGCAAGGGCTTTACCAAGGAAGATTGGGACGCAGTTTCCGATAATCCCGAATGGATCTGGGAGGATTTCCGAAACGCTCGGCCCTTCACCGAAGTGTCCCCCGACCTTGCCGAGGGCATCCGCCGCTCGCGAGGCCGGCCAGCGCTCGACAACCCGAAGAAGCAGGTGACACTGCGCCTCGATAGCGACGTGGTCGCCCGCTTCCGTGCCGGAGGACCCGGCTGGCAGACCCGGATCAACGAAATTCTGCGCAAGGCCGTCGGCCTCTAAAGCAGCCGGCGTTTTGGTCTTCGGCTAACTGTTTACGCCGCCTTACCGTCCACCTTCAGCACGCCGCGCTTGATCTGGTCCTGCTCGATCGACTCGAACAGGGCGCGGAAATTGCCTTCGCCAAAACCTTCGTCGCCTTTCCTCTGGATAAACTCGAAGAAGATCGGGCCGATCACGGTCTTGGAAAAGATCTGCAGCAGGATCTTGGTCATGCCGCCGTCGACGACGCCTTCGCCGTCGATCAGGATGCCGTGCTTCTTCATCCGCTCGATCGGCTCGTCATGGCCGTGCACGCGCTCATGCGACATCTCGTAGTAAGTGTCGGGCGGGCCAGGCATGAACTTCAGCCCGTTGGCGGCGAGCTTGTCGGTGGCCTCATAGATCGCGTCTGTGCCGACGGCGATATGCTGGATGCCCTCGCCATTGTACTTCTTCAGATACTCGGCGATCTGGCTGGTCTCGTCCTTGGATTCGTTGAGCGGAATGCGGATCTTGCCGCAGGGCGAGGTGATGGCCCGGCTGACAAGGCCGGTGATCTTGCCGTCGATGTCGAAGTAATGGATCTGCTTGAAGCCGAACAGGTCGCGATAGAAATCCCACCACTTGTCCATGTTGCCGCGATAGACATTGTGGGTGAGGTGGTCGAGATAATAGAAGCCCACACCTTCGGGTTTCGGGTTGCGCTCGCCGAGCCACTCGAACTCGGCGTCATAGGCTGAGCCTTTCTCGCCATAGGCCTCGATGAAATAGAGCAGCGAGCCGCCGATGCCGACGATGGCCGGCACATCGAACGCCCTGTCGGCGCCCTCATAGGGCGTGGCGCCTTTCGACAAGGCATGATCGAAGGCGTGCTTGGCATCGACAACGCGCCATGCCATCGACGCGGCGCAGGGGCCGTGCTTTTCGACGAACTTCATCGCATGCGAGCCGGGCTCGGCATTGACGACATAGTTGATGTCGCCCTGGCGCCAGACGGTGATGTCCTTCGAGCGGTGCTTGGCCACGGCGACATAGCCCATGCGGGTGAAGAGTTCGGCAAGCTTCGCCGGCTCCGGATGCGCGAACTCGACGAATTCGAAACCGTCGGTGCCGGCAGGATTCGCCTTGCTGATCTTGGCGGGTGGGGCGTCGTGCGGGAAGGGGCCCATGGCAGTCCTCCAAAGCTGTTGCGGCCAGACTTGGCCATCCTTTCGAATGATAGCGCGGAGCGGCCGCACAGTGCTTGCATTCAACCGCTTGAAATGCGCATTATCTGCGCAGATTGTGCATGATCGGAGGAAATTTCATGGATGATGCGCGCCTTGATCAATTTGACCGCAAGATACTGGCGCTGCTGCAGGGCGATGCGCGGCTCACCAACAACGATCTTTCGGAGCGGGTCAACCTGTCGGCATCGCAATGCTCACGCCGCCGCCAGCGGCTGGAGGAGGATGGCTATATTAGAGGCTACCGCGCCGTGCTCGACCGCGACCGGCTTGGCTTCTCGCTGGTCAATGTGATCTCGGTTACCTTGGCTACCCATAATCGCGACAATGCGCGCCGCTTCGGCGAGCTGGTGGCGCGGCTGCCCGAGGTGCAGGAGGCGCACGCGCTGACCGGCGAGATGGACTACATCCTGAAGGTGGTGACGCCCGACCTCAAGTCGCTGTCCGAGTTCGTCAACGGCGTTCTGCTGCCGCATGAATCGGTGCAGCATGTCAAGACGGCGATTGTGCTTGAGACACTGAAGGAGACCGGCGCGCTGCCGATTTAGTGTCGTACTCTTGCGGGACAGGCTGGCGGGACAGCACCCCCCCTATGTCCGGCAGGACGGAGGGGCGCGCGAAGGATCGCGACCTGCGCGACTGACTTCGTCCGTTTGCGAACGGTGCTTAGCCCCGCTGCTGCTGGATCAGCCCATAGAGATTGGTGCAGCGCGCGCCGGAGCGGCAGTACGCAAACACCGGACCTTCGAGCTCATCCAGCGCCTCGGCCTGGTCCTCGACATTGTCCATCGTGATCTGGCCGCTGATAACCGGAATATAGCGGAAGGTGAGTCCCGCGGCTTCGGCCGCCGCCTTAACGCTATCGGCCGAAGGCTGCCCCGGCTGCTCGTTGTCCGGCCGGTTGCAGATCACGCTTTTGAAGCCGGCGTCCTTGATGGCGGCGATGTCCTCGGGCTGGATCTGGCCGGAGACCGAATAGTCCTCGCTGATCTGGCGGTATTCCATGGTAGTTATCCTCACAATCTTCTTTGGCGGCAGTCTTGCCACTCCGGGGCAGGGGCGGCAATGCGTCCGGTGGGATTTCTCTGCCAAATAGCGATGCCGGACCGAAAAATCCAACCGGGCCAAATGGCCCGGTTGGCCATGAACCGCTCAGCTGCCGAGGATCGCGCCTTTGATCTGCGTGATGTTGTTGTGCATCATGTCGATATAGGTCGAGGCCGGACCGTCGGGCTGCGACAGCGCGTCCGAATAGAGCGTGCCGCCGACCTTGATGCCGGTCTCGCTGGCAATCTGCTCGATCAGCCGCGGATTGGTGATGTTCTCGATGAAGATCGCCGCCGCCTTGTCCTGCTTGATCTGCTCGACCAGCTTGGCGACGTCGGCAGCCGACGGTTCTGAATCGGTCGAGATTCCCTGCGGCGCCAGGAAGGTCAGGCCGTATTCGTGCTCGAAATAGCCGAAGGCGTCATGCGAGGTGATGACGACGCGCTTCGCCTCGGGGATCGACTGGATCGCGGCCTTCACTTCGCCTTCCAGCGCGTCGAGCTTCGTGGTGTAGGCAGCGGCATTGGCCTTGTAGCTGTTGCAGCCTTCGCTATCCGCCGTACAGAACGCTTCGGCAATATTCTTCACATAGATCCTGGCGTTGGCGATCGACTGGAAGGCGTGCGGGTCGGTGACGGTCTTGCCGTCGCCGGTGCCGGCGCCTTCGGCCGCATCCGCATCGGCGAATTCCGGCTTGAAGTCGATCGGCGTCACACCCTTGGTCAAGGTCACGATCGAGGCCTTGGTGGCGCTGGCGTCGACAAGGCGCTGCAGGAAACCTTCGAAATGCAGGCCGTTGACCAGCACGACAGCGGCCTTTGCCATTGCCACCGCGTCGGCCGGGCTCGGCTCGTAGACATGAGCGTCGCCGTCCGGCCCGACGATGGTGGTGATGTCGACCCGGTCGCCACCGACATTCTTGGCGAAGTCCGCAATGACGGTGAAGCTTGCTACCACCTTGAGCGGCGCCGCGAAGGTCGAGGACGTTGCGAAAGCGCTTAATGTTATAACGCTCATCACCAGGGCGGCACGGATGGATTTCAGCATTGCGAAGGTCTCCTTGCTTGGGGATAGGGTCAGGCGGTCCGGTGGCGGTGATGCACGATGCGGGCGCGCAGCGCGCCGCGCGAGCCGAACACGATCGAGAAGAAATAGACGACGCCGGCTGAAAGGATGATCGCCGGGCCGGATGGCAGCGAGGCATGGTAGGACAAAAGCAAACCGGCGATGCAGGAGGCGAAGCCGATCAGCACCGCCAGCGCGCACATCGGCTCGACGCGCACCGTCCAGAAGCGGGCGGCTGCCGCCGGCAGCATCATCAGCCCGACCGACAGTAGCGTGCCCAACGCCTGGAAGCCGCCGACCAGGTTGAGCACGACAAGGCCGAGGAAGATGAAATGCACCGGGCTGCCCATGCGGCTCACCGAGCGCAGGAACAGCGGATCGAGGCATTCGGCGACCAGCGCCCGCCAGAAGATGGCGAGGCTGGCGAGCGTCACCACCACGATGCCGCCGATCAGCATCAGCGCCTCGTTGTTGAGCGCCAGCACGGTACCGAAGAGCACATGCATGAGGTCGACGCTGGAGCCGCGGATCGACACCATCAGCACGCCGACGGCGAGCGAGATGAGATAGAAGGCCGCCATCGAGGCGTCCTCGCGCTGGATGGTGAAGCGCGAGACCGCACCGGCACCGAGCGCGACGATGATACCGGCGATCAGCCCGCCGATAGTCATCGGCAGGATTTCAAGACCATAGAGCAGGAAGCCGGCGGCGGCACCGGGTAGGATCGCGTGTGCCATCGCGTCGCCCGACAGGCTCATGCGCCGCAGCATCAGGAAGACGCCGACAGGGCAGGCGCCGAGCGACAGCATCAGCGAGCCGAACAGCGCACGCTGCATGAAGGCGAAATCGGCGAAGGGCGCGATGAACAGGCCGTAGAGGAAGTCCATCACGCCGCCCTCGGTCCGGAGCCGTGGTCGTGATGGTGATCATGCGTGTGCGTGTGATCATGGTGATCGTGACCGTGATCATGGTCGTGCCCATCATGATCGGGCTCGCACCAGGGCGCATTCTCTTCCCAGGCCTCGTGGAAGCGCCGCGCCTTGAGCAGGTTTTCCGGCCGCAGCGTCTCCCTCGTCTCGCCCCAGGCGACAGGCTGCCGTGCCAACAGCAGCGTCTCGGGAAAATTCTGCCGCACCAGGTCGAGATCATGCACGACGACCATGATCGTACGCTCCTCGCCATGCCAGCGTTTTATCAGTTGGATAAGGTCGCCCACCGTCTTGGCGTCGACGGCATTGAACGGCTCGTCGAGCAGGATGAGGTCGGCATCCTGCAGCAGCACGCGGGCAAACAGCGTGCGCTGCAACTGGCCCCCGGACAGCGTGTCGATCGGGCGTTTCTCGAAGTCGCCAAGCCCGACCGCCATCAGCGCCCTGCTGACGGATTCGCGATCTTCTTTCGTATAGCGGCCGAGCATGCCGCGCTTCGGCCATAAGCCAAGCGAGACCAGGTCGACGACGCGCGCCGGAAAACTGCGGTCGAGCTCCGATTGCTGCGGCAGGTAGGCGGTGCGCACGCCGGGCGCGCGGACAACCGTGCCCTCCATCGGCTTCAGCACGCCGACAATGCCCTTCATCAGCGTCGACTTGCCCGAGCCGTTGGCGCCGACCACCGCGGTCAGCGAGCCTTTGCGGACGACGCCGTTGAGATGGTGGATGGCCGGATGGCTGTTGTAGCCGAGCGTCAGATCGCGGAAGGTCAGGCAGGCATTTGTCATCAGACGTTCCGGAATGGGCCGCAAAACTCAAGGTGTCGATATGTGATGTTATTACATTAGTCAACACGACGATGCGACGGAATTGTGTCTCGGCCGGTCAACTCGGCGTGTGCGCGATGCGGAGAGACCAGACAATTGGCTCAATTGGTTTCGCGTCCGGCGGCCTTGCCCGGAGCCGGCACGGACTCTAAAGAAGCGCGACTCCCATAACGAAGGAACCTCGCAATGAGCATTCGTCGCATCGATGTCGGCCCGCGCATGAGCCAGATCGTCATACACGGCAACACCGTCTATCTGGCCGGCCAGGTCGGCGAGCCGGGCGGCAACGTCGCCTCGCAAACCCGCGACATCCTGAAGACCATCGACGAATTGCTGGCCAAGGCCGGCACCGACAAGACCAAGATCCTGCAGACGATCATCTGGCTGGCCGACATGGGCACCTTTGCCGAGATGAATTCGGAATGGGACAAGTGGGCGCCGCAGGGGCACACGCCCGCCCGCGCCACCGGCGAAGCCAAGCTCGCCGGCCCGGAATATCTGGTCGAGATTATTGTAACGGCGGCGATTTAGCGCCCGCCTTCTACCTCCCCCCTTGTGGGAGGTCGGACCGAAGTCCGGGTGGGGCGCGCCGCACCTCGCCCGCCGGCCTGCGGCGACCCTCCCCT
>NZ_LPWA01000112.1 GCF_001510895.1 Mesorhizobium loti | reverse complement strand
TAAGGCGATCCAATTCCGTACTGTCCTTTTTGACGTCAATAAGGACAGTCAGTGCCAAATCCGACGCCTCCTACAAGGCGGCACAGCTCGGATGCTTACGCAACAAAGGGCTCTCCGTTGACTTAATAGGAATCGAAGGGGATGCCGAGCATGTGGCCTACGCCCAGGAGGCAATGGCGGCCAATGGCTTTTTGGAAGACGAGTTTCGTATCATCCATGGCGTCGCCGCACCCGAAAAAGGTGTGGCGCTCTTTCCGGTAGTTGAAAATGCCGGCGCCTCCTGGGGCTCGGAACCGATCCTGAATGCAACGGCAACGCAGATCAGGGAGGCCACGGCATCCGGACACTATCAACAGATCAGCGCCTTTCCACTGTCAGAAATCGTTCGGGGCGAGCCGGTAGACCTCTTGCACATCGATATCCAGGGCGGCGAGGCAGACTTCATTGATGCTGCCGTAGCCGACCTTAACAGATTTGTCCGCTACATTGTTATCGGCACGCACTCACGCCAGATCGAGGGACGGATCATGGGCACCCTCTTGAGTCAAGGCTGGAAGATCGAGATGGAACGTCCGGCAAT
The DNA here is from genome assembly GCF_001510895.1 of Mesorhizobium loti. GTDB lineage: Bacteria > Pseudomonadota > Alphaproteobacteria > Rhizobiales > Rhizobiaceae > Mesorhizobium > Mesorhizobium loti_A. The sequence goes on along the minus strand of NZ_LPWA01000112.1, from coordinate 82,806 downwards.
CATCGGATTGCCCGATGGGCGACCGCAGATTCTAGTGGATGGTGTCCAAGGCTGGCGGAACACTGCCCTACGTTAGGCAGAGGCAAATGGCGAATTGCGAAGTCGTTCCTTGCCAGAGCTAGGCACAGGCCGCACGAATCAGTCGTCCCGTTCATTTTCCGAGGAAAAATTGAAAATCGGCACCGACGACAGGAATCTCGCATCGGCTCCCGCCGGAATCGGCGAGTTCGTCCAAAAAATGAGTTCAATGCTCTGGCGGCGCAGGGCGCCGATGTAGTAGTCTACATGATCGGCGAGAGCTTACAATATCCCTGCATAGGCGTTTCCCTTCGATGCTCCAACTCGGGATGGGACTCGGGCGTTAGCTTGCATCGCAACATTCATTGGCGTGCCATGTGATTCTGGACTATAGCGCGTAGTAACTTGGCTAGGAATTGGGATGTTGGTTGTGATTTGGGCACACGGTAGGGTTATCGACGTTTTTTCCGCCTCCTGGTTTCGCGTGAGACAATGTTATAAAAATAATACGGAACAGTTTCTGTTAATTTGCTTGGTTATTGTAGGAATTGCAATAAGCATGCGAAACCAAGGACTATATGCGGTAGTCTTTGCTGATGAATATACATACAGTAAATTTTCAAGACTCACCGAATTAGGAGGGGCCACCGTTCCATCATACCTTTTTTCTTTACATATAGATACACAAATTACTGTGCGGATGGATTTCTCGCATGTGCGAGGCAGCTTAACGTCATTTTCTTTTTAATGGCTGCACCCTTCATTTTCTCCATATCTTCGCAATTTGTCTCGCGATCGCGTGCAGCTTTCATTACCATTTTGTCGGTTCTGGCTCCAAACAACACATACACGGCATACTTTATGCCGGAAGCCCTCTATTTTCTGGCGTTCTGGATATTTTCTTGGTCCATCCTTAAGATAAATTATCGATCAGGAAATTTGAATTTCGTTTTCTCTGCTTTGATATTTTCCTTGACAACACTCGTTAAGCCGCATTCACTTTTTTTCTAGTCGGAATAGTACTGTATTTTGCTTATCTATTCAGACAGAGACCTGAGCAGGCTTGGGTCACCAAGTGGCTTTGGACGTCCGCAATCTTTGTTTTTGTTGCGATTGCCACGAAGATGGCTCTTGGTTTTGTTTTAGCCGGAAGTGCGGGGGTCACTCTGTTCGGTGCCGTCTATGGTTCTATCGCCAGCGGTACAGCTACGGATATGGGGCATTACGTCGATCTATTCAAACTGGCCAGCGTCAGTCTGGCGGGTCATCTCCTTGCTTTATCGGCTTTGTTTGGCACGCCTTTGGCCGCCGTCCTGTTCAGCTTGCGAAAGGTCCTGTCTCGCGATCAAGCGGAGAACGCTTCGCCAAATATTGCATTCTACGCACTTACAATCTTTTGCACTTTGATCCCCGTGGTTGCGCTATTTTCGGCGTCCGTTGCCAATGCCGGGCCCTATGAAACGCCGTTCCGCCTGCATATGCGTTACTACAATTTCGCGTTCCCTCTTTTGCTCATCGCCGTCGCAGCTCAAAGCTGGGATAGAAAAAAGCGTATGCAATTATTTCCTTCAATTATGGCGGCGACTCCCATTGCGATCGCGATGATCTATGCTGGTTTGACAAAGATGCAGCCTTATACGCCGAATCTTATAGACAGCCCCGAGATGAGAGGAATTACGAGCAATCATTTGGTGTTTCATATTCTGATCATTGTCGGATTTTTATCGCTTACTTTTTGGATATACGATAATCGGCTGGGCGAAAAATATTTCTGTTTGCTTTTGCTCCGGCGGCTGTGATTTTTTCGTCATATTTTTCAAGTATTGAACTTAGAAGTCGCCTATATCCAGACATGTTTGATGAAGCTGGGATTTTTACGCATCAATATTTGGGAGGCGGCGACGCATCCCGCCTTGCAGTCATGGGCTCAAACCTAGCAGGACTATTCCGGTCATTGTTTTATGTCGATAATCCGCAGGCTTCGATTGTTGAAATACCGGCAGGTTCTCCGGCAGACCTTTCGAAGATTCCTGGCGACAAGGAATGGCTCCTGCTCATCGGGGATCACGCCCCGCCACCTGATTCTCACTTCAAGTTGGTGCTGAACGATTTTTCACTTTTTCGAATCGGGAATTCACGCAAGATCGACTTCACAAAGAAATCCTGGCCCGGGATCTTGGCGGGGGTCCAAGGTCTGTCGTCAGCCGAAGCCTGGGGTACGTGGTCGGATGGCCCGACGGTCACGCTGGAATTCGTGACCCCGCTGCCAAAGAAATTCGTCCTGCACCTAACTGCGCGCGCGTTCGGTCCGAATGTCGGGCGAAACGTTGCCGTACAGGCCGGCACCGAATCCGCGGAAATTGTCCTGTCGGATTCACCGCGGGAAATTGCCATCCCTTTTCGAATTTCGGGGGCGCCGACGTCAATCTCCATTTCGGTTCCAAGCCCGATATCGCCAAAGGAGCTTGGTCTCAGCGAGGATAGTCGAAAGCTTGGAATTGCATTCCATCAACTAAGCGTGGAGGAGATCAGGTGACCGTTGAAGCTTGGCGGCTCATTGGTTCATGGCAACCCGCAGGTGGGTCGCGATGGCGGGGTGCGGCCTGCTGGCGCGAAAGGAAGCAAAGATACTTCAGGGCTGCGTAATCAGAAAAATTCCGAAAAGAATGAGTGGCATCCCTAGATAGAAGTATTTTGGAACGCTTTCACTAAACAAAAAGAAACCTGCGCATGGTACGATTACGAAGGCGAGTGCGTTAAACATAAAAGCTACGGAAAGCGGAACAGTCCTAAGCGCCTGTACCCATGCAATGGTGGACAAGAAGTATAAAAATAGTGCGAAGAAAATCAGCGCCAGCGGGATAAGATTCTGCTGGATGATGCCATACCAGTCGTCCTGAACGTTTATCTTCAAATTTCGGGCGGCAAACTTAAAGATTACCTGCCCGACCGCTATAACAAAAACAGATGATGAGATCAGAACGTAATTTACGTTAAACATAAAAATTCCCAGCGTAAATCAGGTTTACATCGGGGATAGGCACCCTCAACGGCCACCAAGTTACCTGGCGCCTGGGGAAATGAAACTTCAATATCTCACTCAGGTTAAATATGCTGTTTATGTGTTCGCGAGCCATGTAATAATCGTAAGGGAGACCAGCTTGCTCGGCATGCTTCCTTGGCCCGAATGCGCGCCCCATTCTCCACGCCCATCCAGGGTCGCACGGCAACAGAATAGAGAGATTTCCCCCCGGCTTTAGCACCCTTACCCATTCCTCGACCGCAATGTGTGGGAACGGTATATGTTCCAACACATGGGTCGCGATCACCCGGTCGAAACTGTCGCTCTCGAACGGCAGGGTGGCGCCATCGAGTCTCATAAGTTCAACACCATTCGGCAATTTTCGATCAGAGACGGACTTTAGGACAACTTCGTCGAAATCTGACGCAATGTATCGATCAAAGCTGTGACGCACAAAGGGCAGGTGGGCGAGAGTTCCCGCTCCAATCTCCAATACCTGAGAGAGATGGCTATCAGCGTTGAAAGGTTTTTCAATCAACGAGTGTGTTTCTCGAAGCACATACGCTGACAGCCCGCCTTTATAGTTGGACGCGTCATAATTCGCAAGCCACCGCTGGACTAGTTTTCATAATCTGGAAGAGGGATGTATTGCTTCATAGGAACTCGCAGACGTTTACCACGTTGACGTTTTTTCTTTATCAATGCCAATTGATATTGCATCCCGATGCATTAATGCCTTTCGCGGTAATGACGAGGAGCTAAGCCGCATATGCAGCGTCGAACGCGGCACTGACTGGATGTCGTAGTTGATGAAGGCGAGCAGGAGCTGGGTCGCGACGATGATCGGCAGTGCCGCAATCATCACGGTGCCGGCAGTGGCCGGCACGTCCATGCCCCAGTTGGAGAGGCCATAAATGACGCCGAACAGCAGAAGCGCCAGCCCCAAAACGAGTTCTAATGACGCGATGCTGAAATTGCGGATGAAATAGTTATAGAAGATGCGTTTGCCGAAATTCTTTAGATGGGCGAACGCGAAGCGCGGAATCTCGCGATGAGGCTTCATGTTGCTCACCTCGTCGGCATAGTGCGAGTGCATCGGCACATCGACCACGCGCGCGGTAAGGACGTTGAGGCGGAAAAGCAGATCCGATTCGAAAAAAAAGCGCTTCGAGATCTTTTCCAAAGGCAGAAGGCCGATCAGACTGGCGTGGATGGCGAAGAAGCCATTCGTCGGATCGAAACTATGCCAGTACCCGGTTGAGATCTTGGCAAGGAAGGAGAGGCCGGCATTGCCGATCAGTCGACCGAGCGGCATGGAAGCTGCCCCTTCCGGATCGAAGAAGCGGTTGCCTTTGGCATAGTCGGCTTCGCCGACAAGAATGACGCCGATAAAGCTCGGAATGAAGGCCGGGTCCATCTGGCCGTCTCCGTCGATCTTCACGATCACATCGGCCCCGTCGGTGGCCGCTTGCTTCATCCCAGCTATTGTCGCCCCGCCGACGCCGAGATTTTCCTTGTTCCACAGCACGTTCACGCGGGGGTCCGCCACATGTTCCTTGACGAGACGGCCGGTATCCTCGGGACAAGCGTCGTCAACGACATAAATGGCGGTGACTTCAGAGCCTATCCGGCTGAGAACAGCTAGAATATGATTACGCACCCGATAGCTCGGAATGACGACGGCGACATTCGGCTTTCGTTTTAGGGGCAAAGCTCACTCTCGCTCATTCTGGTGGGCCATATGACATAATCTTCCAGTCTGGCCGAGGGCTTTAGCTTAGCTCGATCTGTAGAGCAACCGGAGTCTGTCCGCTTGGGGACAATCGCCCTTGTAACCGCCATCAGATCTTGTTGCAGTGGTGCTGGGCCTTGGTCCTAGCCAGGTGGGATTTTGCGTCGCCTTGATGACGAGACCTTGACGCATCACGGCCAGCAGCACCCTAGAAACATTTTGCGGCTCTGAGGTCGAAAAGTTTCACGGCGCAAGACGGTGTCGCCTACTCGACTTACCGAGTAGGCGAGGTGTTAGGGGGAGTTCCGCAATGCGCTGGCGGATGCGCCACTGAACGCTTGCCTTGACTCACCGCACAAATGTCCGGAATCCGTCGCCTAAATCATTTCCGGAGAGACAATTGAAAATCGGAATCGACGGCAGGAATCTTGGATCGACCACCGACGGAATCGGGCGATTCGTCCACAAGTCGATCACGGCGCTATCAGCGCTCGGCGCCAAGGTTTGCGTTTACGCCCCGGCAAAGATCAATGCCGACTACGAGATTCCTCACAGCGTCGCCGTGCGGACGGCCAGGTTCCAGGCCCTTCCTGCACGGGCGCTGTGGGCGCAGGCGATCCTGCCCGCCTGGGCGGCGCGCGACAGAGTGGACGTGTTCTGGGGGCCGTCCCATCGGCTGCCGCTCTTTCTGGACGATCATATTGCGCGTGTTGTCACCATCCACGATCTCGTCTGGTTGCACGCGCCTGAAACCATGCGAGCCCGGACTTTGATCGGCGAACGCCTCCTGATGAAACCCGCTTTGCGAAAGGCCGACATCGTCGTCGCGGATTCGACGGCCACGGCGAGCGCGCTAACGTCTGAATTTCCCTGGTTGAAATCGCCGGTCGCCATTGTCGCCCCCGGCACGGCCGCGCTGCCGGCTCCGGGAGGTGTTTCGAGCCTCGAGCCGCTCGGCCTCACCAGGCGCTACGCGCTTTTTGTCGGCACGCTCGAGCCGCGGAAGAATCTCGCCAATCTTATAAGGGCCTATGGCCTGCTGTCGGCCGGCACCCGCGCGGGCTGCGATCTTGTCATCGTCGGCGGCAAGGGATGGAAACAGACAGGCCTGGCCGATCTCGTGCGCGCCGGTGGGCTCGAGACGAATATCAAGTTTACCGGCTTCGTCGACGATGGCGTGCTCGCTACGCTTTACGCGAATTGCCTGTTCCTGGCGATGCCGTCGCTCTATGAGGGGTTCGGCTTTCCGATCGTCGAGGCTCATTCCTTCGGCAAGCCGGTGCTGACGTCGAACACATCCTCAATGCCTGAAGTCGCCGGAGACAATGCCGTCCTTGTCAACCCGAACGACCCGGCGGGGATCGCCGCGGCATTCGGCCGGCTCTGTATGGATGCCGAGTTCCGCAACCGGATCGCCGCCGGCGCGCGCAGCAATGCCGGGCGCTTCACCTGGGAAAATCACGCCAACGGCATGCTGCGAATTTTCGAAGAGGCCATACGGCAAAGACGAAAGACCGACGCTTGAAAGTCCTGCATTTCTTCAAGACATACTGGCCGGATAGCTTCGGCGGGGTGGAGCGGACGATCCATGCCATCGCTCAAAGCACGGCTGCTTATGGCGTCGAGACCGAAGTCCTGTCACTGAGCCGTGCGCCAGAGGAAAATACCCGACGCCTCGACGGACATATGGCCGTGAAAGCCAGGCTGGATTTCGAGCTGGCATCGACCGGATTTTCGCGCGAAGCCTTTCGCAAGTTCCGTGTGCTCGCCGAAGGGGCCGACCTGGTCCACTACCATTTCCCATGGCCGTTGATGGACATCGTCCATTTCCAATCCGGCCACGGCAAGCCGGCTGTCGTCACCTATCATTCCGACATCGTCAAACAGAGGCTCATCCTGCCTTTCTACCGGCCTTTGATGATGCGCTTCCTGGAGGATGTCGACGCGATCGTGGCGACATCGCCGAACTATCTCGAGTCGAGTCCCGTTCTCACGGCATTCAAGGCCAAATCGAAGGTCATCCCCATCGGCATCGACGAGGGCGCCTATCCGACGCCAAGCGAGGCCGACGACGCCTGGTGCCGATCAACGATTGCGGAGCCCTTCGTGCTGTTCGTCGGCGTCCTGCGCTACTACAAGGGACTGGATGTCCTGATCGATGCAGCCGGCAAGACGCGGTGCAAGATCGTCATTGCCGGCTCGGGCCCGGTCGAGCGCGAACTTAAACAACAGGCAGAGACGCTGGGCCGCGACAACGTGATTTTCCTTGGCGAGATAGCCGAGCCGTGCAAGGTGGCGCTGCTCTACAATTGTCGCGGCCTGGTTTTTCCCTCGAACCAAAGGTCTGAGGCCTACGGGCTGTCGCTGGTCGAGGCGGCCATGTGCGGCAAGCCAATGATTTCCTGCGAAATCGGAACGGGCACAAGCTATGTCAACAAAGCCGAGCAGACCGGGCTTGTCGTCCCCCCGTCGGACCCGGTGCGGCTTGCCGAAGCAATCAACCGACTGGTCGATTCGCCGGCTGATGCCTCAAAGTGGGGACGGGCCGCGCGCGACCGGTACGTCCGCCTGTTCACCGCTGACAGGATGGGGAAATCCTATGCCGAGCTCTACCGCCAGCTCGAGGGCCGCCGCAACAGCTAAACAGCAAGGCCGGGCTCGGTCTGCCCGCCTCGGTAGGAAGTCTGCAGTTTTGCTATCTATCTATCGCCGATGGAACCAAAAAAAGCCCTGGCGATCCCCCCAACTCCGCGCTAATGCGATAGCCGGGTGACGGGGTCGGGGATTTTGCAATCCAGAGTGGTTGCGGACGATAGTCGATCCTGCGCCGTTCTGATAGTATTCCCGTGCCTGGAGTTCAGTACTACCCAATGACCGCATATGTAGAAGCCGTATCGGGAATCCGACCGAAGATGCGGCGCGCCATCATCATGGTTCAGGACCTCGTCATGGTCCTGATCTCGGTGGCGCTCAGCCTTATCTTGTCGCAGTCGCGGCTTTCTTTCGACGCGTTCTCCTCCGACGGACTGGCCTGCTGGGCGCTCATCGTGCTCACCGCCCATTTGCTGTTCCGCTTTAGCGGCCTCTACAACACCGTCTGGCGCTTCGCCTCCACGCCCGACTTCTTCAACATCCTGAAGGGCTGCGGCAGCCTGACGGTGGTCCTCTATTTGGCCGCGGTTACCTTCCGTTCCTTCTATCAGCCGGTCGCCGGCCTCAACGAGCGCCAGTTCATCGTCTTCTTCCTGGTCTCCTTCACCATCATTTCGGCGCCCAGGCTCTACTATCGCTTTCTCCGCGATGGCGCGTCCTGGCGCATCCTGCGCCGCGCCGCCAGCGACGCCTCGATCAAGCAGGCGCTGTTCATCGGCCGGTTGAGCGAGGCCGACGTGATCGTCCGCTTCACGCGCACGTCCGTGCCCGCCGAATACGCCATCGCCGGCATTATGGCGACCGAGAACGACGCGCCGCTCGGCACCCAGATCCAGGGCGTTCCGGTCGTGGCACTCCGGCCGCGCCTGGTCGAGGTGCTGGAAGAATATGTCAAGGGCACGGAAAACCTCGACCTCCTGATCTTCGGCAACGGGGTCGAGCGCGAGATCGGAGACTATGCCGAGCTGGTGCGTGTCGCCCGCCACAGCGGCATCACCGTCGTCCAGTTTTCCGGCCTTTCGGAACTGGGGCAGGGCGGCAAGCTGGTTCTCGATGCCGTCGAGATGGAAACAATCATGCGCCGTTCGGCGGTCGCCACCGACACGACGCGCATCGGCGCCTTCGTCGGCGGCAAGCGCGTGCTGGTCACCGGCGGGGCCGGCTCCATCGGCCGCATCCTGGTCAAGCGCACGCTGGAGCTCGGCGCCGAGGCGGTGCTGGTGGCCGACAATTCCGAGTTCGGCATTTTCCAGCTCCATCAGCTGATCGACGAAAAAGATCGCGACCGGCTGACCAGCCGCATCGTCGACGTCACCGACCGGGCTCACATGATGCGCCTCGTCGGCGAGTTCAAACCCGCGATCATCTTCCACGCCGCGGCGCTGAAGCACGTGCCGCTGCTGGAAGAGAACTGGGAAGCGGCGATCGAGACGAATATCTTCGGCACGCTCGCCTGCGCCGAGGTCGCCGCTGAATGCGGGGTGCCGCAGTTCCTGCTGATTTCCAGCGACAAGGCCGTCGACCCGACTTCGGTGCTCGGCGTCACCAAGCGGGCGGCCGAGCAGATCGTCTCCTCGTTGCATGAAACCCATGCCGCGCCCTCGCTTTTCCATGCCGGCGGGCTGAACGGCCACCAGCCGGCGCGCATCACGCCCATCACGTGGGCGCGCCTCGTCCTGGCACCAAATTCATCGCAGTGCGCTTCGGCAATGTCTTCGGCTCCAACGGCTCGGTGGCGACCATCTTCCAGGCACAGATCGAGGCCGGCGGGCCCGTCACCATCACCGACCGCCGCATGACGCGCTATTTCATGACGGTTGCCGAAGCGGTCGACCTCGTCATCATGTCGGCCGCCGATGCCGAGCAGCGCCAGGGCAGGGACGACTACGCCATCTACATGCTCGATATGGGCGAGCCCGTGCCGATCCTCGAAGTCGCCGAGACCATGATCCGTATGGCCGGCAAAAGCCCCTACACCGACATTGCGATCAGCTTCACCGGCATCAGGCCCGGCGAGAAGCTGCACGAGACCCTGCATGGCGAGAACGAAGAGGTCGTCAAGCTCGACACCGCCAAGATCTTCGGCCTCAGGACCGACGTCGTGGAATGGGGAAGGATCGAGGCCGCGCTGTCGGCGCTGGTGGCCGCGATGCGGGATCGGGACAAGGCCGCGGCGCTTGCCATCCTGGCCGGGCTGGACCGGGCGGAGGAAGACATCGGCGGCGCGCCCGAGCGGACGGTGCCGAAAACGGTCGGACAGATCGGCTAATACATGTTGCCCAAAGTCCGCTACGTTGGCGCCGGATCTGAGCCGTGACGGCAAAGCGGGCTTTCGATCTCATTGTCGCAACCGCGATGCTGGCGGTGACGTCGCCAATTGTGCTGGTCGCCATGCTGGCGGTCAGGACGACGTCGCCCGGGCCCGCCATCTTCTCGCAGCCGCGCGTCGGGCGCGGGGGCGCTCTCTTTGCCTGCCATAAGCTGCGCACGATGCATCGAGACACGCCGTCTCTGCCAACTCATGAGGCGCCGGCCGGTTCGGTCACCGTGGTCGGCAAGGTGTTGCGCCGGACCAAGATCGACGAGCTGCCGCAGTTCTGGAACGTGCTCAAAGGCGAGATGAGCCTTGTCGGGCCCCGTCCATGCCTGCCGACACAGACAGAGCTGATCGGGCTCCGGCAGCGTCTGGGCGTGCTGGCGGCGCTTCCGGGCATTACCGGGCTCGCGCAGATCAAGGGCATCGACATGTCCGACCCAAGTCTCTGCGCCGAGACCGATGCTGCCTATATTAAGGCTGCCTCCATCGGCCTCGACGTCAAAATCCTTATTGGCACATTTTACCGGGCCTGAGCGGCTGTCGCGCCAGGCCGCGAAGCCGGTCGAACGTGTCGGCCTCCGGCGCCCAGCCTTCCGATGCCAGCAGCGACGGATCGCAGATCTGGGTCGCGCTCAAGGCCTGCCAGGCCGCTTGCTTGCCAAGCAACGTCGCCGCCAGGCGGAGCGGTATCGCCGGCACGGGCAAAAGGCGCCGCGGACGGCCGAAACCCTGCCGAAACGCGGTGATGATTTCGGACATAGCAAGAGGGGTGGCGTTGCCCGCGACATAGGCCGGGCGAAGCGGTCCGGGACGGCTAAGAAGATGCAGCACCGCGTCTGCTGCCGTCTCGGACGCGACCAGCGAACGCATACCCGCCAGAGCGCCGGCCGGCAAAGGCAAGGCCGTGTCGGCAAGTCGCATCAGCGACGCGATGGTGCCTCTCATGCCTTCGCCATAGACCGGCGGCAGGCGCAGCGCCGTGGCATCCGCGCGCCCGGTAGACGCGTAGGCCTCGAGCATCCCGATCTCGCCTTCACGCTTGGAACGACCATAGGCGCATTGCGGGGCGGGGGGCGTGGCCTCATTGATCGTGCCGCTGAAGCCGGGACAGGCTACGGCCCGGATCGAGGAAAGATAGATGAAGCGCCCGCCGGTACATGCCGCCGCAGCCTTTGCCAGCCGCCCGGTCAACGCCGCATTGGCAGCCCGGTAGTCGGTTTCGCTGGCGTTCCGGTCGTTGTTGAGCGCGGCGCAGTGGACGACATGCGTCACATCGCGCATCAGCGCCAGGAAGGCCTCGTCGGGCGCATCGACGCCAGGCAGCAGAACGGCATGCTCTGCGGCTGACAATCTTTCCGGCTGGCGCGAGGCGACCCGTAGGTCGAATCCAGCCCCCTGCAACCGGCCGACGAGCTTGCGCCCGATTAAGCCTGTCGCGCCGGTGACCAGCACCTTCATGATCGCTGGCTGTCGGCCGATGGAATGGCGGCGGCGCCTTTGGCGATCGGCGGCACCGTTCGCCCGCAAGCCAGATAGGTCCCGGAAACCAGGAAGACCATCAGCGTCGAATCGAGAATGTCGTGGCCGACGATAATGCCGGTCAACCCGCCGATGAGATAGGTGATGACCGTGACGATGATCATCGTTGCGCCGAACCGTTCCACCGGGTCGGCGCTGAGACGCAGCGCCCTTGCCGCATTCCGGGCCGCGACCACGAATATGGCAGCAAGCGTCAGCGCCCCCAACAAACCGGCCTGCACCGCCGCCGTGAGAAAGCCGTCGTGATAGTGGTTGTAACCTGCGGTCATGCCGAATTGATCGTGAAAGCCCTGTTTCATCAGCGCCCGGCTGCCCGAGATGCCATGGCCGAAAATCGGCATCTCACGGAATGCGCCGACTCCGATCTCCCACATCGCCACGCGCAGGCCGATCGGCGTCGAGTGATCGCCCTTGGTCGTCAGTGCGTCCAAGTCGCTGAACAGGAAGTCGGCGCGGTCCATGATGACGGGGAAGCCGATGGCCCCAACCAGCAGGCAGGCCGCACCGGCGATCAGCGCCGGACGCATCAGATTGGCGCCGGTGAACCGCCTGCGGTTGATCAGCAGGACGGCGATGGCGGCGATCGGCAAGGCAAGCCAGATGATGCGCGATCCGGAAAGAAGGACCGCCATCACCCCAGCGAGTGCCGCGCCGGAGAGCGCCTTCCAGCCCTTCACGATCCCCGAGAGCGCGCCGGCAAGACATGTCATGGCGGCAAGGCAGGTGACCGTTGCGAACACGATCGCATTTCCGGCGCCGCCCTCGGCCCGCATGCCGACCCAGTGATATTGAACGACGGCGATCGCCAGCGCGCCGCAACATGCTGCGGCACTTGCAAGCACGGCTATACTCGCAAGGGTGATCTTCTCAGTGATGCTCCAGGTCGAATAGGAAATCGGGAAAAGCAGCAAGGTGATCAACGGCAGGAAATATTTCAAATCCGGCCCGAGCGCACCGTTGACGATCGAAGCAAGGACAATGGCCACGCAATAGGCATAGATCGCCACCGTCATGGCGAGCATCGGCCCGTCGATGTTGAATCGCCGCCGCCCGGAGGCGAGCAGAAACACCGACCACAGCCCGCCGCCGTTGAAGACAAAACTCACCACCGATCCCAGCACAGGCGGCGAGAAGAAGCAGATGATCGAGAAGTAGATGTTGATCTGTGTCGGCGTGAGGTGGCGCCGGAGCGATGTAAACGGGTTCAATGCCTTGCTTCGCAATCTTCCAGGTTGTGCGCAGACCCGCGGCGGTGGCAGTTGCCCTCGACCCGTTCTGTCGCGCCTCGCCGCGTTTCCCGCGCCGGTATAGCGTCTGGCTCCTGCCTGCGATAGGGCGCCGACGGATGTTCAGTCAAAAAATCCTCGGCGTGGTCGAAAGCTGTCCGAGGTCAATCTAGCCAATCGAGGCAATAGGTTTGTTCGGCACCTTTCAATTGGTCAGCTTGCCTGGGAGGATTTTCCACTTTATCAAGTTCACTTGGAAAATTCATTCCCGAACCGCAGTGCTCGGCGCGCGTCTTGCGTTGTTATGGGTAATGGCGATCTGCTAGAACGCCCGCGAGAAATGTCCAGGGCTTGACGGGCTGTTTGAGGGGAAACCGCGCCAATCGCCTGCTACGGGGTCTGGTCGGCACGAAAGAACGCTCAACAGTCCATGAACATCGCGCTCACGCATCTGCAGCGGCTTGAGGCCGAATCCATCCACATCTTCCGTGAGGTCGCGGCCGCTTTCTCCAAGCCGGTGATGCTCTATTCGGTCGGCAAGGATTCCTCGGTGCTGATGCATCTTGCGATGAAGGCCTTCTATCCGGCCAAGCCGCCTTTTCCTTTCCTGCATGTCGACACGACCTGGAAGTTCCGCGAGATGATCGCCTTTCGTGATCAGATGGCGCAGAAGCTCGGCTTCGACCTGCTCGTCCATGTCAACGAGGACGGCGTGCGCGACAACATCAACCCGTTCGATCACGGCTCCAACACCCACACCCATGTGATGAAGACGGTGGCCCTGCGCCAGGCGCTCGACAAATACGGCTTCGACGCGGCCTTCGGCGGCGCCCGCCGTGACGAGGAGAAGTCGCGCGCCAAGGAGCGCATCTTTTCCTTCCGCAACGCGCAGCACGCCTGGGATCCGAAGAACCAGCGACCGGAAATGTGGAAGATCTTCAACACCCGCATCGCGCCGGGCGAGTCGATCCGCGTCTTCCCGCTGTCGAACTGGACCGAGCTCGACATCTGGCAGTATATTTTGCAGGAGAATATCCCGATCGTGCCGCTCTATTTCGCCAAGGAACGGCCGGTTGTCGAACGCGACGGCATGCTCATCATGAAGGATGACGATCGCATGCAGCTGCGCCCGGGCGAGACGGTCGAAAACCGTCTCGTGCGTTTCCGCACGCTGGGCTGCTATCCGCTGACGGGGGCCATCGAATCGGATGCCGACACTCTGGAAGCCATCGTCGGTGAGATGCTGACCGCCCGCACCTCCGAACGCCAGGGCCGCCTCATCGACCGCGATGAGGCAGGCTCCATGGAAAAGAAGAAGCGCGAGGGGTATTTCTGAGCATGCGCCACATCCTGGCCAAGAGCCTCGCCCCGACCGATTCGATCCGCGACTACATGGCCGCGCAAGAGAAGAAGTCGCTGCTGCGCTTCCTTACCTGCGGTTCGGTCGACGACGGCAAGTCGACGCTGATCGGCCGGCTGCTTTCCGACACCAAGCAGATTTTCGAGGACCAGCTTGCCGCGCTCGAGCGCGATTCGCGCAAGCACGGCACCACCGGCGACGACGTCGACTTCGCGCTGCTCGTCGACGGGCTGGAGGCCGAGCGCGAGCAGGGCATCACCATCGATGTCGCCTACCGCTTCTTCGCCACGCCGAAGCGCAAGTTCATCGTCGCCGACACTCCGGGCCACGAACAGTACACGCGCAACATGGCGACCGGCGCCTCGACCGCCGATCTCGCCATCGTGCTTATCGATGCGCGCCAGGGCGTGCTGCGTCAGACGCGCCGCCATTCGATCATCGCTTCGCTGCTCGGCATCCGCCACATCGTGCTTGCCGTCAACAAGATCGACCTCGTCGGCTTCGACAAGACCGTCTTCGACAGCATCGTGGCGGACTACAGCGAGTTCGCGAAAGGGCTGGGCTTCGCAAGCATCATGCCGATCCCGATGTCGGCGCGCTTTGGCGACAACGTCACCAATCGCTCCGAGCGCACGCCCTGGTATTCCGGGCCTTCGCTGATCGAGCACCTGGAAACCGTGTCGGTCGACGAGGCCGCGGTCGAACTGCCGTTCCGCTTCCCGGTGCAGTATGTGAACCGTCCCAATCTCGACTTCCGCGGTTTTGCCGGCACCATTGCCTCGGGCACGGTTTCGCAGGGCGACGAGGTCGTGGTCGCCAAGTCGGGCAGGGCCTCGCGCGTCAAGCGCATCGTCGCGCATGGCGGGGATCTTGAGCAGGCGATTGCCGGCCAGGCCATCACGCTCGTCCTGGAGGACGAGGTCGAGGTGTCGCGCGGCAACATGCTGGTCTCGCCGGCCGCACGTCCGCAGGTTGCCGACCAGTTCGCCGCCAACATCGTCTGGTTCGACGAGCAGGCGCTGCTGCCCGGCCGCTCCTACATTTTGCGCACCGAGACAGACCAGGTCAGCGCCACCGTCACCGAGCTGAAATACCGGGTCAACGTCAACGATTTCGCGCATGAAGCGGCGAAGTCGCTCGACCTCAACGAGGTCGGCGTCTGCAACCTCTCGACGCGGGCGCCGATCGCCTTCGATCCTTTCGCCGAGAACCGCACGACCGGCGCCTTCATCCTGATCGACCGCATCAGCAATGCCACCGTCGGCGCCGGCATGATCCTCCACTCATTGCGGCGGGCCGAGAACATCCATTGGCAGTCGCTCGACGTCGGCAAGCGCGGCCGCAGCGACCTGAAGAACCAGCGTCCGGCGGTGTTCTGGTTCACCGGCCTGTCCGGTTCCGGCAAGTCGACCATCGCCAACCTGTTCGAGAGGAAGCTGTTCGCATCCGGCCGCCACACCTATATCCTCGACGGCGACAATGTCCGCCACGGCCTCAACCGCGATCTCGGCTTCACCGATGCCGACCGCGTGGAGAACATCCGTCGTGTCGCCGAGGTGGCCAAGCTGATGGCCGATGCCGGCCTGATCGTCATCGTCTCCTTCATCTCGCCCTTCAGCGCCGAGCGGCGCATGGCGCGCGAGTCGATGGCCGAGGGCGAGTTCGTCGAGGTGTTCGTCGACACGCCGTTCGAGGAATGCGCGCGCCGTGACCCGAAGGGCCTTTACGCACGCGCATTGAGCGGCGAGATCAAGAATTTCACCGGCGTCGATTCCCCCTATGAGGCGCCGGAGAAACCCGAAATCCATCTCGAGACTCTCGGCAAGAGCCCGCAGGAGATGGCGGAAGCCCTGGAACTCTGGCTGAACGAGCGCGACATTGCCGAAGAGCAGTATGACAATGGCGGCGGTATCTGACGACGAGGCGATGCTCGGCGTCTTCGAGCGCCTGGCGTTGGACGCCGGGCGGGTGGTCATGCGCGTTTTTCACGAGGGTTGCGCGGTCGACAAGAAGTCCGACTCTTCGCCGGTGACCGAAGCCGATCGCGAAAGCGAGAAGATCATCCTCGCCGGTCTCCGCTCCGCTTATCCGGACATCCCTTGCGTGGCCGAGGAGGAAGTTGCGGCAGGCGTTGCCACGCCCGACCTTGAAGGCGCCTTCTTCCTGATCGATCCGCTCGACGGCACCAAGGAATTCGTCAACCGCCGCACCGATTTCACCGTCAATATCGCGCTGGTGCGCCACGGCGTGCCGGAAGTCGGCGTGGTCTTCGCGCTTGCACGGGACGCTTCTTCAGTGGACGGCCGGGCAAGGCGGAAGCGATCGAAGTGGATGACGACTATCGTATTGCCGGCCGACGGCCGATTGCCGTGCGGGCAGGGGGCACGCCGCTCGCAGTCGTTGCCAGCCGCTCGCACAACACGCCGGAGACCGAAGCCTTCATCCGCGATCTCGGTGCCGCCGAGATCGTCTCGATCGGCTCGTCGCTGAAATTCTGCCTGCTCGCCGCGGCCGAGGCCGATATCTATCCGCGCTTCGGTCGCACCATGGAATGGGACACCGCGGCGGGCGATGCCGTGCTGCGCGCCGCCGGCGGCATGACGCGCACGCTGGACGGGCAGCCGCTCGTCTACGGCAAACGCAACCAGGCCAGCGACACGGATTTCGCCAACCCGCATTTCATTGCGAGCGGGAAGAGCGCGGACGCTGTCTGACAGGTTTACGCCGCGGCGACGTGCGCCGAGTTCGAGCCGATATAGTTGCGGATCGTCTCGATGATACGATCCTGGTCGCTCTGCCGAGATAGGCGTGCATCGGCAGGCAGAGGATCTGTTTCGGCAGCTTTTCCGAAACGGCGAGGCCGGTCGGCGTGCGCGGATAGTCGCGATAGGCGACCTGCTCGTGCAGCGGCTTCACATAGTAAATGACCGACGGGATGCCCTTTTCGCCGAGATGCGCCTTCAGCCCGTCGCGCTTCGGCGTCTCAATGGCATATTGCGCCCAGGCTGAGCGGCCACTACCCAGATTGCGCGATGCCTTGACGATGTCGCCGAGGCCCTTGGTATAGCGGTCGGCGACCGCCTGGCGGGCCACCATCTCCTCTTCGAGGATGGCGAGTTTCTCGATCAGGATCGCCGCCTGAAGCGTGTCGAGGCGCGAATTGATGCCGACGCGGATGTTGTCGTATTGCGTCTCGCCCTTGCCGTGGAAAGCGAAGGATCTGAGCTTGTTGGCCAGCGCACTGTCATTGGTGCACATCGCGCCGCCGTCGCCGTAACAGCCGAGGGGCTTGGCCGGGTAGAAGCTGGTCGAGCCGACATGACCGAAGGCGCCGCACATCGTGCCGTCGGCGGAGCCGCCCATCGATTGGGCGGCGTCCTCGATCACCAGCAGGTTCTCGCGCTTGGCGATCGTCATGATCGCCTCATAGTCGGCGGAGAGCCCGAACAGATCGACCGGAATGATCGCCTTCGGCGTCAAGCGGCCTTCCTTCTTGATCATCTCGATCGCCGCCTCGAGGCTGGCGATGTCGATGTTGTAGGTGTCGGGATCGACGTCGACGAAGACAGGCTCGGCCTTGGCGAGCGCCACCACTTCGGCCGTCGCGGCGAAGGTGAAGCTCGGCACGAACACGGCGTCGCCCGGGCCGATGCCGGCCGCAAACAGCGGCAGAAGCAGCGCATCGGTGCCGTTGGCGCAGGCAACCACATGCTTGACGCCGACGTAAGCCGCGAGCTTGTTTTCGAATTCGGTGACCTGGGGGCCGAGGATATAGCGGCCGTCCTCGACGACATGGTCGATCGCGGCCTTCAGCCGGTCGCGAATTCGTTCGCGCTGCGCGCCAAGATCGATGAACTGCATGTCGGCCTCGATGGCTTCAAAGTGCTGGAGCGTACTTTCCGGATGGACGCGCTTCGCTCCAATCAATAACCGGCCCGCTGGTAACAGACTTGGCGCGGCTGAAAAAGCCGGCCACGGCCGAGGCGAATTGCGCAAGTGTCGCAGCCTGTTACCGTCTTTTGCCGGCATATTGCCCGAAGAAGCCGGAAATCCGGGCTTCCGGCTGCATTCTCGGGGCCTTTTATCGCGCTGTTCCGGCCTTTGGAAACATAAAGTGATCGGTCGGGCAGGGCCCCGTGAACAGCCAATCAGGCGATTTCCTGCCGCCAGGGCGGGTTGGCGCCGGCCCGCGATACCGTCACCGCAGCGGCCTTGGCGCCAAGCTCCAGCGCCTTGCGGATCGCGTCCTCCGGCAGGCCGCCGATCGCCGCCTTGGTGAGCAGGCCCTGCTCATGCAGCGAGGCGAGGATGCCGGCATTGAAGGTGTCGCCGGCGCCGACCGTGTCGACCACCTTCACCTTCTGCGGCACCACCGTAACCTTGTGCTCCCTGCTGTAACCGACCGCGCCCTCGCTGCCGTGGGTGACGACGATCAACCTCGGCCCGCGCTCCAGCCAGTTGCGCACGACCTCCTCATGCGAGCCCGCCTCGTCGAACCAGTTGAGGTCCTCGTCCGAGAGCTTGACGATGTCGGCCATCGCCATCATCTCGCGGATGCGCCTCAGATGCTTGGCCTTGTCCGGGATGAAGTTCGGCCGGATGTTGGGGTCGAGCATCATCACCCGGCTCTTGTGCTCACGCCGCATGAACTCCTCATAGGCCGATCCAGCCGGTTCCGAGATCAGGCTGATGGCGCCGAACAGCATCGCCTCGATCTCGGCGCCCAGCTTCGGCAGGTCCTCGATGGTCAGCATGCGTCCGGCGGTGTTCTCGTCATAGAAGGTGTAGGTCGCTTGGCCGTTTGTGAGCCGCACGAAGGCGAGCGTCGTGGGTTTTGGCGAGGTGTGAGCATAGGTCGAACTCACCTTGCTTGCTCCGAGCGCCTCGCGGAGCTGGCCGCCGAACAGGTCGGAGGAAAGGCCGCAGAAGAAGCCCGCCGGGGCGCCGAGCCGCCCAAGCGCGATCGCGCTGTTGAACACCGCGCCGCCGACATAAGGCGCGAAGGCCGCTTCGCCTTCCGTCGTCGTGCGCGGCAGCATGTCGATCAGGGCTTCGCCACAGCAGAGGATCATTTCTTGTCGGTCTCCGGCGGATGGATCACGCCCTTGCGGATGATGATGTTGGCATAGAGCCTGGGTTCGCTGGTTGCCACGATCGCGTGCGCGGCCTTGACGCGTGCATAGAAGTCGGCGCCGGCCAGCGCAATCACCTTGTGGCCCGGCGCGCGCCTCGCGCAGACCGCATCCATCTCGTGATGCACCGGATCGGCGAGCGCCGGATCGCCTTTGACCGAGGCGCGAAACAAAGCCTCCGGCGCCGTCTCGTCCACCGGCAGCACGCTCAAAACGGCGTCGAGCACCGGAATGATAGGATGGCCGTCGGCGCGGATCAGCCTGCGCGCCTGTTCCTCGGCGGGATAATTGCCGTCGACGATGGCGATCTCGTCGCCATGGCCCATCGCCCGCAGCGTCGCCAGAAGCTGCGGGCCGAGCAGCGGCGGGATGCCGATCAGCATGGTCAGGCGCTCCTGGAAATCGTAGTCGGTCCGATCAGGAAGCGCTCGGAAAGCGGCAGGCTGGCGCCGCCCAGCGCCCTCGCATGGATGCCGACTGATCCTTCGCGCACGATGGGCAGCTTCAATCCCTCGGCGTCGATGCCGGCGATGGCATCCGTGACCGCATCGACGAGCCGCCGCCGCACTTCGAGCGGCATCCAGCCGTCGATCACCGCTGCTTCGAAATCGATGACCGAGGAGGCGGCGACGATCGCATAGGCCAGCGCCTGCGAAGCGCTGGCGATCCAGTCGTCGAGCTCGGCGCCGATATCGCCCCATTCCTGCGGCGAGGTCCAAAGATATGAGCCGTCGATGCCCTTCGCGCTGAGCGCCTTTTCCAGTATCGCGATCGAGGCGACGTCGATGAGCTGCGTCGGCTTGCCGTCCGGCCCGGGCACCGGCATCGAGCCCAGCGCGCCGGCGTTTCCGGTCGGCCCGCCGAACAGGCGGCCGTTGAGCACGATGCCGCCGCCGGCAAAGGCGCCGATATAGAAATAGACGAAGTCGCGCGCGGCTCCCGCCTGGCCGAAGACGAGCTCCGCCCCGCAAGCGGAAGTGGCGTCGTTCTGCAGATAGACCGGAAACTCGCACTGCGCCTGGATATCGGCGCGGATGTCGCGGTGGCGCCATTCGTCCATGATCTCGCGCGGCGCGCCGGCAGTGTCGGCCCAGCTCCAAAGCTCGAACGGCATGGCGATGCCGAGCCCGGCGATGCGCTTGTCCTGCGCCGGCGTCAGTTCGCCGCGCATCTTGCTGATCCCCGCGGTGACGAACTCGACCGTCTCGCGCGGCGCCGGATAGCGATAGGAATTCTGCAGCATCGCGCGCACATTGCCGAGGAAGTCGATCAGCACCAGCTCGGCGCTGCGGCGGCCGATCTTGAGGCCGATGAAGAAGGCGCCTTCCGGGTTGAGCGCCATCGGGATCGACGGCTGGCCGATCTTGCCGCGCAGCGGCGCCTGGCGGACGAGCAGCCTGTCTTCCTCGAGTTCCCGCATGATGACAGACACCGTCTGCGCCGACAGCCCGGTCATGCGCGCAATATCGGATTTGGCCAGGCTGCCATGCTGACGCACCAGCGACAGCACGAGCCGTTCATTGTGGTCGCGCATGCCGCTCTGGTTGGTGCCGCGGTGCAGGCGGCTCTCCAAAGCCTCGGGCGAACCGTGCCTCGCAATGCCGGTCTCCACCCTGTTCCTCCGTCGGTTTCCCCACACTGCTTTTCGTTCAGAATGAGTGAACAGCGCAAGTCTGTCAATAATAAATAAGAGTGATTTAATTATTGACAGATGCCTCTGACTGGTGTCTTTTGAGGTGGCGTCCACGCTGGGAGAATGGTTGGATGCGCTTGAGGCGCCGGGTTGGCCGGCGTCCGCAATGGTTCCATTGGGAGGAAAATCGTGACCAAGAAATCGCTGCTGAAGTCCACCGTGTTCGCGGCGGCCGGACTGGGCCTGCTCGCATTCGCCTCGTCCGCATCGGCCGCCGGCGTCGGCGCCTGCCTGATCACCAAGACCGACACCAATCCCTTCTTCGTCAAGATGAAAGAGGGCGCGACCGCCAAGGCCAAGGAACTCGGCGTTGACCTCAAGACCTATGCCGGCAAGATCGACGGTGACAGCGAGAGCCAGGTCGCGGCGATCGAAAGCTGCATCGCCGACGGTGCCAAGGGCATCCTGATCACCGCCTCCGACACCAAGGGCATCGTGCCGACGGTGAAGAAGGCGCGCGACGCCGGCCTGCTGGTGATCGCGCTCGACACCCCGCTCGATCCGATCGACGCTGCCGATGCGACCTTCGCCACCGACAATCTGGAAGCCGGCAAGCTGATCGGCGCCTGGGCGGCTGCCACGCTCGGTGACAAGGCCAAGGACGCCAAGATCGGCTTCCTCGATCTGACGCCGTCGCAGCCGACGGTCGACGTGCTGCGCGACCAGGGCTTCATGATGGGCTACGGCATCGACGTGAAGGATCCGAACAAGATCGGCGACGAGGACGATCCGCGCATCGTTGGTCACGACGTCACCAACGGCAACGAAGAAGGTGGCCGCAAGGCGATGGAGAACCTTCTGCAGAAGGACAACACCATCAACGTCATCCACACCATCAACGAGCCCGCCGCTGTCGGCGCCTACCAGGCGCTCAAGGCCGTCGGCCTCGAGAAGCAGGTGCTGATCGTCTCCGTCGACGGCGGCTGCCCGGGCGTGAAGTCGGTGACCGAAGGCGTGATCGGCGCCACCTCGCAGCAATATCCGCTGCAGATGGCAGCGCTCGGCATCGAGGCGATTGCGGCCTTCGCCAAGGACGGCACGAAGCCGAAGCCGACCGAAGGCAAGAACTTCTTCGACACCGGCGTCAATCTCGTCACCGACAAGCCGGCCAAAGGCGTGAAGTCGATCGACACCAAGGAAGGCCTCGCCAAGTGCTGGGGCTGATGCTGGCCTGACCGGCTGACAAACCTTGCGGCCGGGGGGCTTGATCCCCGGCCGCATCGGGTGGACGATGCGCTTTCATAAGCGCTAATAATCCTGGCAACAGACCGGATGGCGTCGACGGCGTGTGGGGCAGTGAGCAAGCTCCGCGCAGACGGGAGGAGACATGTCTCAGATTCAGGAATTCGAGAAAGTACTCTCGGGCAGCGACACGAACGTCGCCGCCTTCGAGGAGCACGGCAAGTCGTTCGTCAAGCGCGCCCAGCACTTCCTGCATTCCACGCCGGCGGCGGTGCCGCTGATCGTGCTGGTGCTGTCGACCATCATCTTCGGCATTGCCATCGGCGGACGTTTCTTCTCGTCCTACACGCTGACGCTGATCCTGCAGCAGATCGCCATCGTCGGCATTCTGGGCGCCGCCCAGACGCTGGTCATCCTGACCGCCGGCATCGATCTCTCGATCGGCGTGATCATGGTGATTTCGGCCGTGATCATGGGCAACTGCGCCATCACCTACGGCATGCCGACCCTTCTTGCGGTAGTCGTAGGCCTTGCCGCGGGTGCGGCTTGCGGCCTGCTCAACGGCTTGCTGGTCGCCTATATGAAATTGCCGCCCTTCATCGTCACGCTCGGCACCTGGAACATCGTCATGGCCACCAATTTCATCTATTCGGCCAATGAGACGCTCCGCGACGCCGACGTCGACGCCCAGGCGCCGCTGCTGCATCTCTTCGCACTGAGCTTCAGGGTCGGTTCCGCCGTGTTGACGGCCGGCGTCATCGCCATGGTCCTGCTCGTGCTTCTCCTCTGGTATGTGCTCAATCACACCGCCTGGGGCCGCCATGTCTATGCCGTCGGCGACGACCCCGAGGCAGCCAAGCTCTCGGGCATCCAGACCAAGAAGGTGCTGATGGCGGTCTACACGCTTGCCGGCCTGATCGCCGCCTTCGCGGCCTGGGTCTCGATCGGCCGCAACGGCTCGATTTCGCCGTCCGCCGCCGTCACCGACTACAATCTGCAGGCGATCACCGCGACGGTGATCGGCGGCATCTCGCTCTTTGGCGGCCGCGGCTCGATCCTCGGCACGCTGTTCGGCGCCATGATCGTCGGCGTCGTCTCGATGGGCCTCAACATGCTGGGCGCCGATCCGCAATGGAAGGTGCTGCTCACCGGCGTGCTGATCATCGGCGCCGTGGCGATCGACCAGTGGATCAGAAAGGTTTCGGTGTGACCATGACCCAGCAGCCCGTTCTCACCGCGCGCGGTCTTACCAAGCGCTATGGCCGCGTGACGGCGCTCAACAACTGCGACTTCGATCTCTATCCCGGCGAAATCCTGGCGGTGATCGGCGACAACGGCGCCGGCAAGTCGACGCTCATCAAGGCGATCTCCGGTGCCGTGCATCCCGACGACGGAACCATCGAGTTGGACGGCAAGCAGGTGCTGTTCAAATCGCCCATCGAGGCGCGCGAGGCCGGCATCGAGACCGTCTACCAGAACCTCGCTTTGTCGCCGGCGCTGTCGATCGCCGACAACATGTTTCTCGGCCGCGAGATCCGCAAGCCCGGCCCGCTGGGCAGCTGGTTTCGCATGCTCGACCGCCCCGCGATGGAGAAGCGCGCCCGCGACAAGCTGACCGAGCTCGGCCTGATGACCATCCAGAACATCAGCCAAGCGGTGGAGACGCTCTCGGGCGGCCAGCGCCAGGGCGTCGCGGTGGCGCGCGCCGCCGCCTTCGGCTCGA
The DNA here is from genome assembly GCF_001510895.1 of Mesorhizobium loti. Lineage (GTDB taxonomy): Bacteria > Pseudomonadota > Alphaproteobacteria > Rhizobiales > Rhizobiaceae > Mesorhizobium > Mesorhizobium loti_A. The sequence goes on along the minus strand of NZ_LPWA01000112.1, from coordinate 59,210 downwards.
AGGTGGTGATCATGGACGAGCCGACCGCCGCGCTCGGCGTCAAGGAGAGCCGCCGCGTGCTGGAGCTGATCCTCGACGTCAAGAAGCGCGGTCTGCCCATCGTGCTCATCTCGCACAACATGCCGCATGTCTTCGAGGTGGCCGATCGCATCCACATCCACCGGCTTGGACGGCGCCTCTGCGTGGTCGATCCCAAGCAGATTTCGATGTCGGATGCCGTCGCCCTGATGACCGGCGCCAAGAAGCCGCCGGAGGACGCGCTGGCGGCCTGATCTCCGTCCACTCGTAAATTGCCGCGGGAGAACCAGGTGGGAAGCCTGCCTAAATCGATTGAATATATGCTGCAATGCAGTAAGGTGGGGTAGGAGCAACGGTGAAAGCCGGTATTATCGTGGCACTATCACGAGAGGCAGCATGACGCGCACGATGACAACCGAAGCCCCCGCTCTCGACAATCCCGACCCCAAGACGCTCGCCGAGGAAGTCTTGCTGTCGCTCAAATACAGGGTCGGCAAGGACACCACGGTCGCCACGCCCTATGACTGGCTGACCGCCTCGATCAAGGTGGTGCGCGACCGCGTCGTCGATCACTGGATGCAGGCGACCAAGGAAGCCTACGACCAGCAGGAAAAGCGCGTCTATTATCTTTCGCTCGAATTCCTGATCGGCCGCCTGATGCGCGACGCCTTCTCCAATCTCGGCCTGATGGAGAACATGCGCGAGGCGCTGGCCTCGCTCGGCGTCGACCTCGACCTGATCGCCGGCCTCGAGCCGGACGCCGCCCTCGGCAATGGCGGCCTCGGCCGGCTCGCCGCCTGCTTCATGGAAAGCATGGCGACCGTCGACATCCCCGCCCATGGCTATGGCATCCGCTACGCCAACGGCATGTTCCGCCAGGAGATCCATGACGGCTGGCAGGTCGAACTGCCGGAGACCTGGCTCGACCACGGCAATCCGTGGGAGTTCGAGCGGCGCGAGCGTTCCTTCGAGGTCGGCTTCGGCGGCTCGGTGGAATCGATCACCTCCAAGGACGGCAGGCTGGAGCGCCACGTCTGGAAGCCGACCGAACATGTGCTGGCCGTCGCCTACGACACGCCTGTGGCCGGCTGGCGCGCCAGGCGCGTCAACACGCTGCGGCTGTGGTCCGGCATGCCGATCGACCCGATCCTGCTCGACAAGTTCAATGCCGGCGACCACATCGGCGCGCTCGCCGAAAGCAACAAGGCCGACGCGCTGTCGCGCGTGCTCTATCCGGCGGATTCGCACATGGCTGGGCAGGAGCTCCGGCTGAGGCAGGAATATTTCTTCTCGACCGCCTCGCTGCAGGACATCGTCCAGCGCCATCTCAGCCAATATGGCGACCTGAAGTCGCTGCCCGACAAGGCAGCGATCCATCTCAACGACACCCATCCCGCAGCCGCTGTGCCGGAGCTTATGCGGCTCTTGATGGATGTCCACGGCATGGATTTCGACCTCGCCTGGGACATTACCAAGCGCACCTTCGCCTACACCAACCACACGCTTCTCCCCGAGGCGCTGGAAAGCTGGCCGGTGCCGCTGTTCGAGCGCCTGCTGCCGCGCCATATGCAGATCGTCTACGCCATCAACGCCCAGGTGCTGCTCGAGGCGCGTTCGACCAACCAGTTCTCCGGCGAGCAGATCGCCCGCATCTCGCTGATCCAGGAAAACGGCGACCGCCGCGTGCGCATGGGCAATCTCGCCTTCGTCGGCTCGCACTCGATCAATGGCGTCTCGGCGCTGCACACGGAACTGATGAAGGAGACGGTGTTCGCCGATCTCCACAAGCTCTATCCGGACCGCATCAACAACAAGACCAACGGCATCACGCCGCGGCGCTGGCTGATCCAGTGCAATCCCGGTCTCACCGCGCTTGCCCGCGAGGCGATCGGCGGCCGCTTCATGGACGACATCGAGGCGATCAAGGATCTCGATCCCCTCGCCGGCGATGCCGCCTTCCGCGAGAAGTTCGCCGCCGTGAAGCGGCAGAACAAGGCGAGGCTTGCGAACCTCGTCGCCGACCGGCTCGGCATCAAGCTCGACCCGTCGGCGCTGTTCGACATCCAGGTCAAGCGCATCCACGAATACAAGCGCCAACTGCTCAACATCCTCGAGGCGATCGCGCTTTACGACCAGATCCGCTCGCATCCCGAACGGGACTGGATGCCGCGGGTAAAATTCTTCGGCGGCAAGGCGGCGCCGAGCTACCACAACGCCAAGCTGATCATCAAACTGGCCAACGATGTCGCCAGGGTCATCAACCGCGATCCGGCGGTGCGCGGCTTGCTGAAAGTGGTGTTCGTGCCGAACTACAATGTCAGCCTGGCCGAGCTGATGATGCCGGCCGCCGACCTTTCCGAGCAGATCTCGACCGCCGGCATGGAAGCCTCCGGCACCGGCAACATGAAGTTCGCACTGAACGGCGCCTTGACCATCGGCACGCTCGACGGCGCCAATGTCGAGATCAAGGAGCATGTCGGCGACGACAACATCTTCATCTTCGGCCTCACCACCGCCGAGGTCGCCGACCGGCGCAACAATGGCTACAACCCGCGCGGCGTGATCGAGGCTTCGCCGGAGCTGGCGCAAGCCGTGGCCGCGATCTCGTCCGGCGTCTTCTCGCCCGACGACCCCGACCGCTACCGCGATCTCATGAATGGCCTCTATCAGACCGACTGGTTCATGGTTGCGGCCGATTTCGACGCCTACGCCGCCTGCCAGCGCGAGGTCGACGCCGTGTGGCGCAACAGTCCCGACTGGTACGCGCGCGCCATCCGCAACGTCGCCCGCGTCGGCTGGTTCTCGTCCGATCGCACCATCCGCCAATATGCGAAAGAAATCTGGAACGTACCTGCTTGATGTGATTGCATGAGGTCACGAACGATGTGGCTCCGGTGCATGCCGCCCAAAAGTGCACAGCGGTTTTGGGATTACGGCATGCACCAAAACAAAGATCAGTGCATGCCGCCCAAAAGTGCACAGCGGTTTTGGGATTACGGCATGCATCAAAACAAAGACTGGTGCCCGGGGAGGGCGACCGCCTGATGAGGAAGCCGCGCGCGACCGCTGCGACAAGCGGGCCGGACGGACTGGCGCCAGCCGGTGATGTCGCGGCGATTGTCGCCGGAACGCATGGCGATTCCTTTGCCGTTCTTGGCGTGCATGAGGCCGGCAAAGGCTTCGTCGCCCGCTGCTTCGTGCCCAATGCCGAATTCGTCACCGCCTACACGCTGACCGGCAAGGAAGTCGGGGACCTCGCCCGCAGCAATGACGCCGGCTTTTTCGAGGGCAGGCTTTCGATCCGCAAGCGCCAGCCGCTGCGCTATCACGCGAGAAATGCCGGCGGCGACTGGTGGCTGACCGATCCCTATTCCTTCGGCCCGGTGCTCGGGCCGATGGACGACTACTACATGGCCGAGGGCTCGCATCTGAGGCTCTTCGACAAGCTCGGCGCCCATATCATCGACCATGAGGGCGCCACCGGCGTGCACTTCGCCGTGTGGGCGCCGAACGCCCGGCGCGTCTCGGTGGTTGGCGCCTTCAACGAATGGGACGGCCGCCGGCATACCATGCGCGACCGCAAGGACACCGGCATCTGGGAGCTGTTCATTCCGGACCTCGGCTCCGGTCGGCCCTACAAGTTCGAGATCATCGGTCCCGACGGCGTCCGGCTGCCGCTCAAGGCCGACCCGTTCGCCTTCGAGTCGGAATTGCGCCCAGCGACCGCATCGGTGACGGCGCCGCCGATGGCGCACGAATGGGGCGACGAGGCGCATCGCGGCTTCTGGCAAAAGGCCGACCCCAGGCGAGAGGCGATCTCGATCTATGAAGTCCATGCCGGCTCGTGGCAGCGCCGCGACGATGGCACGTTCCTCACCTGGGACGAGCTCGCGGCGCGGCTGATCCCTTACGTCGTCGACACCGGCTTCACCCATATCGAGTTCCTGCCGATTTCCGAGCACCCCTACGACCCGTCCTGGGGCTACCAGACGACCGGCCTCTACGCGCCGACCGCTCGCTTCGGCGACCCCGCCGGCTTTGCCCGCTTCGTCGACGGCGCGCACCGCGCCGGCGTCGGCGTCATTCTCGACTGGGTGCCGGCGCACTTCCCGGTCGACGAGCATGGGCTGGTGCAATTCGACGGCACCGCGCTCTACGAGCATGCCGATCCGCGCCAGGGTTTCCATCCCGACTGGAACACCGCGATCTACAATTTCGGCCGCCGCGAGGTGGTGTCGTTCCTCGTCAACAACGCGCTGTTCTGGGCCGAAAAATACCATGTCGACGGCCTGCGCGTCGACGCGGTCGCCTCGATGCTCTACCTCGACTATTCGCGCAAGGCGGGCGAATGGATCCCCAACGAGAAAGGCGGACGCGAGAACCTGCAGGCCGTCAGCTTCCTGCAGAAGATGAACAAGGAGCTTTACGGCCATCATCCCGGGGTGATGACGATCGCCGAGGAATCCACCTCATGGCCGAAGGTCTCGCGGCCGGTGCATGAAGGCGGGCTCGGCTTCGGCTTCAAGTGGAACATGGGCTTCATGCACGACACGCTGGAGTATCTCTCCAAGGAGCCGATCTACCGTAAGCACCACCACAACGACATCACCTTCGGCCTGGTCTACGCCTTCTCCGAGAATTTCGTGTTGCCGCTCTCCCATGACGAGGTCGTGCACGGCAAGGGCACGCTGCTTCACAAGATGGCCGGCGACGACTGGCAGAAATTCGCCACGCTGCGCGCCTACTACGCCTTCATGTGGGGCTATCCCGGCAAGAAGCTTCTGTTCATGGGCCAGGAATTCGCCCAGCGCCGCGAGTGGAGCGAGGAACGCGCGCTCGACTGGAATCTGCTCGACTTCCCGCCGCATCGCGGCGTCTGGCAGGTGGTGCGGGATTTGAACTACCTCTACCGCTCGCGCCCGTCGCTGCATGCGCGCGACTGCGAGCCGGAAGGCTTCTCCTGGCTGATCGTCGACGATCGCGACAATTCGGTCTTCGCCTGGTTGCGCACCGCGCCGGACGGCAACCCGATCGCCGTCATCTCCAATTTCACGCCGGTGCCGCGCGAGAACTATCGCGTGCCGCTGCCGAAGGCGGGAGAATGGCGCGAGATCGTCAACACTGACGCCGCCGATTATGGCGGCTCCGGCATGGGCAATAGCGGCATGGTCGCAGCCAGCGGGGAAGGGGGCGGCGTGTCGGCGACGGTGCTGTTGCCGCCGCTGTCGACGATCATGCTGGAATTCGTCGCGGACTAGAACAGATGTTATCTATCTGACTCCAGCAAAGTTCCGGACAGCTTAGAGGGAGGCAAACAATGGCAGAGATCAAGAGAACCCAGCCGCTGGCGCGCGATGCCATGGCCTATGTGCTGGCCGGCGGCCGCGGCAGCCGCCTCAAGGAGCTGACCGACCGGCGCGCCAAGCCTGCGGTCTATTTCGGCGGCAAGACGCGCATCATCGATTTTGCGCTGTCCAATGCGCTCAATTCCGGCATCCGCCGCCTCGGCGTCGCCACCCAGTACAAGGCGCACTCGCTGATCCGCCATCTCCAGCGGGGCTGGAACTTCCTGCGGCCGGAGCGAAACGAAAGCTTCGACATCCTGCCTGCCTCGCAGCGCGTCTCGGAGACGCAGTGGTACGAGGGCACGGCGGACGCCGTCTACCAGAACATCGACATCATCGAGGCCTATGGCCCGGAATACATGGTGATCCTGGCCGGCGACCACATCTACAAGATGGACTACGAGCTGATGCTGCGCCAGCACGTCGACGCCAATGCCGACGTAACGGTCGGCTGTCTCGAAGTGCCGCGCATGGAGGCGACCGGCTTCGGCGTCATGCATGTCGATGGCAAGGACAACATCATCGCCTTCGTCGAAAAGCCCGCCGATCCGCCCGGCATTCCCGACAAGCCGGAGTTTGCGCTGGCCTCGATGGGCATCTATGTGTTCAAGACGAAGTTCCTGATGGAGCAGCTCCGCCGCGACGCGGCCGAGCCCGGCTCCAGCCGCGACTTCGGTAAGGACATCATCCCCTACATCGTCGAGCACGGTAAGGCGATCGCCCACCGTTTCGCCAAGTCCTGCGTGCGCTCCTCGCATGAGGCCGAGCCCTACTGGCGCGATGTCGGAACGGTGGACGCCTATTGGGAAGCCAATATCGACCTGACCGACGTCACGCCCGAGCTCGACCTCTACGATCGCGACTGGCCGATCTGGACCTACGCCGAATTGAAGCCACCGGCCAAGTTCGTGCATGACGAGGACGGCCGCCGCGGTGAGGCGATCTCCTCGCTGGTTTCGGGCGACTGCATCGTTTCCGGCGCCTCGCTGCGCCGCAGCCTGATCTTCACCGGCGCTCGCATCAATTCCTATTCCAAGCTCGAGGAGGTGGTGATGCTGCCCGACGTCCAGGTCGGCCGCAACGCGCACCTCAAGCGCGTCTCATCGATCACGGCGTCCATATCCCGGAGGGGTTGGTGGTGGGCGAGGATCCCGCGCTCGACGCCAAGCGCTTCCGCGTTTCGGAAAAGGGCATCTGCCTGATCACCCAGGACATGATCAACAAGCTGTCAACCTGATCGGCAAGTTGTCAACCTGACCAGGTTGATCAACAAGTTGTCGCTTTGATCACCAAGCTGTCACTTTAGGTTCGGAATGTGGTGCGCATGCAGGTTCTGTCGGTCACGCCCGAAATCTTCCCGCTGATCAAGACCGGCGGGCTTGCCGACGTGACCGGCGCGCTGCCGATCGCGCTCGCGGGCAAGGGCGTGGCGATGCGCACGCTTGTTCCCGGCTATCCGGTGGTGATGGAGGCCTTCAAGAAAAAGAAGGCTGTCTACCAGTACCCGCTGCTGCAGGGCGGCAAGGCTTCGGTTCATGCCGTCAAGATCGGCGAGCTCGACTTGTTCGTGCTCGACGCGCCGCATCTCTTCGATCGCCAGGGTGGGCCCTACGGCACCGCGTCCGGCTCCGACTGGCCCGACAACTGGCGGCGTTTCGCGGCGCTGAGCCAGGTCGGCGGCGACATCGCCGGCGGCGCGATTTCCGGCTACCAGCCCGACCTCGTGCATGCGCATGACTGGCAGTCGGCCATGACGCTCGCCTATATGCGCTACGGCAAGGCGGTCGGCGTGCCGTCGCTGATCACCGTGCACAACCTCGCCTTCCAGGGCCAGTTCGGCGCCGGCATCTTCGGTGAGCTCGGCCTGCCGGGCGTGGCGATGCAGCTCGACGGCGTCGAATACTATGGCGGCGTCGGCTTTCTGAAGGCCGGTCTGCAGGCCGCCTGGGCGATCACCACGGTGAGCCCGACCTATGCGCAGGAGATCCGATCGCCGGAATTCGGCATGGGTCTCGACGGCCTGATCAACATGCGCGCCACCGATCTCTACGGCATCGTCAACGGCATCGATGTCGACATCTGGAACCCGGCGACCGACAAGCATCTGCTTGCCAACTACTCGGCCGAGACGTTGGAAGCCCGCGGCCTCAACCGCAAGGCCGTCGAGGACCGCTTCAATCTCGAGAATGACGACAGCCCGATCGTCTGCGTCGTCAGCCGGCTGACCTGGCAGAAGGGCATGGACATTTTGGCCGCGGTCGTCGACGGCATCGTTCAGCGCGGCGCGCGGCTGGCGATCCTCGGCTCGGGCGATGCCGGCCTCGAAGGCTCGCTGCTTGCCGCCGCAGCGCGGCACCGCGGCCGCGTCGGCGTCGTCATCGGCTATGACGAAGCCCTTTCCCACATCATGCAGGGCGGCTGCGACGCCATCGTCATCCCGTCGCGCTTCGAGCCTTGCGGGCTGACCCAGCTCTATGGCCTGCGCTATGGCTGCGTGCCGGTCGTCGCCCGCACCGGCGGGCTGGCCGACACCATCATCGATGCCAACGAGGCGGCACTTTCGGCCGGTGTGGCCACCGGCTTCCAGTTCGCGCCGAACAATGGCGGCGCGCTGCTGCACGCCATTCGCCGCCTGGTCGAGGCGCATGCCAGGCCCGCGGCCTGGGCCTCGATCCAGCGCCAGGGCATGAAGGCCGATGTCTCCTGGGACAAAAGCGCCGAGAAATACGTAGAACTCTATCGCTTGCTGCTTTCGAAAAGGGGTGCCTGAGGCATGATCAAGACCGTCCCCACCAAACCCTATACCGACCAGAAGCCCGGCACTTCCGGCCTGCGCAAGAAGGTGCCGGTCTTCCAGCAGGAGCACTATGCCGAGAACTTCATCCAATCGATCTTCGATGCGCTGGAAGGTTTTGCGGGCAAGACGCTGGTGATCGGCGGCGACGGCCGCTTCTACAACCGCGAGGTCATCCAGAAGGCCATCGCCATGGCCGCCGCCAACGGCTTCGGCAAGGTGATGGTCGGGCAGGGTGGCATCCTGTCCACGCCGGCCGCCTCCAACATCATCCGCAAATACAAGACTTTTGGCGGTATCATCCTGTCGGCCAGCCACAATCCGGGCGGCCCGCACGAGGATTTCGGCATCAAGTACAATGCCGGCAATGGCGGCCCGGCGCCGGAGAAGATCACCGACGCGATCTTCGAAAAGACCAAGACCATATCGAGCTTCAAGACCGCCGATATCGGCGCGATCGACATCGACACGATCGGCACCGTCAAGGCCGGCGGCATGACGGTGGAGATCATCGATCCGGTCAAGGACTATGCCGAGCTGATGGAGAGCCTGTTCGACTTCGACGCCATCCGCGCCAACTTCAAATACGGCTTCCGCATGCGCTTCGACGCCATGCATGCGGTGACCGGCCCCTACGCCAAGGAAATCCTCGAGCGCCGGCTCGGCGCGCCGAACGGCACCTGCCGCAATTTCAAGCCGCTGCCCGACTTCGGCGGCCATCATCCCGATCCGAACCTGGTGCATGCCAAACATCTCTATGACGAGATGATGGGCCCGGACGCGCCGGATTTCGGCGCCGCTTCCGACGGCGACGGCGACCGCAATTTGATCATCGGCAAGGGCATTTTTGTCACGCCGTCGGATTCGGTGGCGATGCTTGCCGCCAATGCGCATCTGCGCCCGGCTACAAGGAAGGCCTGAAAGGCATCGCCCGCTCGATGCCGACCAGCGGTGCTGCCGACCGCGTCGCCGAAAAGCTCGGCATCGGCATCTACGAGACGCCGACCGGCTGGAAGTTCTTCGGCAATCTGCTCGATGCCGGCATGGCGACGATCTGCGGCGAGGAAAGCGCCGGCACCGGCTCCAACCACGTGCGCGAGAAGGACGGGCTGTGGGCCGTGCTTTTGTGGCTCAACATCCTCGCGGTGCGCGGCGAGGGCTGCAAGGACATCGTCACCAAGCACTGGGAAACCTATGGCCGCAACTACTATTCGCGCCACGACTACGAGGAGGTCGAGACCGAGAAGGCGAACGCACTGGTCGACGAATTGCGCGCCAAGCTCGGTTCACTGCCCGGCACCACTGTGCGCGGCCTGAAGATCGCCAATGCCGACGACTTTGCCTATCACGATCCGGTAGACGGCTCGGTGAGCAAGAACCAGGGCATCCGTATCCTGTTCGAGGGCGGCTCGCGCGTCGTCTTCCGCCTCTCCGGCACCGGCACGTCCGGTGCGACGCTGCGCGTCTACATCGAGCGCTTCGAGCCGGACAAGGCGCGGCACGATCTCGACACGCAGGAGGCGCTCGCCGACCTCATCGCTAGCGCCGACGACATCGCCGGCATCAAGAGCCACACCGGCCGCAGCAAGCCGAGCGTGATTACTTGAGGGTGCAACAGGAGGCTCCACTTCTTCCCCTTGTGGGAGAGGCCGAGCGCAGTTCGTCTGATAAGGGGGTGCCCCAGCTTGGCACAGACCTGCGCAACTAGTAGCAACTGCCACCAGATGCATTTCGAAGGGACGCGCCATCATTGACAACGTCAAAATGCCCAGATATCAAGTAAATTAGCTAGATATCAAGGCGATTGACCAGATATGGAGGCGCTCTTGGCTCGTTCGGAACGGGAAAGCGCGATACGAAGGCCACTTACTGCCATGCTCGGCGTCGACTCGAACCTTAGGGTTCTCCGCACGCTGGTGGAGCATGGTGGCCTGCTTGCGGCCTCGGAGATCGTTCGCATGAGCCGGCTATCTCGGGAAAGCGTTCGGCTCGGACTTCTCGCGCTCGAATCTCTGGGGATTGTAGCCGTATCGGGATCGGGGCATTCGAGGCTGTACCGCTTTGATGACAACCACTATCTCGCCCCTACGTTGGCGGCCCTTTTCAAAGCCGAGAGCAACCGTTTTACGGCGATCCTGGACGCTGTGCGCCAAAGTGCGGCGCAAAGACCCGTCTTCAGTCTTTTCGTCTATGGTAGCGCGGCTCGCGGGGATGACGGTCCAGACAGCGACCTCGACATCGGCCTCGTTGCCCGGGCGGATGATCTTGCCGAAACAGTGGAAGGCCTCCGGGAAGCGCTCAGGGATCCGGCGGAGAGGCTGGTCTTCCTCCCCAACGTCGTCGGCCTCGACTTCGATGATGTCCGACGCCTCGCGAGGGACAAGGATCCGTGGTGGGAAAACGTCAAGCAGGACGCGATCGTCCTTGCTGGAAGCCGCCCGGAAGACGCAGTGTCGTTCCAAGAGGCGTTGTATGGCTAGGGTCAGATCAACCAAAAAGAAAGACGCTGCTTATGTCACTGGCAGACTCGTGATCGCCCGCGGGTTCCTTAAAGACGCGCGAAACAGCAACCTCGTTGCTGATCCAGGTGACATCGGAAACCCTTCCATGTCGACGGTGATCAACTGTGCGATAGCCTATTCCGATGCCTTGACGGCCAAGTTCCGCGGCGAAGTCAACCAGGACGACCACCAGGCCGTCGTCAAGCTCTTGCGGGCGGCTCTCGGCAAGGCTCTTCCTGCGAAGCAGGAGGCGAGTCTCCGTGCACTTCTGGAGCAGAAGGACGAGGTCCAGTACGGATCAAGGGCCAAGACTCGAAATGATGCCGAAAAGGCGTTGGAGCGCCTAGAAGAGTTCGCCGCATGGGCCGAGCAGCAACTCGCTCTTTGAGATGGACCGGTAATGCTGTTTTCGGTCGTCCTCGCCGTGTGTTGGCGGTTGCTACAGAATTGGGCAGACCTGCATTCAAATCGCTAATGCCTCATTCCTCCCAAAACCCCTCATCCGTCACGGCGCTGCACGCCAATCCCGCTTCTCCGGCAAGGGGAGAAGGGAAGGATGGGTGGCGCCCGTGAACCAGCTCGGCGCGACCGCCACCGACGACGGTGTTCGCTTCGCCGTCTGGTCGTCATCGGCGAGACGTCTGTGGGTGTCGATCTTCGACGACAGCGGTGCGCGCGAAGTTGAGCGGCTGGAGCTGAAGCCTGAAGGCGAGGGCGTGCATGCGCTCTCTGTCTCCGGTCTCGTTCCAGGCACGCGCTACGGTTTTCGCGCCGACGGCGACTATGCGCCGGAACGCGGTCTGTGGTTCGACCCGAATAAGCTTCTGATCGACCCCTATGCCGTCGAGATAGACCGCCCATATCAATACCACTGGCGACTCGCTGTTAAACGCAACGAGGGCGCCGATACGGCCTCGCTGATGCCGAAAACAGTGGCGCGCGCGTTGCCGCGGCCGTTGCCTGCGAAGCCGCCGCTGTTCAAGCCCGGCGGCCTGATCTACGAGCTCAACGTCCGCTCCTTCACCAAGCTGCATCCGGACGTGCCCGAAGCGCAGCGCGGCACCATCGCGGCGCTCGCGCATCCGGCCGTCATCGAGCATCTGAAGCGTCTCGGCGTCTCCGCCGTAGAGCTGATGCCGTTGACCGCGTCGATCGACGAGCGCCATCTGCCGCCGCTGGGCTTAAGCAACGCCTGGGGCTACAATCCCGTCACCTTCATGGCGCTCGACCCGCGCCTGGCGCCCGGCGGTTTCAAGGAATTGCGCGACACCGTGGCGGCGCTGCGCGAGGCGGGCATCGGCACCATCCTCGACCTCGTCTTCAACCACACCGGCGAGAGCGATCGGCTCGGGCCGACGCTGTCGCTGCGCGGCCTCGATGCGCAGGCCTATTACAGCCATCTGCCGGACGGCAGGCTGGCCAACGACACCGGCACCGGCAACACCGTCGCCTGCGACCATCCGGTCGTGCGGCAGATGGTGCTCGACACGCTGCGCCATTTCGTCCGCCACGCCGGCGTCGATGGTTTCCGCTTCGATTTGGCGCCGGTGCTCGGCCGGGTCGATGGCGTGTTCGATCCGGACGCGCCGCTGCTCGAGACTGTCGCTGGCGATCCCGTGCTCGCCGACCGGGTGTTGATCGCCGAGCCGTGGGATATCGGTCCGAACGGCTATCAGCTCGGCAATTTCCGGCCGCCTTATCTCGAATGGAACGATCGCTATCGCGACGACGTCAGGCGCTTCTGGCGCGGCGACGCGGGCGCGATCGGCGCTTTAGCCACGCGGCTCGCAGGCTCATCCGATGTGTTCGGCAGGACGGGCCAGCCGGCGAGCCGCAGCGTCAATTTCATCGCAGCGCATGACGGCATGACGCTGGCCGATCTCGTCGCATACGAGCGCAAGCACAACACGGCCAATGGCGAGCAGAACCGCGATGGCCACAACGACAATCTGTCGTGGAACAACGGCGTTGAGGGTGAGACGGATGACGCGGAAGTCGCCAAGGCTCGCTTCGGCGATCAACGCGCGTTGCTTGCCACGCTCTTTGCCTCGCGCGGCACCATCATGCTGACCGCCGGCGACGAATTCGGCCGCACGCAGAACGGCAACAACAACGCCTATGCGCAGGACAACGCCATCACCTGGCTCGACTGGGCGGGCCGCGATCAGGCGCTGGAGCGATACGCCTCATCGCTCTCTGCGATGCGCCGTGCCTTCCCGGCGTTGTCAGACACGCATTTCCTGACCGGAATGCCGTCTGATGCCTCAGCCATTCCGGACGTCGAGTGGCTGACAGAGACAGGCGCGCCGCTCGGAGAGGGGGACTGGAACGATCCCGGGCGACATCGCCTCGTCATGATGCTCGGCGATAGCGGAGGCGGTCGCCTTGCCGTCATGGTCAATGGCGACCGCCGCCAATGCGTCTTCACCTTGCCCGCGCGGGAAGGCTTTGAGTGGCAGCCCGCTATCGAGGCGATGGCGGTCGACCTTGCGCGGCCACTGCCCGGCCGCAGCGTGAATTTCATGATCGAGCGGCGTGCCGCCAAAGCGCGTAGCAGGAAGGGTTCGTGATGGCTGGCGAGAATGCTGAATGGTGGCGCGGCTGCGTGATCTATCAGATCTATCCGCGCTCCTTCCAGGACACGACCGGTGACGGCAGCGGCGATCTGAAGGGCATCACCGCGCGGCTCGCTCATGTCGCCTCGCTCGGCGTCGATGCCGTCTGGCTCTCACCTTTCTTCAAGTCGCCGATGGCCGACATGGGCTATGACGTGTCGGACTATCGCGACGTCGACCCGATGTTCGGCACGCTCGAGGATTTCGATGCGCTGGTCGCCGAAGCGCACCGGCTCGGCCTGAAGCTCATCATCGATCAGGTGATATCGCATTCGTCCGACAGGCATGAATGGTTCGTCGAGAGCCGCGCCAGCCGCGACAATGCCAAGACCGACTGGTATGTCTGGGCCGATGCCAAGCCGGACGGCAGCGCGCCCAACAATTGGCAATCGCTGTTCGGCGGCCCCGCCTGGGAGTGGGACGCCACCCGCCGGCAGTATTACATGCACAATTTCCTGGCCGCGCAGCCGGACCTCAATTTCCACACACCGCAGGTGCAGGACGCTGTTCTCGACACCGTCCGCTTCTGGCTGGAGCGCGGCGTCGACGGTTTTCGGCTCGATACCGTCAACTACTATGTCCACGACCGCTGGCTGCGCGACAACCCGCCGCTGGCCTCAAGCATCGCCGGCACCAACGGCGCGACCACCACCTACGCCTTCCAGGAGCATCTCTTCGACAAGACGCGGCCGGAAAACCTCGATTTCCTGAAGCGCTTCCGCGCGCTGCTCGACGAATACCCGGATCGTGCCGCGGTCGGCGAAGTGGGCGATGAGGAACGCTCGCTGCAGACGCTCGCCGCCTACACGTCCGGCGGCGACAAATTGCAGATGTGCTACACCTTCGACCTGCTCGGGCCGCGATTCTCGGCCGCCCATGTGCGCGGCTGTGTCGAGGCCTTCGAGAATGCGGTTGCCGACGGCTGGGTCTGCTGGGCCTTCTCTAATCACGACGTGATGCGCCATGTCAGCCGCTGGACGCGGCCGGGCGAGTATCCGGACGCGGTGGCGAAATTTTCGATTGCGCTGCTTTCCTGCCTGCGCGGCTCGATCTGCCTCTACCAGGGCGAGGAGCTTGGGCTTGAGGAGGCCGAGCTTGCCTATGAGGATCTGCGCGATCCGCTGGGTATCCGCTTCTGGCCGGGCGTGAAGGGCAGGGACGGCTGCCGCACGCCGATGGTCTGGGAGGCTGGCGCCGAAAATGGCGGCTTCTCCACGGCCAAGCCCTGGCTGCCGGTGCCGCCAAGCCAGCGCGCTCGCGCGGTCGATGTGCAGAATGGCGAAGATGGTTCGGTGCTTGCCGCTTATCGCTCGATCCTGGCCTTGCGCAAGCGCCATCCGGCACTGGTCGCTGGCTCGATCCGCTTTCTCGAGGCCGAGGGCGATGTGCTGGCTTTCATCCGCCAGCACGAAGACGAGAAATTGTTATGCGTCTTCAACTTCGCCGGTGAGCCGGCGAACTGGACGCTGCCGGCGGAGATCAGGGATGTCGAGATAACGGCTCTTGCCGTTGACGTCGCCGGCGTTCTTGGCGGTGTTCTCGAAGAGATTGCGCTGGCACTGCCGCCGGTGGGTTGCTTCGTCGCCAGAATTGGCTGACGGCCCGTCTACTGGACAAGCACCGAGCGTCCGCAGGTCGCTCCGGTGACCCGCACGTCGGCTTCGCCGACATGCACGCCGAGCGTCGCAAGCACGTTGTAGACGAGATCGTCGACCGGCGCGGTCACGCCGTTGAGCAGGCTCGTCACCGCCGGCTTAACCGTGCCGAGCAAGGCGGTCACGTCGAGACCGAGGCCGAGCGCGTTGACCGTCAGCGACAGGTTGTTCACCAGCGAGGTGGTGAGCGACTGCGTCAGGTTCTTCGTCGACACGGTTTTGGTTGCCTTGCTGGCGATATCGGTGGCGCTGAAGCTCAGGTTCGTCGGCGCCATATTGGTGACCGAAAAGGCCGACGAGCCTTTCACCTGCAGCAGCGGAGTTAGCAACAGCTTTAGGTCCGCGATGTCGGCGTCGCTGAAGGATTGCGGCTTGGTGAAGTCGGCGAAGCCGCTGGCATTGCTGTCGGCGAGATGAGCGGCAACGACGCCGGGTTGCGCGGCGATGGTAACCTTGATGCTGGATGGGCCGGTCGGGCAGCTTATGTCGGTCAGTTTGGCCTCGGCATAGGCCACTTCGACATTGAGCGGAAGGTTGACGGCAAGCAGCTTGATGCCGCCGCCAAGATTGGGAGTGCCGACCGTGACGCTGGCATTGAGCTTGATGCGCGTCTGCGCGGTGCGCACCACCGTGCCCAATTCTCCCACGGCCAGCCAGGGCGAGGACTGCATCGGCTCGCCAATGGCGATTGAAAGCGTCGTCGATGTCAGCCCCGGTATGGTGGCCCCGAGATCGACCGCGACCTGGTTCGTTCCGTTGGCGAGGGCTGCGGCTGCGGTCAGCATGCCCATGGCGCTGGCGCCGACAGAAAGGCCGGCGGGCTTCTGTCCGAGGCCGAGGTTGCCGACCGAGCCGAGGTCGATCAGATGGCCGAGCGGGATCTTGACCGAGTTGGTGGCGCTCGAGGCCATGGTCTGTAGCGCGAGCTTGGCGGTGTGGTCGAGCCCGGGCACATTGGCCATGGCGGTGGCGATCTGGCCGACCGTTGCCTTCGAGGCGAGCACGTCCGAATAGGTGACGCCGCTCAGATGCAGTTGCGTCGCCAGCGCATCGGTGAACGAAAGCACGTCGACATCGGCCGAGATCAGCGAATTGTAGTCCATCACGCTGAGCGAGATGTTGCCGCCGAGAAGTCCGCCGAGCAAGGCGTTGAGAATGCCGCCATTGATGCTGGCGAGCCGCGACCCGACCGAGAATGCCGCTTCGGGCTGGGCGCTGGCGGTGGCTGTCGTGCCGATCACCGGCGGGGCCATCATAGAGGCGGCGAAATAGAGCGTTCCCTGCTTCTTCAGCGACACCTGGACGGCATTGTAGGGCAGCTTGCCTGCCTCGAAACGGCTGCCTGCCGCAATCGAACTGACCCCGGAATAGCGCCCGGGCATGACCTGCACGACGGCTTTGGTGGCGGTTGGCGCAACGGTCGTGCCTTCTTGCTGCACGGCGACCGATGTGATTCCGTTGTCCTTCAGCGTCGTCAGCACCGCTTGCTCGGCATTGTTGATGTGGGCGGCGGCCGTGATCGCGGCGAGGTCGACGATCGACTGCGCGGCGCGGCGTTCGTTGTAGAGCGAGCCTTCGTCGACCGCGAACGCGGTCAACGCCAGCGCCACCGGCGTGCAGAGCGCGGTCATGACCGCGAAATTGGCGCGCCGGTCGGCAATCAGCCGCCGGGTCGCGCCCATCAGTCCCCCCGCGGAATTGCGCATTATATGCCTCCGACCCGGATCGTCGACTGACGCTGGATCGTGGTGCCCGGCAACGGCAGCGTCCGGAACAGGCTCCAGATCGGCAGGTTGCGCGCATCATAGCTGACCGAGACGACGAACTGGCTGCCGTCGACGGCACTGTCCTTGGCGTCGACCGTCAGCTTCTTCGGGTCGACAAAGGCATAGCCCGAGACGTCGTGGGTGATGAAATCGGTGACCAGCGCCCGGCGCTCCGTCTGGTTGAGGCCGGCGATGGCCGTTCGCGCCGCGTCGGCGGCGATCTGCTGGACCGAATGGCTGGCGCCGAAATAGATTCCGTATGCAACCATGCCGAGCAATAGCAGGATGAAAATCGGCGCCAGCATGGCGAATTCGACCGCCGACGTCCCCGCGGCGTCAGCCCGGAAACGGAACCAAGGAGCGAGGAATTTTCGGTTCTTCAGCATGGTCCGGAGAATGCCAAAACCTGCCTGCAAAAACAGAAAACGGCTGGAACAACCGAAAGGTGCACCAAGTTGAATGGCGGGTTTTAGTTTTAGATTTCGCTGTTTTAGCAGGGTGCCGCTCACTTAACGTCAAGCAGCGGGTAGTTGAAATAAGATATTCCTCTGTCTAGTCTCCCGCCACCAGCCACCGGAAGGGACCGGCGGCGCGCTCAAAAGGAACTCGTTGAACGGTTCCGGGGCGTCAACACTCAAGGCGTGGTTGAGGGGCCGCGTCCAAAGGGAGAAACTTCATGCTGAAAAACCTGCTGAAGGCGACCGTGTTCGCCGCCACCATGGCCTTGGCCACCGGCACCTTCTACACGCCGGCCTTCGCCGAGACCGTCTACAACCGCGGGGCCGCCGCCGAGGCGGAGACGGTCGATCCGCACAAGACGTCGACGGTCTACGAAGCCGATATCATACGCGACCTGTTCCAGGGCCTCGTCATGCATGACCAGAAGACGAATCTCATTCCGGGCGCCGCCGAAAGCTGGACGGTGTCCGACGACGGCACTGTCTACACCTTCAAGCTGCGCAAGGACGGCCTCTGGTCGGATGGTAGCCCGGTGACGGCGGACGACTTCGTCTATTCGTTCCACCGGTTGGAAGATCCGGCCACCGCTGCAGAATACGCCTCGATGCTCTACCCGGTGAAGGGCGCCGAGGACTTCAACACCAAGAAAGGCAAGGCCGAGGATATGGGCGTGAAGGCAATTGACGCCAACACGCTGCAAGTCACGCTGAAGGCGCCGACGCCCTACTTCCTGGAGATGCTGACCCACCAGGCGACCTATCCGGTCAACAAGGCTTCCATTGACAAGCTCGGCGCCGACTGGATCAAGCCGGGCAAGCTGGTCTCCAACGGCGCCTATACGCTGGCGGAGTGGGTTCCCAACGACCATATGAAATTGGTCAAGAACCCGAAGTTCTGGGACGCCGCCAGCGTCAAGCTCGACGTGGTCAACTACATCCCGACCGAGGATCGCTCGTCGGCGATGAAGCGCTTCGAGGCCGGCGAACTCGACAGCTATGGTGACCTGCCGACCGAACAGCTCGCCGATCTCAAAACCAAATTCGGTGACCAGGTCCGTGTGGGGCCATATCTCGGCACCTATTATTATGCGATCAAGACCGACAAGGCGCCTTGGGACAATGTCGAGCTGCGCAACGCCATCTCCATGGCGATCGATCGCGACTTCCTAGCCGAGAAGGTCTGGCAGAACTCGATGCTGCCCGGCTATTCGATGGTGCCTCCGGGCATCGAGGGCTACACGCCGGCTTTGGCCAAATATGCCGACATGTCGCAGATCGACCGCGAGGATGCGGCCAAGAAGATCCTGGAAAAGCTAGGCTATACACCCGAGCATCCGTTGAAGATGGAGATCCGCTACAACACCTCGGAGAACCATAAGAACACGGCGGTCGCTATCCAGGAACAGCTGAAGCCGCTCGGCGTCGAGATCACGCTGCTCAACACCGACACCAAGACCCACTACAGCTTCCTCGAGCAGAAGGGCAACTACGACTTGCCCGCGCCGCCTGGATCGCCGACTACAAGGATCCGGAGACCTTCCTCGGCATCTCGCGCAAGGCGAGCGGCAACAACTACTCGAACTACGACAGCAAGGCCTACGAGGCCGCGATGGACAAGGCGGCAGCCGCCGGCGGCAAGCCGGAGGAGCGCATGAAGGACCTCGCCGAGGCCGAGCGCATCCTCGTCGACGACGTCGGCGAGATACCGCTCCTCTACTACAGCTACCACGACATCGTTTCCTCGAAGCTGCATGGCTTCGACGACAATGTGATGGACATTCATCCGTCCCGCTTCATCTCCAAGGACTGACAAGAAACCTTGGCCGTGCCGCCGCTCTCTTTTTGGGAGCGGCGGTCGCGGTCTGTCGTCGTGCCGGGCCGAAAGTCGGATTGGATTTTCGGCAACGCCGGTGCGAAGATCAGAGATGCCAGCGCGCCACGGTCTCGTCTGGAGAGCTGTCGCCCTGGCTGAAGCGGGGCGCCGATGCTGCGTTATGTCTTCCGGCGGCTATTGACCGCCATCCCGACGCTATTCGTCATCGTGACGGTGGCGTTCTTCCTGATCCGCGTCGCGCCAGGCGGCCCGTTCAACCAGGAGCGGGGCTTGAGCCCCGAGATCAGGGCCAATCTCGAAGCCCAGTTCGGCCTCAACGATCCGCTCTGGCTGCAATATGTCCACTATCTCGGCAATCTTTTGCGCGGCAGTTTCGGCCCGAGCTACAACCTGCCGGATTTCACCGTCACCGAACTCTTCGCAAAGGGGCTGCCGATCTCGGTGCAGATCGGTACCTCGGCACTGGTGCTGGCGCTGCTGTTGGGTTCGATCCTCGGCACCATCGCGGCGCTCAACCAGAATAAAATAGCCGACTATTCGGTGATCGCTTTAGCCACCGCCGGCAGCACCATCCCCACCTTCGTCACCGCGCCGGTGATCCAACTCGTCTTCGGGCTTTCCTGGAAGCTGTTGCCGATCGGCGGCTGGGGTGACGGCGCCTTAATCAACAAGGTCGGGCCGGTGCTGACGCTCGCCTTGCCGCAGATCGCCATCGTCGCCCGCCTGATGCGCGGTTCGATGATCGAGAGCCTGCGCTCGCACCATATCCGCACCGCCCGCGCGCTCGGCCTCTCCGACTGGTCAGTGGTGGTCAAGCACGCGCTGCGCGGCGCGGTCCTGCCGATCGTCTCCTTCACCGGTCCGGCGGCGGCTGCGCTGCTCACCGGCTCGATCATCGTCGAGACAATCTTCTCCATCCCGGGCGTCGGCCGCTATTTCGTCGATGCAGCCCTCAACCGCGACTACACGCTGGTCATGGGGACCGTGGTGGTGATCGCGCTCTTCACCATCGTCTTCAACCTGATCGTCGATCTGCTCTACGCGGTGGTCGATCCGAGGGTGCGCTATGACTGAGCTTGCCGTCGCCGTTCCCGAGCCGATCGTCGGCCGCTCGCTCTGGGGCAATGCCTGGACACGGCTGAAGCGTAACCGCGCCGCCATGTTCAGTCTCTACTATCTGGCATTCATTGCCGTCATCAGCGTTTTCGGTCCGATGGCCGTGCCGCACGAATACACGACCATCTATGGCGACTATGTGCGAACGCCGCCGAGTCTCTCTGCATATCCGAAGCCCGACATGATCCAGACCGCGCTGACCGACGCCATCAAGCGCATGCGCGTCGATATCAAGGAATGGCATCAGGACGGCAGCCGCGTCATTGTGACGGTCACGTCCAAGAAGCCGGTCGACGACCGCAACATCCGCTATCTCGACCGCTCCGATGCCTTCGACGACACCAGGATCGAGAGCAAGTCGTCCGACGGGCTCGAAGTGACGATGAGTTCCGCCGTCAAGCAGCAATATTTCTTCTTCGGCACCGACAACACCGGGCGCGACTTGCTTTCGCGCACGCTGATGGCCGGGCGCATTTCTTTAGCCATCGGCCTGCTTGCCGGCGTCGTCGCCGGCGTCATCGGGGTGATCTACGGCGCGACGGCCGGCTTTGCCGGTGGCCGGGTCGACGAGGTGATGATGCGCATCGTCGACGTGCTCTATTCGCTGCCCTTCATCTTCTTCGTCATCATGCTGGTGGTGTTCTTCGGCCGCAACTTCGTGCTGATGTTCCTGGCGGTGGGCGCGGTGCTTTGGCTCGACATGGCGCGCATCGTGCGCGGCCAGGCGCTGTCGATCCGCAGGCAGGAATATGTCCAGGCAGCTGAGGCGATGGGCGTCGGCCAGCGCGGCATCCTCGTGCGCCACGTCATCCCGAACCTGCTCGGGCCGGTGGTGATCTACATGACGCTGCTGGTGCCGCAGGTCATCATCCTGGAGAGTTTTCTCTCCTTCCTCGGCCTTGGCGTGCAGGAGCCGATGACCAGCTGGGGCGTGCTGATCTCGGTCGGCGCCAAGAAC
Source organism: Mesorhizobium loti (assembly GCF_001510895.1). GTDB lineage: Bacteria > Pseudomonadota > Alphaproteobacteria > Rhizobiales > Rhizobiaceae > Mesorhizobium > Mesorhizobium loti_A. The sequence goes on along the minus strand of NZ_LPWA01000112.1, from coordinate 38,150 downwards.
ATCGGCTATGCCAACTGGCTGCTGTTGTTCCCGGCCTTCTTCCTCGTCTCGACGCTGTTCGCGCTGAACTTCGTCGGCGACGGCCTGCGCGACGCGCTCGACCCGAAAGATCGCTGACATGACTTCCGAAACGATCCTCAGCGTCAAGGACCTGCGCGTCCGCTTCCAGACCCTCGACGGCACGGTCGAGGCAGTCAAAGGCATCAACATCAACGTCAATGCCGGCGAGACTGTCGCCGTCGTCGGGGAGTCCGGCTCCGGCAAGAGCCAGACGATGATGGCGGCGATGAGCCTGCTCGCCTCCAATGGCGAGGCCACCGGCCAGGTCGACTATCGCGGCCGCAATCTTTTGGAGATGACCAAGAGCGAGCTCAACAAGGTGCGCGGCCGCAAGATCAGCATGATCTTCCAGGAGCCGATGACCTCGCTCGATCCGCTCTACACCATCGGCAACCAGCTGATCGAACCGATCCGCCGACATCGCGGCCTGAATGCCCAGGCGGCGCGCGAGGAGGCGCTGAAGCTCTTGCGCCTGGTGCACATCCCCGATCCCGAGCGGCGGATGAAGTCCTATCCGCACGAAATGTCAGGCGGTCAGCGCCAGCGCGTCATGATCGCAATGGCCTTGGCCAACGATCCCGACATCCTGATCGCCGACGAGCCGACGACGGCGCTCGACGTCACCATCCAGGCGCAGATCCTGATGCTGCTAGCCGAGCTGCAGCGCAAGCTCGGCATGGCGATCGTCTTCATCACCCACGACCTTGGCATCGTGCGGCGCTTCGCCGACCGCGTCTATGTCATGCGCCAGGGTGAGGTGGTGGAGGAGGGCGATGCCGAGGCGCTCTTCGCCAACCCGCAGCATGCCTATACCAAGATGCTGCTTGCGGCCGAGCCGACCGGCACCAAGGCGGCGCCGCCTGCCAATTCGCCCGTGCTGCTCGAAGGCCGCAATGTCGAAGTCGTCTTCAAGATCGGCGGCGGCTTCCTCGGCGGCGAGCCGCTGATGCTGCGCGCGGTGGACAAGATCTCGGTTCGGCTGAGGCGAAACCAGACCATCGGCATCGTCGGCGAGTCCGGCTCCGGCAAGTCGACGCTCGGCCGCGCGCTGCTGAGGCTGCTGCCCAGCGACGGCGTCATCCGCTTCGGCGACCGCGATATCTCCGAGGCGGACCGCCAGGCGATGCGGCCGCTCAGGCGCGAATTGCAGCTCGTCTTCCAGGATCCGTTCGGCTCGCTGTCGCCGCGCATGACAGTCGGCCAAGTCATCACCGAGGGACTTTTGGTGCACGAGCCGTCGCTGACCGGCAAACAGCGCGACCATCGCGCTGTCGAGGCGCTGCGCGAAGTCGGCCTCGATCCCAATGCGCGCAACCGCTATCCCCACGAGTTCTCCGGCGGCCAGCGCCAGCGTGTCGCGATCGCCCGCGCCATGATCCTGAAGCCGAAAGTGGTGGTGCTGGACGAGCCGACCTCGGCGCTCGACCGATCGGTGCAGAAGCAGATCGTCGAGCTCCTGCGCAAGCTACAGGCCGACCACGGATTGTCTTATCTCTTCATCAGCCACGATCTGGCGGTGGTGCGCGCCATGGCCGACTACATCATCGTCATGAAGCAGGGAAAGATCGTCGAGGAGGGACCGACCGAGGAGATTTTCGGCAATCCGCGCGAGGCCTACACACAGACGCTGATGAACGCGGCGATCGATTCGACCAGGTTCCGGATCAGCGCATAAGACCGCCACCGGCGGCTGCTAGTCTCTCCTGTTCCCTGTCAAGGTTGAAGGTAAGAAGGCTCGCCTGCTTGGCAGGTTTGCCATGCAGTCGGATCGGCTGAAGCTGCACAGGGCTGGGGGTGGAGCTCAGAGACGACGGTTGATCAGACTCTCATCCTTGGGTTGGGTACCGGCCTTCCGTGTACTTGTTCTGAAAGACAACATACTTTTCAAGGCTCTGGAGGACTTCGGACTTCCAGGTCCCAATGCGCGCAAAGTCGCTTTTAACCCCAACGATCAGATTTCGCCATTGTTGATCACTCAGCGGCTCTCCGACGATGTGTGGATCTCACGGGATGTTCCGGCGAAGTATACGTCGGACTCGCCAGCTTCAAGGCTGTAGTCCCAATGTATCCAATTGTCGCTGTCATTCTTACGCAGAAAATTCTGAAACCCGTTTGGCTCTCCGAAGCGAGCCTTCAGGTAGCAGTATATGTCTACGGGCTTTAGCTTCGAGCGGACGATCAACATCCGCTTGCGCGAGGCTCTCTTAGATTTCCGATCTGGGGTGAACCACTCGACTACCTCTTGGCGAGTGGTTCACCCGCCATGCCGCAATGTCCAGGCAAGCTGGGTCTCGCGGAACTCGGGGGCTTCTTTCGCGTGGGTTACGTGCGGCCATCTTGAAGATTCAGCGTGTAACGAGTGTGCCTTCGCTCCCCGGATCTGCTGAGCGCCCCCTTGGCAACCAAGTCATGCAAATCTCTCGTTGCCGTCGCGCGTGAGGTCTTCGTAACGGCAATATAGTTCTCTGCGCTAAGGCCGCCCTTGAAGCCGTCAATGCCTTCGCGAAACACGCGTGCGATCGCTTTTTCCTGGCGCTCGTTGAGCTGGCCGCGAAAACGCTCGTAGAACTTGGCCTTACTGACCGTAAATTCGACACGCATCAGTGTGACGCGCTGTGCCTCCAAGATAGCGTTCGCGAAGTAGACGAGCCAGTCGGTAATCTGGTTGTTTCGGCTACTGGTTTCCAGCATCCCATAGTATGTCTTGCGGTGCCGCTCGATCGTGTAGGCGAGGGCGATCAGGCTGGGCTCGCCGAGATTCTGCGCGAGTGCCTTTTCTGAAAGAGCGCGGCCGATCCGGCCGTTGCCGTCTTCGAAGGGGTGAATGCTCTCAAAATAGAGATGCGCGATGCCAGCCCGTGTCAACGCGGGAAGTGTTGACTTGCCTTTCGGCGACGTGTCGTTGAACCACGCGATGAATGCGTCCATTTCGACTTTGACTCGCGCCGAGGGCGGCGCCTCGAAATGCACTTCCGGTTCATCGAGGCGATTGGAAACGATCTGCATCGCTTCGGCATGCTCACGGTAACGCCCGATCCCTTCGATGCGACGGTCGCCCGCCATAACCATCTTGTGCCAGGCAAACAGAGTTCGCTCGCTGAGCGTATCGGCGTAGCGCAGATAGACGTCCGCCATCATCTCGGCGATACCGCGCTCCGCCGGCGAAACACGCTTGGCATCACCAGCCAACCCGAGCTGCTGGCGTATCGAGGACTGGACGCTGTTCCGGTCGAGAAATTCGCCTTCGATCGCGGAAGTTTTGAGGGCTTCTTCGCTGATCAACTCAATACGCAGTTCATCGCGCTCGTCCCGGTCGATATGCCGAAAAACGCCCAGAAACTCTCCCGAACGTAACAAAAACTCGCGCTCTAGCGGTTCAAGCGGGCTTTTGTCGTAGGAGAGATGTGGCCAGTCGGCGCGTTCCCAATTCCACTTCATGAGTTATAGAATGCCTTTCTATAGCTCACTGTATCATGGTTCGTGAGTTATAGCCATAATTTCTATGCCTCGAGCCACGTTGGGCTTCGCGGGTGGTTCGATGCCGGCAGCTACGTCGTACGGAGTTCGTCAGCGACCGTTGCAAAATATGCCGGAAACTCCGTCAAAACCGCCCCAACAGCGTCGCCTTGCGCGTGACACACTTGCCGTGCGCCCGCGCGGTTTGTGGCCGCAGGGAATACTGTAGCGAGTGCGCTCGCTACAATACGGTCGACGAATGGGAAATTTCCGCCCCCTAGCGACTTCCCACCGGTAGCCCGTTAGTGCGATTTCAGCCTGCCTAGAAGGGTGGCAAGATCTCGATACTTCCGCACGACAATATCTGCACCTGATCGCAACAAGATCTCCTCATGATCGCCGACACAGTGATTTCCGGCAGTGAAACCGACAACATGCATACCAGCCGCCTTGCCAGCAATGACGCCATTGACGCTATCCTCAACAGCCACACATTCGTCGGGACGAACGTCCACAGAGGCGGCAGCATGGAGAAAGAGATCGGGTGCTGGTTTGCTGTTCGTGACCATGTCAGAAGAGAAGATGTGAGGATCGAAGAGGTCGAACAGACCAGTATGCTGCAGTTTCCAACGCAGTCGTGTGGAAGGGCTGCTTGACGCAACGCATCTACGCATCGTCAATTCGTTGATCGTGTCGTGTGCGTCGGGCAGGGCAGCCAGATGTTTCTAGTTCATTGCGAGGACGGGCACCTTTGCTTCCTCGCTGCGACAATTGCCTGCTGCTGTTGCTGCAGCTTCTCGATCCTGGCCGTATCGCGATTGGCCACCACGCTCTTGACGCGCTCGCCGCCAAGCAGCCAGCTCGGCACACTGGTGTTGGCGACTTTGCCGCGGCTGATGGCAGTCCGCGAAATATCGGTGGCGGTGTCGCCGAGCGCGCTGTTGAGCTCGGCGCAACTCATCCTGTCGTATTTCGCCGGATCGAGAGATGCGGCGGTCGACGAGCAGCCGGCGGCGAAAAGCAGCGTCGCGATTACAGGCAAAATGGCCGTCAGCGTGAACTTCATTTTCTCACCTGGTCTCGCCGCCCCCAATCGTCCTTTTTCAGCAAGGTAGGACGCCATTAGGCCAAGATAAGGGCTCCCCGTCGAGCACAATGATCGGCAACAGCTCTTCAAGCTTATTGTTCGGTGCTGGACGTTAACGCAAGGCGGGAGTGACAAGCGCCCAAGTGTTTGTTTTTCTGGTCGCAGTGGTCCATATCGAACGTCAGGCTTCTTGATGGCGGCCGGTGGCCATCCCGGGCCGTCATTGAGGTGCAACGCCGCGCCGACTTCATGCCCGCCCTCGAGCGGGCCAATGTCCACCAAGATATCGTGCCGTTCAGTCGCTTTCTCGGGGAATTGGCAGTTCGAGGCATGTCGGGGACGACAACCGCGACACTCCCGCCGGTTGGGTACCATTGGCGGGCAAACGGCAGAGGAAAATGTCTGGCACCTAGGCTCGCCATCAGGCGGATTGGCAGCTGGCGCGAACAAGAGCCTACATTCCGCCTGGCGACGGCATTCCCTTGTCGTCAACTGGATCGATATCCTCCGATATCTCTTGCCGCAGTTTCGGTCCCTTGGCCAAACGCCTGCCCAAGGCTGCGACGAAAGCCTCATAGCGTTCGGCCGCCTTGGCGCGAGCTGCCTGAGCCGCAGGTTCCGGCAAGGCGGGCGTGGTCGCGAGCCAGAAGCGCACAAACACCGCCAGGGTTTCGACCGCGATGCCGATATCGCGCTCCTGCCGGGCGAGGCGGCGATCAACTTGATCGAGGCGTTTGGCGAGAGCAGCCTCGCGACGTTCGTCGCATCGGGTGACAAAAACGACGCGATCGCGGCCTCTGCGATCATGGATTGGGGCTGGTCGCGCCGGGCCGCATAGTCGGCTAGCATCTTCATGATCGCTGCATCGAGATAGACGGAGATTTGCGCTTTCTTCTTGCGGCTGATCATGGCGGCTACACACCCATGCCGTCATCGGGGTCGAGCGAGACCTGCCGAGCCACGCCCTGCATGAGCCGTGCCAGGCGTCGATTGCGGACTGCATCGTCATCAGCGTCGTCGGCCGCGTCGAGTTCGAACTCATTTTCGATCGGAACCCTCTTCTCGGTCGGCCGCACGCTGTTCAGTTCGGGTTGTTGGCGCCGTTCGGACCCGGTCGGATCTTCATCGCCCCGCGTGCCGGGGGCTTCGTCGACCTCGGGCCTTCTCAGGATCGGTGGGCTGCTCCAATCACAAGGAGGATTCTTCTCGGATCGGGTCAGCTCGGGCGGCGACAGGACGCGTTCCCGCAAGCGGACATCCTCGTAATAGCGTGCCTTATTCGCCCTGATCGGTGGGGTGCCCGCCACCATGACGATCTCGTCGGTCGGCGGAAGCTGCATGATCTCTCCAGGCGTCAGCAACTGGCGGGCGGTCTCTTGCCGCGACACCATCAAATGTCCGAGCCAGGGCGAAAGCCGGTGGCCGGCATAGTTCTTCATCGCCCGCATCTCGGTTGCAGTGCCGAGTGCGTCAGACACACGTTTGGCGGTCCTTTCATCATTCGTTGCGAAGCTCACGCGCACATGACAATTGTCGAGGATGGAGTTGTTCGGGCCGTAGGCCTTCTCGATCTGGTTAAGCGATTGTGCGATCAGGAAACTCTTCAGCCCATAGCCGGCCATGAAAGCCAATGCAGTTTCGAAGAAGTCGAGGCGGCCCAGTGCCGGAAATTCGTCGAGCATGAGCAGAAGTCGATGCCGATGGCTCTTCGCCTGAAGGTCCTCGGTCAGCCGACGCCCAATCTGGTTAAGGATAAGGCGAATGAGCGGCTTGGTCCGATTGATGTCCGAGGGCGGCACGACCAGGTAGAGTGTCGCTGGTTTGATGCCGCCGACGATGTCGCTGATCTGCCAATCGCAGCGCCTCGTCACCTCGGCGACGACGGGGTCGCGATAGAGGCCGAGGAAGGACATCGCCGTGGAGAGCACGCCCGACCGCTCATTGTCAGATTTGTTGAGTAGTTCGCGCGCCGCACTGGCGATCACCGGGTGCGGGCCTGCTTCTCCCAAGTGGGCGATCTTCATCATTGCCGCCAGCGTGGACTCGATCGGGCGCTTCGGATCCGAAAGGAAGGCGGCGACGCCGGCGAGCGTCTTGTCCTTCTCGGCATAGAGGACGTGAAGGATCGCGCCGACCAGCAGTGCGTGACTGGTCTTTTCCCAATGGTTGCGCTTCTCGAGGCTTCCTTCCGGATCGACCAGGATGTCGGCGATGTTCTGGACGTCGCGCACCTCCCATTCACCACGGCGGACCTCCAGCAAAGGATTGTAGGCCGACGACTTCGAATTGGTGGGGTCGAAGAGCAGCACACGACCGTGCAGAGCACGGAACCCGGCGGTGATTTGCCAATTCTCGCCCTTGATGTCGTGGACAATCGCTGAACCCGGCCAGGTCAACAGCGAAGGCACCACCAGGCCGACGCCCTTGCCCGAACGGGTCGGGGCGAAGCACAGCACATGCTCAGGCCCATCATGGCGAAGGTAATGATGCTGATAGCGCCCTAGCACCACACCGTCGGCGCCGAGCAGCCCGGCAGCCGCTACCTCTCTCCTATTGGCCCATCGCGCCGAACCGTAAGTCACGACGTTCTTGGCTTCACGTGCGCGCCACACCGACATGCCGATTGCAACAATGATCGACAGGAAGCCGCCCGACACGGCGATCAGTCCGCCTTCCATGAAAATGGTAGGGGCATAAGCGTCGTAGAAGTACCACCACCAGAACAGGGCAGGTGGATAGTAGACAGGCAGGCCGGCGACTTCGAACCAGCTTGGTCCGAGTTGCGCCTGGAACCCAAGCCGCCATGCGGTCCATTGCGTCGCCGTCCAGGTCGTCAACAGGACGATCAGGAAGACGGTGAGGATCTGACCCCAGAGGATTTTCGTTGCGGACATGGCCTCATCCTTTCTTTTAGCTGTCAGAGACCGAGCCCGCGCTTGCGGGCAAAGCTCCAGTCAACGACGCCGTCACCACGAGCGACACCGCACACATGCTGGCCGAGATGTTTTTCGAGAGAGGGCGTCCAGGGTACGAGTTGGAAGCCAAATCCGTCGTCGATCATGGCGAAACGGCCGGAGGCGAGAGACAGGCGTTGACCATAGGCGCCGGCAACGTAGTCACCGCTGGCAGCACGGTTGAAGGGCCGTCCGCTGTCGGTCGCGAGCTTGTCGCCAACGATCTCCAGTTCGCGGCGGCACAGCGTATCGAGCAGGTTTGCGCTGAAGATGATGCGGTTGCCTTGCCTCTCAGCGAGTCCCTGATTGACCAGATGTTCGGCCCGGCGGTCCAAGGCGTCGCCGACCTCGGCGCCGAAGCCCCCCTTCGCCAATGCGGCAGGTTCGCCAGCAATTGCCTGGCGGTCGAGCCAGGTCGCGCCCGGTGCCGTAACCTGTTCATCCACAGTCAGATCGGAGCATACCGCAAGCGTGACCCGACGCTGGCCGCGCCCATCATCGAACTTGCGCAGCTCGACAATCGATCCCGGCGGGCCGTCGCCGGCGGCATCCAGAGTGCAAAATCTGATGTGATGGATACGTCCGTCAATGCCGTCGACAACCGCGTAGGCCGCACCGCTCAGTTCATCATCGGGTCCGCGATCGACCAGCCGGCCGACAATGGGAGTATCGAGACTTTCGGCGGCCAACACATAACTGGCCGAACCCCGCTCGATCCCTCGCTCGGTCAGTGCGCGATGCATGCGCTTTATGATGTCGCCACGCTCGCCCAACTCGCGCAACCTCGCTTCGGCCTGGTCGTCGAGGACCCATTGGCCCGGGCCGACCTGGTCGGCGAGAGCAAGCGCTTCGAGCTTCCGCAGACGGCCGATCTTGAGCGCATGATATTCGTCGGGCTGATAATGCGGGCGTTGGGCCAAATCGATGACCCCGGTGTCGCAGCTGTCGCGAAGTAACTGGCGATCAAGCTGGGTCCAGCGTTCGGACTGGATCTGGCTTTCGAGTGAGCGGCGGATGTCGAGATCGATTCGCGGCCCCAGCTCCTGAGTGATCAGGTCGCGAGCCCGGTCCCGCATGCCTTCCTTGATGTAATCGCGCGCAATGACCAGATCCTGGCCGTCGTCGCGCACGCCGCGCACGATCAGATGAACGTGCGGATGCTCGGTGTTCCAGTGATCGACAGCGACCCAGTCGAGCCCAGTGCCGAGGTCCTTCTCCATCTGCCCCACCAGATCGCGGCTGAAGGATTTGAGGTCCGCCATCTCGAGGGCGTCGTCGGGAGAGACGATGAAACGGAAATGGTGCCGATCATCCTTGGCGCGCGCGGCGAAGGCCGTGCCATCGGCATCCCCCGTCTGCGGCCCGAACAACCCTGCCTTCTCTCCGTCCCGGGTCACGCCCTCCCGACGCAGATAACTGAGATGTGGGGCCAGTGAGGCAGCGCTCGCGGTACGACGGACAACGCGAGCCTTTACGACCGCGCCGCGCGATCGTGAGGTGATAAGGCGATTGGCCTGGATGCTGGCGCGCTGTCCGTGACCAAACCTGGAGCGGTTGCCGCAAACGACTTTTCCCGAGCGCGAGACGCCACCGCCAGCTTTTTTCGCCGCCGCCAGCGCCTGGGCGATGAAGGGCCGTGCAGCTTGAGCGCGGGTCGAGCGGATGCGACCTGGCCGAATGCGAAACGCGCGCTCATCGGCCATGGCGCTGTCCTGCAATGTGGAAAAGACGACGCGCATACAAGGCTTCCGACGTTTGGCGCACATTGCCCATAGGGGCTGCAATGTGCGACGCGGGCCTGAGAACCTTGCAAATCCCATCGTCCGATCGGCGCGCAATGTGCGGCCTTTTATCCTGCCATCGCTCAGTCGGGTTGCCTTGGCCTGCCCCGACCGTACGCCATGGCACGCAAGAGCACGAGATGGGGCGAAGAGCATCAGGGCGGCTCATGGCGCGGACTTCTCGCTCGCTTGGGGAACGAAAAGACCGGTCGATCGAAGTGCGGCGTCGGCCAGCCTTTCCTTGGGCACAGCGTTTGAAGCGTCATCGCGGGAGCTCTCCGGTTGCATGGAATGTTCGCCCGGGCTGTCGCTCGGCTGTGCGGCGAACAGCGGAGCGCTCTTCCAGCCATACCGTTTGGAGAATGCCCGGTTGTTGGCTTTCGTCGTACCAGCGTTGCCGATGGCGGACGCAACGATCGCGACATAGGCAAGCGTTTCCCGAGGCAGCCGCCTGCCTTGCAGCGACGCTTCGTAGCGCCCAGGGCCAGCATTGTAGGCGGCAATCCAGCCGGGCGATCCGTAGCGATCAACCAACTCGCGGATATAGGCCGAGCCCGCGATGATATTATCGTGCGCGTCGTAGGGATCGCGCCGAGTCGGTACCGAACCCGCAGGTCGGACCAGGTGTTGGGCACGATCTGCATCAGCCCCATGGCGCCCTTGCGAGATGTGGCTCGTTGGTCGCCTGCGCTTTCGGCGCCAAGGACGGCGCGGATCCAGGTCGGCGGAAGGCGGAAGCGCTTCGCGGCTTCCGCGATGTGAGTGTCGTAACGACTGCGCGCCGGCGGCATGACGGCAGGCGGGCTCTGCGCCAATGCGGCGGCGGGAACCACGCAAGTGATGCAAAGCCCGCCAAGCACAATGAGGGCCGAGCGCCGGATCGCGCGAGGCAACGCGCGCGTTCCCGCTTGGCTCGCCGGCCGACGGCGCGCCGACATCGCTCAGTCCTTCTCGGCGCGGTCGCGCTGGCGCGACCATTGCAATGACCAGGACTTCTTGTCGTCGCCGTTCTGAAACAGATAAGCGCGGATCGGCTGCGCGAAAGTCGGGTCGTCTATCTGCAGTGATACGAACTCGCCGGCCTTCTCGCTGGAGTGTTTCCAACCGGCCCCGATCGTGCTGCCGTCTTCGCTGTCGGCATGCACCCGATAGTCGGGTGCATTGTCCGCATCGCTCGCCTCGGTCGCGACGATCGCGACCTCAAGGTTGAGATTGAGCGTCTGGATTCGTCCAGAATAACCGGTCTGATGGCGGATGAATTCTCCGATCTGTGGCATGTGCTTTCTCCTGTCTTTGATGCGCGGTGACGATCGGGCGGCACGAGAAGGCGCCGCCGGTGGTGCGCTCACCGCGTTCGTGCGCGCCACTGGAAGCGGCCGTCGCCCTGCTCGTCGGTCCACAGCGAGACCGCGCGGCCAATGATGTGATCGGTGGAGATGAGGCCGAAGTAGCGGCCATCGAGGCTGTCGCGGACCCGGCGGTTCATGAGGAAAACGGCGCCGACCGGAATGCGTAGACAGCCCTGCCAGGTCGGCAGGCCGCGGCCGACGCGATCGTGCTCAAGCGCAACGCCTACGGCACCGCCATCGACCGAAATCGTGAGCTTGTTCCGGCAAACGGTTTGACCGGAGGCTGCAAGGATATGCTTCAAAAGCAGCACGCCCTTCGGCAGGTAGCCGCGGTCAGCCAGGAACGTTGTAAGCGTTTCAGGCGGCTCGACGGCGACGAGGTCGTCGGCTCCGAACGGTCCCTTGGCATCGATCCGATAGAGGCCGATCGGTGCGCTGGCCGACGCGTTCCAGACAAACTTCGACGGCACTGGCTTGAGGACTGGGTAGAGCGCTCCCATTGCCGCCAATGCTGCCACGAGGACAATCGGTGACCGCATCATGGCTGGATCCGCCGACGCAGGAGGTAGGCTCGGTGAAGATCCAGCGTATAAGTACGAGGCGCCTGCCCAACCGTCATTCGGTTGTGGACGTGTCGCCAGTGATCGGGCGAGACTGTTGCCGGATCGATGCCGAGTTGCTCGATGCCATCGATCGTCTGCAGCACGTGCTCGACCTTGGGCCGGTCTTGAGCCGTGAGCAAAATGGCACCGCCGGGCCGCACGAAAGGCAGCGTCTGATGGGCTTCGCCCTCGGCGACCGCGCGCACGATATCAACGCGGGAGATGATCGTGTCGAAGTCATTTGCTGCCCATCGGACAAAGGCGAAGATGTCACCGGGACGAAAGGAGACAATGCGTCGGCGGCGATCGATCACCTTCTCCCGAGCGACCGAACCGAAGCGGATCCAGTACTCGATCTTTTTCTCGACCCAAGTCAGTTCGACATGAGTTAAGCCTTCGCCGGCAATAGCGCCTGGTGCCGATCGGCCTGAAGGGAAGTCAACGACAGTGCCCATTGGCCTGTCTCCTGATCTTGCGGAAAGCAACTGCGATGCGTGGTTGGTGGTGGATGCGCCTGCGTGAGCATGAGAGGCGCCTTTGCATCACTCTCGAAGCTCAGCGCACGTAGCGCCCGGTCGGTGTGGAAGCCGCCGGCGGATGGCGCTTGGCGGGAAGCACGGAACCACGAGGGTCGGAAGTCGAAGTCACCGCGCCGCGCTGAGCCCAGGCCTGGAGGTCGTCAACGGCATAGACGACGCGGCCGCCAAGTTTGCGGTAGGCGGGACCCGTGCCGTAAGTGCGGTGTTTTTCGAGCGTGCGCGATGACAGGCTGAGGAACTCGGCAGCTTCCTTGGTGCGCAGAAAGCGCGGCGGCAAAACGGCTAGATCAGGTCGCATTTGTCGGGCCTCCGTGGGGCTTCGGTGAACCGCTGGCGCTCAGCGGCGGACGGCGATCACGGTGGCGGAAAGGAGGCTTCGTGAGGGATGGGGAAGATTGGGGGGCCTGATATTGCCACCCCAGGGCGCTAAGCCCGCTTGCGGTGGCGCAAGAGTTGCAGATAACCACCGGAAATCATGGCACCGCCGCCCTTGACGAGACCGATCACGGTGTCGCGAAGGGACGATGTTTTCCACGGATTGGAGGCAACACGCCCTGTCCCATAGAAAGCGGTCGCGATTTCACGGTAGCTGGCGCCGTTCTTGCGGCCATCGGCGGCCTGCATCATGAGGCGCAGGCGGCGCCTTTGCTGATTGGTCATTCGTGTATCCGGCGGCACGGGCCGGCCGTGACAGGAGCGCCAGAAACGGACGAGGGCCTCGACCCGTCCGAGCGCCTGGGAATCGAGCGGGATCAAGGCCGTGAGGGAACGGCTCGCCGCGCTCCCGGGAAGGAGAAGCAGCTGTGTCGCGATCCCACTATCGCGGATGGCATGAAATCCCTGTGGGCTCTCGTGCTGTTTGCCAACCTCAACGGGCGATGTGGAAGATTCGCCTGACAGGAAATCTGGCGATGCCATGAGGGTCATCACCGCAGGGTTGGCCAGAGGTGACCACAAAACGTCTTGCATCAATGCGGACAAGTCGGGTCGGGCCGCGAAATCGCAACCCCCAGCGTTTCTGTGCTTCGGTTGGGAAGGGATCTCTTTCAATCCCCTCGCGCACAAGGGTCAGATAGTGCCGTTGGTAGGAGTCTGAGCGGCGCAGACACTCCCAAGCCAGGCCTTCGACCGGCAAGTCGTCGAAGAAGTCGTAGCTGCTGTTGTCTCGCCAATGCGACGTGTCGGGCTTCATCGTGCAGCTCCTCGCTAAAACTGCAAGTTGTGCACGAATCGATTCCCGACTCTGGCGACTGGCGGAAGGCCCCTAAGACGCATCGCGTAATGCTGAAAAAGCATCACTCCTGGAAATATTCGCGAGGGTGTCATTTTTGGCGCAGAAGGTGGCGGTAGCCAGTGCGCGTCATCCAGCGCGCCCGCGCCAAGTGGGTATCGTGGACATGTCGAGCGCGCTGCGGCTCCTTTGCCGGGTCGATCCCGAACAGAACTTTGACCACCTCACGCCAATCAGCACCGTCGGCATCGGCGTCGAACAAGCGCATGTAGAGCTTGATGTGGCTGCGGTCATAGTCTGTGAGTTCGTCCCCCGTGGGAGCGGTGTCGTCGAACGGCTCGATCATGATTTGCACTTCCCCAACATGCGAGACCTAAAACACGATCCTTACAGATGTCACCCCAGCGGTGGAGGAGATCAATGAGCATTGCGCGATGCTGTGCTGGCATCGCTCCGGCTGCCCGCGCTACCACTGCAGCGGGTCACTTGAGGCTCCGCCCGGTTGGCCGGGCGGAGCCTTTTATTTGCCTCCTATTCTTTGTTGCGGCGGCTCGGGCGGGACCAGATCAGGCTGTGGCCCTCACCGTCTTCGTCGTCGAACAGGTTTGCGAAGATCGGGGCGGTGAAGCTCGGATCGTCGAGCTTGAGACCCAGATAGTTGCGGCCCTCGTTGGATTGCTTGGCCCAGGCGGCGCCGATCTCTACTCGGCCGACGAAGACCCGGTGACTGGGGGCGTTCTCACCGTTGGCTCGGTTTTCGGGGACGATGCGGACGCCGCGGGCCTGGACGCTGAGCGTGACGATTTCGCCAGTGAACTCGTTGTTGCCGGACTTCTTGAAGGTGCCGATGGAAGCCATTGTGGTTCTCCTTGATCCTGTCTGTCTCGAGCCCGCACCATTGCGGTCTCGATGGTGATCGACAGGCCGAAGGCGATCGCCGGCGCACCAGCTCCACGGATTTGACCTCGGAGCCGTCCTGTTCGCGTTGCAGGCGCCGCTGAGCGAGTTCGTTGTCATCGAGTTCGCGTTCGATCCGATCGGTTGCGCGATGGAAGAGGTTTACCGTGCCCCAAAGCAGTTCCTCGAGGTCGGGCTCGAGGCGCGTGTCGGACAGCGCCACTACCAGGGCATCGAAAATGTCGGCGATGCTGGCTGCAATTACGTGACCCTCCGGAAGCGGTCGCGGATCTGGTTCGTCTTCGAACGGACGGTAACCGTAGAGCTGCAGTTCCTGGAGGACGTGATCAGTTGGGGACGATGCGTGTTGCGGTCCGAAGTCGGTGTCGTGCTGGTTGCTCATGGCGGCTTCCTTCGGCGGATTGGCCGCGCCCATCGCGGCCTTCATGGCGACGAAGGCGACAGCCGGTCCGGACTTGCACCCGCAGCATCAGCGCAGGGCCGGAACGGAGTGGAGGATGGCGAAGCCCGGCTATTTTGCTTGGCGATGGAAAGGCCCGAAGACGGGGTCCCATGCGGCTCGCCGCATGGGGTGGAAAAGGGCCGCCGGAAAATAGCCGGGCGAAGCCATTGCCGGTCCGGACCGGCCGTCGCCCGATCGCCCTCTGGAAGGCCGTGGGCCGGTCCTTTCCCGACGAAGGAAACACCATGAGCACAAGGACAGCGGCATGCCATGTCGCCACCGATCGGATGGCTGACCAGGGCGGAAATTGAGGCGATGCTCGCCGTGCCCGACCGCAAGACCAAGCGCGGCCGCACCGAATACGCCCTTCTGCTCTTTCTCTACAACACCGGGGCGCGTGTCTCCGAGGCCACGCAGTTGAAGGTGCGCGACCTGCAGATCGGGAGCGGGAATAGCGGTCACGATCTTGCCACCCTGCACGGGAAGGGCGGCAAGACGCGCCAGTGCCCACTGTGGCCGGAAACCGAACGAGTTCTGGCAGTCGAGATCCTTGGTCGCTCGTTCGATGACGCCGTATTTGTCAGCAGGCTCGGAACGCCTTTTACCCGCTTCGGGGTCTATCGCATGATCGAGCGTTGCGCGGCCCGGGTGTCGGAACTGGCTGACAGAACGATAACCCCGCATGTGATCCGCCATACGACAGCCTGCCACCTCGTTCTCGCTGGCGTGGACATCAATACCATCCGCGCCTGGCTCGGCCACGTCTCGATCAGCACCACCAACATCTATGCCGAAATTGACCTCACGCTGAAAGCCAACGCCGTGGCTCTTTGCGAAGTCGGTCAGCCACGACCCCCTCGCTCATGGAAGGAGGACAAGGATCTCATGGCCTTTCTGAGATCGTTGTGAGTCAGGAGTTATGCTGAGGCGTCCTCCGCCGAGAGCTCCTGCTCTGAGTGGAGGACGCGGTCGCTCATCAGAACGAGCAAGTAACGCCAAAAGCGGCCATCGTGACGACTATCGTCGAACAATTGAAATAAGCCTGAAAGCTGCCAAGCGACCAACGGAGGACATGCAGATCTTCCGCAGCGAGCGGCCGCCTCGGAGGCGCAATAGCGCTCGTCCAAATTCGATAGAAGTTGACAGAGCCAGCGCGACACCGAACTGATGGCAGGTTAGCCGATCGTTGCCAACAGAAGTCGGGCAGCCTTCAAATCTGTCGTTTCGAACCCCTCGCTGAATCGAGCATAGGTTTCAGCAAGCCCTTGCCGAGCTTCATCGCTCCGATCTTGTCGAGCTTGCAGCCGGGCGAGGCTCATCGAAGCGCGCAGCCGCCAGGACAACGCCGACTGCTGGTCGGCTATTTCGATCGAGCGACAGTACGCTGCTTCGGCCCCCCTCTCATCCGTGATCTTCTCCAGGATCTCTCCCCGGATGCGCAGCAGCTCCGGCATCCAGCAAAGGCTACCGTTCGCCTCCACCCGCTCGATGGTCCTGTCGACGCATGCAATGGCTTCGTCAAACCGACCGACGGCCGCCAGCCCCGAAACGAGCGAGAGATCAAGTGTGGTCGTGAACACCTCGTGCCTAGCCGCATGGAGCGTTTCGCGACATTGCTGCAAGGTTTCGACGCCGGCCTTCACCTCGCCCCGGCGCAGGGCGACCTCGCCTGCGAGGCCGCGTCCGACAACGGCATAAGGTGTCAGCGAGTGAGACTCCGCAAACGAGACCAGCCATTCAATGTGTTCTTCACGCCGGCGAGATCACCGCTCCACAGGAACACGGCGACGCCGCAGAACAATGCGATGCACAGCGTCAAGGAATGATCCATCTCCGCGGCTTCGACGATTGTCTGGCGCGCGCGGTCGGCGGCTTGTGCCGGATGGCCAAGCAACCACAAATTCATCGCCAGCATCCCGCCGGCCAGGTCTTTCCCTTCGACGCCGAGATAGCTTTCCATGGTCCGCTTGTGCCGCCGTCCGCTCGCCAGTGCTGCCTCGAGCTCCACACGGGCACTGCCGAGCTCGCCACAGAAGTACAAGGTATCGCCCAACATCGAGCAAGCGGATGTGACCACGGCGGGGTCCTGCACCGTTGCGGCAACGGCCGAAAAGCGTCTCGCGTAGTGAAGCGAGGTTCTGAACTCACCGGTATGCAGGTGGAACATGGTCATGGGGCCCAATATCCTGAGCTGTTCGAGGGCCTGGCCGCGGCTCTCGGCGATCTCGAAGCTTCGGCTCAGGGCCCCGCGCGCCTGTTGCTGGCCGCCGTGCATATACATCGAAGAGACTCCGAGGGCCGCCTGCAGCTGCATCTCGATCGCTCCGCCGCGAGCAGCCTCGCCGAGCGCGGACAAGGCGCGCTCCGACCAGCGATGACACTCTGACAGCAGCGACATCGACAGGAAGACCGGCGCGGCGGCTGCGGCGAGCGCGACGCCGATTTCGATATCGCTGGCCGGACCGAAGCACCGTTCCAGCGCCGCGCGGACATTGTTGAGCGCAACGAAATGCGGCACGCGTTCCGCGCCGGACAAGGCCGGCCAATGAGCCCCGAACTGCTCCAGCCAGCGCCGGTAGCAGGTGGCGTGGCGGGCGACCAGTTCGGCGCGTTCACCGTCCGCAGCCTCCAGTTCGAGCGCGTAATCACGTGTCGTGTCGAGGAGCCGGTAGCGCATCGAGGCGCCGGCGGGATCGGTCGCCAGCATCGACTTGGCGACGAGGCTGTCGATCGCGGCGAACACCGCCGATCGGTCGAGCGGCGGGCCGGCTGCGACATAGAGCGCCGCATCGAGCTGAAATAGCCGACGAATATCGCGAGCCGGCGCAGCACCGTGCGTTCGGCTTCGCTGAGCAGGCCAAAGCTCCAGTCGAGCGTGGCTTGCAGTGTCTTCTGGCGGGGCGGCGCCGTGCGCGAACCCTGCCATTCCAACTTGAGATGCTGGTCGAGCAACGTCGCGGTCTGCGGCAGGCCGCACGTCTCGACGCGCCGCGCCGCCAGCTCCACGGCGAGCGCGACGCCGTCGAGCTTGCGGCAAATGCCGGCGACGATGCGCGCCTCGGCCGCGCCGATGTCCAGGTTGGCGCCGCTCGCCGCCGCGCGCTCCACGAACAGCTGGGCAGCCGGAAACGACAGGACGGCTGCGGCCGTAATGTCCGGATCGTCCGGCGGACAACGCAGGGCCGGCAGCCTGTAGACGCGCTCGCCGTCCGCGCGCAAAGCCTCGCGGCTGGTGGCCAGTATGCGGACCTCTGGTGCTGCCTCGACGATGCCCGCGGCCAGAACGGCGACGGCCTCGACCAGATGCTCGCACGTATCGAGGATCAGCAGGATCCGCTTGTCGCGAAGATACGCCATCAGGCTCGGCCGAACGTCGCCGGAGCCGACCGTCAGCCCCAGCATAGAGGCAACGCCGGGCGCCACCAGATCGGCATCGCTCACCATCCCGAAATCGACGAACAGAACGGCGCCATCAAAGCTCTCGCGCAGATGATGCGCCACCGCGATCGCGACGGTGGTTTTGCCGACGCCACCGGAGCCGACGATGGTGACGAGGCGCGACGCGGTCAGCTGGGCCGACAGCCTGAGGATGTCGTCTTCCCTGCCGACCATGCGGCTCAGACGATTGGGAAGGTTGGCATGCGCAAAACCGTGGGGAGCGGCGGGCCTGGCTTCAGCGGGTCCCGCCGCCCGTGAGACCGGTGCCACAAAGCAATAACCCCGGCCGGCGAGCGTGGCGATGTAGCGCGCGCCTTCCTTGCCATCGCCCAGCGCCTTGCGCAGGCCGTTCATGTGAAAGCGCAGGCTGCCTTCCTCGACGATGACGTCGGGCCAGACGCGCGCCATCAGGTCCCTTTTGCTGAGAACTTCGTTCGGGGAGGACACCAGCGCAATCAAGAGGTCGAGAGCGCGCGCACCGAGGTCGATCGGAGTGCCCTCCCTGGTGAGGAGCCTTTCGCTCACCAGCAGCTGGAAAGGACCGAACGACAACCGGTCCTTGCTCTGATCGACGGCTGTTGCCATGGCGCAGGCTATTAATAGCGCAGCACCGCGATGCGTCAAATGCCTGCCGCGAGAGCCGGCATTATGAGCAGCTAACACCGGCTAACGGCGCCTAACGGGTGTTCTCGGCGCCATGAGCGTAGGTCCTTTCCAGCACGAAAGTGCACCCACGCAAACCAACCAAATCTCGAGGAGAACACCAATGACCACCAAGACATCCGAATCCATCCGTCCCTTCCTGATCAACATAGCGGACGCCGACCTTGCCGACCTGCGACGGCGCCTGGCGCAGACCCGGCTGCCCGACCGGGAGACCGTCTCCGACTTCTCTCAGGGCGTTCCGCTGAAGACGATCAAGCAGATGCTCGAATACTGGCAGACCGACTACGACTGGCGAAAGGTCGAGGCGCGCCTCAACGCCGTCCCGAACTTCATCACCGAAATCGACGGGCTGGACATCCATTTCATCCACGTCCGCTCCAAGCATGAAAACGCGTTGCCGCTCATCGTGACGCACGGCTGGCCGGGCTCGGTGGTCGAGCAGCTGAAGATCATCGAGCCGCTCACCGACCCCACCGCCCATGGCGGCAGCGCGGCCGACGCCTTCCACGTGGTGATCCCGTCGATGCCCGGCTACGGGTTCTCCGGCAAGCCGAGCACGACCGGCTGGGGCCCCGAACGGATCGCGCGTGCCTGGACCACGTTGATGCGCCGCCTTGGCTACAAGCACTTCGTCGCCCAAGGCGGCGATTGGGGGGCGGTGATCACAGATCTGATCGGCGTTCAGGCGCCACCCGAGCTGCTAGGCATCCACACCAACATGCCCGGCGCGATCCCGGCCGAAATCGATGGGGCCGCCTTCGGCGGCGCGCCGGCGCCGGCGGGGCTCTCGGCAGAAGAGAAGAGCACCTACGACCAGCTCGTTTTCTTCTACAAGCACGTCTACTACGCCTTCTGGATGGCTTCGCGCCCGCAGACCGGCGCCGCATTTGCAGACTCGCCGATCGGCCTTGCGACCTTCCTGATCGACCACGACGCGAGCAGCCTGGAGCTCATCGCCCGCGCGTTCGACGGCGTGAAGGAAGGCCTGACGCCGAACGATGTCCTCGACAACGTCACTTTGTTCTGGCTGACCAACACGGGCGTCTCTTCGTCGCGGCTCTATTGGGAGAACAAGCTGCCCTTCTTTAGCCCCAAGGGCGTCCAGGTCCCGGCAGCAGTGAGCGTCTTCCCGGACGAGCTCTACGATACTCCGCGGAACTGGGCGGAGCGCGCCTATCCCAATCTCATCCACTACAACAAGCTGCCAAAGGGCGGTCATTTCGCTGCCTGGGAGCAGCCGAAGTTCCTCACGGAAGAGCTTCGGGTCGGGTTCCGGTCGCTTCGCAATTTGGCTGCCTAAGAGAGTTCGGCGCGCGCCTTGCGCGCGCCGATTTCCGTCCTCGCGCAGCAACATCGACCATCTGCCCGTGCTCGCCTATAGTTGTCGCCCTCGCAACGGCGAGAGCGGCACCCACCGCACTAGGTCGTCCGTCGACGTGTCGCGAGACCACGCGAGGCGCCACCAAAATCCTTGGGAGGCTGAGATGTCAGAGCGACTTGAAACCCTTAGCGACCTGCCAGGCCACAGTCAGGACAGACCATCTATGCCAGTTTCCTCGACCGGCTCGCCGGAACGTTGGACGGCCTTTATGTCGGCCATGACCACCGAACACCTCGTTCTGCAAAGCGCGATCGGCACAACAAACGGCGAAATGTCGGCACGTGCTTCCATGTACGTGTTCGCTTTGTCGAGCACCCTGGTGGCCATGGGATTCGCTGTCCAGTCGTCCGAGGCTTTCGTTCCCTTCGTTGCGGCCGTCCTACCCGCGCTATTCTTGTTGGGCGTGCTCACCATTCTGAGGATGGTCGACATCTCGGCAGAAAGCCTACAGGCGTACATCGGGATCGCCAGGATCAGAGCTTACTACCGGACCCTTGGCGACGATGCGCAGGTGTACTTCGCCGCAAGCACGGGACGATGGCCGGAGGCAACTGGGTCGGCACCGTCACTTCGGATGGGACACCTGATTGGCTATGTTACCTCCTCGGCCACCGTCATAGCATCCGTCAATGCAATGGTAGGGGCGGCCGGCGTGGTCCTGCTCGCACATCACATGCTCGGCGTCAGGATCGCCGTGGCATTGCTGGTTGGTGTGGTGTGTGCCGCTGCACTTCTACTACTGTTCTATTTCTATCAACGCTTCCGGCTCTCCGAGTTGGAACACGCAGCGCAGGAGGGCGAGGGATCGCGACACGGCGGACCCCGCTGATTGGATCGCTCACCGCTTCAAACTAAACCAATGCAAGTCAAATGTCGCACCTAGCCGGACATTGCCCCCTTGCGCTGAGAAGGGCTGCGCTGGGTCATGACCTCCCCTTCAAATTGTCCGACGGACGGGAACGGAAGGGTCATGGCCGTGAATTGACCCGGCGCAAGCGAGCTTCCGCTTCTCGGGTCGAATGCGGTACCAAAAGCCAGATTTTTAGAAGGTCGGCACGGCTTTGTCCGGCATAGGCCTCGTTGGATCGACCAGGACGGTCCAAAATCGCCACCTGTCACCCTTTCCTGGCCTTTCCTCGGCGCATGAAGCGCGCGACATCCTGGGGTGCGAGCTGGATGCGCAATGTTCGCCGGAGCGCGCGGAGGCCGAATGTGCGCAGGTCCTCGTTGAAGTCGCCCCTCCGCGGCGACAGGGCAAGCGCCTCAATGCCCGCTGCTTCGGCACGTTCGGTCAATGCCGCGAGCGCTGTGTCGCCCGCGGCATCGGCGTCGCGGGCGATGTAGAGCCGACGCAGCGCCGGCGGGAGCAGAAGGGCGGCAAGGTGGTTGGCCGAGAGCGCGGCCGCCATCGGCATGGCCGGCAGCGCACAGCGCAGAGACAGCATCGTCTCGATGCCTTCGCCGACCGCAAGGACGTCGTCGGCAGCGCCAAAGCGGACGGCATGGCCGAGGAGACCACCCATCGCCCGGCGCGGCGTGTCGACCGGCGCCTTGCCGAGCCGGACGGCATCGAAGCCGTTGGGATCGAGCCATGTACGGTGCGCGCCGGTCAGCCGCCCGTCGAGATCGGTGACCGAGGCGATCATCGCCGGCCAGGTCTCGGTCGGGCCGTCGCCCTCAGGCCGATAGTAGCAGCGCGGATGGAATCGCAGGCTGCCCGCGTCGCGGACGTTCCTGATGCCGCGGTTGCGCAGGTAGGTCTCGACGAGCGTCCGGCGGATCGGCTGCGACATCGCGAAGAGACGCCGCGCCGCTTCCGGCGACCCGGCTGGAACGGGTGTGCGAACAGGCTTTGGGGTGCCGTGTGGTTCGGCGCGCGGCAGGCTCAGAAAGCGCCGTGCCTCAGCGGCAACATCGCGGAAATCGACGAGACCGCAGCTCTCGCGGATGACGTCGAGGAGATCGCCATATTCGGCCGAGGCGGCATCGGTCCAATGCCCGGCCGCACCGGGACCGGATTCCGGCCCGCTGAGCCGGACGAACATCGACCGGCCCGGCGTGTTGCGCACATCACCCACCGTCCAGTAGCGGCCTCGGCGTCGACCATTGGACAGATAGTGCCGGCAGACCGCCTCGGCATGGCGAGACAGGCGGCGAGACAGTTCGGAAGCGTCGCGCGGCATCACGACACCTCCCGCGCGCTGACATTATGTTGCGCAAAAGCCGTCGATCGCCTGCGGGACAGCGCCCAATCGCGGCGCTGCAACATAACCCACGGCGCAACATATTCGGCCCACTTGCCTGCCGCGCCCTTGCCGAAATCCGGTCCCCTGAGGCGCACAAACATGGAGCGCCCCGAGGAATTGCGAGCATCGCCAACCACCCAATACCGCCCCACGCGACGACCATTGGAAAGATAGCGTCGGCACACCGCCTCGGCCTGTCGGCCAAGACAGCACGCCAAGTCGGAGATATAGCGCCGCGACATCAGGCTGCCCTCCTGTTCTGGTCGACATCCACCTCGATGGGCAGCGCGACTTCCTCTGGCAGATGGCCGAGGAGCCAGTTGGCCGCCTTGCCGGCCAGGCTGGCAGCACGCACGACAGCGCGATTGTCCTGCCGCAGCACCTCCAGCCATGATCCGATGTAGTCGGCATGCCGCACGGTCGGAACGATGCCCAAAGCAGCGCACGAGAAGGCGGCGCTGATCTCTGCCACGAGTTCCTCGAACGCATACTTTCTGGTTCCGAAGGAGCCGGAGAAGTCGCGCGCAAGACGTGAGGGATGGCCCGTGGCATGGCCAAGTTCATGCAGCGCCGTGCGATGCCAGTTGATAGGCTCGAAGAAGGCTTGAGGCGGCGGTACTTGAATGCGGTCCTGGGTTGGCAAGTAATAGGCTCGATCGCCGCCGATGCGGAATTCGATGCCTGTGGCCTTGATCAGGGCCTCAACGCGCGGCTCGATCAGGGCCGGGTCCGGTAGCGGGGAAGCTGCCATGTCTTGCGGCAAACCTTCACATTGGTCGGCATTGAACACGGTGAACTTCTTGAGAAACGGAACCGGCCGGGCATCTTCGCCGGTATCTCTGGCGCGTTTCTTCTCATCGTCGGGAACAAAGCGATCGGCGTACACGACGGTTGTGCCATGCTCGCCCTTCCGAACGTTTGCGCCGAGCGCAAGGGCCTGGCGGAAAGTCAGCCAGCTTTGGGCCGTATAGCCCTGCTCGACGACAGCGCCCCACAGGATAAGCACATTGATGCCGCTATATGCTCTGCCGGTGCTGGCGTTCCGGGGCAGCGATAGCGGCGCCTTGGCCGCCGCGCTCCCCCAGGGCTGAACCCAAGGAAGCCGACCTGCCTCCAACTGCGAGATGATCTTGTCGGTTATCTCGTCATAGAGGCTCGCCCGGCCGGCAGCGGCTTCGCGTCGGTGATGGTGATTGGACATCGTGATTTCTCCGCGACAGGCGCTGGGGGGCTCTCCCCAGCTTTCGACCCGTCGTGGAAAAGCCAATCCACACTCTCACTCTATCGCGGTGACGTCGCCGCAAGATCGCGGCCTTGGCCGGCACCGCGCGAGCAACTCATTGGCGATACCTTCGTGAACCGTCTTGTTGGGCGTTCAGGACGTCGTCGAAGTTACCAAGTGATGATGTTCGAAGGCGGATATTTTTGCCGCCTCGCGTCTTGGCTGGCTACTGACCAATTTTTGAATATAAACTCTGGTCAGAACGCCGCTGATGACCAATTTTTTATTATATAGTCTTCGGACAGTCTAAGGCAGAACTGTGCTGGATCCCAACGTCCGCAATGATTTTTGGGGCGCCGCCTGCCTTCGAAGAGGTCATGGCAAGTATCGAAGCGATCGAGCGCCATCTCAACGCGGCCCAGACAGCCCTAATGGGCTTTAGGCTCGCCTCCCTCGCTTCACCCAAGATGCGGCAAGCGAGGTCCAAAGAGATCGTTTCACCATCGTTCCAGACGGGTTCAAACGGTCCCAGGATCGAACGGCAGCGCGATTTTCATAAGTTCTTCCTTCCCTATACACCGCCGTTTTTTACGCGAGAGCGTCCTAATCACCGCATAAGAGGCCTAGTGCCGTTCACATACGGTTCTTAGATGCGTACTTTTCAAACGCATAAATACCTGGTGGTGAGAAATGACCTCGGGATAGTGCCAGCTATGCTTCAGCTATTTGATGCCGATGGATCCTGTGCTTACCGGCGAAAAATTTCGGTCACATCGGGCAACTGTCTGGCCAGTGTCGGATCATCTCAGAGGCTCAAACACTAAGCGATGACGAGATTGTTCCTCCGGATTCAAACGAGAAGCATGCAATGAGCATTCCAGAGCAGTTGCACGACAATATCCCGCTCCGCCTCAACGTTGCTGCCGAGATCGCGTTCCCGGACGGCTCTATGGGCGCGGCAGGGTTGCGAAAAGAGCGAGATGCTGGCCGCCTTCAGACAGAGCTGATTGCAGGCAAGGAATACGTGACTTTGGCAGCGATCGCTAAGATGAGAGAGCTATGCCGCGGACGTCGAAAGGGGCGCGCCTGGTCTGGCGCGCTGAAAGCAGAAAGGCGGACGGCAGCCTGCGTAACGGAGCCGGCTGGTACATCCGCGATGGCGCAACCTTCATCAGCGCTTGCGGTAGCACTGGCGACCGCGAACGCGCTGAGAAACGGCTCGCCCAATACATCGTCGAAAAATACTGGCCAGCCCGCGAGCGCGGCCGCGATCCGGCCACCGTCCCGGTAGCCGACGCCGTTAGCGCTTATCTTACCGAGGTAGCGCCCTTACACGCCAAGCCAAAGGAAACCGCCGAACGGTTGATCGCTGTGCTAAAGTGGTTCGGCAACACGAAAATCGGCGACATCAATGGCAAGGTCTGTCGCGACTACGCAAAGGTGAACGGCAATGGCACCGCTGCCAGACGTCAGTTGGAGGATCTGCGCGCAGCGCTGAACCACTATCATCGAGAGGGCTATGTAACCTCGACGCCTGCGATCGTGCTGCCAGCGAAGCCGCTGCCGCGCGACCGCTGGCTGACCCGCAATGAGGCCGCAGCGTTGCTTCGCGCCGCATGGCGCATGCGCCAGTCATGGAAGGGTAAGCCAAGCGACCGCCGCACCGCACACCACGTCGCGCGATTCATCCTGGTTGCTCTATACACCGGCACCCGGTCGGCGGCGATCTGCAGAGCGGCCATCCGACCAACAGAGGGCGCCGGACATATCGACCTCGAACACGGCATTTTCTACCGCCGCACCGCCCGCCGCGAGACGAACAAGCGCCAACCGCCGGTCAGGTTGCCTGACCGGCTGCTTGCACATGTGCGTCGCTGGGCGGTAACGCCGTTGGAGATCAAGACCAAGGGCCGCGGGAAGAGCGCAAACATTGGCCGCATGATCGCGCATGACCACGTCGTAGAGTGGAACGGCAAACCAGTGCAGTCGATCAAGAAAGCCTTCCGCTCGGTGGTCGAGGCGGCCGGGCTCGGCTGGTATGACAACGTGGCAGCACCAGACGGTAGCATTCGGCGCGTATTCCGCACTGACATCACGCCGCACGTCTTCCGCCACACAGCCGCGACCTGGCTGATGCAGCAGGGTACCGACCGGTGGGAGGCCGCCGGCTTTCTCGGCATGACGGTTGAAATGCTGATTGAGACCTATGGGCACCATCACCCCGATTTTCAGGCCGAAGCCACCCGGGCGATCGTCTCCAAGCCACGTTTGCGAAACGTGCCCAAAAACACCGTCAGGATGCTCTTGGTACAGAAAGAGAACATTTCCGGCTACCCCACAGTTACCCCACAGAATCGCCGGAAATAAACGTGAACAAAGGCTGTCTGGCGTCACAAGAAGTGGCGGAAATCCGGACTTTTGCTGGCCAACCCGCTCGTTCGGGACGATGGGGTCGCAGGTTCAAATCCTGTGAAAGAAGTCTGGCGAACCTCAACCTCAAATATAATCCTATCGGGCCGGGTCGTCCGAATTCCCTTCAATATCCTTGCGGCGGACGCGGCGGCCGAAAAGTGATTTTGCGGTCGGTGCCTGGCGGGTTACCATCCGTCTCAACGAATAAAGGAGGATCGAATGAAAGGCTTCCTTGCAACAGTCGCAGCATTGGGCCTGTCGATATCGGGCGCAGCCGCAGAATGCGCGTATCACCAATCAATGGCGTCTGCAGCACAGGCCGACACGACCAAAACGGCCAGCGTTGAGAAATCCGACTTGGCGAAGACGACTGACGCGCAGCAGATCAAGAAACAAACGCCGCCTAAGACGGAATAGGCCTTATCTGAAACAGTGGAGCGGCGAAATTCGGACGTCCTCCGCAGTATTTAGGGTGTGAGGTTGCCACTAGAAACCCGTTTCTGCCGGCCCTGGTCATGTGTGGCCTGGTGAAGATCTGGCGTAGACCCACACGTTGCAGAATGCCCGGAACCCCTTGAGCGGTAGCAGGAGCCGCAGCACCTACGGAACGAAGCAGCGCGGCAGCCGAGACAGCGGTGCGCGCAGCTTTTCGCTGCAGGCGTGCAGCGGTCGAGGCGGCCATGACCAGTCAAAGTTTCTCTAGAGTGCGAATGT
Source organism: Mesorhizobium loti (assembly GCF_001510895.1). Lineage (GTDB taxonomy): Bacteria > Pseudomonadota > Alphaproteobacteria > Rhizobiales > Rhizobiaceae > Mesorhizobium > Mesorhizobium loti_A. Next base: position 11,652 of record NZ_LPWA01000112.1, on the reverse strand, counting down.
TCACAGCCCATTCCGGAGAGACCGACCATGACCACTTGGATTCTACACCCGCCGCCGCGGTGCTGGAGCGATCGACATTGCCAAGGTGCGCATGATCCTGGCCGATGCACACCCTTCGCCAGCGCCGCCCCGCCTCCATCCGATTGCTACCGGCCGAACCATCGATGTTCATGTAGGCGATCGATGACCTGGAACGCCTCTTCTGTCTCTTGATCTCGGATCAATTTGCATCGGCAAGAAGCATCGCACGCCTGCCTATGGCCGACCTGACTGAGTCGACAAGCTGTCCAGGAAAGCCATGCGGCAGTGAGGAGATCACGGTGTCAGCCTGCTTCTCCGCGTTTCTGGCAATGTCTTCGAAAATTCGGCGCATGACAGGGATGCCTACGCCAGCAATGTCAGCTGTCTGCATGAAGTGGCGGGGCATAATCTCATGCACCGAATAGTGCCGGCTTTTGCCGACCGACATTGCCAACTTGAATTTCTTGCGGGGAATTTGTCCAGCATCAAGGCTCGGCTGCGCGGTCATTACGTCATAGAGGGGGGTTATGCGGAACCTCCCGCCGGGGCCAAGAAAGACGCTGAAATTCTTTGCATGGCCGTCGGTCGCGCCGATCAGCCAGAATATGATGCAGGCGCGCAGAAAGATCGCGACGTCTTCTTCGGGCGTGTCACTACCCTTCAAAAGCTCGACGATCTCAGCGATGCCGGGACCGCCATCGGACTGATATTTGCGCGTCGACGGCACCGACAGCGCTTGACAGATATCCTCCTGCGGCAGGCGCAGAAGGCGACCGTCGCGAGCCCACAGCCGGTCGAAGCGCTCGACGATAAGCGTTCGGCGCTCCCCGAAATCGGTCATCCTTGCATGGGCGGCAGGGACGCCGAACGCCTTGAGCAGCCTAAGGCACAAATATTCGTTCTCAACACTATGGGAAAGGTCGATGCCGTTCGGCAGTCTACCAATCTGTGGTTTCAGGATGTGGGTGGTCGCCGCCGTGCCGACCGGCTTGAACCAGCGCCTGCCCTTGCGAAGCAACGCCGTCTTTTCTTGGGCGCCCGCAATCGAGATTCGGAAATCCTCGTCCTCGCCGAGGCCCAAAGGAGCGGCCGCAAGGTTCTTGATCATCCCGGCAATGTCCTTGTCGCTGACCGGCTTGCCGTCGCTGCTACCGGGATTGCCGGGGTCGATGCCATCGGGGAGGAATTGCAGTGCGCCGACGCAGTCATGGCCGAGTATTGCGAGCATGCTGTAGGCGTCCGTGCCAGCCGCGCCGACGCGTTCGGCAACGCGTTTGCGGATAGCGTCATTGTCAGGAAGCAGGTTGTCGAAGACGTTGATCACAGGCGCGCCGATATAGCGGTCCTCCCGCAAGGGAAGCGAGAGCGAGACCGGGAAAGTACTGCGCCAGTCCAGCCATTGGCGGGCGTATTGGAAGTCTACGGCGCCCGTGGATTCCCTGCGCAGTACGCCCACTAGGCGCCCGTTTAGGAAGACATTTAGCGGCGTGTGAGCCGGTCGCCGCGCCATCAGAACAGATCCTCGATCTCAGCGGCGCTGCCTTTGCTGCGTGGGCGAACGACGAGCTCGAGGTCGAGGGCGGATAGAGCAGCCATCAAGGTGCTGAGCTGTACTGCTGGTTCGCCAGCTTCAAGGCGAGACACCGTTGCCTGGCGCAGGTGGATTTGGTTGCCAAGCGTTTCTTGCGTGAGGTCGGCCTGCCTGCGGGCGCGACGCAGGATGGCGCCGAGTTGCTTCTCGTTGCGAGCGATCTGGTCGGTCATGACGATGTCTCCGGAGTTCTATATACGGATTCGCGTATAATCTGTCAATATACGCGAGCGCGTATAAATTAGTAATATACGCGAATGCGTATGAAGAAATAAAATACGCGATCGCGTATGACGCTCATAACGTACCTCAACGCGCACACTGAAATCCCAATCCAATGGAAGGCTGTAAGCGCGACCGTGCCGTTCCCGGCCGAAGCAAGGCGACATCGGCACCGCCTTTCTCCTGTATTTGCACGCCACGCTACTACGCCTCGAGATACTGGTTGAAGCGATCCGGAATCCGGCTCTTTTAATCATCCCCAACCTCGGGGCCGCCTGATTTGTCCCCGACCGAAACGGGGACAAGATGGCAGTTTCTCACAACAACACAGAAAGACGCTTGCGCTCTTCGCGCATGCTGCGGACAGCACTTGGAGCTGCCATCGCCCGGTTCCTTGACGATGCCGCCATCGTCGAAGTGATGCTGAATCCAGACGGTCGTATCTGGGTGGACCGGCTGTCAGAAGGTCTGGTTGATACAGGTGAGGTGATGACGGCCGCCGATGGCGAGCGCATCATTCGCTTGGTCGCGCATCATGTAGGCTCAGAGGTCCATTCGCGCTCCCCGCGCGTCTCGGCGGAGTTGCCAGAAACCGGAGAACGCTTCGAGGGCTTGCTGCCGCCCGTTGTCGCTGCGCCAGCCTTCGCCATCCGCAAACCCGCCGTCGCCGTGTTCACGCTCGATGACTACGTCACGGCAGGCATAATGACCTTCAATCAGGCGGCGACGCTGCGTGCCGCCATCACCGCCCGCGCCAACATCCTGGTCGCCGGCGGCACATCCACCGGCAAGACAACGCTGACCAATGCCCTGCTCGCCGAGGTGGCAAGAAGCGCCGACCGTGTCGTCATCATCGAGGACACACGCGAATTGCAGTGCGCCACCCCCAACCTTGTCGCCATGCGAACGAAGGACGGTATCGCCACGCTTGCAGACCTGGTCCGGTCCTCATTGCGCCTGCGACCCGATCGCATCCCTATCGGCGAGGTGCGCGGCTCCGAAGCACTCGATCTTCTCAAGGCATGGGGCACCGGACACCCAGGCGGCATCGGCACCATCCACGCTGGCTCCGGGATTGGCGCCATGCGCCGTCTCGAGCAGCTCATCCAGGAAGCCGTTGTCACCGTTCCGCGCGCGCTGATTGCAGAAACCATCGACCTCGTCGCTGTTCTTTCCGGACGCGGTTCCGCGCGCCGGCTCACCGAACTCACCCGCGTCGAAGGGCTTGGTCCCAACGGCGATTATCGCACCTCCCAAGCTACCCCGAACAACAATGGAGATAATTCATGATGAGCGCATTCTCGCGAGCCCAAAATCATATCGCTGCTGCAGCCTCGAGCCTGGTTCTCGGTCTCACGGTTGCCCCTGCCGCCTTCGCGGCCGGCTCGTCGATGCCTTGGGAGCAGCCGCTGGAGAAGATCCTTCAGTCGATCGAAGGCCCGGTCTCCAAGATCATTGCCGTCATCATCATCATCGTGACCGGTCTGACACTTGCCTTCGGCGATACCTCCGGAGGCTTCCGGCGGCTGATCCAGATCGTCTTCGGCCTGTCGATCGCCTTCGCGGCGTCGAGCTTCTTCCTGTCGTTCTTCTCATTCGGCGGCGGAGCACTCATCTGATGTCTCTCGAGCAGCTCGATGTGGTGCCGGGGTTCACCGCTCCCGTCCACAAAGCATTGACCGAGCATATCCTGCTCGCAGGCGCACCTCGCTCCATCGCGATCATGAACGGCACGCTCGCCGGCGCGGTCGGCCTCGGGTTACGCCTGTGGCTGGTCGGTCTCCTCCTGTGGGCGCTCGGCCATTTCACGGCGGTGTGGGCAGCCAAACGCGATCCGCTGTTCGTGGAAGTCGGCCGCCGGCATCTGCGCATCCCCGGTCATCTGTCGGTTTGAGGGACGCGGCCATGATGAACCTTGCCGAATTCCGCCGCACTGCCAGCCGCCTCGCCGATTATCTGCCCTGGGTTGCCCTCGTCGCGCCCGGCGTCGTCCTCAACAAGGACGGGAGCTTTCAGCGCACCGCGAAGTTTCGCGGTCCCGATCTCGATTCCGCCGTCGCGGCCGAACCGGTTGCGGTGGCCTCTCGCATCAACAATGCCTTTCGCCGCCTCGGCTCGGGTTGGATAATCTTCGTCGAGGCGCAGCGGCACGAGGCGGCGACATATCCCGAGAGCCAGTTTCCCGACCCTGCCTCAGGCTTGGTCGATGCCGAGCGCAAAGCCGACTTCGAGGAGGAGGGGATCCACTTCGTGTCGACCTACTTCCTCACATTCGTCTATCTGCCGCCGGCCGAGAACGTCGCTCGCGCGGAGAGGTGGCTTTACGAGGGCCGCGAGCATTCGGACTTGGATCCCCACGAAGCCATGCGCGCCTTTGTCGACCGCACGGAGCGCGTGCTCTCCCTGCTCGACGGCTTCATGCCGGAATGCCAGTGGCTCGATGACAGCGAGACACTGACCTATCTGCATTCGACTGTTTCCACCGAGCGCCATACGGTGCGTGTTCCGGAGACGCCGATCTATCTCGATGCGCTGCTGGCGGACCAGCCACTGACCGGTGGGCTCGAGCCATGCCTTGGCGATCAGCATCTACGCGTGCTCACCATCGTCGGGTTTCCGACCGCGACCACGCCAGGGCTGCTCGACGACCTCAACCGGCTCGCCTTTGCCTATCGCTGGGCGACGCGCGCAATCCTTCTCGACAAGACTGACGCTGCGAAGCTGCTGACCAAAATCCGGCGGCAATGGTTTGCCAAGCGCAAGAGCGTCGCCGCAATCCTGAAGGAGGTCATGACGAACGAGGCGTCCGTGCTTGTGGACACGGACGCCGCGAACAAGGCGGCCGACACCGACTTGGCATTACAGGAACTCGGCGCTGACGCCTCGGGGCTGGCCTTTGTCACCGCGACCATCGCGGTCTGGGATGCCGACCCGCGTCTTGCGGATGAGAAACTGCGCCTGGTCGAGAAAGTCGTCCAGGGGCGCGATTTCACGGCAATAGTCGAAACCGTCAATGCCGTCGACGCCTGGCTCGGCTCGTTGCCAGGGCATGCCTACGCCAATGTCCGCCAGCCGCCCATCTCGACGCTCAATCTCGCCCACATGATCCCCCTCTCTGCCGTGTGGGCGGGGCCGGAACGGGACGAGCATTTGGGTAGTCCTCCCTTGCTTTACGGCAAGACCGAAGGCTCGACCCCGTTCCGGTTGTCCTTGCATGTCGGCGACGTCGGTCACACGCTTGTTGTCGGCCCTACCGGTGCGGGCAAGTCTGTGCTGCTCGCGCTGATGGCCCTGCAGTTTCGCCGCTACACCGGCGCGCAGGTCTTCGCCTTCGACTTCGGCGGCTCGATCCGCGCCGCAGCACTGGCCATGGGCGGTGACTGGCACGATCTCGGGGGCGGGCTCACCGAGGGGAGCCAGGCTTCCGTCTCGCTGCAGCCTCTCCAACGCGTCCACGACACCTACGAGCGCGCCTGGGCGGTCGACTGGATCGTGGCGATCCTTGCGCGCGAAGGCATCCCCATCACCCCCGATGTCAAGGAGCACATCTGGACCGCGCTGACATCGCTCGCCTCGGCGCCGGTCGAGGAGCGCACCATCACCGGCCTGAATGTGCTGCTGCAATCGAACGATCTGAAGCAGGCTCTGGGATCTTATTGCATCGGTGGTCCATACGGCCGATTGCTTGACGCAGAAGCCGAGCACATTGGCTCGGCATCCGTGCAGGCGTTCGAGATCGAGGGCCTCGTTGGGACCGGGGCAGCGCCAGCCGTTCTGTCCTACCTTTTCCATCGCGTCGGTGACCGGCTCGACGGGCGGCCGACATTGCTGATCATCGACGAGGGCTGGCTTGCGCTCGAGGACGAGGGCTTTGAGGCCCAGCTTCGCGAATGGCTGAAGACGCTGCGCAAGAAAAACGCCAGCGTCATATTCGCCACGCAGTCTCTCTCCGACATCGACAACTCGAAGATCGCGCCAGCGATCATCGAAAGCTGCCCGACCCGGCTGCTGTTACCGAACGAGCGTGCGATCGAGCCGCAGATCACGGCGATCTATCGTCGCTTCGGCCTCAATGACCGCCAGGTGGAAATCCTGCGCGCGCGACCCCAAAGCGCGACTATTACTGCCAGTCGCGGCGCGGCAATCGTCTCTTTGAACTCGGCCTGTCGGAGATCGGTCTCGCGCTGTGTGCAGCATCCTCCAAGACCGATCAGGCTCTCATTGCCAGGATCGCTGCCGAGCATGGCCGCGACGATTTCCTCGCCGCCTGGCTGCGTGCGCGAAACGCCGGCTGGGCGGCCGACCTCATCCGTGACGTTCCCACCCTCATCCCCCAAGCCGAAAAGGAGACCCAATCATGAATGCCTTTCGCATCCGCTCGCGCGCCTTCGTCCTGGCCACGGCAATGCTCGCTCCGCCGCTCTTGGTGTCGCCTATAGTGGTTGCACCGGCGCATGCGTTCATCGTCTTTGATCCGTCGAACTACGTGCAGAATGTATTGACTGCGGCACGGTCACTTCAGCAGATCACCAACCAGATCACCTCGCTTCAGAATGAAGCGCAGATGCTGATCAACCAGGCCCGCAACCTCGCAAGCCTGCCGTTTTCCTCCCTCCAGCAATTGCAGCAGTCGATACAGCGAACGCAGCAACTCCTCAGCCAGGCGCAGAACGTCGCCTTCGACGTTCAAGAGGTCGACAGGATCTTTCAGCAGCGATACGGCGCCGGCTCGCTTTCCGCTTCGGACCAGCAGCTCGTCGCGGATGCCCGCTCGCGCTGGCAAAACACGGTTGGCGGCCTCCAGGATGCCATGCGCGTACAAGCCGGTGTCGTCGGCAATATCGAGACCAATCGCTCCCAAATGTCGGCGCTGATCGGCGCCAGCCAATCCGCGACCGGCGCGCTGCAGGCAACGCAGGCCGGCAATCAGCTTCTCGCACTCCAGGCCCAGCAACTCAGCGACCTCACCGCCGTCGTCGCCGCCAACGGTCGTGCCCAGGCGCTGACAGAAGCCGAACGGACGGCTGCTGCCGAACAGGGTCGCGAGCAGCGCCGCCGCTTCCTCGCCCCCGGTCCGGGTTACCAGGCCGGCAATGCCTCGATGTTTAACCGCTGAGGATCACGACAGTGGACGGCAAGACACTTGCCCGCATCGTCGCCGTGATCTTCATCGCCCTCGCAGTGACCGCGACAGTTGTCGAGATGACCCGGAAGCAGGACAAGCCGGGCGCAGCAGTGCTCGAGGCGCCGGCGCCCTCGCACGGCCCGCTTCGCGACGGTCTTCGCCGTTGCCAGTTGCTCGGTGAGGGTGCGTTGCGCGACAGCGGCTGTCTGCGCCTGTGGACCGAGCAGCGCGACCGTTTCCTCGGTTCCAAAGCGCCATTTGTGAGCTCGACTTCACAGCCGCTCCCCCCGCTGTCGCCGGATGCGAACGCGCCGGGGGCGCGATAGGCATGGGCAGCACCGGCATTATTGACCAATTCCTCGGCACGTTTACGCGTTACATAGACAGCGGCTTCGGCCTGCTCGGCGGCGAAGTCGCTTTCGTCGCTACTACCCTGATCGTCATCGATGTGACGCTCGCGGCCCTCTTTTGGAGTTGGGGCGCCGATGACGACATCCTCGCGCGGCTCGTCAAGAAGACGCTGTTCGTGGGCGTCTTTGCCTACCTGATTTCCAACTGGAACGGTCTTGCCCGGATCGTCTTCGAAAGCTTCTCCGGCCTCGGCCTCAAGGCAAGCGGCACCGGCTTCTCGATTCAGGACCTGCTGCGCCCCGGCAAGGTTGCGCAGACCGGGCTTGACGCGGGACGTCCCTTGCTCGAGGCCATTTCCGGACTGATGGGCTATGTGTCCTTCTTCGAAAATTTCATCCAGATCGCTTGCTTGCTTTTCGCCTGGGCGCTTGTCCTGCTTGCCTTCTTCATCCTGGCTGTGCAGCTTTTCGTCACGCTGATCGAATTCAAGCTGTCGACGCTGGCAGGCTTCGTCCTGATCCCGTTCGGCCTCTTCGGCAAGACGGCCTTCATGGCTGAACGCGTGCTCGGCAACGTCATTTCGTCCGGTATCAAGGTCCTTGTTCTTGCCGTGGTCATCGGCATCGGCTCGACGCTCTTCAGCGAATTCACCCAAGGTTTCGGTGGCGAGAATCCCACCATCGACCAAGCCATGGCGATCGTGCTGGCGGCACTGTCGCTGCTTGGTCTCGGCATCTTCGGCCCTGGCATTGCCAATGGCCTCGTCTCCGGCGGACCACAGCTTGGCGCAGGCGCCGCAGTTGGCGCGGGCCTCGCCGCTGGCGGCATGACGCTCGTCGCCGGCGGCGCTGCCGGCGTTGCAATGCGGGGCGGGGGAGCCGCTTTCTCCGGAGCGGCTTCCGCGGCGCGAAGCAGCGCGTTCCTGGCGGGCGGGGCGTCAACTGCCTATTCCCTCGGGTCGGCCGGTCAGACGGGCGCTGCCGGGGTTGCCTCCGGTCTAGGCGGCGTCGCAGGCGCCGCTCTCTCCGGCGCAGCCTCGCCACTCAAGCGTGCTGCGGCGCGCGCCAGTCAATCAGTGAAGTCGAGCTTCGCCTCGGGCCTCAGTTCTGCAGTCGAAGTGACGGGTGGTTCATCGACACTGGGGACGGTCGGAGGCGCGGCCGAGCCTGCCAACGATCCATCGCCTGGTCGCGCTGGCCAAGTCAGCGGCGCAGCACAAGGCCCGCCTGACTGGGCCAAACGCATGCAGCGATCCCAGCGCCTCTCCCACGGCATCCAGACCGCGGCCCACGCCGTGCGCTCCGGCGAGGCCCACGGCAACGGAACCTCCATTTCCCTCTCAGAAGGCAAGTGATCCATGAACATCTTCCGACGACCTGCCGTTCACTACGGCAAGACACCTCAACCGGAGACGCCTTACCAAAAGGCAGCGCAGGTTTGGGACGAGCGCATAGGCTCTGCGCGCGAGCAGGCCAGGAACTGGCGCTACATGGCCTTCGGATCGCTGATCCTGTCGGTTGGCCTCGCCGGCTCGCTTGTCTGGCAGTCGGCAAAGGGCTCAGTCGTGCCCTGGGTCGTGCAGGTCGATGCTCTTGGGCAGGCGCAGGCGGTCGCGCCCGCGGCCGCCGACTATAAACCGACGGATCCACAAATAGCCTGGCACCTTGCCCGCTTCATCGAGCAGGTCCGATCGATCCCGGCCGATCCGATCATCGTGCGCCAGGACTGGCTGCGCGCCTATGAATGGACGACCGACCAGGGCGCGGCGGCGCTCAACGACTATGCCCGCGCCAACGAACCCTTCTCCAAGATCGGCAAACAGCAGGTCGCGGTCGAAGTCTCTTCGGTCATCCGCGCATCTGCGGATTCCTTCCGCGTCGCCTGGACCGAGCGTCATTACGAAAACGGTCAGCTCTCCACCACCGAGCACTGGACCGCCATCCTGACAATCGTGGTCCAGCCGCCGCGCGACGCCGAACGGCTTCGGGTAAATCCGCTCGGCATCTACGTCAACGCCATTAACTGGTCGCGGGAGATGACCCAATGAAGCTGGCATTCCGTATTTTGACCACTAATGCTTTTCATCGATATGCATGCGCGGCGATGTTGATTTCTGGCGCCTTGCTCGGAGGCTGTGCCACACCTCAAAAGCCGCCGCAGTTCGCCTACGATGCCTTCGTGCCGCCGTTGCCTAAGGTCCCAGCTGTCGCGACTGATGAGAAGCCGAAACCGTTATATGTCCCGCCGAGCTGGACCGCGACCCGAGGCGGGCCTGTTGGCAACACGCCCACAGCGCGAGTCGAGAACGCCAACGCGGCCGCTCGCGTCCAGCCTCGGCGCGAGGCTACTATAACGCCATCCAGATATATCCCTGGAGCGAAGGCGCGCTTTACCAGGTCTATGCCGCGCCCGGGCAGATAACGGACATCGCGCTTGAACCGGGCGAGGGCCTGACCGGCACCGGCCCGATCGCGGCGGGCGACACCGCGCGCTGGATCATCGGCGATACCGAAAGCGGGTCGGGCATCACCCGGCGCGTCCATGTGCTGGTCAAGCCCTCGCGCGCGGACATCACAACCAATCTCGTCATCACCACCGATCGGCGCAGCTACATGATCGAGTTGCGGGCGGATGAGAAGCCTTACATGCCGGCCGTGGCGTGGGCATATCCGGCCAAACCAGCCGGCCAGCGACAAGCCATTCCCGCAACGCCAATGATCCCGGACGTTGCTGCGCGCAACTACCGCTATCGTCTCACCGGCGATACGCCGCCGTGGAGGCCTGTAGCCATCTACGACGATGGCAGGCGCGTCTACGTCGAGTTTCCGCGCGGGATCGTGCAGGGCGAGATGCCGCCGATCTTTGTCATTGGTCCAGACGGTGAGGCTGAGATGGCCAACGGCCGGGTCTATCAAAATATCCTGATCGTCGATCGCCTCTTCGGCGCTGCTGAACTCCGCCTTGGCAGCAGCAAGCGGCAACAGACCGTCAGGATCGTGCGTAGTGACGGCGCGGCAACCCGTCGACTGCCGTGGATGCCAGGCTTCGGTGCAGCACCGAAAGTCACGAACGTACCGAGGCAGCGGGGAGGGCAGGAGTCATGAACCAGAACGAAACCGCCGCTCAGCCGATGCGGCTGCGCGGCGAGCCGTCGCGTGTGACCCGGCTGTCACGCAAAGTGCTCGCAGGCATAGGCTGCGTCGCGTCGCTCGGCATCGGAGGCGCACTGATATATGCGCTTCAGGGTCGCGATATCGGCACTGACAGTAAGGAGCTCTATTCGACCTCCAATCGACAGCCCGCCGATGGCCTGGCTGGCCTGCCGCGCGACTATACCGGTCCGGTCCTTGGGCCGCCGCTGCCCGGCGATCTCGGCCGGCCGCTGCTTGATGCCCAGAACAAGGGGCAGCCGGTGGTGCCGCCGACAATGGCAACGCCAACAGTCGACGAGGCCGAACAACGCCGGCGGGCTGAAGAGGAGGCGGCCCGCACGTCGCGCGTTTTCTTCCAGACAGCGGCTGTGACAGTGGCTGCCGCTGAACCTCCAGCTAGTGTTGCTGTGCCGCCCGATTTCTCAGGTCTCGGTCCCGCCGGTCAAACACCGCAGGATCGCCAGCTCGCCTTCCTCAATGCCGCCGCCGATCGACGCACTGTGGCGCCCGACCGCGTCGTGCCTCCGGCATCGGTCTATGTGCTACAGGCCGGAGCCGTCATACCAGCCGCTCTCGTCACCGGTATCCGCTCCGATCTGCCTGGTCAGATCGCGGCGCAAGTGACGGAGAACGTCTACGACAGTCCGACAGGACGGGCGCTTCTGATCCCGCAGGGCACCCGGGTGATCGGTCAATACGACAACGGAATCGGGTTCGGGCAACGACGCGTGCTGCTTGTTTGGAATAGGCTCATCTTCCCGGACGGCCGATCCATTGTTCTGGAGAGGCAGCCTGGCGCGGACGGGCAGGGCTATGCCGGCGTCGAAGATGGTGTCGACTACCACTGGGGCGAACTGTTCAAGGCGGCCGCGCTCTCGACCATACTCAGCGTTGGGGCAGAGGCCGGCTCATCGGGCCAGGAGAGCGACATCGTGCGGGCCTTGCGAAGCGGCGCTTCCGACAGCGTCAGCCAGGTCGGTCAGCAGATCGTCCAACGCCAGCTCGAAATAGCGCCGACACTGACGATACGGCCGGGTTTCCCCGTACGCGTCCTCGTCACGCGCGATCTCGTATTCCGCTAGCGGAATACAAGATCATATGCCGCCCTGTGGACTATCCCGAGTTGCGTGCGCATGTTCTTCCTTTCCATGGTAATATTAAGGGAATCAGTCGGCATAGTTTGGTTCGTC
>NZ_LPWA01000111.1 GCF_001510895.1 Mesorhizobium loti | reverse complement strand
CTCAGCAGCACGCCGCCTGAACTTGCGCCCTTGCATCGTAGCTCAGTTCAACATCGCGCGCGCGTCTCTCGCCCGCGTGACTGCTCGGATGCTTACTTTACGCTGGCTGACGACGGCACTGGGCGAACCACGGTTGCGTATAATCCGGCGGACGAGTTCCACTTCGGGTGAGACTGAAGGCCGGAGGCGGCAGGATCGGGCCTATCTTTCCCGAAAGGCGCGCTGAAACGAATCCACCAGCGGCTTGGTCAGATAGGTCAGAAATGTTCGCTCGCCGGTTGAAATGAAGGTTTCGACCGGCATGCCTGGGTAGATCTGCTCGGGCCTGACCTCCGGTGGCAGCTTATCAGTCATCTTAAGCCGCACGGTGTAATACGGCTGTCCGGTGCTGGGTGTGATCAGCCGGTCCGCCGAAATGTAGAACACCTTTCCGGACACTTTTGGTGTTGTCCGTACGTTGAGGGCTGTCAACATCATGTTCGCGCCTTGGCCGACTCGGATAGAATCGATGTCTTCAGGCTTGATCTTTGCCTCGATGATGAGTTCATTCGTCGGCAGAAGCTCCATTGCAATCTCGCCGGCACGGATGACGCTGCCTTCGGAATTGTAGAGCGAACGGACAATGATGCCGTCCACCGGGGCACGAATGGTCGTCCGCGCTAGGACCGATCGAGCGGCGTTGATTTGTTCCTCAAGGTCCGCCACCTGCGCCTGGGCTTTGTTCAGTTCCGTGACCGCATCCTCGACCCGGCTGGTCGTAAGTCTTTCAATCTGTTGACGCGCTTCCACAGTCTGGGTTGCCGAACTGGCGATTTGCGCCTCCAGCGATCCGGCCTGACCTACCAACTCGGCGGTGCTACGCAGAAGATCGGTGTATTCAGAACGATTTGTCAGTCCCTTTTCCAGCAACTGCTTTTTGCGTTCCGCCTCGGCATTGACGATCGCGAGCTGGTTTTCCGCAGCATCCTTCTGCGCCCTCAAGCCGGCGATGGCTTCCTGAAGGGCTGCTACCCGTTGCCTCAGAATCCCCTGTTCTGCGGCATAGCGCGCCAGCCGAGCCTGGAATTCCTTGGTTTGCTCTGCAAAGACGTCACTGAATTCGGACGCGTCAGAGTAGGCGCCTAGATCGCGGGGCAGGACGATTTTCTCCAGGCCGTCCCGTTCTGCCTCGAGCCGCGCGATTTCAGCTTTTTGTGCGACCCACTGTTTGAGGACTCGGTTGAGCTGGGATTGCGCCACCGTTGGATCGAGCACGATCAGGGCCTGGCCTCGTAAGACTCTGTCACCCTCCCGGACCTTGATGCTGCTGACCACCCCACCTTCGAGATGCTGGATCATGACATTCTGTCCGGCTGCAGCGACCACTCCTGGCGCGATCGTTGCTCCGGCAATCGGCGCCATTGCGCCCCAGAACCCGAAGCCGAGCAAGAAAACGGACACGCTTGCATACCCCGCCAGCGTGATCCGATCTGTGCGTGTATCGACGTTGCGCTGCCAGCGATACGTCTTGGCGCCGATGGTTTGGCTAGCCACCGTCATTAGCGACCTTTATCTCCCCCGCGAGCAGATGACGGGAAAGGCACCACTCCTTCCCTCTCACGCGACTGAGAGGCTGCGGGCCGCCCCGCTTGGCCCCGTCGCTCGGCAAGTCTATCGAGCACGGCCTTGGTCAAACCGTACATCTCGATCTGGCCACTGCGTAGCATCAATATGCGATCGCATTTGGAAGCGAGAGAGGGCCGATGGGTTATGACAAGCACAGTCGTTTTTCGTGAACGCGCCTGGATGATCGCCCGCTCGAGCGCGGCTTCACCGTTGGAATCGAGATTTGCATTGGGCTCGTCGAGAACCAGCACCTTGGGATCGCCGTAAAAGGCGCGAGCCAGCCCGATGCGCTGACGCTCGCCACCCGAAAGGCGAACGCCGGTCGGGCCGATCAGCGTCGAATAGCCATCCCTCTGACCCAGGATGAGCTCATGCACTTGGGCCCGCTGGGCTGCTTGGACCAATTTCTGGTCGGGCGCATCCGGTTCGAAACGCGCGATGTTTTGGGCAATGGTTCCCGGGAAGAGTTCCACATCTTGCGGGAGGTAACCAATATGGCGGCCGAGTTCTTCCGGATCCCAGTTTCGAATATCGCCGCCGTCGATCCGGATCGCGCCCGAGCGGGGCTCGATCGCACCGACGATGAGGCGCGCCAGAGTCGATTTTCCAGCCTGGCTCGGCCCCACAATCGCGACTGTTTCGCCGGCGGCGACTTCAAAGGTCAAGCGCTTTATCAGCGGTAGCGACCCGTCGGCCGCGCCCGGAAGATAATAGACTATTTGGTCCACGCTTAACGCTCCTTCAGGAGCCGGCAATGCAACGTTTTCCTGGTTGTCGGGTCCGGATCGGAGAGCCGAAAGCCTCTTCCATGCAAGATTGGCGTCGATGATCTGCCGCCAACTCCCAATGATCTGATCAAGAGGTTGCAGAGCGCGCGCCGAAATCATCGAGGACGCAAATATCATACCGGCGGTCATCTCGTTGTGCAGAACCAGATAAGCGCCGACCCCCAATATCGCGATCTGCAGTGTCGAACGAGTGGTGCGGGATACACCGCCATAAAATGAGTTGACGCGAGCGAGCCCATCCGAGGCGTGTAGAGAGCCGGAAAAACGGGTTCCCCAGAACTCTATCGCGTTGGACACCATGCCAAGTGCGCGAACGGTTTCGAAGTTTCGGGCGAAGGCCTGCGCCGAATTCATTGAGGCGTTGAGATACTCCGCCGCCTCCTTAGCAGGTCGCGAACTCGCGACCTGGTTCAGCATGGCGATGGCGACCATGAGAACCGCCCCGACGACCGTCACAAGGAAGAGCAACGGATGGATGAAATAGAGCAGGCCCACGAAGATTGGCCCGAAAGGCAGGTCGAAGAGGAAGAAAATGGTTCTCGAAGCGATGAAACCTCGCAGGGTAGCCAGGTCGCGCAAGGCCTGGACATCGCCGAGGCCGGCGCGGGGGCCACTCATTGCAGCGAGAAAAGACGATGTGCCCAAAGAGACATCCAGTCTTGCGGCGAGCCGGCTTGCATATACACCCCGCACGACTTCGAGCACGCCGAAGAGCAAGAGCGACGAAAGCGCAAGCAAAGTTAGGTAGGTGAGAGTGTCCAAATTGGCGGCGGGCAAAACCCGATCATATACCTGCAGCATGTAGAGAGGCAGAACCAGCACCAGGGTGTTCATCACCGCGGAGAAGAGGCCCATTTCGACCACACTCTTCGATAGCACGCTTCTGCTCATATAGCTGGGCATCCCCGAAATCGCCTCTTGGGCCAAGCGATCACATTAGGCAATCTTCATATACCATGCCAAGCAGCTATCGGTTGCGATTCTTTTGGCGGCTAAGGAAAGAGCTGGAACGAAGGCTGAGCCTCACGGCCCAGGCGGTGGTCGCTGTCATCGCTTCACGACCAAGCTGTGGCTCCACTCGGGATGAAGAGTGTAGCTGTCCCAGAGGTGCAGTCTCTCCGAGCGCCAGCCGCCGCGAAATCGCCTCTCACGGCAGGAAGCGGACGCTTGCAGACCGGCTCTCGCCGGGTGCAAGCACGATGCGGCCGGTGCCGACGCTGCCCGCTTCGGACCGCCGTTGCTCACTCGACCATCGCTTCATTCGTCCCGCCCGATGGAACCCGGCCGTGGCGTCCACGTTCGGTCTGGAATGTCGCTCGAAATTGCCGAAGCTGTTTCACGAAAGCAGTCAGGCCGGAGTGAAAGGCCCATCCGATGTATGTTTTTCTGGAGGTCCTGACCGTCATCCTGGTGGCGAGCGCGATGGCCATGGCGCTCGCCCATGCGCTGGAACTACCGGGCAAATTGCGGCTCGGCGGGCAGGAGTATTTTGTCGTCCAGCGGATCTACTATCCGGGTTTCACGATCGGAGGCGGCATCGCCGAGGTCGGCGGGATCGTGGCGACGTTTGTGTTGATGCTGATGTCGGGCGGCCCTGTCCGCTTCTGGCTGATCGCCGGCGCGTTGGCTGCGCTGCTCATCATGCAGCTTGTCTTCTGGCTCATGACCCAGCCGATCAACAAACACTGGCTGGAGGAGGTGGAATTGACTGCGCCGGCGAAGCGCTTCTTCGCAACCGAGGGCAGCGACGGAGGCCCGCCCCCGCCAACGCAAGAGTGGACGGCGCTTCGTAACCAGTGGGAACTCTCGCACGTTATTCGCGCGGTACTGGCGATGCTCAGCCTGATCCTGCTGACCTTGGCAATCGCGCAAGGCGTCTGATCTCCGGCCGGGCTTTTCGATCAACCCGCGCGGCGCTTCGGACAATCAAGCCGGCGAAAGAGGACTGATCAGTGTATCATGTCCTTTGCGGAAACCTCGAATGGAGGGAACGATCATGAAAGGTGATAAGAAAGTCATCGACGGTCTGAACCAAGCGCTCAAGCACGAGCTGACAGCGGTAAACCAGTTCTGGGTGCACTACCGCTTGATGGAAAATTGGGGCTTTCAGAAGCTCGCGAAGAAGTGGCGCGCAGAATCCATCGAGGAGATGCAACATGCCGACAAGCTCGTGGTGCGCATCATCTTCCTTGAAGGTCATCCGAACCTGCAGTCATTGAATCCGCTGAAGATTGGCCAGTCGGTCAACGAGGTGCTGGAATGCGATCTCGAGATCGAGTACGAGGCGCGCACGCTCTATCAGGGAGCGCGGGAGGTCTGTCGCAAGGCCGGGGACTACGTCTCGATGGCGCTGTTTGAGCAGCTTATGGCCGATGAGGAGGGCCATATCGACTTCCTCGAGACCCAGCGCGACCTCCTGCAGCAGATTGGTGAGCAGAACTATGGGCAGCTCAACGCTGGATCAGCGGACGAGGCCGAAGGGGGAGCCGAATAATAACGGCAGCGAGAGCGTCGCAAGTGTGGGCGAGGTGCTAAGCCTGCGAATGGCTCGGCGCGGCATCCATGGCCTCATCCGGCAGTCCAGTGCAGGACTGCGGAGCAGGTTCGCGCCGCTCGCGCATCGCGATGGCGCCGATCAGGAATGCCTGGGCGAGCACCAGCAGATACGCGGCCAGAATGACCGAGCAAGGGACGACAAAATTCAGTTGCGGTGCTGCGCCCAGCACGACCGGTATCGTCCAGGACACTCCAGAGATGGCACCACAGGCGATCAGTGCGGTCTTCTTGGCCGGCTGAATTCCGCTTAGCAGCGGGCTTCCGATCCGTTCCCGAAGGAAAGGAAGGACCAAGCGGTGGATGGCAAGGCCGTTCAGCGTGAGTATCGCCACGATGATAATCTTGGCCCAGATCTTCGGGTTCTGAACTTTTTCTGGCTCTGTAGCCTGGTAGAGCAGCAGGAACCCGATACCGGAAATCCAGAGCATCGTTAACCCGCCGGCCACGAAGCGACTGATCCATTCGACATTGCCGACAAGTTCGGCGGTAACTGCTGCACGGCGGTGGCGGCACAGAATCAAATCAAGGAACACGGCTCCTCCGAGACCGAGCACCAATCCCGCAAAGTGCGTCAGCCTCAGCGCGGTTCGGATATATGAGGCAGATACCGGTGATAGGACGAATGACACATCGAGAGCGTCCATGTTCCAACATCCAGGTAAGCACGACGAGGTAATAGCGCACCCCAAAAGGAGTGCGCGCTCGAAGTGCACGAGCCGAAAGGATTGTTATGCCTGCTCGGCACGCCGCACCGGCGGGAGCGGTTGCGACCAAGCAGGCCTCTCGTATTAAAGATGAGTTTATTAGTCAAGTATGAGGGCTTGCTCATTTGAGCGTTTCGCGCCGGCATCTGTGGCGCCCAGCCTCTCGCCGAGACGCCTCGCGAATTCAAAAATTGCGCTAGTGTGCTGCGTCAGGCTGCCACAATTTCAGGATTGATCGTCTGCTCGTTGCACCGGAGGTTTGCGATATGCTGAGCCTGACAAGGATGTCGATTCAGCTCTTGCGGGGATCGGGAGGCGCAACTACCACCTGGCAGACGGCGGGCACTGCCGAAATGCGTATGGAGTTCATCCGATGAATACAAACCGGTTTGCGCTAAGCCGCATTCGTATCGGGTTGTCGCGTTCCTTGGCTGCAGTGCTCTTAGGGACCCTTGCTTTGACCAGGGAAGGGTGGGAGGTGACTCGGCCGTTCTTCGAACACAGCTTATCGATGACCGGATGGATATGCATCGCTGTCGCTGTCGCCGGTCGGCTCTGGTGCGGTCTTCATATCGGAGGACGTAAGAACAACGAGCTGGTCGTCGTCGGTCCTTACTCCATTTGTCGAAATCCGCTCTATTTCTTCAGCTTCGTTGGCGGTGCCGGCGTCATGCTTGTGACAGAGACTCTGCTGCTGCCGCTTTTGTTCTGCATCCTATTCTTCTTATATTACCCTAGGGTAATTGCGCGCGAGGAAGAGACGCTTCTTAATCTCCACGGCGTGGTATTCCAGAACTACTGCTCTCGCGTCCCACGATTTTGGCCGCAATTCAGCCTGTTTGTCGAGCCGGACATTTACCTTGTCTCTGCAGCGCAGGTCCGCAAAACCCTTGCGGACAGCATGTGGTTCATCATAGCTGGCAGCGCCGTGGGGTTCCTTGAGGGGCTTCATAACTCCGGCTTCCTACCCACGCTTCTGCACATTTATTAGCGGCCACCATCTGCACAGGTTGGCCGTGGCTCTTAATGCGCCGCGGTTGGGTGTGCAGCCAGACGTACGGTCTGGGGAACAGAAGCCATCGGAACAGTTGGCCGCTTGCATAGCCCAGCGATTCTGCCTCACCAGTGCCAACGGTGCTGAGGGCTCCGTTGATGATCTCGCCTTAGAAGGCGACGATACCCTCAGTTACATTAAGACAAGAATAGCCAACTGGCCGGCGATTGAACCCCAAAGGGACTCGGCGGTCGAACTGCGAATGGAGCAAAGGCGAGATCCGCCCGGCCTTCAGACAACCTTTTGCTTTGGAGAAACGGCGACCACTATGGCTCGGGGAGCCAAATTGTCCACAGGGTATCCAGTTTGGCTGGGGTTCCTGGAAGCTTTTCGAACTTTCTGGCTCTCACCTCAGGCCGAACTGCGGGCACTTGTGAGAGAAGCCGAGATGTCGCAATCCTTTTTGGGACAACTTTGACTACCTGTTCACTGACGAACGCACCGCTGGGCCGCGAACATCCGGCTCAAGAGCGACGTTCGTATCATTAGTTAGAGGGTGTTTGCGCCCGCAGCCACAAGACGGCTGAGCCGGACCAGGATGAGTTTCCGAATCTCGAGTTGCCCAGCAGCATCCTTGTCGATAATAGTCAGAAACTGTGCCTCGTCAGACGCTAAAGGCAGAACCTTGTGGAGCCTATCCGTATCGTCACCCAGGAGGTCGGACGGCAAGTTTGTATCGTCGCTCTATGTCGCTCGCGGAGTGAACAGCGGCCAGTGCCGGCGCCATCGCTTGAGAAAGTAGCGAGCTTCAAACACTATATCGACGATCCCGAATTTGCCGCATCTCTCTTTCCAGCTGATTAACAGGCTTGGCAAGGCGCCGCTCCACAGGCCCGAGCGCCTTCCCCCTAGCGGCTGGGCAGCAGTATCGCCGCCATAGCCAGAGCGGCCATGAGGGCGCTTGCAGCCACGCCGATCAGGTCACGCTGCCGGTAACGCCAGACCGCGCAGGCGAGCATCGGAAGGCCGATGGTGGCGATGTAGACAGGGACAAAACTCTCAATGCCTATTTGCAAGGCCAAGCTTCTCGGAGCGCCCTGATCGTCATGTCGCTGGCTAGCTACTGTCTATCCTCTGGATGGCGTGCAACGTACTGGCAGACGACGTCCTGCCCTTGTTTACCAATGACGCCCTTAGGGATGCAGAAAGGCTCAGTCGCCCGCCTACAATCATCCCGTCCATGATTCCGAATACATAGTCGAGGGCGGCAGTAGGAAGTGTCTCACATGCTTGGTTGAGAGTATTGCCGGTCCACCAATTTCCGGCTGCTGATGCCGGTGAAAGCCCGCGGCAAGGCCAACGGCGAGTGCTCGTCCAAATCTGGTCTCACTATCTTCCCAGCCTCCGGTAGGTGCCGTAACGGATCTTGTTGGAATTTGGCGGAGCAGCCTCCGGTAGGTTAAGATTATCGGCTCATGCGGCGAGGTCAATCTGCTGATCGAGTGGTTTCGTGGGAAGCGTCTGCCAGCCGTCAATCTTTCGCATCGAGATCTGGCCGGACGCCTCTGACGACTGTCTGACGGGACATGTCGCCAGTCTCCTAGGTCTTCAACTCCCTGCGGGAGCTCTTCCTCCGCTTACTGCGAACCAGAAATGGAGGAATGTCGCGCGTGGGTCCTGAGCGAGTTGCGCGAGGTCCCGCAAGGCGACGTCACCTTGCGCACGGAGCGATGGTTCCAAGTACTCGTTCAGGGTGGGGAGCAGCTCTTGCACCATGAATTCTATCTCGGCGCCGCTTCCGAGGATGGGCTGCACCTCTATGCAGATATCGTTGAATTTGTTCGCCTTGAGATAGGAGGCAAGTTTGCGACCTACATTGGGATCGCCGCCTCGACGGCGTTGTCCGTTCTGCACATTGCGCCAATATTCTGGAAAGCTTTCCGGCGCTGGTTCGAAGAACATGCAGTCGCGGTCGGCATCTTCTATCAAGATCCGCCCGCCGGGCTTGAGAAGGTGATGCAGAATTCGCAACGCCGACTCTGGTTCGGACAGATGCATGAAGACCAGCCTGGCGTAAATGAAGTCGAAGGCGTCGGCGGGAAACGGCGGGTCGTAAAGATCGGCCATCAGGTAGGTCAAGTTCGGCAACTCAGACTCTTCGGCCAACCGCGTCGCCTTTTCAATGAAAACCTCGTTGCGATCAACTCCGACGACGCTGAGCCTGTCCGACAGCGTGGCCATGATCTTCGTCCGAAGACCCTGACCACATCCAATCTCCAGGACGCGGCCGTCATCAGGAAATCCGTGTCGTCGCAGAAGATCCGGAAACCCATCGAGACGCAGTTGCGCGCGGACTGCAAGACGAGCAGTCTCGGCTTCCGGTTGCCTCAGTTGCTCCAGCACGTAAGAGCCTGATGACGCGACCATGCTTTTCCAGTTGAATGAGGGGTTACCCAGTCAACATGGCTTCAATCAATGTCAGTCCGATGACTGCAATCAATGAACTATTGTGTGTAGCTGCCGCGGCCGTTGTGCCAGATGCGCGAGGCGTCAATCTTTCGCCGGCCGGCTCAACAACTCCGCGACCTCAAGCACCTTCTTGCGCAACTGTTCGTCCTCGATGCCGTAGTAGAGTTCGACAAGCTGGCGAGCTTCGCGTCGGGCCAGTAGCTCGGTGACGTTCGCCCGCTCACCTTCCTTACTCGCCGGTGGGGCCATTCGGCGCTTGTCACCCAGTTCTTCAAAGAACCAGGTGATCGGCACGGCCAGATGCTCCGCCAGATCATAGAGACGCGAGGCGCTGATGCGTGTCTCGCCAGCCTCATATTTCTGAATCTGCTGCGAGGTAAGGCCGAGCACTTTTCCGAGCTCTTCCTGACTAAGCCCAAGCAGCATGCGCCGCAGGCGCAAGCGGCTGGCGACATGCTGGTCGACATATGTCGGCTTTTTGGGCGACGACTTCTTTCCTGACTCCAACGTCCCGTGCTCCCCCGATGATGCAAACGGTCCCCGCCGCTGCAGCGTCCTTCCAGGTTTCTCCGTCATATCCACCTCGAAAAGCAACTAGAATTTGTCAATATCAACTCATGTTTGTGTCACACAGATGAAAACGCTCTGGGATTATCGTCCTCTCTCAGAAAAGTCGTATCTCTTTTTAAGAAGCGAGGACGAGCGCCATGGATGTCCGGCAACCCTGCCCGACAACGGGACGATTGCCTGCGAGCCTCAAGGTCAAATACGGGGCGGCAGCCTTGTTGGGGCGATTTTTCCTCGCCGCCGACACCGCCGCGCGGGACCTCGGCGTGACGTTGCACTTTGCCAGCCTCGACGACCTGATTGCCGCCAACGAGGCGAACCGCGAGACCTGGCGGCCGCTGATGCCGATCTTCAACCCGTCCTTGGGCGGTGCGACTGAGAACTGCGCCTTCGCCATTCTTGGACGCAATGGCGCCGGTGAGGTGGTCGCAACCCAGGCGGCCCGCTTCTATGAATGGGACGCGACCTCCTTCGACGCCGAGGCAACCACATTGAGGATGTTCTTCGCAGATCCGCAGGCAGCCCGAGAGCGCGGCGATAGCTGTGTCGTCACGGCGCCGTCCGCGTCCAAGATTTCCGGACGCGTCGTCTTTTCAGGCGGAGGCTGGTACCGGCCAGATTTCCGGGGCAGGGGGCTGGCGACGATTATTCCCAGGATATCGAGGGCATTCGCCTACACGCACTGGCGAACCGATTTCACCATCAGCATGATGGCGGATGCCGTGATTGCCGGCGGGATGGCGGATCGTACCGGCTACACCAACGTCGAGTACAGCTCCGTCGATTTCTGTCTTGCGCCGCTTGGCGCTGTCCGCTGCGCATTCGTCTGGATGGAAACGGCGCAGCTTTTTTCCGATCTCGAGGCCACCCTGGATGCGCTCACCGCACCTGTCGCCGAACGTCCCGCTGTTGCGGTGCCGTGAAGATCGATCGCCTCATCGATTATGGACGCGCAAAGCAGGTAGCTGTCCGTCGATGCCGGATGCCGGCAAGGCAGGATCAGGCAGTGGTAGCGTAGCCGGACCTTGTCGTTCAAATGCGGCCTGCGGATGATGGCGTCGATGTCGTCAAACCGCGGCCTATCTTGGTCAAGCACGCCCTTGAACAGGTCGCGGGCCCATAGCCCATAAGCGTAGTCCGGCTGATCTTCCATCGGCCGCCCAACGGCATTCTGCCGCCATCTGTCATTATGCGACACAAACCCCGGGCCGATCTCATCCATCCTTAGCCGATCGACGTCCCGCGAGACCTTCATGAAACGGCCGCCCAGCAAGCCATTTAGCAAATCGATCTGGTCCGAGAAATCGCTGCGCTGCGAGTGCTCGATCCATACAGAAAATAGAACCGACAGCGGGTGCCTGCCGCCAGCTAGTTCTTGAACCGGCCGCTCGGCATTTGCGAACGGGATGGTGCCGCCCGACAAATGCGACGCGAGTTCGGCGACGCGGTCCATGGCTTGGCCGACGCCGGCGAACAACTCGTCGCTGCAGCCATTGCCGGAGTGCGACACCACCACCCGCTCGGGGCGCTGATCGGCCAGGCTAAACAGGGCCGCGGCAAGTCCTCGTGGCGCGGCCAGCATCGGCCTGAACTTGATCCTCAGCGCTCCGCTTCTCACGGCGCTGAGTGCAACAAAACCCAAATTGTTTATGGCATAGTCCAGAAGATCGAAGTCTGGCGCCGGGCAGTGCAACATGGTCCGGAATGCTTGCGAGCCGGCGTCCCAAAGGCGCCCGCGATCGTCAAATACAATTGTGCGCATCTGCTAATACTTCTGCCGCATGTGAAATATTTATGACACGTTTGTGTCGACTCGGCAAGCAACCCGCCCGTGATGCAGCGGGGATCGGGTGATGCCGATTTCGCATCGCTGAAGGGCCGGCGATTGACAACTTAAATTAGGGATTGACAGAAATTGGGAAGTGATGCCAACTTAGAGTTGGCGAGCGGAAGACTCGCGAATTCAAGTGGTCGAGGAAATCAAAGATGCTAGAGACCGTAACTTCGCCGCGCCGCGGCGGATGTCAGTATAGTCGTGCCGAAGAACTTGGCGGGCTGCGTGAACTCGTTCACATCGGCGCCGCGCCTTCGTTTCTCATGGAAGCGCATGACGCGCTCTCGGCGGCCATCGCGCAAAAAGCCGGCTTCAAGGGACTGTGGGCCTCGGGATTGTCGATCTCCTCCAGCCTGGGCTATCGCGATGCCAACGAGGCCTCCTGGACCGACCTGGTCAATGTCGTCGAGCGCATGGCCGATGCCACGAGCATCCCAATCCTTGTCGATGCCGACAGCGGCTTCGGGAACTTCAACAACGCGCGGATCGCGGCGCGCAAGCTGCACCGACATGGCGCGCATGGGGTCTGCGTCGAGGACAAGGGGTTCCCGAAGATGAACTCCTTTGTCGGCGACCGTCATCCTCTCGCGGAAGTCGGGGAATTCTGCGGCCGCCTAAAGGCGATCAAGGACACGATCTCAGACCCCGAATTTGTCCTGGTGGCGCGCATCGAGGCGCTCATTGCCGGGCACGGACAGGAAGAGGCGCTGACGCGGGCGCACGCCTATGCCGACGCGGGCGCGGACGCGATCCTCATCCACTCGCGCAAATCTAATCCCGACGAGATCTTCGCCTTCACGCGCGCCTGGCAGAACCGCCTGCCGGTGGTGATCGTGCCGACCAAATACTATCGTACGCCCGTCGCCGAATATTGCGCCGCGGGAATAGCCACCGTCATCTGGGCGAACCACAACATGCGAGCGGCAATAGCCGCCATGCGCGACGTCTGCGGCCGCATCATGCGGGATGGGGCGATCGCAGGGGTCGAAGGCGACGTCGCAACGCTTGAGGAGTTGTTTGACCTCATGAACTACGACGAGCTGGCCGCCGCGGAAGAACGCTACCTGCCCCACGCCGGCAACGGACATCGTTAGGCAGGCCGACAGCCGACACAATAGAAATCGTTGACGAGGAGGGCGCCCCATGCTGGCGCAACGGATGAGCCTGTTCCAAACATCGGGAACGTCGGCCGCGCGGGCCGCGGCAAAGAAGGCGGCCGAAGCCGGCAAAACCGTTGTCGATCTGACGGCCGGCGAGATTTTGAGCGACCTGGCGCCGACTGTCCGGGCCGGGGCAATCGCGGCCATTGAGCAAGGCATCAATCGTTACACCGACACAACCGGGCTGCCGGAACTGCGGGAGGCATTGGCGCGCAAGGTCTCACTTGAGACCGGTCAGACCTGGGAGCCGGATGAAATCGCCGTGACGGCCGGCGCCAAGCAGGCGCTGTTCAACGTGGCGATGGTCCTGCTCAATCCCGGCGACGAGGTCATCATCCCCGCACCGTATTGGACGACCTTTCCAGCCCAGGTGCTGGTTGCGGGCGGCAAGCCCGTGACCGTCGATACGCGGGCGTCCGGCTATGTCCCCTCGATCGCCGATATAGAGCGGGCGCTGACGCCGGCGACCCGCGCCATCGTCGTCAACACCCCTAACAATCCAACCGGCGCTGTCTACGACAAACACACATTGACCGCGTTGGGTGAGCTCGCGGTCGCCAGAGATCTCTGGATCATCTTCGACGAGTGCTATCGCGACTTCGTCCATGCGCCTCATATCCATCATCCCATCGTCTCGCTGGTGCCGGAAGCTCGAAGCCGGACGCTCATCGTCAATGCCTTCTCCAAGAGCCTGGCCTTGACCGGCTGGCGCATCGGCTATCTCGCGGCGCCCAAGCCCGTGATTTCCGCCGTCAAGGCGATACAGTCGCACACGACCTCGAATCCCAATGCAATCGCCCAGCACGCCGTGCTGGCGCATCTCGACGGTGGCGACGCCAGCTTTCTGAACGGTCTTCGGGCGTTGCTCGAGAAAAACCGTCGCCTCGGAATGGATATCTTGTCCCGGTTGAAGAGCGTTCCGCCACCGTCCGCGCAGGGCGGGTTCTATTTCTATCTCGACCTCAGCAGCTTGGCCGACGTCGACGCAATGTCCGCAGCGCCGCGGACCGCGGACGATGTCGTCAACGCCCTGCTTGCCGAAACCGGAGTGGCCGGTGTGTCCGGCAGCGCCTTCGGCGATCCGATGGGTTTGCGCCTCTCTTACGGGATCACCCACGACAAGCTCGCGCTTGGTCTCGAGAGGCTCGTCGGAACCTTTGCATCATGGACCCAAGCATCGCGCAACGTAGCTTAAGGAAAGCCGTCATGTTCAGGACTGAAGTACCGCAAAACGCAGTCATCCTTGCCGCGGGCATGGGTTCGCGACTGCGGCCGTTGACCGACTTTCGGCCAAAACCGCTCGTGGAGGTCCTCGGCGTCTCGATCATCCACAACGCGCTGCGCCATCTCGGCGCGATGGGGGTGAAGTCGGCCACAATCGTCGTCGGTTACCGAAAGGATGCAATCGAGTACGCCTGTGGCGACCGTTTTGCCGGTGTCGACATCGACTACGTCGAATCGACCGTCTACGATCGCACCGGCAGCGCCTATTCGCTTTGGCTGGCGCGCCACACCCTGCTCAGCGGAGACGTCCTGCTGCTCGAGGGGGATGTCTTTTTCGAACGGCAGGCACTGGTGTCGCTCCTGGCCGCGGGCGCAGGCGACGCGGCCGCGGTGGCGCCGTTCACCGAAGACATGGAAGGCTCCGCCGTCGTTCTCGGCCCGGCCGGGACAATCGCGGAAGTTCGCATGAAGCAGACGGCCGCGGACCTCAATCAGAGCGGCGCCCCTCGTCTCTTCAAAACGCTCAATCTGTTCCGGTTCTCCCGCGCCACCCTCTCAAGGGTCATCGTGCCAGCGCTCGACGATCTGATCGCTACCGGGGCGGGGATAACCTATACCGAACAGGTGCTGGCGCAGCTCATTGGCGGTGGCCTGAAGATCACGGCAGCGCGCTGCGACACCGTGAAATGGTACGAGATCGACAATCAGGCGGATCTAAGAATGGCGGAAGATCTCTTCGCCACGCCGCCCGAGCTGGCCGTCTTGTCGCAAGCCTCCTGATCCATCGCCCAGGCCGAGAGGAACGCACATGCTTCGTCAACTTGCCGACCCTGCAAACGCCATCACCGGAACGGGTCTCGTCTTGTCCGTGATCGCCATCAGCCTTGTGCTTGCCGGTCGCCCCGAAGCGGGTGTCGCCGTCGCGCTGTGGGCGTTGCTGGCCGATCACCTGGACGGGGTGGTCGCCAAGCGCACCAGAGGACGCGCGCCCGAAACGGGCGAGGTTGGCAAAAATCTCGATTCATTGGCGGATCTGGTCAGCGCGGGCATCTTTCCGGCGATCACCCTGTTGGTCGTGGGACAGGGATTGCTCTTGTCGATCGTCGCGGCGGCGACGCTGGTTTTGGCAAGCGCCTTGCGTTTGAGCTACTTCAATGTTTTCGGTTCGCCCGGCGGCCGGTTCATCGGCGTTCCGACCACATATGCGTTGCCGGTGACGGCGGTGATGTTCCTTGCGCGCCCGTTTATCCCGGCTATCGTATTCCCTGCGCTTCTGGCCCTTGCGCTGTTTGGGCTTGCGGCTTTGCACGTCACGCCGGTTCGGATACCGAAGACGGCCGGCGCCATGTATCTTGTTGTCACGGTCTTCTGCGTTGCCGCCTCGCTCGCCCTTGCGTCCGGTCTGTGGCGCGCCGGCCAGGCGCCCGACCCGAGACCGGGCCAAGCCGAGAATCTCGAGCCTGCAGCGCCAAGCCTGTCATCGTTGTCGACGGATCTTGCGATGGATATCCCGGGGCGTTGATCATGTTCACCGTCTTAGAGCTTGATGGTTCCGCCCCCGACAAGACCGCACGCGCGAAGGCGGCCGCAGGTTCAGAGCCGGTGATCGAAGCATCCAACAACCGCATATCGGTCCAGATCTCAGGCCGGCCACGCCTGTCGAGTACAGCGAGCTCCGTCGATTTCGAGCCGATCAGCTTCATCGAGCTGTTCACGAAGGTCGGCGTTGCAGCCTTCGATCGCCTCGACGGGCAATTCGCCATCGCACTGTTCGACAGCATCCACAGGACCGCATACCTGGCTCGCGACCCGTTCGGAACAATCCCGCTTTACAGGGCGCGCGGAGCGAACTGGCTGGCGTATTCTGTTTCCGCGGCTGATCTCCTTCTGCTCGACGAACTCGTCAGCGAATATGATGAGTCGGCCATAGCCTATTTTCTCCGGGAGGGCTGGGCTCCGCCATTTACAACCTTCCACAAGACCGTGAGGCCGGTAAGGCCCGGCTACCTCGAGATTGTCTCGCCGCAGGCGCAGCAGATCCGTCGGCTGGAGCCAAAGCCCAGAGACTATCCTGTCCCCACGCGAACATGCGACCCCCGGGAACTTCTTTCCCGAATTCGCAGAGCTGTCCGAGACAGCGGCCCGGTCGAGAGCCGGCGGATCGGCATCACTCTGAGCGGCGGTATCGATTCCGCGGCCATCACCGCTCTGCTGCGCGAGGCCTATCCGGGCGAACGGCTGCATAGTTTTACCGTCGGCTATGGCTCGGAGGACCCCGAAATCCGCGGCGCGCGCGCCACGGCCTCCTATTTCGGAACCGACCACCATGAATTGTTCGTCGGCCCGTCGGACATTCGCGATCGTATCGAGGAGACCGTGACCATTCTCGGGAACCCCGGCGGATATGACGAGCTGCCATGCCTGAGCGCGCTTTGGAGCTTGGCCGCCAGGCATGTCGACGTGCTCTATTCCGGCAATGTGAGCGACGCGATCTTCGCCGGTATGTCCACCCACCGCCGGCTCTGGCGTCATAAGATGGAGGAGCGTTACCTTCGGCCTCTGGGCATAAAGCGGGTTGCCGACCAAAGCTATCATCACAAAGCCGAGCGCGACTCCGAACCTTGCGCGGTCGTCGGCCATGAGGGCATCCCGGCTGGCTTCGAGCATTGGTTGGGACACGCGTCGACATTGTTCGAGGCGCTCGCGTCTGACCTCGAAACATGGGATGAACGCACCGGCGCCCAGACCTTGTTGGCTCGCCATTATGGCATCGAACTGCGCACGCCGTTTGCGCACAAGCAGCTTATCGACTTCGCACTGCGCATGCCCGATTCCGACAAGGTCAATGTCTTCGGCGTGAAGCGGTTGTTCCGGCGGTCACTGCGCTCCGTTCTGCCCGCATCGATCCGCTATCGTCGCAAGGGCATTCAGCACCTTCGCTACGATGCCGAAATGCAAAGCATGCTCATCGGATTGCTTGAGCACTACCTGCCGGCAGACGCTATACGGCATCGCGGCGTGCTTGCCCCATCCTCGATCGACAAAATCAAGGCTGATGTCCGGTACGCGCTGGCGCCGACGAACTTCAGATATGCCTGGAATGCGATCCTGTTTGAGATTTGGTGCAGGACATTCGTCGACGGCCGCGTCGGCGTCGCCCGGCGCCAGATTCCGGTTGCCATGTCTGGGTAGTGCCGATGTCCGTCTCCCAGACCCAGGACATCCCTGCGCGGGGCAACGTAAACGACTACGCGCTGCTGCTCTTGATGTCATCTTTCTCCGGCGCGACGTTCGGCCTGATCAAGATTGCCGTCGAGACGATTCCACCGGCGACGTTGGTCGCCGCGCGCACTGGCATGGCCTGCGCTATCCTTTTGGCATTCATGGCATTCCACCGCATCAGCCTGCCACGAACGCGGAGAGTGTGGGCGGCACTGGCGTTGCAGGCCTGTTTCAACAGCGTTATCCCCTACACGCTGATCGCTTGGGCACAGCAGACAATCGACACGTCAGTTGTCACCATCCTGAGTTCCACCACGCCCGTATTCACCTTCTTGATCGGCGTGTTCGTTACACGGCTGGAAGTTCCCAACACCAAGCGAATGCTTGGCGTCGTTCTGGGCCTGCTTGGCGTTGTCCTTGTCGTCGGTCGCAACTCCCATGGCGCGTGGCTCACCGGGATGCCGCAGCAATTGGCGATCGTCGGCGCCGCCATTTGCTTCGCGTGCTCTGCGACGCTCGGCCGGCAGTTCCGTCACCTCGATCCAACCGCGCCCGCGGCAGGCTCCCTGCTGTGCGGTGCGGTTGTTTTGATCCCGCTCAGTTTCATTCTCGACAACGGTTGGCAGGTTGCTCCATCCGCGAGGTCTGTTCTGGGCTTGATCTCCCTGGCGATTTTTCCGACCACGATCGGCTTCGTGCTCTACTTCAGGCTTCTCAAGTCCCTGGGCTCGCTCGCAACCACCGCTCAATCCTATCTGCGCGTGCCGGTAGGTGTCGCCATCGGCGTCGTCTGCTTCGGCGAAGCCCTTTCGGCAATACAATTTGCCGGGCTGGCGCTGGTTTTGATAGGCGTGGCGGCCATGGCTGCCCAGCATCGGGAACCGAACGCCGACCGATCATGACGTCCTTGTTCAGGCAACGATATCGGCACTCTCCCGCAAATCGGCGTTGGTCGGGCCGGGACGTCGGGTCGTCGCCTCCCAGTGGCGTCGCACCTGGTTGAAATGGACGACGATGTCGCGATCGTCGACCAGGATAACCGCATAGAAGGGATCGAGTATCGTATCGCGGATAAACTCGGTCTTGAAATCCAGCATTCCGTGATGCGTCGTTCCAGAAAGTACGGTGAAGGGAACGCCTCGCCACGAGCCGCTGACATTGCGATGCATATGGCCGAAAAATATGTGGCGAACGCGATCGCGGAACGGCGCAAGCGTTTCCCAGAGCTCATTGTCGCTCAATAGTGGAATTTGATCGATCCGCTTCAAGGCTACGCGCAGCGGCGCGTGGTGCATGAACAACAGGGCGGGCCGGGGATCCAGCCGCAAGCGTTCGGCGAGCCAATCGAGCCGCTGCGGGCACAGCGTCCCCGCATGCTCTCCTTCCATCCACGTGTCGAGGACGAGCCCCTGTTGCGAGCCAAGGTCGATCTGCGCCTGGACCGCATCGGTGCGGGCATCCACCGCACCGGGGAACACATGTGAAAATGTCGACCGCCGATCGTGGTTGCCGAGCGTCAGATAGACCGGTGGCAGCCAATAGTCGGCAAGGATGTCGCGTAGCAGTTCATAGGACGGGCGGTCGCCACTGTCGGTGAGATCGCCGGAAACAACCACCGCCATGGCGTCCCAATGCTCTGCCTCGATCTGTTCCAGGCAATCGCGAAAGCGCCGCTCCGGATCGAGCCGCCGGAGTTCTGTTCCGCGCGGAACGAGGTGGATGTCGGTGATCTGAATGACCTTGATCATCAGATGCCGCGCGTATTCGTCGCCGGATTGAACGGTCCGAAATCCATCGGCAAGGCCGGATAGGGTGCCCAGGCGACGGACTTCTTCTTGGCATAGAAACCGCCGTTGCTGTGCAGGATGATGAACGGGACCTGATCGGCGATGATTTCGAGCGAGCGCTGCTGAAGTTTGCGCCGTGCATCGGCATCGGCGCTTTGCTCGAATTTGACGCCGATGTCCTGGTATTCGGGCGAATTCCAGATCGCCAGTTTGTTGAGGCCGCCGCCAGGTCCATATTGTCGCCACACCATCGCAGTCGGATCGGGCCAGGCGGGCACGATGGACTCGTCCCACACGGCGCCGATCGGCTTCTGGTAGACCTGGCTGAAATTTTCCATGGGCTGCAGGGTGACGTTAAGGCCGACCGCTTTCCACATCTCGGCCAGAACCTGAGCGGTCAAGACCTGGTTCGGATACCAGTTGTTGAGCAGCCTGTAGGGGATAGTTTCGCCACCGTAGCCGGACGCCTTGACGAGTTCGGCCGCCTTTTTGGGGTCGTGGGCAACCGCTGGAAAATCCGGAACGTAGACGTCGCCAAAGATCGGATATTGCGCGCCGTTCGGAACCGCGATGCGGCCGGCCCACAATTGCTTGACGATCAGCTCGCGATCTATGGCGAGGCTCATTGCCCTGCGAATGTTCGGGTCCGAGAGCCACGGAGCCGTGGTGTCGATTGCCAGGATTCGCATGTTGAGGATCGCGCCTCCAAGCAGGTCGAGCGCGTCATTCGCCCCGATGGCTTGGAACTGGTCGCTCGGCAAATCCGAGATCAGATCGTAGTCCCCGGCCAAAAGGCCGTTGACCCTCGATGCGCTTTCAGGGACGACGCGGAACTCGATCCGCTGGAACGGTGGAAGGCCGCCCCAGTATTCATCATGCGCTTCAAGCGTCAGGCCGACATCCTTGCGATTGTCCGTGATCTTGTAGGGTCCGGTTCCGATCGGCGCCTGGAACCAGGCCTGCCAGCTTCCCGCCTTCTCAAAGGCGGCCTTGCTGACGATCTGACACGACCAGGCCGCCAGCTTCTTCTCGAGCGCGGGATCGGGAGTCTTGGTGGTGATACGAACAGTTTGAGCGTCCGTGGCGACAATTTTGTCGATCGTGCGCTGGTACTGGGCAGCCACTGTGGCGCCCTTTCCCTCAGGTCCTTTGCGGCGGGCCTCGCTCAACGAGAAGACGACGTCATCGGCGCTCATCGTCGAGCCGTCGTGGAACTTGACATTCGGGCGCAGGACGAACTCCAGCGTGCTGGGGTCCACCCTCCGCCAGCTTTGAGCGAGGGCCGGCACGACCTTCAGATTTTGGTTGTAATCCAGCCGCAAAAGCGCGTCGTACACGTTGTAGAGCGTGCGCAAAGTCGGAGTATTGTTGGCCATCACCGGGTCCGTGAAGTCGGGCTGGGAGGGCATGGCCACCACAATGCTAGGCCTGGCCTTCTCGGCCGACGCGGGCTTGGCAAGGGCCGAAAGCGCGACGCTCACCGCCGCGGTCTGCATCAACGTCCTTCTGGTTATCGGCATGGAAGCGCTCCTGCTGTGGCTGTTGCAAACGGGAATGGAGGCCGCCTATCGCAACCCGGTTCTTTCGAACCGATCGCGAAGCCAGTCTCCGACGAGGGATACAGACAGCGCCATTAGCGAAATGGTCGCCGAGGGAATGATGAGAATCCAGGGTGCTGTTGCGAGATAGTCGCGACCGGAGCCGACCATGGAACCGAGCGACGTGGCGGGCGGCTGAACGCCGAGGCCAAGGAAGCTCAGTCCACTCTCCACCAGCACGATCTCGGGAAACGCGATGGTCATCGACACGATCAGCGTCGCCATCACATTGGGGAGGATATGAAAGAGGTAGATGCGCACCGGGCCTGCGCCGAGCTGCCAGACCGCGCCCGCATAGCCTTGAGCATTGGCGCTGAGGGCAAGGCCGCGCGCGATGCGCGCATAGCGCTCCCAGCCGTGCAGGGCCAGAAGCCCGGTGAAGATCAACAACGAGTTGCCGATGAAGGCCAGCACGGCCAGGGCCAGAATGAGGAACGGCATCGTCGCTTGGAAATCGACGAGCGCCAGGATCATCTGCTCGACCGTGCCGCGCACATGCGCAGCCAGGAAGCCCAGCAAAGTACCGAGAACCGCGCCTAACACGGTGGCGCCGCATGCGATCAGAACGCTCATCTGGATCGATACCAGCAGGCGAGACAGCAGGTCGCGGCCGAGTTCGTCGGTTCCAAGAGGATGTGCGAAGCTGCCGCCAAAGCCGACTGGCGGCGCCAGCCGGTCGAGCAGACTGATCGCAGTGTGGTCATAGGGAGCCAGCCAGCGGCCGAACAGGCCTACCGCGAGCAGCAGCCCGAGCCACCCGATGGCGCAGCATATGCTGGCAGGAGGAAGTTTCCTCGGGGCTATACCGACCTGCTCCTCCTGTTTGACGGCATCGTTCATCTGCCACCTCCATTGGCGGAGGCGCGAAGGCGTGGATCAAACAGGCTGTAGAGGATGTCGGTGACCATATTGGCGGCGATCATCGTTGCCGCCACGAAAAACAGCAGGCATTGGACGACTGCAAGGTCGCGGCTCGCCACCGACGCCACGAGCAGGCGTCCGACGCCTGGCCAGGAGAATACGTTTTCGACCACCACGGCGCCGGCGATGAGTTGCCCGACGAGGAAGCCAAGGATCGTCAGCATGGGAACCGCGGCGTTCGGCAAGGCATGGTTCAAGATCGTCTGTCTCCAGGGTACGCCTTTCGCGCTCGCTGTGCGGACATAGGGTCGGTTCATGACCTCGAGCAGCGCGGCGCGCGTATAGCGGGCTAGAGTTGCCGCGCTGCCCACGCCCAGTGTCACGATCGGAAGGATCGCATTCGTCCAACGCTGGGCCCCGCCGGACGGCAAGACGCCGAACCACACCGAAAACACCAGCACGAGCAGGAGACCCAACACGAAAGAAGGAATAGTGAACCCTGCGACCGCGCCAAACATTATGCCGCGGTCCAGGCGGCCGTTTGGACTGAACGCCGCGCATATACCTGCAGTGACCCCGATCGAGATGCTGAGGACCAGTGCGGGAACGGTTATCGCCAACGTGACGGGAATGCGCTCGGCGACGACGGTGAAAGCATCGCGTCCATCGCGCATCGACACACCAAAGTCACCGCCAAGGATGGTGCGAACATAGTTCAGGTACTGAATGAGAATAGGTTGGTCGAGACCCCAGGACTGCCGGAAGGCCAGCAACGCTTCGGGAGGCGCTTCGTTGGTGAGAATAGCCAGCGCCGGGTCGCCCGACAGACGAAGCACCACGAAGGCGAAGCTGACCACTATCAGCATGGTGAGAAAGGCGCGCGCCAGGCGTACCGCCACGAATGTCATGCGACGGTCCTCACGGCGTCGGCCGATGCAACCCGGTGTGCAATAGATGGCACGCCACCCGATGAGACACGTTTGAAATGGGACGGAGCGTCGGGGCCGTGTAGCTGCAAGCTTGAACGGCGCGTGGGCAACGAGGCTGAAATGCGCAACCCGGCAGTCTCTGTGTCGGATTTGGCGGCTCGCCGCTTAGCAAAATGCGGTTCGGGTTCAATCCGTGGACACCCGGCACCGATGAAATCAATGCCTGGGTGTATGGATGGCGTGGCGTCTCCAGAACTTCATTCACCGGGCCTTCCTCGACGATGCCGCCGAGATACATCACCGCGACGCGGTCGCTGACCCTGCGCAAGGCGCGTAGATCGTGGCTTATAAAGAGCATCGCCACGCCCGATTTCGACTGGATTTCGGCAAGAAGCTCGAGAACCTGCGACTGGACCAACATGTCCAGAGCGGACGTTGGTTCGTCGCATACCAACACATCCGGCGATGTTGCCAGCGCCCGGGCCAGCACGGCGCGCTGTCTCTGGCCGCCCGACAATTCGCCCGGCAGCCGACGCCCTTGCGCTGCCGTGAGGCCCACGGCATTCAGCAGGTCCGCCACGCGCTTGTCCATTTGCGCCTGAGATCCGAATTTGTGGATCACCAGCGGTTCCCGGACCTGCGCGGCGACCGGTAGCAAGCGATCCAGCGCTGACAGCGGATCCTGGAACACCATCTGCATCCGCGCGCGCGACCGGCGCCATTCCGCACTCCCGGCCCTGGCGAGCGGGCTTCCATCGAATGTCACGGAACCATTGTCTGGAGCCTCGAGGCCGAGGATCAGCCGTCCGACCGTGGATTTGCCACATCCGGATTCGCCCACGAGCCCCAGCGTTTCGCCGCGCATCAGCTTCAGCGAAACGCCGTCGACGGCGCGCACGGGGTAGGATTTGCCTATCAGCCGCGGGTGCGAGCCATAGGTCTTAACGAGGTCCTTAGCCTCGATTAGGGGAGCCGTCGTCATGCGAGGTTTTCAATCGGAGCCCTGACCGATCCTTGGCCAGGAAGGGCAGCGTGATCCGCTAAAGGCCCGATAGAGGTCCATGGCGGAGCCGCCGCGACGAGCCGTTTCGTGTAGGAATGCTTCGGCGATGTGTGTAGGTCCCTGACGGAAATCTCTTCCACGATAGCGCCCGCATGCATAACGTAGGTTCGTTCGCAGATATCAGCGACGACGCCGAGGTCGTGAGAGATCATGACGAGCGCCATTCCCATCTCCTGCCGCAGCGTCCGCAACAGGTCGAGGATCTGCGCCTGAATGGTGACGTCGAGACCGGTCGTCGGCTCGTCCGCTATCAAGATCGCCGGCCGCGCGGCCAGCGCCATCGCGATCATCACGCGTTGGTTCTGCCCGCCTGACAGCTCGAACGGATAAGCGCCTAGACGCTGGCGAGCTTGCGGAATCCCAACCTGGTCCAGCAATCGTTTCGCTTCGTCCTGCGCGGACTGTCCGACCATGCCGCGATGCAGCCGAAGGACCTCGGCGATCTGCCAGCCGACGCTGCGAACCGGGTTAAGCGCCGCAGCCGCATCCTGAAAGACGATCCCGACCGTTCCGCCGCGGAGCCGCTCCAGCCGCGGCCGCGGTGCGTGAAGAATTTCGCTTCCGCGCAGCAACACGCTTCCGCCAACCTCGGCTGTTGCCGGCAAAAGGCCCATCGCCGCAAGCCAGGTTATCGATTTGCCGCTTCCGCTTCCGCCGATGAGGCCGATGCTCTCGCGAGCTTGTACCGTGAGATCGATGCCTCGCAGGACGCGCGTCCCGCCAAAGGCGACGGTCAGATTCCGAATGTCTATCAACGGAATGGTGTCTGCTGCGTGCGTTGACCCTTCCTCGCAACCGTGCGGCAGGTGGCAGGCGCTCGTGCGGTTCGCAACAACCAGGTCAGCGCGTCGGCCCTGAGAACTTGCAGTCAACATGCGCATACCGTCTGCCCCGAATTCGGCGTCCGACATTCGTCAACCGCATCCGTACGCAGCACATCGAAACCGACGGCTGGGAATTTGGTTTGGGCCATCGGTCACGTCTCGGTTGATTGACGGCTTTTGGGCTATCGGCCTGCTGTTACGCTCCTGTGACAATCATCGAATAATTCGAACTAAAAGCGCTCCAAAGTGATCCGCCCGCCATTCCAGAAAGAGGCCTGTTTTGCCCGAAGCACAAGAATCGTTGCCGCTCAATTCCGTGCGTGCCTTTGTCGTGATCGCACGCGAGAAGAGCGTGACCCGGGCCGCGGTCGTGTTGGGTGTCGCGCAGAGCGCCGTCAGCAGGCATCTTGCCGTTCTTGAGGATTACCTTGGCTCGAAACTTATTCAGCGGCAGGGGCGCAATTCCGAATTGACCGAGTTCGGAAGGCTCTTTGCCAGCGCCGTCAGTGAGCCGCTCGACACAATTTATTTTACAGCGCAGCGCATGAAGCGGCGGAGGCAAACAGACCTGAACCGCATTCTGGTCAGGACGTCGCTGCCCACCTTCGCCTCGACGCTTCTCATCCCGAACATCCAGGCCTTTTCATCCGAGGCTGGCGGCGCTGTAGTCGACGTTGTCACCACGCTCTCCCAGCCGACATCGGCCGACAATTTCGATGTGCTGATTACACGTGATCTGGCGTTGGCGGAGCCTTCCGACAGATGGGTGCTCCTTAACGAAGACCTGGTTTGCGTCGGGTCGCCTCGACAGGTGGCTGGCAAGGCGATCGATATCGTGACGCGCATTCCGATCGTCTCGATTACGTCTCGTCCGGACACCCTTCCCACCTGGCTGAGGGGTATGGATATCCGACCGGGCGATATCAAGATGGGAGCCCGATACGACCACCACTATCTCGCGCTCCCGGCGATCGCGCACGGCAAGAGTTTGCTGGTGACGCCGGAGGTCCTCGTCCGCGATCTTATCCAGCAGGGGCTGCTGGAAGTCGTCACGGGCACGCGAACACCCAGTGGCATGCAATATCACGCCCATGCGGTAGACCGCAGTCAAAATCTGGATCTGGCGCGGATGTTCTGCAGATGGCTTGTCCGGCTCTGCCGAGAGGATCCAGTAAAACCAAAATCTCCAAGCGTCGCATCGAAATAGTCGATGAGCAACATCCAGTTGCCCGATGGTCAAAGTTGATCGATGAACACGAATTGCGGCAAACCGGCTCCAGCATGAGGCCGAGGCGCTCGCATTGACGATAATCTCGCGTCGACTCCAAACCGTCCGTCCATCGGAAACAAAGGCAATGACCGCTCGCGCAGCGGCTTTGAGAAACAGCGGGGTCGACGTCATCGTTCTCAGCCAGGGCGAGCCTGATTTCCCCACGCCGGCGTCCATTTGCGATGCGGGTGCCCGCGCCATCAGCGAGGGACGCACGCGCTATACCGCCGTCGCCGGCGCCATACAGTTGCGCGAGGCAATCTGCGCCAAGCTAAGGCGCGACTATCGGTTGGCCTATAGCGTCGACCAGGTGACTGTTGGCTGCGGCGCCAAGCAAGTCATCTTCAATGCGCTCTACGCAAGTCTCGATGCCGACGACGAAGTCATCATACCGACGCCGTGCTGGGTTTCGTATCCTGATATGGTGGCCCTGGCCGGCGGGACGGCAGTGTTGACGCCGTGCGCACCGGACAATGGCTTCAAGCTCAAACCGGAAGCACTGGCCGCAGCCATCACGAAGCGAACGAAATGGCTGATTTTGAATTCGCCATGCAACCCGACAGGGGCGGTGTATTCAGCGGACGAGCTCGATGCCTTGGCCCAGGTGCTGCGAGAACACCAGCATGTGCACATCCTCTCTGACGACATATACGAAAAGCTGGTTTACGGGGTTCCTTTCGCCACAATTCTTGCCGTCGCTCCCGATCTTTCCGAGCGGGTTGTGATCGTCAACGGTGTCTCGAAGGCAAACGCGATGACGGGCTGGCGCGTGGGTTACGCAGCCGGGCCTGCGCGGCTGATCGGGGCGATGAACACAATTCAAGGCCAGACTTCGTCGCATACCAGTTCGATCTCCCAATACGCGGCAGTCGAAGCCATCGGCGGCGACCAACACCATGTAGCGGATTTCGCGGCCGAGTTTCAGAAGCGACGCGACCTGGTGGTCGATCTGCTTAACCGTGCACCAGGGTTGAGCTGCATCGTGCCAGACGGCGCTTTCTACGCCTTTCCATCGTGCTCCGGGCTGATTGGCAAGCGAACATCGAGCGACAAGGTGATTACCAACGACGTCGATTTCACGGACTATCTTCTGGATCAATTCGGCGTCGCGACCGTGCCTGGATCGGCCTTCCTGGCGCCGTCGTTTCTGCGTATCTCTTATGCGTCGTCACAGGCCGAACTCAAGCTTGCCTGCCAGCGCATTATCGATGCGTGCGCGGCCCTGATGTGAGGACTTCATGATGACCAAAGCAGCACGACTGCGCAGCGCCATGGCCGAGCGGGGCCTGGTCAACATCATGGCAACACATAGCCCGTTGTCGGCGATCCTGGCGGAGCAGGCCGGGTTCGATGGGGTTTGGGCATCAGGCTTCGAGCTCTCGGCGCTCTACGGTCTGCCCGACATGAGCCTGATCTCGATGACCCAGCATCTCGACATGCTTCGGGCCGTAGCCGGACGAACCTCCCTGCCGATTGTCGCCGACGTCGACACCGGGTATGGCAACGCGATCAACGTCATTCACACGGTGCGGGAATATGAGCGAGCTGGCGCCAGCGCCATCGTCATTGAAGACAAATCGTTCCCGAAAGTCACAAGTCTGGCTGTCGATCGTCACCATGATCTGGTTCGCATTCAGGAATTCCAGGGTAAGATCGAAGCCGCCTTGGCTACGCGATCAGACCCCGACTTCCTGATCATCGCGCGAACTGAGGCGCTCATAGCCGGGCTGGGCGAGGAAGAGGCTCTGTTTCGAGCACGCGCCTACGAGCGGGCCGGTGCCGACATGATCCTGATCCACTCGAAGAAGAAAGATCCGAGTGAGATAGAGAGCTTCTCGAAGGCGTGGAATGGTGGCGTTCCCTTGGTCATTGTGCCGAACGCCTATCCGGAGTTCGACGTAGCCCGGATACGCGCTCTCGGCAATATTCGCATGGTGATCTACGGAAATTTTGCGATCCGTGCCGCAGCCACCGCGATGAGAGAAACGTTTCTGCGCATCATAGCGGACGAGGGCGCACAAAATGTCCATCGAGACCTGTTGCCCGTGGAGGATGTCTTCCAATTGCAGGGGATGGAGAAGTCCATTCCGATGAACGGCGTTACCTACGCTAGCCTTTTTGTTTCGGCAGGCGGAAAACCATGTCACTACGCTCGCTCGGCCGCGCCGCGACGATCACAACCTAAACCGACGCTCCTTTCGACAACGACGCACCGATACACATGCGCTGCGGGTTCTTGGAAGCTTTTCGAACTTTCTGTCTGGCACCACCAGCCGAATTGCGGGCGCTTGTGAACGACATTGGGCTGTCTAATCACACAGTTAGTTTGCTGCAAAGACAATTGCCCAGCAGAACGGCAAGGGCGTGGCCGATTGTGGGTTTACCAACGTCAGCCCTCGGAGATCACACCGCCATTTTGAAGCGGCCAAGCGGGCGACTCGCGTAAGGTCCAGCTGTGCCAAGCGTCCTTGACGGGACGAAAAGTAGGCGAAGTGCTCGATCAGCTGCTTGACGAAAATCCCGGTCCGGTGTCGATCGCCGCGGGCGTCGCCGCGCTGCGCGCGATTGGCACAACGAAGACGCGGGGGAACTTCAGTCGCTGGTGGACCTCGGATGGGTGGCGGTTTCGTTCAATCCGTCTGGCTGAATTCCCATTCCGCTGGGTGGGACAGGTGCGACGGTGAGCCGAGGACGTATAACCCGCCTTTAAAGGTAAGTGTTTGTTTTTATTGTTGGCCGTTACCGGCGTCAGGGCGAGGAAGGCCCTATCGTCGTGATTTCCATGCGCGGCCTCCCGAAGCTTCTCCTCGGGAGCGTCAGCTCGCTTCCCCGATGCTCATCAGCTTAATGAATTGCCGGAACGTCTGGCGGGTGACCGCCGCACGCCATCAGCTTCAAACAGATCAACTGGTACGTCCAAGTGCCCAGGAGGTCTGGGGACAGGTCAAGCACGAGGTTTTTTAGCCTGTGGGTGCGGCGACCCCATCGGTCTCCGCACCCACACTAGCGGCCGTGTCGACAACACCGGAACCCAGGTCGTTAAGCAAGTCGTTGACTGCTTCCGTCAGCAATTTGCCGATGACCGGCATCGGGCAGCCGAATACCTTGCGGCTCGTGGGCAGCCAGGCACTCTGAAGCGCAACAATCCAATATCGGTCAGGGCTCGACAAGTCGAAGCCGATGATGGGGCCGCCGCTCATTCCTTCGATGCTCTGGAGCGGCATGTCGTCGATCTGGCCGACGAAACGAGGGAAGTCCGCGCCGCCATCTTCATTGAGTTCGCGAACGCGCAGCAGGATGGGCGATAGTGCGATATTGCCTTCATCGGAGATCCGCTGGCTCTGTATCTCGGCGGGAAGGCCGAGGATAAAATGGGCACCGAAATTGACGTCTGGGCGCGGTGCCCAGACCTCTTCCCCAATGGCCTTGGTGCCGTTGAAAGCAAGCAGGCGGACATAGTATGGCCTCAGTAGGATGAGACCGAAATCGAGGCCGGCTTCGTCGACGTAGTTGCGGATGGCACCTTTCAAATCTAACGGAATTGGATGGTCGCATTTTATGTCCGCCGAAAATACGTCGGCTATGCTGGCGCCGAGAATTTCGATCTCGCTGCTCTTCTCCATCCTCTCGATCCATCGCAGAATATGGCCTGCGGTAAGGATCGAAACCGTGCCACGAAACTCAAAGAGAGTTCCTGAGAAAACGGCGACGCGAGGCTGCAGACCAGCGGCTGTATCGGCCCTGTCGCGATATGACACGCAGAGCGCAATCAGATGGCGTCCGAAAAAATCGAGCGCCGTTTTTCTCGTCGGACTGGCGCTGATGGCTGCGCTCGTTCCACTTTCCCTAAGCTTCTCGTCGCTCACGCTCGGTGACCTCCCAGTTTTTCTGTGAATGTGGCTGTCACGATGATTTAGGTGCGGCCGCCGGTTTTTCCAAAGAAATAGACGCCTTGGTGACGGGCAGGGGGAAGGAGGAATTCACACGCGAAATCGCTGCCGGAGCGGGCGACAGCTCTTGGCGGCGGGATGGCAATCGAACGGCAGGGTTGATCGCAAAAGCTCCGCCCTTTAGTCCTGAAATTCTTTCCATGGCCGGTCGAGACCGTTGGGCGCTTTTGAGGCCGTAGGTGCTCGGTATCCTGCCAGCGAGCTTCAGTGCTTCCAGGCCTCGTTCCTTGGCCGCCACATGGTAGTCGAACGGATTTTGCTCCCACGCACGCGACGCGGCCTCACGTCAAAGCTTATGCAAGACGGGCAAGGATCGGCAGTCACGCGGTCGAACGCCCTTTTTGCTCGCGCTCTTCGCCGGCTTGGGGTCGAGCCTCATCTTTGCCAAGGTCACACAATACCCAACTGCCGGGGCCAACAGGAGTGTTTTATGATGATCCGAATCCTTGCCGCAGCCGGCGCCGTTGCGCTGGCCGGGTTTGTTGTCGCCCCGGTAAACGCGCAAGAGACTTTCCACGGCTATGATTGCACCGATGACTGTTCAGGCCACGAAACCGGATACGATTGGGCGGCAAGGAACGACATCACCGACGAGCGGGATTGTGACGGCGATAGCCAATCATTCAATGAAGGCTGCCAAGCGTACGTCGAAGAGCACACGGATGACGCAAGTCGGAACAGTCAATCCGACGTTGAAAACGACGACGGCGATAGCGACGAGTAGGGAACTACTAATCGCGCCAGATAAATCAGGCTGCCACGACCCGAATACGCCATGCCGGCCGGCGTGCAGCATCATGTCTGCGAGCACGAGGGCTGCAGTAAGGATGTGGACGCCCCGGCGCCAAGGCTAACCTTAGTGACGGGACAATTCGCGATTTGAAAACGAGCGCGGGGTCCCATGCATTGGGAAACGCACTGTCATCCGCTGTGCTTTCGATGCCGCCGGCGTGGTTTCTCGGCTGAAGGCAGTTGCTGCTGCCGCGCCGGAAATGAGCCGCTGACACGACCCCCAACAAAGTCCTAGACAGGCGCCGCGAAATACCCCCAGTATTCGCCGGGGGGATTATCAATGAAGGCGAAGGCATTTCTTGCAGGCGTTGCCGTGTTCATCGGCGGCTGCTCAACTAACACAAGTGTTTCTGACAGCGACCTTACCGCTCAGAACACCTCAGCGTTATGTCATGCGCTCGCCAGCAGCACCGACGAGCAGTACCGAAGTCGAGTTGCGGCACTTCTAGTTCGACGCGGCGCAACGGCCGAAAAGTGCACTAGGCTGATACAGACAGACAACGCCGTAGCGACTGGCATTGCGGTCGCGGGTGTTGCCGCAGCTGCTGGCGCCGCAGCAAAGAACGGCGGCGGAGGCTACTATGTCCCACGACCGCAGGTCTATGGCGTGGCTTGGGACCAGTTCTATGGCCCGAATTACACTCTGATCTGGCGATGCCGGGACATGGCGACCGGACAGTTCGTCTACGACTACTACTGCGCTGGCATGCCCATGATCGACACCACATGGCCCGGCTGGTCGGCGTGAGGAATCATGGACAGATCAAGGTACGACAACCGTTCCGACCAATGGCGCAAGCGCACCGGCGCCCGGCGCTCGCGCGTCCTGCGTTCGGCGAGCGTGCCACGCCGGCTGATCTTCGTGACTGTAACCGCGGCTGCCGCTCTGGTGACGCAGTTTGTAATGCACAACAGCAGACCGCTGCCGGAAATCAATCTCCAAAACATGATCAAGCCGAACCGAGTTGAGCCGATCACCGGCGTGGCCTCCGTCATCGACGGCGACCACGATTGAGATCCGCGGGCAGCGCATCCGCTTCAACGGCATCGACGCGCCCGAGAGCAAGCAATACTGTGACGACGCCAAAGGCTTCGAATATCCGTGCGGCCGGCGATCGGCCGAAGCGTTGGACGACTTCCTGGCCGCCTCGAGGCCGGTGCAATGCACCTTCGTGACATGGGATCGCTTTCACCGCTTCGTCGGCGACTGCCGGCGCGCCGACGGTGGCAGTGTGGCCGCTTGGATGGTCGAGCACGGCCAGGCGCTGGATTGGCCGCGCTACAGCCAAGGCGCGTACGCGGCGCAACAGGCGAAGGCCCAGGCGGCGAAGATCGGTTTGTGGGCCGGGACCTTCCAAGCACCATGGGATTGGCGTGCAGAGCATGGAGACGGTGCGACGCCGCCGAGCCAGCGGCTCGGCATTGTCAACCGCAAGCTGGTCGCGCAGAGCGGCTATTCATGCGAGCCGCGGCGCTACTGTTCTCAGATCAGCTCGTGCGATGAAGCCCAATGGTACTGCTCATGGGGCCGGAGGCTCGATCGCGACAATGACGGTGTGGCTTGCGAGTCGCTTTGCTAGATATCGACAAGCAGACGATCGCATCTCGTCTCGCCAGATCGACGAACTCATTGGCCTTGCACGAGGCCTGGCTGCAGATGGAGCCATCAACCACGCGGAGGTCGAGTTTCTTCAAAAATGGTTGGCGGCAAATGTTGAGATCAGCAACCAGCCGCTCATCCGGACCTTGTACCGGCGGAAATCCTAGACGACGGCGTGCTCGATGCCGATGAGCATGCCGAACTTCTGGACACGCTGAACAGCTTCTCAAATCGCGATTTCGAGCTCGGGGAGGTGCTAAAGCTGACGACGCTACCTCTTTGCGATCCTGCCCCGACTTTGACCTTTGCTGGCCGGCTGTACTGCTTCACGGGCACTTTCAACTATGGGCAGAGAAAATTCTGCGAACAGGCTGTCGTCGACCGCGGCGGCTTCACCAGCGGGCTGACTCAGAAAACGAACGTCCTGATGATTGGGGCCTACGCCACCGAATCATGGAAGCACTCGTCTTTCGGTGACAAGATAGTCAAGGCTACCGGCTGGCGCGACCACGGTTTGCCCATATCGATTGTCTCCGAGAGCCATTGGACGAGCTTTCTTTGACGCTGGATGGCTCTATGAAGTTATCGAACCTGACGTGGCTTGCTTAAAGTAATGTCTTCCGTTCCGTTCGCTAACAGTGGGAATGGCCCAAAAGCTAGGCATGGCCTCTAAACCGGACACCGTTATCAGACAAGAATTCGATTCCGGCTACTTCAAGCGTACGCCTTATACTTGCGAGATTGTTCGCGATTGGGACACGTGCTCCGCGCTCAAAATCCGCGATCGTCTGTCGAGCAACATTTGCAGCCTTGGCTAACTCGTCTTGGCT
Organism: Mesorhizobium loti; assembly: GCF_001510895.1. Classification (GTDB taxonomy): domain Bacteria; phylum Pseudomonadota; class Alphaproteobacteria; order Rhizobiales; family Rhizobiaceae; genus Mesorhizobium; species Mesorhizobium loti_A. Next base: position 60,569 of record NZ_LPWA01000111.1, on the reverse strand, counting down.
CCAGCCGAGCATCGCTCGGGCACCGCGACATTGCTCCACCGTCAATGCATTTTCCAATTTGACAATCCGATTGACGTCAATCAATTTGTATAAGATGATATTTCCCTGATCGGTTGAGCTAGGCGCTGACACGCCAAGCTCAACCTAACCGCAACCCCAGCTGTTAGGAGCTCGGATCATGGCTTCTCTATTCGGCGGCTTGGGGTCAAGCGCTTTTGTCATTTTCTGCCTTACCAGCGTCTGACATCATTCGCGGGTTCGTGCTTCTCTCCGGGATCGGCCCGTTGGGCCCTCCCTTGATGGGATTCAGAGAATAAGGCGGAACAATCTGATTCGCGTCCTGGCCAGCATGACATGACCGGTACGCCCATGATCGCGAACTCACCTCATCCTTCGTCCCGCGAAGGACGTGCTTCCGCTGCTGGGCGGAACTCTCTCCCTCTTCTTCCCGGCCTTCTGTCACACGGCTGACGCCACGGTTTCCCGCGTCCAGTGGAACTCACTATTGTCCAGCCACTGCGGTGCATGACGACCGCCAGGCGACGTGCGAGCGCGACTATCGCCTTGCGCAAGCCGCGCCGCTTGGCGACGTTCATCGCCCAGGCCTTCAGCCATGACCATTTCTTCACGTGCGTCAGCATGACTTGGGCTGCTTCGTAGAGCAATGTTCGCATCATGCCGTCTCCGCAGAGGGAGATGCCTCCAACGCGCTTGCTTTCGCCGGACTCGTCGAGCTTCGGTGTTAGCCCCAGGATCGGCCCTACCGCCTTGGAGTTTCTGAACCGTTGTGGAATGTCGATCGTCGCGGTGTACGCGAACGCCACTATGGAGCCGACACCAGGGACCGTCATCAAGCGCCGGCAGGTAGCATCGTCCCTGGCAATCGCCAGCACTTGTCTGTGCAGGTGCGCAAATTCCTCGCGCAGCTTCCGCCTGGCGGCCAGCAGGGGCTCCATGATCTGTTCGAGATCGGGCATGCATTCGACAAGCTCACGGATGCGGTCCTCGAACTTCGCCGTTCCCACGGCGCCGACCTTGAGCCCGAAGTTGCGCAGAAGACCGCGGATATCGTTCTCGATCGCGATCGCCTTTTCCTGCAAGATCTTGCGAGCTGTCAGCAGCACCCGACGCTTCTGGCTCGTCAGCGTCTTGATATGCACCGGGCGGAATAGGTTGACCCGCATCATCTGGCTATGCCGCGCGCATCATTGCGATCTGTCTTGTTCGGCTGCGCCTTCAGGAATGCTTTCACATGACGTGTTTCTATGCAGATGACCGGCAGCCCGGCCCTGGCCAGCCCCTCGAATAGCCACTGCGACAAGGGCCCTGCTTCGAGCCCGACCCGTTCGACGTTCCAAGTCGAGTCCTTCAGCACCGCAATGATATCGTCAGGGTGGCTGACCACCTTCACCTCACGACAAACCTTGCCGGTTTCGTCGACAACGCAAACGGCGGTTTCCTTCACCGAGATATCGAGGCCAACAAAATGCTTCATGTTGCGCTTCCTTTCCTGATGCTTGTGGCTGTCTGGACAGACCAAGTTATCATCAGCTCGAAGCGCAACACCTCCTTGCATTACCGTTGAAGATGGGGCTCGAGCCGAATACCCCATCTGATTCCGACAATACCACGACTTTGCCTCTCGTCACCCGCAGGAGCATGCTTGCAGGAACGGCAATTGCAATTGCGGGATGGCAGCGAAAAGCCTTTGCGGGCAATCCGTTGGAAACGGACCTGTCCGCCGATCCGGCGGTTGCGGTGTGGCGCAAGTGGCAGGCGGCTCACGAAGAAACTGAGCGGCTGTGCGCTCAGCAGCAGCGCCTGGAACGGAAACTCGCAGAAACGGTTGGCTTTCCGAGTGCGACCATCCGGCTGCGCGACGGTGAGCGGGTGACGCTGCATTCAATTCAGTCGGTTCGCAACGTGCTGTCTTTTGATCCGGAAGATTTGGCTTTGGCAATGCGTGCGAAAGCTGAAGCCGAGTTTGCGGCTCATCAGGCACGCTGGGATGCTGCGGCAAGGGAAATTGGCTATTCGGCGGCATTGCGGGCCGAATACGAGGCTGGCGACCGGGCGGGGGACCTGCTTGAGGTATTGGCCGAAACCCCCGCCTCTTCCCTTGCCGGCGTGGTGGCCAAGCTTGATGCTGTGGTGAGGGAAGGGGAGATTTGTGAAGACAGTGACGAATTTCCCTGGCCACAGATCCGTTCGGCCTTGGAGGATATTGGTCGGATTGGCCGGCAGACCGAGCCGAGCCAGGTCTTTCCGAACGGGATGCGTCAAAGACAGCCTGGCCGAACGCGGGGAGGGGGCTGCTTCCGCGTCGATGACGGGGCGAATGGGGGTTCAGTATGAAAAGGCCCGCCGGCGGATCGCCCATCGTAGTCGAGAGGGAGTTCCTCAAGGCCAAGAAGACCGAAACAATTAATACCCGCTCGACATCCCTCGGTTCGACCGGAACTGAGGCCGGTTTGCAGCCTGGCGAATGGTCCGTTGCCGACGCCATCGACATCGCAAAGACTTTGTGGGGGATCAGGCCACAACAGTTGTCGCTTGGGCTGCCCTGGCGGCGCATTTTGAAGGCGAGAGGCCGGAATTCCAGTTCTGGTTTGAAGTGTTTGTGCGCCTTCGTGCCGGCGCATCCGGTTCCGGGCCGGAAGACGGGCTCCCAAGGGCTCCGCGGCGTCCCTTCAATTGAGCCTCATCATGCGTGGTCGCGGCACGGTCTGCTCGCGGTGCGGCGTGAGACCAAGTGTGACAAGGCAGCAAGCACGAGTAGAAAATGAGATGGAAGCGTACATAACGGCCATGCGAGATTGGAAAGATTTCGCCGATCCTTGCCCTGATGTTGCGAAGGCATGTTCGAAACCGGGCAAGAACGATGAAGAAGACGCGGAGAGATGCTGGTCGGCAGGTCGAGGCCAACCAATTTGGCCGCACACGCGCCGTCGACAATGCCTTGCTGGACAGAACGGTTCAGCTCTTTGAGGCACGTACAGGTCGTTCGCTGTCCAAAGAAGATGCGCGCCAAATCGTGGAAAATGTCAGCGGGTTCTTTCGCATCCTCGCCGAATGGCAGAAGATGGACTGAGTGAGCAGGCTGGCCCGCATCTAGCCTTCTGCCTGGCACCTGTGGCTGGACAGCTATCGACACTGATGGACCGAGCCCAAACCAGCCGGCCAGGCTTTGGCCTCCCGCGAGTGACTGCCAGCGCTTCGTCCGCTTGCTAATGATTTGGGCGAAGACCATGAACGGGGTAACCGCAGATCATGAAAGGTCACAACTGGTGAAAGCGCTTCTTTATGCGCGCGTATCCTCAAAAGAACAGGAGAAGGAAGGTTTCTCCATTCCGGCCCAGTGCAAGCTGCTTCGGGACTACGCCATCCAGAACCGTTTCCGCGTCGTCGAGGAATATGTCGACGTCGAGACCGCCAAGAACACCGGCCGCACCAATTTCGGTGAGATGGTGAAGTACCTGCGCAAGCATCCTGGCGTGTGCATCATACTGGTTGAGAAAACCGACCGGCTCTACCGCAATCTCAAGGACTGGGTCACCCTCGACGAACTGGACGTCGAAATCCATCTCGCCAAGGAAGGTGTGGTGCTGTCGCGTGACTCGCGCTCCTCGGAAAAGTTCATGCACGGCATCAAGGTCTTGATGGCCAAGAACTACATCGACAACCTGTCCGAGGAGGCCCGCAAGGGCCAGATGGAGAAGGCGGAGCAGGGCATTTGGCCCAGCAAGGCGCCACTTGGCTATCTCAACGTGACGGCCAGCGATGGCAAGAAGGTCATCCAGCCGGACCCGGTGCTGGCACCGGTCGTCACGAAAATGTTCGAACGCTACGCGACCGGCCAGTATTCGATCAAGGCGCTCACGAAGGGCGGCTCACGCCGATGGACTTATCTAACCCAAGAGCGGCAATCCGGCGCCGGTGAGCACTGTGCACACCATTCTGCGCAACCGGCTCTACACAGGGCTGTTTCAATGGAATGGCAAGCTGCATCAAGGCAAGCACGAGCCGTTAATATCGATCGAGCTATGGGAACGGGTGCAAGGCGTGTTGGCGGGTCGGCACACCACGCCAACGCATTCCTATGGCTATGAATTCGCCTTCACCGGCCTGATGACCTGCGTTGACTGCGGCTGTGCAGTGGTGGCCGAAATCAAGAAGGGCAAGTACGTCTACTATCACTGCACTGGACATGCCGACAAAGGCCGGGGTGGGTACGCCAATTGCCGTCGCAAATACGTTCGGGAAGAGGTGCTCGACGAAAAGTTCGCTGCGCTGCTCGACAGGCTGCACTTCGACGAGGAGGTGCTGGAATGGGTTCGTGACGCGCTGAAGGCAAGTCATGCCGACGAGCGGCGCGAGCAAGAACAGGCGATCCGTCGGTGCCAGACGGAGCACAAGCGCCTCGAAGATCGTCTGCAGGCCATGTACTTGGACAAGCTCGACGGGCGCATCGACAACGCCTTCTACGACCGCATGTCGGCACAATGGCGGGTTGAGCAGTCACGTCTTCTGCGCGAGATCGAGCGCATGGCCAGGCTGAAGAATCATACATGGAAGACGGCATTCGGCTCTTGGAACTCGCGCGCAAAGCGGGCCAGCTGTTCATCCAGCAGCCTCCGCATGAGAAAAAGCGGCTTCTGAATCTGGTACTGTCGAACTGCGAATGGAGCAAAGGCGAAGTTCGCGCGGCCTTCAGACAACCGTTTGATTTATTGGCGGAAACGACGGCTGCCGCGGCGATCGAAACGGCCCATGGAGCCAAGTTATCCACAGGGCATCCAATTTGGCTGGGGTTCCTGGAAGCTTTTCGAACTTTCTGTCTGACGCCTCCAGCCGAACTACGCGCGCCTGTGAGGGAGATCGGGATGTCGGAACAGGTTGGGGGCCTGCAATGGCGCCGGTCGCATTCCACGGCGAGAACGCGATCTTTGAGATCGAAATTTACCCAAGAAAGCGCGTATGCGTTTCTCATAATCTGCCTACCAGCGCCGGAACCGGGAGGGTGTCGTGGGCCTCATTAAGGATGGAGAAACTGTAGCCTCCCTCCGCACTGCGCTCGACCGAATAGATCAGACGGTCAACGATGCGATTCTCCTTATCGAAGGTCAGCACGCGCGGCTTTAACGCGGTCAGTTTTGTTTCGTCGACATAGAGCGAGTTGCAGATGATGATCTGGTCACCAGGCTGGCAGGTGCGGGCTGCTGCACCGTTGAGGATGCAGCAACGCGACCCGCGCTCGCCGAGGATGACATAGGTCGAGATCCTTGCGCCCGAATTCTTGTTCCAGATATCGACGAATTCCATAGGCAGAAAGCCTGCCTCCTCGCAATGGTCTGGATCGAGCGTGATCGAGCCATGGTAGTCGAGATTGGCCTCGGTGACGTGAATGCCGTGCAGTTTGCCGGCAACGATTTTACGCATGCACTCCTCCGAACGAAGTTGGAATCTCGCGGGCTTTTTACAGTGCTTCCCCGCCAAAGAGCGGCAGTCAATCCTGCCAGTCCAGCCAGATATCTAGGACCGGCGCGCTGTGCGTGATCCAGCCGACCGAAATCAGGTCAACGCCGGTCGCGGCAATAGCACGCGGCGTCTGCGCGGTCACCCGGCCGGACGCCTCGCGTCGACCCTGGCCGCGAGCGACAGTTCGAGTTGCTCGATCGTGTCGACCTCTACCTCGATCCGCACCATATGGCCAACGCCTGTGCGCGAGCCCGTCCGATGGCCATGCGGATGTCGCCGGCAATCGCGATATGATTGTCCTTGATGAGCACGGCGTCGTCGAGGCCGAAGCGGTGATTGGTCCACCACCGGCGCGCACGGCGTATTTCTCGAAGGCACGCAGGTGGCCAGGCGTCGTCTTTCGCGTGCACACGATCGTGGCTTTGTAACCCTACACGGCTTTGACGACAGCCACCGTCTGCGTGGCAACGCCGCTCGGATGGCAGAGCAGGTTGAGTGCCGTCCGCTCGGCCGTGAGCAGCGCGCGGCAGGCCCACGCACCGTCGCCACGACATCTCCGGCCGCGATGCCCCTGCCATCCGGATTGGACGACTGTGACCTCGGTCCTTGGATCGATCAGTTCGAAGGCGAGGGCGGCGATATCGAGGCCCGCAACCACGCCCGGCTGGCGCGTTCTGAGCACCATCGTCGGGTGGCGTCCGCGGGAACGATTGCGTCGGTGGTGAGGTCGCCGGCGCGTCCCAGATCTTCGAGCAGGGTGGCGCGCACCTGCGGCTCGATCATCACGCGTGGCAGCGGCGTCAGCGCCATGTGGTCAAGCCCTCCTGCCGAGTAGCGTCATGGTGTCGTAAGGATCGCCGCCGCCTCGAACGTCTCGTCGAGTGTCAGCCGCAGCGACCGTGACCCGTGGATCGCGTCGGGGGAAATCGGTCCGGAAGTGCGAGCCCTGGCTTTCCTCGCGCTGAAGGGCCACGACCGTGATCATCAGCGCGACCAGCGCCGGATCGGATGCCGCATCGCGACCGGCAGCGATCGGGGCCAGGGTCGCTGCCGCTTCGCGCAGCGCCTCGCCGGCGCGCTCGATGCCGAGCGCGTGAGCGGTGGTCGGGTGGATGCGTGAGGCCTCCGGTCGCGGCGGCACGATCGCCGGCTTCGGTCGTTGGTGGGTGCCCGGTGACGCGGCGGCGACGCTTGCCGCGACCCAGGAAGCGGATGCCGCGGCCTCGATGAGCGAGTTGCTGGCAAGCCGGTTGGCCCCGTGCAACCCGGTCCGGGCGACCTCGCCACATGCCCACAGGTCGTCAGTGTCGTGCTTGCCCGATTTCGCCACTGGTCATTTCCATGGCCAGTAACATTAGCGCATACCCAACTTTCGGGCGGCTCCATCCGGCAGCAAGAGCCATTTCTGCCAATCGATGAACTGACGGCTCCAGCGCGAATTTGCATTGGCCGAGATAGTCAACGTCACTTTCGTCAATTCCGGGCGAGTTGATCCTGTTGCGCGCCGCCATGGCCCATCCCCCTGTTCCCGCTTCCAAAGCCTCGTAGCAGCCGTCCTGCCCTTGGGGGCCAGACCGCCCCCCTCCGCGATCTGGTTGCCGCATCGTTGGACGGAGACTATCGAGCACTCGCTTAAATCCACCTGAAAAAAGTTCCATTCACGCGTCGCGGAACAATGAGCGGTGGCATTGTAATTTCAGCTAGGCTTCATATTAGGCCGGATATTGTGCCGCCATCGTCGCCAGCGGCCGCCGGCGGACAATCGTCAGGATTGATGCGCATACGGTCGCGACGCTCCAACATCCGGCAGATGGCTCCGAACTCAAACTGCGTACACCAATTAATCAGGGGCGAAAAAATCGATGCGCCTGCTGCTGGCTGAAGATGACCCAATGATCGGCAATGGCCTTCGGCAAGGGCTGCGCAAGAAGCGATTTGCCGTGGACTGGGTGCGGGACGGGAACTCGGCGCTGCTCGCATTGGAAACCACATCATACGCGCTGCTGCTCCTCGATCTAGGGCTGCCGGAGCAGGATGGGTTGACCGTTCTTAGGAAGTTGCGGCTGCGTGGTGAGACGCTGCCGACTATCATCATCACAGCGCGCGATGCGCTACTCGACCGGGTGGCTGGGCTCGATGGCGGCGCCGACGACTACCTGATCAAGCCATTTGCGCTTGAGGAGCTAGTCGCACGCATTCACGCTGTGAGTCGTCGCCATACAGGCCGTGCGCAAACCGAACTGTGCGCCGGCCTGCTGCGGCTCGACCCGGTGCGCCATTTGCTGTGGCTCCGCGGTGAGCCGGTTAGCGTGTCGGCTAAAGAATTTGCATTGCTTCGTGTGTTGATGCGCGAACCCGGTGCGGTGCTCTCGCGCGAGCAACTGGAGGACCGATTGTACAGCTGGGACAAGGAGGTGGGTAGCAACACCGTGGAAGTACACATCTACAACCTTCGCAAAAAGCTGGGCGCCAAGGTGATCCGCACCGTGCGTGGTGTCGGTTATCGCATCGGCGAGGATGCATGAGCCCAGGGTTGCGTTGCTCGCGCCTGTGGTTCAAGGGCTCCTTGCGCCGGCGTCTGCTACTGTGGTTGGTGCCCGCAACTTTGCTGGTCGGCGTCCTGGCGAGCACCGACACTTACTGGGGCGCCTTGCTCGAACTGGGGGATCTTCTGGATGACCAGATGCAGTATGTCGCTGAGCACGTCGATGTGGTCAATAGCGACCGTGTAGCGCTGGTTGACAACGGCAAGCAATACAACAAGGCGGACTCGGTGCTGCTGGAGGTGTGGCATGACCGGAAGTTGGATTTCACTACCGACGCGACCTTGGTGCTGCCGCCACCGGAACAGACCGGCCTAATCGACATCTCATTGAACGGCCAGACTTGGCACACCTTCGTTTGCCCGCGCGCGACCGGCTGATACGCGTCGCGCAGGCGAAGAATGCACGCTGGGAAGCCTTGGCTGGGCTGTCGGTGCATCTGTTTTGGCCGGTCCTTTCGTTACTGCCGTTGCTCGCATTTTTCCTGTGGTTCGGCATCGGCTACGGGTTGAAACCGCTATACCAGATCGCCGCCGAGCTGGAGCGGCGCGATGCCGAAAGCTTGGCGCCCATCGGATCCGGGCCATTTCCGAATGAGGTTAAACCTTTGGTCGACGGTCTCAACGACTTGCTGCGGCGGCTTGATCGCGCATTCACGGTGCAAAAGCAATTAATCGCCGACGCGGCGCATGAACTACGCACGCCGATGATGGCGCTCAGTATCCAGACGCAGTTGGCGCAAGCGACCTGCACCGAAGAAGAATGCAAGCAAGCGCTGTCGCAGGTGGAAGCCGGCGTCAACCGGCTCAGCCACCTGGCACAGCAATTGCTGACGCTGGCCAAGCTCGAACCTCAGGGGCAGGCCACCGTGCCGCAGTCGGTCGAGTTATTGGCGCTGTGCAAGTCGGTAATTCTGGACCACATCCGGCTGGCTGAAGCCAAGCACATCGACCTGGGGCTCGTCACACAGGACAAAGTCGAGATACCGGGTGACCCGGATACGCTGCGCATTCTACTTAGCAACCTGGTCGACAACGCGATCCGCTACACACCTCCGCACGGCACGGTCGACGTCGCGGTGCGGCGGAAAGGCAATGAAACCGTGCTCGAAGTATGTGACAATGGCCCTGGCATCCCGGAAGCCGAACGGGCGCGTGTGCTTGAACGGTTCTATCGCGGCAGCAACCAGAACATCGAAGGCAGCGGCTTGGGGCTATCGATCGCCCAGCGCATTGCCGGACGGCACGGTGCGTGCTTGGTGCTGGGCGACGACCCAGACGGCAAGGGACTGCTCGCCCAAGTGTGCTTCCACGACCCGGTGGGGACTGCAGGATAGTCGGTGGTGCTGTGATTGGGATCGGCCCCGCGCATTTCTGCGCGAAGACTTCATCACGGGCGACCAGTTGGTGCGCGCAGACGATCGGCGTGGAGGCCAGCACCCGCTCACTGGCCTACCCACGAACACCCCTATCACCTTTGATTCTTTTCGAAAAACGGGAGGGCAATCATCAATGCGCTGGATTCAGGTCACCGATGTCGAGGGCAACCTTGTCGTCATTAACCTGCAACAAATCACCCACATGAAGCGTATCCTCCCAAGCGCTGGCCACCCAGGGTACACCGTGCTGTATTTCGGCTATGCACAGGGCGACCGCGCAGCCTCGCTGCGAGTTAACAACGACGTGGACCAAATCATGCAGCTAAGCCGCTGACCATCTCTTTCTCGTCGCCCGCGTAGCCAGATCGAATATGCAATGGTTAGCCGTGCAGCCGCATCTTCGTCACGCAATTCCAAGGTCGTGCCGGCGCGTGTGGCCAGCGGCAGCGGCAAGATAGGCGCCGAACGCATAACCGAGCGAAATTAAAGCACAACGGCCGAGCGTTCCGGGCGCACACGCAAAGGTGAACACGGATGTATTCACCCGCCCAGGCAACGCGGTGAGGGTCGGGCGCGACCTCCCACCGAGAGACTAATTCAGCCGTTACAGGTTTACGGATCGATCGCCGCGGCTGTGGATAATGCCAGCCCTGCAGTCACTCTTCGGTCTTGTAGCGCCGCACGACCACCTCGACCACGATGTCAGTTATCATGCTTGCCATGAGGCCGCCGACGATCCGTTTCGTATGTGGATTGGGTGATACCGCCACTCTCGCGGCCTGTTTGAATCTCTGTCCGAAAAGTGGTTGGCGCTATGTGATTCCGAGATGGTCTCGAAGCCAAACGGCGAGTGCCTCCCAGAGCGACGTCTTTCAGTCCGGGCCACGTAGCTGTTGACAACCGCATAAGCAGGCGCTTTTTACGCCCGAAGGCAGATGGGTCGATAGTTCGGCTGGGCTATTCGCTCATTCGATCCATTTGTCGAACGGCGCCGTCGCTGGCGTCAACCTTAGAACGTTTATCGGTGCGTTAGCCGATCCGGTCGCAGCCTTACCCGGTCAAAACAAGGAACCTGAGTGAAGACCATCGTTATCTGTTCCGGCGGATTGGACTCCGTCACGCTCGCCCACAAAGTCGCCGTCGAAGGAGCGCTCGCGCGGTTGGTGTCGTTCGACTACGGCCAGCGCCACAAGAAGGAGCTGGACTATGCGCGTGGCTGCGCGTTACGCCTCGGGGTGGCCCACGACGTAGTTGATATTACCGCGGTCGGACGCGTCCTGACCGGATCGGCGCTGACCGGTGGTGAACCGGTTCCTGAGGGGCATTATGCGGAAGACACCATGCGGATCACCGTGGTGCCCAACCGCAACGCCATCATGCTTGCGGTCGCCTTCGGCGTCGCGGCGGCGGAACAGGCTGACGCGGTGGCGGCGGCGGTCCACGGCGGCGACCATTTCATATACCCGGACTGCCGCCCGGCCTTCGTCGAAGCCTTCGAGGCGATGCAGCGCCACGCGCTGGACGGAGTGGCGCAGATTGCGTTGTACACGCCGTTCTTGCGGCTGAGCAAAGCCGACATCGTGCGCGAAGGCGCGCGGCTCGGCGTGCCATTCGCAGACACCTGGTCGTGCTACCAGGGCGGGGCCCGTCACTGCGGTCGTTGCGGCACCTGCGTTGAGCGGCGCGAGGCGTTTTTCCTGGCCGGCCAAGAGGATCCGACGCCTTACGATGACCCGGACTACTGGATCGATGCATGCCGGCAACACCAGGCAAGACAACGGTCATAAGGCACGGCCATGTACACCATCGCCAAGCGGTATTCGTTTTCGGCATCGCACGTGATCGGCGGCCTGCCAGCACAGCATCCTTGCGCCAGGCTCCATGGCCACAATTACGAAGTCGAGGTTGTGTTGCAATCGGCCGAGCTCGATCCGGTCGGCTTTGTCCGCGACTTTCGTGAACTCTCGCCTCTGAAGGCCTTCATCGACGAAAAGCTCGATCATCGGCACCTCAATGATGTCCTGGGACACGATCAGACAACCAGCGAGGTCCTCGCCAAGTGGATCTACGACTGGTGCAGCGCGCTTTGGCCGGAGGTTGCTGCTGTCCGCGTCAGCGAGACCCCAAAAACCTGGGCAGAATATCGTCCATGAAAGGCAGCATCCGTATCAGCGAAATCTTCGGTCCGACGGTCCAGGGCGAAGGTCCATTGATCGGACACCCGACCGTCTTCGTGCGCACTGGCGGTTGCGATTATCGCTGTCGGTGGTGCGATACGCTCTATGCGGTTCTGCCCGAATTTCGAGATGAATGGACGTTGATGACGTCGGCGGAGATCCTGGCGCGCGTCGAGCATCTGGCTGGCTCCGAGCCGGTGCTCGTATCTCTGTCGGGCGGCAATCCCGCGATTCAGCCTCTGGCGCCGCTCATCGCGCTGGGGCACCGGACGGGCTACACATTCGCCTTGGAGACCCAGGGCAGCGTGGCCCAGCCTTGGTTCGCCGCGCTCGAATGGCTGATCCTCAGCCCCAAGCCGCCGTCTTCTGGGATGGCAACCGACTGGCAGGCTCTTGCCGATTGCGTTGCGGCGGCGGCGAGCGGACCGCGATGCGCCGTCAAAGTGGCCGTGTTTGATGACGACGATTATGCTTATGCCCGGCTTGTTGCGAGGCGCTATCCGGCTTTGCCGGTTTACCTTCAGGTCGGGAATCCTGCCCCGTTGATGACGCATGCCGGCCCGGGCAATGAGGAGGCCGATGTCGACGATTTGATGCGGCGCTTCCGCTGGCTTGTCGACAAGGTCGCGGCGGATCGGTGGTTCACGGCGACAGTCCTGCCGCAACTACACGTACTGGCCTGGGGCAACAAACGCGGCGTCTGATACGCCCGCAAGTCTAATCGTTCGGCCCGCTGATCCCTCGGTTGGCTCGATCGTTTTGAGGCCACGGAAGTTAGTTATCCCAGCGTTGCTTGCAGTGGCGGCAACGGGCAATTTGTCAGCTTGCGTCTCTCTCATTCTCAACATGAAGAAATAGCGGATGTCCTACTCAGCCCGACAGAACACGCGGGTGCCACGCCAGCAGGTGCATGGCGTTGGCCGAGACGAGAACCGCTGCTCTGGTGTCCGCCAGAACGGTCGGCCACAGGCCGGTAATGCCGACGATCGTCGTGACTAGGAAGACCGCCTTCAGCCGGAGCAATGTTCTGGTATATGTCGTTCAGGGTCCGGCGCGACAGCTCGATCGTCGCGGCGAGGTCGGTGACGCGCCTGTGCAGGACCTCGGCATCGGCCGTCTCGAGCGCGACATCGGTGCCGCCGCCCACGGCGATGCCAACATCGGCGGCGGCGAGCGCTGGCGCGTCGTTGATGCCGTCGCCGAACTTCGCGATCTTCCAGCCTGTGCCCTGCGCGTCGCGAACGGCACGCTCCTTGGCTCAGGCATCATTTCGGCATGCACGGCAAGCCTCAGGCCTGTCGCGATCGCAGCGCCGTCCGACTGTCTTCTCCGTCAGCATCACCGGCTCGATGCCGGCGTCTTTCAACGCCTCCAGTCCGGCCTGCGCGTCGATGCGCGGCGGGAAGCGCGTCATCGGCGACAATCACTTCATGGACCACACTTCCACCGTCCATGTGGTTCGGCCTGACGGGACCCATGCCTCGACGTTCCTGTCGACAGCGAGCCCATCGGACATGGCAATGCAGATGCGCAAACTGTTTGGCCGCGGGTAAGAAGGGGGAAGCAAGGCCCGATCAGCAGAAGTCCTATGCTAGCATGGTGCCAATACGACAGGTGATGGATGGGCCAGATTTATATGCGATTTCAAAAGCTTAGTGTTCTGTCGTGTGCAAATTGCAAATCCTGTGCACGCGCGTTCCACTTTTCTTCCGTTTTCCACTACGCGACAAGCCGCTCGAACCTAAGCTCCGGGGACGCCGGCATCCGCAATTACGCCCACGTTCGGGGCGACGGCACCCTCCACAACCCTGCGGGTGGTCTCGACCCAACACAGACGTTTGAAGCCCAGGTTAAATGGGAAGGGGCGATCAGGGCTCGCGCAGGATATGCTGCCCTTGATAGGTTCTTGCCCTATCTGGCGGAGGCGTCGCATTCGCGAAGTATGATGTGGACAGCACTGTCCGTGGCGTTGAAAGACACGTCAGCGCCGATCCTGACGTCGAGCAGTGCGACATTCAAATGCGAAGCGCCGCATTAGCGAATAATTGGGGTTTCCCAAGGAAGCTTTTGGAGCGGGTAGTCGCGCTTGAAGCTGGCGAGAAGCCATGTGGTGCAGCCAAGGGTCGAGTTATTGATCGGGTTATCCTTGGCCTCGACTCACCGATTCCACGCGTGATACCAAATTGCGTCTCAAACTAGGCCAAACAGAAAAAGATCGGCAGGGGGGCCCCGATCTTTTCCTGTGCCGATTTGCACGTATTCTGGTCACCTAAACAATCAGGCGGCCTTGAGATTCAGCGCCTTCTCGAAGGCGTCTTTGACCGGCTTCGAGACATCAGTCGCCGCTTGGCAGAGAGCTCCTGGAATTCCTTGGCTTGCTCGACGCCCATTTCGACGCGCTTGCGCAGAAAGGTGGTCTGCAACTCAAAAACTTCGGACAGCGACTTCGCACGGACCAGAGCCTCAAGGTGCGAGAAGTCAGCTTCGGCATTGGCGCGCAATGCGGCGATCATCTTCAGCGACAGCTCGTTGCCGACCGATTTCGCCGTTTGGGCGGTCGACTCGAGCGCCTTCTGGGCGTCTTCACCGCCCGATTGGAATTTGGCAAGAGCGTCTTTCGACTGCTCGATGCCCTTCTCGGCGACTGCGCGAAGTTGCTCGGTGGCCTTGCCAGGGATGGCTGCCAAAAATTCGGCGGTTTCGGTGGGCTTGTCAGTGGTCTTGGACATTTCCTTATCCCTCTGGTTGACGATGGTGCCCCGCCCCGCGCCCTGCATATTGAGGCGACTATGTGACAGCACTACCTGCGCTGCAACATTTTTGTTGCAGCGCACTATATTTATATTTGGGGACTGGGCTTTCCCATACCCTCCAGAAGAAACGGGGCAGGAGGGGAGCCAATCAGCCGGCAACGCTGCATGCGGCACATGTCGACTATGCAGCCGCAGTCCAGCCGCGCGGCATCGTGGGGAGCAGCCGGCGAGAGCTTCCTTAGGTTAAATTTAGGCTGAATCGCCGATGGCGATCCGTCGATCGAATCGATCAAGCGACTATTCGTGGGCACCCAAATCCTAGGTGGCCGCAATGCGCTTAGCGCGAGGCGGGAGATAAGCGATTTGCTTTGCCTCCACATAGGCCACAATTCGTTGCCAGTGCCAACACCTATCATGGACTGAACGGCTGTGCCGTCAGCAGCAGCGCCCGGAGCGGAAACTCGTCGAAACTAACGGGTTGCCGAGCATGCCGGCGACCGGGGCCTGCTTCAACGACTGCAGGTCTGGCGAGAAGTTCACGGCGCCACGGGCAGATACGCTGCGAGCGAAGATGACGACGCGTTGGGGCATTAGGTCCCCCTCTATTCAGCCGCCTCCGCGGAGGGCGCCGGAACATAGTTTAGAATCGGCCCCAGCCAGCGCTCGACGTCGGCGACGTCCATGCCCTTGCGGTGGGCGTAGTCCTCGACCTGGTCACGCTCGACCTTGGCCACACCGAAATAGAACGCTTCGCGATGGGAAAGGTAGATGCCCGAGACCGACGAGCCCGGCCACATCGCCATGCTCTCCGTCAGGCTGACGCCGGCAACCTGCTCGGCATCGAGTAGGCGAAAGAGTGTGACTTTCTCGGTATGGTCGGGCTGCGCCGGATAGCCCGGCGCCGGGCGGATGCCTTGGTACGGCTCCCCGATCAGTTCGTCCGGAGCGAAATTCTCGTCCGGCGCGTAGCCCCAGAATTCCTTGCGCACCCTCTCGTGAAGACACTCGGCAAAAGCCTCTGCGAAACGGTCCGCGAGGGCCTTGACCAAGATCGAATTGTAATCGTCATTGGCGCGCTTGAAGCGCTCGGCGATCGCGACTTCCTCGATGCCGGCTGTTACGACGAAGCCGCCGATATAGTCGGCCTTTCCGCTGTCCAGCGGCGCAACGAAGTCGCAGAGCGCGACATTTGGCTTGCCGTCGCGCTTGGCGAGTTGCTGGCGCAAGGTGTAGAAGGTCGCCAGTTCATTGAAGCGGCTTTCGTCGGAGAACAGCCGGATGTCGTCGCCGACGGTATTCGCCGGCCAGAAGCCGATAACAGCCCTCGGCGCGAACCACCTCTCGTTGATGATCTTAGCAAGCATCGCTTGCGCGTCCTCGAAAAGCTGGCGTGCGGCCACCCCCTGCTTCTCGTCATCAAGGATTTTCGGGTAGCGACCTTTCAACTCCCAGGTCTGGAAGAACGGCGTCCAGTCGATGTAGCGCGCAAGCTCGGCCAGATCCCAAGTCTCGAAGACCCTGGTGCCGAGGAAGGACGGCTTGGGCAGATCGTAACTCGCCCAGTCGATCTTGTGGGAATTGGCGCGCGCCTTGTCGAGCGGCAGCCGCTGCTTCTCGCGCTCCGAGCGCTCGTGAGCTTCCGTTACAGTGCGGTACTCGGCCTGAGTGGTCTCGATATAGCCGTGCTTCATCTCTGGAGAGAGCAGGTTGCCGACCACGCCGACGGCGCGGCTGGCATCGGTCACATAGACCGCCTGGCCGCGTTCGTAGCGCGGATGGATCTTGACCGCCGTGTGGACGCGGCTGGTGGTCGCCCCGCCGATCAAGAGGGGGATGTCGAAGCCTTCGCGCTCCAGCTCGGAGGCCACATGCACCATCTCATCGAGCGAGGGCGTGATGAGGCCGGATAGCCCGACGATGTCGACCTTCTCGTCCTTCGCGACCTGCAGGATTTTTGTCGCCGGCACCATGACGCCGAGATCGATGATCTCGTAATTGTTACAGGCAAGCACCACGCCGACGATGTTCTTGCCGATGTCGTGGACGTCGCCCTTGACTGTGGCCATAAGGATCTTGCCGGCGCTCTCGCGCTCGCCGCCGCCATTGGCGGCCTTCTTGGCTTCCATGTAGGGTAAGAGCACGGCCACGGCCCGCTTCATCACGCGGGCCGATTTCACCACTTGCGGCAGGAACATCTTGCCGGCACCGAACAGGTCGCCGACCACGTTCATGCCGGCCATCAGCGGCCCTTCGATGACATGCAGCGGGCGCTCGGCCTTCAGGCGCGCCTCCTCGGTATCTTCCTCGATGAACTCCGTGACGCCGTTGACGAGGGCGTGCTCCAGACGCTTCTCGACGGCCCATTCGCGCCAGGCAAGGTCCTTCTCCTTGGCCTCCTTGCCGCCATGTCCCTTGAAGCGTTCGGCAATCTCGAGCATCCGCTCGGTCGATGTGCCGCCCCCGCGCGGCATGCGGTTGAGCACGACGTCCTCGCACGCCTCGCGCAGCTCGGGATCGATCGACTCGTAGACCGCGAGCTGCCCCGCATTGACAATGCCCATGTCCATGCCGCGCTGGATGGCGTGGTAGAGGAACACCGCGTGCATGGCCTCGCGAACCGGCTCGTTGCCACGGAACGAGAACGACAGGTTCGAGACGCCGCCAGAGATATGGACATGCGGTAGCATCGCAGTGATCTCGCCGGCCGCCTCGATGAAGTCGACGCCGTAATTGTCGTGCTCCTCGATGCCGGTGGCGACGGCGAAGATGTTCGGATCGAAGATGATGTCTTCCGGCGCGAAACCGGCCTCTTCGGTCAAGAGGCGATAGGCGCGGGTGCAGATCTCGACCTTGCGCGCCTTGGTGTCAGCCTGGCCGACCTCGTCGAAGGCCATGACGACGACGGCCGCGCCATACATGCGGCACAGCCGCGCGTGGTGCAGGAAGGCCTCTTCGCCTTCCTTCATCGAGATCGAATTGACGATCGGCTTGCCCTGCACGCATTTCAGGCCGGCCTCGATCACCTCCCATTTCGAGGAGTCGATCATAACCGGCACGCGGGCGATGTCCGGCTCGGCGGCGATGAGGTTGAGGTACTCAACCATCGCCTTCTTCGAGTCGATCAGGCCTTCGTCCATGTTGATGTCGATGACCTGCGCGCCGTTGGCGACCTGGTCGCGCGCGACATCGAGCGCGGCGGCATAATCGCCTGCGGTGATCAGCTTGCGGAATTTTGCGGAGCCGGTGACGTTGGTGCGCTCGCCGACATTGACGAATGGTATGTCCTTGCTCAGCGTGAAGGGCTCGAGCCCGGAGAGCTTCATCTGCGGCGCGCGCCTGGCCGGCTGGCGCGGCTTGTATCTGGTCATCACGTCGCGGATCGCGGCAATATGCTCCGGCGTCGAGCCACAGCAGCCGCCGACGACGTTGACCAGTCCCTCGCGGGCGAACTCCTCGACCTGGTTCGCCATGAACTCCGGGCTTTCGTCATACCGGCCGAAGGCGTTCGGGAGACCGGCGTTCGGATAGGCGCAGATAAAGGCTTCGGCAGCGCCTGACAGCTCGGTCAGATGCGGCCGCATGGCGGCGGCGCCGAGCGCGCAGTTGAGGCCGATACTGAACGGCCTGGCGTGGCGCACAGAATGCCAGAAGGCGGTCGGCGTCTGCCCCGAGAGCGTTCGGCCGGAGAGATCGGTGATCGTGCCCGAAATCATGACCGGCAGGCGCACGGCCTTTTCGGCGAAAACCTCTTCCGTCGCGAAGATCGCTGCCTTGGCGTTCAGCGTATCGAAGATCGTCTCGATCAGGATGATGTCGGCGCCGCCGTCGACCAGGCCGCGAAGCTGCTCGGCATAGGCAAGCCGAAGATCGTCGAAGGTGACGGCGCGGTAGCCGGGATTGTTCACGTCGGGCGAGATCGACGCGGTCCGGTTGGTCGGGCCGAGGGCGCCGGCGACGAAGCGCCGCTTGCCGTCTTCCTGCTCGGCGCGCAGCGCGGCGCGCCTGACAAGGCGGGCGCCGTCCCGGTTGAGCTCATAGACCGTGTCCTCCATGGCGTAGTCGGCCTGGGCGATGCGCGTGGAGGAAAACGTGTTGGTCTCGATGATGTCGGCGCCGGCCTTGGCGTAGGCGTAGTGGATCTCCTCGATCGCCTTCGGCTGGGTCAGGATGAGCAGGTCGTTGTTGCCCTGCTGGTGGCAGGCGCAGCCGGCGAAACGCTCGCCGCGAAAATGTTCCTCGTGGAGGCCCAGGCCCTGGATCTGCGTACCTATTGCGCCGTCGAGGATCAGAATCCGCTCGCGGGCAGCGCGCTGCAGGGCGGCAAGGATCTCGGATCCATCCGGCTTTGCTGAAACTGGCCCGAAGAGCGCATCGGTGGAGGACATATGCGACGCTTTCCATTCCCATTCCGACATTGGCAATGCCATCACATAAAGACATCTTTATGTCAACATGCGAAGGCTTACACTTTGCCCTTCTAATGTCGGCTTCCCTCAGCCGACAAACTCCTGTTTGAGATTGGCGCTTGGGTCAGATGAAAATCGGGCGGTCTCCGACCCGAATGTCCGCTTCAGCCATGCGGCCGCCAAGAGCTGCCTGTGATGCGGAAGAGGTCCTGCGCAACCTCGGCACGCGCAACGACATCATCAAGACCGTGCATCAGGCACTCGCCGATCACGGCATCGCCAACGAGCATGCGCCCAGTCAATATGTGATCCATGGCAGAGAGATCACAGAGCCGATCGTGGGGCGGGTGCTGGCGAAGGGACTTGCCGGCGACGGGATGGACGGCGGGCTCTATGTCGTCGTCGACGGCGTCGACGGATGCACCCACTATGTCGAGACGGGCATTGTAGGCGGGGGCAGGCCGGCTGCGGACGCACGCCTAAGCGAGCGTCGAGCAAGATCGCGCATGCTCACAGCCCGTTCCTTGAAATCGTTCGCGTCGAGGGTGCCTGCGATCGGCGCTTCTTCGGACCGCTGCGAACGCTTCGTCTGATCGCACGTGGCATTCCCGCCGCCAACCCAGCCGCCGTACTTGAAACCGTGTCCTGCTCCTCCACCTTTATTAGAATGGTGCCATTTATTCGAACGTGGGAGCGCCGGGAACGAACCTGCAGGCCACAGATAGTTCAACAGAGCAAATCGCCCTGCTGGTCGTCAGCCTTGACCGGCAGCTTTGATGGAGTCGAGCGCCTCCTCTTCGCTTTCAGCTGAAGGGAGATGGAAATGGCAAAGGTCGTTTGCGTCCTCTATGACGATCCGGTCGACGGATATCCGACAAGCTATGTGCGGGATGGCCTGCCGAAGCTTCAACGCTATCCGGGAGGCCAGACGCTTCCCACACCGAGGCCATCGATTTTCAGCCGGGCGTCCTGCTCGGCAGCGTGTCTGGCGAACTGGGCCTCCGGAACTTTCTCGAGAGCAAGGGTCACAGCCTGGTGGTGACCTCGGACAAGGATGGTCCTGACAGCGTGTTCGAACATGAGCTCGCGGATGCCGAGATCGTGATCTCGCAGCCTTTCTGGCCCGCCTATTTGACAGCAGAGCGCATCGCCAAGCATCCAGGCTGAAGCTCGCGATCACCGCCGGCATCGGGTCCGACCATGTCGACCTCCAGGCCGCGATGGATCGCGGCGTCACGGTTGCCGAGGTGACCTATTGCAACTCGATCAGCGTGTCCGAACATGTGGTCATGATGATCCTCGGCCTCGTGCGGAACTACATCCCTTCCTACCAGTGGGTCGTGAAAGGCGGCTGGAACATCGCGGACTGCGTCGCGCGTTCCTATGATGTCGAGGGGATGGACATCGGTACCGTCGGCGCCGGGCGGATCGGCAGCGCGGTGCTGCGCCGCTTGAAGCCATTCGACGTCAAGCTGCACTATACCGATCGCCATCGGCTTCCCGAGGCGGTTGAGAAGGAGCTTGGCGTCACTTTCCACAAAACGGCGGCGCAAATGGTGCCTGTCTGCGATGTCGTCACCATCAACGCGCCGCTGCATCCGGAGACGGAAAACCTCTTCGACGAGAAGATGATCGCCAAGATGAAGCGCGGCGCCTATCTGGTGAACACGGCGCGCGGCAAGATCTGCAATCGCGACGCGGTCGCCCGCGCACTCGAGACCGGCCAGCTTGCAGGCTATGCCGGCGACGTCTGGTTCCCGCAGCCTGCGCCTAGAGACCATCCTTGGCGGTCGATGCCGCATCACGGCATGACGCCGCACATCTCGGGGTCATCGCTGTCCGCCCAGGCGCGCTATGCCGCCGGCACGCGGGAGATTCTGGAATGCTGGTTCGAAGGCAAGCCGATCCGCGAGGAATATCTGATCGTCGACGGCGGCAAGCTCGCCGGCGCCGGCGCGCATTCTTACAGCGCGGGAGACGCGACGCGCGGTTCTGAAGAGGCGGCACATTTTAAGACCTGATCGAGGGCCGGCGGTTCCGGACACCATCCGGACCGCCGCGTAATGGCGAGCTACGGAGGCGCCAGTCGCGGCCGATTTGAGACCCGCTGTGATGGCCGACTGACCCCTGTGGGAACAATGAAAAGCAACAGCTCAGCGCGCCGGTCGGCGTCAGAACCTCACGCCGCATTACGCGGATTGCCTAGCTTCGTGCCGGCGGTTCGTGAATTATGCTACAATATCATTCTGTGAGCAGGTTTTGCCCCATTGAGGCGAGCAGCGCGCATTTGTACCCGCCGCGAGTGATGCCACCACCGAAGCCTTTGAATCTGCCACAGAGCGCTAAATCCGACAGACCGCCACCACGAAGAACTCGCGATAGCAGAAGTCCGGATCGTCGATCAGGCCATTCGGCCGCTCCCCCAGTTCCCGCCAACAGGCCAGGTCAGCGTCAGGGAGGGCATAGCCCGGCGCGACACTGGCAAAATAGGCTAGCAGGTCCCGAACATAGTCATGCGTGAAACGAGGCGCGGTCGCCCAGCGCTCGACCAGCCAGCCCTTGCGGCTGATGACCTCCAAGCCCGCCTGCCGCAGCCGCCTCGGAAGTGTCGAACCGCAATCGGTGCCGAGCACGCCTCGGTCGCGAAATCCCTGGAGCCTGGCTGCCATGAAACGCGCGAACAGGGCCCGATCCATAGGCAGGATCTGCAGGATGGTCGAATCGAAATCCTTGACAGCGAAGATGCCGCCCGGTTTCAACACGCGCTTGGCCTCGCCGACGGCAAGCTCGAACTCGGCCGGCGTCAGATACTGCATGACATTGGCAGACCAGACACAATCGAACGATGCGTTGGCGAATGGGAGCGACAGGATGCTGCCGACGTGTGCGGCAATTTCCGGCGACTGGGACAGCGTGCCTGCGAGCGTCTTAACCCGGGCGATGTTTTCGGGCGCGAGGTCTAGCGCGGCGATGAAGCCGGATGGGCCAACGGCCCTCCAGATGAGCGGCAGGAAGCTGCCGCTGCCGCAACCGGCGTCAAGCACACTCCAGCCCGGGCGGATGCCGGCGTCGAGGAATGCCGCCTCGTATTCGGGGCGCGACGATTCGAAATGAAGGTCGAGCCAGCCGGCGTCGCTCGCTTCGTGACCGGCGGACGTTTCGTTTCTGGCAGACAAATGACTACTCCCCGCTCTGACGCGTCGCAGATACAAGCGTGCTGAACGGCATCACGCAATGGCGGTGCGAATTTATGAGCGACCGGCGGTTGACCTCGGGCATGCGAAGGTTGGACCGAATCTCGGCCATTTGAGGGCTCCTTTCGCGCCTCCTGAAAGCAAACTTCGCCGACCGTGAAGTTGAGGTCCGCGGCTGATCGAATCGAGATTTTGCGACGTCCAGGATGGCCAGGTCCTCCGGATCGGCGCGCAGGTAGACACCGGACGTCCGCGCGTTTATTCCCTTGGGTCTATCCGAACGCGCCGTCCAACACCTGGCGGCGCGCGATCGACGGACTCCAGCAGGGGTCTCTCCCGAACCATAGAGTTTACGGTGCGTTCGGGTCTCGGGGCCGTTCTCCGTTCCAGTAGTAGAAGATGCCGGCAGGCTCCTTCCTCTCATTCGTGGCCTCATTCCGGTATCTGGCGGACAGAGTGCCGTCCTGCTGCCATGCGCGGCTACGCACCTCGAGCACGCCACCTCGGCTTGCGCCGAACCTTCATACTCCGCGAGCGGTGCGAAGCTTCCGACCGATCTCGTCGATTGACATGCGTACGATAAAGCGAATCGACAACCGCTCCCGAGGTCAGGACCATCAATCATAAGCTTCGAGTAGCGATCGAGAACATGACGGCCGTGTCGCACGCATCGAGGGCCTGTGGTGGCAATTCTCCCTATCGGCGCGGCCTGCGGGAGCCTTCCGCCGTAAGCCTCCTGCGAAATCTCGCGAGACGCCAAACGCTGCTGAAAAGATCGGCTTCGAACACGACATTGTCGCGCTGAAAAGCCTAACCGGAACCACCGGGGGGGGGGAAGCGGGCAAGTTGGCCGCCGTCCAGTCGTCGTGGGCGGCGCGTGGCCTAGATGTCGGCGCGGTTTCGCTGAACACGCAAAACCTCACCACGACCAAACGCACGCCGGAGATTCCGAAACAGGATTAACCTGCGACGCGCAACCGACGAGATCGAACAAAGCTTCTCAGGCTGTCGGAATCCATTGCGTGCCCGAACGCATAGCCTTGCAGTATGTCGCAGCCAAGCCCCTTGAGCAGACGTGCATGTTTCATCGTCTCCACGCCTTCAGCAATGATCTCAATGCCCAGGGATTTGCCAATTTCGATGATCGACGAGACGACCTGCCTTTGCTGGGGTGAGTTCACGATTGGATCCACCAGCTGGCGATCTATCTTGAGGCGGCGTGGTTGCAATTTCAGCAAACTGACAATGGACGCATAGCCGGTGCCAAAATCGTCGATTTCAATGTCAATGCCGAGTTGCTTGATCTGCTCAAGGTTCCATGTGACCAGATCATCGTTGTCGTCGAGGAAAATCGACTCGACAAGCTCAAAGGAAAAGGTTTCCTTCCTGATGTTGAGCTCCCGCAAACTCTTCAGCAGTTCCTCATCCTGAAGGCGTCGCGCCGAAACGTTGACTGACACTCGCGGAATGCCAATCTTATCGGCCGACCACGCTTCGAAATCCAACAGCGATTGCTGGAGGACTTTCCGATCGATTATTGAGACGACGTTCAATTCTTCGGCGGTCTTCAGGAAAACGTCGGGTGCCAGAATGCCCCGCTCTGGATGCCTCCACCGCGCCAGCGCTTCAACTCCCACGATCTCCAACGTCTTCGCGTCAAATTGAGGCTGGTAGAAGACGATGAATTCGTTTCGCTCCAGACCGGCTAGAATCTCGTCAGCTACTCTTTTGGCGTTGACGATCTCGTTTTGCAACTCGCCACTGAAGAATTCACGCCGGTTGCGGCCCCGCCTCTTTGCCCGGTAAAGAGCAATATCGGCATTCACCATCAACTGCCTTGCATCGGCGTCTTCACCATTATCGATCGCAATTCCGACGCTGACGCCAAAACGGCATTGGTGGCCGTGGTAGTAAACGGGTCTGCGCATCTGTTCGATAATGCGGTCGGCGAGCACGGCCGCATGGCTGACATCACCATGCACCGTGCAGAGCACGATGAATTCGTCTCCTCCAACTCGAGCGACGAAGCCACCGTCGCCGACATTGGACCGGAGAACGGACGACGCGTGCACCAGCATTGCGTCGCCAGCCGCGTGGCCGAGCGTATCGTTGATGTGCTTGAAGCGGTCCAGATCGACGTGAAGCAGCGCTGCATTGCCGCCGTTGAGCCTGGCTTTTGCCGAATAGTCCTCCAATACCTGGTCCAGGTAACGCCGGTTAGGCAAATCCGTCAGCGAGTCGTGCAGGGCGACGTGTTCTGTGCGCGCCTTGGCAGATTCGGCCAACTGTTTTGCGCGAACCAGATCGGTATTCAGCAAAACGTCTGCCGTCACGTCCCACTCCGCGCCGACCATTCGCGGCGAATTGTTTGCGGTCTGGTAGAAGATCGCCCTGGACCGGACGTGACGAATTTCGCCGTCCGGACGAACAATCCGGTATTCCGATGAATATGTGCTCCGCCCAGCCGCGGCATTGTCGAGGTCTGCGAGCGCTCGAGGCAGGTCAGCAGGATAGATGGCGCCGGCCCAGTCCGAATATCCGCGCGGCCCGCCATCAGCCTCCCTGCCGTATATTTCGTTGACGCGATCGTCCCAAGCAAGATGATTGGTTTCGAGGTCGTGCTCCCACACTCCGATGGCCGACGCCTCCAGAGCAAGTTCGAGCCGTTGCGACAGCCGATGCAGCTCCCAGTAGTTTCGCTGCCTTTCATTGATCAGGCGACCCGCCGTCATGAAGGGGATTAAGATCAACGCCGCCGCTGCCGCCATGATCGCCCGGAGTTGCCAGGCGTTGGTGGGCGTGGTGAGCCAACCGCCCTTGGGAATCGCAGCGATCTGCCAGGAGCCTGACGGAAAAAGAACGTCGGCCGTCACAGGATCGCTTTTGACGACCCGTTCGTCACCGAAGAACTGCGCTCCTTTCGCGCCAAGGGCGTCATTGCCGATGAGTGCGACATCAATTCCGAGATCCTTGTCGAGAAGACCGCTCGCCTGATAGAGGCGCTGTACGTCGACGACCGCGGAGACGATGCCCCAGAACCGGTCGGTGTTGCCCGCGCTCTTAACGAATACCGGAAATCGGCCGATGAAGGCTTGTCCCCCTTGCGCCAGATCGACCGGGCCAGCGAGAATGAGCCTGCGCTCGTCGCGCGCACGCAGTGCAGCCGCACGCTGCTGGTCGTTCTTGCGGTAGTCGAGGCCGATGGCCTTCTCGTTCCCGGCCATAGGGTACATCAAGGAAATGACCAGGTCGGGCGCGCCAGCAATATTGCGAAGTTGGGATTCTTCGTTGAACAGTCTGCTGGCAAGCTCAGCGAAACGTTGCTGTCCCATGTAAGGTTCGGTCGTGACTGCTGCGACCAGTCCTCTCGCCAGCTGAAGGTTGCCGTTGATCTTCCCTTCGAGCTTGGCGCGAACGACATTAACCTTGGCCAGGACGTCGGCGCGGGCGACCTGATCAGAAACAATCTTGTTCTGATGGTCCGCGAACGCCGAGCAAACGGCAATAACCGCAACCGCGATCGCCACCGCAATCCTTGCCGGCGAAAAGACGGCCCCCTTCATGCGGCCGAACATGTTGGCAAAAAGAGCCAACAAAGCGAGGTTCCCTGTGCTTGTCAGGCTCTCTCCGGGTGAGCCCCATCAGGGAACATTAGTTCGCAATAGCTTAATTTTAGCCTTCACGGTTTTTAAAATTTTGGCCTTCGGACACTGCGCTGGGCGAATCGCGCCGGAACTCGCCACTTAGGGAAACTAGTGGCTATCGACCTTCTTCTGGACGATCCGATACGTCCCGACGCCGCGCTTGGTTGCCCCAATTGAATAGGCCATTGGAATCTTGGGGGCATTTTCGGGAAGACCGTACATATCCTTGCCGGCCCTCACCGCGAATGAAAAGTGCTTCCAGGAAACTGTGTCGTGCTCGTTGAGAAAATCGAGCGTCAGCCCAGCTGCGATGAGGGCGTTCACCACGTCGCTGATCGGATGGATCCACTCATAGTAGCGAGGATGCTTCAAGGTGCGCTCATCGCCGGTATAGGTCAGCTTCTCGTTCCAGACGAGCGGTCGCGCAATCGGAGTTCGCCAGTCGTCCTTCAACTCGAGCGCAGCAGCCTTGCGATTGCACTGGAACATCAAGGGATGGCCCTCGGCCATATAGAGCCGGCCGCCGGGCCGCAGAAGATCGGCGACCACCCGAGCCCAACGGAAGACATCGTCAAGCCAGTTCACCGACCCCCACGTAACGTAGACGATGTCATAGGTCCGGTCGAGCGCTTCGACAGCCTCATACAGCGGCGCTTCCACGAAGCGAACGTCGCTGCCCGCCTTGGAGGCGAAGTCCCGCGCCGCGACGATCGCCCTTGGTGAAAAGTCCAGGCCTGTCACGCTGCCCGCGCCGAGATTCCTCAGGCTGATCGTGTCGAGCCCGATGTGACATTGCAGATGGACGATGTCCTTGCCGAAAATGTCACCAACCTCGCGCGTCTCCAGCTCGTAGAGATTGGATCCACCTGCCAGCACATTCTCGATGCGGTAGCTGCCGGTTCTGTCGGTCGCGTGCAGCTCAGCCCGATCATCCCAATTCAGGAGGTTCGCGTCCAGAAACGGTTCCAAATTGCCCCCCGATCTCAGCCGCCGTGTGGTTAACGGCTGGTTAATAGACATTGCCGTGAGAGGGCATGCGCGTCAATCCCGGACGTCGGAATTGGCGCGGCACCAGGCGGCTCGACGACAATGAGAAGCTATATTATCGGGGTAACATCGTTGGTATTTGAAGCGTCAATCCGCCGTATGTGAAGCTGCTCCTCGAAGCAGGTCGAGAAATGCGAGGACTGCAGCAAGCAGGAAGGCCTGGCCAGACCACGTGCCAGTCCTGGCTATGGCCTCCATGCGGCGAGCTATGATGCCATCGAAAAACTCGCTTTGATAGGACCTGCTGCTGAAGTCCTGTTACGAAACGACTCAAAGCTCAGCGCGTTGCGCTCTATCAAAGACATTTTTGTATGGCGCTTATTGACCATAAGTTCTCTGCCTCAGTGGATAAATCTGGGACTTCGGCCGCCAAAGGCACTCGTTTGTCGCCAATTGGGCTTCGTTCAGCCGGCGGATGCCGATCGCAGCCGATTACTGCCCCAATGCCACCGAGGACTTTCAAAGAATTATGCATGATCCCTCCACACCAAAACCATGTACTGACGTCTAGAATCAGGTATCTTTGTCGTGTCGCACCCTGCGGCAGCACCGCCCCCAACCGCCAGACCGCCCCCCCCCTCTGGATCCGGCGTAGCAGGGCGGTGTTTCTTGTGAAACCGGCCGCGCGTCGCACAAGTATCAGCCGCTGCCTCGCACCTTGTCGATAAGCTCGGCGATGTTTTCGGCGGAAATCGGCTTGCTGAAATGATAGCCCTGCATCTCGTCGCAATTGTTCCTGCGCAGGAACTCCACCTGGTCGTCCGTCTCAACACCCTCGGCGATCACTCTTAGATGGAGTTTCTGGCCAAGCGAGATCACCGCACTAGCGACGGCTTGGTCGTTCTTGTCGGTGGCGAGGTCGTTGATGAAGGACTTGTCGATCTTCAGTCTTGCCACAGGAAAGGTTTTCAACGCGCTAAGGCTGGAATAGCCTGTTCCAAAATCGTCGATCGAGATCCGCACGCCCAGGCCTTGCAGTTCGTTCATCATCGCGACCGCCATGTCGACATCCTGCATGATCAGGCTTTCAGTCACTTCGAGCTCGAGATATTGCGCCTCAAGGCCACTGTCCTTCAGCGCGTTGACCACCCGACTTATCAGGTTAGGTTCCTTGAACTGCCTTGCCGAGACGTTCACGCAGACCATCATAGGCGGCAGGCCGGCATCCTGCCATGCCTTGTTCTGCCGGCAGGCTTCATGCAACACCCAGTCGCCGATCGGCACAATCAGGCCCGACTCCTCGGCCATGGGGATAAACTTCATCGGCGAGATCAGGCCCAGCGTCGGATGCTGCCAGCGGATCAGCGCCTCGACTGCGAAGACTCGGCCTGAGCGAAGATCAACCTGCGGCTGGTAGAGGAGCACGAATTCGCCGCGCGCAAGCGCGTTGCGCAATTCCTCTTGCAGCAGGAACTTCTCCTGGTTTTTCGAATTAAGCTCTGGCGCGTAGAACTGCACATTGTCGCGGCCGAGTTCCTTGGCGCGGTACATCGCGGCATCAGCATTGGCAAGCAGGGTATCGGCGGTGGCGCCATCGCCGGGGTAGTTAGCGACGCCGAAGCTGGCCGTCGTGCGCAGATTGTGCTTGCCGAGATGAACGGGCTCGGCCACCGCCGCCCGGATTTTTTGCACGGTTGCGGTGATAAATTCGACGTCTGGGGTTTGGTCGAACAGGACAATAACGAACTCGTCGCCGCCCAGCCGGACGACGGTATCGGTCGACCTGACGCAATTGACCATCCGACTGGCCACGGTTTTCAGCAAAACGTCTCCGGCATCGTGGCCCAGCGTGTCGTTGACCAATTTGAAATTGTCGGCGTCGACGAAGACGACGCTAACCCAGCGACCATAACGTTTGGCATACAGGATCGCCTGCGAGAGCCGGTCGCCGAGCAGGGCGCGGTTGGGCAGCCCTGTCAGCGTGTCGTGGTTCGCCATGAAATGGATGCGGTCTTCGGCCAGCTTGCGTTCGATGGCGATGCCGGCAATACGCACGCTGAAGTCGAAGAGCTCGATTTCGACCTTCGACGGTTCGCGAACCGCCTTCGAATACATGGCAAAGGCGCCAAGTACCGAGCCGGTATGCGACAGGATTGGCGTCGACCAGCAGGAACGGTAGCCATAAGGCCTCACCAACTCCCGATAGTCCTCCCACAGCGGATCGCTCATGATGTCGGTGACGATGACCGGCTCACGCCGGAAGGCGGCAGTCCCGCAGGAGCCGACGTTGGGGCCGATGCGTATACCGTCGATGGCGTCGGTATACTCCTTTGCCAGGCTTGGGGCCGCGCCATGCCTCAGATGGATGCCGTCAGCGTCGAGCAGCAGCACCGAGCTCGATATGCCAGTCAACTGCGATTCGATCAGCCGCACCAGCCGTTCGAGAACGTCCTCGAGCGGCGCACGCATCGCGATCATCTCCAGTATTTGCGCCTGGCCGCTGCGCAGGTCGTCAGCCAGTTTGCGTTGGGTGATGTCGTGGGCGATGCCGACAAGTCCGACGATCTCGTTCTGGTCATTCTTAAGCGGCACCTTGGTCGATGATAGCCATTTGCCGTTGCCCGATGCGTCCACGATGAATTCTTCTTTGTCGAGCATTGGCTGGCCGCTGCGCACCAGATCTTGCTCGCAGGCCCGGAATTGGCGGGCAAGCTCGGGAGCGTGCAGGTCGAAGTCATTTAGGCCAATCATCTCGCTCGCCTCGTGTCTGCCATGGTCCGCGGCAAGCGCCTTGTTGGCGACGAGGAAACGGCTTTCGGTATCTTTGACCCAGAGGTAGTCCGGGATCCAGTCGATCAGCGCCTGCAGCGAGACGCGCTCGTTGACCATCACGCGGCTGGCGGCGAGCTCGGTGATGTCCTCGTGCGTCGCGATCCATCCCCCGTCGGGCATCGGTCGATGCATGACTTGGATCGTGCGGCCGTCTTTGAGTTCAGTGGTCCAGGTTGTCGAGTTCTTGTTCGAATTGACCGAACGGGCAAAAGCGAGATAGGCATCGCCGGTCATCGGTGACGTCCCGGCGGCGAGTCGCAGTTCGACGATGTCAGCAAGCGTTATGCCGGGCTGCAGCCTGTCCAGCGCGATGCGGTAGATTTCAGCATAGCGGCAGTTGCACAGGATCATCCGCTCGTTGGCGTCGAAAAAGCAGACGCCTTGCGAAATGTTATCGATCGCAGTCTCGAAGAGTCGGACCTGAGCCTTCAAGTCGTTGATGGTGGCCTTGAGCTCACGCTCCATGTCTCCATAGGCGGTGACTGCCAGTTTCGACAAGGTGGCCAGATGATCCGCCGTCTCAACGGCGCGTTTGGGGGATTTCGCGACCAAGCAGCGTTCTCCGACCTGGAAGTAAAGAACAATTGCCCGTAGTGAAGCCAAAGATGGTATTGGCAGGTCGCTAATTTGCGTGAATGACAGCCAGACGCACCGACCCGAAAGACACGTCAAGCGCCGATCCTGAAGTCGAGCAGTACGACATTCAAATGCGAAGCGCTGCATTAGCGAATAATTGGGGTTTCCCAAGGATGCTTTTGGAGCGGGTAGTCGTGCTGAAGCTGGCGAGAAGCCAGAATGGCCCAAGTCACACGGCACCAGCGCCGCGCAATGGCTTCGACCCAGGGGCAGAAACGCGGCGCCGAAATTTCCGCTTTACCTTGGTCAGCGTACGGGCGAGGAGGCCTGCGATGATCGAATGGGACGAAGACTGTCCGCCTTTCGGAATGAAGGAAATTGAGGCGCGCGCCCATTCTTTCGCCGCCGCGGCGCACGCATCGATCGACCAGAGGCGGAAATACACTAACGAGCCCTACCTCGTGCATCCGATTGCGGTCGCAGAGTTTGTCCGGTCCGTGCCGCACTCACCGGAAATGATCGCCGCGGCATTACTTCACGACATCGTCGAGGACGTGCCATCGGTTTCGATCGACGCCATTGAGGCGGAGTTCGGAGTGGAGGTGGCTGAGCTCGTCGGATGGCTCGCCGACGTGTCGACGCCGGCCGATGGCAACCTAGCCACGCGAAAGACTGTCGACCTGGGGCACATTTCAAAGGCGCCGGCGGCGGCGAAGACGATCAAGCTCGCCGACCTTATCGACGAGACACTGACGATCAAAGAGCGGGATTGCGAGTTCTGGAGGCTTATCGCCACGAAAAACTGAGGTTGCTCGAGGTGCTGAAGGATGGTGACCTCACGCTTTGGGCGCGTGCGGCCGCTCTGGTCGAATAGCTATTTGATTTTCACGCGTGCCTTTGCGGCTATTGAGGAGGTCCGGGGTGGACTTCAGGACCAACTGTTTTCATAGACATAGCCGCGAAGGGGCAGGGGGACTAAGCCGTGGCGGATGAGCAATTCCAGGGAAAAGTGCGTGGCGGCTGCAAGATAGACGGAGTGCATCTCCGGCGGCGTTGCGATACAAAATCCTTCAGCCCGCTGACACTATCCCGGCTGCTTCAGCGCGAGTACGACCCCTTCGTGATGTTTGTTCTGATGGGCGCGCCGAAGCATTGACGAGACAACGTCGGTAGACACCGGCCGACTGTAAAAGAACCCCTGCACTTCGTCTGCACATTTCTCTTGATTCAACAGCGCGGCCTTCTCGTGGCTGTCCACCCCTTCCACGGTGACGGTTACGCCGATCTCTGAAGCTATTTTAGAGACACCCCGAAGTATGTTCAGTGCCTTCTCACTTGAGCAGGCGTCATCGATGATCGTTTTGTCTACCTTGATCTTGTCGATCGTGAACTGGCGCAAATAATGAAGCCCGCAGTAACCGGATCCGAAGTCATCGAGGGCGATCCGCACGCCGATGCCGCGCAATTCGTCCAGAATCGGATTGATGAAGGTCGTATCGCTTATCAGGACTGATTCTGTTATCTCAAGATCGAGCCGATGAGGGTCCAGTTGCGTGTCTGCCAAGGTCTGCTTAACCACGGACGCGATATCGCTGCGAAAGAATTGCACGGGAGAAACATTGACGGCGATGCGCACGTTGGCAGGCCAGTCTCGGCACGCCAGGCATGCCTGTTGAAGCGCCCATTCTCCTAGTTCCACTATGGCGCCCGTGCGTTCGGCAACAGGGATGAATTCGGTAGGGGTAATCGTCGTGCCATCAGGCAACGTCCACCGGAGCAATGCCTCGACGGAGTCAATTCGCTCTGGATGCTGCCTTTGCACGATTGGCTGAAACAACAGGGAGAACTGCTTGTTCGAAATGGCAGTTGCCATCGCGACTTCGAGATCTCTGCGCCGGCTCGCAATCATTGCCATCTGCGGGGCAAATAGCTCACCCATAGTGCCTCTGGCTTTGGCCCTATAAAGAGCCAGGTCCGCAGCCTTGAGGATCTGGTTGGCGTCTCCTCCATGAAGCGGCGCTATCGCCGATCCCACGGTGACGTCAACGACAACTTGGTGGCTATCCAATTCGTAAGAGGTGGATACTGCATTCCTGATCCGAAGGGCAAAATCGACTGCATCGGACTCCGTTGAGACAGCGCTTTGCACGACCACGAATTCGTCGCCTCCAAATCGTGCGACAAAGTCGTTGGCACCAATGAATTTTCGGAGGTTGGTTGCAACCGCGTTCAACACTGCGTTGCCGACGTCGTGACCAAGGGAATCATTCACCTGTTTGAATCTGTCGACATCAAAAAAGTGCACTGCAAGGCCTTGCTGCTGCCCACGCAAAGTCAGGCGCGCCTCCAGCTCTTCTGAAAGTGCGAATGAGTTCGGCAGTTTTGTCAGGTGATCGGTAAGTGCTTGTTGCCTGATAACACTATTGGCAAGGCGCAACCGATATGACGTCCGGTATGAGGGGTAGAGAAAGATCGGCGCCAATATGGCTGAAATGAATAGTGCGGCAAAGATCTGGTACCAGATTGTGGGGTAGTAAATTCCAATGACGACATATAAGCGGCTGCCATTGTGACTGCGAGAAAAGTCACCAGAATCGACTGAACCAGCGTTAGCCGCGCCGGCTCGCAGTCCAGGCTGCCATCGAAAATCGCCCTGGCATTTTTCCACATGAGGGGAAATCTTACGTCGAGGTACTAAATAAAAGCTCCGTCAGAATGGTAAACTCTTACAGGATCCTGACTGGCACACGGGTGGCCAAGGTAATTCTGCACATCGATACGGAGAAGAAGCCTGAGCGCGCTTTCAAGGCAGGGGGACGCATCTTGCTCGCCTTGATGGATGACCACCAACAGCTACAGATACTAAGGCCAAGGCAGCGCCTCTCAATGAAACACCTGGTGGTCAAGCTGCGACCGACGCATACGAAATGAACATGAAAAACGTCGGCCGCCAGCTTAGAGCGTCGGACTTTCATGTGAGTCCATATCCTGCGGCAGTGAAGTAATTTCTGCATTCTGTTGGCGAGAAGAGATTGCAGATATCGCCAGTGGCCTGCCACAGGGCGTCGATGGTTCTGATGGCCTTTGCGCGCAGGTGCGCCTTGAGCTTGGCGAAAGCCATTTCGATCGGGTTGAGATCTGGGCTGTAAGGCGGCAGGAAGAGCAGCCATGCACCTCTGGCCCGGATCGCTGCCTCGGCGGCCGGGCTCTTGTGGGCAGCGAGATTGTCGAGGATGACCACATCGCCCTTTGCCAGCGTGGGAGCGAGCTGCGTTTCGACGTAGGTTTCGAAGATGCGCCGGTTCATCGGCGTGTCGATAACGAAAGGGGCGGTGAGCCCATGACAGCGCAGCCCGGCGATGAAGGTCTGCGTCTTCCAATGTCCGAACGGTGCCTTCGAGCGCAGCCGTTGGCCCTTCAGGCAGCGGCCGCGCAGGCGTGTCATCTTGGTAGTGGTTCCGGTTTCGTCGATGAACACCAGCCGGTGCGGCTCAAGCCGCATCCGCGGCTGACGCCTGGCCTGCCACTCCTGCCGCGCCTTGCTGATGTCGGGGCGATCTTGCTCGCTGGCCAGCAGCGTTTTTTTTGAAGCGATAGCCGTTCCTGATGAGCCAGCGCGAGATCGAGGCAGGAGCGACCTGGACGCCTACAGCAGCGGCCAGTTCGGCGGCAAGCTCCGGCATGGTGATGTCATCCTTCTCGGCCACGCGGCCAAGCAGGAACGCACGATGCGGGTCGAGCTTGGAATGGCGGCGGCCACCGCTGGCCTTGGGCGCAAGGCTCTCGGTCTTTCGATAGTTCCTCATCAGGATCACGACGAACGAAACCGACACCCCAAAATGTGCTGCCGCCACTCGCCGGGAGTGGCCAGCCTCGACAAACCGCACCACGCGTTCACGCAAATCGAGCGAATAGGGCTTGGGCATGGCAAATCACCTCCATAACGAAGTGAATCACAAACCCAACATCAGCGGAATCCATCGCGATTCAATCTGAACGTCCGACGCTCTAGGCGGGGCGCGCCGGGCAAGATCTCGGCGCTTGGCTACGGTAGGCACGAGGGGAGTGCCTTCAATCAGATTGGCCTAATATAGTGAACGAGTGGTTACTATCCGCACGCAGGCGCTGGACCTTGCCAATACCCGGCCCGGCAAGCGGGGCGACGGAGAAACTAAGCTACCGCAGCTTGTCGACTTCGTGCGGCCGATTGTCTCCAGTGCGCCGTAGCCGCCAGTGAGAACCTCGATGAGTTGACATGCTGCGCTTTGATGTCGCCGGCATGTCAACTCATCGAGAGCTCCCCGACGACTAGCCACCAAATTGGCAGCGATCATCTCACGAACGTTCGATAGAAGATGACCATTGCGGCGGCAGCACCCCGCTTTTTGCCGTGCACGGGACGACATGATATAGGAAACGGTCAAGACCATTGAGAGAAATTCTATTTGCCGTTCAAATCGGCAACGGACGTTCAAGGTGAAATGAGCAGACGTCCCCAAAGAAGGCCTTCTTACGATCGGTGTGACGACGACGCTTAGCCGTTGTGCCTCTTTCAGCTGTCGTTCGAACCCTTTTTGGAGATTGTCATGCTCTCGCTTTCGTCGCGTACAGCGATCGTAGTGGCATGCCTGTGTTGGGCGCTTGGTGCGATCCTCAGCAAGACGCTCCTCTCGTCGTTTTCACCAGTCACCATCCTGGTCTTTCAACTGGCGCCGAGCGTCCTTGCTCTCTGGCTAGCTGTCGTTTTCAAAAGGCCAGAAATACCACCGGCCCGCATGTTGCCGTCCATCGGGCTGCTCGGCCTTTTGAATCCCGGATGGGCCTACACGCTCGCCATGTTCGGCTTGGCCAAGACCCCCGCCAGCGTCACCACCTTGCTTTGGGCATTCGAACCGATCCTCACCCTCGTCCTTGCCTGGGCCTTTCTCAAGGAACGGATCGATCGTCGTCTCATCTTTCTCGTGGCCCTCGCGACCTTTGGCGTCGTGCTTGTCGGCGGACCCACGAGCGGTAGTCCAGCCGCTATGCTGAATGCGGGTTCAGCTCTGATCTTGGCAGGGGTGCTGTGCTGCGCGGTCTACACCATCCTGGCGCGCAATCTGATCGCAGATCCGCTTTTCACGGTTGCCGTGCAGCAGAGTGTGGCGCTTGGATGGATGCTGGCGATCTGGCCTCTTGAACTGCGCTCGATAGATCCGCCGAGCATTGCCGACGTTCCTCTTCGCGATATCGCTACAGTCATCCTTTCGGGACTGCTCTACCATGCGCTCGCCTATTGGCTCTATCTGCGCGCGCTCCGGTCGATGCTTGCCAGCGTTGCGGGCAGCTTCTTCAATCTCATCCCCGTGTTCGGGCTGACGGGTTCGTTCGTCTTTCTTGGCGAACGTCTCACGCTGCTGCAATGGTTGGGCGCGGCCCTGATCGTGGGTGCGGCCATGGCTGTCCTGAGGCGGGAACCAGACAATCCTGCTCCCAGGACGGAAGCGCTTCCTCACGAGCGTCTTTGACTTTAGACAGTCAGGACCGTCGCAAAAAGCGGCCCGGCTGCTTTACTCTTTCGGGGAGGTGGGCAGCCGGGCCTTGCCAGGACTGGGTAGCCCCCGGCAAGTACCAATTTGCCTGTTTGCTAATATCAATGCAACATTCTGATGTTGGGCCAGTGGATTGTTCTTCCTACTGGCCAAACCGCTAAGGCCGCCCCAACGCATGGAGGGCTTGACCCGCCCTAGTTATTTGAATGCTGCGCCTTAATTCTACG
This sequence comes from Mesorhizobium loti, assembly GCF_001510895.1. GTDB lineage: Bacteria > Pseudomonadota > Alphaproteobacteria > Rhizobiales > Rhizobiaceae > Mesorhizobium > Mesorhizobium loti_A. The sequence continues at coordinate 24,843 of NZ_LPWA01000111.1, read as the reverse complement.
AACGCAAACTTTACGCTGCTGGACTACCCTGCTGTTTGATCGACAGGTTGAAAGCTGGCTAGCAAGGAAGCAAGTTCGGGTTCGTCGACCAGGCTGGCGGCCAGCTGACTGGTCAGCCACGTTCTCTGACGCTGACCTCGTTCTTTCCAGTTGGTCAGCTCGGCATCGACCTCAAGGGCATAGACAGTTACCTCGATCGGGACGAAGGCGTTCTTCAAACGCTTCCAGTATTGATAGACTCCTCGGCTCAACCTGTCCCGTGACGCCCGCCTCCTGCTTGGCCTCGATCGCGGCAGCCTGCCGATCGCTTTTTCCCCTCATCCGCCAGCCCTTCGGAATTACGAACCGCTGTGTCCCTCTTGAGGTCAAGAGGAGGAGCTCGATCGAATGGGCATCTCCTCGACGATAGGGAAGTGCTCCAACCTGGTTCAGGAGCTGCCCCTTTCGGGTAATCTTTTTTTGCGTTTTTTGCTTTCATTTGCAGCGAAGATGATAAGCCAACGAATGATTCGTTCAAGTTTTTAGGTGGCCCGGTCCGATGCCCTGTGTGATGACCGAGGCTGCCGCGCACACGTTGGCCCTAGATTAATTTCCGGGAGCGGTATGACGGCTCTGTGACGAGGGCAGCAGCCACCGAAATCGCGCTGCGACCTGCCCGACGGCTTCTCCACCACGCTCAAGGGAGGATGCGTGCTCCGCACATGGCCGGGCTGGTTGATCCCTGGTGGGTCCTAAGCGTTATCTTCACGTTGGAGCCGGATCGCCTGATGAATCCGAGCGCCACTGCTCGTCGACCCGCCTGACGGCGCTTAGAGCAAGCCGCTTTGCCGACTCAGGTCGCGCAGCAACTTCTCGTCCCCAGGTGGCATCCTGTTTGCCCGAATGAACAACTCGTTGCCGTTTTTCGGACTTTTCGCTGTTGACCTGCTATGCTAGCAGCTTCGCCTCATCGATCCGCCCTATGGCAGCCAGCGATAAGGCTGCTATTCGCCTCATGTAGGCGTGAGCGTTGGGGTGGCGTATGGCCCGCATGGCCCATGCCGCGGCCTCCTCGGCTTTCCGGAGCCGCAGCAGGGCAAGGGCGCGGGAAAGCCTGGTTGGCAGTGAGGAACGGGTCAAACGGTGACAGTTCCCTCGCTCGATCACTTGCTTCGATGCCTATCCTTGCATTCCCCGAGAAGGCTTCGATGAAGGCTCGCGCATAGTGCCCGAAAGCATATGATGGGCCAAGGGCCGTCGCGCGCTCCAGGGCTTCGACAGCCTCCTCGCGCGCCTACATGACCCAAATGGGCCATGTGGGTCCCCAAGTGGTCATGGTAATCAGCACCCCGGGAACGACGCGTTCCGCGAGCGCAGCGGCAGGGTCGTCCTCACACTCAACGGAGGACGTTGCGATGAAAGCCTTGACCTTATCCATTCTGATCGTAGGCCTCACCACCATTCCTGCTCTTTCCGAAACGATGCCAAAAGGCGCTGCGCCTGTAACGAGTGCCGATATCTCTTCGATGTTTGGAGGAAGGACTTACACATTCAAAGAGAAGGCAGCGAACGGGAAAACCGTAAACATATCGTGGTTTCTCGGGACCGACGGCAAGATGCTGGGCTACACCGGGAATGGTCCTTCCTATGCCGTGGGCACCTGGACGGCCAGCGATGGCAAGTTGTGTGTTTCCAACAAATGGAAGGGTTCCTGGGGCGAATCTACGTCCGGCGACTGCCAGCTTTGGGCCCGAGACACGAAGAACCCAAAGAAGCTTTATCGTGCCGAGATAACCAAGGGTGGCGACTACACCGCCTACAAGCCGAATCTCAAGGTTGGAGATTCGATCTCAAAGGAGATTGAAGCCCTCAAAAGGAAGCTGAAGTAGGCTTGGCGAGGCCCCGCCACAATGTCGTTCGATTGGTCTTTGCAGGGTTGGGATCCAGAGGTCGCATACGCGCAGGTGCGTCAGGGAGGTTAAGATCGGAACAGTAATCCTAATGGGCGGGGGCCCTTACAAGCCGCTTTGCGACCCCAACGGAGAATGGCTGGTTTGGGATGCTGTGCGAGAGGACGTGGCCGAGTTCGACGGCTACGTTTTTCAGGGCCTCACGCAGAGAGAGGCAATGGGTTCTCGAGGCTGCTGAACGATATGGTGAGGCCTTCGACCCGGAAGGGTTCACCATACCGACCTGCACAGCAGGCGTGAGATGCTTCACGCCAATCCCAAGGAACCGTAAGCGAGCCAATCCCTAGTCCGCGGCCGCGAGGAAGCAGGATCGGTAGCGGAGGCTTCTCAATGAGCGTTGCCTATCCCGGGTGACGTACCTGACCCAAACGGGTCAGGCGCCCCTCACACAGTCACAGCATAGTTCCTTCGTCACCTTGCGAGGGAACTTCAAGCGGGTGGTCATTCAACCAGGAGCATGGTGCAGTAAGACCACGGAGGAGTGAGATGCATTTCCTGTCAGTTTCCATCAGTGCACTTATTTTCGGAGCAACCACGGTTGCCGCGGTGGCCGACAAGCTGCCGAAGGGGGCGACCCCGCTCTCGGCAGATGAAGTACGCTTGATCTACAGTGGCAAGACCGGCGTCTACAACGTGTCAGACGTCTACTACGACCCCAACGGCACCACCAAGGGTGTATTCGGAAAGCCCAAGGCAAAGAGCACCTTCAAGGGCACCTGGACCGTCAAGGGCAACGAGCATTGCATGTATAACAAGTCGAAGGGCGACCCCAAGACCTACACCGACTGCAACGCATATTGGCGCGCGGGGAACAAAGTGTACTCGATGTGGACGGTCCATTATGACGGGTCCAAGCCGGACAAGGTGAACGATTATTGGACGGGCGCGGCTAAGCAACACAAGAAGGGAGATCTCGTCTCGAAGAAATACGCCGCGATGGGTGGCGAGTGAAGCGTGCGCGGAGCGTCCGACCGCGGAGGTGCGTCGTGTGAATTTTTCAAACAGGTCAGGCAGGCCCTGACCTGTTTCTGGAATCATGGGTGACCTGGCGGTCCGCTTGCGATCCTTGCAAGCAGAGCAATCAGTTCCGCCTGTCGATGGGTGTCGGTCTTTGCAAAGATCGCCTTGAGATGGTTGCGCGCGGTCTCGTAGGAGATCGCCAATTGATCCGCGGCCGCTTCCAGGGGTTCGCCTGACGAAACATGGCGGGCGAGCCGCGCTTCGCATGCGGTCAGGCCAAAACAGTACCGCAGGACGGCTTCAGGCGGTCGCGGGCGGGCATCCGGATCGATCAGCACGACGGCCGCCTGGCAAGGCGCGAGAGCATTCGGCGACACGGCTGGCAAACGCATTGGATATGCCAGCAAGGGACGTCGACCGATACGCGGCAGGGCCACCGGCGGCGTGGACGAGGCTGGTTCCACGGCGTGCAGGAGTTCCCAGATTGCCTTCTGGATGGCCACGTTGGCATCCCTGTGGGCTGACACCAGCCGGGAATTGGAAACCTGGAGGTCGGGCCCTAGCAGCCGTTCGGCGGCGGCGTTTGTTCGGATGACCTTCCCGCACCGATCCATCATGACGACGGCTGTTCCGCTGGCGTCGAAAGCGTCAGACGCAGCATCGACGCGCGCGAAGCCCAGAGCCCGAGCGAGCGCGCCCGTCGATCCCAGACGCGTGGAGAGGTCCGCCAGATCCGCAAGCTCGTTGGCCGGGAACGGGCCCTGGTCTATCGAGCGCTGGAGAGAGAGCGACCATAGGACGTCGCCCGCCGCCACTTTCACCAACGCGCACCATCTGAGGCCGAAGGGAGCGAGGAACTCCTGGTAGTATGGATGTTTGTCGATGTCCCCGGGCTTGAATAGGTCAAGGTCCGTGGCAACCCCGCGCCGCATGAAGAACGGCTCTAGGCGGTACCGCTCGTCCCGGTGCATCCAGCCGTCGCTGACGTATGCGTCATGTGCGGGCGCCGTCCTGTGGCTGCGCGGAATGCGGGGCAGATGGCCGTTGATATCGAAAAGCAGCGCTCCGACGCTACCCGTGGCCTTTTCCGCGACTTCCATTGCGGCATCCCATCGCGACGGGTCGACTGCCGCCTCGGCAAAGGCAGCGCCGATCGCCTGCAAATCGAAAGCCGCCCCCATCGTTTTCCCCGCCGAGTGACGAACGGATGTCAATCGAGCACGGCGGCTACCGGTTTTCAAGTCGGAGAAACGAAGAGCCTAAGTATCTCAATTGGGCGTAGCGCCCATGACTTCGAACGAGCCCATTGGGAATCCCGCTGTATTCTCGTCGGAGGTCCGACAGGTGGACACCTGTGTTGCCAGTTCAGACCCAGAAATCGGACTGGATGAAATGGAAGCTTTCGGGTGTCAGGTCCGCGGCAGCACGCGCGTCGGCGGAAATTCAGGTCAGGGCGGGGGCAACCCTGACCTGGCATCTATGATCATGGAGCACCCAACGGTCCGTTTGCGACCCTTGCCAGCAGAGCAATCAGTTCCCGCTGTCGATGAGTGTCGGTCTTGGCAAAGATCGCCTTAAGATGGTTGCGTGCGGTCTCGTAGGAGATTGCCAGTTTATTGGAGGCCGCTTTGAGATCTTCACCGGTCGAGATCTTGCGGGCCAGCTTCGCCTCGGCCGAAGTGAGGCCAAAGCAACACCGCAAAGCATCTTCGGGCGACAAAGGCCTTATGTCTGGGTCAAGAACCACGACGGCAGCCTGGCAAGGCGCAAGAGCGTTGGGCGAGACGGCCGCCAAGCGCATTGGATATGCCAGCAATGGATGCCCCGTGGCCCGAGGCAAGCGCGACGGTGGCATGGATGCGGCCGAATCCGCTACGCAGAGGAGCTGGCGCAGTGATCTATAAAGCGCATCGGTGGCTATCCGGTCTGTCGAGACCAACCGTCCGCCGGTGACCTGGAGATCTCGGCCGAGGAGACTTTCGGCGGTCCGGTTCACCCGGATTACTTTGCCGTCCTTGTCCAGCATCACTATCGCCGTGTCGACTGCGTCGAGGGCATCTGCCGCTGCTTCAGCTCGCGCTTATCCAAGTGCCCGCGCCATCGCGGCAACCGATCCCAGATGAGCGGAGAACCGCGCAAGCTCGCGGAGTTCGTCAGGCAGAAACTGTCCCTGCCGGGCAGATCTCTGGAGCGACAGTGCCCAGAAGGAGTTCCCGGCGGCAATTTTTACGGCCGCGTATCCATGAAGGTCCAGCGGCTTGAGAAAGTCCTGATAGAACGGGTGCCTGCCAATCTCTTCAGCGGTCAGAAGGTCGAAGTCCGTCGTGACGCCTCGCCGATCTAGAAAAGGCGCAAGGCGGTATCTCTCGTCCTTGGCTATCCAGCCATCGCGCACATACGCCTCGAAGGCATGTTCCATTGCCGCATTACGCGGCACCGCTGGCAGGTGGCCCCTCATGTCGAAAAGCAACGCCCCGGCGCTCCCGGTCTCCCGCGCAGCCACTTCCATTGCGGCGTTCCAACGCAGTGGATCGACCGCCGCCTCGACCAAAGCAGCCGTGATCGCCGACAAATTGAAAGTTGCCCCCATCGTTCCCCCGCCGGGTGACGAGCGGATGCCGGGTAAGCGCAGCGACTATCGAATTTCAAGTCGGGCAAAGGAGGGGGCTCGTATCTCAATTGAGCGCAACACCTCATGACTTCGAGCAGGGCAGCGGGGAATCCGGTTGTATCCTTGTCGGAGTTCCGGGGTTGAACACACCTTGTTTCCAGTTCACATCCAGAAGTCGGACTGGATGAAGTGGAAGCTCTCGGGCGTCAGGTCCGCGGCATGGACGCCCGCCAAAGTTATCGTATCTCCCTTGTCGTAAGTGACGACGGCGCCGATGAAGCCGTCCTTCTTGGTCGAGTGATCGGACACGTGCGCCATCACGGCGTCCAAGCTGCCGAACAGAGGCAGGTCGGCCCCGAAGACGAGGGAGTCCTGGTGCACGTCGAAGCCGGTGATCGTGTCTTTGCCGAAGCCGTTGTGGAACACGAAGAAGTCGCTGCCCGCGCCTGCTGCAAGCGTATCCGCGCCGCCGCCGCCAATGATGACAGACCCCGTAGCCGGAGCGGCGATCTTGTCCGCCCCGGAACTGCCGAGGATCACGGTCGGGGCGCTGTTGCCGGCCCTGTCGGTCGTGGTGAAAGTGTGGACCGCGTCGGAGAGGTTGGCGAGCGAGATGGACCACTTGCCGTCCGCTCCGACAGCCGTGGAGCCGAGGGCCTTCGCTCCTTCGTAGAGCGTGATCACGTCGCGGATCTCGGAATGTCCGCTCATCGTGGTCGTCGCGAGCTTCTTGGAAACCTGGGTCTGGAAGATGTCGACGATGATGGGCGCGGACGTGTCCAGGAGGAACTTCACCGCCTCGGTGCCGATGTTGCCGGCCGCGTCCGTCTCGCTCGGGGCGATAGTGTGGAGGCCGTCGTCGAGCCCCGTCGGAGTGAAGGTCCAGGTGCCGTTGGCATCCGCAGTTGTAGTCCAGTCGGTCGGATTCCCGTCCACCGTGAAATGCACGACCGCGTTCGCGTCGCCCGTTCCGGTCAGCGTCGGGTTCGACGTAATTTTGTCGCTTGCAGAGGCGCCCGTGTCGTTGGCCAGAACTCCGGTTACCGACGGCGGAGTCGTGTCGAGGGTGAATGTGAGCGAACCCGTGCCAGTGTTGCCGGCCACGTCCGTCTCCCCCGCGATGATAGTGTAGGTGCCGTCGGCGAGGCCAGTCGGCGTGAATGTCCAGGCGCCGTTGGCGTCGGCCGTCGTTGTCCAGTCGGTAGGATTGCCGTTCAGCGTGAAGCTGACGGCCGCGTTCGGGTTGCCCGTTCCGCTCAGCGTCGGGTCGGTGGTGGCGCCGTCGTTCGAGGATGAGCCGGTGTCGTGCAAGAGCCCTGCCGTTACCTCTGGAGCGGTACGATCAATGCTGTAGGTCGGCCCCGTGAGTCCGCCGAAAGAGGAGGTGTTTATGAGTACGGTCGCGGTATTGGCGAAATAATTGCCGACTACCACGTCAGGCAGGCCGTCATTGTTGAGGTCGCCGACGGTGACGCGATCGGCGTATCCGGCAGAGAATGCCTGGACAGGGCCGAAAGTGCCATCGCCATTGTTGATCAAAACTCCGATGTGAGTTGTGTCGGACGACAGCACGACGTCGAGATGGCCGTCTCCGTTCATGTCGGCGAGCAGGGGACTGAACGGCGTCACGTCGGGACCCGTCGAATAGACCGAGGCAGTTCCGAATCCTCCGCTCCCGTCGCCTAATGATACGTCGACCGCATGCGAGGCATATTGCGCGACAACGATGTCCACCTTGCCGTCGCCGTTCACATCCCCTGCTGCCAGACCGTTTCCTCCAAGTGCAGCGCTTCCAGGCACAAATCCGCCGCTGCCGTCGTTCATGAATGTGAGCACCCCTGCGATGAGGTCAGGCCGCCCATCCCCGTCGATGTCCGCCAACGCGATATCGCCCCCTGTCGGGGTCACCAATTGCGTGGGCTGGAACGTGCCGTCACCGTTGCCGAGAAGCTTGACGACGCCGGAACCGCCGCTGGCCAGCAAGTCCAAAGTGCCGTTCCCGTCGATGTCGGCGATCGCCGCTTGGCCTGTGGAGAAGCCCGTGAAGTAGGCGGCAGCAGGCTGGAAGCCGCCGGTTCCGTCGTTCAACAGAACCGATATCGTGCCGTCCGAATAGTTCGCCGTGACGATATCCGGCTTGCTGTCGCCGTTCACGTCGGCCAGATATGCACGACCGGAACCAAAGATGTTCGCCACCGAGGAGCGGTAGGTCGCAGGGGCGCCTAGCGTTCCATCGCCCGCGCCAAGATATACGCCGACCGTGCCCGCATAATAGTTCGGCAGGACGAGATCGGCGTTGCCGTCGCCATTGACGTCGCCGATCGCGCCCCAGGTCGGCGTCGAGCCAGTGGCATAGGAAGCCGGCGTCGAGAACGAAGCCGGACCGCCAGCCAGACCGTTGCCTGCGAAATCCTGGATTGCGGTGCCTGGATCAAGGCTGAGCGCCACCGTTCCGTCGCCGGAGCCGGTGTCGACGGTCACGACATATTGCATGCCATCGCTGCCGGACACGGCTTCCACGCCTGTGATCGAAGCGCCAGTGAGGCCGTTTGCCGTCAAGCTGAACTGGCCCGCGTCGACGCCTGTCACCGGCTCCGAGAACGTCAAGATGTAATGGACGGTGTTGGCGTTGGTGGTCGTGGCTTCCACGGGGTCGAAACCTGTGACCACAGGCCGCGTTCCATCCAACGTGAATGTCAGCGAGGCGGTGCCCGTGCCTCCCGCATTCGTCTCGCTGGCCGCGATCGTGTAGGAGCCTTCCGCGAGGCCGCTCGGCCGGTAGGACCACAGGCCGTTGGCATCGGCCGTCGTGGTCCAGTTGGTCGGGTTGCCGTTCAGCGTGAAGCTGACGACCGCGTCGGCATCTCCTGTTCCGGTCAGCGTCGGGTCGCTGGTGACGCCGTCGCTCGAGGATGAGCCAGTGTCGTGTAAGAGCCCTGCCGTAACCTGCGGTGCCTCCGAGACATCCGGCACGAAGGTCCGGGTAGATGTCAAAAATGTTCCGTCAGCGAAGCGGATATTCTCTATGAAGCGGTTGACCGAGTCGGTGCCGTCCGGGGACCCATCCCGCAAGTCGGTGACGCGGAAAGTACCGTCCTGCGCAACTTGGTCGATGACAGCATAGTCAGCCCAGCGCCCGGAGTAGACGGCCGTGTCGGCGTCATCGGAGCTTGCGTCCAACAGCGTGTCGTTGCCCGCGCCGCCCTCGAACCGATCGTTTCCGGTCGAACCTTGGAGGTAATCATCGCCAGCATCTCCAAAGAGAAAGCTCGCCGGGGCGCCGGACACAACGATGGTGTCATTGCCGGTGCCTCCATGGACCGTTACGGTGTCGTTGCCGCGTGCATAGGCATAGATGGTATCGTCGTCTGGCCCGCCATCGGCAAAATTGCTGATCGGAGCGCCCGTGGCGGTACCTGAGTTCAGGTCGATAACGTCATTGCCATATCCGCCGTAGATGAAGTTCGTGGCAGCGAGCGAGCCGTGGATCGTGTCGTCTCCGCCGTTGCCGTTGATGGTGACCACCCGGTCGGAGATGATCGAATTGGGGGAATAGCTGTAATGGCCGCTCAGATAGCTCGCGTCGACGAAATCAGCGACGTCCGAACCGTTGAAGACCATATCCAGATTGGCCAGGAAATCGCCGAACGGCCCCGGCGGAACGTCATAGTGACCACTGTTGATACTGTAGCTCCCAGTATACGAGAAGGCCGGCATCGTGGCCGTTCCGACGAGCTGTTGGGAAAACTGTCCGGTGATTGGATCTTGGACTGCCACATAAAGCGTCAGGCCCGTGTAGCCTGACATCACGAAGGTCCCGGTGCCGTCATCGGAAGGAGAAAATTCCGTCGTCCCCCCGGTCGGTACTGCTGTGGCGCCCATCAAGTACGTGATCCATTGGTCCTCCAACCCGGCAAGGTTGCTCCCTGAAAGCGTATAGTGGTCCGAGGAATAGCGGGTCAGGGGATAGCCAAGATAAGTTCCAAACGGACCGTAGAACCCTGTCGGGGCCGCGTTGATCGTCAGGGTGTCCGCCATGTTCTCCTCCTTCGCGTTGGAAGTTGCGACGGTTCCGGCACCTGCGTGTGCGTCGCTGCCGGCGATTCAGGCAGCAGGCTAATGATCATGACGAGAGCTGGCATGACCCATTTGGGGCATGCGGACCGTTTCGCCCCCGCTTAGCATGGTGCTCTGTCCGAGGGAGCAGGAGCGCGTCATGCAGGAGCCGAAGGTTAAAGGGGCGGCTGCGGGCAGGATTGCCGACAACGACGATGGGGCGTTCTCGGCCGTCCGAAGGTGATCGCTTAGTCAAGGCCCAATATCTCTTAGAGATCGAGGTCCGCGGCGAGCTCGACCTGCCAGAGCATATGCAGGCTCTTCTCCGTTCGACGATGTGGAAGACATGAGATCTGCTGCCGGCTAGCCTTCCTCAAATCGCCCCGAAAGCTAGCCAGCTAGCAGAAGCGCGTCGAAGCTTCACCGACGGTGTCGTCCTTCCCTTCGGCCAAAGGTTCGCCGGACCATACGAGATCATACGAAGGATACGGGTTGGTTAACCATCCACCAAACCATTGATTTTCCTTCTGAGTCTCACGCCCTCTGCGACTAACATAATCGTTATTTGCCAATAGGTTACGAGCCAGTTCGCCGAAGTCGATTCAAGAAGCCGATCCAGCCACCCACCCCATCCCGTTTGTCTTCTTCGGAATGGCATCTGTGCCGCATCTCGGCCGTTTGGATTTGCTTTGCCATTTCCTGAAAGCTGACTTCACACGCGACCGCGTCGAGGGTCGTGGTGACACAGAAGCGGGAGTCCAAGAGCGGGTTCGTACGAGGGCGGCGCTTTAGAGGTGAACCGAGGCCCGTTGCCTTCGCGTTGGTCGGCCTTATTGCGTCTCCAACAGCAGAATGCGGCCATCCCAGTTTGAGTACCCAGAGGCGTTGGGGCGGAGCGCGAATTTGCCGCCTTGGAATCCGGCAGCCAGGGCGTCGCGTGGCGCATTTATGTGCTGGCTGACCCAAGCCACGGTAAAGAGCGAAAGGGGACGTTCAAGCTGTTCCTCCACGACCGAGCCGACCCACACGGGCGACGGCCCTGTGCCGGCGAGTTCCAGATCGGACGGCCATAGCCGCAGAACGAGACGCGACTGGTTTGGCGTAACCGTGCTCTCGTGAACGAGAGTCAGGCCGGGCAAGCGTCCGCCGGCGAGGCGTGTCGCCACGGGCAAATCCACAGGCGCGGCAGTGGCGGTGAGCCAGCCCAGCGTGCTCAGCGACGTCCACGAGGCCGGAGCGTGCCAGCCCTTTGCGAGCAATAGCTGCTCAATGGAAGGTAAGTCGCCGGCGCACTGTATGGTCAGGGGTTCCTCGATCTCGCCCGTGAGATCAATGCGTTGCGAAGGAAGCTGCTGCCAGCCAGTCGACAGCCAGTCATCGGCCGTCATCGTCGGCGCTGTGATTTTGCGGGCATAGCGATCCGTGTCGAGGGCGTGATGTCGAGAGGCGTTCAGGCCTCCGCTGAGACCGAGAGCCATGCAGGCAACGACGGTCATCCCGGTGACCCCAATGGGCTGGACTTCCTCTCTGCGCAAGTGGAAGAAGGCGAGGATCGCCAGCCAGGCCGTGCCGAAGGCGAATCCTCCGACCACGTCCGAAAACCAGTGCGCTCCGAGATACAGGCGCGAAAACCCGATCAAGAGCACAAATGAAAGCGCGGTGAACGCCACTGGAAGACGCCACTTCGGTCGCGCGAGCCCGATCAAAAAGGCGAGGAAGCCGTAGAGAGCGAGATTGACCGTGCTGTGGCCGCTTGGAAAGGAAAAGGCGCTCCAGCCGGTGTAGAACAGTTCTGTCGGGCGGGCGCGATGAAGCGTGACCTTGATAACCGTATTGAGCGCAGATGCTCCGCCAATCGCCGCCAGCCAGTAGGCAGCTGCGCGCCAGGCGCGCTTCCAAGCGAGCCACAGAAGCACGGCCGTCGTCACCGCAATCACGACAACGGTGTCGCCCAGTTCGGTGAGAACAAGCATCACGGCGTCACCTGGCCCGGTGCGAAGTTCCTGCAGCGCCTGGTAGATCGCGGTGTCCGCCCGAACCAGCGGGTCGCCAGTCACCACATCTTCGAGAATCCCGAAGAACAGCCAGGCGGCGCCGATCACCAGCAAGGCCAGGAGCGCCAGGCCCCTTGCGTCGGACCGTGACGGATCGAGAAGAACGAGCACGAAACGACCCCAGCGGGAATGACTGGCCGCCGCCCGCGCCCGGAGCCATCCCGACATGTTCGACATGAGCGGCGGCCCGCGACGCAATGTGAACCGCACGATATGGACCATCGTCCAGATCGCGACAACGATGAGGACAACCAGAATAGCAAGCGGCTTGGCGGCAGCGCCGAAAATGCCAAAGGCTGCGCCGACGAATACGGCGGGCAAGATATGCGAGGGCGCCCACACCAGCGCGGACAGGATGTTGGCGGCATAGAACCGCCCCACTGGCATCTGCAACATGCCGGCAATCAGGGGGATGAAGGCGCGCACGCCAGGCGTGAAGCGGGCGATGAAGACGCTTTTGTCGCCGTGCCGCTCGAAGAATGCCTCGCTGCGCGTGACGAGTTCCGCATGGCGATTGAGCGGCCATCGCTCGAGAATTTCGTGGTGGTAGCGGTGGCCAACCCAGAATGAGAGGCCGTCCCCGATGATCGCGCCCGCGGCTGCAGCGCCGAGCAGCGGCCAGAGCTTTACAACTCCGGTGGGAACAAGCGCGCTGATCGCAAGAATGGCGGCAGTGCCTGGAATGAAGACGCCGATGACCGGGATGGATTCCGACAGGGCAAGTAGGAGCACGATCGCATAGGCAAGATGTGGATGCGCCGCGATGAACTCTGTGACGGCGGTGAAGAAGGACGCCAACATGCCTCGTTCTCCTACAGCATGGAGGTGATCAAGCGATCGACGCGCGTCCCTTCCCGATAGAGCGAGCGGACCAGGATGGCTCCGACGATGCCCGTCATGGCTCCGCCGAGAACGTCGCTGACGTAATGCGTTCCGATATAGACCCGGGAGATCGCCACAAGCACCGCAGCGGCAAGGAACCAGAGCCCAAGCCGCCGCATGCCGTGCAGCAGAAACGCAGTCGCGATGGCGAAGGTCGCGGTCGCATGATCGGACGGAAACGATCGGTCGGTGCTGCGATCGATCAAAAGATGTGTGATGCCGCCATCATAGGGCCGTATCCGATGGACGAACAGCAGGATGATCTGGTTGATGGCAAGGCCAAGCAGGAATGAGAGCCCGGTCGCGACGAGGACGTGCCTGTTGTGCGACCTGTCCGACCCTCGCCACCATTGTCCGGCAACGGCGACAACAAGCAAAGGCACGCCGATGGCGGACACCCAGATCATCAGGAAGTCGATGGCGGCGTTCACGCCGGCATGGCCGTTGATCGAGCGGGTCACTGCGGCGTCAAGATCGTATAACGGCAACTCTGGATCCTCTTGTTATTTCAGCACTTTATGAACAGATTGGTGCATTGCGTATTCGATGGCCGTGTCAGGCATGGCGTACCTTTCTCAGCCGATTACGGACAGGCAGGAGACCCAAAACGGTCAGCACCGCGAACGCGGCGCCGGCAAGGAAAGTCCCCTGCGGCCCGACCACATCCCAAAGCGCTCCAGCGATGACGCTGGCGGCAAGCAGCGCCAGGCCTGTGATGAGGTTGAACATGCCGAAAGCAGTGCCGCGGAGTTCCGTCGGTGCTGTCTCGGCGACGAGCGTTGCGAGCAGGCCCTGCGTGAAGCCCATATGAAGGCCCCAGAGCACCACGCCGACACCTACGCCGGAAAAGCCGGATGCAAAAGCCAGCGCGAAATCGGCAAAGACGAGCAGAGCAAGACCGATGATCAGGATCGTCACCCTGTCCATGCGATCGGAGAGGATTCCGGCCGGGTAGGCGGACAGCGAATAGGCAAGGCTCATGAGCACCAGCACGATCGGCACGAGCGCCAGAGGCAGACCAATCGACTGGGCGCGCAGGATCAGGAAGGCTTCGCTGAAGCGAGCGAGTGTAAACATCGTTGCGATCGCCACCACCCACCAATAGCTAGCACCGAGACGCCTGAACTCGTCGCGGCGAAGCGGCATGCGGACCCGTCGCAGTCTGGATCGTTCCGGCTCCTTCACCGCGACCAGGATCAGACCGACGGACAGGAAGGCCGGAATGACGGCAATCCAGAACACCGTCTGAAAATGATCCGCCGTCAGCCACATCAGGCCGATGGCCAGCAGCGGTCCAAGAAAAGCGCCGATCGTATCGAGCGATTGTCGCAGGCCGAAGCTCGCGCCGCGCAGTTCGGGCGGCGCGATGTCGGCGACGAGAGCGTCACGTGGTGCACCTCTTATACCCTTGCCGACGCGATCGACGAAACGCGCGGCAACGAGCCAATCGAGCGATGAAGCCAGCGGAAAGATCGGCTTGGTGAGCGCCGCGAGGCCATAGCCGAGGACGGCGAGGAATTTGCGTTTGCCGAGCCAGTCGCTGAGCGCCCCGGAAAACACCTTGGTGATCGAAGCGGTTGCCTCGGCGATGCCCTCGATGAGGCCGACGGCCAGCGTCGAGGTGCCGAGCACCGCCACCATGTAGACAGGCAGCAGGGCGTGGGTCATCTCGGAGGAGATGTCCATCAGCATGGAAACGAAGCCGAGCGCCCAGACCCCTGCTGGAATGCCTCGGCGCATCTTGGAAGCTGCTGCTGTTGCGACAGTGATCACGCTCTCTTTGGCCTGATCGTTCATCTCAGCGGTTCTCGTCATGGGCGTCAAAGACCCGTTGGGCGTAGCTGTCGAGCAACTCCTCGCAGGCTCGCAGGCGCGCCGCTGCCTCGTCGGCCAATGCAGCGCTGTAGAAGTCGAGCTTCTTGATCTTCTCGAGCCACCCCTGAAGCTTCTTCAGGTCCGTGTCCTCTTCCTCGAGCTCGGCATAGGTAAATTTGTTGATCGCGATCTCCTTCGCAATCTCCTTCTCGAAATCCCCACATCGCCCGAGGAACTCGCGATACTGCTCGTCACGGTCGGCCCGGAAACGGGCCATGACCTTCTCCTCCTGGGCGCGGTCCAGCGCGACGGTCTCCAGGATCACCGCCTCGCCGCCCATCTCGGACACATCGTTTTCGATCATCTTCAGCCGACGGACATGATCGTCTGTCTTCGGCAACAGGCAGACGCCATTCTGCAGGTAGACGGCACCCATGCCCTTCAGCCGCCGCCAAAGCGCTACGCGCTTTGTGGCGGGTTCGGGTGGAACTTTATAGGTGAGCAAAAGCCACGAAGGGGCAACCATGGCCTAAGCTGTAATGCAACGACCGTTACAAATCAATTGCACGAGTACGACCCACCAGTGAAAGACCCGATGGTGCGAAAGGAAGGTCCGAAAGCCGGGCGTGTCACGATGTCAGAGGCGTATCAGCCAGGGCAATCGGTACCTGAATGCTACCGAGCGAGCATCGAATGCAGCTACCCCGTAAACACCCATTGCCGGCTACAAGCGTCCCCGAAGCGCCCGATGGCGCTGACCTGGCCCCTGCCGGGGTTGGAGGAAATAGCCTGACAATTATATTCATTGTAGCCCACAGTGGCCCCTTCGCGGCGCGATCGTCGGTCAGGCTGATGTCAGGGACCAAAGCTAGTTCCTGGCGAGGCTTCGGAGTGCTTCATGCGACTGCTCATTGTCGAAGACCATCCGGCGATGCGTGACATTATCGCCGGTTATTTCAGGGATCGCGGCTTTGCCGCCGACGCCTTCGCGCGCGGTGAGGACGCGTTGGCGGCAACGGCAACGACAGCCTACGACGCGCTGATCCTCGATCTCGGTTTGCCTGACATGGACGGAATGGATTTCCTGCGGCGGCTGCGGGCCGAAACAGCAAACAGCCCGCCGGCCTTGATCGTAACCGCGCGCGACCGGATCGAGGACCGCATCGGCGGTCTTGACGGCGGCGCGGATGATTACATCGTCAAACCATTCAACCTCGCGGAACTCGAGGCGCGCATCCGCGCAGTGTTGCGTCGGCCTGGCGTGCGCCGCGAGGCGGACTATCGATATGGCGATGTCAGTTTTGATCCCGCCTCGCGCACAGCCCACGTCGGCGATAAAGCTCTGGAACTCTCACGCCGTGAGGCCTCCGTGCTCGAAGAACTGATCCGCGCGTCCGGCCGCATCGTCGTCAAGGATATGCTGGAAGACCGTCTATACGGCTTCGAACAGCAGGTGAGCGGCAATGCGCTCGAAGCCGCGATCTCTCGATTGCGGCGCAAGCTTGCCGACGCTGGATCGGCTGTGGGCGTCGACGTCAGCCGCGGGGTCGGTTATCGGCTCAAGATCGGAGGTGCGCCGTGAAGCTGTCACGCGAGAGTTTGCGCGGGCGGCTGGTCCTGTCCATGCTCCTTGTTTTCGGGCTCGGTCTTGCCGCATCGCTGTTGCTTCGTCACGAGGGTCCTATCCGGGAACCCTATCAGGACATTCTTGTGCTCATTGCCTCCAGCCTTTGCGCTGCGGTGCTGAGTTGGATTATCAGTGCATGGAGCCTGCGTCACGTTGCTTCGGCATCGCGTGAGGCGGCGATCGCCGGCCCGGCCAACCCCAGCGTGCGAATCTCCATGAAGCGGCTGCCGGAGGAAATCCGGCCGCTGGTCGTGGCGGTCAACGGCGCGCTCGACCGCCTATCGGAAGCCTATGAAATGGAGCGGCGCTTTGTCGCCGATGCCGCGCACGAACTGCGCACGCCGCTTGCGGTTTTGAGCCTGCGCCTACAGCGCGCCAAATTCGACCAGAATCCCGACTGGGCGGCGATCGACCAGGACATTTCAAGCCTGCACGGTCTCGTGGAGCAATTGCTCGATCTCGCCCGTAAGGAACAGGCGCAGCTTGCCTCGCCGGATTTTTCGATCGTCAACCTGTCACGCGTTGCCCGTGAGGTGGCGGCCTACATCATCCCGCTTGCCGAAGAAAGACGCCGGGAGATCGAGGTCGACCTGCCGAATTCGCTCTCCGTACATGGCCGGGCCGAAGATCTGCGCGACATGGTCCGAAATCTGCTCGACAACGCCCTAGTGCACGGAAGCGGCAAGATCACGCTCATCGGCGAACTGGCCGACGAGCCGGGCGGGCGAGAGATCTGGGTGACGGTGAGCGACCAAGGCGAAGGCGTACCTGAGGACCTTCGCGAAGAAGTCTTCGAGCGCTTTCGAAAGGCCAATACGGTATCGCCGGGACACGGGTTGGGCCTAGCGATCGTCCGGGAAGTGGCTCGCGCACATGGCGGTTCTGCGGGCTTCCTTTCCGGATCGCCGGCTCGAATTTGCGTCAAGTTGCCGGCCGCAAAAGTCGAGGATAGCCCTCGCGCCTGAAGTAACGGAAAAGTGCACGCCAAACGGCGGTCAAGCGATACATGCAGGCACACTTTGGCCCGCCGCCGTCAGCTTCCTGTCAGCATATAAGTTCACTCTCCCGTCAAGACGATCGTTAGCAGGCTAAATGCAAATGGCCGAGCTGCTTCAGGGCAGCACGTCCATCCATTTGCGTCTGCCAGCCAGGCAAGCAAAAGACTTGAGTAAACGATGAACTTCACGGCTGCCGATGTTATCCCGCTTCTGTCAGCAGCCGCTATGGACCACTGATCGTGGCGCAAGCCACCAAGCACGACGTCCAGGGTGTGATCTGCGGCCACACCCACCATGCCTTGATGCATGACGATTTCGGCATCCGCTACATCAACACTGGCGATTGGGTCGAATCCTGCACCGCGGTCGTCGAACATTGGGATGGCCGGTTTGAGATCGTGCGTTGGAGGAATGCGCCGAGAAAGGGCGAAGTACAACGGCATGACGAGTCGGGCTTCCTGGCGCTAGAGGCCTAAGATGAAGCGACCATTCGGACGAGCCGCAATCCGGGGCTCAACTGCGATGCGCTACTGGAAAGCCGCGCTCCTGGTAGCCACTATCGTCACGCTTGTCTTGACGCTGACGGTGGTTTCGACCCTCCGGAGCATACCCGATCTCGATGTGATGCTCGCCAGACGGGCTGGACCAGTAGCGTCGGCTTCACAGGACATCCATCTGAACGAACTGCCGCCCCACCTGGTGGAAGCCCTGATTTCCGCCGAGGATCGAAATTTCTATGGAAATTTCGGGGCCGAACCGCTTTCCATGCTGCGGGCGCTCTACGCCGACATCAGGGCAGGACGGATCGTCCAGGGCGGCAGCACGATCAGCGAGCAATTGGCCAAGAACCTGCTGCCACCGCAGCGATCCAGAATCGTCCAGAAAATCCGCGAGATCGTTGTCGTCTTGATGCTCGAGCATCGCTTCAGCAAGGATCGGATCCTCGAACTGTATCTCAACCGCGTCTATTTCGGCGGCGCCGCATATGGGATTGAGGCTGCCGCCCGCCGCTATTTCGGGAAATCCGCACGCGAATTGACGCTATATGAAGCGGCGATGCTGGTCGGATTGCTGCCGGCGCCTTCCTTCATGAATCCGTTGCACGATCCTGGCCGAGCCGAGCGTCGCGCCCAGACCGTCCTGCAGGACATGGTCGAGGCAGGCTATCTGACACCTGAGGAGCGCCGGCGGGCGCTCGCAAGCCAAGGGGAGGTTGCCGCCGAGTGATACGGCTTTTCTATTGGCTTTATGAACGCAGGCTTCGACGTCAGGTGCGCGGTGGTCCGGTGCCGCAGCACGTCGGAATCATTCTTGATGGTAATCGCCGATTTGCACGGCAACGTGGCCATTGCGATCCGCGACTGGCCTACGAACTTGGCGCCGAAAAGCTCGATGATGTCCTTACCTGGTGCATCGACCTTAAAGTTCGCGCTGTGACGCTGTGGGCCTTCTCGATCGACAATATGCGCCGACCGCCGGCGGAGGTGTCTGCGATACTGACGGCAGTGGAGAAAAAGATCGCCGCGCTGGCTGAGGATGCCGTGACCCTTCGGCAGGGCATTCGATTCAAGGCTGTCGGCCGCCTGGAGCTTCTGCCGCCTTCGACGATCAGCGTTCTTCGCAAAGCTGTCGAGCGGACCACCGACAACGATGCGCTTACAGTGACCATCGCGATCGCCTATGGCGGCCGAGAGGAAATCGTCGACGCACTTCGCAACCTGATTCGAAGCCAGCATCGACCTGGGTGCGATCTCGAAACGGTCCTCGACGAACTGACCCCCGGAGCGATAGACGAGTACCTTTACACCGCTGGCCTGCCCGATCTCGATCTCATCATCCGCACGAGCGGCGAGATTCGCCTTTCAGGTTTTCTCCTTTGGCAGAGCGCCCGAAGTGAGCTCTATTTTTCCGACGTGAACTGGCCGGAATTCCGCAAGCTCGACTTTCTTCGCGCGATTCGCGCCTTCCAGCGCCGGCGACGCCGGTTCGGCGAATAGGATTGCCTGGGATCGACCTACCTTGCACGGCCCCTTCCGGCGTAGGCGATCAAACAAGACGTTCGAGAACCGGACCGTGGCTGGGTCTTGGAAAGCTATCGATGCATTCCGGATCGCAGGGTCGACGACCCAAGGTTCTGGCAGAACGTATGCGTTCGTCAGCCTCCCGTCAGGTTCGCCCGTCATCCAGTGGAGGAGGTGGGCGTGGGCGTTCATGTCTGCGCAGGCAGTCTTTCCAGGAAGGAAACCTCCCAGATATGAGCACTCTCGGCAAACGTCTGCTTTTCGCAATTATCCCTACCACCGCCGCATTGGGGGCATGGGGCTGGCTTTCTTATCAGCCAGCGCCGAGCCTAGCTTCGCCGGCCCCTGCTCCGACCAGTCGGGTAAGTAGTGAAAGCGGGCTGACCATCGTTACGCTGGACGACGCCACGCAGAATCGCAGCGGCATCGAAACCGATGCGCTAGTAGCGACGAAGCGGCAGGCCGAACAGACAGCCTATGGCAGCGTGCTCGACCTGCAGCCGCTGATCGACCTTCAGGCGCGCTACCGCGCGGCGGCTGCCGAGGTAGCCAGCGCGCGGGCGGCTCTCGACGTCTCCGCCCAGGAGGCAGAACGCAACCGTGTGCTGTTTCACGATCATATAAACATATCGCAGAAGACCATGCAGGCGGCGCAAGCGGCGTGGTCAGCCGATCAGGCCAAGCTCCAGTCGGCTGAAGCCAATCTAGAGGGGGTGCGTGCGAGCGCGCAGCAACAGTTCGGCTCGCAACTCGCCTCGCTTGTTGCCGGCAAGAATACGGCGCTCGCCGGGCTCCTGGAGGGCCAGGACATGATGCTGCGGATTGTGGTGCCGGTAGATGACAGCACATTGATACCGCAGCAAATCTCCTTCGACGGTGGCGCGAGAGGGCGGGTCGCCGCTCGCCTGGTGTCTGCGTCGCCGCAAAGCGATCCGATCGCGGAGGGGCCGACCTTCTTGTACCGTGCGCCTGCCAGCCTGCCGGTCGGCAGCAAGGTGATCGCCTTTTTGCCGACCGGCCAGCAACAAGGCTCCGGCGTTGTCATCCCCCGAACCGCGGTACTGTGGTTCGGCGGGCAGCCCTGGGCTTATGTGCAGCAGGGCAAAAACCGCTTCGTTCGTCGATTGGTCGACGACCAGTCACCACATGATGGCGGCTACTTCGTCGAGGGCGGCTTCGGGGCTGGCGACCGCGTGGTGACACGCGGTGCGCAGTTGCTGTTGTCGGAGGAGCAGCGCCCGCCGGTCACCGCTGCCGCCGCCTGCAAAGACCCCGAGTGTGACGACTAACCAGACCCGCGTGCCCCGATCATGTTGAACTCCATCATTCGCTTCGCCGTCCGCTTCCGCGGCGTGGTGATCGCGCTGGCCTGCCTGCTGGCTGGCTACGGAATCTACACGCTGACCAAGGCTCGTCAGGATGTCTTTCCCGAGTTCGCGCCGCCGCTGGCGGTGATCCAGACCGAAGCGCCCGGCCTGACATCGGAGCAGGTCGAAGCACTTGTCACTCAGCCTGTCGAGAACGCGATGGGTGGCACGCTCGGCCTCGATAGCATGCGCTCGAAGTCGCTGCAGGGGCTGTCGATGGTGACGCTCACCTTCCAGGACGGCACCGATATCTACAGAGCCCGGCAACTGGCGGTCGAACGGCTCAACGTACTGAGCGGCACGTTACCGCTCGGCGTCAAGCCTCCGGCGCTGCTGCCGCTTACATCCTCGACCAACGTGACCCTGGTGGCGGGCCTCACTTCCGACCGCCTTTCGCTGATGGACCTTCGCACGTTGGCGGACTGGACCGTCAAGCCGCAGTTGCTGCGCGTGCCGGGTGTCGCTGACGTGATCGTGTTCGGCGGCGACATCAAGCAGTTCCAGGTTCAGGCGGATCCGCAAAAACTGGTGCAGTACGGCGTGGCGTTGCAGGACCTGCTGACTGTCGCGCAGCGGGCAACCGGCGTTCGTGGCGCTGGCTATGTCGAAAACGCCAACCAACGCATCGTGCTGAGCACCGAAGGCCAGACCCTTACGCCGGAACAACTGGCGCAAGTGGTGCTACGGTACCAGAACGGTGTCGCGCTGCGCTTGGGCGACGTCGCCAAAGTCGCGATCGGGCCAGCGCCGGCTGTGGGTGCGGCCTCCGTCGCTGGCAAGCCTGCCGTCTCGCTGATGGTGGAGAGCCAGTACGGCGCCGACATGATGTCGGTGTCGCGCAGCGTTGAACAGGTGCTGAGCGAGTTGCAGCCAGTGCTGGCGGGACAGCAGGTAACGCTGCACCCAGACATCTTTCGGCCGGCCCGTTTCATCGAAACCGCCATCGGCCATCTGCGCACCGCGCTGATCCTCGGCGGCGTGCTGGTGATCGGCGTGCTGTTCCTTTTCCTCCTCAACGTGCGCACCGCAATCATCTCCGCCACTGCGATCCCGCTATCGCTGCTGACAGCCGTGATCCTGCTCTCCCACTTCGGCGTAAGCCTCAACACGATGACGCTTGGCGGCTTGGCGATCGCGCTCGGCGAGGTTGTCGACGACGCGGTGGTCGACGTCGAGAACATCTTCCGCCGCCTGCGCCAGAACCAGCAGCTGACCCATCCGCTGCCGCCGGCCCAGGTCGTCTTGCTCGCCTCGCTCGAGGTACGAAGCGCCGTGGTTTACGCGACGCTGGTCGTCGCGCTTGTGTTCCTGCCTGTACTGTCGCTGTCCGGCATCGCCGGAAAGCTGTTCGCGCCGCTGGGCATCTCGTACATCCTGGCAATCCTGGCCTCGCTGGTCGTGGCGTTGACAGTGACGCCGGCGCTCGCGTTCCTGCTGCTGACAGGCAAGCCGCTGAAGGAGCAGGAACCCAGGCTGGTGCAGGCACTGAAGGCACGTTACCTGGCCGTGCTTGCCGCTATCGAGTCGCGCTACCGACTGATCATCTGTGTGATCGGAGTGCTTTGCATCGCAGCGCTCGGCGCGCTGCCGTTTTTCGGCGGCAACTTCATTCCAGACCTCAAGGAAGGCCACTATCTCGTGCATATGGCGCTGGCTCCAGGCTCGTCGCTCGCCGAGTCCATGCGCGTCGGCAACGAGGTGACCGCGCAGCTCAGCCAGGTTCCCGGCGTGCGCCTGGTGGCGCAGCGTGCCGGCCGGGCCAACGAAGTGGTCGATCCCACCGGCGTCAACATCAGCGAGTTCGAGGTCGACTTGAAGCCGCTGTCGCCGGCCGAGCATCGGCGCGCGCTGGTCGATATTCAACAGACATTGGCCAGCTTCCCGGGGCTGATCACTTCGGTGAACACCTTCCTGGCCGAGCGCATCGACGAGAGCATTTCAGGGGTAACCGCGCCAGTGGTGATCAACGTCTTTGGCCAGAACCTTGATGTCATTGACAGCAAGGCAGGTGAGATCGCTCAACTGGTCGGCACCATCCCCGGTGCCATCGGCGTGCGGGTCGAGTCCGCGCAGTACTTGCCGCAACTGACGATGCGCCTCAAGCCAGAGCAGTTGACCCGCTGGGGCTTTACGCCGGTCGATGTGCTGGAAGCGATCCAGACCGCGTATGAGGGCATATCCGCAAGCCAGGTCTACGTGGGCAACCAGGCTTACGACGTCAACGTGTCGTTGACGCCAATGGCGCACCAGGATTTGGCGGCCATTGGCTCGTTGCTGCTGCGCAGCCCGGCTGGCGTAACGGTGCCGCTCAGTCAGCTTGCCGATATCAGCCAGACCACCAGTCGTTACCAGATCCTGCATAGCGACGGCCAGCGTCTGCAGACGGTGACGTCAGGGGTGCACGGTCGCGCGGTAAGCGATTTCGTCAAGGAAGCCCAAGAGCGCATCAGCAGGGAAGTCAGCCTGCCCAAGGGCACCTATCTGCTGTTTGCCGGCGAGGAACAGGCGCGCGCGCAATCGCAGCAGGACCTGCTGATCTTCACCGTGGCTGCCAATGTCGGCATCGTGCTGCTGCTGTTCCTGGCATTGAAGAGCGTGCGGGCACTGCTCCTTGTGCTGGTCAATTTGCCGTTCGCGCTCGTCGGTGGAGTGTCGACGGTGCTGGCAAGCGGCGGAGACCTGTCGCTCGGCTCGCTCGTCGGCTTTGTCACACTGTTCGGCATTACGCTGCGCAACTCGATCATGCTGATCTCGCATTATGAGCACCTGGTGAATGAGGAGGGCATGGCGTGGGGGCCGGAGGCCGCCCGCAGGGGCGCCGCCGAACGGCTGGTGCCGATCCTGATGACGGCTGTCGTAACCGCGCTCGGCTTGTTGCCTCTGGCGTGGGCCAGCGACGCGGCCGGCAACGAGATCGAGGGGCCCATGGCGATCGTGATCCTCGGCGGGCTTGTGACCTCCACCCTGCTTAATCTTTTGGTGTTGCCGACAATGGCCTTGCACTTCGGCAGGTTCCAAAAACGGGCGCAAGAGTTTCAGCTCGATGCAGCGATACAGGTCTAGTGATACGGGCAGAAGAAGCGCCTTAAATGTCGGATATCTTCATTTTGCGAGGCCAGAAGCCGTCTATCCGCTTTTGATGCGGTGGACGGCTCTCCTCCCGCCCAGCGTATGATCGTGGGGCCAGGGCTGGAGGAGATCTATGATGGGCAACGTTACGACGATTGGTCTGGATATTGCGAAGTCAGTGTTTCAAGTCCACGGGGTGGATGCGGCGAGTGAGGTTGTCGTTCGCAGGAAGCAGATGCGTGGGCGCGCGCACCCTCGGCGCGCCTCTTGGTGGCGGTGACGGCTGTTCGATGACCGCACGCGCAAACCTAGTAGCAGCACGAAGCCGTTCAGTCTTTTTGGTAACCGCCCGATTGTTACCGCCTGCCTGAAATCGTCGTGATGGCCTATGACACGTGTTTAACGACGTCGTTTGCGACGTGTCTTGGGCGAGGTTTTGGGATGCGTGCCGAGATTCTTGGTGCGTCTACACCGGGCCGGACGAGGCAATAACTTCGCTTACCCGCGACGGAATGGAAGAGCTGGAGCAAATGCTTGCCCATGCTCGCCGCACCGCTGACGAATGGAATGACTTCCTCGAAGCCTTCGTCTCGGACCCGCACACCATTGCTCGCATCAAGGCCAAATCTCCACGGTAACAACCGGGCGGTTACTTTTGATCGGAATCCCGTCCGGTTATTCCTGGAATCCGCACCCAGTAAGCCGGCCCTCTAAATTGCCCGCTGCCCGACGCCGCGCGCAGCGGGCATTTTCTGTTCAAAAAAATCCTTTGGAAGCGTTGATGCAGGATCACGAACTGATCGAACGCCTAGGGCCCGCAATTGCGCATATACGCGAAAGGGAAAGCGCTGATCGCGGTTAGCGCCGGACAGGCCCTGGTAGACAGCAGGCCGACGCTGGCGCGCGGTTGGTGCGGCGGCTAGTTCGGATCGCCGCTCCTTGAGCCGCCGTGAGATCCGCCACCATAGTTGTCGCCGCCGGAGCGGCCTCCACCGGAATTGAGAGCTTGGCCGCGGGGGCGGGGGCGAAAGAGGTTGCCTCCCCCTCCATTGCCCGAAGTTGATCCGCCAGAATTGCCTGGAGGTGAACCGCTAGATTTTGCGATAGCCTTGGAGTTCAGGCTTGTGCCTAGCAGAAGCGTTATGGCCGGCGGAGTCACTGCCGCGAAGCGGCCAGCTTTCTTGAGAAAATCACGGCGCGCCTGAGCCTCTGAAACCAGATTCTCTGGCACTAGATGCGTACATTTAGTGCTTTCAGTTGCCATGTTAGCACCCCACTATTCCAGAAAATTACATTAGTCCTTCTGTGCAAAGACAGTAGCTCTCCAAAAGGCTTAGAGGCCGTTTGGAAACTCGGCTGTAGAGGATTTCGTTTCGGACTGGTTTGTGATTCAAGCTCTGGATGTGGACGAAGCAGAGCCGGGGTCGTATGGCC
>NZ_LPWA01000110.1 GCF_001510895.1 Mesorhizobium loti | reverse complement strand
AAAATTGCCGGCGGTGACGTACTCGACGTGATAGCCGAGCTTCTCCAGGAGCTGGCCGGCGATGTGGGTGGAAACATGCGCGCCGGTCCATTCGAGCATCGCCAGCTTGATCGGCTCGCCCTTCGCGCCGAGTTCGGCGCTTTGCCCGGCCGTCGCAGCGGCAAGCACGAGTGCAAGGCCGATACCGGCCCCTTGCAAGGCATTTCTTATCTTCATGTCAGTTCCCCTGTCTGGTTGATGGTCCTTCTTCTATGCCGGCCTTCTCCCATGAAGGCCGGAATCCATTCCGCTGAACGGCGCTACCACAATGCGCCGCCAGTGATCTGGATATTTTCCATGGTGATCCCCTTGGCGAGGTCCGAGCAGAGGAAGACCGCGAGCGCAGCGATCTCCTCCGGCTGCATCATGCGCCCCTGGGGATTGCCCTTCCTGAATTCGTCCATCGCGTCCTCGACGCTGCGTCCCTTGCCCTCACGTTCCACCACCTGCGCGACGTTGCGGCGCATCAGCTCTGTCTCGACCCAGGTCGGGCTGATCATCACGCAGGTGACGCCATGCGCAGCACCTTCCAGCGCCACGCAGCGGGTCAGCCCGAGCAGGCCGGCCTTGGAGGCGCAATAAGCCGGATTGTCCTTCCAGCCGACGGAAGCGGCGGTCGAGCCTATGTTGACGATGCGGCCCCAGCCGCGCTCGATCATGCCGGGCAGCACGGCGCGCGTGGTGCGGAAGGCGCCGGTGAGATTGGTATCGACGATCTTGTCCCATAGCTCGTCGGAATGGCCGCAGACCGGCTGCTCGGCGGTGGTGCCGGCGGCGTTGACGAGGATGTCGGCCGGACCAATGGCCGCCTGGGCCTCCGCCATGAAGCGATCGATGAGCGCGCTGTCGCGTACGTCGAGATGCGCAGCATGCACCTTGGTGCCATGCACGGCCAGTGCCGAGCGGACGCGCTCGATCTCTTCCGCGCCGGGATAATAGGCGGCGTCCACCCTGCCCGCTTGCGGTGGCGCCACATAGGAGCCGACGGCGACATTGGCGCCGGCCTTGGCGAGCGCCGTCGCGATAGCGAAGCCCATGCCGGAGAAGCCGCCGGTGACGATCGCGCTACGGCCGGTGAGGTTGGTCATCGCAAACGGCCTCCGTGTTCACACTGCAAGATAGCCTCCGTCGACGACCATTTCGGATCCGGTGACGAATTTGGATTCGTCAGAGGCGAGGTAGAGGACCATCCAGGCGATGTCGCTGGGCTCGCCGAGGAAGCCTATCGGGTGGCGCGACAAGGCCTTGGCCTTTTCCTGATCGAGCGTGCCGAGGTCGCGCAAATAGTTCTCGGTCTGCGGCGTCCAGATATAGCCGGGATGGATGGAGTTGCAGCGGATGCCGTAGCGTTGCTCGGCGCAATGCACGGCGACGGCCTTGGTCAAGGTGCGAACGCCGCCCTTGGACGCGCAATAGGCAGCAAGCTCCGCCTCGCCGATGATGCCGTCTATGGAAGAGAGATTGATGATCGATCCGCCGCCCGATTTCTTCATCAGCCTGATGCCTTCCTGGCAGCCAAGGAAGACGCCGTCGAGGTTGACGGCCATGGTGCGCCGCCATTCGGCGAGCGTTGTGTCCTCGATGTTCTTGGCGATGGCGATGCCGGCATTGTTGACCAGCACGTCGAGCCGCCCGAAGCGCTGCTCGATCGCCGCCATCGCAATTGGCCAGTCTTCGGGTTTCGACACATCGTGGCGAATAGCGAGCGCCTCGCCGCCCGCCTTGGCGATCTCGGCAGCGGTGTTGCCGGCGAGGCTTTCGTCGATGTCGCTGACGACCAGTTTCGCGCCTTCCGATGCCAGAAGAAGCGACGACGCTCGCCCGAGGCCGAGACCGGCTCCGGTGACCAAAGCGACCTTGCCTGCGACGCGGCCCATTCCTGCCATCAACCTCCCTTGTTCGGTAGCTCCAGCGGCTTGCCCAGCCAGTCGCGATAAAAGCCTTCGAGGTCCGGCTCGAAGTCGTGCACGATCGGATAGCCGGGAGCGGCCGCCTCGACCTCATGCAAGGTGCCGCATTCCGGGCAGATGAACTCGCGGATTTCCATCCAATCGGGATCCGGCAGGTCGCTGTTGGGATAGATCTCGCGCAGCAGCTCCTCCGTGTCGCGCACGATGATGGCGGCCTTCAGCTTCCAGTTCTTGCGGTAGTCACCGAAGGAATGGCCGCATTCGCATTTCGTCACCCGCTCGTCGCCGCTCTGGCAGATGAAGAGGTGGTCGCCCACGGGGAGCAGGATCGGATCCTCCCAGCCGACGCGATCCTGCAGCACCGCGACATATTTGAAGAAACGGTCGTCGTCCTTGTAGGCGCTCATGATGCGGCGCGTCTGCGGCCAGGGCAGCGTGCCGGCAACCAGATCGGCGATGACTTCCTTGCTGTATGAGGTCATGGTCCCTTACTCCACGCCGAAGGTCGATTTGGCGTCGACGTCCCAGAAGGCCGAAAAATCCTTGGTGAAGCGCGGCGATAGCTTGATCGCGCTGGCATACATCTTTCTCACCTCGGGCGCGAAACCGGCCTCCTTCACCCGCTCGCGTTCCTTGGCGATCCATTCGGAAACCGGCCTGGCGCGCGCCAGACGCTTGGCCCGCATTTCGGCGCGGTGGCGCTTGGTGGCTTCGAGATTGGCGACCGGAAAGCCTTCCTCGTCCTCGTCGAGCACGATGCCGAAGATGCCCTCGGCCGCTTCCTTGGTGAGAAAACCGTTCTCGACGTCCCAGGCGGTCTTGACCGGATCGCGCTCCAGCACGTCGCCATAACCGCCACCGCCATTGTAGGAATGGGTGAAGACGTCGCCCGTCTTGTGCGGCGCGGTGATATAGGGACCCTCCAGCGTCACATGCTCGCCTTCCAGGCGGACCTCCAGTTCCGAGCGATACGGATTGGTGCCGGTGTGGTGGGCCAGCGGCGCGCGATTTTCGGCGAGATCGAAGATGTTCGAGTCGCGTACCGCGCGATGCTTCTGGCAGGTCGGCGCCGGATAGCCGCCACACAAGCCGCCATTGTCGAAGACGCGCGAGGAGTGCTCGGAGGTCACCAACCGCAGATGATCGGTCTTGCTGACCAGCCAGGTCGAGAGGAACGAGCAGCCGCCGCGGTATTTGCCGGCGCCGCCGGAATTGGGAACGACCGACCTGCCGATATAGAGCATCGGCATGTTCTGTTCCCAGATCTCGATGTTGCCCATATCAGATTCCGGGTTCCAGCCGACATAGGCGGTGTCGAGCCCGTCCTTGATGGCTAAAGCGCCGGAACCGGCGGCGGCGCACTCGAAATGCGCCATGCCGAACGGCGTGCCGTACTGGCTTTCGCCGCCCATCTCGATCATCGGGCTGTTGACCTGGCCGACGAAGGCTTCCTCGACGAAGCCGCGGGCGATGAAGGAGCGCGACAAGAGCCGCTGGAACACGCCATAGGCGGGCAGCAGCAGCGCCCATGAGGTGGCGGTCGCCACCATCTCGTTGTCCGGGTTGGTCCAGGTGCCTTGAGGCAGCTTCAGCTCGGTCGCCATCCAGGCGCCGTCATTGACCAGGCCCTCGAAGTTCATGTGCTGGGTCAGCGTCACGAACATGCCGCCATCCATGCCGGCCGGCGTGCAGTTCATCGAATGGTAGCCCCAGGGCTGCGTGCCCTCGAAGTCCATCCTGATCTTGCCGTCGCTGGTGATCTCCATCTCGATCGGGATGTTGTAAAGCCAGTCGGGATCGCCGAGCGGCTGGTAGCCTGGCTTGCCGGCCGTGACATGGCCGTAGAAGGTGTGGCCGCGATAGATGCCGGGAACGGTGAGCTGGCGGGTGCGGGCGAGCTGGGCGCGGCGGCCTTCCTCGATAAATTCCTTCGACACCTGCATCCAGTAGTCGAGGCCGATCTCGTCGATCAGCGCCTTGACGCTCTCGCGCATGTCGATGCAGGAGGCGACCTTGGCCTTCTCGTCCAGCACCCAGTAGATCGGCATCCGGAGATTGCGCTCGCAGCGGATGACATAGTCGCGCCGCAGCTCGTCATTCTCGCCGACCTTCTCGGCGCAAACGAAGAGGCCCTCGGTGAAACGCTCCTGGGCGAGTGCCACGTCGCCGCCCGGCGTGATGCCACCGGCCTCCAATTCGTGGCAGACGGCGCCCGCCCAGCCGACCAGCCTGCCCGAGTGGAAGATCGGCATGACGTCCATGACGTCAGGCACCTGCACGGTGCCGATGAAGGCGTCGTTGTTGGCGAAGATGTCGCCGTCGCGGATCTGCGGGTTTTCCTCGTAGCCGTTGCGGATCATCCATTTGATGAACCGGCTCATCGTGTGCACATGCACCATGATGCCGTTGGAGAGCGCGATGGCGTCGCCTTCCGGCGTGTAGATGGCGACGACCATCTCGCCAACCTCGCGCACGCCGGGGGAAGCCGAGATGCGGCGGGCCATCTCGCGGGCCGAGACGCAATAGGCGCGCAGTTTGGTGTGCAGGGTCTCGAACTTCAGCGGGTCCTGGTTGCGCAGATGGAGCTCGGTGATGCCGTCATAGCAGCCGGACTCTTCCATCAGCCTTTCGGATTCGATCAGCCGTTCGCGGATGCGCAGCGCGGAGGCGGGTTTGTCCAGCATGGCGTTCGCCCTCTCAAGCATGGGAGTAGTGGAGCAGCGTCCATTCGTCGACGAAGACGCGGTCCTGCGGATGGACGACGAGTGTCGTCGCCGGATGTTCGATGATGGCCGGGCCGACCACCTCGTGGCCGGGCTGCAAAAGGTCCATCTCGTAAAGATTGGCCTTGTGCCAGTGGCCGCCGATATAGGCTTCGCGCACGCCCTTGTGGGCCGAAGCCGGATCGGACTTGCCGAGCGGCCGCTTGACCAGCGTGGGCTTCACCTTGTCGGCGGTGGCGATCAGCCCCAGCTCGGTGATCGAGAAGCCGGCTTCGCCGTAGCGGGAGACGCGGTGGTTGACCTTGGCGTAGACCGCTTCGAACTCGGCGATGACCTTGCGCATATCATCGGCGGAACGAACCGCCGACAGCGGCGCCATCACCTCGACGTCCTCGAGCTGGCCGGTGTAGCGCATCATCAGGAACGGCACGGTCTTGATCTTGGGGAGCGCATGGCCGTCGGCGACCATTTCGTCGACCGCGGCCCTGGTCAGATCGTTCCAGACGGCGCTGACCTTTTTGCCGAAAGCCTGCAGCTCGTCATCGCTTGCCCGCGCGCCGATATCGATCTGCGTCGACACCGAATGCCGGCGCATGAAATCGGCGGTGGTGCAGCCGAAGGCCGAGAAGGCGGCGGCGAACTGGAAGGTGATGATGTCCTTGAAGCCGATGCCCCTGGAGCAGCCGGCGAGATGCAGCGGGCCAGAGCCGCCATAGGACAACAGCGTGAATTCCGACGGATGGATGCCTTGGCCGGAGATGACGCGGCGCAGCGCGTTGTTGGCGTCGGCTTCCAGCATGTCGATCATGCCTTCGGCGGCCTCCTCGACGCCGACGCCGAGCACACGGGCGCATTTCTCCTCGAAGGCTTTCCTTGCCTTCTCGACCTGCAGCACGACCTTGCCGCCGAGGAAGTAGTGCGGGTTCAGGCGGCCCAGGATGGCATCGCAGTCGGCGATGGTCGGCTCGGTGCCGCCCTTGGCGAAGCAGATCGGGCCGGGATCGGAGCCGGCGCTTTCCGGCCCGAGCGAGACCTTTTTGGTCAGCGGATCGACCTTCAGGATCATGCCGCGCCGGCGCCGATGGTGTCGAGATGCAGCGTCGGCACGTTGAGCTTGAAGCGGTCCATCAGCGGCTCGTTCTCGATCCGCGTCTGGCCGCGCGTGATGACGCCCATGTCGAAGGACGTGCCGCCCATATCCGAGCAGATCAGCGAGTCGTTGCCGATCAGCTTGCCGACATAGGCAGCGCCCAGGATGCCGCCGATCGGGCCGGAGATCATCGTCTCGTGCAGGCGCGGATGGTTGATCGAGGTGAGGCCGCCGAAGGACAACAGCGTCTGCACGCCATATTTGAAGCCGTATTTCTTCGAGACGTCCTCGATGCCTTTCAACTGCTTGCGGCCGCGCGAGGTGGCGTAGGCCTCGATCAGCACCGAGTTCAGCCGCGACTGCTCGCGGATGACCGGACGCACCTCATGGCTCGTATAGACGAGGATGTCGGCGTCGGCAGCAGCGATCTCCTCGCGGCAGATCTCGGCGATGCGCTTCTCATGCGCTGGATTGACATGCGAGAAGACGGTCATGATGCAGATCGCCTCGACCTTGTCGGCGATCAGCTTCTTCGCCGCCGCATGTACCTCGTGCTCGTAGAGCGGCAGGATGACGTCGCCGAACTGGTCGATGCGCTCGGTGACGCCATGCGTGCGGCGGCGCGGCACCAGCGGATCGGGGTGATGGTGAGTGACCGCATGCAGGCGGTCGGCATAGGAATAGTCAGCCCAGGCCTGCAGGCCGCGGCCCATCAGGATCATGTCCTCGAGGCCCTTGGTGGTGATCAGCCCGAGCTTGCGGCCGGTGCGCGACAACAGCGTGTTGAGCATGCCGGTGCCGGAATAGAGCACGACATTGCGCCCGAGAACAGGTCCTGAAGCGAGATGCCCCAGGCGTCGGCCGCGTCCTCGGCCGAGGCAAGGAAGCCCTCGGCCTCGTTCTTCGGCGTCGTCGCCGACTTGCCGATCTTGAAGTGGCCGTCCTGATCGACAAGGATCGTGTCGGTCATGGTGCCGCCGGCATCGATGCCGATGACGATTGGATTAGTGGTGATCTGGTCCACGGGTCGCTTTCCTTGCCGAGAATGACCTCAGGCTAGATTCATCGGCCGGGATCGCGCCATATGCCTAAAGACACAATGACCGCGCTGCGCGGTTCGCCGAGAAAAGGGCATGCGCATGGGCAATATCTGGGCGCCGCTGGCAAAGGCGATCGCCGCCACCGGCACCGACCGGCATGTCGACTGCCTAATCGACCTGATCGGTGCGGACATCGCGCACGATCTTGTGACGGTGACCCGTTATTCGGCGACCAAAACGCCTGAATTCGTCAAGCATCGGCGTTTCTCGGACGAGATGGTGCGGCGCTACCTCGATAATTACTATGTCTTCGATCCCTTCTATGCCTCGTGGCGGCGCGAGCGCCGGCTCGGCATCATGCCGCTCAAGGGACTTGCCGACGAGGAGGCCAAGCGCGGCCAGTACATAGCCGGCTTCCTGGCGCAGTCGGAGATCTGCGACGAGGTCGGCATCATGCTGGCCGATGGCGGCGACTGGTGTCTCGGCATCTTCCTCGACCGCTCGAAAATATCGTTCAGGGACAGCGAGATCGCGCTGCTCACCGAGCGGCTGCCGGTGTTCGAGGCGCTGCATGCACTCGATATCAAGGCGCGCGGTAGCGACTTTTCACGCACCTCGGCGCCCACCGGTCCCGGCGCCTCGCCACAGCAGAAGCCAGAATACCAGAAAGCCTCTGGCCCGAGCTTTCGTTGCGCGAGCGCGAGTTGGTGCAGCTCATCCTCGCCGGGCATCCGACCGCCAACATCGCCGGGCGGCTCGGCATCACCGTCGGCACGGTGAAGAACCACCGCCGCCGCATCTATGAAAAGCTCGACATCACCACCGAGCGCGAATTGTTCCTGCAATTCTTCCAGCACCGCATGGACGGATAGCGTCGCGTCAGTCGTGCAGCTCCCTGGAGATCGCCGGCCCGACCGTGAAGCCGGAAAATGTCACCTCAAAACCTTCGCGCTGCGGCGAGCAGCACATCATGCCGACATCCACACTGCGCGAGGTCGGGAAATAGGCCAGCCGCACCGGTTTCCAATGGCCGTCAGTGACATCCCGATACTGGACGCGGATCGCCTCCGCATGACGGGTCAGGCGGATCCTGACGCCGTTGGGGTCCGCGGGAATGGCGACCAGCGACCAGTCGGACCTGTCGTTGGTGACGACGACGGAGAAGTAGGCCTGGCCATCCGTGTATTCGATGCCGGCCTTGATCCAGTGCATTTCGCTGAGGCGCAGCATCAACCCGGCCTGGTCGTAAAGCACCTTGTAATCACCCTTGACGGTGACCTCGACGCTGAAGTCGCCAGCGACCGGCCGATAGAGGAAGTGGCCATTGTCGCGCCGGAAGCCGTAGAAGGTCTCGCGCCAGAAATCGGTCTCCTTGCCGGTGCGGACGTGGAGTGTCCCGTCGCCGAATACATGGTGCGGCGGCGGGTTGAGCCAGGTCATCGCGGCAAAGTCCGGCATCATTGCCGCTCGCTAATTAGCCGGCGAATGTATAGGCCGTCTTCACGGTGGTATAGAACTCCATGGCGTAGCGCCCCTGCTCGCGCGGGCCATAGCTCGAGCCCTTGCGGCCGCCGAACGGAACATGGAAGTCGACGCCCGCCGTGGGCAGGTTGACCATCACCATGCCGGCTTCGGAATTGCGCTTGAAATGCGTCGCGTGCTTGAGGCTCGTCGTGCAGATGCCGGAAGTCAGGCCGAACGGCGTGTCGTTGGCCACAGCCAGCGCCTCGTCATAGTCCTTGACGCGGATGACGTTGGCGACGGGGCCAAAAATCTCCTCGCGTGAGATGCGCATGGCGTTGGTGGCGCCGAGGAACAGCGCCGGCCTCAGATAGAAGCCGGGACTCTCGCGCTCCAGCCGCTCGCCGCCGAAGGCTAGCTCGGCGCCTTCCTGGCGGCCGATCGCGATATAGTCCTCGTCCTGCTTCAGCTGGGTCTGGTCGACAACTGGACCGATCTGCGTCTTGGCGTCCAGCGCGTCGCCGATGACGAGCTTGTCCAGGCGCTCCTTCACCGCATCGACGAAACGGTCGTGGATGCCTTCGGTGACGATCAGGCGGGAGGACGCCGTGCAGCGCTGGCCGGTCGAGAAATAGGCGCCGTTGATTGCGCAATCGACGGCCGTGCCAAGGTCCGCGTCATCGAGCACGACGAGCGGGTTCTTGCCGCCCATCTCGAGCTGGAACTTGCGCATATGCTCGACGCTTGCCGCTGCGACGCGTTTTCCGGTGCCGACCGAGCCGGTGAAGGAGATGGCGTTGACGTCGGGACTGTCGAGCATCGCCTGGCCTACCACCGAGCCCTTGCCCATGACGAGGTTGAGCACGCCTTTGGGCAGGCCGGCGCGGTGCAGGATATCGACGATGGTCCAGGCGCTCTCGGGGACCAGCTCCGCCGGCTTGAAGACGATCGTGTTGCCGTAGGCGAGCGCCGGGGCGATCTTCCAGGCGGGAATGGCGATGGGGAAATTCCACGGCGTGATGATGCCGACGACGCCGACACCCTCGCGCGTCATCTCGACGCCGACGCCCGGCCGCACACTTGGCACCAGCTCGCCCGACAGGCGCAGCGTCTCGCCGGCGAAGAAATCGAAGATCTGCGCTGCACGGATGGTCTCGCCGATACCCTCGGCCAGCGTCTTGCCTTCCTCGCGGGCCAGCGCGCGGCCGATCTCGTCCTTGCGCGCCATGATCTCGTCGGAAGTCTTCTTCAGCACGGCGTGGCGCGCCAGCGGCCCGGAGCGCGACCAGGCCGGGAAGGCCGCCTTGGCGGCCGCGATCGCCTGTTTTGCTTCCTCAGGCCCGGCCGAGGCGTATTCGCCGACCACATCATTGGTGTTCGACGGGTTGATGTTGCGCGAGCCGGCCTCGCCCAGCCACTCGCCGTCGATCAGGTTCTTGCGGAGCACGGTCATCTTTTTTCCTTCGAGATTGGCTTATTTCTTCGAGATGCAGGGGCGGCAGGGCGTCGATCATTTGTCAGACAAATGATATACGCATTGTCCGCCGGAAGGTCTACCCGAGAACTCTCGATAAAGGTAGGCGCGCGGCGGCGGAAGTCCATCAGGCTTGTCCGCGACGACCTGTCACGATGTAGAGGCAGCGCCTCAGACTGAGAACGACCAGAACAGGCAGGCGAGCGTGGCCGCTGCGAAGATGACGAAGAACAGGCTTCTGAGCAGGATGTTGCGACGAAGCTCGTTCATGGTGAGATGCGCCGCCACGATCGCCGCCACGAACAGGAAGCGCCAGTTGAGAAGCGCCCAAAGCGCGCCTCCCTGGCCGAAAGCCCATCGGGCGAGAAGCGAGCCGACGATGGTGGCGAACAGCACGATCGCGGCCCAGAAGATCGCGTCGGCGGCATGGGTCAGCACGGTGCCGGCAGCACGGATCGGCAGGATCATCATCAAAAGCGCGCTGAAGAAATAGATGGCTGCAATGGCAAGGAAGGAACCCGCATCCGCGATGCCGTCGAGGCGCTTCATGCCGAAGGCGCCATAAGGGTAGCCATGCCTGGCCACCGCCAGCGAAAGCGCCATCAGCAGGGCGCTCAACACCGTGACCAACGCGAAAGTGCCGAGGGCCTTGCTCATACCGTTCCCTGTCGAAGCGAATCAACAGGGACGATTTTAGCTCAGGGCCTTTCGCGCTGCACCGACGGCGCTCACATCTAGCCGATACGATTGCCGCTTTTCGGATCGAAGAGATGCAGCGCCGCCGGGTCAGCCGACAGCCGGACCGTATCGCCTGGCTTCACGTCGCTGCGCCCCATCACGAAGACGCAGATCTGCTGGTTCGCCAGCCTGACATAGAACTGCGTCGACAGGCCGAGCGGCTCGACGACCTCGACCTCGGCCTTCAGCGCGCCGTCGTCGACCAATTTGATATGCTCGGGCCGCAGCCCGATGGTGAGCGCATCGCCGTCCGTCAAAGGCAGGCCGTCCGGCAGCCTCAGCTTCTGGCCGTCGGCCAGCACGGCATCCACCTTGCCGCCCTTGGCTATTTTTGCCGGCAAAAAGTTCATGCCGGGCGAGCCGATGAAGCCGGCAACGAAGGTGTTGGCGGGCCGGTCGTAGAGCTCCAGCGGATGACCGACCTGTTGGACATAGCCGTCATGCATGACGACGATGCGGTCGGCCATGGTCATCGCTTCGACCTGGTCATGCGTGACATAGACGGATGTGGTCTTGAGCTGCTGGTGCAGCGCCTTGATCTCGGCGCGCATGTGGACGCGAAGCTTGGCGTCGAGGTTCGACAGCGGCTCGTCGAACAGGAACACTTTCGGGTCGCGCACGATGGCGCGGCCCATGGCGACGCGCTGGCGCTGGCCGCCGGAGAGCTGGCGCGGCAGGCGCCCAAGGAAGCTTTCCAGGCCGAGCCGCTTGGCGGCGGCGCCGACCCTGCCGTCGATCGTCGTCTTCTCGGCCTTCTTCAACATCAGGCTGAAGCCCATGTTGGAGGAGACGTCCATATGCGGATAGAGCGCGTAGGACTGGAACACCATGGCGATGTCGCGGTCCTTGGGCGCGACATCGTTGACCAGGCGCTCGCCGATGCGGATCTCGCCGCCAGTGACCTCCTCCAGGCCGGCGATCATGCGCAAAAGCGTGGACTTGCCGCAGCCGGACGGCCCGACCAGCACGACGAATTCGCCGTCGGCGATCTCGAGATCGACGCCATGCAGGATGCGCAGCGCGCCGTAATCCTTCTCGACATGTTGCAGCGTGACGGAAGCCATCTTTTATCCTTTGACCGCGCCGGCGGTGAGGCCGGTGACGAGATAGCGTTGCAGAAAGGCGAAGAAGATGCAGACCGGGATCAGCGCCAGGATCGACGCCGCCATCATCTGTCCCCAGTCGACCGCGAACTTGCCGATGAAGGTGAGCAGGCCGACGGCGAAAGTCTTCTGCTCGTCGCTGGAGATCAGCATCAGCGCGAACAGCAATTCGCTCCAGGCGGCGGTGAAGACGAAGCCAAGCGTGGCGCCCATGCCCGGCAAGGTAAGCGGCACGATGACCCTACGCATGGCTTGGGCGCGGGTGCAGCCGTCGATCATCGCCGCCTCCTCCAGATCCTTCGGGATGCCGTCGAAGAAGGACTGCATGAGGAACGTGGCGAAGGCGGTGTTGAAGGCGGTGTAGATGATGATCAGCCCGATCAGGCTGTTGGTCAGGCCGAGATCGCCCATGATACGGTAGATCGGCGGGATAACCATGACCAGCGGGAAGGTCTGGGTCAGCAGCAGCAGGATGGCCAAAGTCGCCTTGCCGCGGAAGGTGAAGCGCGACATGGCGTAGCCGGCGAGCGTGGCGATGACCGTGACCAGGGCGGCCGTCGACACCGAGACGATGACGCTGTTCAGGAAATAGCGCGGGAAGTCGGAGGCCTCGAGCACGGTGTCGAAGTTCTTGAGCGTCATCTCAGACGGCCAGAAGGTTATGCCTTCGGAATAGAGCAGGCGCTCCGGCGTCACCGATATCTTCAGCGTCCAGAAGATCGGGAACAACGCGAAGATCACAAATGCCGCGATGGCCAGGTAAAGGCCGATGCCGCCGGCGATGCGCGAAGTGGTTGAGCGACCGGCAATCATCAGACATGCCTCACAAGCGTGCGGCGGATGGCAATCAGGCCAATGGCGTAGGCAATGAGCAGCACCAGGAGCAGCACCGCGACCGCCGAGGCATAGCCTTTGTCCAGCGACTTGAAGGCGCTGACATAGATGTAGACCGGCACCGTGCTGGTCGAGCCCGCCGGTCCGCCTTCCGTCATGACGAAGATCAGGTCGGCGAAAGTCGCGATCCAGATGGTGCGCAGCATGACGGTGATGACGATGGTCGGCGCCAGGAAGGGCAGCGTCACCTTGGTGAAGCGCTGCCAGGGCGAGGCGCCGTCGATGGCGGCGGCCTCATGCAGCTCGGACGGGATCGACTTCAGCGCGGCGAGCAGGGTGATAGCGAAGAAAGGGATGCCGAACCAGATGTTGGCGACTATCGGCCCCCACATGGCGGTGGCGGGATCGGAAAGAACATTGGTCGGCTCGACCTTCAGGCCGAGGGCATAGAGCCAGTGCGGCAGCGGCCCGATGATCGGGTTGAACAGCCAGGCCCAGGTGAGGCCCGAGAGGAAGGACGGCACCGCCCAGGGCAGGAACACCACCGCTTGAACGACCTTGCGGCCGTAGAACGGCTTGTCGAGCAATAGGGCCAAGCCAAGTCCTAGAAAGAACTGGAAGAACAGGCTGGCTACCGTCCACCACAGCGTGTTGACCAGCGCCTGGCCGAGCACGGCGTCGGAGAGCATCGCCTGGTACTGGCCGAGGCCGACATATTCGGACTTGAAGGCGGAGAATTTGCGGAAGGAATAGCTGATGCCGATGATCAGCGGCACCAGAAGCACCACCACCAGCAGGACGATAGCCGGCGAAAGATAGAGCCATGGCTCGATCGCGGCCTTGGTCAGCCGCTTCTTTCGCGCCTGGCGGCGGATCGGATTTCGGACACTGCGTAGGTCATGAATCTGGCTCTACGGTGATGAGTGGATGCATGGGACGGCGACAGCGTCCTTCTCCCCGTTCAACGGGGAGAAGATGCCGGCAGGCAGATGAGGGGCGGCGCGAACCTGTCGAGGCATGGCGCCGCCCCTCATCCGTCACTTCGTGACACCTTCTCCCCGTGAAACGGGGAGAAGGAAAAGCCTGCGCCTACTTCTTGTTCTTGGCCAGCCAGTCCTGCTGTTCCTTGGTCAGGAACTTGGCCCATTCGTCGGCCACGTCCTTGGCGGGCTTCTGGCCGAGCAGCACTTCCTGGAAGTTCTTGATCGCCACCTGGTCGACGAAGTTGCCGAGGTTTTCCAGATGCGTCGGCGGCGTCACCATTTCATATTTGGAGCTGTCGCTGAGCTCGGTGAACCAGCCCTTGAACTGCTCGGTCTTGAAATGGGCGTCCTGGTCGGCGCCGTTGTGGATCGGGACGACACCGACTTCCTTGGCCCATTCCAGGTTGTCCTTGGGTGAGAGCAGCGTCGCCATCAGCTTCCAGGCTTCGTCCTTGTGCTGGGAGTTGGCGAACATCGCCCAGCCGGCATAGCCCAGCGTCGGGTAGGATTTGCCGCTCGGGCCGACCGGCAGCGGCGCCACGGCGAAATCGTCGGCGCTCATCTTGTCGGCGATGCCGAGCAGCGCGTCCGGATCCTGGTTGAGCATGGCGCAGGTGCCGGAATAGAAGCCGGTCACCGTTTCATTGAAGCCCCAGCTCACGG
This sequence comes from Mesorhizobium loti, assembly GCF_001510895.1. Lineage (GTDB taxonomy): Bacteria > Pseudomonadota > Alphaproteobacteria > Rhizobiales > Rhizobiaceae > Mesorhizobium > Mesorhizobium loti_A. The sequence continues at coordinate 85,151 of NZ_LPWA01000110.1, read as the reverse complement.
AATCCTTCGGCGCCAGGCCGTTCTTGTACATGTCGGCCAGCATCTGCAGGCCCTTGACCGAGCCCTCGTCATTGATGGTCGAGACACCGTCGTCGGTGAAATAGCCGCCCTTACCGTCGGCGATATTCATGAACATGTGCATGCCGTTGAACGCGCCGGGGCCGCCGCGCAGGCAGTAGCCGTACTTGCCGGGAATCGCCGAGATCTTCTTGGAGAATTCGACGAACTCGTCGAGGGTTGCCGGCGGACGGTCGAGGCCCGCTTCCTTGAACAGCTTCTTGTTCCAGAACAGCGCGTTCACGTAGTAGCCGTAAGGGATCATGAACTGCGTGTTGTTGACGGTCGAACCGAACTGCTTGGCGCGATCGCCGAGCGTCTTGGCGTCGTCCCATTTGGCCATATAGGGGCCGAGATCCTCGAGCTGGCCGTTATTGGCATAGAGGCCCATCCAGCGTTCCGGCATCTCGACCACGTCAGGCGTGTCGCCGGCCTGCACCATGGTCAGGAATTTCTCGAAAGCCTGGCCCCAGGGCAGCGAAACGAGCTCGACCTTGATGCCCGGATTGGCCTGCTCGAATTCGGCGATCTGCTTCTTCAGGAATTCCGTGCGCGGCGGGCTGGTGATGACCTCGACCATCTTGACGGTGGTATCGGCGAGCGCGGCGCCGGCAGAGATCGCCAGACCGGCAACGGCGGCGAGCATGACTGTCAGTCTTCTCATGTTCAGGACTCCCATTTTGAACGGTTATTTTTTTGACTTGTCGAAGGCCTGGACGACGTCCGCCCAGAGATCCTCGACGTTTTCCAACCCGACATTGAAGCGGATGGTTCGGGGGCTGACGCCGAAGCGCGCCATCGAATTGAGACCCGGCGTCTGCTCGAGCGAGGCCTTGGCCGGCACGACGAGGCTTTCATGGCCACCCCAGCTGACGCCGATGCGGAACAGCTTCAGCGCATCGACGAAGGCCGGAATGTCGACATCCTCGGTGACCTCGAAGGAGAACAGGCCAGCATAGCCGGCTAATGTTTTCTTGCCGGGATGGTTGGAATAGGCGGGGTGATTGACCCGCTCGACCTTGCCATGCGCCTTGAGCCGCTCGGCAAGCGTCAGCCCGCTCTTCATGTGGTGTGGCAAGCGTAGCGGCAATGTGCGCAGGCCGCGCAGCAGCAGCCAGCCCTCGAAGGGCGACAGCTTGCCGCCGAGCGAGGAATAGGTCTGCTCGTTGATGTGCTTGATGTGGGCGGCCGAGCCCGCCACCACGCCGGCGACGGTGTCGCTGTGGCCGCCGAGATATTTCGAGGCCGAATGCAGCACAAGGTCGACGCCGTGCGAGATCGGCTTCTGGAAGACGGGCGTCGCCCAGGAATTGTCGATGGTGGTGACGATGCCCTGCTCTTTCGCCAGCCGCGTCAGATGGGCGATGTCCTGCAGCTCGAACATCATCGAGGTCGGGCTTTCGAGGTAGAGCAGCTTCGCGCCGGGAAGCGCCGCGGCAACCGCGTCCGGGTCGGAACCGTCGACATAGTCGACCTTGATTTGCAAGCGCGGGAACAGCCGCTCGAACAGACGGTAGGCGTCGCCATAGCAGTTGCGCACGGCAACGATGCGCTCGCCGGCGCCGACGAAGGCGAGCACCGTGGCGCTGATCGCAGCCATGCCGCTGGAGAAGCCGCGAGCGCCTCGGCACCCTCTAGCGCCGCGACGCGCGCCTCGAACTCCATCACCGTCGGGTTGTCGCCGCGCGAGTAGATCGGCTGCCTTCTCCTGCCGGCAAAAGTGTCGGCCATGTCGGCATAGCTGTCGAAGGTGAACAGCGAGGTCTGGTAGATCGGCGGCACCACGGCGCCGCCGGGGAACGGATCGTCATGCGCGAGAAGCGTAGCAGCCTCGCCGAGATAGTCGCTGGCGGAAATGCCTGGGTCGAAAGCGGTCTGGTGCTCGTTCATTTGCGGTCCGAAAGTTTGAGGTTGGCGGCACCGCGCTTCAGGTCGTTTTCGACCGTGGCGATCAGTTTCAGAGCTTCGCGCCTGGCCCCCTCCGGATCGTGCGCGGCGATGCAATCGAAAATCGTGCGGTGATAGGGGAAGCTGGCATGGCCGAAGTCGCGCACGCCGAGCGGATGCTCCCAGAAGCGGTGGAACAGCTCGTGCATGGCGCTGATGATCTGCTCGAAGAGCGGATTGCCGGAGGCGCGGTAGACCGACTGGTGGAACTCCCAGTCCTCCTCCGAAGACATGCCGGCGCGGGTGTGGAAGGCCTCTTCCATGATGTCGAGCTTGCGCTCGATCTCGGCGATCTCGGCCTTGCCGGCGCGGATGGCGCAAAGGGCGGCCGCCTCGGCCTCGAGCGCGCGACGGATTTCCAGCGTGCGCATCAGCCCGGCGAAGTCGTTGCCGCCGGCAAGCGTCAGCGGCATGTGCAGCATGTCTGGCGAGACCGCCGCCTTGAGATAGGTGCCGCTGCCTTGCCGCCGTTCGACGAGGCCCAGCCCCTCCCAGCGGGTGAGCGCCTCGCGCACGGTGTTGCGACTGACCTTGAGGCGCTCGGCCAGAATGCGCTCGGTCGGCAGTTTTTCACCGGGGCCCAACGCCTCCTGCCTGACGAAGCCAGCCAACGCCTTGAGCACCGCGTCGTCGCGGGCTGTCGTCTGGATTGGCGGCAGGCTGTCTGTCACGCGGGCTTCGCCGAAAGTGGTTCAATGGTCCAACCAATTTCTGCACAGACCGAAAGGGGAGTCAACAGCCGAAACGAGACTAGGTCGAACGGTGCGGATTTTCGCCATTCGGCTCTGTTGTTTCAGGCGCGGATGCGCGCCGGCGTGGCCGCCGCGCGCTCTTGGCGCCAGCGAGCGAACATTTCCTCGCGAACCCGCCTCGAAGCCGAGAGCCGGTCTTTTGCCTCCGCCAGGCAGCCGACGAAGCCTCGGCGGGCGTGCCCGACCGGAAGGGAGGCGCCGGCGCGTATTCGAGCGAGAGTTGCACGATTTCCGCTTCTGCCTGTCCGAGGAGCCTTGCGACCAGCGCCAGGCCGAAGTCGATGCCCGAGGTGACGCCGCCAGCGGTAATCAGCTTGCCGTCTTCGACGATACGCGCATCGACGGGGATCGCGCCGAACTCTTCAAGGAAATCATGCGCATACCAGTGCGTGGTGCCGCGTTTGCCCTTGAGCAATCCGGCCGCGCCGAGCACCAGGGCGCCGCTGCACACCGAGGTGATATAGCGCGCCTGCGCCGCGCGCTCCCATACGAAGTCTAGAACCGCCTTGTCCTCTAGCAGCGCGTTGACGCCGCCACCGCCTGGAATGCAAAGCACGTCGAGAGGCGGACAATCGTCGAAGGTCGCCGTCGGATTGAGGGCGAGCCGCGTCGACGACATCACCGGATTGCGATCCTTCCAGATCAGTTCCACCTCGGCGCCCTTGGCCGTTGCCAGGACCTCATAGGGCCCGGTGAGGTCGAGTTGCTGGACGTTGGGGAATACGAGGATGCCGAAACGAAGGGTCATCGGAAATCTCCACAGGTTGACTCCAAGCAATCTAAGGCACCATGCTTTGGCGCGATCGCCAATCATCCCTCGTTTCAGGCCAAATCAAATGCGCCGCATCGAAGTCCTGGCCTACCCCGACGTCCAGCTTCTCGATGTCAGCGGACCGCTTCAGGTTTTCGCCAGCGCCAACGATTTCAGGACGCAGGCCGGCGAACCGGCTGCCTATGAGGTCGTCGTCGTGGCCGCTTCCCCGCGTATCAGGACATCGTCCGGTCTCGTGCTGGAGGCAGCACCGCTGCCGGCGCACGGGCTCGAGATCGACACGGTGATCGTACCCGGCGGCTGGGGCGTCAACGCGGCCTGCGAGGAGCCTGAGCTCGTCCAGTGGATCATCGGCCGCGCGCGCGATGCCAGGCGAACAGCCTCCGTCTGCAGCGGCGCCATGCTGCTGGCCGAGGCGGGCCTGCTCGACGGCCGCCGCGCGGTTACCCATTGGGGACGCTGCGCGGAGTTCGCCCGGCGCTTTCCGGCGGTGCGCCTCGAGCCCGACCCGATCTTCATTCGTGACGGCAATATCTGGACATCCGCCGGTGTGACGGCGGGCATCGATCTCGCCCTCTCCTTCGTCGAGGCCGATCTTGGCCGGCGCATGGCGCTTGCCGTGGCGCGTGAGCTGGTCGTCTTCCTGAAACGCCCGGGTGGCCAGGCGCAATTCAGCCAGACCCTCAAGCTGCAGGAAGGCGACGGGCGCTTCGACAGACTGCATGGCTGGATCCTGGACAATCTGAGCCGCGACCTTTCGCTGACGACATTGGCCGAACGCGCCAATATGAGCCCACGCAGCTTTTCGCGGCACTATCGCGAGGCAACCGGCCGCACGCCTGCTCGCGCGGTCGAAGAGATACGCATCGAGGCGGCGCGGCGGATGCTGGAGCAGGGCCTGGCCGTCAATCAGGCGGCCCGGCGCTGCGGCTTCGGCTCGGAAGAGACGATGCGCCGCGGCTTCTTACGCGCCCTCGGCACGAGCCCGCGCGACTATCGCGAGCGTTTCTGACGTATCACCTTGCCGGTCGCTACAACGGGCTCTCAACCACACCATGTGACTGGACGGCGGCCTGGCCGAGCTCGGTCAACGCGTAGATGCCGCGCTCGGCCCTGGCGAACCAGCCATAGTAATTGTGCAGCAGGATGCTGGCCGCACGCGGCGAGAGGGCCTTGAGATCGCGCGGCCGCTTCGGGCCATCGGCCATGGCGGCCGCGCAGGCGATCGCCTCCTGCCGGTAGGCGGTCATGATCGGCTTTTTTCGCGTGCTGCCGCCGAGGGAAGGATCACCCTTGCGGCGGTGATGTTCCTCGACCAGGCGCGAGCGCCGCCTCGGGTCGCGTCGCGGCGGCACGGTGGCCGGGCTGAGCAACAGCTCGACCTTGCCTTTTGCGTCGACCGCCAGCAGGCCAAAGCCAAGCCGGCGGCAGAGCGCGCGAAAGCGACGGTCGTGCTCGCGGCCCTTGCCACGCGCCGACTGCCGAGCCGCCAGCCAGACCTCGTCGCAGGCTGCCGCGCGATCGACACCCTGCAGGACGAGCTCGAGGTTGAATTGCAGCTTCAGCTCGCAGATAACGACCACGGGCGGCTCGCCGTCGCGCACCGCGACGACATCGCAACCGCCGACCTCGCCCTTGACGGTGAAATCCAGGCTCTCGAGAAACCGCTTCACCGGGACGTAGAGGGACGTTTCCTGCATGGAAGAGGCATAGCCGATTCGAGCCTGGCCGGCACGCCACAGGGTGACCCGCCAGAGCCGGATGATTTCAGGTCGAATCGACCTGAAATCTGAACCCGGCTCTAAATCAGAGAGATAGAGCATGATGTCGTCCGAAAACCGCTTCACACTTTTCGGCATCATGCTCTAGGGTAATTCCCGCGATCGCGGTGCGGTCCGTGGCAATCTCGTCGATTGCCGTTCCGTGGATTATTGCCTGGCGAACTGGCCCCTGTAGGTCTGACCGGCAAGCGCATAGGTGGCGGCCAGCGTTCCGTCGGGGAGCATCGCAAAAGTGATGTCCGCGCCATTCGGAAGACGCCCGAGCTTCAATGTGTTCCCGACGATCCTGCCGGCACCGTCGGCTATCCCCGGCTTGTTGTCGGCCACGTCACCCCACGCATAGCTGACCGTCACCTGCCCGCCCGAAGAAACCGTCAGCACGGCCAGCTTGCCTTCATACATGCCATCCAGCCGTCCGGCCCATATGCCTGAAAATGCGGCATATCTGGCCGGAACGCCCTTGCCGGGAGGCGTGACTGCCACGGTTTGGTCCAGCACTGCCAAATCCGGAGAAGCGGGCGCCGCAGCAGCAGCCAGGGCAGGTTGGGGTGGAGGAGCAGGCGGCGCGTCAGGAGCCGACTGGCAGGCAGCGAGTGCCAACGCCACGCAACCGAGCATGAGAGAAAGACTTTTTGGTGGAGCCAATCGGAGACTAACCGCAGCTCGAAAAATCCAGCAAAAACAACTACATTGACCCAGCATCGATGACCCAGTGTACCGCCGTTATGTACCAAATTCTTTTGAAACAGGTTGCAAAATTTGAGTCTCCGAGCCTATCCAAGGGCGTAAGTCCAACACTATCCGCTTGGGCCAACGCGAGGTCAATGCCAGCTACCTCGCCGTCGTAGCAACTTCCCGCAGCATCACCTCCGCCTGAGCGAGCACCGTCTGCACGGCCTCCTGTTCGAGGTCCGGCGGGTAGCCGTATTTCTTCAGGATGCGCTTGACCAGAATGCGCATCCGAGCCCGGGCCGTTGCCTTGTGCTGCCAATCGACAGTCGCCGAGCCCCGCATCTGCTCGACAAGCTCATGGGCGATGACGCGCAACTGCTCGCTTCCCATCGCCTCGACGGCGCTCTCATTCTCGGCGAGGGCGTCATAGAAGGCCACCTCCTCTGGCGACAGGCCTTGCTCTTCGCCACGCGCTGCCGACGCCTTGATGTCCTTCGCCAAGGCAATCAATTCCTGGATCATTTCGACTGTCGAGATGGCGTTGGCATGGTAGCGGGAAACCGCCTCTTCCAGCCGTTGCGAAAACGATCTTGCCTCCACCACGTTCGACCGCGACCGGCTCTTGATTTCGCCATTGAGGAGCTTCTTCAACGCCTCCAGCGCGAGGTTCTTCTTCTCCAGCTTCTGGATGTCGGCAAGGAATTCGTCGGACAGGATCGAGATGTCCGGCGACTTGATGCCCGCCGCCTTCAGTATGTCCACGATCTCAGCATTGGCGACGGCCTGGTTGAGCAACTGCTCAACAGCGAAGCTCTTGGCCCGGTCCGACATTTTCCCGGTGGCCGTGGTCTTGACCAGCGCCGCCCGAACCGCCTGAAAGAAGCCGACCTCGTCACGAACGGCCCGAGCCTTGTCGCTGGCCGATGCGAGCGCATAGGCTTTGCTCAGTTCCAGCACGGCGTCGGAAAAGCGGCGGTGGGCTCTCTTCTTGTCGTCCAGGCTCGTCGCCTTGGCGGCTTCCTGCTCCTGCCATTTCAGTATCCAGTCGATGGCGTCCGCGAGCGCGACGAGCCGCTGCTGGGGCTGACCGCTGATGCCGAGGCTGTAGTCGTGGCCATGGAACATGCCGCGCACGACCTCATATTTCTCCATCAGGACGGCGACCGCTTCCTCCTCATCGATACCGGTCTTTTCCTGATCGGATTTGGTGTACTGCCCGAGAGCGTTCTTCAGGTTCTGGCGATGCCGATGTAGTCGACGATCAGGCCGCCCGGCTTGTCCTTGAACACCCGGTTGACGCGGGCGATGGCCTGCATCAGCCCGTGGCCGCGCATCGGCTTGTCGATGTACATGGTGTGCATGCACGGCGCGTCGAAGCCGGTCAGCCACATATCGCGCACGATCACCAGCTTGAGCGGATCGTCAGGGTCGCGCGCCCGTTTAGCGAGGTCGTCGCGGCGCTTCTTGTTGCCGATATGCGGCTGCCATTCGAGCGGATCGGACGCCGAACCGGTCATGACAATCTTCACCGCGCCCATGCCGTCGTCGTCGGAATGCCATTCGGGCCGCAGTTTGATGATCTGCTTGTAGAGGTCGACGCAGATGCGGCGGCTCATGCAGACCGCCATCGCCTTGCCGTTCATGCCGGCGATACGGGCTTCGAGATGCTTGACCAGATCGGCGGCGACCTGCGACAGCCGTTTCTCTGAGCCGACAAGCCGCTCGACGGTCGTCCACTTGGCCTTCTGCTTTTCCTGCTCCGACAACTCGTCGTCTTCAAGGATGGCCTCGATCTCGGCGTCGATGCGCGGCTTCTCGTCCTCGTCCAGTTCTATGCGCGCCAGACGGCTCTCGTAGAAGATCGGAACGGTCGCCCCATCCTCCACGGCGCGGCTGATGTCGTAGACGTCGATGTACTCGCCGAAGATCGCCGGGGTGTTGACGTCATCGGCCTCGATAGGCGTGCCGGTGAAACCAATGAAGGAGGCGTTGGGCATCGCCTGCCGGATGTAGTGCGCATAGCCGTAGCGGCGCTTGCCGGTTGCCTTGTCGAGCTTGGCGTCGAAGCCATACTGGCTGCGGTGCGCCTCGTCGGCGATAACGATGACGTTGCGCCGGTCGGTAAGTAGTGGGAAGCTTTCCTCTCCGGCCTCGGGCGAGAACTTCTGCACCGTGGTGAAGATCACGCCGCCAGACGAGCGATTGAGCAGGCGGCGCAATTCGTCACGACTGTCGGCCTGCTCCGGCTTCTGGCGGATCAGGTCGCGGCACAGGCTGAAAGTGGAGAACAGCTGGTCGTCGAGGTCGTTGCGGTCGGTCAAAACGACCAGCGTAGGGTTCTGCAACTCCTTCGACCGCACGATCAGGCCGCCGAAGAATGCCATCAGCAGGCTCTTGCCCGACCCTTGTGTATGCCAGATGACGCCGATCTTGCGGTCGCCGCCGGGGCGAGCCGCCTCAACGGCGCTGGCAAGCGCCTTGGTCGCGCCGTGGAACTGATGGTAGCCGGCGATGATCTTGAACGGGCCTTCGCCCCTGTCGCCGAACACGATGAAATCGCGCAACAGGGAGAGGAAGCGCTTGCGGTCGAACACGCCGCGCAGCAGCGTCGCCATCTCGCGGGGGCCATGCGGCGTGAAATCGCCGTCCGCGCCTGTGACGGTGCGCCAGGGCATGAAGCGCTCCTCGTCGGCGGTCAGCGAGCCGATGCGCGCCAGGACGCCGTCAGAGGCGACCAGGACAGCGTTTGTCCGGAACAGCGACCGCACCTGCGCCTTGTAGGTCTGAAGCTGGTTGAAGGCCGCTCCGATGTCTGCGGTTTCCGACCCGGCATTCTTCAACTCTATGATGGCCAGCGGCAGGCCGTTGACGAATACGACGATGTCCGCGCGCCGCTTGTGGCGGCCCTCGACAACAGTGAACTGGTTGGTCACCAGCCAATCGTTGTTGTCGACATTGTCGAAGTCGATCAGCCAGACCTTGTCGCCCTTGATCTCACCATCGGCCACGACGAACTCGACATCGACACCCTCCGTGAGCAGCCGATGAATGCGCCGGTTCTCTTCGACCAGCGACGGCGTCTCGGTCACGAATAGCTGCTTGATCGCGGACGCACGCGCTTCCGCCGGGATGGACGGATTGAGGCGCTCAACGGCGGCCGTCAGCCGCGATGCAAGGATCGTGTCGGAGTAAGCTTCGCGCTCGGGCGCGGAACCCTCAGGCGCGATCTGGCCAGCCGGCGCGTAGGTGAAGCCAAGCTCCTCGAATATCCTGATGGCGGCATCCTCGACGACGTCCTCACGCAAGCCGGAACGCGAATAGTCAGCCTCGATCTGCTCGTAGACAATGCCTTTGCCCCCCGGCCCTGTCACGGCGCGCTCCGGCCGGCGAGTGTGTCCAGAATGCGGTCCACTTCCCCTATGGTCTCGGGCACGAACCGAAGCGCATCTCCTCTGTGGAGGCGGTCGAAGGCCTGGAGCGCGCTGTGTCGCCCGTAACGCTGGTTCCCGCTCGCACCAACGGTGGCGTACGTTTCGCTGCCAGGACGCCTTTCAGGTCGGAGCCCGCTTAGCCTCGACAGGTCCACGCCGTCAGCCTCGCACCAAATCTGAAGCTTGCTGCCAGGCTTGACGATGAGGGCGACCTCGACCGGGCCTGCTCCGGTTCGTGGCAACAGATACCTGCGAGCGTGAACATTCTGATGCCCGGAACCGTGAACAGCAGCGTCGCGATCAAGGCGCTCTTGGCAGTGCTTCTTCAGCGCAGCGTAGGGATCGGTCATTGCGCTGCCTCAAGCTGTCGTTCGGCGTCGCGGAGGCGGATTTTGCCGGACATCAGTTTGGGAAGAAGTAAGTCGCGGGTAGCAGCGAGCGCGCGAACCTCGAACAGTCTGCTGACTAGGAGTTCGACAAGCGGGTCGACCAACTCGTCAAAAGCTTGTTCGATGGCAGGACGGGGGGTGCACACCGCCAGCCGCCTCATATCCTCCTTAGTGACATGCCCTAGCCCGGTCGTCTGCTTGTTGCGTGCGATCTCAGCGAATTGAGGCTTTAGCCACCTTAGCAATGTGTACAGCGAAGATCGGGACCAATTGCCGTTATTGCGCACCGCAAATATGTGCTGGTTTAACCACGCATCGCCACCGGTCCAAACAAACGTGTCGATTGATGTGTCAGGATTTCCCGACCATGAAAAGAGGAGTTCCCCATCAGCAATTCGGTAACGCTCTCCAAGCTTGCTATTGGTCCGCTTTGTTGCTTCCGTCACGCCATTCTTCAATTCCGCGATCTTGACGACGGGAAGCGCGTCCGACTCCTCCGTGAAATGCATGTTCTTGTAGGCTGCTCCATTAACCCAATCGGCCAAATCCAAGAGTGGCCGGTTGCTCCAGGTTTCTGGTAGCCCGTTGTTGCCGATGCTCGCCGGGAATAGACTCGCCAATTGTCGTGCTCGGTCAGGATCGGTGACAAGCCCGCCTATGATCTCGACGGGATCGGTGGCGCCCTCGATCTTGCGACGGGTCGGGCCGAAATCGACAAACCAGTCGCGGAAGACCGCCTGCGCCATCGCCTCCAGCGTTTCGTTCATCCGCCGGTTCAGGTCGATCTTGTCGTCAAGAGGACCTAAGACATTCAAGATGCGCTGGCGCTCCCGTGCCTCGGGATATGGTATCGGAAATTGAACTAGGTCCTTCAGATTGAAGGTGGCTTGGACCGTCGTGTTTGCATGTTGGTGAATGTAAGCTTGAGCCTCTGGCGTCTGGAGCGCATAGAAAACCCATTCGGCGTGGTGGCGATCCATCATGGGCACGAGACCCACTGCGCGGGCGAGGTTCCATCCAGCGATCTCGGGCGGCGCAATGGTCACCTGTCCGATGGAACCGACCAATGATATGAGAACATCGTCCTTTCGAGGTCGAGACCGTCGGTAGCTTGCTTCAATTTCAGGCGCGACATGCAATCGTTCAGAAAGATCGAGCCCGTGACCTCGAAAGTTGTTCACTCGAACGATGGGTATTCCACCATCATGAAGCCGACCCGGTTGAACGATGCCGTAAGTAATCGACCGGCCGGCAGGACATAGCTCGGATAGCTTGATGGTCGGTACTTTAGACATCGTATTCGATCTCTGAGAGAGCCGCTGTGATGCGCTCTTCGAGTTCACGACCTGCGACGAACTGAGTTCCTAGTTGTTCTCGCAGATCGTCGAATTTTTCGGCGAACGACACGCCATCATCCTCCGCGTCCGCCGCACCGACATAGCGCCCCGGCGTCAGGACACAGCCATGCCCACGCACCTCGGCGAGTGTCGCTGACTTGCAGAAGCCCGGCTCATCAGCATACCCGCCCGCGTCATCTTTGGCTCGCCAGCGATGATAGGCACCTGCGATCTTGCCGATGTCGTCGGCGCTGAACTCTTTGCGCACGCGATCCGCCATAAAGCCAAGCTTGCGGGCGTCGATGAACAGGATTTCGCCGCGCCGCTCGCGATGGCCATTGGCGCTCTTGTCGCGTGCCAAAATCCACAGACAGGCCGGGATTTGCGTCGAGAAGAAAAGCTGCCCCGGCAGCGCGACCATGCAATCCACCACGTCGGCCTCGATCATCGCCTTGCGGATGTCGCCTTCGCCGGACTGCTGCGACGACATCGAGCCGTTGGCCAACACCACGCCGCCCGTGCCGCGCGGGGCGAGGTGATGCAGGATGTGCTGGAGCCAGGCGAAGTTGGCATTGCCCTTCGGCGGCGCGCCATATCTCCAGCGCACATCGTCCGCCAGCCGCTCACCGCCCCAGTCCGAGATATTAAAGGGCGGATTGGCGAGGATAAAATCCGCCTTCAGGTCAGGCAATTCGTCGCGATGGAAGCTGCCTTCGTTGTTCCAGCGGATGTCGGCGTCGATACCCTGCACGGCAAGGTTCATCTTGGCCAGCCGCCATGTGGTGTGGTTGATCTCCTGCCCATAGACGGCGATGTCGTGCCGGCGCCCGCCATGCTCCTCGATGAACTTTTCCGACTGGACGAACATGCCGCCCGAGCCGCAGCAGGGGTCGTAGACGCGGCCCTTATAGGGCTCCAGCATCTCGACCAGCGTGCGCACGACAGAACGGGGCGTGAAGAACTCGCCGCCGCGCTTGCCTTCTGAACTGGCGAAGCCCGACAGAAAATACTCGTAGACCCTGCCAAGCAGGTCTTTCGCCTTGTCGGTGCCGTCATGCATGCCGATGTTGGAAAACAGGTCGATCAGTTCGCCGAGCATCGTCTTGTTGAGTGTCGGGCGCGCGTAATTCTTCGGCAGGACGCCCTTCAGCCCGTCGTTCGACGGAGCCTTTTCGATAGCTTCCATCGCCTCATCGATCAGCTTGCCGATTTCGGGCCGCTTTGCGTTGCCTTGCAGGGACGACCAGCGGGCCTCCTTCGGCACCCAGAAGACGCTTTCGGCCAGGTACTCTTCCGGGTCTTCCGGATCGGCATATTTGTCCGCCGCAAGCTTCGCCCGCTGCGCCTCGAAGGCGTCGGAAATATATTTGAGAAAGATCAGGCCGAGCGCGACGTGCTTGTATTCCGACGGCTCCAGGTTGCCTCTTAGCTTATCGGCCGCTCGAAACAGATCGGCCGTAAAGTTGAGGTCTGAATTGTTGTCTTTTTGGCCCGCCACTCAATCCCCCAAATCATTTGGGGGCGAACGTATTCCCGGCCACCATGGTCTGTAAAGCGAGAGGCTCGCAGCGAAAGAACAAAACCGTCCCTTAGGACCGCAATGGTCCCGACGCGTTTGCTGGCGCGGTTCTCGGCAATCATCATCTGCGGCTCCTTCGGCACAGGTGGGAGCGGGCGCTGTTTGAAGCCGTTACCGGGCGGACGGAGAGGCTGTTGATCGTCCATTTTTGCACCCGGTTTCAAACTCCCCTGGCATGGCTGCGAGAACGCTTAGCCTGGGCCTTCAGCGCGAGCAACAAACACTCTCTTCGTCAACCCGTAAATCATTGATCTATCGACTTTTTCTTGCTCCTCTTGTATGGTGCGTTCATCGCGTCCTGCAAACGCGGTCGGGCTGCCAAAGGCTGTCTGTTAGGTGGCCGGTTCCGAAGTATGTCTCCCCTACATACCGGAACCGGCCCCAAAACGGGGAAAGAGATGACTAGGATTTCATCGGCACGCGCCGCATCAGTGGCGGTCGCAAGGTCGCCCGGATATGCCGAGGATCAATTGGTGATCGGGCTGCGTCCGGCACCAGCACGAAACATATTTCCCGTGGCTCCGGCCAGACCGACGTGACTGATACGGCGGATGCGGCGAAGTACGTACAGAAGATCGAGCGCCGCATCAAACGGCTCGTCGAGGATGGGAAAAATCGTAAAGCCCAGAGGACAGCGAGGGGACTGTTTTCACACCGCTATGCACTTGTTGTCGCCGCAGCGCGCGCTCTTCGAAACTACAGGGTTCCACCCGGACAACGGAAACCCACAGTGAGCGAGTTGGCGGACCTCATCTTTTGTAAAGCCGTCTCGGAGATCGCCTACGCCAAAGCGGCTCCAAAAGCGGCAAACGGCTTGCGTGTCACCATCGATTTCGCTCTGGTCGACAAAGCGCGCGCGCATCTCGTGCGCATTTCGTTCGGCTCGCTTGTGACCTATGCAGACAATCAGGCAGGCGTACGGGGAGCCGGGCTGAACGAAGCCGTCGCGCGCACGCGAGCCCTGTTCCTCGATAAGCGCTACACCTATGTTGCCGAACTCGACATTCAGAACTGCTTCGGCAGCGTCGCCGTTGAAGAACTTGGACACAAATTTGGCATCCCGAAATGGGTGTTGGATGGCTTCATGACAACCAAGAGAAAGGAGGAAGAAGGGAAAATAGTCCCTAGGAATAACTACACCAGGAAGGAATGGAATAGGATCATAGAGATCATGGGCTACGGCCTGCCGCAGGGTTCGCCAGCATCGCCACTCTTCGCATACAGCTTCATAAGAGGAGCGTTGGAAGAGTTCGTGCGTCGTTTCGGAAAGAGGGTTGCGGTCGTTAACTACTGCGACAACTTCCTCGTTCTCGCTCCGGGACGCGAGTCGATGCTGCACGCGATAGAGTTCCTGAGATCGGTGCTCAAAAGGCACTCGGCAGAACGGTTCGTATTGAACCCAAGGTCAGACGTGAGACGAATTGCAGATGGGATCAACTTCCTTGGCTACCGCTTTAGGCGACGTCGCGGGCAGCCAGTTGTCGACCTTCCTTCCGAAAGAACGACTGCTTACCGCCGCGCACTACGAATGAGGCTGGCGGAAATTGAACGTCCAACGGGACGACTTATCTGCGACCATGAGACGAAGCTGCGTGACCTTTCTGGATGGCTCCGTGGAATACTCTCGTCGTTCAACCACGCGTCTGAAGCGCAGTTTCAGGCGATGTGGCAAGCACGGGTGATCAGGCGATATCGGGACAGTCCTGCTGTCATCGAGCTTTTGCGCTGGATCGGGAGAATGGCACCGAGCGACGGCGGTCGCCGGCAAGCGCTGTTTGAGCCACCGTCGCCGTGGGACACGAGGAGGTTTGAACGATGGTTGCGAGTGCCAGCTTGGCAGCGAGCGATCAAGTCCGGGCAGTTGAGCCATGAGGTAGCCACTAGCGCCGCCTCGTTCGTGTTGTCGAAGCCGTGGGAGAAAATACTGCCGCCAAGAGACCTTGCAACCCGTTGCAAAATCCTGCCGCTTGCAAGGTAGGCTTCACGCCGCGTCTATGCCACCGCCCGCTTTGCAAGCCTCGCCAGCGTTGACCGGGAGCACCCCGTGGCCGAGACTATAGTGTTCCAGCTTTGCCCGCCCTTGAGCATGCTTAGGATAGCGTTGTTGCGCGACTTGTCCTCGGGACGGCCTCGGTATTTGCCCTGATCCTTCGCCTTTGCGATGCCCTGCGCCTGCCTACGGCGTCTGTCATCGTAATCTTTCCGGGCAATGGCCGCGATCATGTCCAGCATCATGTTGTTGATCGCGTCCGCCATTCGGGAAGTGAACTCGTCGGCATTCCCCGATGCCATCCCCCAAGATGTCGGTAGGTCGAGGGCGACAACCTTAATGCGTCGATCTCTGATTTCATCCTTCAGTTTGTTCCAGTCCGCACCGTTCAGCCTGCTGAGCCGATCCACCTGTTCGATGAGCAGAATGTCTCCCGGTTGGCAATCGGACAGGAGTCGGAAGAGTTCGGGCCGCGCGAGCGAAGCGCCACTTTCATTTTCCAAATAGGTAGCTGCGATTTGCAGGCCATGCTCCTTGGCAAACGCCAGGAGATCGCTCTTGGCACGGTTTGCGTCCTGCTCCTTGGTTGAGGCTCGGAGATATGCGCGTACAAACATTGTGACCCCCAGTTCGATATGACTGGTCTCATATTGACTAGTACGATTAGGGTGGTCAAACATTATTATCGAACCAGCCAAAAAGGCGGTCCGCTAAAGGCATAGCCAAATAGCGCCGGTTAGCATTCACCAATTACATGAGCAGTGAACCGGTCCGACAAGTGAGCCTAGAAGTGATGGACCGAACTCCAGCGACGATGTTGATATCCGAGCAACAGGCAGCCCGGCCTGAAGGTCTTTGTATGAGAGCAAAACACAGCTAGAAGTACGGCAAGCAAAGGGGAGCGGTGATGGATAGCGAAATTTCGTTCAAGGGAGCCAACGGCGAGCGCGCTGGCATCCATGCGATTGAGAAACTAATTATGGGCGGAGCGCAGGCCGAGGCCGCTAAGTCGTTAAAATCGTTCCTGTTGAGAGACGCCCCTGATGGTAGCAGCGGGTTGTCGCTAGGAGACGCAATTCAACACGCAGCGGACCGGGAGATTTCGACTTCGCTTGATGCTTTGGTTCTCCTGCGTTGCCTTGCCCAAGGCAACATAATACCAGCGACTAATTCGACGAACCAGATTGCGCGGAATGTCGTCGCGTTATGCGAACGAAGTGTTGGAGATTTATGCCAGTCACTCGGCGTTCAAGGGAAAAAACAGACCTTCGAGAAGTACTCGCTTCTGCTCAGTGCTCACGAGAAAATTTGCTCCATGCTTTCTCCGTTGACGTCTGCAACGGCTGACATAGACAGCCTGATCGCTTCTAGGCAAAATCTTCTAAGCGCTCTTAGCAATGGTCTTGTGAAGCTCTACTGCGGTCCCTTCGATATTGCCGAAGTCAGAACTCGCGTTGATGCTATCCTCAAGAAGATAAGTCGCCTGTCTGCTGATGCGACGTCTTTTGGTTCAGACTTGCATGAGTGCCGGGAAGCTATCCAAAACAATTTCCGCTATTGCGAAGAAAACGTCACCTTTTTGACCGGCTTTTTTCGCCAGTACCTCGAAGCGGTTAGCGATGCCGTGGAAAAGGTGGTTCGGGCCGTGCGGGCACGCGTAACTACCTCTATTGCGGCACGCCTTCTCAACCCGCCCGTTTTGCAGAAGCGTTATCCTCTTCACGATGAAGGTCGAGAGATCGCGTTGGCGATACCGCTTCGAAGTTCTGGCCCGGGGCTCGCATCCTCGGTAACCGTCACCATCGCACCAAACAGTTCGAGCGTTTTTTTCCAAACGCAACAAATTTCTCTCGGCAACGTAAGTCCGGGAGATTTCACAGCGGTGTTTGAAGCTTTGGTTGTGGAGCCATGCCAAAATTTTGAGTTACTTGTTTCAGTAACGTGGGAGGAGGCCGGCCAACCAGACTCAAAAGAGGTCCAATTCCAACTTCTGGTTAACGCACAGAAGTCTGACATAGACTGGAGTAAACTTGAATACAAACGGCCCTACAGTACCGATGTGGCAAAGGGTGCGGCATTTGTTGGAAGAGCGGAGAAAGTACAATCGCTCGCGAACCGAATGCTGCGTACTCCGATGGAGTCGTTTTATGTCACAGGCCAAAAGCGCGTTGGAAAGACGTCGCTAGCGCTTGCCGCAGCCGAGTTCGCTCGATCTCGCGCTCCAGACCCCGGAATTGAGTTTACATACCTTCTATGGGGTAAGTTCGCTCATGAAGACCCGCGCGCGGCTATGCGTGAGTTGGGCGAACGGATTTCAGATTTTATCGTCGAAACGCTGCCCCCAGAAACGCCGATCCCTTCATTAAACTTCGATGGGTCTATCGCGCCTCTCACGCGCCTAGCCGAGTTAGCCGAAAGGCGACGACCCGGCCTAAAATACGTGATAATAATTGATGAGTTTGACGAGATACATCCTGAACTGTATCAGCACGGCAATCTTGCTGAGACGTTTTTCGCAAACATTCGCGCTTTAACCACATGTGATAACATATGCGTGTTCCTCGTTGGCGGGGAGAACATGCCTTATATCATGAACCGGCAGGGGCAAAAGCTAAACAAGCTTGTACCCGTTAGCTTGAATTATTTTTCCCGCGACTCGGAATGGGAAGATTTTAAGCTTTTGATCCGCAAACCCACAGAAGAGCATATCTTCTGGCACGACGAGGCCGTTTCCGAAGTTTTCAATCTCACAAACGGCAATCCTTTTTTTCAAATATTGTATGCGCTAGCGTCTTTCACAACGCGGTCCGGGAGCGAGACGCTGACGTGATGATCGATGAAGTCCGGGCCGCCGTAGCTACTGAAGTCTCATCGTTCGAAGTCAATTCGTTCGGCCACCTTTGGATGGATGGCATTCATAAGCCGAACCCCGAAAGGGAGCCAGACATTATAAGGCGAAGCCGTACGTTGGTGGCCGTTGCAAGAGCGGCCCGCAGAGGCAAGCCTGTCACGCTCGAAAACGTAATTGCAAATGCTAACGGCATACGGCTTTTGGACAACGAGGTCGCGCCGGTACTAAATGATTTTGTCCGACGTGAGGTCCTTCTTTCGCGTGATGATGGGAGCTACGATTTCAAGCTTCCGATATTCAAGGCATGGCTCAAAGAGGTTGGAGTTAACCGACTAGTTTCAGATGCACTTGGGGAAGAGCTAGCTGTCGGAATTTTGGCCGCCGAAGACGCCGCATACATTCGCGCAGAGGAGATAATCGCACTCGTAAAGAGGTGGCCTGTTTATCGCGGTCACGCGGTTAGTGCGGAGGCCGTTCGCGCATGGCTTGAACAGGTAGAAAGCCATCAAGATCAGCGGTTGTTGTTCAAGATTTTGGAGTCGCTGCGCTTCTTTGGCGAGGCTCAAATACGGGAAATGTTTGCCACGCTGCATTCGTTTATCCGACCATCACTCCCGGAGTTTGTTCAGCGAAAACGCGCTGAACGTAGAATGGACGTCTTGGTCACATACGTTGACGGTGAAGGTAAGAGCGGCCAGTATCATGCGGCAAAGTATGCTGAGCATAACGGCATTCCTGTTAAGTGTATCATTCCGCCTAGTGTGTTTACGGAGTCGCTTTCCACCCATGTGCAAACTTGGGGCAGCCCAGCCGTTCTGGTTATGATCGACGATATTGTTGCGACCGGTAGGTCCCTCGCCCGGAATGTGAAAAAATTCGTTGAGAAAAATGAACAGGCTTTGCGACTTAACAAGCTCCCGATTACTGTATTGACTCTCGCGTCGACCGGTGATGGGGATCAGTTTGTTAGGGAGCAGGTCGCGGAGTTTGACTGGCTTGATTTCAACATTAGGCATTGTGAAACTCTCGACGCTAAACACTTTGCTTTCGACGAGAGAAACGAAATTTGGGCTAACCAAATCGAACGAGATCGGGCTAAATCTCTTTGTCGTGATCTAGGCGTTGGCATCTACCCCGATAACCCGCTGGGCTTTGGAGATCAGGGGATGCTGGTTGCCTTCCCGACAACCTGTCCTAACAACTCGCTTCCGATCCTACATTCGGCAGGCCGCCAAAATAACTGGAAGCCCTTATTCGAGAGGGTTACCAACTAGCTGGGGGCTTATGGATTGCTGATCTAGCGATCTCGGCTGTTCGTGCATGCCCCCCCGAAGCACCCTGCCTCCGCTCAGGTCAGAGCGAGCGCCGATGGCTTTTGCACCCCGTTGCAAACTTCCGAGCCCACCCAGTTTGCGAGCCAGTCTCATCTGACTCTGTTGGCGTGAGACGGGTCATCTGACGGGAGGCTCCACCCGAGCAGGGGTTGGACCCTTTTGGCGTTTGCGCGTGTCGTCGGCGAGCACCCGCAGATGCTTCTCGATGAGGCAAAGGGCAGCGAGCGCTCCGCAGATGATTGAGGCGGCAGCGAAGCCGACAATCGCACCGAAAATGACGCCGGCCTTGGGGAGATAGAGGTTACCCCAAAGAGCGCCGACTGTGATGATGATGAGCGCGATAAAGACGTTCATGGTCGACAGCATGTTGACGAGTGCTCGGCTCATTGTGCCCCCTGCGTTTGGTTTGCCCCGGCAGCGGTAGCGCCGCCTGAAATATCTATTTTTTGGATAATCCGAATATCGGATTACCGGCGGGTTGATCACTGGTCAACCGTCCAATGCCGAAGTCGGTCCACTCCACGCGCCACAAGATGGTTGCAGCGGCGCTGGCCAGTCAGCGGCGGGCAAAAGGGATGTCGCAGGCGGACGTCGCCAAGGTTCTCGGCAGACATCAGCCGTTCATTGCGAATATCGAAAGCGGTGAGCGCCGGGTCGATCTCGTTGAACTCTTGGATATTGCCAAGATCATCGATTTGGATGTGGTTGCGCTGGTGCGCGATCTCCAAGACAGCCCGGATTGACGCCACCAGCGAGCGGGCAATGTGCACGAGGTGGATTTCCTCGACCCTTGTAGCTTTTAGCTGGCACAAACTATCTGCCAACCGGCCCCACGCGTGGACTTTAAGCGCCTTCGTCTATGCAGGTCACAAATCGGCTTCCTTCGTCGGCTCGCTATCGGGCGGAGTTGGGCGCTGCACGAGCTTTTCGACTAGTCGCCTAAGTTCAGATGGTGTGGTTTGCCCTCCAACAATCTCGTGATACCCGATGCCGGCCCGTCTCAAAGCTTCCTTTTTTACAGCGTCGCGTGCTGCCGCCTTCGCTTGGTGATGTGCATGGCCCTGATATTCGAGCGCGTGTCGAGGACTGCAATTCTCGTCCACAAGCAAGAGGTCCACGCGCTTCGAGTTGATGCAACTGTACGCGTCCGCATCTGCACAGCGAAGGATTTCGCCAAGTGACACTTGGGCCATCACCTGCCATGCGGGATTGCAGCCGATTACCATTCGATCAAGCTCTTTGAAGACGCGCACCTCGCTCTTGTTCAGCAGCGGTTGGATCGTGAAGTTCGCGCCCATAACAATCCGCAACTGGTCTGCGGGATCGGTAGGCTTCGGTGGTGGTGGCGGCGGTTTCGGGACAGGCCAGAGGCCAGCCAAGATGTCGCCATCCTTTCGCTCGCTCTGCGAGCGCCAGCGGTTCCTCCGCCTCCATTCCTGCCTACGCTTCCTCGAAAGAAACCGCTCCAACGCCATGCCCACGAAGACACCGGCCAGAAGAATGCCGAGTAGCGGAATGATCTGCTGCGCTTGCTCACTAAGGTGGGGCGGCATGCAAGTACCTCTGGCACCAAGCCCGACTATAACAGCAAAAAGGCTCCGGCTAGCAATCCCAACTGGGGCAATGCCGCAACCTAGACTTGGATCAGCTTTCTATGCGGTCGGTAGCCAACTTCCCCTCGCCTTCAGGGGTAGGGTCGTGGCAGGCCGTGCTAGCCCCGCTGGACAGCCGCAATATTGTCCGAAGGGTAAGGGGCTCTCCGGAAAACATCGGCAATATGCGCCCCATGCTGGGCGCGTAGCGTTGCGGCCAAGTCAATTGGCTGCATGGCTAAGGCGCAAAACCATTCATCACCGGTTACGGAGTATCGATCTACGATCCGCTTCCAAGGACTCGGCTCTCTAAACCTGCGATGCAAGGCCATGTGGATTGGCCGGCTGATCGGGTATGGCGACCAAGGAGAATAGTAGTTCTCGCAATGCGCTTGGAGATTTTCCGTGGAACCGGAGATTGAGCATCGCTCGGGTGCTCCCAGCCAGCCATTGTCGATGAAGTGGAGTATAAGTTGCCAGCCGCGAACTCGCTCCTCGTGAGTGAAGCCATTGTAGATTGGCATTCGCGGCCACTTCCATTCCGGCAGGCCTCTGAGGTCGGGAGCCTTCATAGAGATTTTGCAACCGGTTTCAAAAATCCGCTTGTTACGATCAACTGGCTTCATTGCTCAAATAGAGATGCGACAGGTCCAAGCCGGGATATCCGACCGTCTTGATCGCGGCGGCAAGCGTGCCTGCACTTAGACCTTTTCCGTAAGCGTCTTCTGTGTTTCCAGTGGTCCAGCCGCCTAACGCTCGGACCTTCTCAATGGAGATGTCGGCCTCGCGTAGGGCGTCGCGGTAATTGTGCCGGAACGAATGGAAGACCTTCTTCTGGTCGGTGATGCCGACCTTATCAAGGAACCGAGCGAAGAACTTGGAGAAAGGATCGGAACGATAGCCTGTTGTGCCGGCAGGCAGTTCCGGAAACAGAGCGGCGTCTGCGGGATGTTTTGCTCTTTGGTCCGTCACGAATGTGAGCAGGCCTATCCGCTTCAGTTCGGGATGTACAGGAACGAACCGATGGCCGGCGGCGGTCTTAACGCGTTTGGTTTCACCGTCGTCCGACCCCCGGATCAGAATGATGTCCGTGCCGTCTTGGACTTCAAAATCATCGAGCGTCAATTGGCACTTCGTTGAGCCGCATCCCCGTATAGAGAGCCATCAGCGGTGCCCAGAAACGGCCCCTCCGAACGATCTTAGTACCTTCGACGTTATAACCCGCTTCATCGTCCTTGCAGCCCGTGTAGAGCGGCGCGGAGAAGATTGCTTTGAGATCGTCATACGAGAACGGCAACCGCTTGTCCTTTGCCGCGACTTTCGTCTTCGCCTGAATAAGCAGCCCGTCCGAAGGGTCTTTGGTCAGCCATTCTTCGCGAACGGCAGCGCGGAAAAGCGACCCCAATGTGCGCAGATAGTCGTTTGCCGTCTCAGTAGCCAAAACAGGCAGCTTCTTGTCGGCCGCCAGTTGCACGGCTTCGAAGATGGTCGCGTCGGGAAAGTGCTTGGTCGCATTGCTTGGCAGCTTTTGCAGAAGGTCGATGAACTCCCGAATACGCGGCCGGCCGATTTGAGCGACGTCTGTGTCAGCGCCAAAGAACTCGGTTATCGCCTGCCATTGCGCCGTTCGCTTGAGCGTCGTCTTTTTGCTCATCGGACTGCGCGTCGTATCCGAACGGACGTGGGCAATCAGCTTCTTGACCGTGATTTTTGCAACAGGTTGCAATTTAGTTGAGGCGGTCAACCCTGCAAATTGCGGGTCGGTCGGGAGCGCCACCAAAGGAAAGCTACGCGCGATGTCTCGCCGGGCCGCTTCAATCAACCCGTCCCTTATGAAGCCGTTGAGACGCGTCCAGCTATGCGATCCGGGAACCAATCTGAGACCGTCCTTCGCCAGCATATGCTCGGCTTCCTGATAGGACGCCGTAGCGATGTTTTCGGGGGTCGATAGCGCGGCGAGTTCTCGCTCTGCATCTTCGAGCGAAGTCCATCGATCTGACTTTTCGGCGTTGCGTTTCTCGAAGTCCACGAACCAACGGGCTGCTAGCTGCCACGCCTCACGCTCGGACAATTCGGATACGACCGCCGGGGAAAGCTGCCGGCGAAGAGTTTCCCACTCTGCGTCGATCTTCACGCGCTCGATACGGCCGCGTAGCTGTGCCTCTCGATAGTCCGAGGTCTTAAGCGATTTTTTGATTTCCACCTTCCCCACGTATGGTCGTAGGGCATCGGGGACACGCAACCGAAGCCAGTAGACATTACCGCGAAGCTGGAGATGTGACGCTCGCCGAGGCACGGAATTTCCTGCGTTGTGGACCACCTATGTGGACCACATTGCCTGCGCATGCCGTTGAAATCAAAGGTTCTTTAGGGAAATCAACACCCTAGAGAGTGACTGGTGGAGCCAATCGGAATCGAACCGACGACCTCTTGAATGCCATTCAAGCGCTCTCCCAACTGAGCTATGGCCCCACTCCCGGCAGCCAGCCGGCGCCGTTTCCGGCGAAGAGATCCGGCGCGGTTGGGAACCGCGCCGTCGTTTAGTGCTGGCGGCTTCTAGCGCCGCCTTCGGTCAAGATCAAGCCTTCAAAAGCCGCTTTTTCGTCACAGGCCAAAATGGCCGGCAAACGATCCAATCAGACCTCGTCCTCGTCGTCGCCAACGCCGATCATGTCGGAGACGTCGTCGTCCTCTTCTTCTTCATCGGCGAGGAAGGTGTCGTCGTCATCGTCGCCGAGATCGACATCTTCATCCTCATCCTCGCCGAGATCGGGCAGATCGTCGCCGCCGCCCTTGGCCTCGTCATCGGCCTCTTCGAGCGAGACGACCTCAGCGCCTTCCTCCTCGTCGCCGTCCACTTCCTTCTCGGCGACCTCCTCGTCTTCCTCGATGGCGGAAATCTTGCCTTCGTCGAAATAGGAGCGCGGATAGCTCTTGCCGGTATAGGGCGAGACGATCGGGTCTTTGTTCAGGTCGTAGAATTTCCGACCCGTTTCGGGGTCGACACGCTTTGTGCCAAGTTCAGGTTTTGCCACGGCAAGCCTCGTCAAAAAAAGAATGGTCCCCTTAACCGCAGTTTTCCGCGCTGTCAAAGCCAAAAGACATGTCCTGAAAACCTGCTTTTCGAAGGCTCTTGCCAAGGGGATGACCATTGCCGCGCGCCGTGATACGAGACCGCCGCAACATGACGAACTGAGCCGGCCCGGCCGGCATTTCATTTGGAAGACAAAATGTCTCATTCCGCCGCCCCGAAACCGGCCACGGCCCGCAAATCCCCAGCGCTAGCCGGCACGGCGCGGGTGCCGGGCGACAAGTCGATCTCGCACCGCTCCTTCATGTTCGGCGGCCTTGCTTCCGGCGAGACGCGCATCACCGGCCTTCTCGAAGGCGAGGACGTCATGCGCACGGGTGCGGCCATGAAGGCGATGGGCGCGCATGTCGAGAAGAAGGGCGCTGAATGGGTGATCCGCGGCACCGGCAACGGCGCGCTGCTCAAGCCCGAAGGCCCGCTCGATTTTGGCAATGCCGGCACTGGCTCGCGGCTCACCATGGGTCTCGTCGGCACCTATGACATGGAAACGACCTTCATCGGCGACGCCTCGCTCTCCGGCCGGCCGATGGGCCGGGTGCTGGAGCCGCTGCGCCAGATGGGCGTGCAGGTGCTGAAGGCGGCACCCGGCGACCGCATGCCGATCACGCTGCGCGGCCCGAAACACGCCGCGCCCATCACCTATCGCGTGCCGATGGCCTCGGCCCAGGTGAAGTCGGCGGTTCTGCTCGCCGGGCTCAACACGCCGGGCATCACCACAGTCATCGAGCCGGTGATGACGCGCGACCACACCGAAAAGATGCTGAAAGGCTTCGGCGCGAACCTGACCGTCGAAACCGACGAGCGCGGCGTGCGCCACATCTTCATCGAAGGCCAGGGCAAGCTCACCGGACAGACCATCGCGGTTCCGGGCGATCCGTCCTCGGCGGGTTTCCCGCTGGTGGCGGCGCTGATCGTGCCGGGCTCGGACATCACGATCGAGAACGTGCTGATGAACCCGACCCGCACGGGGCTCTTGCTGACGCTGCAGGAAATGGGCGGCAAGATCGACATCCTGAACCCGCGCAGTGCGGGCGGCGAGGACGTTGCCGACCTGCGCGTGCGGTATTCCGAACTGAAAGGTGTTACGGTGCCGCCGGAACGCGCGCCCTCGATGATCGACGAATATCCGGTGCTGGCAGTCGCCGCGAGCTTCGCCGAAGGCGAGACGCTGATGCAGGGGCTGGAAGAGTTGCGCGTGAAGGAATCCGACCGGCTGGCGGCGGTGGCCAACGGGCTCAAGCTCAACGGCGTCGACTGCACCGAGGGCGAAGCCTCGCTTGCCGTGCGCGGCAGGCCCGGCGGCAAAGGTCTGGGTGCTCACCCCAACGGCCCGGACACGGCGGTGAAGACGCATCTCGACCACCGCATCGCCATGAGCTTCCTGATCATGGGGCTGGCGACGGAGAAGCCGGTGACGATCGACGACGCCAATATGATCGCGACGAGCTTTCCGGAATTCATGGGGCTGATGAAGGGGCTGGGCGCGGAGATCGAGTGACTGGCGATGGCAAACGCTAGCTGCCAAACTGAAACGAAGGCGGGACAGCGCCCCCCTCTGTCCTGCCGGACATCTCCCCCACTTGGGGGGAGATCGGTCGTCATCGCGGCTTTCGCCAATCGTCAACGTTGCAGGATTGAGCGGCGCGCCGAAGCCGCCCAATCTGCCCCCTTGTGGGGAGTGTCCGGCAGACAGAGGGGCGCGAAGGATCGCGGCGCTTGTCGTGTTCATTGCACCCTTCGATCGCATTGGTCCGCTCATGAGCACCACCTTCACCATCGCCATCGACGGCCCCGCCGGCGCGGGCAAAGGCACCCTCGCTCGCAGGCTCGCCGATCATTACCGGCTGAACCTGCTCGACACCGGCCTCACCTATCGCGCCGTGGCCCACAAGTTGCTCGAGCTCGGCCTGCCGCTCGACAATGTCTCGGCGGCCGAGACCGCGGCGCGGCAGGTCGACCTCTCGAACCTCGATCGGACAGTGCTTTCGGCGCATGCCGTTGGCGAAGCGGCTTCCAAGGTCGCCGTCATTCCCACCGTCCGGCGCATCCTGGTCGAAAAGCAGCGCGACTTCGCCAAGGCGCCGCCGGGTGCGGTGCTCGACGGCCGCGACATCGGCACGGTCGTGTGCCCGGATGCCGACATCAAGCTCTATGTGACGGCGAGTGCCGCGGTGCGGGCGCAGCGCCGGCTGGCCGAGATCGAGAGCATGGGCGGCAGCGCCGATTTCGCCACCATCCTCGCCGATATCGAGCGCCGCGACGAGCGCGACATGGGCCGCGCCGACTCGCCGCTCAAGCCGGCGGGAGACGCGCACTTGCTTGATACCAGCGAAATGGCTATAGAAGCCGCGTTTCTGGCGGCGATGACGATCGTTGACGACGTCCTGGCCAAGAGAAGCAAGGCCTGATTAAGGGTTTCTCTCACGCTTGCGATTGCCGAGCGCGGGAAAAATACCCATATCGGGCACGAACCAGCCTGCCAGCATTCTTCATGCGCCGGACTTGCCGCCCAGAGCGGCCAAGGGCTCTTCAGCCCGGAACGCCGGCAGGCTCACGCAACGCTAACCCACGGCGCCCGCTCCGCCCCGATGCGGAGCACTCCAGGAGAAACAATGTCAGCTGCAAATCCCACTCGCGATGATTTCGCGAGCATGCTCGAAGAATCATTCACCGCCGGCCATTCCGGCGAGGGCCAGGTTGTCCGGGGCACGATCACCGCGATCGAAAAGGACATGGCCATCATCGATGTCGGCCTCAAGGTCGAAGGCCGCGTGCCGCTGAAGGAATTCGGCGCCAAGGGCAAGGACTCCTCGCTCAAGGTCGGCGACACCGTCGAAGTCTATGTCGAGCGCATCGAGAACGCGCTTGGCGAAGCCATGCTGTCGCGCGAGAAGGCTCGCCGCGAGGAGAGCTGGGTGCGCCTCGAGGAGAAGTTCACCAAGGGTGAGCGCGTCGAAGGCGTCATCTTCAACCAGGTCAAGGGCGGCTTTACCGTCGACCTCGACGGCGCCGTGGCGTTCCTGCCGCGCAGCCAGGTCGACATCCGTCCGATCCGCGACGTCTCGCCGCTGATGCACAACCCGCAGCCCTTCGAGATCCTCAAGATGGATCGCCGCCGCGGCAACATCGTGGTGTCGCGCCGCACCGTGCTCGAGGAGAGCCGCGCCGAACAGCGTTCGGAGATTGTGCAGAACCTCGAAGAGGGCCAGGTGGTCGAAGGCGTGGTCAAGAACATCACCGATTACGGTGCGTTCGTCGACCTCGGCGGCATCGACGGCCTGCTGCACGTCACCGACATGGCATGGCGCCGCGTCAACCATCCGACCGAGATCCTCAACATCGGCCAGACGGTCAAGGTGCAGATCATCCGCATCAACCAGGAAACCCACCGCATCTCGCTCGGCATGAAGCAGCTCGAGTCGGATCCGTGGTCGGACATCGGCACCAAGTTCCCGATCGGCAAGAAGATCAAGGGCACCGTCACCAACATCACCGACTACGGCGCGTTCGTCGAGCTGGAGCCGGGCATCGAGGGCCTCATCCACGTTTCGGAAATGTCGTGGACGAAGAAGAACGTGCACCCCGGCAAGATCCTGTCGACGACGCAGGAAGTCGACGTGGTCGTGCTCGAGGTCGATCCGGCCAAGCGCCGCATCTCGCTCGGTCTCAAGCAGACGCTGGAGAACCCGTGGGAAGCCTTCGCGCGCAACCATCCGGTCGGCAGCCAGGTCGAGGGCGAGGTCAAGAACAAGACCGAGTTCGGCCTGTTCATCGGCCTGGAAGGCGACGTGGACGGCATGGTTCACCTCTCCGACCTCGACTGGACCCGTCCGGGCGAGCAGGTGATCGAAGAGTACAATCGCGGCGACATGGTCAAGGCGCAGGTGCTCGACGTCGACATCGAGAAGGAGCGCATCTCGCTCGGCATCAAGCAGCTGGCTCGCGACACCGTCGGTGAAGCGGCCACCAGCGGCGAGCTGCGCAAGAACGCCGTCGTCACCTGCGAGGTCATCGCGGTCAAGGATGGCGGTCTGGAAGTGCGGCTGGTCGACAGCGGCCTCGAGACCTTCATCAAGCGTTCGGACCTTTCCCGCGACCGCGACGAGCAGCGCCCCGAGCGCTTCACCGTCGGCCAGAAGGTCGACGCCCGCGTCATCGCCTTCGACAAGAAGACCCGCAAGCTGCAGGTCTCGATCAAGGCGCTGGAAATCGCCGAGGAGAAGGAAGCGGTCGCCCAGTACGGCTCGACCGACTCCGGCGCCTCGCTGGGTGACATCCTGGGCGCGGCGCTGAAGAAGCAGGGCAACTAGAGCAATTCCAGGAAAAGTGCGTAGCGGTTTTCCGTCCGGAATTGCGTAAGCCTCTTCTTCACCAGGCCAAACAAAACCCCGCCGGATCGCTCCGGCGGGGTTTTTCTTTGTCCAACGAGTTGAAGTTTCAGGCCCGGCCGTAGAGCGGCACCAGCGTGCCACTCATCGCCTGGTTGGCGGGCGAGGCGAGATAGGCGATCGCTTCGGCGGCGGCTTCGAGGCTGACCCATTTGGTGAAATCGGCGTCCGGCATGTCGGCGCGGTTGGCCGGCGTGTCGAGCGTCGAGGGCGCCACGGCGTTGACCAGGATGCCCTTGTGCTTCAGCTCCTCGGCCATTGCCTGCGTCATAGCGGCGACGGCCGCCTTGCTGGCAGCATAGGCGACCATTCCGGCCCCGCGCCTGGGATCAAGGCCGGCGCGCGCCGTGACATTGACGATGCGCCCCGCGGTGCCCGACGTCAGCATCGAGCGCACCGCGGCTCGGCTGCACAGGAAGGCGGTGCGGGCGTTGGTGTCCATCATCTCGGCAAAGGAGGCCGACTCGATCTTTTCCACCGGAGCCATGGTGAAGCCGCCGGCGAGGTGGACCGAGGCCCAAAGCTCGGGCAGCTGATGGTAGAAGGCCTCGACCTTGGTGGAGTCCGACAGGTCGACATTGTGCGCCAGATGAACGCTTGCATGCGCGGCGTAAGGGAAATTCGGGGGGGCAGCGGCATGGGCGTTGGGCACGTGGCAGATCGCGCCCTGCTCCAGCAACCTGCCGACAACCGCGCCGCCGAGCGCCCCAGTGCCGCCCGTCACCACGACATGCCTGCCGTTAAGCGTTTCCGTCATATTTCGACCGCTCCTGTCACTTTTCTTATGGTTATGCCGCCCCAGTGTGGAACGTCGCGCCTTTCGCGCTGTCACTCAATTGAAATATCGACATGGCAGGCGCAGCGTCTTTGCATGCGTCAGGCTGCCGCGGCGGGCAAATGCTCGCGGGCGCCGAAGCCTTCACTCGCAAGCGCCAAGGCCTTCAGTCGACCGTGATTTCGACGAGGCGCGGCTTGCCGGCCGCTCGCGCGCGCTTGAGGGCATCGGCGAGGCCGCCGACGCCGGTCAACCGCTCGGCTTCTATACCGTAAGCCTCGGCCAGCTTGCAGAAATCCGGCGGCGCCGGCGACACGCCGACCGGCTCGACGCCGACATCGAGCATCGAGGTCTCGATCTCGCGATAGCCGCGATTGTTCCAGACGACGAAGATCACCGGAGCCCCGGCGTCGAGCGCGGCACCGAGCTCCGGCAAAGTGAACTGGAAGCCGCCATCGCCGGTGAGACACACGACCGGCGCCTCGGGCATGGCAAGGGCGGCGCCGATCGCCGCCGGCGGGCCATAGCCCAGCGCGCCGAAACCGGTCGCCGCGTTGAACCAGCCGCCTGGACGGTCATGGTCATAATAGAGATTGGCGGCATAGATCGGCTGCGTCGAGTCGCCGACGATGATGGCACCGGGCAGCGCACCGCGGATCGCCTCCACGGCACGTACCTGCGCCACATACTCCGGCCTCAACTCTGCCAATGCGGCCTCTCGCCCCGCTGCCGCGCGAGCTTCGCCGTCTTTCGCGGCGTCGTGGGCGGAGCCCAGTTCAGCCAGCAGCGCACCAAGCGCCTCGGCACAGTCAGCTTGAATCCCGACCGTCACCGGGCGACGGGCGAGCTGGTCGGCGCCGATGTCGATGCGGATGAGATTCGGCGGCAGCACGAAGCCGCCGTCGCCATAGCCGTCATAGTCGGTCGGGCCGAACTCGGTGCCGGCGGCGATCACCAGATCGGCGTCCGCCATCAATACGCGCACCGCCTTCAGGCTGGGGCTTGCCGGCACGCAGAGCGGATGGCCATGCAGCAGGCCGCGCGCATTGGCAGTCTCGACGACCGGCGCGCCCAATGCTTCGGCGAAGCGCGTCAGCGCCGCATCGGCCCTCTTGGCGCCGCCGCCGACCAGGATCAGTGGACGGCGAGCCGTCTTTATCAACTTCACAGCGTCGGCGATCGCCGCGCTTGCCGGCGCGGGCGGCGCAGCGTTGCTAAGAACGGGCGCAATGCCTTCGGCAGGCTTCACCATGACGTCGGTCGGGATCTCGATATGGACCGGGCCCGGACGCGACGAGGAGAAAACGGTGAAGGCACGGGCGAGCGCACCGGGCAACTCCCCGGCCTCGGTGACGCGCTCAGAGAACAGCGCCACCTTCTCCATCATGCCGCGTTGGTCGGGCAGTTCGTGCAGGAAGCCGAGCCCCTTGCCGAGTGTGTCGGTAGCATTGACGCCGGAGATCACCAGCATCGGCACGGAATCGGCGCGCGCCTGGCCCATGGCGGTGATGGTGTTGGTCAGGCCCGGCCCGGTGATGACGAAGGCGACGCCCGGCCGGCCGCTGACGCGCGCATAGCCGTCGGCCATGAAGCCGGCGCCCTGCTCGTGGCGCGGCGTGACATGGCGGATCTTCGAGCGCGCCAGCCCGCGATAAAGCTCGACCGTGTGCACGCCAGGAATGCCGAAGACGGTATCGACGCCATGCGCCTCGAGCAGAGTGATGAGTGCTTCGCCGACGGTCGTCATTGGTT
This sequence comes from Mesorhizobium loti, assembly GCF_001510895.1. Lineage (GTDB taxonomy): Bacteria > Pseudomonadota > Alphaproteobacteria > Rhizobiales > Rhizobiaceae > Mesorhizobium > Mesorhizobium loti_A. Next base: position 54,661 of record NZ_LPWA01000110.1, on the reverse strand, counting down.
TTCTCCCCTTGAGAGCGGATCACTGTTTATTGGAAACAGTGATCCGCCCTATCTCTATGTTTCTTACGCAATTCCGGACGGAAACCGTTCTCACTTTTCCTGGAATTGCTCTAGCGGCGCCAGGCCGAGTTCGGCCTCGACAGCTTGATGCCAATCGCTGCCAATTCGCCGGGCGAGAACATCTCGCCGGCCAGGCAGCCTTCGATCCAGAGCCCGTCGATGATCGCATTGATCGCGATGGCATGGTGGCGCAGCTGGCTTGCATCCGGCTTGCGCCGTTCCGCTGCGAGCACTTCGGCCACGACCGCTTCCACCTCGTTGCGAAAGCCAAGGTAGCCTTCGCGGTGGGCACGGGCGAGCGTCGCATCGGCGCTGGCGCGGCCGAGGAAGGTTGCCCAGAGCGAGAACACCCGCGCGTCGATGATCGGCGCGTTGAGGTTGGCTGTGACGAAAGCCGCAAGGCGTTGGCGCGGCGAGGTATCTTCAGTGACCAATGCTGCCTTCGCCTGCTCGGTCATGCGGCCAACCAGGGCTGAATAGGCTTCCTGCAGCAATTCCTCCTTGCCGGGGAAATAGTGCCGGATCAGCCCGGCGGTGACGCCGGCGCGCAGTGCGATGGTGCGCAAGGTGGCGCCCTGCAGGCCATATTCCGCCACGCAGTCCAAGGTCGCCTCGATCAGATCCTGTCGCCGCCGCTCCTCGCCCTCGCGACGGAACTTGCGGCGCGCATTCATTGGCGCAGGATCGGCCGCGTCAGGCATGTCGGCCCGCCTTCGCAGGCGATGCAGAGCGCATCCGCCTCGAAGATTTCGACCGCGCAGCCGGCGGCTTCCATCGCGGCTTTGGTCTTGGGAAAGCCCGCAACGGCAATAACCTTGAACGGGCTGGTTGGCAGCACGTTCAGGCTGAGGCCGTTGGAAGCGGCGAATTCTTCGGCGTCGCCTTCGACCAGCCGGATGCCCCGCGCCTTCAGCATCTGATAGAACGGGGCCGGCAAAAGCGGTGAATAGACCAGTGCGAGGTCGTCGGCCAGCGGGCTGATCACCGACATCAGATGCAGGCACGCCTCTTCGCCCTGCCACAGCGGCAGGTCGAAGCCGTAGACGGAAATGCCCAGCGGCGTCAGCAGGTTGGAAACCTGCTGGATGCCTTCCTGGTTGGAGCGGACGCCGCGCCCGATCGCCAGCGTGCGGGCATCCACCCATACACAATCACCGCCTTCGACCTGGCCGGGAGCCTCGACGCGGCCGAGGATCGGAATGCCCAGTCTTCTGTAGGTTTCCTCATGTAGCGACGGCTCACTGGCGCGCAATGGCTTGCCCATGGACAGGATCAGCGCGCCGCGGTCGGTCATCAGCGATGGGTCGTGCGTGAACACCGAATCCGAAAGGCCGTCGGCCTTGTCCTCGATCCATTCGATTTCGGCGCCGGAAGCCGCCACCAGTTGAGCAAGGACCGCGTGCTGCGAGGCAGCTTTGGCCGGGTTGAACCCCGGGCCATAGTGCCAGGCAGCTCTGATGGCGTCGCGCATAGCGTTGGCCGCCGACCGCATCAGCACGCGCCGCAGCGGCGCCGCCATGGACTGTGATCCGAAAGCGCTCATCAATGCCCTTTTATGCTGAAAAAAATTGAGAAAATTTCATGAAAGGCTATTTATACACTTGCACAACAAGGCCGCAAGTGCCGTAATGGGCGGGATTGACGGGCTCGCGCTGTCGGGTCCATGCTGAAGTCTGGAGCAGGCAGTACAGCGTATGTTGATTAGCCGGATGGACGTTCGACGAACCGACTTTGACCATGTTGAGGTCACCCGGTGAGCGTGGCGGGAGTTGCCGACGTCCCATCATCCGGCAAGGCGCAAAGCGGCGCCGCCGAAGCCATCCATGTCGAGAACCTGCACAAGAAATTCGGCCAGCTGCATGTGCTGAAGGGCGTTTCGCTGTCGGCGCGCGACGGCGAGGTGATCGCCATCATCGGCGGCTCGGGCTCGGGCAAGTCGACGCTGCTGCGCTGCATCAATTGCCTGGAAAATCCGACCAGCGGCGTCATTCGCGTCAATGGCGAGGAGATCAAGCTGAAGGCCGACAGCCACGGCCATACGGTGCCCGCCGACCGCAAGCAGATCGAGCGCATCCGCTCCCGGCTCGGCATGGTGTTCCAGAACTTCAACCTGTGGAGCCACATGACGCTGATCGAGAACGTCATCGAGGTTCCGGTGCATGTGCTTGGCGTCAAGCGCGACGAGGCGATCACCCAGGCCGAGAAGCTGCTTGCCCGCGTCGGGCTGGCGGAAAAGCGCGACGTCTATCCGGCGTTCCTCTCGGGCGGCCAGCAGCAGCGCGCTGCGATCGCCCGCGCGCTGGCGATCAATCCGCGCGTCATGCTGTTCGACGAGCCGACCTCGGCGCTCGACCCGGAGCTGGTCGGCGAGGTGCTGAAAGTGATCGGCGACCTGGCGCGCGAGGGGCGCACCATGGTGCTGGTGACGCATGAAATGAAGTTTGCCCGCGAGGTCGCGACGCATGTCGTCTACCTCTACAACGGGCTGGTCGAGGAAGAAGGACCGCCGGAACAGCTGTTCGGCGCGCCCAAATCCGAAAGGCTCAAGCAATTCCTCCGCAACGTCGGCTAGGGCCGGCGTCAAGCGGAGCGAAAAACCGGGAACAACAACAAACTGGGAGTCCTGACATGAAGACTGTTCTCAAGACATTCGCCGCGGCGCTGCTCTTCGGCGTCGCCGCGATGGGCGTGGCCAAGGCGGATCAGGTCAAGATCGGTGTCGCCGCCGAGCCTTATCCGCCGTTCACCTCGCCCGACGCGACGGGCAAGTGGGTCGGCTGGGAAATCGACTTCATCGACGCCGTCTGCGCCGAGGAGAAGCTCGACTGCGTCATCACGCCCGTTGCCTGGGACGGCATCATTCCGGCGCTGACCACCAAGAAGATCGACCTCATCGTCTCCTCGATGTCGATCACCGACGAACGCAAGAAGACGATCGACTTCTCGGACAAGTATTACAACACGCTGCCGGCGATCATCGGGCCGAAGGGCCAGAAGTTCGGCGCGACGCCGGATGACCTCAAGGGCAAGGTTCTCGGTGTCCAGGTGTCGACCACACACGCGGTGTACGCCAAGAAGCACTTCACCGGCGCGCAGGAAATCAAGGAATACCAGACTCAGGATGAGGCCAACCAGGATTTAGCCGCCGGCCGCATCGATGCGGTGGAGGCCGATTCCATCGCACTTGTCGAATACCTCAAGAGCGACCAGGGCAAGGCCTGCTGCGACCTGAAGGGCATGGTCGCGCCGGACGACGAGGTGCTCGGGCCGGGCATCGGCGCCGGCGTGCGCAAGGAAGACACCGCGCTCAAGGAAACGGTCAATGCCGGCATCAAGGCGATCCGCGCCAGTGGCAAGTATAACGAGATCACGAAGAAGTATTTCGACTTCGACATTTACGGCGGCTGACGACTTTTCGCTCATGAATTAGGGGCATGGCGCCCGGCGCCCTGCCCCTTGCCCAATCTGTCACGCAGCCTACCGCTGAACACTGCCGTCAGCGGTTGCCAGCAATCCGGGGGCGAAGTGATCGACGTCTTTCTTCCGGCCTCGGCGGCCGGCATCATCGAACTCCTGTCGCCCGTGCCGCCCGGCTGGGGCGGCACCTTGCTGGTCGGATTGCTGCATTCGATCGAGATCGCCGTCGGCGCCACCTGCCTCGGGCTGGTGATCGGCACCGGCGGCGCCTGGGGCAAGCTCTATGGCGGGCCGGTGGCGCGCGACCTTTTAGCCGTCTACACCACGGTGGTGCGCGCGGTGCCGGAACTGGTGCTCATCCTTTTGCTCTATTACGCCGGCACCGATCTCATCAATCAGGTGCTGACGGCGATGGGCTACCAGCGCGTCGACATCAGCGGGCTGGCGGCCGGCATCTTCGTGCTCGGCGTCGTCCAGGGCGCCTATTCGACCGAAGTCATCCGCGGCGCCATCCTGTCCATCCCGCAAGGCCAGATCGAGGCCGCCCGCGCCTACGGCATGTCGCCGGGCCTGATGCTGCGGCGCATAACGCTGCCGGCGATGCTGCCTTTCGCCATCCCCGGCCTCGCCAATCTCTGGCTGATCGCCACCAAAGATACCGCGCTGCTTGCCGTCGTCGGCTTCTTCGAACTGACGCTTGCGACGCGGCAGGCGGCAGGTGTCACCAAGGCCTATCTGCTGTTCTTTGTCGCTGCCGGTATGCTTTATCTAGCGCTGACACTCTTCTCCAACCTGATCATCGGCCGGGTCGAGACCTGGTCGCGGCGCGGCATGCCTTCCGTCAAGGAGGCGCGCTGATGGCTGGAGAGGCGGCCGTAATCAACGTCGCGGCGCGTGCCTCGCTCTGGCTCAAGCCGCACCGCATCGTGCTGATCCTCATCGCGCTGGCATTGGTTTTCTGCGCCGCCTTCTTCATGCGCTGGGACTGGCTGCCGCAATATTGGGAAATGGGGCTGCTCGGCATCTGGCGGGCACTGTGGATCCTCGTCGTCACCTGCGCGCTGGGCTTCCTGCTGGCCGTACCGCTCGGCCTGGCGCAGGCGGGCGGACCATTCTGGTTCGCCGTGCCGGCAAAGGTCTTCTGCACCATCATCCGGGGCACGCCGCTCTTGTTGCAGCTCTGGCTGCTCTATTACGGACTGGGTTCGCTATTCCCGCAATATCCATGGATCCGCGAGTCCTGGATGTGGACATATCTCAGACAGGCCTGGCCCTATGCCGTGCTGGCGCTGACCCTGTCCTTCGCCGGCTATGAGGGCGAGGTGATGCGCGGCGCTTTCGCCGGCGTGCCGAAAGGGCAGCTCGAGGCGGCCCGCGCCTTCGGCATGAGCCGCTTCAAGATCTTCCGCCGCATCTGGCTGCCGCAGGCCTTCTACCGGGCGCTGCCGACGCTGACCGGCGAAACCGTGCTGCAGCTGAAGTCGACACCGCTGGTGGCGACGATCAGCGTCATCGACATCTTCGCCGTCTCCTCCAAGGTGCGGCAGGACACCTATCTCACCTACGAACCCTTGCTGCTCCTGGCGCTGATCTACATGACGATCACCGGCATCCTGGTGCTCATATTCAGCAGGATCGAGGCGCGGATTCCGGTCAAGATTGGCTAGCGAATAGGAGTAGCGAATAGCGAGTAGTTCGTTTATTTCCCCTACTCGCTATTCCCTATTCGCTACTCGCTGCAGGGCAATTCCAATGCAACTCACTCTCGACCAGGCAACAGGGCTATGCCGGATGGCGGCGCTCGGCGCCGGCGCCAACGAGGAGGCGACACAGTCGCTGGTCGCCTCGATCATCGCGGCGGAGGCGGAAGGTCTGTCGGCGGTCGGCCTGTCGCATTTCATCGACTATCTGGAGGCGATCCAGGACGGACGAATCGACGGCAATGCCGATCCGGTCGTCACCAGGCCGGCGCTGGCCGTCTATCTCTCCGACGCACGCGGCGGGCTTGCCCATACCGGCTTCGACCGCACGATCGATGATCTCGCCAGCGGCAAGCTGTTCGGCGTCGCCATCTTCTCGCAGAAGAACGCCTATACCTGCGGCGCGCTCGGCTATTTCACCGGGCGGCTGGCCGGACAGGGCCTGGTGTCCTTCGCCGCCACCAACGGGCCGGCGGTGCTTGCGGGCTCCGGTTCGGTCAAGCCGGTCTACTGCACCAATCCGATGTCCTTTGCCGCGCCGGCCGCCGACGGCCCGCCACTCATCATCGACCAGTCGTCGAGCGCCACCGCCTTCGTCAACATCCGCAAGGCGGCCGAAGACGGCAAGAAGATCCCCGAGGGCTGGGCGCTGGACGCCAGCGGCAATCCGACCACCGATCCGGCGGCGGCGATGAAGGGCGCGATGCTCGCCTTCGGCGGCCAGCGCGGCGCCAACATCGCACTTATGGTCGAGGTGCTGGCTGCCGGCATTTCCGGCGCCAACTGGTCGATCGACGCGCCATGGTTCTCCGGCGGGCCGGACAGTCCCGGAACCGGGCTCTTCGTGCTCGCCGTGGAGCCCAAGCTGCTCGATCCGGATTTCGAACGGCGCATGAAGGCCCAGCTCGACCGGCTGCGGCGGCGCTACGGCGTGCATATTCCCGGCCGCGCCCGTGCGGAAGCCGCGGAAAAGGCGACGGCGCGCGGCTTCGACGTTCCGAAGGCGGTCGTCCAGCGCATTTCCGAATTTGCCGAACGCTATTCGGCCTGATCGAGACGGCCCACAACAGCAGGTCGCGTTTTCTTCACACGACCGCCCTGCGGCGACCCATCGCCGGCACCCCACATCGCAAGCCGCAGAGGGTGGCTTGGGTAGCGGCTTGCGGTTGGCGGCGCCGCGCCGGGCGTCAGGGCCGGGGCGGGCGTGCTTGCTCACGCCGCCTTGATACCGTCTCAGGTCAGGCCGCCTCGTTGGTCCGTGTTTCGGCGCGCGCGCTGCCCGGAAACCCCGCTTCGGCGGGGTTTTCTGTTTTCTTTGCCCACGACAATAAAACATGCGTAATTTTGTCAAGTTTACTCTATTTGACGATGCGGGCGCCGCCGAGCTCATAGATCTGGCGTCCGCCTCAATCATCAGCAAAGGAGACCGCATGCTGGCCAGCACCGACACCTCCAGAAACCGCCTTATCGTCCCGGCTCTTGGCGGCCTCTACGCCACGCTGAACAATTCAGCTGAAACCCTGCTGCGCGCCGTTACCGGTGTCTTTCTCGCCATTCACGGCTCGCAGAAGATCGTCAATCCGTTCGGCGCCACGGAAATGGTCGAAGGACTGGGCTTCTATCCCGGCGCCTTCTGGTCGCCGCTGCTTGCCTGCACCGAATTCTTCGGCGGCATTCTCATCGCCATCGGCCTTCTCACCCGTCCGGCCGCCTTTGCCGGCCTGATCGTGCTTCTGGTCACCGTATGGTTCCACTGGGCCACCATGGGCCAGGGCTTTTCGGGTGCGGAAAAGTCCCTGCTTTGGGCGGCCATCCTCGCCTTCTTCGTCATCCGCGGCGGCAACCGCCATTCGGTCGACGCGCGCATCGGCAAGGCGTTCTAAGCCGGATCGAAACAAGGTCGTGATCGGCCCCGCCTGCCCTTTGCCTTTGGCGCGAAACCGACTATGAACGCCTCTAGCCAAGCCTAGCGCGCCGGAGCCAGCCATGACTGAAATCCTGCAGACCCCCAAGCTCGTCGTCGTCTTCGGCGGGTCCGGCTTTGTCGGCCGCCATGTCGTGCGCGCGCTGGCCAAGCGCGGCTATCGCATCCGGGTCGCCTGCCGGCGGCCCGACCTTGCCGGGCATGTGCAGCCGCTCGGCAATGTCGGCCAGATCCAGCCGGTGCAGGCCAATGTGCGCGTGCGCTGGTCGGTCGATCGCGCCGTGCAGGGTGCCGACCATGTCGTCAACCTGGTCGCCATCCTGCATGAAACCGGCCGGCAGAAATTCGGCTCCGTGCACGAGTTCGGCTCCCGCGCCGTCGCCGAGGCCGCGCGCGCGGTCGGCGCCGGCCTCACCCATGTCTCGGCGCTCGGCGCGACCTGAACTCGAAGTCGGGCTACGCCCGCACCAAGGCGCTCGGCGAGAAAGCGGTGCTCGAGACGATCCCCGATGCCGTGATCTTCCGGCCGTCGATCAATTTCGGGCCGGAGGACGCTTTCTTCAACCGCTTCGCCAACATGGCGCGCTATTCGCCGGTGCTGCCGCTGATCGGCGGCGGGCAGACGAAATTCCAGCCGGTCTATGTCGGCGACGTCGCCGAGGCGATCGCGCGCTCGGTCGACGGCAAGGTCGGGGGTGGCCAGGTCTATGAGCTCGGCGGCCCGCAGGTGCTGACCTTCAAGGAATGCATGGAAGAGATGCTGGCCGTCATCGACCGCAGGCGGCTGCTGGTGCCGGTGCCGTGGTGGGTGGCCAACATCCAGGCCTCGATCCTTCAGCTCCTGCCCAGCCCGCTTTTGACAAAGGACCAGGTCCTGCAACTGCGCGAACACAATGTCGTCTCGGAAGCCGCCGCCAAGGCGAACAGGACGATCACCGGCCTCGGCATCCAGCCGCAGGCGATCGCCACGATCCTGCCCAGCTACCTCTGGCGTTTCCGCGCCGCCGGCCAGTTCCAGCAGCGCCGGCCGATAGCCGATAGATAGTCAAACGCGCTTCTACGCAATTCCGGACGGAAAACCGTTACACACTTTTCCTGGAATTGCGCTGTTTCTACGCAATTCCGGACGGAAAACCGCTACACACTTTTCCTGGAATTGCGCTGTTTCGACGCAATTCCGGGCGGAAAACCGCTACACACTTTTCCTGGAATTGCTCTAGCAGCGGCTGGACACCTGCATCGGCAGGCCGCCCTGCGGCTGCGTGGTCAGCTTTTGCACCGGCCATGGCCGGGTTTCGGCCGTCACGTCGAAGCGGAAGCGCGACAACAGGATGGCTAAAGCGATGATCGCCTCCTGCATGGCGAAGCTGGCGCCGATGCAGACGCGCGGCCCGGCGCCGAAGGGCAGATACTGGAAGCGGTCGATCTGGTCGCGGTTTTCCGGATGGAAGCGTTCCGGCATGAAGGCGTCCGGCCTGTCCCACAGCTTGCGGTGGCGGTGCACGACCCAGGGCATGACCAGCACGGCGGCGTATTTCGGGATATAGAGACCGTTCCAGGTCTCCGGCTCGATCGGCTCGCGGTTGATCGAGGGCGCCGGCGGATAGAGCCGGAGCGCCTCCTCGAAGGCGGCGCGGGTGAGCGGCATGGCGTCCAGCCATTTCGTCGGATCGGGTTCGCTCGCCAGCACCGCGTCGATCTCGCGCTCGACCTTGTCGCGCTCCCAGGGCGCCTCGGCGAGGCAATAGATCGTCCAACCCAACGCCCGCGCGGTGGTCTCATGCCCGGCACCGATGAAGGTGATGATGTTGTCCTCGACTTCCGCGCGGGTCAGGCCGTCCGGCCCCTCGGCCTTCAGGAGCAGCGTCAGGAAATCCTGCGGCACGCGGTCGGGATCGCGCTTCAGCCGCTCCTCGCGCAGCTTCACCGTGTTGGCGACGATGTCGCGGAAATAGGCCATGGTCTTGCGGCCGCGGATGCGGGTGAAGCGCGGCAGCCATTCCGGCGCGCGCAACAGGTCGAGCGGGTCGACGCGGCCCATGGTCTCGAACAGACGGTCTATCTCCTTGGCGAAGCTGCCGGGCTCGCCGGCGATCTCGCCGGAAAACAGCGTCTCGGCGAGGATGTCATAGGTGAGCAGCGTCATGTCATGCGCGATGTCGGACGTGCCGCCGGCCTTGTAGCGTGCGACGAATTCCAGCGTGCGCTTCAGCATCGGCTCGGCGAAACCAAAGATGTGGCGCGGCGTGAACATCGGCGCCATCGCCTTGCGCGAGCGCTTCCACACCTCGCCCTCGGCGGTTAGCAGCCCGTCGCGCAGGATCGGGCGCAGGATCAGCTGGCGCACCGTCGCCATCTTGTAGTTTTTGGCGTTGTCGATCAGCACATGGCGGATCAGGCCGGGATCGTTGGCGATGACCAGCGGCCCGCCGATGCCGGTCACCGAGATCCAGGGCTCGTTGTAAGTGTGCTCGCCCCACAGCTCGAGCGGGTTGCGATAGACGATGCGCATCATCTCCAGCGTCGAGGGCGGCTGGGTGCGCGGCTTCGGCGCGGGCGGCACGAAAGGGGCGGGCTTGGTGTCCATGAGCATGCTCCGCTACGAGCACGAATGTAATGCGCGGCAAAGCGGGCGTCCATGTGACCGAGCGGCAAGTCCGCGAACCGATCGCCTCGCCTGAATGTGAACGGCGCCGGCCAATGGCTGCTTGTTGATGATGATCGCTTACATTAGTCACCAACCGATACTGTCAATCAAGGAGCCACCCGTGAAGCATCAGTTGAGCATCATCATCGGCAGCACGCGACCGGGACGCGCCGGTCCGATCTTTGCCGAACGCCTGGCGGGCTTTGCGCGCGAGCACGGCAAATTCGAGCCGGTGCTGACCGACATAGCCGCCTTCAAGCTGCCGATGCTCGACGAGCCGCATCATCCGCGCTTACGCAAATACGAGAACGACCACACCAAGGCCTGGTCGAAGGCGATCGACGCTGCCGACGCCTTCGTCTTCGTGGCGCCGGAGTATAATTATTTCGTCGCACCGGCGATCGTGAACGCGGTCGACTATCTGCTCAAGGAGTGGCGCTACAAGCCCGCCGCCATCTTCAGCTATGGCGGCGTTTCCGGCGGCCTGCGCGCGGCGCAGGCGCTGAAGCCACTGCTCACCTCAGTCGGCGTCATGCCGATCCCGGAAGGCGTGGCGTTGCCGGCCTACAGGACACTGCTCGACCAGAATGGCGCTTACCATCCGAGCGAACAGGTGCTGGGCGGTGCGAGGACCATGCTGGACGAGCTGTTCCGCTGGAGCGAGGCGCTGAAATCGCTGCGCGCCGGCCTCCCTTCCGAATAACAGAAATCCCGATATGACCGGCTGCGAGGCCGTGCTCAGGCGCGGCTTTCGCGGCGGCACGGCCCTGCCGCCTGCGCCCGCTCCCCGCCGCGTCGCGCCGAAGCCTGCGAAAGGCTGCCCGACAAGCCGGCAAAATGCCCGCAAACCTTGGAAAACCAGTCATTTGCGCCTATATCTAGGACATCAAAACGGCGCGATTCGGGGCCATTTTTCAGCGCCAGCCCAGCAGCATCAATCAGACAGGTATTCATGAGCGACCAGACCGAAAGCGCCATTGGCGCGGAAGCCGAGTACGGCGCCGATTCCATCAAGGTTTTGAAGGGGTTGGACGCTGTCCGCAAGCGGCCGGGCATGTATATCGGCGATACCGATGACGGCTCGGGCCTGCATCACATGGTCTATGAGGTGGTGGACAACGCCATCGACGAGGCTTTGGCCGGACACGCCGACCTCGTCTCGGTGACGCTCAACCCCGACGGATCGGTCACCGTCATCGACAATGGCCGCGGCATTCCGACCGATATCCATCCCAGCGAAGGTGTTTCGGCGGCCGAAGTGATCATGACGCAGCTGCATGCCGGCGGCAAATTCGACCAGAACTCCTACAAGGTGTCGGGCGGCCTGCACGGCGTCGGCGTCTCGGTGGTCAACGCGCTCTCGGCATGGCTGAAGCTCAAGATCCGCCGCAACGGCGAGATCTTCGAAATGCGCTTCACGCATGGCAATGCCGACGCGCCGCTGAAAGTGACGGGCACGTACGAGCAGGAGAAGCGCCCGGGCACCTATGAGGGGCGCAGCGGCAGCGAGATCACCTTCTTCCCGTCGGCCGAGACCTTCACCATGGTCGAGTTCGACTACAACACGCTGGAGCACCGGCTGCGCGAGCTAGCCTTCCTCAATTCCGGCGTTCGCATCGTGCTGACCGACGCCCGCCATGCCGATCTTGTGCGCCACGAGCTGCATTATGACGGCGGCCTCGAGGAGTTCGTCAAATATCTCGATCGGGTCAAGAAGCCGCTGATCGAGAAGCCGATCGCGATCCGCGCCGAGCGCGACGGCATCACCGTCGAGGTGGCGATGTGGTGGAACGACAGCTACCACGAGAATGTGCTGGCCTTCACCAACAACATCCCGCAGCGCGACGGCGGCACGCATCTGGCCGGCTTCCGCGCCGCGCTGACGAGGCAGATCACCGGCTATGGCGAGTCCTCCGGCCAGACCAAGAAGGAAAAGGTGTCGCTGACCGGTGACGACTGCCGCGAAGGCCTGACCGCCGTTTTGTCGGTCAAGGTTCCGGATCCGAAATTCTCCTCGCAAACCAAGGACAAGCTGGTCTCCTCGGAAGTCCGGCCGGTGGTGGAAAGCCTGGTCAACGAGGCGCTGGGCACCTGGCTGGAAGAGCACCCGACCGAAGGCAAGGTGGTGGTCGAGAAGGTAATCCAGGCGGCCGCGGCGCGCGAGGCCGCGCGCAAGGCGCGCGACATCACCCGCAAGAGCACGCTCGGCGTCACCTCGCTGCCCGGCAAGCTCGCCGACTGCCAGGAACGCGACCCGGCGAAGTCGGAGATCTTCATCGTCGAGGGTGACTCTGCCGGCGGCTCGGCCAAGGGCGGACGCTCGCGCCAGAACCAGGCGATCCTGCCGCTGCGCGGCAAGATCCTCAATGTCGAGCGGGCGCGCTTCGATCGCATGCTCAGCTCCGACATGATCGGCACGCTGATCACCGCGCTCGGCACCTCGATCGGCAAGGACGAGTTCAACGCCGACAAGCTGCGCTACCACAAGATCATCCTGATGACGGATGCCGACGTCGACGGCGCCCATATCCGCACGCTGCTGCTCACCTTCTTCTTCCGGCAGATGCCGGAGCTGATCGAGCGCGGCCATCTCTACATCGCCCAGCCGCCGCTCTACAAAGTGACGCGGGGAAAAAGCTCGCAATACCTCAAGGACGAAAGCGCCTATGAGGAATATCTGATCGATTCCGGACTGGAAGAGACCTCGTTGACGCTCGGCTCCGGCGAGGTGCGGACCGGACAGGACCTGCGCAGCGCCGTCGACGACGCGTTGGCGGTGCGGCACCTGATCAACGGGCTGCACACGCGCTACAACCGCAGCGTCGTCGAGCAGGCGGCGATCGCCGGCGCGCTCAACGCCGACGTGCTTGCCGATCTCGGCCGCGCTACGGCGATGGCCGAGCGCGTCGCCGCGCGGCTCGACATGATCGCCGAGGAGACCGAGCGCGGCTGGAGCGGGCGGCTGTCGACCTCCAACGACGGTTCGGGCGGCTATGTCTTCGAGCGCACGGTGCGCGGCGTCAAGGACGCGGTCCAGCTCGACGCCGGGCTGATCAATTCGGCCGATGCGCGCCAGCTCGACCGCTACGGAGCGCGCCTCGCGGAAGTCTATGGCGGGCAGCCGACACTGCGCCGCAGGGAGATTTCGGAGACCATCTCGGGACCGCTGACCTTGCTCGACGCGGTGTTCGCCGCCGGCCGCAAAGGGCTCACCATGCAGCGCTACAAGGGGCTTGGCGAGATGAATGCCGAGCAGCTTTGGGAAACGACGCTCGATCCGAACGTGCGCTCGTTGCTGCAGGTCAAGGTGGCCGACGCGACGGACGCCGACTCGCTGTTCTCGCGGCTGATGGGCGACGAAGTGGAGCCGCGGCGCGAGTTCATCCAGGACAATGCGCTTTCGGTGGCCAATCTGGACATCTGAGCCGACCGGCCGACAGCCTTCTGCAAAAAAGCCCGGCATTTTGCCGGGCTTTTTGTTGCAGAAACCACGGCTAATCAGTGATCCATCGCCTTGACGATTTCCTCGGTCATCTTCTTGGCGTCGCCGAGCAGCATCATGGTGCCGTCCTTGTAGAACAGCGTGTTGTCGATGCCGGCATAGCCGGAACCCAGCGAGCGCTTGACGAACAGGCAGGTGCGGGCCTTGTCGACGTCGAGGATCGGCATGCCGTAGATCGGCGAGGACTTGTCGTCGCGCGCAGACGGGTTGGTGACGTCGTTGGCGCCGATGACATAGGCAACGTCGGCCTGCGCGAACTCGGAGTTGATGTCCTCCAGCTCGAACACCTCATCGTAGGGCACATTGGCCTCGGCCAAGAGCACGTTCATGTGGCCGGGCATGCGGCCGGCGACCGGGTGGATGGCGTATTTTACCTCGACGCCATTGGCCTTGAGCTTGTCGGCCATCTCGCGCAGCGCATGCTGCGCCTGGGCGACGGCCATGCCGTAGCCCGGCACGATGATGACCTTCTGCGCGTTCATCATGAGGTAAGCCGCGTCGTCGGCCGAACCCTGCTTGACCGTGCGCTCGATGCCGTCGCTGGCCGCCGCGGCCGTTTCCCCGCCGAAGCCGCCGAGGATGACGGAGATGAAGGAGCGGTTCATGCCCTTGCACATGATGTAGGACAGGATCGCACCGGACGAGCCCACCAGCGCGCCGGTGATGATCAGCGCCAGGTTGCCGAGGGTGAAGCCGAGTGCCGCCGCGGCCCAGCCCGAGTAAGAATTCAGCATCGACACAACAACCGGCATGTCGGCGCCACCGATCGGGATGATCAAGAGCACGCCGAGCACCAGCGAGGCGGCGACGATCAGCCAGAAGACGAGCTTGGATTCGGAGGTGACGAGCAGCACGATCAGCACCACCAGGGCGACGCCGAGCGCGATGTTGATCAGGTGGCGGCCGCCGATCATGATCGGCTTGCCGGACATGCGGCCGTCGAGCTTGAGGAAGGCGATGACCGAGCCGGTGAAGGTGATGGCGCCGATGGCGACACCCAGGCTCATCTCGACAAGCGCCTGGGCGTGGATGTCGCCCGCGCTGCCGATGCCGAAGCTTTCCGGCGCGTAGATGGCGGCCGCCGCCACCATGACGGCTGCGAAGCCGACGAGGCTATGGAAGGCGGCGACCAGCTGCGGCATCGAGGTCATGGCGATGCGGCGGGCCACATAGGCGCCGACACCGCCGCCGATGGCGAGACCCAGCACGATAAGGCCGAAGCGCCCGGCCGACGGAAGCGCCAGCGCCAGCGTGGTGGCGATGGCAATGCCCATGCCGATCATGCCGTAGAGATTGCCCTGGCGGCTGGTGGTCGGATGCGAGAGACCGCGCAGCGCCAGGATGAACAGGATGCCGGAGACCAGATAGAGGAAGGAAGCGAGATTGACGGTCACGTCACTTGTCCTTCTTCTTGTACATGGCGAGCATCCGCTGGGTGACGAGGAAGCCGCCGAAGATGTTGACCGAGACCAGCACCATGGCGACGAAGCCGAAGCCCGCAGCAAGGCCGGAGGCGGCGATGCCGACGGCGAGCAGCGAGCCGACCACGATGACCGAGGAGATGGCGTTGGTGACGGCCATCAGCGGCGTGTGCAGCGCCGGCGTCACCGACCAGACGACATAGTAGCCGACGAAGATCGCCAGCACGAAGATGGCGAAGCGGAAGACGAAGGGATCGATGGCGCCGCCCGACAGCGCGTGCGCGGCGTTGCCGGCGGCCTCGGCGCCGGCCGGCGCATTGGCCAGGTCCTGCACCGCGAGGCGAACGGCGGCGGTCGCCTGATCGAGCTGGTCGAGGGCTTTCTGCAGCTGTTCCATCACGCGGTCCCTTTCGACTTGGACGAGGGCGACTTGGCTGCGGCAGGGTTCTTCGCCGCTGTCTTCTTCGCAACAGGCTTGTCGGAGGTGTCAGCGACCATGATCGTCGCGGGGATGGCCGCCGGTTCGGTGCGCGGCGCCTCGGCGGCCTTGGCGAAATTGGGGTGCACGACCTTTCCGCCATCGGTCAGCATGGTCGCCTTGACCAGTTCGTCGTCGCGCTTGATGGCAAGCTCTTTCGCCGCCTTGTCGACCATCGTCTCGAGGAAGGCGTAAAGGTTCTTGGCATAGAGCAGCGAGGCCGACGCCGCGACACGACCAGGCACGTTGAGATGGCCGACGATCTTGACGCCGTTTTCCGTCGTCACGACCTTGCCGGCCACCGCGCCCTCGACATTGCCGCCGCGCTCGACCGCAAGGTCGACGATCACTGAGCCCGGCTTCATCGAGGCGACCATGGCGGCCGAAACCAGCTTCGGCGCCGGACGTCCAGGGATCAGCGCCGTGGTGATGACGATGTCCTGCTTGGCGATATGCTCGGCGGTGAGCGCCGCCTGCTTGGCCTGGTATTCCTTCGACATCTCCTTGGCGTAGCCGCCGGCGGTCTCGGCCGCCTTGAACTCTTCGTCCTCCACCGCCAGGAACTTCGCGCCGAGCGACTGCACCTGTTCCTTCACCGCCGGACGCACGTCGGTGGCGGTGACGACGGCGCCGAGACGGCGCGCGGTGGCGATCGCCTGCAGGCCGGCAACGCCGACGCCCATGATAAAGGTTTTCGCAGCCGGCACGGTGCCCGCCGCCGTCATCATCATCGGCAGCGCACGGTCATATTCGGCCGCCGCGTCGATCACCGCCTGGTAGCCGGCGAGATTGGCCTGCGAGGACAAGACGTCCATCACCTGCGCGCGGGTGATGCGCGGCATGAACTCCATGGAAAAAGCGGTGATGCCGGCCTTGGCCATCGCGGCCACGGCCGCGTCGTTGCCGTAGGGGTCCATGATGGCGATGACGGCAGCGCCCGACTTGTAGCCTTTCAGCTCGGCATCGGTCGGCCGGCGCACTTTCAGCACCACGTCGGCCTTCGATGCGTCGGCAGCCTTGCCGATCGCGGCACCCGCCGCAGCAAAATCCTGGTCCGTGATGCGTGAGCCGAAGCCGGCGCCCTTCTCGACGATCACCTCGAAGCCCAGGCCCACCAGCCGTTTCACCGTCTCAGGCGAGGCCGCGACACGCGGCTCGTTCGCATCAAGCTCACGAGGGATGAATACCGTCTGCCCCACCGCATGATCCTTTCGGCTGGAACCTTGATGCGCAAGGCGTCGGCCGGGACCTCCAGCGAGACGTCAGACGCAGTGGCTTGGAAAGTCTACCGCAGAATGAAATAGCCGACGGCCATGATCACGATGAACAGGATGGTCGCCGAGAAGAAGCCGCCGACGAAGAAGCCGAAGGCCATGGCCAGCAGGATGGCGGCGCAGACGAGCGAGCCGTATTTGGCAAGCGCGAGGAATGCCTTGTAGGTGCGATCATGCTCGGCATAGTCCATCTGCGCGCCCAGTTCGACAGGACCGGTCGGCGTGTGATCAGCCATAGGAATACCTCTTCGAAAATGCCTTTGAGGCACATAGCGAAAAGCCGAACCGAGAGCAATGGCGCTATTGCCGCACGGGCCGCGACAACAGCCTCAAATGAAAGTTGAAATTGGGGCGGGACGCCGTGAAGCGCATTGCGATCTTTCAGATTCGCTCCGCGCGCTTTAGGTCTTTTGATTTTGCGCATGTCTTTGTCCCGAAACCGGTTCCCACTTTCGGGAGACATGCTTAGCCGCGACGGAGGATGTTGCCGGGCTTCAGCCGGCGAGGTGCGGAAACAGGCCGAGCAGGCCGACAACGATCAGGTAGAGCGCGACGATGTAATTGAGCAGGCGTGGCATCACCAGGATCAGTATGCCGGCAATCAGCGAGATCAGCGGCGTGAGCGCAAGCGAGTGGATGGTCATGATCGTATTCCTTCCCATGAGCAACCCGACATGAGCCCGGGCGAAACGCCTGTTGGGCAGGATTGCGGCGACGCTCGATAGCGACTCCGCTACTTATAACGGCAAAGTTGCAGGAAAGGTCCATGCTGCGTCGAGGGCGCCCTTTCAGGCAGCGTCGCGATAGTATTTCGCCGTCGGCACGATGGAGAGCGGCGTCAGCCGGTTGATGGCCGGATTGGCGAACATCATCCGCCGTTCCACCGGCGTCGACTTGAAGAACGGGAACCGTTCGAGTGTCTGGCGCAAGTTTTCGCCACAGGGGATTTCGAACAAGGCGATCGGAGCAAGGACACCCGGAAACACCTTGCCCTCGGTCCGCTGGATGGCATGGAAGATGCGGGCGTAGTAAGCGGAATGCTCGACCTTGACCGGGGTGAGCACCGCGGTCTGGCCAAAGTAACAGGAGGCCACCATGCCGAGCCTGAGCGTCAGGAAAGGCAGGACTCCGGGCGCTGGCGCGCTGTCTGGATCGGTTGCGAACCGGGTTCCGTCGATGAAGGTCTCTCCGCGGGCAAGCCGCTCGGCCAATATTTCCGGATAAGCGTCGACGGAGGGCGAATAGGGGTGCTCGCGGGAAATGTAGTGGAGCCGCAGCGTGCTGACCAAGTGGCCGTCGAAATAGACGCCGAACCGGTAGGAATTCGGCAGGTTGTCCCAGCGATCCTCGAACATCCCGCTGGCGATCGGGCCGCACATACCGGAGCGCAGGTAGGATTGATAGCGCAGGCGGTAGATCGCCTCCAGATCCTCGCCCCCCGTGATGAGACGATAGTCGACATGCTCCAGTAATTGCATGATCGAACGGTTCAGCGCCGACCCCGCATTTGCGCCGGCGCCGGCCTGCGCATCATTTCCCGAAGCATCCATTCTCAAGTCCTCGTATCCGCCTGTAAACAGGCTATTCGAGTTGAAATGAGACACAAGCCGAAAATTCGATCCGGCTGATTTACCCTTCGTTAACCTTAATTATCGGACGAAATCCTCGCCGGTATAGTTGAGCTGAAAAAAGCAAGTCGGGCGCACCGGGATCTAAGCTAGCGTTCGAAATAAATGACACGGCGAATTAGGAAGCGATAAGCTCTGGAGCAGAGAGACTTCCGAGAAAATCGTATAGCTTCTACAATATTCTGGTTTATGCGGCGTTCGTAAGAAACTCCCTCACGCCTTTTTGTATAATTATTCTCAAATAAGCACCGCCAAAAGCCTCAATGCTTCCGCTTTAGCACATGGCCCAAGCAATGGGCATATCAATCTCGGTGGCGAAATGTGCAGTTAGAGCTGCCTGGCTGTCCGCTTGGCGGCGAGGCGCAAGTCCGCTGCGAATGGCCAAGTGACATTCGACATCGTCTCGATGCCGGACGCGCTGAGCGCGGCGCCGAAGAGGAAACCTTGCACGAGGTCCGGTTTGACCGAGCGCACCAGTATCTTCAGCTGCTCGAAGGTCTCGACCCCCTCGATGGTGACGACAAGGCCAAGCGTCCGCGTCAAGCCGACGATACCCTTCAAAAGGTCGAGCGACTGGGAACTCTGGGTTACGTCGATCAGGAAGGAACGGTCGATCTTGATCTTGTCGAGCGGCAGCTTGTGCAGGTAGCTGAGGCTGGAATAGCCG
This sequence comes from Mesorhizobium loti, assembly GCF_001510895.1. Taxonomy (GTDB): domain Bacteria; phylum Pseudomonadota; class Alphaproteobacteria; order Rhizobiales; family Rhizobiaceae; genus Mesorhizobium; species Mesorhizobium loti_A. The sequence continues at coordinate 35,943 of NZ_LPWA01000110.1, read as the reverse complement.
GTGCCGAAGTCGTCGAGCGCGATGCGGACGCCGAGCGTCTTCAGCTCTTCGATCAATTCGCGTGTCAGCGACTTGTCGTCGAGCAAGGCAGTTTCCGTGACCTCGATTTCAAGCCGATGCGGCGCGAGGCCCGACACTGCCAGGGCATCGCGCACCTTCTGCACGACGTCGCGGTTGCGGAAATCCTTGGCCGAGAGATTGATCGAAACGCTGGTCTGCGCCGGCCATTTGGCGCATTCGGCGCAGGCCGCCTGCAGCACGAAGGTGCTGATCTCGGAGATGATGCCCATCTCCTCGGCCAGCGGAATGAATACGCCCGGCGAAATCGGGCCGAGGTCGGGATGGTCCCAGCGGCAGAGCGCCTCGCAGCTGGCGATGCGCATGGTGCTCATGGACACGATCGGCTGGTAGACGACACGCAGCTCCTTGGCCTGCACGGCGCTGCGCAGATCGGCCTTCATCAGCTGACGGTTGCGGAAGGCGGCATCCATCGACGCCTCGAACAGCCGCCAGCCGTTCTTGCCGAGCTCCTTGGCCTTGTAGAGGGCGAGATCCGCCTTGACGATCATGGCGTCGACGTCGGTGTCGTTGACTATGGACAGCACCGCGCCGCCACTGGCCTGGATGCGCAGGCCGTGTCCGGCAACGTCGACTTCACCTTGCAGGTCCGCGAAGATCTCGTCGAGCAGGCTGCCAAGATGGCTCTCATCCTCGATGCGGTCGAAGTAGATCATGAACTCGTCGCCGCCGAAGCGGCTGACATTGATACCAGGCCCGGCAACCGCCGCCAGCCGCTCGGCCACGGCATAGATCAGCCCATCGCCGACCGGATGGCCGAGCGTGTCGTTGACGCTCTTGAAATCATCAAGGTCGAGCACCGCCAGGCCGCAGAGCCGGTCGCGATCACCGGACGCCATGGCCTCGCCGGCCAGCTCGTGGAAATAGGCACGGTTCGGCAGGCCGGTGAGGTTGTCGTAGCGCGCCATGAAACGGATCTTTTCCTCCGCCTCGACGCGGGCCGTCACGTCTTCGAAGGTGACGACGCCGAGTTCCTGGCTGCCTTCGCGCGCGGAGAATTCGTAGTGCTGGCCGTTGGCGAGCGAGACCAGCACCTTGCGGTCGCGGCCCTCGCGCAACGCGCGCGTCAGCTGCGCCTCGATGTAGCGGCAGTCCTTCGGCGCCAGCATGCCGCCGACGACGCCGCGCATCAGAAGGCCATGGATCGAGCGCCCGAGCAGCGCGTCGGCCGATTTCAGCGACATCAGATGGGCGGCCTCGGCATTGGCGACCGCGACGCGCCCGTCGGGTCCGAGCATGACCAGGCCGTGCGACATCGTGTTGAGCGCACGGTCGAACCTGCGCGTCAGATTCCTCGCCTGCTTGTGCCCGATGACCGCCGAGAAGAGCACGTTGCGGACATGGTCGCGCCGGTGATGGTGATGAATGTCATCGGGATGATCATCAGGCCGAGGACGACGGAAGGCGCGTCCATGCGCAGCAGAAGCGCAAGCGCCGCCGGACCGATGAAGGTCACCGAAAAAATCCGCACCATGCGCGGAGAGCCGTAGTTGCGGGCGACAACCGTGACCAGAGTCGCCAAGGTCAGCGACATCGCCGCAAGCTCGGCAAAGGGATCGGGATAGACATAGATCGACACGAAACACAGCGCGCCCAATCCGAGGCCCTGCAAGCAGCCCTTGAGGATGTAGCTGCGCTCCAACTGCTGTGCTTGTTCGACATCGGCGATTACGCCGCCGGTTTTCAGGAAGCTGCGAATGCCGAAATAACGGATAAGGCTGACGGAAAGCAGAGCAAAAGAAAACGCCAGGAACAAGGGATTGTGCGTGCGCTGATAGATCATGAATCCGAGGATCCAGTAGCACGCACCACCGATCAACAACATGTGCGCGTTGTCGAACAACGAGCGCACAAATTGGATATAAACATCCGCCGGGATGCTTTCGGTCTTTGTTCTGCCCATATGGTCGGCCCAACGCTAAGCCTTGTCATGCCACAACCGCCTTAAGAAAGGCTTAGAACAGGGATGGCTTAAGCAGCGGCTTCGGCCCGCCCGCCAAGGGCGCGAAGACCTAGAGCGTTTCACCGTTTCACGGAAACGGCGAACCGCTCTATCTCTTTGTTTTGACGCAATTCCGGAGGGAAAGCTACGGCGAAGGCGCCGAGCCTAACCGTTTCACACTTTTCCTGGAATTGCTCCAGGCAGGCCGCAAAAGGCTTCGGGTAATTGGGTGGTGCAAATCACTCAGCGGCGTTGAGAACAGGCACCGGCACCGTTTGGGTCAACCGCTGGAGCAGCCTGGAGCGCTCCGCCGCCGCCTTTGCGGCGCTGGCCTGCCGGACATGGCCATAGCCGCGGACGAGCGCCGGCACGGAAGCCAGAGCGGCGGCGGCATCGATCCTGCCCGGCGCAAGGGCTGTGGCGATCAGGTCGAGATCCGCCTCGTATTGCGCAAGCATCTTCCGCTCGGCGCGCCGTTCGGCGGTACGGCCGAACAGATCGAAGGCCGTACCGCGCAGGCCTTTCATGGCCGACAGCAGGCGAAAGGCTTTCATCATCCAGGGGCCGAAGCTCGATTTCTTCGGCTTGCCGTCATTGCCGCGCCGCCCGAGGATCGGCGGCGCAAGGTGGAATTCCAGCTTCTCGTAGCTTTGGAACTGCCTTGCGAGATCGGCCGCGAAGCTGCCGTCGGCATAGAGCCGCGCCACCTCATACTCGTCCTTGACCGCCATCAGCTTGAAGAGATTCCTGGCCGCGGCCTCGGTCACGGCTGTCGAGCCGGGAACCGCTCTCGCCTCGGCGGCGCGCAGCGCGGCGACCCTGTCGGCATAGCGCTTGCCGTAGGCGGCGTTCTGATACCCGGCGAGGAACGCGACGCGCCTGGCGATGATGTCGTCCAGCGTTTCGGCCGGCGCGGACGCCGTCTTTCCCGTCTTGCCGACCAAGTTGCGAACGAAGTCCGGCTGGTGCGCGGCGCGGCGGCCCCAGCGGAAGGCGGCGATGTTCATCGCCACCGCCTCGCCATTCAATTCGATAGCCTTTTCAACGGCTTCGGCCGACAGCGGCAGCCCGCCATGCTGGAAGGCGAAGCCGAGCATGAACATGTTGGCGCCGAGCGAATTGCCGAACAGCGCGGTCGCCGTGCGGGTGGCGTCGAAGAAGTGGGCCTTGTCGTCGCCGGCGGCGGAACGGATCGCCTTCTTCAGTCGCCCGACCGGCAGCGAGAAATCGGCGGAGCGGGTGAATTCGCCAGGCATGATTTCGGCGGTGTTGGCAAGGAACATCGTGTGGCCCTCGCGGACCGCGGCGAGCACTTTCTTGGCGCCGGAGACGACGAGGTCGCAGCCAAGCACGAGATCGGCCTTGCCGGCCGAAACGCGGATGGCGTGGATGTCCTCGGGCGTCGCGGCAATGCGGACATGGGTGAAGACCGAGCCGCCCTTTTGGGCAAGGCCCGCCATGTCGATCATGCCGCAGCCCTTGCCTTCGAGATGGGCGGCCATGCCGAGCACCGCGCCGATAGTGACCACGCCGGTACCGCCGACGCCGTCGATGATCGCCGCCCAGCCCTCTCCTCCGAGCGGGAATTCGGCGGGTGACGGCACGCCGTCGAGCGGATCGCTCTTGCTGGCAATGCCCTCGGCCTTCCTGATCTTGCCACCATGCACGGTGACGAAGGATGGGCAGAAGCCGTTGAGGCAGGAAAAATCCTTGTTGCAGCTCGACTGGTCGATCCGGCGCTTGCGGCCGAATTCGGTTTCGACCGGTTGGATCGAGACGCAGTTCGACTGCACGCCGCAATCGCCGCAGCCTTCGCAAACCAGCTCGTTGATGAAGACGCGCCTGTCGGGATCGGGGAAGGTGCCGCGTTTGCGGCGGCGGCGTTTTTCCGCGGCGCAAGTCTGGTCGTAAAGAAGCACCGAGACGCCTTTCACGTCGCGCAATTGGCGTTGGACGAGGTCGAGGTCGTCGCGGTGATGGATGGTGGCGCCGGCCGGGAAATCGGCCTTGCCGGCATATTTTTCCGGCTCATCGGTGACGACTGCGATGCGGTCGACGCCCTCGGCGCGCACCTGCCTGGCGATCATGTCCACCGTCAGGCCGCCTTCATGCGGCTGGCCGCCGGTCATGGCGACCGCGTCGTTGTAGAGGATCTTGTAGGTGATGTTGGCACGGCTCGACAGCGCGAAGCGGATCGCCAGCGCGCCGGAATGGTTGTAGGTGCCGTCGCCGAGATTCTGGAAGATATGGTCGCGCTTGGAGAACGGCGCCTGACCGACCCATTGCGCGCCCTCGCCGCCCATCGCCGTAAAACCGACCGTGTTCCTGTCCATCCACAGCGCCATGAAGTGGCAGCCGATGCCGGCGGCGGCGAGCGAGCCCTCCGGCACCTTGGTCGAGGAATTGTGCGGACAGCCGGAGCAGAAGAAGGGCGTTCGCGAACCGATATCGACGGTGTCGGCAAGCATCGCCTGGAACTGCCGCAGCTTCGCCACGCGCGCAGCGATCTCCTCCGACGGGCCGATGGTGCGCAGGATACGCTCGCCGAGCGCGATCGCGATCTCGTTCGGGTCGAGTGCGCCCTTGGCCGGAAACAGCCAGTCGCCGCGCTCGTCCTTCTTGCCGACGATGGCCGGCTGGATAGCGGAGCCGTAGAGGTTCTCGCGCAACTGCACCTCGATCAGCGAGCGCTTCTCCTCGACGACGACGATGGTGTCGAGGCCGCGGGCGAAGTCGGCGATATGCTGATAGTCGAGCGGCCAGGGGCAGCCGACCTTGAACAGGCGGATGCCGATGCGGTTGGCCGCCTGTTCGTCGATGCCGATATCCTCGAGCGCCTGGCGCACGTCGAGATAGCTCTTGCCGATGGTGATGATGCCGAGCTTCGGCTTGCGGCCGCCGGAATAGACGGTCCGGTTCAGCCCATTGGCGTGGATGAAGGCTGAAGCCGCGGCGCGCTTATGCTCATGCAGCCGCTCCTCCTGCCCGAGCATGTCGATCTCGTGGCGGATGTTGAGGCCGCCGGGCGGCATGTCGAAGTCCGGAATGACGATGTTCAGCCGCTCCAGCGAGGCGTCGACGGAGGCGGTCGATTCGATGTTGTCCTTGACGCATTTGATAGCCGCCCAGGTGCCGGCGAAGCGCGACATGGCAAAGCCGTAGAGGCCGTAGTCGATGATCTCCTGGACGCGGCCGGGTTGAGGATCGGCACCATGGTGTCGACGAACAGGAACTCGGTGGCATGGGCGTTGGTCGAGGATTCGGCCATGTGGTCGTCGCCCATCAGGGCGAGAACGCCGCCATTTCTCGACGAACCGGCGAGATTGGCGTGGCGGAACACGTCGCCGGAGCGGTCGACGCCCGGCCCCTTGCCGTACCAGACCGCAAAGACACCGTCATGCGTGCCTTCGCCAAGCAATTCGGTCTGCTGCGAACCCCAACAGGCGGTGGCGGCGAGCTCCTCGTTGAGGCCTGGCTGGAAGACGATATCGGCCTCAGCAAGCTGCCGCTTCGCCCTCCAGAGCTGCATGTCGAGGCCGCCGAGCGGCGAGCCGCGGTAGCCGGAAACGAAGCCGGCGGTGTTGAGGCCGGCGCGGCGGTCGCGCTCGCGCTGCATCAGAAGCATGCGCACGACGGCCTGGGCCCCGGATAGGAAAACGCGCTTCTTGCCAAGGTCGAACTTGTCGTCGAGAACGACGTCATGCAGCGTCATCAGGCATTTCCTCTGCGGAGGCGCGCCTCAGATCGAGCGGCCAGCGTCGGAGTGGGTCGCCGCAGTCTTTCTTCCCTTGCGGGAGAGGTCAAACAAAATCGCAGGGGCCAGACGGGACGCAACAAATGGTCCGGGTGAAGCCGCCCAGAGTATTTAAGATGAAGCTAAATGCTTCATGAAGCACGAAAATTTCGGGGTCGGCGCCTGTCACGCCGCCTTCGAGCAATCCGGCTTCGGCGCATCGGGCAGCTTGCCGTCGGGATGGCCGGCGAGGTCGGGGTTGAGCTCGTATTTCGGCCCGATCACCAGCGGCCGGTCCGGCAGCATCGTCTGATCCTCCGTCGAGGTCATCGTCGTCTCGAGGCTCTGCAGCAATGTGCCGCTCGAATCCTCGATGCGGATCGTCACGGAATAGGGCTTGTCCTTGACCACGCAGCTGAGCGGCGGGCTGGTGAGCGTGACGTGGGGAAGCTTCGGCCAGATCTTCTGGTTGACGATGAGCGGGTCGCCGCCGGCCGGGTTCTGGAAATTCACCACGGCAACCTGTCCTTCAGCCATTGGCCGCAGCGGCCTTAGCGTAACGACGTAGGTGGCGATGCCGAGCCGGTAGTTGAACTCGAACAGCTTGCCGGAAATGGCGAAGAGCTGCTCCTTGCCGGTGTCGCGGCAGGCGCCGAGCGCGGTTGCGGCAATCAAGGCCGCGCCGAGCGCGATCGAACGGAATTTTCTAGGCAATGGTGGCCTCCCTGGCCGCCGTGCGGCGGCGATAGTAGCGGTTCGCTTTCTGGCGGTTGCCGCAGACAGCCATGTCGCACCAGAGGCGGCTGGCGTTGCGGCTGCGGTCGACGAAAAGCCAGCTGCAGTTCGGACAGATCCTGAGCCTCGCAACGGTGTCGTCGCGCAAAAGCGAAAGCGCCGATACGGCCAAAGCCGCCTCGAAAGCGATCGGCGTCGCCGGATCGCCGAACGGCCGGCCCGGCGCGCCGATCTCGGTGTTGCTGCCGGTGAGCCCGCTGGCGCAGGCCGTCAGGAAATCCGGCAGATGGCCGGCGGCGATCGCGCCTTTTTCTATGGCATGGCGGAACAGGCGGTCGGTCGCCTCGCGGATCGACAGCACCACCGGGGCGATGCCGCCCGGTTCCGGCGCCTGCAGCCGCCGGCCGCCGAGCTCGGCGGCGCGAAAGCCGCTTGCCGCCTCGGCGAAGCGGGCGATCTCGCCCGGATCGTCGAAACGGTCGAAGGTCTTTTCCGGGTCGTTGCGCAGCACGACGGTGTTGGCCGTGTCGAGCGCGAGGATGCCGCCGGTGAAGCGGTGCGGGGTCCAGGATACCGTCATGCCAGAAATCTAACCGATAAAACGTATTTGACAAGTTAGATTCCCGATGCAAGGTTCGCGAAAATGGGTCCTTCGCTCGGGCCAAGGTTTTCGATGCTCTATTTCTTTCAGCAGGTGCTCAACGGGCTGCATTCGGGCGCGCTCTATGCGCTGCTCGCCTTCGGCTATGTGCTGACCAACGGCATCCTGCACCGCACCAACCTTGCCTATGGCGCGCTGTTTGCCTTTTGCGGCCATACCATGATCCTGACCGCCGCCTTCGGCTACCAGGCGCTGTGGCTGACGTTGTTCGCCTCGGTCGCCCTCGGTATCGTCGCCGCCCTGCTTTATGCGGTGCTGGTCAGCCAGATCCTGTCGCGCAGCGTGTTCGAAAGACTTGCCGACCGCTCGCCCAACGCCATCGTGGTGACGACGCTCGGCATATTGCTGTTCCTGTCGGAAGCAAGCCGCATCGCCGCCGATACCCATGATCTCTGGCTGCCTCCGATGCTCGCCCAGCCCGTCATCTTCGCCCAGGATGCCGGCTTCAAGGTCACGCTCACCGTCATCCAGCTGCTCGACTGCGCGGCGGTGATAGCGGTGGTGGCGCTGGCGGCCTGGCTGTTTTCGCATTCTCGCTTCGGCCGCGCCTGGCGGGCCGTCTCCGACGATCCGAAGGCGGCCGCGATGTGCGGCATCGACGTGCGAGCGGTGTTCCGACGCGCGGTGCTCTACGGCGGCTTCTGCGCGGCTTTTGCCGGCGTGCTCGCCGGCCTCTATTACGGCAATATCAGCTTCGGCACCGGCCTCGTCTACGGCCTCAAGATCCTGTTCGTGACGGCGGTCGGCGGCTATCTGTCGCCGCTCAAGGCGGCGCTCGGAGCCGCTGCCTTCGGCATGGCCGAATCGCTGTGGGCCGGTTATTTCCCAATCGAATGGCGCGACGCCTGGATATATCTCTTCCTCGTCGCCATGCTGGTGCTGATCGGCGCCAGCCGCGATCAGGCCAAGGTCGCCTGAAAACCATCAGACTTTGGTTGCATGACGTTCGGTGAACCGGCAGGTTTCCACGGCCACCCGCCCTGCGGCACGCTCAGCCGACCCCTTTGTCGCGCCTTGCCATGTTGACCAACCGGACCACGCACTGCATACCGTTGGGCCAAGCGGCGCGACACCGGATGGGGGAATCGGGCGCGGCGCCAGCACTTTGAGTTTACGCGTCGCGCTTTCCGAAAATCGTCGACGATTTTCGGGCCGATGCATGAGGGAGGAAATGCATGGCAGGGCTGCTCGCTCTATCCAGGACGATCGACCGCATCAACGAGTTCATCGGCCGCTGGATCTCGTGGCTGATCCTGCTTGCGATCCTGGTGAGCGCCGGCAACGCCGTCATCCGCAAGGCGTTCGACATCTCCTCCAACGCCTGGCTCGAACTGCAATGGTACCTGTTCGGCGCCGCCTTCATGCTGGCCGCCGCCTACACGCTGAAGCAGAACGACCATATCCGCATCGACATCGTCTACGGCATGTTTTCCCGCCGCGCGCAGCACTGGATCGACCTCCTCGGCCACCTCTTCTTCCTGATGCCGTTCGTGGTGCTGATGGTGATCTACTTCGTGCCTTACGTCTCGCTGTCCTTCCACAGCGGCGAGATGTCGACCAATGCCGGCGGCCTGATCGTCTGGCCGGCCAAGGCCATCCTGCTCGTCGGCTTCTTCCTGCTGGCGCTGCAGGGCGTCTCCGAGATCATCAAGAAGATCGCCATCATGCGCGGCGACATGGACGACCCCAATCCCTTCATATCGGCGCATGACCAGGCCAAGCTCGAGGCCGAGGCGCTTGCCGAAGAAGCCAAGGCGCTGGCCGGCGAGGTTCGCTCGTGATCGAGTTCATCGCGCAGAACATGGCGCCGATCATGTTCGCCTCGCTGATCATCTTTCTTTTGATCGGCTACCCCGTCGCATTCTCGCTCGCCGCAAACGGACTGCTGTTCTTCTTCATCGGCGTGCTGCTCTCGCCCTACTCAGGCGGATCGATCAATCTCGCCTGGCCGCTGCTGCATGCGCTGCCCGACAATTTCTACGGCACCAGGGTGATGTCCAACGACACGCTGCTGGCCATTCCGTTCTTCACCTTCATGGGTATCGTGCTGGAACGATCCGGCATGGCCGAGGACCTGCTCGACACGGTCGGCCAGCTGTTCGGCCCGATCCGGGGCGGGCTTGCCTATGCGGTGATCTTCGTCGGCGCGCTGCTTGCCGCGACGACCGGCGTGGTGGCGGCCTCCGTCATCGCCATGGGGCTGATCTCGCTGCCGATCATGCTGCGCTACGGCTATGACCGACGGCTCGCCTCGGGCGTGATCGCCGCTTCCGGCACGCTTGCCCAGATCATTCCGCCCTCGCTGGTGCTGATCGTGCTTGCGGACCAGCTCGGACGCTCGGTCGGCGATATGTATGCCGGCGCCATGATCCCGGGCCTCGTGCTCACCGGTCTCTACATGCTCTACATCCTGGTCATGTCGATCATCCGGCCGAACTCGATGCCGGCGCTGCCCATCGAAGCCCGCACGCTCGGCCACGGCGTGATCTCGCTGATCGTGGCCTTGCTGGTTACAGGGGCGATCTCCTATGCCGCCTATCGCTATCTCGAACCTGCCCATGGCGACAATGCCGACATCCTCGGCGCCACCGTCGGCGTCATCGTGATCTATATCGTGGCGATCGCCGACCAGCGCCTCCACATCAACATGATGTCCAAGCTGGCGCAGCAGGTGGTGATCGTGCTGATCCCGCCGCTGGCGCTGATCTTCCTGGTGCTCGGCACCATCTTCCTCGGCATCGCCACTCCGACCGAGGGTGGCGCGATGGGTTCAGTCGGCGCGTTGATCATGGCCGCGGCAAAGGGGCGGCTGTCGTTCGACGTCATCAAGCAGGCGCTGGCCTCGACGACCAGGCTGTCCTCCTTCGTGCTGTTCATCCTGATCGGCGCGCGCGTCTTTTCGCTCACCTTCTACGGCGTCAACGGCCACATCTGGGTCGAGCATCTCTTGACCTCGCTGCCGGGCGGCGAGACAGGCTTCCTGATCGGCGTCAACATTCTGGTCTTCCTGCTCGCCTTCTTCCTCGATTTCTTCGAGCTCGCCTTCATCATCGTGCCGCTGCTGGCGCCGGCCGCCGACAAGCTGGGCATCGACCTGATCTGGTTCGGCGTGCTGCTTGGCGTCAACATGCAGACCAGCTTCATGCATCCGCCTTTCGGCTTCGCGCTGTTCTACCTGCGTTCGGTCGCGGCGCGCGTGCCCTATCTCGACCGCATTACCGGCAAGCAGATCGCGCCGGTCACCACCGGCCAGATCTACTGGGGCGCGGTGCCTTTCGTCTGCATCCAGGTGATCATGATCGGGCTCACCATCGCCTTCCCGCAAATGGTGATGCGCTACAAGGGCGCCACGGTCGAACCGAGCACGATAGACATCAAGCTGCCGGAGATGCCGGGTCTGGCGCCGCTCGGCACGCCGCCGGCGAACAATGGCGCAGCGCCTGCCAATGGCGGCGCGGCGCCCGCCGCCCCCGGCACGCCCGATCTGTCACAGCCGCCGAATTTTGGCGACACCGCTCCCGCCAAGCCGGCCGCACCCGCGCCCGACCTTTCGAAGCCACCGAGTTTCAATTGAGGTGAGCAAGCCATGAGAGCAGTTCGGCTGGAAGCAATCGGCAGCATCGCGCTTCGCGAGGTCGAGAAACCTTCGCCGGGGCCGGAAGATTTACTGGTGCGGATTGAAGCCTGCGGCGTCTGCGGCACCGACAGGCATCTTCTCCATGGCGAGTTTCCGTCAAAGCCGCCGGTAACGCTCGGCCACGAGTTTTGCGGCATCGTCGAAGCCGTCGGAGACACTGTCGCCGACATCGCCGTCGGCGACCGCGTCACCGGCGATCCCAACATTTCCTGCGGGCGCTGCAGCCATTGCCGTGCCGGCCGCGTCAATTTGTGCAGCAATCTGAGAGCCATCGGCATCCACCGGGACGGCGGTTTCGCCGATTATGTCGTGATGCCGCAAAGCCAGGCCTTCCTCCTGCCTGCCGGTCTCAAGCCGACGCATGGCGCCTTCTGCGAGCCGCTGGCCTGCTGCCTGCATGGCGTCGACCTCGCCGGCATCAAACCTGGCGCCTCGGTGGTGGTGCTCGGCGGCGGCGTCATCGGCCTGCTTACGGTGCAATTGGCAAAGCTCGCGGGCGCCGCGACCATCATCCTGTCGACCAGGCAGGCCTCGCGCCGGGCGCTCGCCGAAGAACTCGGCGCGACGGCGACGGTCGACCCAAGCGCCGTCGATCCGATCGAGGCCATCGCCGGAAAGGCCGGCCTGGTGCCTGGCGGGGTCGACGTGGTGCTCGAATGCGCGGGCGTCCCGGACACCGTCGAACAGTCGATGCGGCTGGCCAAGTCCGGCGGAACGGTGGTGATCGTCGGCGTGATGCCGCAAGGGCAGAAAGTGGCCTTCGAGCCCTTCGACGTCCTGTTCCGCGAATTGAAGGTTCTCGGCTCCTTCATCAATCCCTTCACGCATCGCCGCGCCGCGGATCTTGTCGCATCGGGCGCGATCGAGATCGACAAGCTGATTTCGAGGCAGGTGCCGCTCGAGGAGGCGCCGGCGGTGATCTCCAATCCCGCGGCCCCCGGCGAGGTCAAGGTGCTGGTGGTGCCGGGCCGCAGCTGAGGTCTCGCAACGTTGGCGATTGGCGAAACCGTCGATGACAGCATCCTCTCCCCGTCACTATACGGGGAGAGGATGCCGGCAGGCAGGTGAGGGGCGGCGCCGACGTAGGATGGGTAAGGCTAGACCGAGGCTACGGCCCCAGGCGAACTAATTGCCGAGGTCGGCGCTGCCCCTCATCCCCCTGCCGGGACCTTCTCCCCGTATAGTGACGGGGAGAAGGGACTGGTCGCGGCCTACAGCTTGCCGTTGCGCTGCTGCACCATCATGAAGGTGTCGTAATTGTATTCGGCGACCTGGGCCCAGAGATAGTGCTCCTTGCGGAAGCCCTTGATCGATTCCCAGATCTTCTTGAACGGCGCGTTGTTGGCTTCCATCTCGGCATAGACTTCGTTGGCCTTTTCGAAGCAAGCGCCATGATTTCCTGGCTGAAAGGCGCCAGCTTGGCGCCGCCGGCCACCAGCCGCTTCACCGCCGCCGGATTGAGGTAGTCGTATTTCTGCAGCATGCTGGCGTCGGCGGCTTGCGCGGCGGTGTGCACCAGCGATTTGTAGGCCGGCGACAATTCCTCGTACTTGGCCTTGTTGAACATCAGATGCACGGTCGGGCCGCCTTCCCACCAGCCGGGATAGTAGTAATAGGGCGCGACCTTGTAGAAGCCGAGCTTCTCGTCGTCATAAGGGCCGACCCATTCGGCAGCGTCGATCGTGCCCTTCTCCAGCGCCGGGTAGATGTCGCCACCGGCGATCTGCTGCGGCACGACGCCGAGCTTCTGCACCACCTTGCCGGCGAAGCCGCCGATACGCATCTTGAGGCCCGAAAGATCGGCCACGGTGTTGATCTGCTTGCGGAACCAGCCGCCCATCTGCACGCCGGTATTGCCGCCGGGCAGGCCGAACAACCCTTGCGTGGCCAGGAACTCGTTGAACAGGTCGATGCCGCCGCCATGATAGTGCCAGGCATTCATGCCGCGCGCGTTGAGCGAGAACGGCACCGCCGCGCCCAGCGCCCAGGTCGGGTCCTTGCCCCAATAATAGTATGCCACCGTGTGGCAGGCCTCGACGGTTCCGGCAGAGGTGGCGTCCGCGGCCTGCAGGCCGGGCACCAGCTCGCCCGAGGCAAAGACCTGGACCTGGAAATTGCCGTCGGTCGCCTCCGACAGCATCTTGGAGAAGACTTCCGCGCCGCCATAGATCGTGTCGAGCGATTTCGGGAAGGATGATGCCAGCCGCCAGGTCACTTTCGGATTGGATTGGGCTATCGCCGGCGTGGCAAGCGCAGCGGCCGCCGCCGCGACACCGACACCGGACGCACCGGCCTTGCGGATGAATGAACGACGATCCATGCAGTTTCCTCCCATCTTGGATCAACAGACCGACTATAGGCATCCTCGCTGCCCTGGTCGGCTGCGCGAAACAATACACGGGCAAGATGTCGAGTCCAGCATCGCGGACAACGTGCAACTATAGTCTAACGCGAACCGCCATGGCCCAGCCGGAGAGGCGAAACTTGCCATGGCAAAGCGCCTTCGGATCGCCTATTTTGTAGGCAGAATAATTCGTTAGCTCTCGATGGAAACCGTATCCAAAATGCAGCAGCCGCTCGTTGCCGTCTCGACCGATGTCCGCCAGTTCGACAACTACACCTGGCACGCCGCGCCGCAGCAATACATCGAGGCGGCGATCGCCGGCGCCGGCGTGTTCCCGCTGCTGGTGCCATCCTTCGGCGAACGGCTCGACTTCGACGAGTTGCTGTCCTCGGTCGACGGCGTCATGGTCACGGGTTCGAAGTCCAATGTGCACCCCTCGCTCTATGGTGGTGATCCCAGCGAGGCCAACGGCCCTTACGATCCGGCGCGCGACTCGACCACGCTGCCGCTGATCCGCAAGGCGATCGAGCGCGGCGTGCCGCTGCTCGCCATCTGCCGCGGCATCCAGGAGCTGAACGTGGCGCTGGGCGGCACGCTGGGCACCGAGATCCAGGAGCGCGAGGGTTCGCTCGATCACCGCGCGCCGGTGAGCGACAATCAGGACGAGCGCTTCGGCATCCACCAGACGATTTCGATCAAGTCCGGAAGCTGCCTCGCCGGCGTGTTCGGCGCCGGTGAAATCAAGGTCAACTCGCTGCATCGCCAGGCGATCGACCGGCTCGGCTCCAAGCTGCAGGTCGAGGCTTTGGCCAGCGACGGCACGATCGAGGCCGTCTCCGTCAAGGACGCCCGCGCTTTCGCGGTCGGCGTTCAGTGGCACCCCGAATATTGGGTGAAGTCGGACAGCAACTCGGCCAAGATCTTCCGCGCCTTCGGCGATGCCGTGCGCGTGCATGCGGCGGCGAAGGCCGGCGCGCGGGCGGCGGCGGAGTAAGCCCGCCTCTGGAATCCCGCTCGTTATTCGCCGTTGCTCAGTGCCAGCAGCGGCGTGGCCGGCGCGTAGGATTCATAGCCGTCGCCATCGGCTACGCTGAAGGTGACGATCGGATCGGTGCCGTTCTCGCTGAAGGCTACCGTGCCGTCGGCTTGCTCGCGCCAGAATCTCACACGCTCGATGCCGGGCATCAGCTTGCGGCAGTTCGGAGCAACAGTAAGCCGAGACAGACCGTCCGAGACTTCCGCACCGCGCTGGACCGCACAAGCCGCTTCGTCGCCATTGGCCGTCAATCTGTAGGCGCTCGATGTGGCAGCCTCGGTGGCTGTGGTTTGGCCGTCGCCGTGCAGGAACTGCACGCCGCCGTACAAGGCAACTGACGCAACCAACCCGGCCAACAGCTTCACTTTGCCTCTCCGCGTCAAAAGCGCGACGCGCTTTTTGCCTGTGGTTCATGCATGTTGCCGTCCGCGAACTTAGGCGACATGCATAACGAAGTATGAACAATGATTCCGAATGGTTAACCAGGCGCTAACAATGCGGCTTGTCAGGCGCGCGGCTTGACGCTGATCGTCTCCGGCACCGGGGTCAGCGGCCGGCGCTCGCCGAACCAGGAGAGCAGATTGTCGACGCAGAGATCGGCCATGGCCCGGCGGGTGTGGTCCGACGCCGAGCCGACATGCGGCAGGAGCGAGGTGTTGGGCGCATCGAGCAGCGACCGAGGCACGTTCGGTTCGTCGGCAAAGACATCGAGCCCGGCGGCGGCGATGGCGCCACTCTCAAGCGCGGCGGCAAGGGCTGCCTCGTCGACCGTGCTGCCGCGGCCGATATTGACGAAGACGCCGTCCGGACCCAGTGCCGACAGGATCTCGGCATTGATGGCCTTTTCCGTCGATGCACCGCCGGGCGCGATGCAAATCAGCGTATCGACCGCCTCGGCGAGACCCTTCAGCGTCGCATGGTATTCGTAAGGTAGGCCCTCGACCTTGCGGCGGTTGTGGTAGGCGATCGGCAGGCCAAAGGCCTCGATGCGATGGGCGACGGCAAGGCCGATGCGGCCCATGCCGAAGATACCGACACGGCGGCCGCGTAGGGTGAGCCGGCTCAGGCGATAATTGCCCTTCTTCACCCAGTCGCCGTCGCGCAGCCATTTCTCGGCGGCGTACATTTCGCGTACCGTGTTGATCAACAGCCCGATCGTGGTGTCGGCGACCTCTTCGGTCAGCACGTCCGGCGTGTTGGTGACCATCACGCCGCGCTTGGCCGCGTGACCGGCGTCGACCGAATCATAGCCGACGCCGAAATTGGCGATGATTTCGAGATTGGGCAGCGCGTCGATCATGGCCGCATTGATGCCGCCGAAGCAGGCGATGCCGCGCACCGCTTCACGCATCTCGCCGGTGACCAGCGACGGGTCGGCGCGCTCGATCCGCAGACGCCTAAACGCCTTGTCGATCCGGCCGATCGCATGGTCGTTGAAATGACCCGGCACCAGGATGGCGACCGGGGACTTCGCTTCGGCTTTTGTCATTGACGCTCCACCGGCTTGCCGGTGGACTGGCGCACGTGCAGCTCCGGCTTGATCAGTTCCTGCGAGGGCCGCACGGCCTGCCCGTTCAGCTTGTCGAGCAGCGCGCTGGCGGCGCGGCGGCCGACCTCGCGCTGGCCATTCCAGACCGTTGTCAATGCCGGGGTTGCGATTGCGGCCTCCTCGAGATCGTCATAGCCGGTGACCGAAATGTCGACGCCCGGCACGAGGCCGGCCCGCGCAATGCCGTTCATCAGCCCGATGGCGACCAGATCATTCCAGCAGCAGGCGGCGGTCGGCTTGTCTTTCAGCGCCAAAAACTGTCCCGCGGCCTCGAAACCGGCCTGCTTGGTGCGCGGGCCGGCAATGCGCCAGGACGGCTTCACCTCCAGCCCGGCGGCCTCCATGGCGTGGACATAGCCCTGATAGCGGTCGCGGCCGGTCGAGGTCTGGTCGGTGCCGCCAATCATGGCGATGCGTTTGTGGCCGAGCGAGATCAGGTGGTTGGTGGCGAGGCCGGTGCCATAGGCGTCGTCGCCGCGAAACACCGGAACGCCGGCGCCTTCGACCGTGCGCGCGATGAGCACCGCCGGCAGGCCGTTTTCCTCGGCCATGATGATGTCCTCGGCCGGCGTGCCGATAGCCGGCGACATGATGACGCCGTCGGCGCCGAGCTGCAGCAGCGTGTCGATGAAGGTGCGCTGCTTTTCCAGCTGATCATAGTGGTTGGACAGGATGAAGGTCTGGCGGCTGCGGTCGAGCTCGCTTTCGATCGAGCGTAGGATCTCGGCGAAGAACGGGTTCATGATGTCGTGCACGACGACGCCGACAATGCCGGAGCGCGAGGTGCGCAGCGAGGCGGCGCGGCGGTTGTAGATATAGCCGATGGCGCGGGCATGCTCCTTGATGCGCTCGCGCGTGGCGCCGGCGACCAGCGGGCTGTCGCGCAGCGCCAGCGAGACCGTTGCCGTGGACACGCCGAGCGCATCCGCGATCGTCGAAAGCTTGATCTTCTGTGCCAGCCCTTGGGTCCCCCGGACTTTTAAACTGTTTAAATGCGGCCTTATGCCATCGATCGGGGGCAAATCAAAGTTTTTTTGCCAAGCTCTCGGCTTCGGTGTCCAGGGACGCGGAATTGCGCAGGCGCAGCCTGTGCTCGCGATGGATGATGTAGAGGCCGCTGGCGACGATGATGGCCGCTCCGAGCAGCGTCCAGCGGTCGGGAAGCTGGTGGAAGATCAGCCAGCCGGAAATGATCATCCACACCATCTGCGAATAGGGGTAGGGCGCGAGAGCCGTCGTCGTCGCCAGGCGATAGGCCTGGACCAGCAGCCAATGACCGCCGGCGCCGAACACGCCGAGCATCAGCAGGATGAACCAGTGCCAGCCGTCCTGCGGCAGCGCATGCGAGAAGGGCAGCATCGGCACAAGCAGCACCGCCGGCGCCAGCGCCGAAAACAGGATCAGGCTCTCCGATGTTTCGCTGGCCGACATGCGCCGCGTCATGATGACGTAAAAGGAGTTCGACAGCATCGAGCCGAGCGCGAAAAGGTGGCCGATGCCGAAAACGCCGACGCCGGGCCTTGTGATGATGAGGACGCCGACAAAACCGGTGAGGATCGCCAGCCAGCGCCGCCAGCCCGCCCATTCGCCGAGCAGCGGGCCGGCCAATGCGGTGATCACCATCGGGCCGAAGAAATAGATCGAGGTGGTTTCGGCGAGCTGCAGGGTTCTGAGCGCCAGGATGTTGAACATCGTCGAGCCGAAAAGCAGGCATCCGCGCAGTATGTGCGCCGGCAGGTTGTTGGCGCGGAAGCGCGACGGCTCGCGCCAGCCGCGCAGGAAGACGCCGACAAGCAGGACATGGACGGTGAAGCGGGTCCAGGCGACGATCAGCGCCGAGACGCCGGCAAGCACCAGATATTTGCTCGAGGTGTCGAGAAAGGTGAAACAGACATAGACGCAAAGCATCAAGAGCATCGCCGCGGGCGGCGTTGCGCTGTCGTCGGGGTTTTTGGGAACGCTCAAAATCGGGCCGGGGAAAGGTAGACGCACCCTTTTGCGACAATCGCCGCCGGCCAGCAAGCCAAAAGCGACTGGCCCAACAAGCGCTCCACCCAGGCTTAGAGCACCCCGCGGTTGGCGATTTGCGTGACCGTTCCTCGCGGTCGTCATTCTAGGGCGAAGCAAGGAGCGAAGCGACGCGCGCAGACCCTAGAATCCATGCCGTGACTTCGAAGCTTCGCAGCAGTGCAGAATTCTGCTCCATTGCATTCCTCGGCGAGCGTTACGGCATGGATCCTCGGGTCAAGCCCGAGGATGACGAAGCTGAGAGGCAACAGCCAATCTCGGAGCGTTCGCGATATCCCTCGCACGAATGGTCAAACAGCCGGCAGGAGCATCCTTCCGGCCATTCAAGCATGCATGCGGGCGCCCTTGGTGATCTTGTCGACGAGCTTCTTCTCCGCGCGCAGCGCGATGCCGACCATCCTGGCGTCGTCCGGCGCGAATTCGGCGAAGACGGCGCGGTTGGCCACGTCATGGCCGGTGGAAAACATCTCCTCGACATAGGCCGATGTCGTCACGCCGCGCTCCAGGGCCCGGCGGTGGATGATGCTGAGCGTCGGCGCGTCCGCCGACAGCACGATGACGGGCTGGATCGATAGCGGATTGAAGAGATTGCCGGCGCGATCGCGGTAGGGCTCGCCGATGATCTGAGGGAACTGCGCGACGATGCCGCTGGTCAGGAAAGCGGTGACGTTGAGCTTCTGCCAGACGGCAAGGTCTTCCCTCAGAACGATTGCAAATTTCGTGTCGAACACCAAAATTGAGACTCCGGATGAGCCAGGAAGGCATGTGATGGCGCACGGTCTAGGCAATGAGGCGCTGGAAGGTCTTGAACGTTCGTGCGCTGAGGACGACCGGATCGTTTCGGCGCCTGGCGCCACCGGCATCGAGCGCATCGAGGCGCGCTTCCACGGCAATGCCTTCGAGCTGCACCGCCACGACACCTATGCCATCGGCGTGACGCTCGATGGCGTGCAGCGCTTCCACTATCGGGGCGCGGTGAAGCACAGCCTGCCCGGCCAGGTGATCGTGCTGCATCCCGACGAATTGCACGACGGCGGCGCCGGCACCGAGGACGGCCTGCGCTACAGGATCCTCTATCTGGAGCCTTCGCTGCTCTCCGACTGCCTCAATGGCACGCCGCTGCCTTTCGTCTCGGATGCCGTGGTGAGCGATCCTCGCTTGCGCGACACGCTGCTGTCGGCGCTGACGCCGCTCACCGAGGAGCTCGACGATTTGTTCGTCGCCGATTTCATCGCGCAGCTGGCGCAGCACCTGAAGCGCCATTCAGGACAGCCGGCAAAACCGATGGGCAAGACGGCGTGGCGGGCGGCGGCACTTGCGCGCGACTATCTGGAAGAAAATGCCGAACGACCGGTGCGCTCCGATGAGTTGGAAGCCATCACCGGCCTCGACCGCTATGCGCTGTCACGCCATTTCCGCGCGACTTATTCGACAAGTCCGCATCGTTTCCTGCTGATGCGCCGGCTGCAGCGGGCCCGGCGCATGATCGAGATGGGGGAGCCGCTCGCCGAAACAGCTGTTGCGGCCGGCTTCAGCGACCAGAGCCATTTCAACCGGCATTTCAAGAAGGCGTTCGGGTTGACACCGGGACGATGGGCGGCGCTGGTGCGTAAGCGCGACGCGTAGCGTCGTCGCTTAGTCGCGAGACGTCCGGTGATAGCGCTCAGGCGCGACGCGCAGCGTCGTCGCCCTTTCCGCGGAGCCGCCGATGCTTGGGTGGCGCGTTAAGCGGTTAAGCGACGATGCTGCGCATCGCGCTTGATGCTGGCGTGGTGCGCGTGAAGCGATGACGCTGCTAGTCACGCTTACGTCGCTCGAGACGACGCTAACGCGTCGCTCGTTATTCATCCAGCTCGGCGTCGTCGTCCAGGAGGACCAACTCCTCGTTGGAAAGATTCGCCTCGACGCGGGCGAGCAGCTTGAACAGCGCCTTCTGGTCCTTCTTGTCGAGGCCCTTCAGCGCCTGCTTCTCAGTCTTCTTGACCGATTTCTCGATGGCGCGGATGGTTTCGCGGCCGGTATCGGTCAGGAAGATGTGAGCCTGGCGGGCATCGGCGTTGGAGGCGCGCTTTTCGAGGAAACCCTGCGCCTGCAGCCTGTTGATGGTCTTGGTGATGGTCGGCGGACGCACGCCCAGCTTGCCGGCGAGATTGCCCGGGGTCTGGCCGTCCTCGCGGTCGAGCGCCAGCATGATCTGGTCCTGGCCGGCATAGAAGCCGTGCGCCAGAAGCCGCGCCGCAAGCGCCGTTCGCGCCAGCCGCGCCGCCGAATGCAGCCGGCTCATTGTTGCTGTTTTGTCCGCCTTGGCCATGGTCATTCCCTCTTCGGCCGAACCGGCGCGGGCAGCATAGAGGCTGTCCTGCGGCTGGCAAATGACGATTTAAAGAGACCGGGCTTGCAGAACCCTTTGCCGGCAAGCATTGCGGTGCCCGCGCAGGTGATGCCAGATGTTTATTTCAGTTAGATGACAAACGACTTTTGACCCTGCGGGATTCACGGCAGAAGGCGCCGCAAAGGTCGGATGGCGCCTGCGAGGCTCCTGCGATTGGCCGCCTTGATCAGCGCCATTCCACCCTCGGGCACCCGCTCGGATCGGCGGGCGGCTGGCCTATCGGTTTGCCGCGTGCAAAAGCGCGGCTCACACCCTATATGAGGCCGACAAATCCTTTAGGGCACAGATTTTCGAGGCAAGCCATGAGCGATGCACAGACGCAGATCCCCGTAACCGTCCTCACCGGCTATCTCGGTGCGGGCAAGACGACGCTGCTCAACCGCATCCTGTCGGAGAACCACGGCAGGCGTTACGCGGTCATCGTCAACGAGTTCGGCGAGATCGGCATCGACAACGACCTGATCGTCGAATCCGACGAGGAAATCTACGAGATGAACAATGGCTGCGTGTGCTGCACGGTGCGCGGCGACCTGATCCGTGTCGTCGAGGGCCTGATGCGGCGGCCCGGCCGCTTCGACGCGATCGTCGTCGAGACCACGGGCCTCGCCGACCCGGTGCCGGTGGCGCAGACCTTCTTCATGGACGACGACGTGCGCTCCAAGACCAAGCTCGACGCGGTGGTGGCGCTGGTCGACGCCAAGCACCTGCCACTGCGACTCAAGGACTCCAAGGAGGCCGAGGACCAGATCGCCTTTGCCGACGTGGTGGTGCTGAACAAGACCGATCTCGTCACCACCGAAGAGCTCGAAAAGGTCGAGGCGACAATCCGCGCCATCAACCCGGCGGCCAGGATCCATCGCACCGAGCGCGCCGGCGTGGCGCTGGGCGAAGTGCTCGACCGCGGCGCCTTCGATCTTGCCCGCGCGCTGGAAAACGACCCGCATTTCCTGGAGACGCATGACCACGATCATGACCACCACGACCATGATCACGATCACGATCATGACGGGCATCACCACCACGACCATGCGTCCGACATCCATGACGTGACGGTGAAATCGGTGTCGCTGCGCGGCGGCGAGATGGACCCCAAAAAATTCTTCCCCTGGATCGAGAAGGTGACCCAGATGGAAGGGCCGAACATCCTGCGGCTGAAAGGCATCATCGCGCTCAAGGGCGACGACGACCGCTATGTCCTGCAAGGCGTGCACATGATCCTCGAAGGCGACCATCAGCGCGCCTGGAAGGACGGCGAGAAGCGCGAGAGCCGGCTGGTGTTCATCGGCCGCGACCTCGACGCCGAGCGGCTCAGGAAGAGCTTTGAGGCCTGCCAGGCGGCTTGATTTCGTCGGCTTCCTTCTCCCCTTGCGGGGGAAGGAAGAGCCGCAACGCTGGCGCCTTCCTCTTATCGCGATCCGAAGCGGGTTGAGACCCGCAGCTCAACCCCTTAAGGGGAAGGGCCGAAATCTCGAATGGACCAGCCCCAATGCCCACAGTCGCCCCGCTTGATCTCGAAGGCCATTGCGTCGCCGCCGTTTTTCTCAACGACGTGCCGCATTTCGCGCTTGCGGACGGCTCAGTCCACCGGCTCGACAATGGGCACAAGACCGTGCAGGCCAATGATGGGCTGCTTGCCGCGTTCCATGACGCGGCAAATGACCGGCTGATCACCGGCGGCGAGGACGGCAAGGTGTTCGCCGTCAGGGCCGGCGGCGAGGCGAGCGAACTCGCCAGCGCCGGCAGGAAGTGGCTCACCAGCGTCGCCGCGGGGCCGCAGGGCGCGATCGCCTACGCATCCGGCAAGACCGCCTTCGTGCGCTTTGCCGACGGCAAGACCAAGGAATTCACCCATCCGCGCTCGGTCGAAGGCCTGGCCTTCTCACCCAAGGGCATGCGGTTCGGCGTCGCCCGCTACAATGGCGCGACGCTGCATTTTCCGGCGGCAGAGGGGAAGCCTGTCGAGCTCGAATGGGCCGGCGCCCATACCGGCATCACTTTTTCTCCCGACGGCGCCTTCCTAATCACCACCATGCAGGAAAACGCGCTGCATGGCTGGAAGCTCGCCGACGGCAAGCACATGCGTATGAGCGGCTATCCCGGCAAGGTGAAGAGCCTGTCCTGGAGCGTGAAGGGCAAGTGGCTGGCGAGCTCCGGCGCGCCGGCAGCGATCGTGTGGCCATTCGCCAGCAAGGACGGTCCCATGGGCAAGGCGCCGCTGGAGCTCGGCACGCGCGGCAACACCATGGTGACCTGCGTTGCCTGCCATCCCAGCCAGGATGTCACGGCAATCGGCTATGAGGACGGCATGGTGATCGCGGCCCGCTTCGCCGATGCCAAGGAGGTGCTGCTGCGCCGCCCCGGCAAGGGCGCGATCACCGCGATGATGTGGGACAAGGAAGAACGCCGCATCGTCTTCGGAAGTGCGGCCGGCGATTGCGGCGTGATTGATATCACGGCGTAAGGGAATAGGGAGTGGGGAATAGGCAGTAGGCAGTAGGAAAAGAGAGCCCTATTCCCTATTCCCTATTCCCTATTCCCTACTGCCTGAGAGGGCCTTCATGCATTCAATCGACCGGACTTCCATCGGCGGCATTGCTGCCGCACGCATCGCCGAGCTGCGCGAGACGGAAGCGGCGGCCTTCCGCAAGGCGCGGCCGAAATCGGAAGCCAAGGTCGGCAACGGCATGGCCGGTTTCCTCGGCGGCGTGCCGATGCACTGGATGACCGACTGGCCGACCCCGTTTCCGATCCTGGTCGAGGGCGCGAAGGGCGCCACAATCACCGACATAGACGGCAACAAGCTCGACGATTTCTGCCTCGGCGACACCGGCTCGATGCTCGGACATTCGCCGCCTGCGGTCGCCCGCGCCATCCGCCGGCAGGCCGGACGCGGGTTGACCTATATGCTGCCCAGCGAGGATGCGCTCGCCATCGGCCCGCTGCTGCAGCAGCGTTTCGGCCTGCCCTATTGGCAGATCGCCACCACCGCGACCGACGCCAACCGCTTCGCGCTGCGCGTCGCCCGCGCGGTTACAGGGCGCGAAAAGATCCTGGTCTTCAACGGCTGCTATCACGGCTCGGTCGACGAGACGATGGTGCGGCTGATCGACGGCAAGCCGGTGAACCGGCCTGGGCTGGCCGGTGAATTCCGCGACCTGACGCGGGCCACCAAGATCGTCGAGTTCAACGACATGGCGGCGCTGGAGGCAGCGCTCGCAAACCACGACGTCGCCTGTGTCATCACCGAACCGGTGCTGACCAATTCCTGCATGGTGCTGCCGGCCCCCGGTTTCCACGACGCGCTGCGGCGCCTCACCCGCGCCGCCGGCACGCTGCTCCTGATCGACGAGACACACACCATCTCCACCGGCCCCGGCGGCTATACCAAGAAGCATGGGCTCGAGCCGGACCTGTTCGTGCTCGGCAAGCCGGTGGGAGGCGGCGTGCCGGCGAGCATCTGGGGCATGAGCGAGGAGGTCGCCACCCGCTACGGCGCCTATAACAGGACGAAGGAACCCGGCTATTCCGGCATGGGCACGACGCTGTCGGCCAATCCGCTGCAGTTCGCCGCGATGCGCGCCACGCTGGAAGAGGTGATGACCGAGGAAGCCTATGCCCATATGGACCGGCTGGCTCGCCGCCTCGACGCGGGCTTGACCGCCGTCATCGACCGCTATCATTTGCCCTGGCATGTCGCTCGCGTCGGCGCCCGCGTCGAGTTCATCTGCGCGCTTGGCCCGCTGAGGAATGGCGGCGAGGCGGAGAAGGCGCATGCGCCGGAACTCGAAGCCGCCATCCATGTCGCGCTGGTCAATCGCGGCGTGCTGATCGCGCCGTTTCACAATATGATGCTGATCTCGCCGGCGACGACGGCGGCGCAAGTGAGCCGGCTGATCGCCGCATTCGGCGCGGTTGCGGCAAGGCTTGCGGCGTGAGACAAGCAACGATGGACAATCCGAACGCCATTACGACATCGCCTTCCGGCTCGACGCCCGCCGAAGCGAAAGCCTTTCTCGACGCCCATCCCGACATCGAAGCCTTCGATATCGTGCTCACCGACGCCAACGGCATCGGCCGCGGCAAGATCGTGCGCCGCCACGAATTGATGAGCATTTTCGAGGGCGGAAGGCATATGCCGATCTCGATCCTCGGCCTCGACATCACCGGCGAGGACGTGCACGAAACCGGACTGATCTGGGACAGCGGCGACGGCGATCTCCGAGCCTGGCCGATCCCTGACACTTTGGTGCCGCTCTACGGCACGCAGCCGCCACGCGGCCAAGTGCTGATGGCGATGTATCATCTCGACGGGCAGCCGATGTCGTCGGACCCGCGGCTGGCGCTGGCAAGGCAGGTCGAGCTTCTGGCGGCCCGGGGCCTGCATCCGGCCGGCGCCTTCGAGTTGGAGTTCTTTCTGCTGGCCAATGAGCGCGATGCCGACGGCAAGGTGCAGGCGGCGCGCGCCGTGCTCGACGGCCGGCGCTCGGCCAAGACGGAAGTCTATTCGGTCGACCACCTGCACGGCATGGAGCCGCTGTTTTCCGACATCTACGCCGCGGCAAAGGCCCAAGGCATTCCGGCCGAGACGGTCATCTCCGAATATGCGCCCGGCCAGTACGAGCTGACGCTCAACTACCGCAAGGAGGTGATGCGGGCGGCGGACGACCTCGTCATGCTGAAGCGGCTGGTCCGGGCACAGGCGCGCCGGCATGGCGTCACCGCCTGCTTCATGGCCAAGCCGATCGAGACCTATGCCGGCTCGGGCATGCATTTCCACGTCTCACTGCAGGACGATGCCGGCCGAAACGTCTTTACCGAGACCGCAGGCGAGAAATGGTCGCCAAGCCTGCTCAACGCGCTTGGCGGCCTGATCGGCACCATGGCGGAATCGATGCTGGTGTTTGCGCCGCACGCCAATTCATGGCGGCGCTTCGTCGCGCAGTCCTATGCGCCGGTGGCGCCGACCTGGGGCGCAACAACCGGTCGGTGGCGCTGCGCGTTCCGGCGGGCGATGCCAGGAACCGCCGCATCGAGCACCGGCCGTCCGGCGTCGACGCCAATCCCTATCTGGTGGCGGCGACGGTGCTGGCCGGCATCGTCAAAGGTCTCGACGAGGGCCTGGACCCCGGCCCGGAGACCACCGGCAACGGATACGAGCAGGCAACGGAAACATCGGCCATGCCGGTGGACTGGCGCGCGCCATCGAGGCGGCCAGGCACTCCGATTTCTGAAATCGGCGCTCGGCCCCGATCTGCACCGCACTTTCGTGGCCATCAAGCAAGCGGAATATCTGCGCGTTGCCCGCACTGTGAGCGAGCTCGATTACCACCTCTACCTGCACGAGGTGTGAGGATCGGGAACCATCGCCAACCTCGCCCATTCAACTTCGAAAGCGGGCGAGACAGAACGATGGCAACAACACCGTCAGCAACGGCCTTGTCGCGTGAGGCGAAGCGTTCGGCCAGGCGCATTTTTGCACCCGTGGCAGAGCCGACCGCCAGGGAAGACGCCACCTCGATCGGAGAGGTGCGTGAAGCTGCAATGGGCTGCCGCCGCTGCCCGCTCTGGCGCAATGCCACGCAGACCGTGTTCGGCGAGGGACCGGAGAATGCCGAGGTGGTCTTCGTCGGCGAACAGCCCGGCGATCAGGAGGATCTTGCCGGCAAGCCCTTTGTCGGCCCGGCCGGCAGGATGTTCGACAGCACCCTGGACGGCGCCGAGATCGACCGCCGCAAGGTCTATGTGACCAACGCAGTCAAGCATTTCAAATTCGAGCCGCGCGGCAAGCGGCGCATCCATTCCAAGCCGAATGCCGGTGAGGTGCGCGCCTGCCGCTGGTGGATGGACAAGGAGCTCGACCTGATCAAGCCGAGCCTCGCGGTGGCGCTGGGCTCGACAGCGGCACAGTCGCTGCTCGGCAAGGCGGTGCCGGTGCTGAAAATGCGCGGCGGCGTGATCGAGCGCGAGGATGGGCTGCGCGTGTTCATCACCATCCACCCTTCGCTCATCCTGCGTATCCGAGAACCGGCGGACAAGGACGCCGAGCGGGCGCGGTTCCTCAAGGATATGAGGAAAGTGAAGCAGCTGATGGCCGCTTAGGCTGTATTGATATTCAGGTGATGCCGGCCTGCAAATGGCGGCGTCCTGCGCTTCCGGTGCTCACGTACCTAAGTACGCTCCGCTCCGGTTCTCGGAAGCCACCATTCTCGGCTCGGCCTGACCTGAATCTCAACACAGCCTACCGACCGAGTTCAGCGGATCAAGATCGCCCTGAGATCGTTGACATTCGTCCCGGTCGGGCCGGGCACGAACAGGTCGCCGACCGCATTGAAGGCCGTCCAGGCATTGTTGCCGGCGAGCATCGCCTTGGCATCCACGCCCGCTGCGCGCATGCGCGCGACCGTCGAGCCGTCCGCAAACGCGCCGGCATTGTTCTCGGAGCCGTCGATGCCGTCCGTATCGGCCGCGAGCGCATGGATGCCGTTCATGCCATCGACGCCGATGGCGAAGGCAAGCAGGAACTCGGAGTTGCGGCCGCCCTTGCCCTTGGCGCGCAACGTCACCGTCGTCTCGCCACCCGACAGGATCAACACCGGCTTGGCAAACGGACGACTGCGGGTAGCGACCTCGCGGGCAATCGCGGCATGGACGCCGCCGACCTCGCGTGCCTCGCCCTCGATGGAATCGGAGAGGATCACAGCCTCGATGCCTTGCCGCCGGGCTTCAGCCGCCGCCGCTTCCAGCGAGACGCCTGCCGAGGCGATGAGATGCACTTCATTGCCGGCAAAGCGCGGATCGTCCGGACGCGGCGCATCGGCCTCAGGCGAGTTGATATGCGCCATGACCGAGGCCGGCAGCTTCATGCCATAGGCGGCGATCGATGCCAGCGCGTCCGCGCGGCTGCCGGTGTCGGGAACGGTCGGCCCCGAAGCAACCAATGCTGGATTGTCACCGGGAATGTCGGAGACGACCAGCGACACCACCCTCGCCGGATGGGCGGCGGCGGCGAGGCGTCCGCCCTTGATGGTCGAAACATGCTTGCGGATGGTGTTCATCGCCGCGATGGGCGCGCCGGAGGCGAGCAGCGCCTCGTTGACGGCGATCTCGTCGGCTAAAGTCAGGCCGGGGGCGGGCGACGGCAGCAGCGCCGAGCCGCCGCCGGAAATCAGCGCCACGACTAGGTCGTCCGACGTTAGTCCCTGCACCTTTTCCAGCAGCCGGCGCGAGGCCTCGAGGCCGGCGGCGTCCGGCACCGGATGCGCCGCCTCGATGATCTGGATGCGCTCGCATTTTGCGCCATAGCCGTAGCGGGTGACGACCAGCCCGTCGATCGGACCGTCCCATACCTTCTCGAAGGCGGCCGCCATCTGGGCCGAGCCTTTTCCGGCGCCGATGACGATGGTGCGGCCCTTCAGTTTCGCCGGCAAATGATTGCGGATCGTCTTTTCCGGATCGGCGGCGGCGACGGCCGCGTTGAAGATCGCGGTGAGGAAGGATTTGGGATCGAGCACGGTCATAGTTGGCGGCCACCGGCGTTTCGTGGATCTTTCCAACGTCTGCGCTGCCCCTCACCCTTACCCTCTCCCCGTAAGGACGGGGAGAGGGGGTCACCAGCGCTGGAGCGCGTCCCTTCTCCCCGTCCTTTACGGGGAGAAGGTGCCGGCAGGCGGATGAGGGGCAGCGCCGACGTCACGATTTTTCTTCCGGCGGCAGCGCCAATTGTCTTCGATCGGCGCCCAAGTGCTCGCACAGCGCATCGACCACGACGCCATGATCCTCCCGCTCCGGCAGGCCCGAGACGGCAATGACGCCGATGACGCCGGCGCCCTTCACGGTGACCGGAAAGCCGCCGCCGGCGAGCACATAGTCGGCAATGTCCAACCCCTCGCCGACCTTGAAGGTGCGGTCAGGGCGCTGCTGCTCCAGCACCATGCGATAGGTGCTTCTCAGGAACCGCCTCACCACATTGATCTTGCGCCGCGCCCAGTCGGGATTGGAGGCGTTCGAGCCCGGCATCGCCGCATAGAAGAGCGGCCGGTCGAAGGTCCTGATGTCGACGATGATCGGCAGGTTTTCGGCCAGCGCACGCTTGCGGATCGCCGAGCCGATCTCGAAGGCCACGGCCTCGTCGAAGGCCGGAAAGACCAGCGTGGCTTCCTGTTTCTTGATCAGAGCGATGTCGTCGGCGGCAGCCATAGCGTTCCCCTGTCAATGTCGACGCACGCTTTGACCGATGGCTGACGCCGGGTCAAGCGCGGAACGCATGGAATGGCGTTATGCCGCGATGGCGCTCTTCGCCGGTCGGCCGGCCACATAGACCTCGCGCACGGCGCGGTCGTCGCCCAACGTCTGCAGCAGGAAGAGCTCTTCCGCCAGCGTCTCCACCGTCTCCATCCTCAGCCGCATCGCCGGCGTGGCACGGGCGTCGAGCACGACGATATCGGCATCGGTACCTTCATCGAGCGTGCCGACCTTGTCGGCCACCGACAGCGCCTCGGCATTGCCGCGCGTCAACTGCCAGAACGACTGGAACGGGTTCAGCTTCTCGCCATTCAGCGCGATCACCTTGTAGCCTTCATCCATGGTGCGCAGCATCGAATAATTGGTGCCGCCGCCGACGTCGGTCGCGGCCGCGATCCGGAGCGGCTTCTCGCGGCGGCGGTAGCGCTGGTAGTCGAACAGGCCGGAGCCGAGGAAAAGGTTGGAGGTCGGACAGAACACCGCGACCGAGCCCGACTGCGACAGCGCGTCCGCCTCGCGCTCCGACAGATGGATGCAATGGCCGAACAGGCTTTTCCTCCCCAGCAGGCCGTAATGCTCGTAGACATCGGTGTAGTCGCGCGACCAGGGGTAGAGCTCCTGGGTGAAGGCGATCTCGGCGTGGTTCTCCGACAGATGCGTCTGCATGTGGAGATCGGGATGCTCGCGGCAGAGAGCGCCGGCCATCTCCATCTGCTTGGGCGAGGAGGTGATGGCGAAGCGCGGCGTGATGGCATAGAGCTGGCGGCCCTTGCCGTGCCATTCGGCGATCAGCGCCTTGCTGTCGTCATAGCCCGCCTGCGGCGTGTCGAGCACGCCTTCCGGCGCGTTGCGGTCCATCATCACCTTGCCGGCGATGTTGAGCATGTTGCGCTCATGCGACTCGGCGAAGAAGGCTTCGGCCGAGGATTTGTGCACCGAGCAATAGGCGACGACCGTCGTCGTGCCCTGGCGCAACATTTCGTCGAGGAAGAGCCTGGCGATACGGCGGCCGTGCTGCGCGTTCTGGAATTTCGACTCCTCGGGGAAAGTGTATTTGTTCAGCCAGTCGAGCAGTTCGGCGCCATAGGAAGCGATGATCTGCATCTGCGGAACATGCACATGGGCGTCGAGGAAGCCCGGCAGGATGAGATGCGGGCGATGGTCGATTGTCCCGATCCCGGCCCCGGCTTTCCTCGCGACCTCGGCATAGGGACCGGCGGCAATGATCTTGCCGCCGTCGATCAGCAGCCCGCCATCCTCCTCGTAGCGCCAGGCGGAATGGTCGTCTATCGCTTCGGGCCAGCGCAGGAAGGAGAGCGTGCGGCCGCGCAGGAGTTTTGATGTCATGCTTACTTTCCGGCGCCTTCGAACCAGGCCACCAAAAGGGCCCGTTCCTGGTCGGTTATCTGGGTGACGTTGGCTGGCGGCATGGCATGCGCCCGGCCGGCCTGGAGATAGATCTCGCGCGCATGTTCGGCGATGCGGGCGTCGGTGTCGAGCATCACGCCCTTCGGCGCGTGGTAGATGCCCTCATAGACCGGCTCCTCGGTGTGGCACATCGAGCAGCGGCCGAGCACGGTGTCGCGGACGGCTGGGAAATGCGCCGAGGCCATGTAGACCTGGGCCGCGGCGGAAGCGGCGGAAGTCTTCGGTTCGCCGGTCAAAACCTTCGGCACGGTCGACAGCCAGATGATGATCATGAACAGCACGGCGGCGCCGAGCCAGGTCCAGGTCGGGTTGCCCTTGCGGGCATGCACCGTATTGAAATAGTGCCGGATCAGCACACCGATAATGAAGACCAGCGAGGCGATGACCCAGTTGAACTGAGTGCCGAAGGCCAGCGGGTAGTGGTTCGACAGCATCAGGAACAGGACCGGCAAGGTCAGGTAGTTGTTGTGGAGCGAGCGCTGCTTGGCGATCTTGCCGTATTTCGGGTCCGGCTTACGGCCGGCGATCAGGTCGGCGACAACGATCTTCTGATTGGGGATGATGACCATGAAGACGTTGGCCGACATGATCGTGGCGGTGATGGCGCCGAGATGCAGGAAGGCGGCGCGGCCGGTGAAGAGGTGCGTCAGCCCCCAGGCGATGAACACCAGCACGCAGTAGAGCACCAGCATCAGGCCGGTGTCGCTTTTTCCCAGCGGCGAACGGCAGAGCAGGTCGTAGACGATCCAGCCGACGCCGATGGTGGCCAGCGACAGCAGAATGCCGACCGGCACCGAGATGTTGAGCACGTTGGGATCGATCAGGAAGAGATCCGCGCCGGCATAATAGACCACGCACAGCATGGCGAAACCTGACAGCCAGGTGGCGTAGGATTCCCATTTGAACCAGGTCAGATGCTCCGGCATCTCGGCCGGCGCCACCAGATATTTCTGGATGTGGTAGAAGCCGCCGCCATGCACCTGCCATTCCTCGCCGAAAGCGCCGGCGGGCAGGCCGGGACGCTGGCGCAGGCCGAGGTCGAGGGCGACGAAATAAAAGGACGAGCCGATCCAGGCGATGCCGGTGATGACATGCAGCCAGCGGACCGCAAAACTCAGCCAGTCCCAGAAAATCGCAAAATCCGCCATCGAGTCGCCCCTGGGAAATCGTCCCTGCCGATCAGGCGACTTTACGGTCTGGAACGCAAACGAAAAGAGGCGAGGTGCGCGATGACTTTCAAAAAAAAATGGAAAATACTAGATTCACTGCACGCAGCCATTTGAGAGCCACGACAGCCGCATGGCCTATCTCGACAACATCGCCGTCTTCGTCCGCGTCGTCGAGCTCGGCAATCTGTCGGCGGCCGGCCGCGATATGCGCATTTCGCCGGCGGTCGCCTCCAACCGCATCAAGGAGCTGGAGAAGCACCTTGGCGTGCGGCTGTTCAACCGCACAACAAGACAGTTGATGCCGACCGAGCACGGCACGGTATTCTACACCGGCGCCAAGCAGGTGCTGGACGCGATCACCGACGCGGAAGCCGCGGTGGCAGCACTCTCGGGCCAGCCACGCGGCACGATCAAGGTCACGGCGCCGCTCGGCCTCGGCCGGCGCCTGATCGCCTCCGGCATTCCGGACTTCCACGACAAATACCCCGATATCGAGGTGCGGCTCAGGCTCTCCGACCACAATGTCGACATCATGAAGGAAGGCATCGACGTCGCCTTCCGCCTCGGCATCATCGAGGATTCCAGCCTTCGGATGCGCGGCATCATGGAGTGCGAGCGCGTGCTGGTGGCGGCGCCGAAATATCTCGAAGCGCGCGGCGAGCCGGTCGAGCCGCAGGAGCTTATCGGCAAGAAGCATGACTGCCTGATGCTGCGCTACGCCGGCACACGTGAATTCGTCTGGACGCTGCAGACATCGAGCGGTGTGCAGAAACTCGAAGTGCACGGGCCTTACGACACCGACGACGGCGACGTGCTGACCGGCTGGGCGCTGTCGGGGCGCGGCATCATCAACAAACCGCGCTTCGAGGTCGAGCCCTTCATCCGCGACCAGCGGCTGAAGGTGATCCTGGCCAAAACGCCGCCGACGCCGGTGCAGTTCGCCGCCGTCTATCCGCACAAGAAGCTGCAGGACCCGAAGGTGCGGCTCTTGCTCGACTTCATGGCCGAGCGCTGCCAGCGGCTGATCAAGGATATTCTTGCTGGCAAGTGATGGGCCGCGCTGCGTCTCGTCGCGATTGGCCGAAGCCTCCGTGACGTCGTCATCCACGGGCGGAGCGACGCCATAGAATGACGACACGATGGGCGTTCAGGCTTGTCGCCGAAGTATGTGGCCGCCAACGCAACATTCGAGCCGTCAAGAGCTCTACCTTGAGGCACGCGACGGCTGGCCGGCATGTGACAGCCTGGTGGCCTAGTCGGTCCCGTTGCCTTACGCGAAGACGGGCCTAGGTTGGTGGCCAAACGTTGCCCGATTTTAAAGGCAGCCGAAGGGCCGCACTATGCATCTCGCCATTTCGCTGAACATCGCCGCCACAAACGGGCAAGACGTCCTGGGCTTCGGCCAGATCAGCGCCTTCGTGCGGAGCGCGGAAGCAGCCGGCGTCGACATAGTCATCATTTCCGACTCATTGGCGAGCGGCGAACCGTCGACCAGCCCGTTCGAAGCGACCACCCTCATTGCCGCCCTGGCCACCGTGACCGACAGGATCGGCCTTGTCGCCAGCGCCTCGACGCTCGCGCACCAGCCCTACAATCTGGCACGCCGTTTCGCTTCGCTCGACATCATCAGCCATGGCCGAATCGGCTGGAACGCGACGATGACGCAGAACCCGCGCGACGCTGCGAATTTCAGCCGGCCGGAAGGTCTTTCGAACGATGATTTCCGCCGCCGCGCCAGGGAGTTCATCAACATTGTGCGGCTCTTGTGGAGCGGCTGGGAACATGACGCCCTATTGTTCGACAAGGCATCAGGCCGCTTCCACGATCCGGACAAGATGCACCTGGCGAACTTCACCGGTGAATTCTTCTCGGTGCGCGGGCCGCTCAATGTCGCACGCTCGCCGCAAGACCGCCCACTGCTGGTTATGTCCGGCCTGGCAGAGACCGAGCTCGATTTTGCCAGCCGCCGCGCCGATTTCGTGCTGTTGGATAATAGCGAGCCGCCGGGCGCGAGAGCGGCCCGCGATGAGATCAAACGCAGGGCGCACGAAGCGGGGCGCGACCCGATGACGATCAAGGTGCTGACGGTCGCCGATGCACGGCCGGAACGTTACGGCGGCAGTCTGGAAGACCTATGCCTCTCATCCGGCTGCGACGGCATCGTTCTGGCTGTGGAGTCTCGGGCTGCCGCATTGGAGGATTTTGTCGAACGATTGTTGCCGGAACTCAAGCGACACGGATTTGCCGAGACACAACCGGGCAAGACGCTGCGCGATCGCCTTGGGTTGGGTGAGGATGGCAAGCCATGAGCGCGCGCCAGATGAAGCTCGGCCTCTTCTTGTGGGCGACCGGCCACCATATCGCCGCCTGGCGCCATCCGGATGCGCATGTGACGGCGGGCATCGACATCGACCATTACATCCAACTGGCGCGCACGGCTGAAGCGGCGAAATTCGACATGGTCTTCTGCGAGGACGCCGCCGGCTTGCGCGAGGCTAATGTCAACATCGCCAGCCAGACCTCGCGCTCGATCGGTCTCGAGCCGATCAGCCTGCTTTCGGCCCTTGCCGTGCAGACGGAGCGCATCGGCCTCGTTTCGACGGCATCGACCAGCTACAACGAGCCCTATGGGCTGGCGCGCATGTTTGCCTCGCTCGACAATCTGAGCGGCGGCCGAGCCGGATGGAACCTCGTCACCTCGGCCAGCCCGATCGAAGCGGCGAATTTCGGCTCGACGGGTCTGAGGCCGCATGCCGATCGCTACGAACGTGCCCGCGAATTCGCTGCCGTCGTTACGGGTTTATGGCACCGCAAGGCGGCCGGCCATGACGGCCAGAGCTTTTCGGTGCGCGATCCGCTCGACGTACCGCCCTCGCCGCAGGGCGCGCCGGTGATGGTGCAGGCCGGGGCATCCGATGACGGCAAGGACCTTGCCGCACGGACCGCCGATGTCGTGTTCTCGGCAGCGCAGACTTTTGAAGAGGCCAAGGCATTTTACGATGATCTCAAGGGCCGCCTTCCAGCCTACGGACGCCAGCCGGATGACGTGAAGATCATGCCCGGCGTGGCGCCGATCGTTGCGGCGACGAAGGCCGAGGCCCAGGCAAAATACGATGCGCTGCAGGAGCTGATCCCGGACGATGTCGCTGTGGCGCTGCTTTCCAGCTATCTCAGCATCTCCGACCTCCAGCGCTATCCGATCGATGGACCGTTGCCGGAGCTGCCGGAGAGCGAAGGCATGAAAAGCCGGCAGGTGCTGGTCATCGAGCAGGCACGCCGCGACGGCCTCTCGATCCGCGAGCTTGCGCGTTATTTTGCCGGCGCGCGCGGCCATTGGCGGGTCGTCGGCACGGCCGAGCAGATCGCCGACGAATTGCAGGCGCGGTTCGAAGGCGGCGCCGCGGACGGCTTCAACGTCATGCCGTCCTGGTTTCCGGGTGAGCTCGACGCCTTCGCGACCCTAGTTGTGCCGGAGTTGCAGCGGCGCGGCCTGTTCCGCACCGACTATGAGGGCCGTACGCTGCGGGAGCATCTTGGCCTCAGACGGCCAGCGTAGGGCGGCGCGGAACGAAACTCGCCCCTTTGCCGTTCTGGCGATTGGCGGCCGTGCAAGCCGCCCTTCAGTCCTCAGCCCTCACCCAGCGACGCAGCTCAACAGGAGCCGATTATGGACGCCATCGTCACCAAGAACGACCTCAAATCCGACGCCAAGAAGGAATCGATCGATCTTCTCAACGCCAGGCTTGCCGACGCCATCGACCTGGCGCTGATCACCAAGCAGGCGCACTGGAACGTCAAGGGGCCGCAATTCATCGCCATCCACGAGATGCTGGACGAATTCCGCGAGGAGATCGACGGCCATGTCGACATCATCGCCGAACGCGCCGTCCAGCTCGGCGGCACCGCGCATGGCACCTCGTAGGAGGTGGCGAGGGCGACCAAGCTGAAGCCCTATCCAACCGACATCCACAAAACCAAGGATCATCTGGCGGCGCTGATCGACCGCTATGCCACTGCGGCCAGGCTGACCCGTGGGGCGATCGACGAGGCGGCGGATGCGGGCGACGCCGATACCGCCGACATTTTTACCGCCTATTCGCGCTCGCTCGACAAATTGCTGTGGTTCCTCGAGGCGCACACACAGGAAAAGGAATAGTCTTTTCCCGCATGTGGCCGGCTGGCTTCAGCCGGCCATCACCTTTTCGCTGGCTTTTGAAGCGGCCACCTCTGCCGCATGCGACACCAGCGCCGTCATGATCTCGGCGGCGGCGAGCGCTGCGATCACCGGTGGGCGTTTGTCCTTCACCGCATTGCCGCCAATCGGCGAAACGAGGCGCTTGAACTCGGCCTCGCTGCCCTCGGCCGACCTCAAGAACCAGTTCCTGAAGGTCGCCTTCTTGGTCTTGGAGCCGATCATGCCGACATAGGCGGTGTCGTCGCGCTTCAGCGCCTCGGCGACGATGAGGAAATCGAGCGCATGGTCATGCGTGAGGATGGCGAAGGCCGATCCCGCCGGGGCGTCGCGCACCACGCTTTCAGGCATTGGCGTCAGCCGTGTCTCGACCGTTTCCGGCATGCCTTCCAGCGCATCGGCGCGTGTCTCGACGACAACCGCGTGGATCGGCAGCAGCGCCAGCGAGGCGGCCAGCGCCTGGCCGACATGACCGCCGCCGAAGACATAGACATGCGGCAGACGGGCCTCCTCGGCTTCTGCCTTGGCGATCAGTTGCTGTTCGAGTGCTGCATCGACCGGGCGTATCAGTACCTCGACCCGTCCACCGCAGCATTGGCCGATCTCGGGTCCGAGCGGAACGTCGAGCGTGGCGCAGACCTCGTCGACCTCGATGCGGGCTTCCCTCCCCCTCGTGGGGAGGGTGGCGGCGGAGCCGCCGGGTGGGGTCGCCGCGGCAGCGCTCGGCATTTATTACGTCGCGCGCTGCCTCTGCCGACCCCCTCTGGCCGCTTCGCGG